>NZ_RWIR01000069.1 GCF_009764265.1 Pseudomonas sp. PB101
CGGCTTGCCGGCGATAGCGTCCTTGAGATCGCCATCGCCGGCAAGCCGGGCTCCTACAAAAGCGGGTTGGCAGGCAGGTTGCTCAAACCACCAGATTGTTCATCTCGCAGTACTCTTCCCACTCGACGCCCAACACTTCGGCAGCCTCCCGGTGCAGCTCCAGGCGCTTGGCCTCGTACTCTTCTGGAGTGCTCGTGTACTTGAGGGTCAACTCCCACGGCTGCAAGCCCTGGGCTTCGGCTTCATCCTCGAAGGCCCATTGAATCTGGTCCTTCTGATCATCCGGACTCAAGTCCTTGATCTCGTCCATCAATCCGGACGCGTCCAGCGCGTACTTCTTGAGGGCTTCTTCGTGTCTGGCTTGCTGGCTCAATTCTTTTACGGTCATGGCGTTCTCGTTGATCTGGGGAATGGAAGATGGATCTGGATCATCAAGGATCTCTCTGACGCAAAAAAACCGTATGAAGCACGGTTTATCTGGCCTTCAGAACCATTCGGGATCATCTGAAAACAAGTCTTGCTGGTGCCCGAGACAGGAATCGAACCTGCGACCTTCGCGTTACGAGTGCGCTGCTCTACCGGCTGAGCTACACGGGCGGTGGGCTAAACCTAGCACTGACTTCAGGGGCAGGCAACTTCCGGAACGTCTCAATTTCCTGCAGACAAAAAAATGCCCCACAGCTTTCACTGCGGGGCATTTTTTACAACGCTGAAGCGGTCAGGCGTGAGGCGTGATTAAACGCCCGAAGCCTTGGCTGCTGCCACGTCTTTGATGGACAGCTTGATACGGCCGCGGTTGTCCACGTCCAGTACCAGCACTTCCACTTCCTGGCCTTCTTTCAGGATGTCGGTCACTTTCTCGACGCGAGCGTCGCTCAGCATGGAGATGTGAACCAGACCGTCCTTGCCCGGCAGGATGTTGACGAATGCGCCGAAGTCGACGATGCGCTCAACCTTGCCGACGTAGATCTTGCCGATCTCGGCTTCAGCGGTGATGCCCAGAACGCGCTGACGAGCAGCTTCAGCAGCTTCCTTGGTTTCGCCGAAGATCTTGATCGAACCGTCGTCTTCGATGTCGATCGAAGCCTTGGTTTCTTCACAGATCGCACGAATGGTCGCGCCGCCTTTACCAATGACATCACGGATTTTGTCGGTGTCGATCTTCATCGCGATCATGGTCGGAGCGTTGGCCGACAGTTCGGTACGCGACTGGCCGATGATCTGGTTCATCTGGCCGAGGATGTTCAGGCGCGCTTCCAGGGCTTGGCCCAGGGCGATCTCCATGATCTCTTCGGTGATGCCCTTGATCTTGATGTCCATCTGCAGCGCGGTGACGCCCTTGGCGGTACCGGCTACCTTGAAGTCCATGTCGCCCAGGTGGTCTTCGTCACCCAGGATGTCGGTCAGGACGGCGAATTTCTCGCCTTCTTTAACCAGACCCATGGCGATACCGGCAACCGGCGCCTTCATCGGCACACCAGCGTCCATCAGGGCCAGGGAAGCGCCGCAAACGGAAGCCATGGAGCTCGAACCGTTGGATTCGGTGATTTCCGAAACCACGCGGATGGTGTACGGGAACACGTCGGCGGCAGGCAGCATGGCCGAAACCGAACGACGGGCCAGACGGCCGTGACCGATTTCACGACGACCAGCACCACCCATGCGACCACACTCGCCCACCGAGAACGGAGGGAAGTTGTAGTGCAGCATGAACGGGTCTTTTTTCTCGCCTTCCAGGGTGTCCAGCAGTTGCGCGTCACGGGCGGTGCCCAGTGTCGCGACTACCAGAGCCTGGGTTTCACCACGGGTGAACAGAGCCGAACCGTGGGTCTTTGGCAGAACACCGACTTCGATGTTCAACGGACGTACGGTCTTGGTGTCGCGGCCGTCGATACGTGGCTTGCCGTTAACGATGTTTTCGCGAACGGTGCGGTATTCGATTTCGCCGAAAGCCGCTTTGACTTCGCTGGACGAAGGCTGGCCTTCTTCACCGGACAGCTTGGCAACGACCTGATCCTTCAGCTCGCCCAGGCGAGCGTAACGGTCGGCCTTGACGGTGATGGTGTAGGCCTGGGAGATCGCTTCGCCGAACTCGGCACGGATAGCGCCCAGCAGTTCGGTGGCTTCTGGCGCAGGAGCCCAGGTCCAGGTTGGCTTGGCAGCTTCGGCGGCCAGTTCTTTAACGGCGTTGATCACAACCTGGAACTCGTCGTGAGCAAACAGTACCGCGCCCAGCATCTGGTCTTCGGTCAGCTCCTTGGCTTCCGATTCAACCATCAGCACGGCGTCCGAAGTACCGGCAACGACCATGTCCAGGCTCGAAGCAGCTTGCTGCTCGTAAGTCGGGTTCAGCAGGTAGCCGGTGCTTTCGTGGAAAGCAACGCGAGCGGCGCCGATCGGGCCATCGAAAGGAATGCCGGAGATGGCCAGCGCAGCCGAGGTACCGATCATCGCAGCGATGTCCGGATCGGTCTTCTTGCTGGTGGAAACGACGGTGCAGACAACCTGCACTTCGTTCATGAAACCTTCAGGGAACAGCGGACGGATCGGACGGTCGATCAGTCGGGAAGTCAGGGTTTCTTTCTCGGAAGGACGGCCTTCACGCTTGAAGAAACCGCCAGGGATCTTGCCGGCAGCGTAAGTCTTTTCCTGGTAGTGAACAGACAGAGGGAAGAAGCCCTTGCCTGGATCGGCTTGCTTGGCACCGACTACGGTCACCAATACGCTGACGTCGTCGTCAACGGTGACCAATACTGCGCCGGAGGCCTGACGGGCGATACGGCCAGTCTCGAGGGTAACGGTCGACTGACCGAACTGGAATTTTTTGATTACCGGGTTCACGGTGTCCTACCTTCTTTGTGGCTCTTGGGGAACTGGTTTCTTGCGAAATTCTTGGGCAACGCCGGGAATCGGCCCGACACAATTGTCCAGGTGCTACTCAGGTAAAGCAGGTATCCAGATAAAACTTGAGGCTGGGAGCCTGCCATGCACCAGCGGGAAACCCGCTGATGCACGACAGACAACCAACCTCTAGCGCAATCGCTTATTAGCGACGCAGACCCAGGCGAGCGATCAGAGCGCTGTAACGGCTCACGTCCTTGCCTTTCAGGTAGTCCAGCAGCTTACGACGCTGGTTTACCATGCGGATCAGACCACGACGGGAGTGGTGATCTTTACCGTTGGCCTTGAAGTGACCTTGCAGCTTGTTGATGTTGTGGGTCAGCAGTGCAACTTGCACTTCTGGCGAACCAGTGTCACCAACGGCTTGCTGGTAGTCAGCAACGATTTGAGCTTTTTCTTGAACGTCGAGAGCCATGAGGCAATCCTTTTATCAGGAAACTGTTTCAGAAAAACAGTTTCAACAGGCCAGGGACAAATCCCTGTATCTATAAATGAGTCGTGACCGTGCCTGTTAACAGCCACACTCGCCGACCTGCTGTTACACAGGCCGGTTCCGGTCATTCTGACCGAATCAAACGACGCGGCGCGATGCGCCCGTCTTCGCTCACTTCACCGATACCGATGAAGCGACCATTGTGATCCTGTACCCGCACCATGCCGAACTTCGGAGCATCCGGGGCACGTACCGGCTGGCCGTTGAGCCAGTAGAACGCGCTCGCTTCGGAGAACTGCAACAGTGGCCAATCCAGCAGGCCGCTGTCCGATGGCATCAGGAAGCGATCGACCGCTTCGTTGCCGCCTTCGGCATGTACCGCTTCCAGCTCTTCCAGGGTTACCGTCTGCGCCAGGGTGAATGGCCCGGCCTGGGTACGTCGCAGTTCTGCAACGTAAGCGCCACAACCGAGTTGCTCACCGATATCCTCCACCAGGGTACGGATATAGGTGCCTTTAGTGCAATCCACCGACAGCCGCGCAGTATCGCCTTCGAAGGCCAGCAATTCCAAGCGCGTAATAGTAACAGAACGCGGTTCGCGCTCCACTACTTCGCCTGCACGCGCCAGCTTGTACAGCGGCTGGCCATCGCGCTTGAGTGCCGAGTACATCGGCGGTATCTGACTGATTTGCCCACGAAATTTCGGCAGCACAGCTTCGATATCGGTGCGACCAACGGTCACCGGACGCTCCTGCAAAACTTCACCTTCGGCATCCGCCGTGGTGGTGGTCTTGCCCAGTTGCGCGAGGGTTTCATAACCCTTGTCGGAATCGAGCAGGTATTGCGAGAACTTGGTGGCCTCGCCGAAGCACAGCGGCAACACGCCGGAGGCCAGCGGGTCGAGACTGCCGGTATGACCGGCCTTCTCGGCGTTCAGCAACCAGCGAACCTTCTGCAAGGCCGCGTTGGAGGTGAACCCCAGCGGCTTGTCGAGAAGAATAATGCCGCTGACGTTACGACGGATACGTTTGACCTGAGCCACCGATTACTCCTTGGTGTCTTCGGCTTCTGCCGCAACCGGATGCTGATTGTCTTCAGCCACTGCGCGCTCGATCAATGCCGACAGATGCGCACCACGCACGACGCTTTCGTCGTAGTGGAAGTGCAGCTGTGGAACGCTGCGCAGCTTCATCTCGCGAGCCAGCTGCATGCGCAGGAAACCGGCGGCAGAGTTGAGCACCTTGATGCTTTGTGCAATTTCTTCGGCGCTGTCCTGCCCCATCACGGTGATGAAGATCTTCGCGTGACCGACGTCACGGCTGACTTCCACAGCGGTAATGGTGACCAGGCCGACGCGCGGGTCTTTGACTTCACGACGGATCAGTTGTGCCAGCTCGCGCTGCATCTGATCGCCGATACGTTGGGTACGGCTATATTCTTTTGCCATGTCTTGTTACCTGTTACTGCCCCACGGTGAAACCCGCAAGGTCTGAAAGCGGCAAACGCCCGGCCTGACAAAAGCCAGACCGGGCGTTGCGTTTAGAGTCCTGGTGACGAGTTGCGCACTTGCATGCGGCTAGCCGTCACGGCTCTTGAAGTGCGCGAATTAGAGGCTGCGAGCAACCTGCACCTTCTCGAAGACTTCGATCTTGTCACCGACTTTAACGTCGTTGTAGCTCTTCACGCCGATACCGCATTCCATGCCGGCACGTACTTCGGAAGCGTCATCCTTGAAGCGGCGCAGGGATTCCAGCTCGCCTTCGAAGATAACGATGTCTTCACGCAGTACACGGATCGGACGGTTACGGTGAACGACACCTTCGACAACCATGCAACCGGCGATCGCGCCAAACTTCGGCGAACGGAACACGTCACGCACTTCGGCGATACCCAGGATGTTCTCGCGAACATCGCTGCCGAGCATACCGGTCAGGGCTTTCTTGACGTCTTCGATGATGTCGTAGATCACGTTGTAGTAACGCATATCCAGACCTTCCTGCTCGACGATCTTGCGCGCGCCGGCATCGGCACGCACGTTGAAGCCGAACAGTACAGCGTTGGAGGCCAGTGCCAGGTTGGCGTCGGACTCGGTGATACCACCGACACCGCCACCCACTACACGCACTTGCACTTCGTCGTTGCCCAGGCCGTTCAAGGCACCGTTCAACGCTTCCAGCGATCCACGGACGTCGGATTTGAGGACGATGTTGAGCGTCTTCTTCTCTTCCTGGCCCATGTTTTCGAAGATGTTTTCCAGCTTGCCGGCGTGAGCACGAGCCAGTTTGACTTCGCGGAACTTGCCTTGACGGAACAGAGCCACTTCACGGGCTTTCTTCTCGTCGGCAACCACGCTCATCTCGTCGCCAGCGTCCGGGGTACCGTCCAGGCCGAGGATCTCGACAGGGATGGCCGGACCGGCTTCCTTGATTGGCTTGCCGTTCTCGTCGAGCATGGCACGTACACGGCCATAGTTCGAACCGACCAGGACCATGTCGCCCTGGCGCAGGGTACCGTCTTGAACCAGAACGGTAGCCACCGGGCCACGGCCCTTGTCCAGACGGGACTCAACCACCACACCACGGCCAGGAGCCGATGGCGTTGCAGTCAGTTCCAGGACTTCGGCTTGCAGCAGTACGGCTTCGAGCAGTTCGTCGACACCGGTACCCATCTTCGCCGAAACCGGTACGAATGGAGTGTCGCCACCCCACTCTTCCGAGGTCACACCGTGTACCGACAGTTCGCTACGGATGCGATCGAGATCAGCGCCCGGCTTGTCGATCTTGTTCACTGCAACAACCAGTGGAACACCGGCCGCTACTGCGTGCTGGACAGCTTCAATGGTCTGCGGCATTACGCCGTCGTCCGCTGCAACCACCAGGATCACGATGTCGGTCGCCTTGGCACCACGGGCACGCATTGCGGTAAACGCAGCGTGACCAGGGGTGTCGAGGAACGTCACCATGCCACGGTCGGTTTCAACGTGGTACGCACCGATGTGCTGGGTGATGCCACCGGCTTCGCCAGCAGCAACCTTGGCACGACGGATGTAGTCGAGCAGGGAAGTCTTACCGTGGTCAACGTGGCCCATTACGGTCACGACTGGTGCACGGGAAACGGCCTCGCCTTCAAACTTCAGGGACTCGGCCAGGGAATCTTCCAGGGCGGTGTCGCTGACCAGGGTCACTTTGTGGCCCAGTTCTTCAGCAACCAACTGGGCAGTTTCCTGGTCCAGTACCTGGTTGATGGTCGCTGGAGTACCCAGTTTGAACATGAACTTGATGATTTCAGCAGCCTTGACCGACATCTGCTGAGCGAGATCGCCAACAGTGATGGTCTCGCCGATCTTCACTTCGCGCACGACAGGGCCGGTTGGGCTCTGGAAACCGTGGGCGTTGCGCTTCTTCAGCTTGGCCTTGCCGCGACCACCACGACGGAAGCCATCGCTTTCTTCGTCGGTAGTACGTGGGGCAACGCGTGGAGCAGGCGCCTTTTCCTTGACCGAAGCACGATGCGGAGCGTTTTTGCGCTCGCCATCGCCGCTGCCGCGACGATTGTTGTCATCGGCACGTGGTTTGTCCGGACGACGCTGTTCATCGCGCTTGCGAGCGTCTGCTGCTGGAGCCGGAGCGGCTGCCACGACCGGTGCGCTTTCGCGCACTGGCTCGGCTACCGCAGCAGGCGCTGCAACAGGTTCGGCTGGAGCGGTCGACGCAGCAGCAGGCTGGCGACGCGCTTCTTCTTCGGCGCGACGCTTGGCTTCTTCTTCAGCCTTCTGACGTGCAGCATTTTCTACTGCGCGACGTTCATCCAGTTCACGCTTGCGCTCGGCTTCGATTTCTTCCGGGCTGCGCTGTACGAAGACTTTTTTCTTGCGTACTTCAACGCTGATGCTTTTGCTGCCAGCAACACGCAGGGTGCTGGTGGTTTTACGCTGCAGCGTAATCTTGCGTGGTTCTTCCACTTTCGCCTTGTGGCTGCTTTTCAAGTGAGTCAGCAACGATTGCTTCTCACTGTCAGTCACACTTTCTTCGGCGGCGGTGTGCGGCAGACCTGCCTCACGCATCTGCTGCAACAGGCGCTCTACCGGTGTTTTGACCTCATCGGCCAGTTGTTTCACCGTGACTTGCGTCATGCACTTCTCTCCTCAGGCCGCGCCTAATTACTCGAACCAGTGGGCTCGGGCGGCCATGATCAACTTGCCGGCACGATCATCGTCAATGCCGTCGATGTCGAGCAGGTCGTCAATAGACTGCTCGGCCAGGTCTTCGCGGGTAATTACGCCGCGCACCGCCAGTTCCATCGCCAAATCCTTGTCCATACCCTCAAGCGAGAGCAGGTCTTCGGCCGGATGGGCGTCTGCCAGCTTTTCCTCAGTAGCGATGGCTTTGGTCAACAAACGATCCTTGGCACGAGCGCGAAGCTCGTTGACGGTTTCCTCGTCAAAGCCGTCGATGTTGAGCATTTCTTCCAACGGTACGTAGGCAATCTCTTCCAGGCTGGTGAAGCCTTCATCTACCAGCACCTGCGCCAGGTCTTCGTCGACTTCCAGCTCGTCGATGAAGTTGCGCAGGATGTCGCCGGTTTCTGCTTGCTGCTTAGCCTGGATGTCCGATTCGGTCATCACGTTCAGGGTCCAGCCAGTCAACTGGCTGGCCAGACGCACGTTCTGACCACCGCGACCGATGGCCTGAGCCAGATTGTCTGCGCCAACGGCGATGTCCATTGCGTGGGCATCTTCGTCAACGATAATTGCCGCAACCTCGGCCGGGGACATGGCGTTGATCACGAACTGAGCCGGGTTGTCGTCCCACAGAACGATGTCAACACGCTCACCGCCCAACTCACCCGACACTGCCTGGACGCGCGAACCGCGCATACCGATGCAAGCGCCCTGCGGGTCGATGCGTTTGTCCTTGGAGCGGACGGCGATCTTGGCGCGGGATCCCGGATCACGGGACGCAGCCATCACTTCGATCAGGCCTTCGGCAATTTCCGGCACTTCGATGCGGAACAACTCGATCAGCATTTCCGGCGCGGTACGCGACAGGATCAGCTGCGGGCCGCGGTTCTCGGTGCGGATTTCCTTGAGCAGCGCACGCAGACGCACGCCAACCCGGAAAGTTTCGCGAGAAATGATGTCTTCACGGGCCAGCAACGCTTCAGCGTTGTTGCCCAGATCAACGATCACGTTGTCGCGGGTTACTTTTTTCACGGTGCCGGAGATGATTTCACCCAGGCGCTCGCGATAAGCGTCTACAACCTGAGCGCGCTCGGCTTCGCGAACTTTCTGCACGATGACTTGCTTGGCAGTCTGTGCAGCAATGCGCCCGAATTCGATGGACTCGATTTTCTCTTCGACGACGTCACCGACCTTGGCGCCAGGATGCGTTTCAGCAACCTTGCTCGGCCAGGTTTCGATGGCCGGATCGTCCAAGTCTGCTTCCTCGACGACCGTCCAGCGACGGAAAGTCTCGTAGGCACCGGTGTGGCGATTGATTTCCACACGCAGATCAACTTCGTCTTCGAAACGCTTTTTGGTCGCAGTGGCCAAGGCCAGCTCCAGCGCTTCAAAAATAACGTTTGCCGGTACACCCTTTTCGTTGGATACCGACTCAACAACCAGCAGTACTTCTTTGCTCATCGTACGCCTCGCCTTTCGCAAGCCATTGGATCCGCGGGATCCGCAGTATCTGGCACGCCTCAGTCAAAACTGGGAATAATGTTGGCCTTGTCGATCATATCGATCGGCAACAGGAACTCATGGTCTTCTACCTGCACCACGACATCCTGCTCTTCTACGCCGCGCAGAAGGCCCTGAAAGTTGCGTCGTCCTTCAAAAGGCGAGCGCAGCTTGATCTTCACTTGTTCACCGGCAAATTTTGCAAACTGCTCAAGAGTGAACAGAGGGCGTTCCATGCCAGGCGAGGAAACTTCAAGGGTGTACTCAACGGTGATTGGATCTTCAACATCCAGCACACCGCTGATCTGACGGCTGACGATGGCACAATCATCCACCAGCACGCCGCCCTCTTTATCGATATAAACGCGCAACATCGAGTGACGACCCTGAGCCGAAAACTCGATACCCCAGCATTCATAGCCTAGGGCCACGACCACCGGGGCCAGCAAGGCCTGCAACTCTTCTAGCTTGCTCGACACCTGAACCCCCTAGTGCATGTATGTGCATGCTATGCAAAATAAAAAAATGGGCGAAACGCCCATCCTTGAAACGCCGTCGAACAGCGGCGTAGAAAGTGTCCAGCTAACAAAAAGCCCCTGAAAAGGGGCTCCTTAAACTGGTTGCGGGGGCCGGATTTGAACCGACGACCTTCGGGTTATGAGCCCGACGAGCTACCAGACTGCTCCACCCCGCGACAAAGCTGGGGCGGAAGTATACGACCGATCCCCTACAGGGTCAATGTAACCTTCCACCTGCAAGAAAGCCCGCAACAGCGGGCTCTCCTGACTAATTGGTACCGAGAAGGGGACTCGAACCCCTACACCCTATGGGCACAACCACCTCAAGGTTGCGTGTCTACCAATTCCACCACCTCGGCAATACTACGTTTGAAACCCTTCTTACTTCTGCTCTTGAGCTGGAGGCACGTCAGTCGCTGGAGTAGCCGACTTTTGCTCTTGAAGCACCGGGACATCATCAGAAGCCGGTTGTTGCTTTGGAACTTCCAGTACCGCTGGGTTTGGCAGACCTACTTGAGTCAGCTGGTGAGCCTTCTCTTTAGCAAAGTAACCTAACCCCAAGCTGGTTATGAAAAAACCTGCGGCAAGTATAGCAGTAAACTTACTAAGAAAGGTAGAGGAACCTTGGCTTCCGAACACAGTATTTGAAGCACCTGCTCCGAAAGACGCACCAGCGTCCGCACCTTTACCCTGCTGCAGCAAAACCAGAGCAACTACGCCCAATGCACCCAGCAGATGAAAAACGACTACGACTGTTTCCAGCATTTTTTCAGTTTCCCGCGGCGCGACAAATCGCACCGAACTCATCTGCATTCAGGGAAGCCCCACCAATGAGACCCCCATCGATATCCGGCATGCCGAACAGTTCGACCGCATTGGCCGCCTTCACGCTGCCGCCGTATAGAAGCCGCACACCTTGTGCGACTTCAGAATTCTCTGCCGCCAACTGAGCGCGGATGGCTGCATGCACATCCTGCGCCTGTTGCGGCGTTGCAGTCAGCCCGGTGCCAATGGCCCAGACCGGCTCGTAAGCGATCACTGCCTTGGCAAAGGCACCGACACCCAGCTCCTCAATGATACTGCCAAGCTGACGCGAGACAACCTCAAGAGTTTTTCCGGCTTCGCGCTGCTCAAGGGTTTCACCTATGCACAACACCGGAGTCAAGCCACATGCCTGTGCCGCTGCGAACTTGCGAATCAGCACTGCGTCCTGCTCGCCCATGATCTGGCGGCGTTCGGAGTGCCCGACAAGTACCAGGGAACAACCTGCATCCACCAACTGACTCGGTGCAACTTCACCGGTCAACGCACCTTGTCCGGATTCCACCGCAGAATTCTGCGCGCCGACCGAAATCGACTTTCCTTCCAGGCCATCAATCACTTGATTGATATGCAGGAAAGGCGGGAATACCGCGACATCAACACCGCTCGGCAAGGCCAAGTCACGAAGGCCGTTGATCAGCTCAGCGACGCTGGCGCGGGTACCGTGCATCTTCCAGTTACCAGCTACCATAGGGCGACGCATGCTGTACCTCGTCGGTCAAAGTGGGCGCAGATGTTACCCAACACAATCAAGGCTGGCAAGCCGAATTCAGGCAGAAACTTCAGTAACCAGTTTTGCCAGCTCTTCGGCATAGCCGCGAACCAGGGTTTCCTCTTCGCCTTCGACCATCACACGCACCAGCGGCTCGGTCCCGGACTTGCGCAACAGGACCCGGCCACGACCTGCCATTGCCTTGGTAACGCGTTCGCTGGCTTCTTTGACCGCTGGATGCTCGAGGGGATTTGCACCGCCACCGAAACGCACATTGATCAGCACCTGCGGGCATTTGCGCAGCGCCTGACGCGATTGCGCCAGACCTTCGTCGCGTGTGCGCAGTGCCATCAGCACCTGCAGCGCGGCAATGATTGCATCACCCGTGGTGGTGTGGCTGAAGCACACGACGTGCCCGGAGTTTTCACCACCCACGATCCAGTTGCGCTCCAACAGCTCGGCAATCACATAGCGGTCACCGACGTTGGCACGCACGAATGGAATACCCAGGTCAGCCAGGGCCAGTTCCAGCCCCAGGTTGCTCATGAGGGTTCCGACCACGCCGCCCTGCAGCTTGTCGCGCAAATGCAGATCGCGGGCAATGATGAACAGCAATTCGTCACCATCGACCACCGCACCTGTGTGATCGACCATCTGAACCCGGTCACCATCACCATCGAAGGCGATACCCAGGTCGGCATGCTCGGCAATGACGGCAGCCTGCAGCGGCCCCATATGGGTCGAACCGCAGTTGTCGTTGATGTTCAGACCGTTGGGCTGAGCCGAGAGCACCACAACTTCAGCACCCAACTCACGAAACACGCTCGGCGCCACTTTGTAGGTCGCACCGTGAGCGCAGTCGATCACGATCTTCAGGCCCGAGAAGCTGGTGCCGGTCGGTACGCTGCTCTTGCAGAATTCGATATAGCGGCCCGAGGCGTCGTTGATACGCGACACTTTGCCGATCTTGCTCGACTCCACCACAGTCATTGGCGTGTCGAGCAACTCTTCAATCATCAGCTCGACTTCATCCGGAAGCTTGGTGCCCTTGCCGGAGAAAAACTTGATGCCATTGTCATCGTGCGGATTGTGCGAGGCGCTGATGACGATGCCTGCTTCGGCATGAAAGGTACGCGTCAGGTAGGCAATCGCCGGGGTCGGCATCGGACCGAGGAGCATCACATCGGCACCCGCGGAGGTAAGCCCCGCCTCAAGCGCAGACTCGAACATGTAGCCGGAGATCCGGGTGTCCTTGCCTACCAGTACCTTGCAGGCGCCCATCTTGCGAAACGCCATACCGGCAGCCCAGCCGAGCTTGAGCATGAAATCAGGAGTGATCGGGTATTGCCCGACACGCCCACGAATACCATCGGTGCCAAAATATTTTTTGCTCATAAGTGCTCCATCATTCTTATTCGGCTGATTCCACTGCGGCGATCATGCGCACCACATCCACTGTTTCGGCTACATCATGGACGCGCAATATACGCGCACCTTTCGCCGAAGCCAGCGCCGCGAGCGCCAAACCGCCATACAGCCGGTCTCCGACCGGACGATTCAATGCCTGACCAATCATGCTCTTTCGCGAAACCCCGACCAACAGGGGCCGCCCCAGGGCATGCAGGGCTTCCATATGTTTGAACAAGCTCAGATTGTGCTGCAAGGTCTTGGCGAAGCCAAAGCCGGGATCAAGAATGATCCGCTCGGCCGGGATACCCGCCAATGAACACTGAACCATGCGCTCGGCGAGAAACTCACCGACTTCCCTTGTAACGTCCTGATACTGCGGATTGTCCTGCATATCGCCGGGTTCGCCCAGCATATGCATCAGGCAAACCGGCAGACCGGTGGCCGCTGCGGCATCCAGTGCACCATCGCGACGCAATGAACGCACGTCATTGATCAACCCGGCGCCCAGGCGCGCAGTTTCACGCATGACCGCTGGCGTGGAGGTATCGACCGATATGATCACATCCAGCTCGCGATTGATGCGCTCGACAATGGGCGCCACGCGTTCCAGCTCTTCCAGCGGCGATACGACCCTGGCACCGGGACGGGTGGATTCGCCACCGACATCGATCAGCGTCGCGCCGGCCGCCACCATGGCTTCGGCGTGGCGCATGGCCGCGTCGAGCTGGCTGTATTGGCCACCATCGGAGAAAGAATCAGGAGTGACATTGAGAATACCCATGACATGCGTCTGGGCCAAATCAAGAACCCGGTTGCCGCAAGGCAACCGGGTCGAGGACTGAACAGAAGTCATTTCAAACCTTATACGTCAGCAGCAGGACCGCCGATCGGTGTTTCCGGACGCTCGTCCTGCACCACCGGAGGGGTGCCGGAGGTACCGGTGCCACCCGACCAGTCGCGCGGCTCGCGCGGCGTACGCCCCGCCATGATGTCGTCGATCTGCTCGGCATCGATGGTTTCGTACTTCATCAAGGCATCGGCCATGGCGTCGAGCTTGTCACGGTTGTCCGTGAGGATCTGTTTCGCCGTGCCGTAGCACTGATCGATGATGCTGCGCACTTCGGAGTCGATCAGCTTGGCTGTCTCACCGGAGAAGCTTGCACTCTGACCGCCACCGCCGCGACCGAGGAACACTTCACCCTCTTCTTCGGCATACATCAACGGGCCGAGCTTTTCCGAAAGACCCCACTTGGTCACCATGTTCCGCGCAATCTGGCTGGCGCGCATGATGTCGTTGGAGGCACCGGTGGTCACGCCATCGAAGCCCAGGGTCATTTCTTCAGCGATACGACCGCCGTACAGCGAGCAGATCTGGCTGATCAACGCACGCTTGGACAGGCTGTAACGATCTTCTTCCGGCAGGAACATGGTCACACCCAGCGCTCGACCGCGCGGAATGATCGACACCTTGTACACCGGATCATGCTCAGGCACGACACGCCCCACAATGGCGTGGCCCGCCTCGTGATAAGCCGTGTTCTGCTTTTCTTTCTCGGACATGACCATGGATTTGCGCTCGGCGCCCATCATGATCTTGTCTTTGGCCAGTTCGAATTCTTTCATTTCGACGATGCGCTTGCCGGCACGGGCAGCGAACAGCGACGCTTCGTTGACCAGGTTGGCCAGGTCGGCACCGGAGAAGCCAGGAGTACCACGTGCGATCACGGCCGGGGCAACGTCGTCGCCCATTGGCACTTTACGCATGTGAACCTTGAGAATCTGTTCGCGGCCACGGATGTCCGGCAGACCGACCACCACCTGACGGTCGAAACGACCCGGACGCAGCAGCGCAGGGTCCAGTACGTCAGGACGGTTGGTCGCGGCAATCACGATGATGCCGTCGTTCATTTCGAAGCCGTCCATCTCGACCAGCAACTGGTTGAGAGTCTGTTCGCGCTCGTCGTGACCACCACCCATGCCGGCACCACGATGGCGACCGACCGCATCGATTTCGTCGATGAAGATGATGCATGGCGCGTGTTTCTTGGCCTGTTCGAACATGTCGCGAACACGGCTGGCACCCACGCCGACGAACATCTCGACGAAGTCGGAGCCGGAAATGGTGAAGAACGGTACCTTGGCTTCGCCGGCGATAGCCTTGGCCAGCAAGGTTTTACCGGTACCCGGAGGACCGACCATCAGTACGCCGCGTGGAATGCGACCACCCAGGCGCTGGAACTTGCCCGGATCGCGCAGGAACTCGACCAGTTCACCCACTTCTTCCTTGGCCTCGTCGCAACCGGCAACGTCAGCCAGGGTAGTCTTAACCTGATCCTCGGAGAGCAGGCGCGCCTTGCTCTTGCCGAAGCTCATCGGCCCGCCCTTGCCACCGGCACCGCCCTGCATCTGCCGCATGAAGAACATGAATACGGCAATGATCACCAGGATCGGGAAGCTGGCGACCAGGAGTTGAGTCCAGATGCTTTGCTGCTCAGGCTGCTTGCCTTCGACCACGACGTGGTTATCCACCAGGTCGCCGATCAGGCCGTTGTCCTGGATCGCCGGGCGAATGGTCTTGAAGCTGTCGCCATCGTTGCGTTTGCCGGTAATCACGTAGCCATCAACCGCCACGCGCTCGACCTTGCCATCCTTGACCTGCTGGATGAAGTCGGAATAGTTGAGGGTCTGCGGCTCGTTAGGGCTGGAGAAGTTGTTCATCACCGTCACCAGGACAGCCGCGATGATCAACCACAGGATCAGATTCTTTGCCATATCGTTCAATTAACTACCCTCTGAAGCAAGCTCCGCTACTGGCGCGCGCTTCGCATGATATTCACCGGCCTAACTTACTACATTACCTACAACTTGGCAGGCGCCGTCTGTAACCCTTTGTGAAACACTTTCTACACAATATTCGCTTATGCACGCGAGGCGAAATACGAAAAACCTATCGCCCCGGCCAAAAAAGCTCGTTTTATTCACTGCGACCGCGATAGCCCCAAGCCAGCATGTATTGCTCGCGAGAGCTGCCACGAGAAGAATCCGGCTTGATCATCTGGATCTTGTCGAATTTCTTACGGGCGTCCTTCAGGTAAACATCGAAACCTTCACCCTGAAAAATCTTGATCACGAAATTACCACCAGGCTTGAGTATCCGCTCCGCCAGATCAAGCGCCAGCTCACACAGGAACATGGCTTTGGGCATGTCCACTTCAGGCGTACCACTCATATTGGGGGCCATATCGGAAATCACAAGGTCCACCTGCGAATTACCCACGGCCTCAAGGATCCGAGCGAGCACTTCGTCCTGGGTGAAGTCACCCTGAATGAAAGTTACGTCCGGAATGCTGTCCATTTCCAGGATGTCCGAGGCGATCAGACGCCCCTGACCACCGATCAGCCGACTGGTAACCTGCGACCAGCCACCGGGCGCAGCACCCAGGTCGACAACGCTCATGCCCGGACGAATCAGTTTGTACTTCTCCTGGATTTCCAGAAGCTTGTAACTCGCCCGCGAGCGGTAGCCGTCCTTCTGCGCCTGCTTCACATAGGGATCATTGACATGTCTTTTCAGCCACTCAAGGCTTGTCTTGGAACGCGCCATTGGGCACCTCGATGATAAGGGTCGTGATTAGTTGGGCGGAGTCACGAACCCTCGGGTAAAATGGCCGCCATTTTACAGAATCCAGACGAAAGGGTCAGATTATGCCGCTCACTCAAGAGCAGAAGAAACAGTACAAATCCATTGGCCACCATCTGAAACCGGTTCTGATTGTGGCAGACAATGGTTTGACTGAAGGTGTGTTAGCCGAACTCGAACGCGCATTGGCGGATCACGAGCTGATCAAGATCAAGCTCAACATCCTCGATCGCGAATCGCGCCTGGCGTCCATTGCAGAGCTCTGCAAGGTAGGCAAAGCGGATCTGGTCCAGGTCATCGGCAAGATGGCACTGATCTACCGCAAGAACTTCAGCGTCAACAAGCAGCTGTCGAACGTCCATCGTTTCAAGTGATGGCAAGGGTCAGGGGTGTGCTTCGCGCACCCTGCCACCCCATCCCGGCACCGGCTGCAACACCAGCACCAGCCCGGAAAACCCCAGGACAAGATAGCTGAACGCCTGCCAACGCAGCGCATCCGGCCAGCCGAAACGCACCGCGAAGTACATCGCGCACGCATACAGCGCCATCAACAGCAGTTGTCCGCGATTATCTCGCCATAGACTGACAAGGCCCTCGGCCTTAACCAGCACCAAAGCCTGAAAAATCACACACGCCGTAGCGAATCCCACTACCAGCGCATTGAGCGTGCCTGCGATTTCATCGATCAGCAGCGGCGCCAGGCCTATTCGCCCGAGCATCGGCAACAGACCGATTTGCAACAGCCACAAGCCGCCGACCCACAACATCTGGGTCAGCTGCCAAAGCATGGCGCCCGCACGAAGCGGGCGCCGGCTTTCAGATGTGACGAACTTCGACAATCTCGTACTCGATAACGCCACTTGGCGTTTTCACCGCAACCACATCGCCCTCTTCCTTGCCGATCAAGGCACGAGCCAGGGGCGAGCCGACCGAAATCTTGCCAAGTTTGAAGTCAGCCTCATCCTCACCCACGATGTGGTAAGTGACGCTTTCATCAGTCTCGACGTTGGCGATTTCGACGGTGGTGCCGAAGATAACCTTGCCAGTGTGAGGAATGGTCGTGACGTCGATGATGACCTGGTTCTGAATCCGGCCTTCGATGTCACGGATCCGCGCCTCGACCATACCCTGCTGCTCGCGAGCAGCGTGGTATTCGGCGTTTTCCTTCAAGTCACCCAACTCGCGGGCCGTACCGATGTCCTGGCTCAGCTTCGGACGTACGACCTTGGTCAGGTGAGTGTGCTCTTCTTCCAGGGCGCGAGCGCCCTGAACGGTCATTGGGTACTTCGTTATGCTCATGCCTTCAATCCTGCGTGTAGATCCTGCAAGCGGCGCACGGTCTTCTCGGGACCGAACTTCAGCGCTTCGCAGATAGCTTCGCCAGCAGCAATGGTGGTGGTGCAGTAGATCTTGTGCTGCAGGGCGTTGCGACGAATGGAATAGGAATCAGCGATCGACTGACGGCCTTCGGTGGTGTTGATGATCAGGGTGACTTCGTCATTCTTGATCATGTCGACCACGTGCGGACGACCCTCGGTCACCTTGTTCACGCGGCGTACTTTCAGGCCTGCAGCCTCGATCAGCTTGGCAGTACCGGCGGTAGCGACCACTTCGAAGCCCAAGTTGATCAGATCACGGGCCACGCCCGCAACCAGCGGCTTGTCGTCGTCACGCACGCTGATGAACGCAGTACCGCCGGTCGGCAGCACTTCGCTGGCGCCCATCTGGGCCTTGGCGAACGCTTCACCGAAGGTGTCGCCCACGCCCATCACTTCACCGGTGGACTTCATCTCTGGGCCGAGGATCGGGTCAACGCCAGGGAATTTGGCGAATGGGAACACCGCCTCTTTCACGCTGTAGAAGTTAGGAATGATTTCCTTGGTGAAGCCGATTTCTTTCAGAGTCTTACCGGCCATCACGCGCGCAGCGATCATTGCCAGGGAAACACCGATGCACTTGGACACGAACGGCACGGTACGCGAAGCGCGCGGGTTGACTTCGATGACGTAGATGTCGTCGCCCTGCAACGCCAACTGTACGTTCATCAGGCCGATCACGCCCAGTTCCAGGGCCATTTTCTTGACCTGTTCGCGCATCTCGTCCTGGATGTGCGCCGGCAGCGAGTACGGCGGCAGCGAGCAAGCGGAGTCACCGGAGTGAACGCCAGCCTGTTCGATGTGCTGCATGATCGCGCCGATCACCACGTCCTTGCCGTCGCAGACCGCATCCACGTCCATCTCGATGGCGCAGTTGAGGAAGTGGTCCAGCAGCACCGGGCTGTCGTTGGACACTTGCACCGCTTCACGCAGGTAGCGCTTGAGCTCTTCTTCTTCGTAGACGATTTCCATCGCACGACCGCCCAGTACGTAGGACGGGCGCACCACCAACGGGTAACCGATCTTGCTGGCGGCACGAATCGCTTCGTCTTCGCTGCGCACGGTGGCGTTTGGCGGCTGACGCAGGTTCAGGCGCTGGACCATCTGCTGGAAGCGCTCACGGTCTTCGGCACGGTCGATGGCGTCAGGGCTGGTACCGATGATCGGCACGCCAGCAGCTTCCAGGGCACGCGCCAGTTTCAGCGGGGTCTGGCCGCCGTACTGGACGATCACGCCTTTTGGCTTCTCGACGCGGACGATTTCCAGCACGTCTTCCAGGGTCACTGGCTCGAAGTACAGGCGATCGGAGGTGTCGTAGTCGGTGGAAACAGTTTCCGGGTTGCAGTTGACCATGATGGTCTCGTACCCGTCATCGCGCAGGGCCAGTGCCGCGTGTACGCAGCAGTAGTCGAACTCGATACCCTGGCCGATACGGTTAGGACCGCCGCCCAGGATCATGATCTTGTCGCGGCCCGACGGCGCGGCTTCGCACTCTTCCTCGTACGTCGAGTACAGGTAGGCAGTATCCGTGGCGAACTCGGCGGCGCAGGTGTCGACGCGCTTGTAGACCGGGAAGATTTCCAGCTTGTGACGGTGAGCACGCAGGCTCTTCTCGGTCACACCCAGCAGCTTGGCCAGGCGCATGTCGGAGAAGCCCTTGCGCTTGAGGCGGAACATCAGGTCTTTGTCGATCGACGACAAACCCAGAGTCTTGACCTTCTCTTCTTCCTTGATCAGATCTTCCATCTGCACCAGGAACCAAGGGTCGATCATGGTCATGCCGAAGATGTCTTCGACGCTCATGCCGGCGCGCATTGCGTCCGCCACATACCAGATACGCTCGGCGCCCGGCACGGTCAGCTCGCGCTTGAGCACGCTCATGCTTTCCGGGTTGGCCAGGTCAACTTTCTCGTCCAGACCGCAAACACCCACTTCCAGACCGCGCAGGGCTTTCTGCAGGGATTCCTGGAAGGTACGGCCGATGGCCATGACTTCACCGACCGACTTCATTTGAGTGGTCAGGCGGGCGTCGGCTTTCGGGAATTTCTCGAAGGCAAAACGCGGCAGCTTGGTGACGACGTAGTCGATGGACGGCTCGAAGGACGCCGGGGTCTTGCCGCCGGTGATGTCGTTCGACAGCTCGTCGAGGGTGTAGCCCACAGCCAGCTTGGCCGCGACCTTGGCGATCGGGAAACCGGTGGCTTTCGAAGCCAGTGCCGAGGAACGCGATACACGCGGGTTCATCTCGATCACGACCATGCGGCCGGTGTTCGGGCAGATACCGAACTGCACGTTGGAACCGCCGGTTTCAACGCCGATCTCGCGCAGTACCGCCAGGGAGGCGTTACGCAGGATCTGGTATTCCTTGTCGGTCAGGGTCTGTGCCGGAGCCACGGTGATCGAGTCACCGGTGTGCACGCCCATCGGGTCGAAGTTTTCGATGGAGCAGACGATGATGCAGTTGTCCTTTTTGTCGCGGACAACTTCCATCTCGTACTCTTTCCAGCCGATCAGCGATTCGTCGATCAGCAGTTCCTTGGTCGGCGACAGGTCCAGACCACGGGCGCAGATTTCTTCGAACTCTTCACGGTTGTAAGCGATACCGCCACCGGTGCCGCCCATGGTGAAGGACGGACGGATGATGCACGGGAAGCCGAGCTTCTCGAGGACCGCGTTGGCCTCTTCCATGCTGTGGGCGATACCGGAACGCGGGCACGCCAGGCCGATGGACTTCATGGCCTTGTCGAAACGCGAGCGGTCTTCAGCCTTGTCGATGGTGTCGGCGTTGGCACCGATCATCTCTACGCCGAACTTCTCCAGAACGCCTTCGCGCTCCAGGTCCAGGGCGCAGTTCAGGGCGGTCTGGCCACCCATGGTCGGCAGCAGCGCGTCCGGACGCTCTTTCTCGATGATCTTGGCAACGGTCTGCCACTTGATCGGCTCGATGTAGGTGGCGTCGGCCATGGCCGGGTCGGTCATGATGGTGGCCGGGTTGGAGTTCACCAGGATGACGCGGTAACCCTCTTCGCGCAGGGCCTTGCAGGCCTGGGCGCCGGAGTAGTCGAATTCGCAGGCCTGGCCGATTACGATCGGGCCAGCGCCAAGAATCAGGATGCTTTTAATGTCTGTACGTTTTGGCATGGGTTTGTCACTCAAATCCGCAGGTCAGTCGGCAAGCCGTCTTGTTCAATCCGTGACTTGAGGGGGCCGCCGGTCTCGGGACCACCCTCAAGCCTTGCTACATCAAGGCGAGCGATCAGCGTCGCTTGGCCATCTCGTTGATGAAGCGATCGAACAATGGCGCTACGTCGTTCGGGCCAGGGCTGGCTTCAGGGTGACCCTGGAAGCTGAAGGCGCTCTTGTCGGTACGCTCGATACCTTGCAGGGTGCCGTCGAACAGCGATTTGTGGATCGCGCGAACGTTGGCTGGCAGGGTCGCTTCGTCTACGGCAAAACCGTGGTTCTGGCTGGTGATCATCACCACACCGCTGTCCAGGTCCTGGACCGGGTGGTTGGCACCGTGGTGGCCGTGACCCATTTTCAGGGTCTTGGCGCCGGAGGCCAGGGCCAGCAGTTGGTGACCGAGGCAGATACCGAAGACCGGGATCTCGGTTTCCAGCACATCCTTGATTGCCTGGATCGCGTAGTCGCATGGCTCCGGATCACCAGGGCCGTTGGACAGGAACACGCCGTCCGGCTTCAGTGCCAGTACATCGGCAGCAGGGGTTTGCGCCGGCACCACGGTCACGCGGCAGCCGCGCTCGACCAGCATGCGCAGGATGTTCACCTTGACGCCGTAGTCGTAGGCAACCACGTGGTATGGCAGCTCGGAGGCTTCGATGGTCGCGTGGCTGTCGGTCTTCAGATCCCAGACAGTCGAGCGCCACTCGTAGCTTTCCTTGGTGCTGACGACTTTCGCCAGGTCCATGCCCTTGAGGCCAGGGAAACCCTGGGCAGCGGCGATGGCGGCGGCTTCGGAAATGTTGTCACCGGCCATGATGCAGCCGTTCTGCGCGCCTTTTTCACGCAGGATGCGCGTCAGGCGGCGGGTGTCGATACCGGCGATGGCCACAACATTGTTGGCCTTCAGGTAGTCGGACAGGGACATCGTGTTACGCCAGTTGCTCGCAACCAGTGGCAGGTCACGGATGACCAGGCCGGCAGACCAGACGCGGTTCGACTCGGCGTCTTCCGGCGTGGTGCCGGTGTTGCCGATGTGCGGGTAAGTCAGGGTAACGATCTGTTGGGCGTAGGAAGGATCGGTAAGGATTTCCTGATAGCCGGTCATTGCGGTGTTGAACACCACCTCACCAACGGTCTGACCGTCGGCTCCAATGGCTTCGCCGCGAAAAATGCTGCCATCAGCAAGGGCGAGTATGGCTGGCTTAGTCAAGAAGACCTCCCGTAAATAAAGCCTGAAAGGGCGATCGCAGGTTGTAAAAAAGCGGAGTGACGTATGGACACGTCACCCCGCTTCTTCACTGAATTATTCTGCGCGCTTTTAGTGGACACACTAAAGCTGTAGCTTACAGAAAAAGGCCTTTTTGGTCTACCGCCAATGAGCCTTAAAGGCTGGAGAATGCGACAGGACGTCGCTTGGCGGAACAAAACCGGGCTCAAACGCTGTGCGCGAGCCCGATTTCGGGTGCATCTTAACGCAGATCGAGCACGTCTTGCATGTCGTAAAGGCCAGGCTCGCGCCCGTCCAGCCACAACGCAGCACGTACCGCGCCCTTGGCGAACGTCATGCGACTGGACGCCTTGTGGGTGATCTCGACGCGCTCGCCGTCGGCGGCAAACAGCACGGTGTGATCACCGACGATGTCACCGGCACGCACAGTGGCGAAACCGATGGTCTCACGCTCGCGAGCACCGGTCTGACCTTCACGGCCATACACCGCCACTTTCTTCAGATCACGACCCAACGCATCGGCAATCACCTCACCCATGCGCACGGCAGTGCCGGACGGCGCATCGACCTTATGCCGATGGTGAGCTTCGGTGATTTCGATATCGACATCGTCGCCCAATACGCGAGCGGCCGTGTCGAGCAGCTTCAGGCACAGGTTGACCCCGACACTGAAGTTGGCCGCGAAGACGATCGGAATGTCCTTGCCCGCTTCCGCCAGCAGCTGTTTTTCTTCAACGCTGAAACCAGTGGTACCGATGATCATGGCCTTGCCGTGCTTACGGCAGAAAGCCAGATTCTTCAGGGTTACCGTCGGGTGCGTAAAGTCGATCAGCACGTCGAACTCGTCGACCACCCGATCCAGATCGCCGGACAGCGGTACGCCGATGCGACCCAGCGCAGCCAGCTCACCGGCATCCGCGCCGACCAGCGTGCTGTCAGGGCGATCCACCGCCGCCGTCAGACCGGCACCCGGGGTTTGCTGCACCGCTTCAATCAGGGTCTTGCCCATGCGCCCGGCGGCGCCCATCACTGCAATACGTCGCATGCCTGTCTCCTTACAAATCGCCGAAGAAGCGCTTCACGCCTTCGAACCAACCGGTGGTTTTTGGCGAATGGCTGTTGTCGTCCGCCAGGGAGCTACGGAACTCCTCGAGCATTTCGCGCTGGCGACGGCTCAGATTGACCGGAGTCTCGACCGCCACACGGCACATCAGGTCACCGGCTCCGCCGCCACGCACCGGCGCGACGCCCTTGCCGCGAACGCGAAACTGCTTGCCAGTCTGGGTCCCCTCGGGGATCTTCAGCTTGACCCGGCCATCAAGGGTCGGAATCTCCAGCTCGCCACCCAGCGCCGCATCGACGAAGCTGATCGGCACTTCGCAGAACAGGTGCTTGCCGTCACGCTGGAAGATCGAGTGCTCGCGCACATTGATCACCACGTACAGGTCGCCGGTCGGACCACCCTGAGCACCCGCCTCGCCTTCGCCGGACAGGCGAATGCGGTCACCGGTATCGACACCGGCCGGCACTTTCACCGACAGGGTCTTGTACTCTTCGACACGGCCTTCGCCGTGGCACGAATCGCACGGATCGGAAATGATCTTGCCCTGGCCATGGCAACGCGGGCAGGTCTGCTGCACCGAGAAGAAGCCTTGTTGCATGCGCACCTGGCCGATACCGCCGCAAGTCGGGCAAGTCACCGGCGCAGAACCTTTCTTGGCACCGGAGCCGTCGCAAGGCTTGCAGTTGACCAGCGTCGGAACGCGGATATTCACGGTCGTACCGCGCACCGCTTCTTCCAGGTCCAGCTCCAGGGTGTAGCGCAAATCGCTGCCGCGCTGAGCGCCGCCACGGGAACCGCCGCGACCGCCACCGAAGAAGTCACTGAAGACATCGCCAAAGATGTCGGAGAAGTTCTGGCCGCCGAAACCGGCACCGCCGCCACCCATGCTTGGGTCGACACCGGCGTGGCCGTACTGGTCGTACGCCGCACGTTTGCTGGAATCGGACAGCACTTCGTAGGCCTCGTTGGCCTCCTTGAACATCTCTTCCGACGCTTTGTCATCGGGATTACGGTCCGGGTGGTGCTTCATCGCCAGGCGACGGTAGGCCTTTTTCAGGTCCGCCTCGCTTGTGCCTCGCTCAACACCCAATACTTCGTAATAGTCACGCTTTGCCATAAGTCATCTGCACTCTTGAGGACGTTCGGCAAACCTCTCCTGAGCCCTGCCGAACTCGTTGAGCCCCAATACAGGCCCGGACCCAACTCACGTCAATTCAACGATCCTGGTCTTTGTTTCGATTTGGCACTTGCGGCTCGGAAAGCAGGAGCATTCCCGACCATGCCAGCAGCACGCGAACGTTGTCGCACACTGTAAAAATTCGCGTATTCCAGACACGCCAACGCGGGAGCAAGCTCCCGCGCGGCGACATCCTACCAGTCACCGCCTTAAGGCAGTCAACCGGCCGACCAACAACTTACTTGTGGTCTTTGACTTCTTCGAACTCGGCATCGACAACGTCGTCAGCCTTTTCCGCCGATTCGCCCTGCGGTGCAGCGCCTTCAGCAGGCTGAGCCTGTTCGGCATACATCTTCTGCGCCACTGGAGCGGAGACTTTCGACAGCTCTTCAACCTTGGCTTCGATAACGGCCTTGTCGTCGCCTTTGACAGCGGCTTCCAGGGCAACTACAGCAGCTTCGATTGCAGTCTTCTCTTCAGCGCTCACCTTGTCGCCAGCATCGGCAACCATTTTGCGCGTCGAGTGAACCAGTGCATCACCCTGGTTACGGGCAGTGGCCAGCTCTTCGAACTTGCGGTCTTCCTCGGCGTTGGCCTCGGCATCACGCACCATGCGCTCGATCTCTTCGTCGGACAGACCGGAGTTGGCCTTGATCACGATCGACTGAGTCTTGCCAGTGGCCTTGTCCTTGGCGCCTACGTGCAGGATGCCGTTGGCGTCGATGTCGAAGGTCACTTCGATTTGTGGCACGCCACGTGGTGCTGGTGGAATCTCGGCCAGGTCGAACTTGCCCAGGGACTTGTTCTGCGTCGCTTGCTTACGCTCACCTTGCAACACGTGAATGGTCACGGCGCCCTGGTTGTCGTCGGCAGTCGAGAACACTTGCGATTTCTTGGTAGGAATCGTGGTGTTTTTCTCGATCAGCGCAGTCATCACGCCGCCCATGGTTTCGATACCCAGGGTCAGCGGGCTAACGTCCAGCAGCAGAACGTCTTTCACGTCACCGGCCAGTACCGCACCCTGGATAGCAGCACCCATGGCAACCGCTTCGTCCGGGTTCACGTCTTTACGAGCTTCTTTACCGAAGAACTCGGTCACCAGTTTCTGAACCAGTGGCATACGGGTCTGACCGCCGACCAGGATCACGTCGTTGATCGCGCCAACGTCGATACCGGAGTCTTTCAGCGCAATGCGGCAAGGCTCGATGGTACGTTGAACCAGGTCTTCAACCAGCGCTTCCAGCTTGGCGCGGGAGATCTTCACGTTCAGGTGCTTCGGACCGGTGGCGTCTGCAGTGATGTACGGCAGGTTCACGTCGGTCGACTGAGCGGAAGACAGCTCGATCTTGGCTTTTTCAGCGGCTTCTTTCAGGCGCTGCATGGCCAGCGGGTCGCCCTTGAGGTTCATGCCGCTTTCTTTCTTGAATTCGTCGACGAGGTAGTCGATCAGACGAATGTCAAAGTCTTCACCGCCCAGGAACGTGTCACCGTTGGTGGCCAGTACTTCGAACTGGTGCTCACCATCGACTTCAGCGATCTCGATCACGGAAACGTCGAAAGTACCACCGCCCAGGTCGTAAACGATCACGGTGTGATCGCCCTTGGCCTTGTCCATACCGTAAGCCAGAGCGGCCGCGGTTGGTTCGTTGATGATACGTTTCACGTCCAGACCGGCGATGCGGCCGGCGTCTTTGGTCGCCTGACGCTGGCTGTCGTTGAAGTAGGCCGGAACGGTGATCACCGCTTCAGTCACGGTCTCGCCGAGGTAGTCTTCGGCGGTCTTCTTCATCTTTTTCAGGATTTCAGCCGAGATTTGTGGCGGTGCCATTTTCTGGCCGTTCACTTCAACCCAGGCGTCGCTGTTGTCAGCCTTGACGATCTTGTAAGGGACCATCTGAATGTCTTTCTGCACGACTTCTTCGTCGAAACGACGACCGATCAGACGCTTCACCGCATACAGGGTGTTATGCGGATTGGTCACAGCCTGACGCTTGGCCGACTGGCCAACCAGAATTTCGCCATCGTTGGCGTAAGCGATGATCGACGGCGTGGTACGCGCGCCTTCAGCGTTTTCAATAACTTTTGCCTTGCCGTTTTCCAACACGGAGACGCAGGAGTTGGTAGTCCCCAGGTCGATACCGATAATTTTGCCCATGTTCACTCTCCCGAAACTTTGGATTTGGTTGCCGCAGCAGTGGTGGCTAACTGCGGTAGCACTTAAACGCTTGACTTATAAATGGGGGCCTTGCGGCGGATTTCAAGCCTGCTCGTCAATCGAAGGCGAAACCGGCGCAGGCGCCTTGCTGACCACGACCATCGCCGGGCGCAGCAGGCGACCATTGAGCTGATAGCCCTTCTGGAACACCTTCAGAACGCTGTTCGGCTCGACGTCGGCGCTTTCCTGCATGGCCATTGCCTGATGGTGAACGGCGTTGAACGGTTCGCCATGCGGGTCGATCGCTTCAAGCTGATAACGCTTGAGGGTGTCGTGGAACATTTTCAGGGTCAGCTCGATGCCTTCGCGCATCGGACGGATGCTTTCGTCGTCCGGGCTGGACAGTTCCAGGCCACGTTCCAGGCTGTCGACGATCGGCAGCAGGTCGCTGGCGAATTTTTCCAGCGCGAACTTGTGAGCCTTCTCTACATCCTGCTCGGCGCGACGGCGGACGTTCTGCAGATCGGCGGCTACACGCAAAGCCTGATCCTGAGCGCCTGCCAGTTGCTCTTCGAGCACTTGTACACGAGCCGCCAGGTCATCACCCGAAGCCTCGGGCGCCTGGTTGGCGTCTGGGTTTTGCGTATCCACTGTCTGTTCGTCAGCCATAGATTTCTCCTTTCAATTTCGTCCGCGAGCTCAACTCGCGCTTCTGCCCAGCTATATGGGGCCGCAAAATCCGGCTTCAAGGGGCGCCGAAGATTAACCCTACAAAAAACAACTGCATTGTCATTCCCGGTTGCGATAAGGGTTTCGTCGGACCGAGCCAATCGAGCTAACAAGGGGCATTGTCAGCCGCAAATAAAACACTGTATAAATAACCAGACCTAACACCTGGGAGCGGCCCATATGCTGGTGCACCTGTCCGTACACAACTACGCCATCGTTGAACATCTCGATCTCGAACTCGATCGCGGGATGAGCGTGATCACCGGGGAAACCGGCGCGGGCAAGTCGATCATGCTCGACGCGCTGGGCCTCACCCTGGGTGATCGCGCCGACAGCGGCGTGGTCCGCCCCGGTGCCGACAAGGCCGACATCCTGGCCACCTTCGATCTGGCCGATATTCCCGAAGCCAGCGCCTGGCTGGCCGAGCGCGATCTCGAAAACGACGGTCCGTGCATCCTGCGCCGGGTGATCACGTCCGAAGGACGCTCGCGCGGCTACATCAACGGCACGCCCTGCCCACTGGGCGACCTCAAGGCGCTGGGCGAACTGCTGATCGACATTCACAGCCAGCACGAACACCAATCCCTGCTCAAGACCGATACCCACCGGCGCCTGCTCGATGAATATGCCGGCGCCACGGATCTTGCCCGCCAGGTGCAACTTGCCGCCCAGCGCTGGCGCCAGACCCGCCAGGAACTGGAGCGACTCTCCAATTCCGGCGACGAGCAACGCGCCCGCCATCAGTTGCTCAGCTATCAACTCGAAGAACTGGAAAACCTGGGCCTGGGCGACAACGAACTGGAGCAGCTCGAGCAGGAACACAAGAACCTGACCAACGCCGAAACCTTGCTGGGCATTTGCCGGCAAGTGGTCGAGCAATGCAGCGAAAGTGATTCCGGGAATGTCCTGAACGCCCTCACCGCCAGCCTCAACCGCCTGTCGAGTGTGAACAACTCGATCGGCGCGCTCGGCGAAGCCAGCAGCTTGCTGACCAGCGCACAGATTCAGGTTGAAGAAGCCGTGGGCGAATTGAACCGCTTCCTGGACAATTTCGACGCCGACCCGGCGCGGCTTCAATATCTGGAAGAGCGCCTCGACGCGATCTACACCATGGCGCGCAAACATCGCATCCAGCCGACCGAAGTCGCGGAGATGCAACAGCGCCTGCTCGATGAAATCGAAACCCTTAATGCCAACGACGAATCCATCGAGCGACTGAGCGACGAATTGGCTTCCTATGCCCGCCACTATCAGGAAAAGGCCCGGGAGCTGAGCGACTTGCGCCATCAGGCATCCAGCAGCCTGGCCAGCGCCGTGGAGCAGGAAATCCAGCGCCTGGGCATGCCCGGCGGCCGCTTCACCATTGAACTGCGCCCGAACAGCAGCAATGAACTACTGCCAAACGGACTTGAACAGGTCGAATTGCTCGTCAGTGCCAACCCGGGGCAGCCGTTAAAAGCCCTGGCGAAAGTAGCCTCCGGCGGTGAGCTTTCGCGGATCAGCCTGGCCATCCAGGTGATCACCGCCCAAACCTCTCGCGTGCCAACGCTGGTGTTCGACGAAGTCGACGTGGGCATTGGCGGCCCGACCGCCGAGATTGTCGGCCAGTTGCTGCGTCGGCTCGGCGAGCGGGGACAGGTGTTGACCGTCACCCACTTGCCACAAGTCGCCGCGCAAGGTCATCAACATCTGTTTGTGCACAAGGTGCGCGGAGAGGATGCCACTCGCACAGCCGTCTCCAAGCTGAGCAAGAACGATCGTATCGAAGAGGTCGCGCGAATGCTGGGCGGCATCGACCTGACCAAGGAATCCCTTGCCCACGCCAAAAAAATGGTCGTGACCGCAAAAGTTTAAGGCGGGCAGAAAGCACGAAGGCGACCCTGGGGTCGCCTTCGTTCGTTTCGCGAACGGATGTTCGCGCGACATGCTTACTTTTTCTTGCGCACGTACAGCACCAGATTGTGATCAACCATCTCGAAGCCATACTTGTCGACGATTGCTTTCTGGAGCCGCTCGATTTCTTCGTCGAAGAATTCGATCACTTCGCTGGTTTCGACGTTGACCATATGGTCGTGATGCTTTCCGTCGTCCAGTTCGAAGACCGCATGGCCTCCGTCGAAGTTGTGCCGCACCACAAGGCCAGCTGCCTCGAACTGGGTCAGGACACGGTAAACCGTGGCCAGACCGACGTCCTCACCAGCCTCCATAAGGGCCTTGTAGACATCCTCGGCACTCATGTGGCGCTGCTCGGCGGAATCGAGCATTTGCAGAATTTTGACCCGTGGCAGGGTCACTTTGAGGCCGGCTTTGCGTAGTTCGCTATTTTCAACCATGGTCAGCTTTCTCGCGATGCTGCTTCGCAGCTTCTCTTAATGCGGGTATGATCGGCGTTTACGTTGTCCCAGCCAAGATAGTGGAAGTCGCCCACCGATGCAAAACACCAAGCTCTTGCTAACCAGTTTCACCTTTGTGGGACTGCTCGCACTCGCCGGTTGTTCATTCCCCGGGGTTTACAAAATCGACATCCAGCAGGGCAATGTCGTCACGCAGGACATGATAGACCAGT
Source organism: Pseudomonas sp. PB101 (assembly GCF_009764265.1). GTDB lineage: Bacteria > Pseudomonadota > Gammaproteobacteria > Pseudomonadales > Pseudomonadaceae > Aquipseudomonas. The sequence goes on from NZ_RWIR01000069.1 coordinate 29,594, forward strand.
TACGCCCGGGAATGACCCGTAAGCAAGTACGGTTTATCATGGGCAACCCTCTGCTGACTGACACGTTCCATGCCGATCGCTGGGATTATCTGTACAGCCTGCAACCGGGTGGCGGTGAACGCCAACAGGAACGCATTAGCGTTATCTTCAACCCAAATGATCAGCTTGTCAGCCTCTCTGGTGATTTCATGCCAGGCGTGAGCCGTGACGAAGCCATTCTCGGCAAGGACAGCGGCACGACAGTGGCTGCCCCGGCAGAAAACGTCGAGAAGCCAAAACCGGAAAAACCGGTCAAGCCAGGTTCGCTGCTGGATCAGATCCAGAAGGACGTCGACGGTGTAGAAACCGTTCCGGTCCCGACGCCTGAACCACTGGAAACCTCGCCGCAATAATTTGCGACTCAATAAAAAGCCCGGCATACCCGGGCTTTTTATTGTCTGGCGCTCCAGCCAATCACTGATTCCGCGCTTTGGCCTCGGCAGCTTTGGCCTCGGCAGCTTTCGCCGCGCGCAGTCGGCGCACCTCTTTCGGATCGGCCAACAGAGGTCGATAAATCTCGATTCGATCCCCCGCCTGAACAGACCGATGCTCCGGATCGGCCAAAACCTTGCCGAAGATACCCACAGGGCAATTGGCCAGATCCAGTTCAGGAAACGTTTCGGCCACCGCCGACTTGAGCAAGGCCGCCCGCACACTCGTTCCTACCGGAACCGCCAGGGTCAGCAGTACCTGACGGTCGACGGCCGCGTAGACCACCTCGACTTCAATCATGACCTCAACCATGTATCTGCTTGGCACGCTGGCAGAACGCATCCACCAGGGTATTGGCCGCCTGGTTGAACAGTGGTCCCAGAGTGGCGCGAACCAGCGGCCCGGCATAATCGAACGACAGATCGAGGCTGATCTTGCAGGCCTTGTCTGTCAGCGCCTTGAACACCCATATGCCATGCAATTGGGTGAAAGGGCCCTCTTCGAGGTTCATTTCGATCGATTGACCGGGAACCAGCGTGTTGCGCGTCACGAAGTGCTGACTGAGGCCGCCCTTCGCCACGCCAACGCTCGCCCGCATATGTTCAGGGGAGCTCTCCAGGACTTCGGCGGTCGAGCACCACGGCAGAAACTCCGGATAGCGCGCCACGTCGTTGACCAGGTCATACAGCGCTTGTGCCGGGTATGGCAGCAATGCCGATCGCGAAATGTGTGTCGTCATGTCAGCGTCACTTCCACAGCTGGGCGGCAAACACTACGAGGATGCCGATGGGCGCCACATAGCGCATCAAGAACAAGGACAGACCAAACAGCGCCGGGTTGCGGATCGACAACTCGTCGCGCACCGCCTCACGCCCCATGATCCAGCCCGCAAACACCACGAAACACAAACCGCCAAGCGGCAACATGAGTCGCGAGGTGAAGAAATCGATCACGCCAAAGAAGTCGAGACCACCGTTTGCTCCCCATTGGTAGAGGTGGAACATCCCGCCTTCGTTCACGAAAAACTTGGCCTCCTTCCAGATATTGAAGGAGAACACCGTGCCCAGGCCGACAAACCAGCAACTGAAAGCCAGCCAGAAAGTGACCCATGCACGACTCACTTTAGTGCGCTCGACCAGGTAGGCCACCATCGGTTCAAGCAGGGAAATCGCCGAACTCCAGGCCGCGACCGCCACCAGCACGAAGAACACCACACCCATCAATTGTCCGAACGCCACGTTCCCGAAGGCAAACGGCAAGCTGACGAACATCAACCCCGGCCCCTCGCTCGGGTTCAGGCCCGCCGCGAAAACAATCGGAAACAGTGCCAGGCCGGCCACCAGGGACACGAAGGTGTCGAGCAACGCCACGCCGACGACCGTCCCCGAAATCGACGAATTCTTCGGCATGTAGGCGCCATAGATCATGATCGAACCGACACCCACACTCAGCGAGAAGAACGCGTGCCCCATTGCCGGCAACAAGCCGTCCAGGACCTTTTCCGGGTGGAAGTCGAACATGAAATGCACGCCCTCCATGAAGTGACCGGTGGTCATGCTGTAGCCCAGCAGCACCAGGATCATCACGAACAGCAACGGCATCATGATGCGCAAACTGCGCTCAAGCCCGGCAACCACGCCCTTGGCGATCACCACCGCTGATAACAGCATGAAAATCGTGTGCCAAAGTGTCAGGCGCCAGGGATCGGCGATCACGTTGCCGAAGTAAGCCCCCACCTGATCCGCCGTCACGCCCTGGAAGTCGCCACGCCCCATGTCGATGATGTAATCCAGCGACCATCCGCCCACTACACTGTAGAACGACAGGATCAGCAACGCCGTGATCATTCCGGCGAATGCACCCCAGGACCATTTGGCCGAGTGCCCCGCCTCGACCGCCAGGATCTTCAAGGCATTGGCCGGGCTCTGCCGGGCACGCCGGCCGATCAGGGTTTCGGCCAGCATGACCGGCACGCCGATCAGCGCGATGCAGGCCAGGAACATCAGCACGAAAGCGCCGCCGCCATAGACACCGACCATGTACGGGAATTTCCAGATACTACCCAGTCCCACGGCCGAACCGGTCGCGGCGAGTATGAAGACCCAGCGGCTAGCCCAACTGCCGTGGACAGAAACCTTGTCTGTCGACATCGTTATCACGCCCAAGCGTTCAAAAAAGAGGCCGCATTGTCCGGGATTCAATCAACCTGCTCAAGCACGTAGCATCCCCGTAGCCGACTCTGATGTAACTCCCTATAATGCCGCCCCTATGGCTAAACAGAAGAAACACCCAACAGGGACCATCGCGCAAAATAAAAAGGCGCGACACGATTACTTCATCGAGCATAAGTTCGAGGCTGGTCTGGTCCTGGCCGGCTGGGAAGTAAAAAGTTTGCGGGCAAGCAAGCTGCAGCTGGTCGACAGCTACGTGCTGCTCAAGGATGGCGAAGCCTGGCTGCTGGGCAGCCATATTACGCCTCTGACGACCGCCAGCACCCACGTCATCGCCGATCCGGTTCGCAGCCGCAAGCTGCTGCTCAACCGTCGCGAGCTGGACAAGCTTTCCGCTGCGGTGCAGCAAAAGGGTTATGCCTGCGTGTGCCTGTCCTGGTACTGGAGCAAGCACATGGTCAAGTGCGAGATCGCGCTGGGCAAGGGCAAGAAGGAATACGACAAGCGCGATACCGAGCGCGAACGCGATGCCGGCCGCGAGCTGCAGCGCGCGGTGCGCAACAAGGGCAAGGAAGACTGATTCCGCTCCTTGAAATCGCGATCGCCAGCAAGCCGGCTCCTACAGGGTTTCGATGTACCCGTGGGAGTGGACTTGCCCGCGATGGCGATCGCCCAATCACCACAAACCCAACTGACTACATCCCCTTGCGCCGCTCCGCCCGGGCCACGCGCTGCACTTCCTGACGCACTTCTTCCAGCACCTCCTGCACATACAGGATGTGTCGACTGGAAACTTCCCGCGCCTGCTCCGCATGCCCTTCGATAATCGCCTGGTACAACTCCCGATGCTGCGTGATCAGCATGTCGCGGGTTTCGGTGCGCTGCTTGTACATGCCACCAATGTTGGTCACCACGTTGCGCTTGAGCAGGTCGAACAGCCCGCGAATGGTGTGCAGCAACACCGCGTTGTGGCTGGCCTCGGCGATCGCCAGGTGAAACCTGGCGTCCGCGGCACCCTCTTCGGCACGACTCACTTCCTCGTGACGCGAATAACAATCCTGTAATTCGTTGAACGCCGCGGTCAGTCGCTCGCGATCCACATCAGTGGCACGCAGCGCCGCGTAATAGGCACAAGATGCTTCCAGCGTATGGCGAAACTCCAGCAGATCGCGCTGCGCCTCGGGATTGCTTTCCAGCAGCTGCAACAAGGGATCACTGAAGGTCGTACCCAGTGATTCCACCACATAATTGCCGCCGCCCTGGCGACTGACCAGCAGGCCCTTGGCGGTCAGCTTCTGAATGGCTTCGCGCAACGAAGGACGCGACACGCCAAATTGCTCGGCCAACGCGCGCTCGGCCGGCAAACGCTCACCCGCCTTCAGCGTGCCCTCGAGGATCATGCCCTCAAGCTGCTCGACAATATCGTCAGACAAACGGCGCTGACGAATCTGATCAAACCCCATAACTCGATTACTCCACGATCCGACGGCTCGCCGGGGCTCTATTCTGGCCTATCGGCGCCGCGCCAGCACCTGCCACAGCGCATTGGGTCATACCAGGCAGACGACCTGCGCACTGTGCATTCGACAAAAGTTTTAGGGCGGCAAATTGACACACCGCCTACAAGGCTTTTACCCTAGCCAACAGCGATTGTAAATTGGTCTTACCAATTAACCAAGAACGCTGATCAGTGCCTGACCAACAACAATTAGGGGCCACCCCATATGCAAACCTGGCAACAGCTCTATTCCCCGCTCGGCAGCCTCGGCCTGTCCGCACTCGCAGCCGTCATCCCGATCGTATTTTTCTTCCTGGCCTTGGCCGTGTTCCGCCTCAAAGGCCATGTGGCCGGCAGCATCACCCTGGCGTTGTCGATCCTGGTGGCGATCTTCGCGTTCCAGATGCCGGTCGACATGGCGTTCGCCGCCGCCGGGTATGGCTTCGCCTACGGCCTGTGGCCGATTGCCTGGATCATTGTGGCGGCGGTATTTCTCTACAAACTGACGGTCAAGAGTGGCCAGTTTGAAGTCATCCGCAGCTCGGTCCTGTCGATCACCGATGACCAGCGTCTGCAGGTCCTGCTGATCGGCTTCTGCTTCGGTGCCTTCCTCGAAGGCGCGGCCGGTTTCGGTGCACCCGTGGCGATTACCGCCGCCCTGCTGGTAGGCCTTGGCTTCAACCCGTTGTACGCCGCCGGTTTGTGCCTGATCGCCAACACCGCACCGGTAGCCTTCGGCGCCCTGGGCATTCCGATCATCGTTGCCGGCCAAGTCACCGGCATCGACGCGTTCAAGATCGGCGCCATGACCGGTCGCCAACTGCCGCTGCTGTCGCTGTTCGTGCCGTTCTGGCTGGTGTTCATGATGGATGGCCTGCGCGGCGTGCGGGAAACCTGGCCGGCAGCCCTTGTGGCCGGCTTGAGCTTTGCCGTGACCCAGTACTTCACCTCGAACTTCATCGGCCCGGAACTGCCGGACATCACCTCGGCCCTGGCCAGCCTGATTTCCCTGACCCTGTTCCTGAAAGTCTGGCAACCAAAACGCGCCGCCGGCCAACACATCGTCGGTGCCGTCTCGGCCTCGGTGGTGAGCGCCAGCGTCGGTGGTTTCGGTCAGAAGCGCACTACCGTGGCTTCGCCCTACAGCCTCGGGGAAATTTTCAAGGCCTGGTCGCCGTTCCTGATTCTTACCGTACTGGTCACCATCTGGACCCTGAAGCCGTTCAAGGCGATGTTTGCCGCTGGCGGTTCGATGTACAGCTTCGTGTTCAACTTTGCGATCCCGCATCTTGATCAAATGGTGATCAAGGTCGCGCCGATCGTGACTAACCCGACCGCCATTCCTGCGGTGTTCAAACTGGACCCGATTTCCGCGACCGGCACGGCGATCTTCTTCTCGGCGCTGATCTCGATGCTGGTACTGAAGATCAATTTCAAAACTGGTCTGACCACTTTCAAAGAGACCTTCTACGAACTGCGCTGGCCGATCCTGTCCATCGGCATGGTGCTGGCGTTTGCCTTCGTGACCAACTACTCGGGCATGTCCTCGACCATGGCCCTGGTATTGGCGGGCACTGGCGCGGCCTTCCCGTTCTTCTCGCCGTTCCTCGGCTGGCTGGGCGTATTCCTCACCGGTTCCGATACTTCGTCCAACGCGCTGTTCAGTTCGCTGCAAGCGACCACCGCGCACCAGATCGGCGTCAACGACACCTTGCTGGTGGCGGCGAACACCAGCGGCGGCGTAACCGGCAAGATGATCTCGCCACAATCGATCGCCGTGGCCTGCGCCGCGACCGGCCTGGTGGGCAAGGAATCGGATCTCTTCCGCTTCACCCTCAAGCACAGCCTATTCTTTGCAACGATTGTCGGCTTGATCACGTTGGCCCAGGCCTACTGGTTCACCGGCATGCTGGTCCACTAAGGACTACAGGCAAAACGGTAAAAACCGACGCCGGGCCACGCCCCCGGCGTCCACAATCCACACCCCGGTCTGTAAGGCTGCTGAAAGCTTCCGGCTCTATATTCAGCAGCCTCGACAGACGAATAACCGGGACCACCCGGAGACACGCCTGATGAGCGAGCTTTTTTACAACGCCGTGCCGAATGCGACCCGTGTCGCCCCGCCACTGCCCGAACCTCGGCAATACCCCAGCGAGAAACCGTCACGGGTCTACCTGTTCGGGACCTGCGTGGTCGATTTGTTCTACCCCGAAGCCGGGATGGATGCGATCCACCTGCTGGAGCGCGAAGGCATTCGTGTCGAATACCCGCAAGGGCAGAGCTGCTGCGGGCAACCAGCCTACACCTCGGGTTACACCGAGCAGGCACGGACCGTGGCGCGCTCGCAACTGGCGCTGTTTGCCGGTGACTATCCGGTGGTGGTGCCCTCAGGCTCTTGCGCGGGCATGCTGCGCGAACATTACGCCGACTTGTTCAAGGACGAGCCGGACACGTTGAAACAGGTTCAGGCCCTGGCGGCGAGAACCTTTGAGCTGGCCGAGTTCCTGTTGTTTGTCTGCAAGGTGCAGCTGAAAGACAGCGGCGAGCCGGTGAAAGTGGCGCTGCACACCTCGTGTTCGGCACGCCGCGAAATGAACACCCACCTGCACGGCCGCGAGTTGTTGGCGCAGTTGAGCAATGTGGAGCGGGTCGATCACGATCACGAAAGTGAGTGCTGTGGCTTTGGCGGGACATTCAGCGTCCGTATGCCAGACATTTCCGGCGCGATGGTGGCGGACAAGACCCGGGCGTTGAAGGAATCCGGCGCACACAAGGTATTGAGTGCCGACTGCGGCTGCTTGATGAACATCAACGGCTCGCTGGAAAAACAGCAGGAAGCGTTGCGCGGTCAGCATCTGGCCAGCTTCCTCTGGCAGCGTACCGGAGGTGCCCGATGAGCACTTCTGCGATTATTCCTACGGTTGCCGTAGAAGAAGATTTCCGCACCCGCGCCCACAACGCGCTGGGTGACGCGCAATTGCGAGGCAACTTTCGCAAGGCGATGGATTCACTGATGAGCAAAAGGGCAGCGGCGTTCAGCGATGCCCATGAAAGAGAACACTTGCGCGCACTGGGCAATGCAGTCCGTGCCCGCACACTCTCCAAGTTGCCCGACCTGCTCGAGCAACTGGAACAGAACCTGACCCGCAACGGTGTGACAGTGCACTGGGCGGAAACGGTGGACGAAGCCAATGGCATCGTCCTCTCGATCATCCGCGCTCACGAGGGGCGGCAAGTGATCAAGGGCAAATCGATGGTCAGCGAAGAAATGGAGATGAATCATTTCCTCGCTGATCGGGGCATTGAATGCCTGGAATCGGACATGGGCGAGTACATCGTCCAGCTCGACCACGAGAAGCCTTCACACATAATCATGCCGGCAATCCACAAGAATGCCGGTCAGGTCGCGTCCTTGTTCCACGACAAACTTGGCGTGGAATACACCAAGGACGTTGACCAACTCATTCAGATCGGTCGCAAGGTCTTGCGACAGAAATTCTTCGAAGCGGACATCGGCGTCTCCGGCGTCAACTTCGCCGTGGCCGAAACCGGCACCCTGCTGCTGGTGGAAAACGAAGGCAACGGCCGCATGACCACCACGGTGCCACCCGTGCACATCGCCGTCACCGGTATCGAAAAAATCGTGGAAAACCTGCGCGACGTGGTGCCGCTCTTGTCGCTGTTGACCCGTTCGGCCCTGGGCATTCCGATCACCACCTACGTCAACATGATCTCGGGCCCGCGCAAGGAACATGAACTCGACGGCCCGCAGGAAGTGCACCTGGTATTGCTCGACAATGGTCGCAGCCAGGCCTTTGCCGACAGCGAATTGCGCCAGACCCTGAACTGCATCCGCTGCGGCGCCTGTATGAATCATTGTCCGGTGTACACCCGAATCGGCGGCCATGCCTATGGGGAGGTTTACCCCGGCCCTATCGGAAAAATCGTCACCCCGCACATGGTCGGCCTGGCGAAAGTTCCGGATCATCCGAGCGCCTCTTCGCTGTGCGGAGCCTGCGGCGAAGTCTGCCCGGTGAAAATCCCGATCCCTGCGTTGATACGGCGCCTGCGCGAAGAAAACGTCAAGGCCCCCGACAGCCCCCATCAAGTGATGCGCGGCCAGGGCAGCAAGTATTCGCGCAAGGAGCGGTTCATCTGGAACGCCTGGGCGAAGCTCAACAGTTCCCCGACGCTGTATCGCCTGTTCGGCTTCTTCGCCACCCGCTTGCGTGCCCTCACGCCGAGCAATGTCGGGCCGTGGACGCAAAACCACAGCGCACCAAAACCCGCTGCCCGCTCACTGCATGACATGGCCCGCGAGCATTTGGCCAAACAGGGAGACCGCTGATGAGCGCCAAGCAAAATATCCTCGCCAAGCTGCGTAAAAGTCTGACAGGCACCACACCAGTGGCCGACAACTTCGATGTCGATCTGGTGACTCAGCCTTACACCTATGCACCCGAACAGCGCATCCCGCAGTTGCGCAAATTGATGGAAGCGGTGCACACGGAAATCCATCTGACGTCCGGCACAGAATGGCCGGTGCTACTCGCGCAATTGCTGCGCGAGCGCCAGTTGCCAAGCCTGCTGATCGCACCGACAACACCCCACGGTCAACGCATCACACAGCACTGGGCGAAGAATCCCGATCTGCCGGTGCTCAAGGCCTACGATCGTCCGGCTGAAGAATGGAAAGCCGAGCTGTTCAACGATACCCCGGCAAGCCTGACCGGCACCCTCGGCGCCATCGCGGCAACCGGCAGCCTGATTATCTGGCCGACTCGCGAAGAGCCGCGCTTGATGAGCCTCGCGCCACCGGTGCATTTCGCCCTGCTCAAGGCCAGTGAAATCCGCGACAACTTCTATCAGGTGCAACAGGAGTTCGAATGGGCGCAAGGCATGCCGACCAACGCGTTGCTGGTGTCCGGCCCGTCGAAGACCGCCGACATCGAACAGGTCCTGGCCTACGGCGCCCATGGTCCGAAAGACCTGGTGGTGCTGATTCTGGAGGACCAATGACTCTACCGGCCGCTTTCCTGCGTGATGCACAGCAACTGATTCCACAGGAGCGACGATTCGACGACCCGCTGTCGACCCTGGCCTTCGGCACCGATGCCAGTTTCTATCGGTTGATTCCGCAGCTGGTGATCCGCGTCGAGTCCGAAGACGAAGTGGTGGCGCTGCTGCAACTGGCGCAGCGCGACCAAGTCCCGGTGACGTTCCGCGCCGCTGGCACCAGCCTCTCTGGGCAGGCCATCAGCGATTCGGTTTTGATCGTGCTTGGAGATAACTGGAACGCGCGCGAGATTCGCGGGCAAGGCACGCAGATTCGCCTGCAACCGGGCGTGATCGGTGCCCAGGCCAACGCCTGGCTGGCACCGTTCGGACGCAAGATCGGCCCGGACCCGGCCTCGATCAACGCCTGCAAGATCGGTGGCATCGTCGCCAACAACGCCAGCGGCATGTGCTGCGGCACGGCGCAAAACACCTATCACACTCTGGCCGGCATTCGTCTGGTGCTGGCTGACGGCAGTCGTCTGGACACTGAAGATGCCGCCAGCGTCGCAGCGTTTCGCCAAAGCCACGCCGCCCTGCTGGAGCGCTTGGCAACCCTGGGGCGCGAGACCCGCGCCAACGCCGAACTGGCTGCGAGAATTCGCCACAAATACCGTCTGAAAAATACCACCGGCCTGTCGCTCAATGCCCTGGTGGATTTCGACGAGCCTGTGGATATCTTGAGCCATTTGCTGGTGGGCTCCGAGGGCACGCTCGGGTTCATCAGTGCCGTGACCTACGACACCGTGATCGACCACCCGAACAAGGCCTCGGCCCTGATCGTGTTCCCGGATGTCGAGACCTGCTGCAACGCGGTCAGTGTATTGAAAAGCCAACCGGTGTCGGCCGTGGAACTGCTGGACCGGCGCAGCCTGCGCTCAGTGCAGGACAAACCCGGCATGCCCGCTTTCGTACAGCACTTGTCGAATAATGCCTGTGCACTGTTGATCGAATCCCGCGCGGCGTCGTCCACCCTCCTGCACGAACAGCTGGTGCAGATCATGACGTCCCTGCAGGCGTTCCCGGTAGAAAAACAGGTCGACTTCACCGAGGACCCACAGGAAAACGCCCGTCTCTGGGCCATCCGCAAAGACACCTTCCCGGCCGTCGGCGCGGTTCGCAAGACCGGTACCACGGTGATCATCGAAGACGTCACCTTCCCGGTCGAACAACTGGCCATCGGCGTCAACCGCCTGATCGAGCTGTTCGACAAACATCACTACGACGAAGCGATCCTTTTCGGACACGCCCTGGAAGGCAATCTGCACTTCGTCTTCACCCAAGGCTTCAACAACCCGGAGGAAGTCGCACGCTATCAGGCGTTCATGGACGACGTGGCGCAGCTGGTGGCGGTGGAGTTTGGTGGGTCGCTGAAAGCCGAACACGGCACCGGGCGCAACATGGCACCCTTTGTTGAACTGGAATGGGGCAGCGATGCCTACCAGTTGATGTGGCAACTCAAGCGCCTGCTCGATCCCAACGGCATCCTCAATCCGGATGTGGTGCTCAGCGAAGATCCACAGATCCACCTCAAGCACCTCAAGCCCTTGCCGGCCGCCGACGAGATTGTCGACAAGTGCATCGAATGCGGCTTCTGCGAACCGGTCTGCCCGTCGAAAGGCCTGACCTTGAGCCCACGCCAACGTATCGTGATCTGGCGCGACATTCAGGCGAAGAAACGCGCAGGCATCGAAACCTCCGAACTCGAAATCGCCTACGACTATCAGGGCATCGATACCTGCGCCGCCACCGGCCTCTGCGCACAACGCTGCCCTGTAGGCATCAATACCGGCGAGTTGGTGAAAAAGCTGCGCGGTCGCAAGGCAACGCATACGAAAACCGCCAACTGGCTTGAAGGAAATTTCGCCACGGCACTGCAAGGAGCGCGTTTTACCCTGCACGTCGCCAACGGTGCACGGATGTTGTTGGGCGCGCCTCGCCTGGCAAAACTCTCGGCGACGCTGACGAAGCTGTCCAAGGGTCAGGTCCCGCAGTGGACCAACGCCATGCCCCAACCTGAAAGGCCGATTCGCTTCAGCCCGGCGATCAACGATGAGCGCCCGCGGGTGGTGTACCTGGCCGCGTGCGTGTCGCGGGCCATGGGGCCGGCAGCAGGCGACAAGGAACAAATGTCGCTCTACGACAAGACCCGAAGCCTGCTGGAAAAGGCCGGTTACCAAGTAGTCTTCCCGGACAATCTGGACAACCTCTGTTGCGGCCAGCCATTCGCCTCCAAAGGCTACGCCGAACAAGCCGAACACAAACGCCAGGAATTGATTGGCGCCTTGCTGCAAGCCAGCCGCGGCGGACTCGATCCGGTCTACTGCGACACCAGCCCATGCACCTTGCGTCTGACTCAGGACCTGGGTGAAAGCCGTCTGGACCTGTACGACCCGGTGCGCTTCATTCGTACGCACTTGATGGATCGCCTCGACTTCACACCGCAGGAAGCGCCGATTGCGGTGCACGTCACTTGCAGCACGCAGCACCTGGGCGAAAGTCAGGCGCTGATCGATCTGGCGCGAAAATGCAGCAAAAACGTGGTCATTCCTGAAGGCATTCACTGCTGCGGCTTCGCCGGCGACAAGGGCTTCACCACGCCGCAATTGAATGCCCATTCGCTGCGCACGCTCAAGGACGCGGTGCAACAATGCAGCGAAGGCATCTCCACCAGCCGCACCTGTGAGATCGGTCTGACGCAACATGGCGGCATTGACTACCACGGACTAGTCTATCTGGTGGACCGCGTTACCCAGGCTAGGGTGCCCTGATAGCAGGATCTACAGGAAGGTGCATAGTTGTGCCTTCCTTGACGCTACTTTCGGAATCGACAGCTCTACAGTAAAAAACAGAACCCTGACGTGCCGCCGCAGTCCACTGATCAAGTCCCGCCAATGCGGGACCTTCCCAAAACTCGGTAGACCGATTTGATGGCCAGCAATGCCTGGTCCTTCAGTTCAAGGAGAAACACATGAATCGTTCTGTGCTGTTAGGTTTGTTCGTTGCTGCTTCCATCATGGCTTCCACCTCGTATGCTGCAGAGGACCTTTGCGCGGTCAACCTGAAAACCATCGAAAACGGCAAGGCACAGATTCCTCCGGAAATGACTGACCAGGTAAAGGCCTCCGTCGAGCAAGCCAAAGCCGACCAGGCAAAAGGCACCAAGGAAGGCATTGATGATTGCGTCGCCGAGACCAACGACATCATCAAGGCCGTCACTGACTCGAAAAAAGGCGGGAAGTAACTCAGCCCAAGCCCTGTTGGCGCGGCAGCCGGGATTTCCAAGCCCGGCTGTTTCCAATACGAAGCAAACCAAAACCCGCCAGTTGCGGGTTTTGTTGCATCCGGGATCTGGAAATGTGTAACCGTGCGCAGAGCGGCAGTTTCCTGAAAAAACGAATTCTTGCGTTGAATCGGGGTCTTTGAAACATGCCCCATCCGTTCAAGGAGACATCCATGAAACGTACCGCACTCGCAGGTCTGTTCATTTCTGCCGCCATGTTGGCCTCTCCTGTATTTGCCGCGGACAACAACCTTTGCACGAGCAAGCTGCAAGAGCTCAAAGGCAAAGTGAATGGCCTGCCGGCGACCGCCGGAAACACCGCCATGGAGATCAAGCGATTGATGTCCAGCGCCGAAGCCTCACAAGCCTCCGGAGACGACACTAAATGCGTCACCGAGGCCACCCAGGCATTGGCCCTCGCAGACAAACAGAGCCACGAACCCACCCCATGATCCGTGGCGGTCAACCTTCGGGTTGGCCTTCCGGCTCGCGTTGGCGTACACTGTGCAGGCTTGTTGCTCACTTGATTCACAGAGCAACAAGCTCGGGGCCGTTTAGGATTCGACGCCGGTTGCGAAACTTTAGGTGCATGCCGAGTTGGTAACAGAACTCGTAAATCCACTGTTGCAACTTCTTATAGTTGCCAATGACGAAACCTACGGGGAATACGCTCTCGCTGCGTAAGCAGCCTTAGCCCTTCCCTTCTGGTACCTTCGGGTCCAGCAATCATCAGGGGATGTCTGTAAACCCAAAGTGATTGTCATATAGAACAGAATCGCCGTGCAGTACGTTGTGGACGAAGCGGCTAAAACTTACACAACTCGCCCAAAGCACCCTGCCCGTCGGGTCGCTGAGGGTTAACTTAATAGACACGGCTACGCATGTAGTACCGACAGCGGAGTACTGGCGGACGGGGGTTCAAATCCCCCCGGCTCCACCAAATAGTAGTCTAGACCTGTCTCAGACAGTCTACGAAACACCCCAAGAAGCCCGCCCTGTGCGGGCTTTCTTGTTTCTGGCTATCCACCCTTGTCCACCCCTATATCTTCACGCCATGTATCCCCTTGTGTATCCTCGCACTAGATTTGAACTGAAGGGATACACATCGAATGAAGCGTGCCGATATCAAGCGCCGCCCTCTCTCGGATACCACATTGCTCGGCTTGGAACCTGATGCCAAGGAGTATCGAGAGCATGATGGCAACGGCCTGTATTTCCGCGTGAAGCCTGATGGCCAAAAGTCCTGGCAGTTGCGCTACAAAACTCCGGCAGGCAAATGGAGCTGGCTGGGGCTCGGGGGATATCCTGAAGTTGGGGGCTCCCTAGCAAGAAAAAAGGCGACCGAACTCCGCGGTGATGCTGCGGAGGGCAAAAACCCTATTGCGACCAAGAAAGTTCGCAAAGCCGCCGAAATCGAAGCGGCTAACAACACCTTCGAAGCTTTGGCACGAGAGTGGTTTACAGCTCGTCGCAAGAACTGGGAGGAAGGCACGGCCGTTAGAGTCATAGGGGCTCTAGAGCTCCATGTGTTTCCAGTTTTCGGCAAGCGCATCTACACCGAGATCCTTCCTCTCGAATGGATGGATTTTCTGCGAGGTATGGAGCAGAAAGGAATTCTGGAACAAATGAGCCGGGTACGTGGATTTTGCAAAGAAATCTACGATCTGGCCCGCGTCACCGGTCGGGCTGTGCATAACCCGCTCGAAGGACTGCACAAGTTCTTACAGACCCGTGCAGCAGAAAACTATGCGCACGTAACGAATGAAGAATTGCCCGCACTGCTTCGTGCAATCACCTCATATCCACATGCAAAGGACGTTCGTTTGGGTCTACGTCTTCTTGCTCTTGTGGCGGCTCGCCCCTCAGAGCTACGCGAAGCAAAATGGACTGAATTCGATTTCGATAAAAAGCTATGGACGATCCCTGCAGAACGCATGAAGAAACGTAGGGAACATCTGGTGCCACTTTCCCGACAAGCTATCGAAGCGCTCAAGGAATTACACACGTTGAGCGGCGCCTACCCGCTGCTCTTCCCTGGGCGTAATGACCGCACAAAACCACGCAGCAACACCGTATTTCTGATGGCTCTGCGACGTCTAGGTTACGAAGGTCGGCAAACAGGTCACGGTTTCCGCCACATCGCTAGCACCACACTGAATGAAAACGGCTTCGAGGAGAATCATGTAGAAGCTCAGCTTTCACACGTCAAAGATGGAGTTGCTGGTGTTTACAACAAGGCGATTTATCTCAAGCAACGAACGTCAATGATGCAATGGTATGCCGACTACCTCGATGGTCTAGAGCATGGAAATGTCGTGCAAGGCCAATTTGGAAAGGTGGTATGAGGCTCCTCACCCACCCTCCCAAAAAAAACGGTGTAACGCGTGTTACAGGTGTAACGAAACTCTATAACTCATTGAATATAAACAGCTTATCTCATGCCACACGAAGAAATGGTCAGCGCTACACGACGTGTTACGTGGTTGAATCGTGTAACAACATTTGCCCAGCCACCTCACTGTTGGTCGAGGAGGACCGTGTCGTGAACCGCTGCATCCATGACGCCAAGCGGGGCCAAGGGGCGGTGAATGGACGATGAGAGCATGCCGATTGGCCGCCTAGAGATTGCTGGCTTCGATGTCAGTAATTTGCTGTGGGAACTAGACGACATCGAACAGGCCGTGCGTGAATTAGCGTTGTATTCGCCGTTTCGAGAGTATTTCAAAGAGGCGCTGGAGCTGGCCAATTACGCCACCTCATTCTGGCTTGAGGATGGCCGTTATCCTGATCGAGCAGGGTCGGTGGTCGCTACGATGTTTCGACTCCGCGACGAGATCGAGGAACATGCCAGCTACGCCGATGCAGCCTCACTGCCGAGTGTCATACGACGGTTTCATAGCATTGATCACGACGCTGCGGACTCGCAACTCGTGGCGACTTACACCCTTGTGCAGAGCATTCAAGCCGTTCAAGTTCTCGCCAACTGGCTCTTTGAAACGGAACTCTACGTCTTCGACCTGGACGCAGACCTCATAGCCCAAATGCAAGCGACAGATCCTAAGAAATATTGCGCACTGGCCGAAAAGGAGCGACTAAAGGATCCAGGCGGGGAAATTGACGCTCGTGAATCCTTCCGCACATTCATGGGCGATGCCGACAAGGCGATCATGCTGGCGAGCCTCTACAGACAAGTTGAGGACATCGACGTATCGAAGGGTAACTTCAATGTGGCCAGCTTTCTAAACGAGGCGCTGAGTAAAGCGTTTTCCGCCAATGCCTCGCAAAGAGGCGCGGCAGCGGGTAAGGCCAATAGGAAGCCGGAGTCGGTAAAGCAGCAGAATGCAGCGGATCTCCGCGAGCGCGTTTGCAAGGCAGCTGATCGTCACATTTTGGCCAATCCTACTATTTCAGAGCGGGAGCTGAAAAAAGCATTGGTCGAACAGGAGGGCATAGCGTCTGAGCCTACCGTGAAAAAATACCTGATCTTGAGTGGATACTTACCTCGATAAATTTCAATAAAAGCAAACCGTGTTTGCTTTTTTTCCCCTCTCTAGTCTGTGCCTGTCTCTCACCATATAGGCACGACTATGACCTCTTCCATCCAAGCAATTAATACCAAATCCCCAGCTCGCGACCCCGCAACAACCCTCATTCGTATCAACGAAGTCATTGCGATGGTCGGCCTTGCTCGCCCCACCATCTACAAGCTCATGCAGCGCCCTGACTGCAACTTTCCCCTGCCCGTCAAATTGAGCAACAGCAACGCGCGCGGCGCCCCTGTCGCCTGGGTTCTTTCCGAAGTGCAGGCATGGACACGCAGCCGCATCGAGGCGCGCGACCAGGTGGCCGCATGAAGCGCAATTACTGCCCTTTTAAGGGGCCTTTTCTCGACTCCTACAGCATCGGATTTCGCCTCTATCAGGTGGGGGCAATCAACTGGCGCCACCGCACCATCGCGGGTGTGAGCTGGAACGGGGAAGAACAAGAAGCCTTCTTTTTCAACCCTGATGGCCTGGTTCTTCCGCTTAAACCCAATCCGTGGGAATTGCCTGAGCTGATCCGCAAAAACGCGGTACGCAGGGAGTTTTCCAGCATCCACGGTACGGGCCATTTCGCAATGAAAGAGGGCCGCCGCACCGCCCTGAAATCGCTGGGTATGACCGACTGGGTCACGTACTGGCTGGTCGATCAATCGGCTGGATTCGCGAATGATCCGGCGGTATGGCGACGCATCACCGAGCAGGATCTTGCCGAGGAAAAGACCGCTAGCGAACGCCTGCACCGTGAAATGAAGTTGACCTCGGATCTGACCAGCTATGTGGACGAATGCCTGGCACAGCAGCGCGAACTGCTCGCTATAAAACATCGCCGGCGGTGCATTGAAGACAGCAAAATTTTGGCTTGGCTCAAAGGTGAAACACCTCCGCCGTTGTTTGCCAATGTTCAGGAGGCCGCATGACCCCGATCTTTCTCCCCCATCAAGCATTGGATGTTGTCGGCGCTCTTCGCGAGCCTTTGCCTTCTAGCGCAGAGATCAAGGGTCGCCAGCGCTTGCTTACCCTGCGCGATCAGGCGATCTCGGCGGGCGCTCAGGTGCTGATCGTGCTGTGGCAGAACCTGGAATGGACGCTGTTAGCGGTTCAGCCGCCACCAGACGTGGTTATTCACGACGCTCGCCAGGTGATCCCCAACCTGCTGCGCAATCCCGAAGCGCTACTGCAGATGCGGCAAAGGTCTCGTCAAGGGAGCCACTTGCAATGGCTCACCCTCGCCCGCCCTGTCACTACTCAGCACTAACGAAAACGCCCCCGGGAGCGATCCGGAGGCGTTGAGGTAAATCTACATGCCAACACAATTTATGTCGCATCGAAAAAATGCGCAAGATCTCCGCACGGTTGCACTTTTAAAAACACGGCGTTACTCTCTGGCCGTCGCTGCAAAATCAGCGATCGGGTTTGGCGACCCGAGTTTAAGAAGGCGCACAGGCGCCCCCATTACGATTGCAGGCGCTTTTTTTGTGCTCGCATTCCCGTTTTATGGTGGCTGTGCGTGGGAGACCTTCGGGTCTGCCGGGTTCCTTCTTACCCGGTTCGCCAACCTGCGCACAGCTGCCACCCCAATTCGTTTGGCGACGAACCGTGGCAGTTCCTACTTAAGAAGGAGCTCCACCCATGCACGCCCTCAATCCGTCCAAAATTCGCGCCACTGCCCATCGTGCTATGGCTCTCGCCGCTTTACACGCCAATTCCAGCCTCGCTACTCGTCTCACCCGTTACAACGCTCACATGGCCAAAGCCCGCGCTCTCGAAGCCGCAGGCGGTGCCCAATGAACAAGGCCCTGAATTTCGCTCTACCCGAGGATTTGCTTTGCGTCCATAAAGACGCCGAAGCCGGTGTACCGATTGATGCTCTCACCTGTGCAGTGGATCGAGCCAACTCTGTGCTCTTGCTTCTTGAAGATCAGTTCGAGTGCGACGGGCCACGTTTGGCTAACCACGTCATCGCGGCGGCCCTGTGGGACGTTCGAGGAACCCTGGGACTTATCCGCACCCTTGCCTTACACGCGGACAACTCCACTCGGCCAACCAAAAATGGAGGCGCCCAATGAGCCCTTCCATGTTGATCAATACCGTTGGTGGCGCCACCTTTGCCAAGTGCAACGCTCAGAACCAGCCGCTGTTTCGTATCAACGCCGGTATTTCCTGCGAAGAAGCACTCGAACAAGCGTCTCTACTCATGGACTGCGTGAACAAGCTCACCTTTCTGAGCGGCATGGGGAATGACAGTGACGCGATGATCTGGGCTTCGCATTATTTAGGTGAGATGGCGAAGGCGATCATCGATGACGTTACCAGTGGGTTGCAACTGGCCCAAGGCGGTGGTGTATGAATACCTCCACATCTCATGCCCGTCGCCCTACGTTCGCCCAAGTCAAAGCCGTTGCGTTACAGAGCATTGATCGCGTGCTTGCTCACTGGTTACCGAACGGCAAACGCGTGGACGGCGGCAAGGAGTACACGGCTCCCAATCCGACCCGCGCCGACAAGCGCGCCGGCTCTCTCAAGGTCAACTTGAGCAAAGGCACCTGGGCGGATTTTGCCACCGGCGACAAAGGCGGCGACCTGATCGATCTAGTGCGCTATCTCGACGGTGGTACCGACGTCGAAGCCTGCAACAAGCTGGCCGAACTGCTGCGCGTTACCGCTGGGGCGGCTGAATCGAAACCGAGCCCCAGCAAAAGCAAAACACCGGAATGGCTCGCCATTCAACCGATTCCCGCCGAGGTCATGAGCAAGTGCCCGGCCAAACACCGGCAACACGGCGCACCGTCTAAAGTCTGGATTTACCGCGACGCTCTGAGCCAGCCAGTCATGGTGCTCTACCGCTTCGATTTGGGTCCGGATGAAGACGGCAAGCCACGCAAAGTATTTGCACCGTTGACCTGGTGCCAACGTGCCGACGGTCAAACGCGGCAATGGCGTTGGCAAGGCTTACTGGAGCCGCGTCCACTGCTGCGACTGGATGAACTAGCGCAACGCGCAGAAGCTCCGGTCATTCTGTGCGAAGGCGAAAAGGCCGCCGACGCCGCGACGGAGCTGCTGCCCGGCTACGTGGCCACGTGCTGGCCGAACGGCTCGAACTCCTGGCACAAAGCTGATCTGACACCGCTCAAAGGTCGGTCCGTGGTGTTGTGGCCCGACAACGATGCCAGTGGTAAAAGCTGCATGGACGCCGTCTCCAAACAACTGCACCAGCTCGGCGCCGCGTCGGTGCACGTGATCGCCTTGGACGTCTTCAAACGCAAACCCACGCTCAAGAATGACCAACCGAGCTTTGCCAAGGGTGGTCAATGGGATGACGGTGACGACGCGGCCGATGCCCAAGCCAAAGGTTGGACGACGGCGCATTTCGCCGAGCTGGAACGCAGCGGCGAACTGCTCGGTGCTGAGCCGGAGAAAGCACCGGCCGAATCACCTGAAGCCAAAGCCAAGCCGGCGACCAAACGCGCCGCGAAACCTAAAAACGATCTGCTGCCCGGCGGCTTTCGCCTGACAGCAGAAGGCGTGTTTTATTCCGGTGACGATGGCGAGGCTCGCCCGGTGTGCTCGCCACTGGAGATCCTGGCGCGCACCCGTGATGCACAGGGCCATAACTGGGGCTTGCTGGTCGAGTTCGACGATCCCGATGGGGCGAAAAAGCGCTGGAACATCCCGGCGCGAACCATGACCGGTGACTTCGGCAAAGACGTGCTCGGACCACTCGTGGACATGGGCCTGCGCCTGGCCGGCAGTCGCTCCGGTCGCAATGCCCGCAACGACCTACAGAGCTACCTCGGCGGCTTCGACAGTGCCCAGCGCGCGCGACTGGTCACTCGTCTGGGCTGGCACGACAGCGCCTTCCTGCTGCCCGAACAACAGGTCGGCTCGCACGTTGAACACCTGCACTTTTATGAGGCCGGCGCCCAACTTCCACCCATCAGCGAAGCCGGCACCCTAGAGCAATGGCAAGAGCAGATCGGCGCCTTGTGCATCGGTAATCACCGCTTGGCGTTTGTGGCCAGCGTCGCGTTTGCCGGTCCACTGCTGCACATGCTCGGCCATGAGTCGGGCGGCTTTCACCTCTACGGTGACAGCTCAGGCGGCAAGACCACGCACCTGCAAGTGGCCGCCTCGATCTACGGTGGACCGCGCCTGGTGCGCTCTTGGCGCTCGACGGATAACGCCTTGGAATCCATTGCGGCCGCGCATTCGGACGGGCTTCTGGTGTTGGATGAAATCGGTATGTGCGACCCGCGCATCATCGGCGAAACGGTGTACATGCTCGGTAACGGCACCGGCAAGGCTCGCGCCAACGATCGAGGTCAAGCAGGCCGACAGGTGCAGGAGTGGCGTTTGCTGTTTCTCTCAACTGGCGAGAAGACGTTGGCGCAGCACATGGCCGAAGCCAACAAGGAACTGAAAGCAGGCATGGAAATGCGGATGCTCGCGGTGCCGGCGGACGCCAGTAAAGGCCTGGGCATGTTCGATGTGCTGAACGGCTTTGAAGATGCCACCGCCCTCTGCGATGCACTCAAGGCACGGGTGGCCAAATACTACGGCACACCATTGACCGCCTTCTTATCAGCCCTGTGTGAGCCCGGCAAACGACACGGTTGGCCGGCGATCCTGCGCCACACCCTGGAGGGCTTTATCGCCAAAGCGTTGCCGGCGTCGGCCAGTGGTCAAGCGCATCGTGCTGCAGCCCGGTTTGGACTGGCTGCCGCTGCCGGCGAGCTGGCCACCGCGATGGGGATTACCGGTTGGCCGGACGGCACCGCCACCACCGCAGCTCGGGTGTGCCTCAGTGCTTGGATGAATGAGCGCGGCGGCGCCGGGAACCTTGAAGGGGATGCGATCTTGGCAAGGTTGCGCCAGATCATCGAACGCTTCGGTGAAAGCCGTTTCACCCGCTGGGAGTCGGCCGCCGCAAAGATCGATGAGCACGGTCCGCGCACCATTGACCGTCTGGGGTTTCGCAAAACGCTGGAGCATGGCCTCGGTGATGCGTTGCACACCACCAACACCTACTACGTGTTGCCCGAAGCATGGCGCTCGGAAGTGTTCAAGGGCATGAACATCAACGCCGTGAACAAGGAGCTGATACGCCGTGGCGTTCTTGAACCGGGGCCAGATGGCAAAGCCTCCTGCGCCGTCCGTTTGCCCGGCCTGGGTACTCAGCGGTGCTACGTAGTGAAAACCGTAGCGGGAATGGATGAAAGCGAGGCACAGGCCGCCTGACCGTGAGCCTGCTGACTGAGGTAGAGCCGGCTTAATCGGCCTCGCCAGCCACTGTGAACCCCACCCCAATAATCAGGACACAACTTATGAACCGAATTGAACAACTGAAAGATACTCGCGCCAAATTGACCATTGAAATGGAAGCCATCAAAAGCGAACTACCCCCGTTTGAGGCTGCACTCGATAGCGAAGACGTCATTAATCACGGTCGTGAGAGCGACGTTAGGCATGAAATCAGCAGTCGAAAATTAAAGATCGACTCGCTGGTTGATCAGATTTTCCGGCTGGATCAGAAGTTGGACCACCTGGAGAAGTTGGCCAACCGAGAAAGCTTGATGGAGGGCTATATTGCCGAGATGGCGAATTGGATGGCGGACGAACTGGAACTCAACGCTAAACGCCACAGCCTCAGCACTCGCCTGGAGGAAATTCGTCAGCAAGCGCAGGAAGATATGTCCAGCGCACGGCAGGCTGAGACCCAGGCTGCTACCGCTTACGCACAGGCTGTGGCTTGGGGAGATACCGATGGCGAAAAAGCAGCCAGCACCGACGCTCAGAAAGCCGCGAAAAACCTCACGACCGCGACCGAACAACATCGCCGCCAACTCTTGATCATCACTGCATTGGAGCAAGAGCTGGCCATCGTAGACAGTCACATCAGCGAGGCTCAGGTAGAGCACCAAAAAATTGAGCACACCGCCTTGCGGCTAGCTCACGACACCCTGGAGGAAACGTGGAATGAAGCCGCTCAAGCGCTGCTGGATGTGGGCGGTAAGCTTTACGCCGCAGCTCGGTTGATAGGCCGCGACCCGGTGTCCTTAATGAAGCTCGACATTCCCGAGCAGGGTGAAAACTTCGGCAGTTGGAGGTGGAGCGAACTGGCGGACCGTGGCCGCCAGCATCGCACGCGCGATCTGCTCTCGCTGTAACTACCGACTCCCTGAAACAGCCTGCTTTCGCGGGCTGTTTAAATCACTCCAAGGATCGAAGCCATGAACGCAGCGCTACAAAACAGCTCATCCCAATCTGACACGCTCAAAGCCAGACAAGCCCACCTGACCGATCTACTCAAGCTAGTGGATACTAAAATCGGAAAAAACACGGCAATGCAGAAACTCACCATCACTGCGATAAAGGCAGAAATGGGGCTAATTGAGCAAAAGCTGAAAAAATATTGATGACGTTAACGGAAGCTCGCGAAAGCTTCCGTTGCAATCAAATTCGGAAGGAAACTACCGACCAAAAGCAGTCGTTCGAAGTATGTAATATAAGGGAAATAGTCAAATTGAATTTCGAAGTTATAAAATGTAAGTTTACAACAAGGAGCGCATTACGCTTTTTTAGGGCTCGATTACATTCCTCTGGCTGATTTCCGCCAGCCACCACTGACAATAATTCATCAAATCGAAATCATAGATCATTATAACCAGGACTAAGTGCCGTTAGGAGGGAGTCATATTTAACTAGAAAGGCAGACCCGTTTCTTTTCCAGAATTTTGAATTATCAACAATTAACTGCGTAAGTGCCTCTAGCTTTTTATCCATTTCCCCACTAAGTCCTGCCGCCCAAGACCCAGGAATTTTCCCGATGGTCTCTTCAACTACGTGGCCTAACGTGAGCCGACGCGTTTCTGGGTTAGACTGGGCATCGCACGCCGAGTCCAAAAACAAGCCAAGAGGACGACCTTCTGCATTCAACCCATAGGCTAATCCTGCAAAATCCTGAAGTGAAAGATAACTAATTCTGTCCATCTGAATTGGTAAGCTGCCGTACTTCTCCGTGAGCCGGCTTACTAAATCAGTATCTATGTACTCCGAAATATACTTTCCACCAAAAACATAATGATCACCAAATGTTACAACTAGCAATCGATAGCTACAGCCATCAAAATCCTTTATTTTTGATAAGCCATCAGCGACAGATTGACCTTGATGAATTGCTTTGATATAGCTTGATTCCAAAAGACCTTTCAGCAATTTTGCATCAGCGGTACATTTCATTAAATCCGTAGGTTCAATTGCCTTGCACTCAATCAAAGTAACTCGATCTTCCTCTCTCACTATAAAATCGACCAGCTTACCTTTTAAGCCTTGCCCTCTCAAAATCGTGCTCAATTCACTTTCAGCGATTACTTTATCAAAGTTCATTTCATTAAGAATCTCCCCCACCCTCAACTCCATATCATTCCCGAATTTATCTTTAAAAGCAGGAAATTCTTTTTTTAAAACGACGGGAGCCAAAGCACATAATGCAGTTATGCAGAACTTTGAGTTAAATGCCACAAGACAACCTTCCTCCAACAGGAATGGAATATATTTGAATGGGGTTTCTTGGAAATACTCGCTTTCGTATATACCTCCTAAATCATGGAGCTCCATAAAACTTGGAATGGCGTCAGCTTCGCAGCTAGCGAGTCGTATGAAAGCTAAAACATGAGCATAAGGTATTCCTGGGGAAAGATAGAACAGAATTTCAGATATTGGCATTTTTACAACACCACCTTGTTGTTTATCCAGCCGAGTAACGATGAACATTGCTATCTTCAGGTAGCTATCTAGACTTAATCCAAAAAACCTTACAAACAATTCGTCATAATAATTATCTGAGCGGCTTAGTATAGACCCCTGAACAATCAGTTCGCGCATACCACTTGTAGTGGTTTTCTGATATAACAATTGGGATAAAATCATAGCCCTTAATTTCAATTCCAAGCTACCGACTTCCAAGGCCGCCGCAGCACTTTGCAAATGAAAAATTTCGTTAGCAATCCTGTGGAATTCTGCTGTACTAATCTCTTTGTTACCAGCCTCCCCCAATACAGCCAATTTCAGCATAAACATGACAATCCAGGGCATTTTCCCTGCTTCGGGCGTGTGGTCTGCTACTCTCATGCCTAAATATTCAAGTGAATGACTTAGCACAGACTCGCGAGTATAGCGAGCCAGCTGTTCTTTTATAGAACTGATACCAATTGAATACTTGTTAAAATTCATACGTTACTCAACTTACAGTTAGTAGTCCCGAATCTTTGCACGGGTGCACTTGCGCACTGAGCCCCATACAAAATAATAGTGACGCTTTTCCACTTAAGCATCTATTAAATTTAATCTAATGGCGTACCCATAAACAAAAACCAAGGGACTCTATTCGGAAACAAGAACGCTGAACAAAGCGCACCGATCTTAACTTCCGGAAGTTTCAGCGACACATCCAAAGCTAACTGAGGCAAACATGATGTACGCCATCTAGATACCAAATCTTTCACTTCCCAAACACCATGCCCTATCTGGAAGACGTGATTGAGGCCGTTTTCGATGCAAGGTAGAGAAAATTGTGTATGATCATTCGGTATGAACACATGGAGGTGCGAGTGATCTAAAAGTTCAAGATTGTAGTTAATCAAATCTTGTAGAGAAAGCACCTCACCCATTAATAAAACGAACGCTAAGGATTCAGAAGGATGGCTACTGAACTTCCTTTGTGTTTCTAGATCATTACATGCTCGCGCACGCAGATAGCCTAATACATTGTTAGGCGGTAGATCAGCCCTCGCAAGCGCACCGTCATTTTCTATAAGGGCGTTATAAAGCGAGCTAATTATCTGCTCGCAAATTTCAGTATTTCCACTCTCATTTGCAGTGAGCAGATACGCCGCCAAGAACGGTGTTTCAGACTCAGACATTCCTGTTGCGGAAGCCGCGTAATGATCAGAAATGTATTGCCCAAACTTAACACCAAGTTTTTTAATCTCAGCGATCTCCAGGCTGTATTGTTTTGCGATGTATAGCGCTGCGCCGATCCAACCTAATATTCTTGTTATTCTCTGAGGCAGATAAAATAAATCAGGTATGCCGTGTCGACAGAGGCTCTTAGGATTTGTTTCTAGGGCTGCCAATACGCTTACCAATACGTCGTGCAGCTCAAAAAAAAGATCTTTCGCAAGATTACGTACGCAGACTGCCGAATTTAAATCACGCGGCACAGATGGAAGAAGAAGCGATATGCACGTTGCCGTAAACTCAATATGAGCGAAGGAATTCGTCTGTTTTCTAACTGAATCCTCCAAAGAGCGCCAGACACTCTCGATAAACGTTGCCGCAGCACCAGGTATCTTCTCAAGGTGTTCCATGCTCTGGAACATTTTCTCATATAGCTTTTCAGGAGTGAGTTCCGATGCAGGAGCGAACATCAGGCCTAGGAGCTCCGACGATCTGTTCCCAATCACCACACCAGCGGCTGATGTAGGCGATATCCCAGTAATTTGTAAAAGCGAATTAGGTGTTCTATCGACCGCATGAGGATTTCCGAATACTGGCATAGGACCATATAGGTTCATACCCCAGACCGATGGGAGTTGTTTTCCAGCGCTGGTGACTGCTACGTATTGAGCAGCTGCTCGGCCTATGTCCAAGAGGTCTAAAAATGGAGCCCTTGATCCTGTATCAATTTCACCACGTAAAATCCGCAATATCGCAGTTGTTCCCCATCCGCCAGCGTTATCTTCCGAAGCAGCTTGATCAGAAGCCGAGGAAACAAAAATTGATACGCCGCAACTTCTTGCCTTTCCAATTACCTCCGGCTTGAGGAGCGTCCCCATGTCAGAAATCATACCACCAGCTTCGCAAGCATCAATAATCAAGTTGCAGTGCGCGGCTTTTATTTCATTGATAAATTCGAATAAATGACTAAGCGCCAGCCCTGTCGTTGACATTCTATCGTTGCGCGTATCACACAAGCAAAGATAATAAGTCCCGTTGACGACCCCTCCATGTCCTGCAAAAAATATTGTTAAACTTTCTATTTCCTCGAAACGATCCTGTAAATCTTCTAGAGTTGCCCTAATGTCATTTAACGAAGGAGAGAGCACTAGAAATGAGTGTTCTGGCTTTATACAACTCAACGTACTTTCGGTCAGCTCTGAATGGATTTTTTTTGCGTCAACTTCCGCTCCCGTAAGCTTGCCAAGACTCAGATATTCGTTGCAACCGATGCTAAGTAGAACTCGCTTCGACATTATTGCGGCTCCTTAACGAACTTGGCCTTTCGCGCTGCTTCTTTCTCAAGGGCTTCGGCAGATTTCCTCTCTTTTATTTCGGCAACTTTATCTCCGAACTCGATTGAATTCATCGTTTCGTCACGCTTAAACGCTTCTATTGCTGCGGTTCCTGCATGTATTTCAGGCATTGATACGTTTCCATTTCGATCGACGCCAAACTCAATTTTTTCAAGCATTTCGACGAACGCTCTCGCAGGCTCCTTGCCCCCATTGACCACATTTCCATACTTGTCGCAGGTGTCTGAAATTGTGGCGTACAAACTCCTTATAAACGTCTCTGCCATCTCGCTTGATAGTTCATTCAGCGTATTTTCTAAAACTTCAAAACGCCGCAGCATTATGTCTTCAAATTGAATGTTCATTTCATGCTGGTGGCGTTCCAGCTCCGAAATCTGGACAGGATCAAAGCTTTGATGAGATTGCCATGATCTGCCATGAAGGAATCGTTGGACATTTCTAGGATCAACATACGCATGCTGCGATTTTCGCAATTGCTTTATGACTTCTTGGCCAAACTCCTGCATAACCAAGCCTGCCTCGGAGTCAAACGGAAAAGGATGCTGATCCATCATAATTGCGGTCCTTTATGGCTTGCGATTTCAGTGAGCGAAACGAAAACTACCGATGAGATTAGCGCTCGTCGGAAGGAATAACCACTAGGGCGGAATCTTTAATCAGGCTGCCGAAATAAAAAAGGGGGGCGGGTCATTAGTCCAACGCCTGTCTAGCCTCAAATCGCATTAGCGACAACTATTGGTCAGCAGTGGCCTCTGCAGCATCCAGTAGCTGCGTCATAACGTCGAAGCCTTCATAGTCACGGATGAGGTGGCTCACCAAATCATCCGCATCGAAAGTGAATGGCTCGCGAATCTCGACCATCCTAAAGAACCTAGAGGCCAGTAGCGTGCCTCCCGTGTTCAGCAGCACCTGTTCCCTTTTGCCAGTTAGTTGTGGGAAGAATGCCGACATCACAGCGGTACCCAGAGGGCGCATCTCTGTCGAGATTTGGACGTACTCCCAATGCCAGCGTCCCTCAGTAGGGCAGAATGTTGGTTCATCGTCGTCGAGCAAATAATTCCAGCTACTGCTCTCCCACATCCATAGTGGCGGTTTCAGCAGGTAAGGCGCTGCATCATCGGGCCGCACCGTCACCTCATGATTCCGGCCACTGCCCCAGATCGTCAATGGACGTTGCTTAAGAAAGTTGAGGGCTCTCCGCCTCAAGTGGAAGACTGCCCACCGATCGTTAATGTCGCGTTGCAACTGCGCCTGGCTCAACCCCTCTGCCATTCCCAAGACTGTCATCCCTATATCGAGGTTCAGACTGTGCAAGGGTTGTAGGTTCAGATGGAGGCGACCAACTAGAGGGGCCGGGAGGCGTTCTGCGCAGCCGGATTCCAGAATCAGTGGAACAATCCTGACCCCAGGCTTGTCGGCGATCTGCGCCAACAGACGTAGCTCTTCGTACAAGCCCGATCCAATTCGCTGAGCCGCCTCCAGATAGTCCTCATCACATAAGCACAGGACGAGGAGCGGTCGTCTTGCTAGAGCTTTATCAATGATGCGTTCGACTAGTTCGCCGAATGCCATGGTGTCACGATCCCAAAAGACGTCGTGCTTCCAACTTAGGCTGGCAACAATGCCCTGCCGAACCCACTCCTTTTTTTTGAATCCTGTGCCCCAGGCGTACGAGATGAAGATAGAGTCGCCTTTCTCTGCTGTTGTCATGTGTCCTATCCGTTGGGCTGTCGGTTCGAGCAGGCAAGTCACCGTTCAATGGACTGGCCTGACCATAACGAGGTAAGCATCAATAAAGCGGACCCTACATGGAATGATCGAAGCAGGCGAGCCACTGATGTAACAGGCAATCGGTACCCTGAGCTGCTATCACAAAGCAGAAGTCACGGGTAACTCAAGCTAAAACTGCCGTTTGGTAGCGACCCGCGTGGAAAGCAGTTTGTGGTCGAATGCGGCCTACGGTTTACCCAAATTTGTGATCGCTTCTGTAACACCTATTTGGCTTGCAACACCCAGCGGATGAGAAAGGCGTATCGTGTGTGACAGAAATAATATTCAATAAATTCAACTAGTTAATGTCTATCGCAACACCCGCAACACCTGTAACAC
Organism: Pseudomonas sp. PB101; assembly: GCF_009764265.1. Lineage (GTDB taxonomy): Bacteria > Pseudomonadota > Gammaproteobacteria > Pseudomonadales > Pseudomonadaceae > Aquipseudomonas. The sequence goes on from NZ_RWIR01000069.1 coordinate 58,033, forward strand.
GTCTTTTCGAGCCCCCACACCCCATCGACGATGGCGCCGCCAGCGAAAGCAATACTGGCGTGGTATCGACTAATGCAGAATTCGGATACTGGCTGCCGAACGCCAGGACGCTTGGGAGGTGCCGCCTGCCAACAACGAACAGGTGAGATGCATCGACGGGGCACCGACATCGCCTGGGACCCTAGGGGTCTCGGTAGGTACGGGGTCGGAAACCCGCGTGATCGTGTTAGCGGAAAAATGCCCAGCTTAGTGAACAGGTGAACTGCTGTTCACCAGTGCATCTGCACTCCGAATTGGAATGACGCCGGGGACCCTGAGCATTTTGGATAGACACGGGGCAAAGAACCCGCAGCATCTTGTTAGCGACTGGGTTTTCTACGTTGGTTGACAGGTTGACGTGGTTGACACCATTTCCAAGGTTGACCGGGCTCAACCGTTCGCTATCAACAACACGATGGCTCACCTTTACCGTTGCGGTAACGATGCCCTTTTCTCTTCAATATACTTTCAATTTCAACGTCGAAATTTCAGTAAGCTCGGGGAACTGTCGCTACCAAGATCTCGCGGGTTTCCGACCCCGTGCTCCTTCGATAACCCTAGGGTCCCCAGCGCTTTTTCGCACCTGATCATCGGTTGGAGGCAACACTCCGTAGACTAATGGCCTATTCCGCCTTTTTTGTACAGGCTGTCCACGACTTCAGCAGCAAAATCCAGATTGTTCGCCATGTTGATGAAACGGTCGCTACAGTTAACACCTCACCGGAGTGTGGTTTGTTAGCGTTACTGGTGATGTCGTTGGGATTGCGTTCATGGGGGAATTACTGTGTCACTGAAGATATTTGTGAGCTACGCGAAGGAAGACCGAGAGCACGCTTTAAGGTACTACGACCTACTCATTCAAGATGGGATGCTTCCCTGGATCGACGTGAAGCACATACTCCCAGGTCAGAACTGGGAAGCAGAGATAGGTAAAGCCTTCCTAGACGCCAACGTGGTCATCCTGTTGCTCAGCAACAAAAGTGTTGATAAACGGGGGTTCGTTCAGAGAGAAGCTAACGACGCTATCGAACGCCTCAGGTACAAGCAGCCAACCGACATCTACGTTCTCCCGCTGCTGATTGAGCCGTGCGATGTCCCTAGCCACATCGCTGGACGCCTTCAATACGTTGATCTCAGTACACCTGGGGCGTGGGAGCAGGTTAAAGCCTCTCTCCAACTGGCGGCTGAACAGCAATCGATTGAGCTCGCTCAAGGCATAAATGCTGGTCCGTTTAAAATATTCTCTGAGAAACTCGAAGATCATTGGGAAGGCGCGCCAGGTCATGACATCAGAATTGAATATCCGCGCTTCGAGTCCACAGCTCGTCACGCAGCGGCTAAGGAACTGACGCTTTTCTTCGGTGGTCGAGCCACGCATGCATTAATTGAATCAAGGCAAAAGCCTTGGGATCAGCAGCCTGATCTATTTCCAGAGGCTAGTGGATTCAGAGCAACGAATGGGCGATGGGATGGCTATGGAATCGTCCATGCAACCGATAAGCTCTTAAGCCTAACGTATGAGGTCAGTTGGTACGGAGCCGGTGCGGCACATCCAAACTCACACTTTGAGACCTACAACTTTTCGATGCCTGAGCGGCTTCAACTCTTGAGCCTTGATGACTTTTTCAGTAGCAGGGAAGCCGCCGTACAACGCATCAGCGAGCTATGTATCGCCGAGTTGTGCCGAGAGTATTGGAGGAGGTTTAGTGAAAAGCCTGATGAACACCAGCTCAATTGGTTCAACGAGGGTGCAGGCACGAAAACCGAAAACTTCAGGAGATTTACTGTCAGCGCAGATCATTTCACATTCTTGTTCGCGCCATACGAAGTGAGCTCCTACGCATGCGGTGTATGGAGCGTAGATGTTTCCTTCTATGACCTTCTCGAGTTTTTGAAGCCGGACGGCCCTCACCTGCTCGCGGCACAGCAAACGTATACATAGGCTCACCAGGTATCGATAGCATCGTCGACCTCACTCAGTATTCGTCACCATAAGAGGTCGACGAAGGAATTAAGCTCGCGAGAAAACGGAAGCAGAACTGAGCACGCTGTATCCCTACTTGTATCCCTTAAAATATGAACCCTAGCCAAACCTAGTAAACACAGGAGCATTACAGCCGAGTTCAAACGACCCCGGCCCACCAATCGAAGCTGACAAAGCCCGCCTTGTGCGGGCTTTGTCGTTTCTGGCTGTATCGCAAGTCCCACACGGGGCTGAAACAGGCCCCACGCCAACGATCAGTACTTGATATCCCGGGCGGTGCGACGGGTATCCTGTTTGGTGCTGCGTTTGTCCTGGCGACATTCCACGTTGCTCTTGTCACTGCCCTTTCTGCAGGCATCCTTGGTTTGCCGGGCAGTGGAGCGCCCTTCCTGCCTGGTATCGCGAGCTTCACGCCGTTGTTCACCTTGCTCGGTCGCGTAGGCGGGTAGCGTCACCCACTGTACGCCAGCGGCGATGAGCAGCGTCGCCAGGGCTTTCAAGTAGTGCTTGGGAATCATGATGTATCTCCAATTCCATTTCGCTCAGTCGCTTCGTTCGCTCAAGCAGAAATTCAGCGACAACCTGTATTACATCGTACGCTCACAACTCACAAAAGCACTTTGTGGCAGGTGAATTCTGACGATAGGGTCACATAGGCCGTCGCGCCAGGCTGTTATGTGCATGGTTGCAATATGGGAATCGGTAACGGCTGAGCTGTTTGATGCGGGTTTGCAGCCGACATTGATCACGGATTTGACGGTGGTGTCGTCACTGGACAGCAGCGGACCCATCTCGATGCCTTCCTCACGTCCTAGGATATTTCCCGCAAAACGCATCGCCTTTCATGAACTGGCGGACGCAACTTCTCGACGATAGCCTTCAGGGGTCGCTGCAAATCAGCGATCGGTTTTGACAGGCTGAAAGTGTAATCTTCACACCTCCCAAATCAGACAGCATGCTTTCACGCATGTAGTCACGATTATGGCGGCTGTGCGCGGGGCACCTTCGGGTGCACCGGGTTCTCACACTTCCGGTCTGTCAACCCGCGTATAGCTGCCACCCAATCCTGTTTGACAGCAGGGGATGGCAGCTTTTCTAAACAGTGTGAGGAATGCCATTTTGAAAAAGAACAGCCCCAATCCCCCGGAAACCCCAGCTAATTTAGCTGAAGAAAAAATCGACTTATCTCAACTCTCAAAAACCACCGAACCCGCCATCAGCGCCCGCCTGCGCAACCCCAATCACCTCGACCCCATCAGCCACGTCTTCACCCTGCGCCCCGACATCGACACACCGTCCCTGCTCACCCACGCCAGCGAAACCCTAGCCTCGCTCAACGTCATGAGCACCGACCTTGCCTGTGAACTTGAAAGCTCGCGTCGCAACATCGCCCTGGCAATTCAGCAACTGGCTGTGCTGGCGCAATTGCTGGTGAACCGGGCACTGGACAACATCGCGCCACTCGACGAAATGGAGGCGTGAAAAGGATCGATACATGTCGATGACCGGCATCGACTGCACCATTGCCTTGAAAAATGGACGGTCTCATTGAGGTCGTCCCACTCCAGATCCGCGATCATCAAGCACGCAGCCGCTTAACCCCAACCCCCACCAATATCCCCAACACAATCGACACCAACGGCACCGCTCCCACCCAGGTCAGCGTCGGAAACACCAACAATATCTGCGAGTCATTGCCGCCCAACATCATCGACGCACCGGTCCCCATCAACACGCCTGCGAGCAAATGCCTGCCCGCTGTCATCGCGGCAAACCGCTGATAGTTGAACGTGCGGCGATGCAAGGTGTAACAGAGCATGCCCAGCATCAGCATGGCGAACACCGCCACACGCTGGGTGGTCAATGATGTGTCGCCCGACCCCCAGAACGGTTGCGAGAGATCGTAGAAAAATACGCTGGGCGTCCACAGCGGTTCAAAGGTGTAGAGGGCGCTGGTCAACGCCCCCAGCAGCAGGCTCGACAGCACCAGGTGCCTGTCGCCGTGAATCCGGATCAGGAACAGCAGAATCAGCAGCACGATGCCAATGACCAGCCAGTAATGACGGCTGGTGATCATCGGCATTTGCAGCGCCCTGTGTTCGGGCAGCATGTTCAGGTGATGCCACAGCACGATGCCCAGTACCCAGCCGAGGATGGTGAAGACCTTGTTGAGGTTGCCGCTGGCGAGCTTGGTGAGGGTGCCGACACTGCATCCGTCGTTGAGCACCGACGCGAGGCCGAACAGCAACCCGCCACCGACCAGTGACAGATAGCCGACTTCAGGGATGAACAGCGGCTGGCTGACGCCAGACAAGGCGTAGAGCGGTGCGAGCAACAGGCCGAACAAACCACAACTGACCAGCGACACGAACAGGGTCGGCCGGCGCTTGAGCAACAGCCCCATGGCATTGACCAGGCACATGCCCATGCGCTGGGACACCCAGCCGATGAGGAACGCCAACAGCAGTGAAACAGGCAATGAAAACACGGGCCTCCCTGTTTCCGGGTGGTGGCATCAAGGCGATGCCTGACAGACAGATTAGTCGCTGTGCAAACACTGCGGATAAACCTGCAAAGCCCTTCTACACTCAATCCGCAATCGCCCTACAACACCTGTCAAATAGGCCCCCATGACCACCCTCACCGACCGTTTGAAGCAAGGCAAGGATGCGCGCAGGAAGTGTCCGCGCAGTTCGCAAGCCTCCCTGGGCAATGTCGATCGCGATCCGATTCCGCTGATCAAGGCGTCGAGTGAAGGGCGGGTCAAATCGTTGGTGGAGCTGCGCTACGGGCGCATGCTGGTGTCGCCGTTCACTTTCTATCGTGGCAACGCGCTGCTGCAGGCCCACGATTTGGCGGGCACTCCGAACATGGGGCTGTTTTCGCCGATTTGCGGTGATAGCCACCTGATGAATTTCGGCGGTTTCGCAACGCCGGAACGCAACCTGCTGTTCAGCGTCAACGACTTTGATGAAACCCATCCCGGCCCGTGGGAGTGGGACTTGAAGCGTCTGGTGGCGAGTTTCCTGGTGGCGGCTCGCAATCTGCGTCATGGGGAGTCGGTTGAAGATTCGGTTTGCCATCAGGTCGTGAGCGCCTATCAGAAAACCATGCTCGAGTGCGCCGAACAGAGTTCGCTGGAAACCTGGTACGAATCCATCAGCTATGACGACCTGCTGGCGCAGGCCAACAAGAGCACCCTGGAGCATGTGGAGCGCGCCATCGCCAAGGCCGAACGGCGCACCCATGCCGAACTGTTGCCAAAAATCAGCGAACGCGACGCCCATGGGCGTCTGATCATTCGCGATGACTTGCCGGAAATTTTCCACCTGCACAAAAACACTACGCTGCTGGACGCCGATGATGACTGGTTGCGTCTCTCGGACTGGCGCCCGCTCTACGACACTTTCATGCGCGATTATCGCGGCACCCTGCAAGCGGACCGCCGGGAGCTGGTGTCGCGTTTTCACGTGCAGGACATGGCGTTCAAAGTGGTGGGCGTCGGCAGTGTCGGCACCCGTTGCCTGGTGGCGCTGCTGACAGATGATCAGCAGTTCCCGCTGTTCCTGCAATTCAAGGAAGCGCGGCGCTCGGTGCTCGCCGGCTACGTGAAGGCCAAGTCACGGGTGCGTCATGAAGGGCAGCGAGTGGTCGAGGGTCAGCGCTTGATGCAATCGGCCAGCGATTTGTTCCTCGGCTGGACCACTGGCCCCAGCGGGCGGCATTTCTATGTGCGGCAATTGCGCGATATGAAAATCTCCGCCGAACTCGAAACCTTCGATGGCGACGCCTTCGCGGCCTATGGCCGGCTCTGCGGCCGCGCCCTGGCTCGCGCCCACGCCAAGTCTTCCGGGCACGCGGCGGTCATCAGCGGCTACATCGGCAAAAGCGAAGCACTGGCCGACGCGCTCTACAAATATGCCCGGGGTTATACCGAGCAGAACGAGCAAGATTTCGAACGATTCCAGCAGGCCTGCCGCAAGGGACGTTTGCGTGCGCGTTCCGAGGCCGACTTTGCCGCGGATCATTTGCCTTAGCGGTGTCGCAGGCTCTGGTGCGGCGCCTTGATCGAGATGAACTTTTCTTCACCCCGTTGCTCCGCTGCAGCCTGTACATTGCCTTTGCTCATTCAAGAAACTACGGTTTGCCCGCCCTCCCGCGGGCTTTTTTTTGGGTATTTTTTACGGGGTTTTGAGATCACTTGATCTTGTAACGCGTATGAACCGGATAAACGCGGCGTACTTGAATCCATCGCCGGCAAGCCGGCTCCTACAGGATGGTTTTCGGTTCCTGTGCCGGATCAGTTCACGGGCAGGGGCCCGGACGCCAATAGCGGTTTTTCAGATGCCTTCAACACCGGCTGCTCCAGCCTCGCTCGCCCGTAGAACGCCAGCGCCGTCAGCAAGCACGCCAGCCACACAAAGATCCCGGCCCAGAAGGTGTGGGACATGTAGTGCCAGCCCTGAAGCACCCGCGTTGTGCCGTAGATGAAACCCAGGGTCAACGAGCCGTACAGGATCGCTTTCGAATAGCGCCAGCGATAGCGCCGGGCCACGAAGTACAGCGCCAGCATGGTGAAACCGCCCGAGGCATGTCCGCCCGGCCAGCAGCGGCCGTCACCGGCGGTCTTGAGCAGTTTGAAATTATCGTACCATTCGACGTGCTGCATCTTGCCGCCGTACAGGGTCGTCTCGATCGGGCAGTACACGCTGGTGTGGCCCTTGAGGTAGTGAATGACACCGGTGCTGATGGAAAACGCGAACACCACGTAGAGAAAATCCCGACGGTGCCGTGCGGCAAAGCGCAGCACCGGCGCGACTTTGATTTTTTCCAGGAAGGCGATGATTTTCGCGTGTTTTTCAGCCTTCAGGCACGGCCAGAGAAACGACAGCAAGGCACCGATAATCGCAATTTCGCCTGTCCAGTTCGGAATGATCCGCGCCCATTTGTGGGTGATTTTTTCAAACAGATGGACCTGGTCCAGCGGGTACGTCTGCGTCACCGGATCAAAAAAGTAATTGTTGAAGGCGATGTCGATACGGGTCATGTCGAACATCAGGAACACCGCGAGCGCGCAGGCCAGCGGGATACCAAAATTCACCGCATAAAAGCGGTAGCGCGAAGCGGTCTGCATGCTCAGTCCTGATTCAAAGGGAGGGTGGAGTTCAACGAGTCGTCACCGTGGGCCAATCCGATGCTTCGATAAAACCAAGCATGCGCGCAGTGTTCGGCGTTTCGGCGGAGATAAACAGAGAGGCCCCGTAACCCAGGGTCGAAGTCGGCAATTGGAGGTCTTTTTCCAGCTGCGCCATGCATTCGCTGTGGGTCACCAGAATCAGGTTGCGCCCGGCCACCTTGTGCGCCAGCGCGTCGCGCAGCATGGTGCCCTTGCAACTGATCAACCAGTCCTCGCCCGTGCCGGCCTTGTTGAACATGAAGGCGGCGGTCTGCGCCGTGCGCAGGATCGGGCTGTTGTAGATATCGGTCTTGCCCAGGCCCAGGTTCTGGAAATGCGCCCCGACATTTGTCGCAACACTGCGGGATCGGTCGGTAATGCCATCGTTGCCGATCAGGCAGGCAGCCGAAGAGTGATCGCAGCGTTCGACGTGGCGCACCAATACGATCAAGTCGCCCTTGGCCCACCCGCTCATCAATGCCTGCGCACCGCTCACATTGCCATGAGCCAGGTCCGCCACGGCGGCGGGACGCAGCAGAAACACGGTCAGCGGGATCACCAGCAACGCCGAAGCCAACACCACCGCCGCGTTGCGATAGCGGGCAAAGCGGCTCAGATCGATCGAGCGTTTTATCCCGAACAGACTCAGTCTCAGTTCCACATCAAGCCGCCTCACCGGCACACGCCACCTCATTAGATCCCGAGAGGTTAAGCAAGCGTGCGTCGGTGGCCGGTGAAACCCATGTGAAAAAAAGCTTAAAAGCACTGTAAAAACTTTGTTACAGAATCCATTGGGAAAAATCCTTTCAGCTCCAGGGATTGCTGCCGATACATCCTGCTTACACAGCTTGGCGGCCCCCAAAAAAAACAATCTTCCAGCCAACCGACGACAAAGAAGCACTACGTTCCTGGAGGAATTTGATGAATAGCTGGTTCGGCAACATCAGCGTGAACATGAAACTGGGCCTGGGGTTTGGCCTGGTCCTGGCACTGACCTGCGTCCTCGCCCTGACCGGCTGGACCAGCCTGGGCGGGCTGATCGACCGCAGCAACTGGATGAGCGACATCACCCAGCTCAACGCCGGCCTGACCAAGCTGCGCGTGGTTCGCCTGCAATACATGCTGACCAACGGCGACGAAACCGCCGCGCAGAGCGTGCAGACCACCCTCGACGCCTTCTCGGCCCAGCAGCAGGCCCTGCTGGTGAAGTTCAAGAGCCCGGAAAACCTCAAGCTGCTGCGCGAGCAAGGCACCGTCATCGACGCCTACAAGACGTCCCTGGGCAAGATGCGCAACGCTTATCGCGCCGGCAACAGCGCCCGCGACGCCATGAGTGCCAACGCCGAAACCGCCAACACGCTGATCAACGACATCAACACCCGCGTGCAGCAAATGCCGCTGAGCGACCAGCGCTTCGAACAGTTCCAGGCCATCACCGCAGCCAAGGAAGCGTTCCTGCTCGCTCGCTACGAAGTGCGCGGCTACACCGCCACCACCAATGCCGAAACCGAGCAGAAAGCCGTCGGTCAACTGGACGCTGCCATCGCCAGCCTGAAACCGCTGAACGCGCAATTCGCCGACTCCCAGCAAGATGCCCTGCGCCAACTGGAAACCGCACTGGGTAACTACCGCAGCGCCTTGCAGGCCTACAAGGCCGCCAGCAATGACGCGGTGCAAGCGCGCAAGGAAATGACCGACCAGGGCGCCGCCATCGTGTCCCAGAGCGATCAGCTGTACCAGATCCAGCTCGACCGCCGCGACGCCGAAAGCGCCCGCGCGCGCACCCTGCAGCTGATCAGCACCCTGCTGGCACTGCTGGTGGGCATCATTGCCGCCGTGGTCATCACGCGCCAGATCACCCGCCCGTTGCGCGAAACCCTGGCGGTGGTCGATCGCATCGCCAGCGGCGACCTGTCCCACAATGTGCTGGTCACTCGTCGTGACGAAATCGGCGTATTGCAGCAAGGCATCGCGCGCATGGGCGTGACCCTGCGCGATTTGATCAGCGGCATCCGCGATGGCGTGACCCAGATCGCCAGCGCCGCCGAAGAACTGTCGGCTGTGACCGAACAGACCAGCGCCGGGGTCAACAGCCAGAAAGTCGAAACCGATCAGGTCGCGACCGCCATGCACGAGATGACCGCCACGGTGCAGGAAGTCGCGCGCAACGCCGAAGAAGCCTCGCAAGCCGCGGCGGCGGCGGACGGCGAAGCCCGTGAAGGCGACAAAGTGGTCAACGAAGCCATCGCCCAGATCGAGCGCCTGGCCAGCGAAGTGGTGCGCTCCACCGAAGCCATGAGCGTGCTGCAACAGGAAAGCGACAAGATCGGCAGCGTCATGGACGTGATCAAGGCCGTGGCCGAGCAGACCAACCTGCTGGCGCTCAACGCCGCCATCGAAGCGGCCCGCGCCGGTGAAGCCGGTCGTGGTTTTGCCGTGGTCGCCGACGAGGTCCGCGGCCTGGCCCAGCGCACACAGAAATCCACCGAGGAAATCGAAGGCTTGGTGGCTGGCCTGCAGAACGGCACGCAACAAGTGTCGGCGGTGATGAACAACAGCCGCGTCCTCACCGACAGCAGCGTGGCCCTGACCCGCAAGGCCGGCGAGTCACTGGAGAGCATCACCCGCACGGTGTCCAACATCCAGTCGATGAACCAGCAGATCGCCGCCGCAGCCGAACAGCAAAGCGCCGTGGCCGAAGAGATCAGCCGCAGCATCATCAACGTGCGCGATGTGTCGGAACAGACCGCTGCGGCGAGCGATGAGACCGCCAAGTCCAGCGTTGAGCTGGCGCGGCTGGGGGGTCAGTTGCAGCAGATGGTGAGCCACTTCCGCGTGTGACCTTAAGCGCTCGCTGAATCGACCATCCAATCGCGAGCAGGCTCGTCCTGTAGGAGCGAGCTTGCTCGCGATGGTGGCCAACGATAACGCGTGCATTCTGAATGATCGCGGCGCTGGCAAGTTCTTCGCGAGCGGGCTCGCTCCTACAGGGAACCTCAGCTCATCCAGGGATCTATCACTTCAACACCGCTGACCTCGAAATCTCGAACATTGCGGGTGGCTATGGAAGCCCCATGGCTTCGGCAAATGGCGGCAATTTGCGCATCTGCCATTGAAACCGCACGCCCATTGGCTTCAGCACCTGCTACCAGCGTTGCGTACTCGACAGCGGCATGAGCATCGAACGGCAAAATGCGTCCGGCAAAGTCCTCCTCGAACATTGCCATGGCATGGGCTTCAAGTTTTTGTTTGCGCTTGCCGGAAGGCAGGCGTGCGATGCCGTGGAGTATTTCCGCCACCGTTACCGCACTGACTGCCAGATCCACCGATGGCTGCGCATCAACCCAGGCAAGCACCCGGGCTTCAGGTTCGACTCGCATAAACTCTGAAAGAACGTTGGTATCGAGCACTATCATTCAGAAAAATCCACCGCCGTCGCTTTCTCTGAGCGTTCTGGCAGATCAAGCTCGACGCCTCCGAGAGCGCTGAACCTGTTTCGGATCCTGCTTCCAAGTCCTCCGGCGCGATCAACAGTCGCCAAGGCTCGGCCCAGAATCAGGCGAGCCTCCTCTTCCATCGAATGTCCGTTATGAGCCGCCGTGATACGCAGCTGCTCCTTGAGCTTCTCATCAAGGTTTCTAATGGTGATGCTGGCCATGATGCCTCCTGCAATCAATGAAATCATTGATTGCAGGCTAGCACATCCTGGTAAACCAAACCCCGGCAATCTTCCCAATGGCCGATATCACCGCGTACCGCGCTGGCGCAATGCCGACGGCATGAAGTACGCGTCTTCCGGCACCGGTTGGGCGAAGTCGACGGTGGCCGGTTCTTCGTTGTCCAGGTTCTGCACGTAGTATCGACGCGCCTGCAAATCATGGAATACGTCCAGCGCGCTCCAGGTGGTGGGCAGGTCGTAGAAGTTTTTCAGGTAGGCCATCGACACGCGCCACAACTCCCCTCGCCCGTCGTATTGATCCACCAATGCGGCACCCCAACTGTCCTCGTCGAGAAACAGTACGCGCTTGGAGTAGATATGCCGCGCGCCCGGCTTGAGCGTGCCTTCGACCACCCAGACCCGGTGCAGCTCATAACGGGTGTATTGCGGATTGAGGTGGCCCGGTGTGAGCAACTGTTCGTACTTCACCTCAGGGCTGCCGACTTTGTAATTGTTGTAGGGAATGTAGACCTCTTGCTTGCCCTTGAGCTTCCAGTCGTAGCGGTCCGGCGAGCCGTTGAACATGTCGGTGTCGTCCGCCGTGCGCAGGCCGTCGGATGAGGCGATCGGGGTGTCATACGCGAGGTTCGGAGCCCGGCGCACACGGCGCTGACCCGCATCGTAGACCCAGGCCTGGCGCGGGTCCTTGAGCTGGTCCAGGGTCTCGTGTATCAACGCCGCACCGCCCGCCAGCCGGGCCGGGCTCTTCACGAACGCCAGGTAGTAGAACAGGATGTTTTTCAGGTCGGCGAACTGCCCGCCGGGGCGGTAATAGTTGAACAGCCCCTCTTGCTGCGAGGTCACCAGCGCGAAGCTGCCGTTGCGTTGCACCGGCGCTTCGGAAGCGCGACGGACCACATAGATGCCACGGTAACGGGTGATGTGGTTCCACAGCACCTCGACCCCGTCCTTGGGCACCGGGAACGGCACACCACCATAGGCATCGGCAAACCCGGTGCCGCCATCGAGCAGCTTGGCCGAAGTCGCGTTTTTCAAGGTGTTGTCATACAGCCACTGCGGCGCCGAACCCGAGCGGCGAGAGGGATAGACCGGCATCTGGAAGGTGTCGGGGTAGCTGTTGAACAGGGCGACCTGACCCGGGCTGAGGTGGGCCTTGTACTGATCGAGGTTGGCCTTGGTGATGGTGAACAGCGGCTTGTCCGCCGCATACGGGTCCGGGTGATGCTGGCCAGGCTTGTAGCCCGCCGGCGCCTGGGTGATGCCGCCGGTCCATGCCGGAATGGTCCCGGCCGCATTGCCGGCACGCTCGGCGCCCAGCGGTGTCAGTGTGGTTTTCAGTTGCTCGGCTTGCTGGGGCGTGATCGCGGCGAATACGCTGCCGGCGGTCAGGCTCAGGAGTAGCGCCAGCGTGGTCTTGGTCAATCTTGAAGTGTGAAACATGATCGTTCTCCGAATTAAAGGCAGATGCACTGCACCCAGTCCTTGTGGGAGCGGGCTTGCCCGCGATAGCGGTGGATCAGTCAACATGGATGTCGAATGTGCTGCCGCCATCGCGGGCAAGCCCGCTCCCACAGGGGAATGAGCTTTCACAAGAAGTACTTGAGGTTGAAGCCGACGTTGTCGCGGTCACGCAGGCCGTTGTCCTGTCCGCCGCCAAAGAACTCCGTGTATTGCAGCTCGGCCTCCAGCCTGTTCTGGTAGTTGGCCTTGATCCCCAGGGTGTAGGCCTTGCGGCCCTCGATGATGTTGCCCGCCTGATAGCTGTTGCCCTCGAAGTCATCCTTGTAGACGACATAGGGCGAGACGTTGACCCCGGCATACACGTCGTTCCAGGTACCGTTGAACATCGCCGTGTAGCTGTAGGAATTGCGGTTGACCTGGTCGCCGCGCTCGCCGCCGGACACGTAGGAAAAGTTGCCGGTACCCGCGTAGTAACGGCTGCTGCCGTCATAAGCGGTGTATTGCAGGCTGCTGCCGCGCAGGTGTTCGGACGCCAGTTCGAACACGCCGAACATCGAGTCGAAGGACAGGCTCGGGCCAAAGTTGTAGATGGTGCCCAGGGACGTGTTGAACGCTTCCACGCGCTCGGCGTTATTGATCTGGCTGTCGAGCGTGACCTGCTGCCCGCCGATGTTGATGGTCTGGCCGGCCGCCGCTGCGGCTGCGCCGTTGGCCAGGTCGCCGATCAGGTCGTTGGTGGCGGCGACACCGATGGGCAGGTTCGGCCGATAAGCCACTTCACCGAACACCGACGCCTGGCCCAGGGTGGTGTTGAAACTGAAGCCGTACATGCGGATGTCTTCGGCATAACGCCGGTGCGCCTGAATATTGCCCAGCACATCCATGGTCGCCAGCCCGTTGGCCAGTTGCCCCGCCTGACTGCCGGCGACACCGGCCAGCAGGTTGGTCAGGGCATTCATGTCGATGCCCTGATAGCCGCCAAGGTCGGCGGAAATGGTCGGTTCCTTGGCGTGGTAGTTGACCATGTACAAGCCGAACTCGGTGCTGTTGAGTTCTTCTGCGATGTAGCGAAAAGCGAAGCCGAACTGGCCGTCGTTGCGCGCGTTGTAATCCTTGCCGACCGTGGCCACTTTGACGGTGTTGCCAAAGGCCGGGGTGACCCCGTTGGCGTACAGGCCGGTGGTGCTCAGGGCCTGGTTGAGCAGCGGGTTGTTGCCCAGCGCGCTGTACAGATCGATCACGTTGCCGAAGCCCGGCACCGGGGTATCCAGGGCGGTGCCGCTGAAGTTGTTGTAGGCGGTGTTGCCGCCGTCGGCGAACAGGTCGGTCTGCGAGTAGAACGTGCCGACCGGGTCGATGCGGGTTTCCTTCCAGTTGGTCTGGTAGAAGCTTTCCATGGTCAGGGTGTCGGTCAGGCCGAGGTTGAAGCTGAGCGCCTCCACCGGTACCAGCACTTCCTTGACTTCGGCCCCGGGCAGACGGTACTTGGCCGCATCCACCGGGTTGGTGGTGTTGATCCCGCCACGGTAGAAAATCCCCTCGCCCCAGTTGAATACCTGGCGCCCGATACGCGCCGTGAGCGGCATCTGCGCGACGTCCCAGTTGCCATAGAGGTAGGCGTCGAGCATCTCCACCCGGCTGCCGGCGATGTCACGGGTCTGGCTGGTGAAGTGGTCGTCCTGGGGGTAACTCTGGCTGGGTTGCGACGGGTTGTTGTTGCTGTAGTAATCGTTGCGCTTGTCCATCAGTTGGGTGTCATAGAACGCCGTGCCGCGCACGAACATCCCGTAGTTCTGATAGTTGGCTTCGAGCTCCGAAGTGATCTTGTACACCTCGGAAACCAGCCCGGTGTCGAAGTTGCGATTGCCGTCGTTGGTGTTGACGTCGTCGTTGTTCCTGTCCCGGCCCTGGACCCGCCACAAGCGCCCATAGGACAAGGTACTGTCGAATGAACCGGTGACCTGGTTGTCCAGCACGCTGAACTCCTTGGCCTGCACGCCGTCGACCGCGCACAGTTGCAGCAGCCCTGCCAGGCCGACGCCGGGTAGCGCTGCGCCACACAGGCGAATTCGAGTGTTCATGATCTGTTCCTCCTTCCCTGGTTTTATTGTTTTTGTGTTCGGTCAAATTTGCCGATTGGTTATGGCGCCAAACCCGCACCGGCATAAATCCGGCTGTGCGCGCCGAAATGTCCCAGCAGCATGAACAGCTGCCGGTTAAGTGCCGGATGGTCGAAATCTTCGCGCTGCAGCTGATTGCCACTGCTGAAATCGCTGCTGACCGGCGCCGCGTCCAGCCACTGGCCGATGGCTTCATCGAATGCAGCGGAATTGTCGACGGACTCGGCACTCACCACTTCGCGCAGGTAGTCCACCGAGTACGGCGGGTAATGGGCGTCCTGTGCCGAGTCGGCATAAGCGTCGAGCATCGGATGGGGCTGACCCGCGCGCAGCAAACGACGCAGCCAGGTCGACTGATACTTCTCCACTTCCATGTGCCGGGTCGCAACGCGTTCGATGGACGCCTGCTTGTCGGCAGCGAAACCGGCCAGTGCCTTGCCTTCCAGCAGAAGGAGATTGGCGAGATCGACACCGGGCAATGGCTTGGCGTGATAAGGCTGGGTCAGGTCCTGGACGTGGTGCAGGCCCCAGCCGAGAAAGCGATAACCCCAGTAGGAATGGCCGGTGGCAAAGGCCAGTCGCGCCAACCCCATGTATTGATAGGCGCGCCAGTCGGGCCAGCTGCGCTCGAGAAATCCGGCAGCGGCGTACACCACCGAGCTCTCATGGAAGAAGCCCATATGGAACGGCGCCTGGGAGCTGTACTGGAACCGCGCGTCACCGAAGGGCTGCGAGCCGAAGCCGTACAGCGCGCCGACTTCGCCGGGGTTGTCGCTGAACAGATTGATGTCGTGGCCGTAATCCGGCTCGTCGGCGGCGCTGGCCAGGACCGCCAGGGGTGCGACTTTTTCGTTGTCGGTCACACGGATAAAGCGCTGGCGATTCCACGGTGAGAGTGTCTGCTCGACCATGACCTGTTCGGCCTTGAGGTGTTCACGTTCAGGCAGATCCTTGCCCGGCATCGGCTGGATGACCATCGCCAGATGAATCTGCGGATTGATCCGCAGCGCGGTGAGGAAATCGTGGCGCAGATTGTCACCGGGCACGGCTGGCAATCGCAGGTTGTCGGGGCGCGGCGGGTATTGGGCGAAGTGTTCGCGGGCGAAGCGCTCCTGCTCGTCGAGCAACGCGCTCACGGCCTCGTATTGCTGCGAGAGAAACTGTTCCAGCGGTTCGACTTCGACCTGCTGCGCATCACGCAAGGCCGGCAGGTCCTGCAACGCCAGGTAGCTGCCCACCGTATGGTTGGACCAGCCCCAGGCCGTCGGGGCCGTTGCACAAAGCAGCAACAGGAGGAATTTCAGCTTCATTGCCTGGTTCTTATTGGATGTGCCGTGGGGATTGAGCCTAACAACCGACCCGGGCCCTGACACTGTCCGATCTCACCAGAAAAGTTCTCCGATAGCGCCACATGTGATGGCGTGAAATCACCACCGATCATTGTGGGAGCGAGCTTGCTCGCGATGGCGGCGTGTCCGTCGAGATAGATGCCGAGTGATATACCGTCATCGCGAGCAAGCTCGCTCCCACAGGGGATCTGCGGTGTTCTTTCAGGCCGGGTAACCGGTGATTTTGCGGATGCTTTGATACAACGGTTTGAGCTGTCGGTACATGCGCAGGTAGACCTCTTTGTACAGTCGCTCATAGATCTGCTGCGCCTCGGGTTGCGGCATGAATACCGCGCCAACCCGCGTCATCGCGGCCATCGCCGTGGGGAAGTCCGCGTGCAGCCCCAACCCCACCGCACAACAAATGGCCGCGCCCAGGCCGGACGCTTCGTAGACATGCGGACGCTCGGCCGGCAGGCCGAAAATGTTCGCCGTGAGTTGCATCGCGGCATCACTCTGCGAACCTCCGCCGGCGACGCGCAAGCGCGTGACGGAAATCCTCGAACGCTTTTCGATCTTCTCCATGCCCTGGCGCAAGGCATAGGCCAGCCCTTCGAGGATCGCCCGGTAAATGTGCGCGCGGGTATGCACGTCGCCGAAGCCGATCATCGCGCCCTTGGCTTCCACGCCCGGCTCGCGGATGCCGGGTGACCAGTAGGGTTGCAGCATCAAGCCCATGGAGCCCGGCGGCACGGCCTCGACCAGCGCATCGAAGAGTTGCTCGGGCTCCACGCCCTGGGCCTTGGCCTGCTGCATCTCGCGCAGGCCGAACTCGTTCTTGAACCAGCTGACCATCCAGTAGCCGCGATAAATCATCACCTCGCAGTTGAATTGATCCGGCACCGCGGACGGGTAAGGCGGAATCAGCGGGACGATTTCCAGGTAGCGCGAGCGGGTGCTGGTGATCGTCGCCGTGGTGCCGTAGGACAGGCACACGGTGCCTGCGTCGACGACGCCGGAACCGACGACCTCACAGGCCTTGTCGGCACCCGCGGCGATCAGCGGCAGCCCCTCGGGAATGCCGGTGTGGCGGCTGGCCTCGGCGCTGATATGACCGAGGGTTTCGCCGGGCTTGTGCAGGCTCGGCAGTTGCTCGGGACGTACCGCCAGCGCCTGCCATTTCCAGTCGGCGGGAGCAGCCCATTTCAGGCGTTTGAAGTCGAACGGCAGATAACCGACGCAGCAGCCCACGGAGTCGACAAAGCGCCCGCACAGGCGATGGGTGAGAAACCCCGAGAGCAGCAGAAACTTGTCGGTCGCCGCCCACACTTCTGGCTGATTGCGGGCAATCCAGTTGGCCTCGGCCTGGGCGCGAAAGTAGTCCACCGTGGCTTGCGCGCCGACCAGTTTGAACAGCCAGCCCCACGGTCCCTTGATACCGCCTTCGACTTCGGCCTGGCGTTGATCGAGCCACAGGATCGCCGGGCGCAGCGCCTTGCCCTGGGCATCGACGTTGATCACGGTGCCGCGCTGGGTGGTCAGGGATACACCGGCAATCTGCGAGCGATCGATGCCGGTTTGCTGCCACAACTGCTGGCAGGCCTCACCCAGTTTTGCCCAGTAATAATCCGGGTCCTGCTCGGCCCAGCCGGGTTGCGTCGAGTAATAGGCCTGCAACTCGACCTTGCCTTTGCCCAGCAGATTGCCCTGCAGATCGAAGAGCAGCGCGCGCACGCTCTGGGTGCCATTGTCGATGGCCAACAGGTAACGCTTGTTCGGGTGGTTATCCATGGAGCTCTCTTCAATGGGCATCAATGCGTGGCATCCGGCAATCCGTGATGGCGTTGCCACAACGCCCGATAACGCTGTATCTCCTGCTGCCAATGCTCATCGTCCCAGCCCAGTCGCGGTTGGCAGAGTTGGCGAATGGCAGCGAAATATTCCTCGCCACCGCGCGGCAACAACAGGCCCAGACGGGTTCGGCGCAGCAGCAGGTCATCCAGGTGCAGGACCATTTCCGCGTCGCAGGCAACGGCCAGTTCCGCCCACAGGGTGTCAGTACCGCCGACGGCTTCATGGCCCAGTTCGGTGATCAGTTGCGCGAGCCTCGGCAGGTCACGGCCATGCCGCCCGGCCAGGCGCCGCCAGCGGCTGGCGCTGAGCCCCGGGATCGCCAGCGGCGGCACGACGGCGAACACCGGCGCGGCGTCATCATCGAAGGGCCGCTCGAGCATGCTCGCGCAGGCCCTGAGCACTTCGATCGCCTGCGGGCGAAAGGTCGTCAGCTTGCCGCCGGCCAGGGTCACGCAACCCGGCTCCTGCCACAGCACATGCTCACGGGTTTCATTCGACGGTTTGAGTTCACCCGCAGCGCTGCCCACCACCGGGCGTACGCCGGACCAGGTCGACAGCACATCGGCCGCGACCACTTCAGCGCCGGGAAACTGTTGGCGGCAGGCCGCCAGCAGATAGTCGAGTTCCTCAGGGCTGATGCTCGCGCTCTGGTCCAGATCGTCGTGATGATCCAGGTCCGTGGTGCCGACCACCGTGGCGCCCTCCCAGGGGAACACGAACACCGGTCGACGGTCGCGCTCGTGCAGGAAGGTGAAGGCTTGCGCCACGGGCAGGCGCCAGCCCGGCAACAACAGATGACTGCCACGCAAGGGGCGCAACTGGCGAGGAGCGTCGGGCAGGCGCAAGCGTTCGGCCCACGCACCGGTGGCCACGGCCAGCACAGCACAACGCAATGTCAGTGATCCACCGCCCTCGCCGTCTTCGACCTGAACCCCACAAACGCGACCCTCTTCTCGCAGCAATTGCTGCACGCGCACGCCATTGAGCACCACGGCGCCGTCGGCCCGGGCCTCGCCCAATACGCGCATCACCAGACGCGCATCATCGGTCAGCGCATCGACAAAACAGGTGCCGCCCAGCAGGTCATCTTCCTTCACCCCAGGCGCCAGATAACGCAGTTGTTGCGCGTCATGGAAGTGATGGCTGCGGCGCCCGGCCAAGGCGTCATAGACGGACAGCAAACCACCCAGCACCCGCGGTCCGGGAAAACCGCCACGGTAATGCGGCATCATGAAGCTCATCGGCTCCACCAGTCCCGGCGCTTCGTCGAGCAGGCGCTGGCGTTCACGGACCGAGTCGCGGGTCAGGCGCCACTGGCCCTTGGCGATGTAACGCAAGCCGCCATGGACCATTTTCGAGGAGCGGCTGGAGGTGCCCCAGGCGAAATCGCGCTGCTCCAGCAGCAGGCAGCGCCAGCCTCGGCGTGCGGCTTCGCGCAGGATGCCGGCACCGCTGATGCCGCCGCCGATGACGATCAGGTCCCAGGTTTCATCCGCCAGCGTCGGCAGCATCTGCTGTCGCCACGCCGCATTCCAGTCCAGGCTCATGGCCGTCACTCCTGCAACAGCGTGCCAGGGTTCAGTCGCCCGGCCGGATCAAAATGCCGACTCAGTGCCTGCAGGGTGTCCATCGCCAGCGCACCCTTCTCGCGCCGCAGAAACGGT
The DNA here is from genome assembly GCF_009764265.1 of Pseudomonas sp. PB101. Lineage (GTDB taxonomy): Bacteria > Pseudomonadota > Gammaproteobacteria > Pseudomonadales > Pseudomonadaceae > Aquipseudomonas. The sequence continues at coordinate 77,338 of NZ_RWIR01000069.1, forward strand.
GCGTGGTCCTTGCCGACGCCATGCTGGTGACTGATGGTGCCGTGGTTGTCGACGATCGTCTGGCTGGCCGCCTGCTTGAGTGCCTGCCAGCGCGCCAGGGTGGCGGGGTAATCCACCGCCGGGCGAAACACATAGGTGGTGTAGATGCTCGATCCTTCGCCGTATACGTGGGACAGGTGGGTGAAGACATGCACCCGCTCGCCCTCGGCAGCCAAGGCGTCGCGCAGGCTGTTTTCGACAAGCGTGAGCAGGTTATCGACGTTGCTCCAGTCGGTGGCCGTTTCCAGGGTGTCGACCACGTAACCGGCGTTCCACAGGTTTTCGCGCAGGTAGGGAAAACGAAAACGGTTCTGCGCCCACTTCTTGCCGAGCAAGGTGCCGGTAAACACCCCGCCGAACGCCTTGAGGTGCTGCCGGGCCTGACGCAGGGACAGCGCATTTTGCCGACGATTGCCGGTCACGCCGAACGTCAGCAGGCATTTGCCCTCGCCGGCGCCGCGCAGGGCCAGGTACTTTTCCAGCCAGGCGATCTGCTGCGGGTGACCGGCCAGCGCCAACTGGGTTTCGGTTTCCACCGCGTTGGACAGGCGCAGCATCGACAGCGGCACGCGCGCCTGGGCCAACTGGCGGATGGCTCGTAGCGCCTGCGGCCAATCGGGCAGAAAAACGCCGTAGAAACGTTCATCGGCAGGCAGTGCGCTGACCCGTACCTTGACCTCGGAAATGATCCCGAAGCGGCCCTCGCAACCCAGCACCACTTCGCGCAGATCAGGACCTGCCGCCGAGGCCGGGAAGGTCGGTATTTCCAACGGGCCAGCAAAGGTTTCCAGGGTCCCGCCGGCGAACAACTGCTCGATTCGCCCATAGCGCAGCGACTGCTGGCCACTGGAGCGACTGGCGACCCAACCGCCCAGGGTCGACAGCTCCCACGACTGCGGAAAATGGCCGAGGGTGTAACCACGCGCCCGCAGCTGACTTTCCACCTGCGGCCCACTCGCGCCGGGGCCGAAGGTGGCCAGCAGGCTCTCTTCGTCGAGGTCCAGCAGGCGATTCATCCGGGCCAGGGAAACCGTCACCACCGGCCGTGCGGAACTGGGTGGGTTGATGTGACCGGCCACCGAAGTACCGCCGCCATACGGAATCAGGCACAGGTCCTGTTCATGGGCGAGCGCCAGCAACTGGCGAATCTGTTCGGCGGTCTCGGGATAGGCCACGGCGTCGGGATAATTGCCCAGCGCACCCTCACGCAACGCCAGCCAGTCCGGCAGGCTCTGGCCGCGAGCATGCAGCAAACGATCATGGGCATCCACGCTGTACAAGTAGTGTTGCTGCAACCGCGACGGGGGCACGCGGGCCAATGCCGTTTCAAGCGTCGCATCGGGCAGCGCTCGACCTTCTCCCACCCGTTGCGCGAGAAAACTCGCGCCCTGGGCCGGCAGCTCGACCACCGTGGTTGCATCTCCCCAGCCGTTCCAGCGTCGCATGCGTGTGTCCCTTTTGCGGTTCTGATCAGTGATATTTCAGGCCCCCATACTAGTCAGCCGCCCGAAAGTGTCACGGTCGCATCCGGCCAGTTCGAGTAGCCAATTGAGTCAAACGTCGCGCAAGCACCAGCCATTTACTTTAGCCGTGGTTTCAAATTACCTTTCAGCGCATTCATCCGCGCATGCGGGCCTTGATCAAAGGAAACGATCATGCAATCGCTCGGCTTCACTTCAGTTCCGCCGCTGCTCAAATACCTGCGTCATGCCGAACAACTGGGCATGGCCATCGAGCCTGCGTTGGCGGCTGCCGGGTTGCAGGCACAGCAGTTGAGTGACAACAGCCTGCGGTTGCCGGGTGAAGCCCATGAACGGCTGCTCGATTATTTCTGCGAACACTCGGGCGATGCGTTGTTCGGTCTCAATGCCGCGCGTTTCGTGTTGCCCAACTCCTGGAGCGTGCTGGGCTACATCACCATGAACTGCGCGACGCTGGGCGATGCGATGAGCCGCATCATGCCGTTCGAGAAACTGGTGGGCGACATGGGCGTCAGCCGCGCCGAGGTGCAAGGCAGCGAGGTGCACCTGATCTGGACCTGCCGCCATCAACGCCCGCGCATTCGCCGGCACCTGGTGGAAAACGTGCTCGGTTCCTGGCTGCAATACGCACGCTGGATCGCCGACACGCAACTGTCACCGGCCGCCGTCTGGCTCGAACATGCCCGCCCGGCCGACACGACGCTGGCAGAGTACGAGCAGTTCTTCGACTGCCCCGTACTGTTCGACCAGCCTTACTCGGCGCTGATCGTGCCGTTGCCGTATTTGCAGTTGCCCCTGCGCCAGGCCGATGCGCAATTGCTGCGCACCCTGGAAGAACATGCCCAGGGGTTGATGGCCACACTGGAGGACGCCTCGCTGCAGCAGCGGGTCAAAAGCATCCTGCGCCAGTTGCTCAAGGAAGGCCTGCCACGCAAGGAGCAGGTGGCCGAGCAGCTCGCCGTGTCAGTGCGTACCCTGCAACGCCAGCTGCACCAGGCCGGTACGTCGTACCAGCAGATCCTCGATGACCTGCGCCAGGAGCTGGCCGAGCATTACCTGCTCAACAGCACCCTGCCGATCCAGGACATCGCCCAGTACCTGGGTTTCACCGAACCCCGCTCGTTTCACCGCACCTTCAAAAGCCGGCGCGGGATGCCGCCCGGCGAGTTCCGCCAGACCCACCGGGGTTGACGCAATCTTCGAAACTCACTGAAACCCCGTGCGCAAATCCCCTTCCCGGGCCAGGAACCGTCCTTCCCTGCGCCCGTTGGCCTGGCCGTCGCGGTAGCTCAACACACCGTTGACCCAGACGCCCTCGATGCCTTGCGCCGCCCGTTGCGGATCGTTGAAATCGGCGACGTCGCGGACCGTCGCCGGATCGAACAACACAAGGTCCGCCCAGTGCCCTTCGCGGATTTCGCCGCGCCCCTTCAGACCGAAGCGTGCCGCCGACAGCCCGGTCATCTTGTGCACGGCGGTGTACAGCGGGAAGAGTCCCACGTCGCGGCTGAAATGTCCGAGCACCCGGGGGAATGCGCCCCACAGGCGTGGGTGCGGGAACGGGTCTTCCGGCAAGCCGTCGGAACCGACCATCGACAGCGGGTGCGCAAGAATCCTGCGCACATCCGCCTCATCCATTCCGTAGTACACCGCACCGGCCGGTTGCAGTTGGCGGGCGGCATCCAGCAGCGACACATTCCATTCGGCGGCGATGTCCATCAGGTCGCGGCCGCCCATTTCCGGATGCGGGGTCGACCAGGTGATGGTGATGCGGTGGGCATCGGTCACTTGCTTGAGGTCCAGGGTCGAGGAGCTCGCCGCATACGGATAACAATCGCACCCCACCGGGTGGGTCTTCGCCGCCTCTTCGAGGGACGCCAACAGCTGCGGACTGCGCCCCCAGTTACCGGCGCCGGCACATTTGAGGTGGGAAATGATCACCGGGCTTTGCGCATGGCGACCGATCTTGAACGCCTCGTCCATGGCCTCCAACACCGGCTCGAATTCGCTGCGCAAATGGGTGGTGTAGACCGCGCCGAACGCCGTCAGCTCTTCGGTCAGCTGCATCACTTCCTCGGTCGATGCCGAAAAGGCGCTGGCATAGGCAAGACCGGTGGACAGGCCCAGCGCGCCAGCCTCGAGGCTTTCGCGCAGTTGCTCGCGCATCGCACTGATTTCGTCGGCGCTGGCGGTGCGAAACAGGTCGTCCAGATGATTGCTGCGCAGCGCCGTATGGCCGACCAGTGCCGCAACGTTCAACGTGGTGTTCGCCGCTTCGACGGCCTGGCGGTAGTCGCTGAATGTCGGATAAGCGAACGCGGCGGCGGTGCCGAGCAGGTTCATCGGGTCCGGCGGATCGCCACGCAAGCTCACTGGCGAGGCACTGATCCCGCAGTTGCCGACGATCACCGTGGTCACGCCCTGGCTGAGCTTGGGCAGCATCTGCGGCTGGCGGATCACCACGGTGTCGTCATGGGTGTGCACGTCGATGAAACCTGGCGCCAGCACATGGCCCTGTGCGTCGATTTCTTCATGGGCGCGGGCATCGCGCAAGTCGCCGATACGCTCGATGCGCCCGTTGAGAATGGCCACGTCGGCGGGGTATCCGGGGCTGTTGCTGCCGTCGATGATCAGGGCGTTGCGAATCAGCGTGTCGTACTGCATGTCAGTCTCCCAGCGGCAAGTGATCGTCGCCGCCGCGGTATTCGTCGAGGGCGAGTTTGATCCGCCGCAGACGTTCTTGATTGTCTTGAGGATTGGCCAGGGCCAGCTCGGTGGCGAGCACATCGATGGCCAGCAGCATGCCGTAGCGCGCTGCCGTGGGTTTGTAGATGAACGAGGTTTCCGCGCCTTGCAGCGGCAGGACGATGTCGGCCAGTTGCGCCAGCGGCGAATCGGCGCGGGTGATGGCGAGGATGCGCGCACCGTAGTTGCGCGCCAGCTCCACCGTTTCCACCAGTTCCGGGGTAATGCCGGTCAGCGAGCAGACAATCACCACCTGTTCGGCGCTGAGGCTGGCGGCGGTGACGCGCATCATCACCGCATCGTGGCACGCCGTGATCGGATAGCCGAGGCGCACCAGGCGCACTTGCAGTTCATCGCTGCACAGGGTCGAGCAGCCGCCCATGCCGAACGCGTGAATCATCCGCGCCTTGCCCAGCAGTTTCACCGCGTCGGCGAAACGTGACTCGTCGAACGCCGCCAGGTGCTGGCGCAAGGTCGTCTCGATATCGCCGACGATCTGCCCGTAGAACGCCGACTGCTCGGGCGTGCCCGCCGGGTCGAGAAAGCGGCTGCCGACGCCGCTGGCCTGGGCCAGTTGCAAGCGCAGGTCACGCAGGTCCTTGCAGCCGACCGTACGGGCGAACCGCGACAGCGTGGCGCTGCTGACTTCCGCCCGCAGCGCCAGTTCGTCAAGGCTGGCGGAGGCGGCAAAGCCTACATCGTCGAGCATCAGGCGGGCGATGCGTCCTTCACCGGCGCTGAAGGAATCCTGACGGGCGCGGATCTGGTAGAGGATGTCCATGCAAGTGGCTCCGGCTAAATCAGGTAAGAAAGACCCACGGTCAGACCGAAGGCGACGACCGAGATCAACGTCTCGAGCACGGTCCAGGTCTTGAAGGTTTGGGCAACGGTCATGTTGAAATATTCCTTGATCAACCAGAAACCGCCGTCGTTAACGTGGGAAAAGATAACCGACCCGGCGCCAGTGGCCAGCACCAACAGTTCCGGATGGGGATAACCCAGACCAATGGCCACTGGCGCGACCACGCCTGAAGCGGTGGTCATGGCCACAGTGGCAGAACCGGTGGCGATGCGCATCAGCGCGGCAAACAGCCAGCCCATCAACAGCGGCGACAGATGAAATTCGTGGGCCAGGCCGACGATCTGGTCGGTGACGCCGGCGTCCACCAGAATCCGGTTCAAGCCACCGCCAGCGCCCACCAGCAAGGTGATGCTCGCGGTCGGCGCCAGGCATTCGTTGGTGAACTTGAGGATCGATTCGCGGTTGAAGCCCTGGGCCAGGCCGAGGGTCCAGAAGCTCAGCAAGGTCGCCAGCAGCAGCGCGATCACCGAGTTGCCGATGAACAGCAAAAACTGGTTGAAACCTGTGCCCGGCGTGGAGATCAGATTGGCCCAGCCGCCGATCAGCATCAGCACCACCGGCAACAGGATGGTCGCCATGGTGATGCCAAAACCCGGCAGGCTCTCGCGCGGTTCACGTTCGAGGAACTGGCGCTCCAGCGGGTTTTCTGCCGGCAACTGGATGCGCGGCACGATGAATTTGGCGTACAGGGGACCGGCGATGATCGCCGTCGGAATGCCGATCAGGATCGCGTACATCAAGGTCTGCCCTACCGACGCCTGATACACCTGTACCGCCAGCATCGCCGCCGGATGCGGCGGCACCAGCGCATGCACCACCGAGAGCCCGGCGACCATCGGCAAGCCGACCATCAGGATCGACACGCCCACTCGCCGCGCCACGGTAAAGGCGATCGGCACCAGCAAGACGAAACCGACTTCGAAGAACAGCGGCAGCCCCACCAGGAACGCGATGCAAACCATCGCCCAATGCGCGTTCTTCTCGCCGAATCGGTCGATCATGGTCCGTGCCACCTGCTCGGCGCCGCCGGACTCGGCCATCATTTTGCCGAGCATGGTGCCCAGCGCCACCACCAGTGCGATGTGCCCCAGCGTCTTGCCGACCCCGGCCTCGTACGCCCCCACCACACCGGACGGCGGCATGCCCGCCACCAGCGCCAGGCCGATCGAAATCAGGGTGATGACAATGAACGGGTTGAGCCGGTAGCGAGCGATCAGAACGATCAGAGCGATGATGGCAATGGCGGCATACACCAGCAGCCAATAGCCGAAGGACAGGGTCATGCGGTACTCCTCGAGAGGGTCACGTCGAAATATTTGTGAAACTCTTAAAACATTTCGACAGGCGATTTTCAAACGAGGTGAAAGTAATTTTCGTACAGAGGTAAGACGTGTCGCACAGAGGTATGCCGTGTCGCGAATTATGAAAGTCGGCCGTGTGAATTTTCATCGCCGACTGTCAGATCGTTCCCCGATCAGCGTGGGAACGATCGAGCGGCTGACTTCAGTCGTGCTGAATCCGCGCGCGCTTGAGCAATTTCTTGCAGCGCTCGGACAAATGCAGCACCCGCAGGTGCTTGCCGGCCTTGGCATAGCGCTCACGCAAGGTGCCCAGCGCGGCGATGGCCGAGTAGTCGACGAAGCTCAGGTGACGGCAATCGAGCGTCACCTGCGCCGGGTCATTGGCCGGATCGAACTGATTGAGAAAGGGGGTGGTCGAAGCAAAAAACAGCGTGCCATGCACCCGGTACAACTTGCTGCCGTCGTTCTCCAGATGACTGTCGGCGTACAGCTGCCGGGCCTGCTGCCAGGCAAAGTTCAGCGCCGCGATGATGATCCCGCAGAGCACTGCGGTGGCCAGGTCGGTGAACACGGTGATCACCGTCACCGCAATGATCACCAGCACATCGTTCAACGGCACCTTGTTCAGCACCCGCAGCGAAGCCCAGGCGAAGGTCTGTTGCGACACCACGAACATCACCCCGACCAGTGCCGCCAGCGGAATGCGCTCGATCAGCGGCGACAGGAACAGGATGAACAACAGGATCGACACCCCGGCCACCACCCCGGACAAGCGCCCGCGACCGCCGGAACTGAGGTTGATCACGGTCTGGCCGATCATGGCGCAGCCGCCCATGCCGCCGAATGCGCCGGACACCACGTTCGCCGCCCCCAGCGCCACGCACTCGCGATCCGGGTAACCACGGCTCTCGGTGATTTCGTCGGTGAGGTTGAGGGTCAACAGGGTTTCCAGCAAGCCGACCAGCGCCATCAGGATCGCGTAGGGCGCGATGATGCGCAGGGTCTCCAGGTTCCACGGGATGTCCGGCAACGCCAGCGTCGGCAAGCCACCGGCGATGTGCGCCATGTCGCCCAGGGTGCGGGTCGGCAGGCCAAGCAGATACACCGCCAGGCCCACGCCGAGAATCGCCACCAGTGCCGGCGGCACCGCGCGGGTCAGGCGCGGCAGCACATAGACAACGGCCATGGTCACCGCGACCAGCCCGAGCATCATGTACAGCGGCGTGCCGCTCAACCAGGCCTCACCGTCCTTGAAGTGTTCCAGTTGCGCCAGGGCAATGATGATCGCCAGGCCGTTGACGAACCCGAGCATCACCGGGTGCGGCACCATGCGCACCAGCTTGCCGAGCTTGAGCAGCCCGAACGCCATCATGATCAGCCCGCCCAGCAACACCGTGGCCAGCAAGTACTGCACGCCGTGTTGCACCACCAGCGCAACGATCACCACCGCCATCGAGCCGGCCGCGCCCGAGACCATCCCCGGTCGTCCGCCGAACAGCGCGGTCAGGGTGCAGATGATGAAGGCGCCATAGAGCCCCATCAGCGGATTGAGGTGGGCCACCAGCGCGAAGGCGATGCACTCGGGTAACAGGGCGAAGGAAGTGGTAAGTCCGGCCAGGACATCGGCGCGTAGACGTTTTGCTTTCATGGAGGGACCGCACACAGGGAGAGACGAAAAGAGTGTGCGGATGTTACGGAATCAGGGGCGGCGCGGCCAGTTGCAGGGACTTTGAAAACGCCATCGCGGGCAAGCCACGCTCCCACAGGTATTTTGCCGTTCACAAAATTATCGAACGACGCAAAACCTGTGGGAGCGGGCTTGCCCGCGATGGGGGCAACGCGGTCTAAAGCGAACTCACACCATCTCGTCGCGAATCCACTCGACCACCGACGTGCGCTTAGGCACCCAGCCCAGCAATTCCCGCGCATGCTTGCCGCGCACCCGGCTGTTGGAGCCCAAACCATAGTTGGCCATCTCATAGCCCCACACGGCTTCGGCGTCCTTGAGCGGCCAGTCTTGCGGTTCGCCCAGGTTCAGCGCCTGGGCCATGGCGGTGGTCATGTCGATGAACGACGCTTCACCGCTTTCGACGAAGTAGAAGGTGCCCGGCACGTTATGGGTCAGCGCCAGCAGGTACAGGGCAACCACGTCCTCGATGTGTACGTTGGACCAGATGTTCCGGCCAGTACCGACATGGCGCACCACCCCGCTTTTGCGTGCCTGCTTGAGCAGGCGCGGCAGCTGCACGCTGTCACGATGCACGCCCAGGCTGTGGCCGTAGATCAGCGTGTTGCAGATCACCGCCGAGTTCACCCCGTCCATGGCCGCCGCGAGGATCAGATTGTCGATGGCCACGCGCGCCGCCTTGTCGACGGTCGGTTGCGGCAGGTTGTCTTCGAAGTAGATGACATCACTGGATTTGCCGCCCGAGGCATCACCAACGATGCTCGAACCGCTGGTGTGCAGGAATACCTTGCCGGAACCGCGCAGGGCATCGAGCAAGGCCTCCACCGCGCCACGATGATCGCTGCTGGCCGCGTTGATCACCGCGTCCGCAGCCAGCGCCTGATCGGTTAACAGGGCGGAGTCGTCGAGGGTGCCGATCACCGGGGCGATGCCCAGTGCCCGCAGCTCATCCGCTTGTTCGGCGCTGCGCACCAGGCCGGTGACGTTGTGGCCGGCCTGGACCAGGCCCGTGGCGATGGAACCGCCGATAAAACCGGCGGCACCGGTAACGAATACGTTCATGGAGAAACTCCCTGCGTGGATAAGTGATGCAAGGAGTATCCGGCAGCGATCCCTGCGGAAAAATCCCTGCCGACCCAATTCACTCTTGCGCAGGAATCACGAATCAGCCCTTGAAGTCTGCACTCGCATAACCCGCCAACTTGCCCTGGATAAAGTCCAGGAAGCATTGAATCCGCAGGGCCAGTTGCGAGTTGCGGTAATACACCGCGTTGATCGGCTGGCGATAACCACTGTTGAACTCGGCCAGCAGCACTTTCAAGCGTCCGGCACGAATGTCCTCGATGGTCATGAAGTGCGACAGGCTGGCGATGCCCTGGCCGTCCAGTGCCAGATGGCGGATGGTCTCGCCGCTGGAGGCGCTGATCGACGCCTGGATCGGCCAGCGATCGCCATGCACGTAGCGCAGCGGCCATTGGTTGAGGCCTTCGTTCTGGGTGAACCCCAGCAGCGTATGGTCGGCCAGGTCCGCCACGGTTTGCGGCGTGCCGTGCTTTTCCAGGTACGCCGGGCTGGCGACGATGTGCAGCGGACTGCAACCCAGGGAGCGGGCATGCAGGGTCGAGTCGGTCAGGGTGCCGATGCGGATGGCGATGTCGGTGCTCTGCTCCAGCAGGTCGATGATCAAATCGTTGCTGTTGAGTTCGAGCTGGATGTCGGGGTAGAGCCTGCGGAATTCATCGATGTAAGGCACGATGGCGTGCAGCATGAAGGGTGATGCCGCGTTGATCCGCAGCCGCCCGGACGGCGTTTGCTGGCGTGAGGACAGGCGCTCTTCGAGCTCGTCCATCTGATCGAGAATGCGCTTGGCGTGCTCGAAGAAGTACTTGCCCTCTTCGGTCAGGTCCATGCGCCGCGTGGTGCGATTGATCAAGGTGGTGTCGAGCTTGGCCTCCAGCCGCGACAGCGTACGGCTGACCGCCGAAGGCGTTTGCCCGACCTGCTCGGCCGCCGCAGAAATCGACCCGCATTCAATCACGCAGACAAAAATCTGCAACTCATCGGATCTGGCTTTCACGTGTGTCCCTTATCGATAATTCAGCACAACGCATAAATCGCTCTTCGTAGGAGCCCGGCTTGCCGGCGATTGCGTCTTCATGAGCGCCATCGCCGGCAAGCCGGACTCCTACAGGTTCTGGCTTCAGGTATCGATAGTAGCCGAGCGTTACGCCTTCAGGCCAAACACCTCGGCCAGATGCTGCTCATAGCGCGCCACATCACTTTCGATGTTCGGGCGCTTCATCACGTCCACACAGAGGAACGTCGGCAAACCGGTCATGCCGAGGAACTCGTTGGCCTTGTGGAACGGGAAATACACCGCGTCCACACCTTTGGCTTCGAAGAAATCGCTCGGATCGTCGAAGGCTTGCTGCGGGGCGTTCCAGGTCAGCGACAGCATGTATTGCTTGCCGTGAATCAGGCCGCCGCTGCCGTATTTCTGCGAGGCGTCGGAACGGGTGCGGCCGTCGCTGGCGTAGAGGCTGCCATGCCCTTCGGTGAAGACTTCGTCGATGTACTTCTTCACGGTCCACGGCGCGCCCATCCACCAGCCGGGCATCTGGTAGATGATCACGTCGGCCCAGAGGAACTTGGCCACTTCTTCGGCGACGTCGTAGCCCTCGTCGATGAAAGTGGTTTTCACATCCATACCGCCGCGATCCAGCACGCTCAACGCGGCTTCATGCAGGGTGGCGTTGTAGCGGCCGTCGGAGTGCGCAAATTTTTTGCCGCCATTGAGTAACAGGACTTTTTTCATGGGAGGTCTCGGGAAGGTCGTGACTCGGATGGCGGCAGAGTACCGACCGGCCCCGCGCGGAATAAGCCTCGATCTGGCAAAATTCATTTGACCTACAAGCACGAATCGATAGGCGATTGTTGCCTTAGACTGGCGCCGATTCTGACTTGAGGAGAGATGCAAATGAGTGAAATCCAGGGCTTCATCCTGCACGCCAAGACCCGTCCGGAAAAATCCGACGCCTTCGAAGCGTTTTTCAGCGGCTACGTACAAGCGAGCCGCGCCGAACCCGGCTGCATCGAATACCACATGCTGCGCGACAAACAGGACCCGACCCTGTTCATCTTCTACGAGATCTGGCAATCCCAGGCCCACCTCGACGTGCACTCGAACCTGCCGCACATGAAGCAGTTCCTCGAGCAGCGCGATGAATACCTGGAACGGGACTTCGAGATCCGCGCCATCGAGATGATCAGCCCGTCGTCCGCTAACCGCTGATCAGCAAATGGCCGCCGAGCAAACCCAGGCCAACGAAAAACACGCGCTTGAACCACAGGGCGCTGATCCGCTGGCGCAGCGACTGCCCCAGCCACATGCCGAGCATGGCCGGGATCAGCGCCAGCAGCGACGCGCTCAACTCGCCCCCGCCGAGCGCGCCGCGCCATAACAAGCCACCGGCCAGGGCCAGGGTCGAAACGGTGAACGACAGGCCCAGCGCCTGCACCAGCTCGTCCTTGCTCAAGCCCAGCGCCTGCAGGTAAGGCACCGCCGGAATCACGAACACGCCGGTGGCCGACGTGATGACGCCGGTCAGCAGCCCGCACAGCGGACCGAGCCAGCCTTCGCGGTGCCGTCCCACGCGCGCAGTCGGCAGGAACAAACCGCTCAGCGAATACAGCAACAATGCCGCCCCCAACCCCCGCACCACCCATTGGCCATCGCTCATGCCGATCCACAGCGTGCCCGCCCCGGTGCCGATGAAGATCGCCAGCAACATCGGCCACAGCCGTTTGATCAACCCGGACAAATGCCCGCCGAACGCCAGTTGCCAGACGTTGGTGAGCGTTGCAGGAATGATCAGCAGCGCCGCTGCCTGCGACGGCGCCATAGCCAGACCGAGCAGGCCCATGGCGACCGTCGGCAGGCCGAGACCGATCATACCCTTGATCATGCCGGCCAGCACGAAGGTGCCGATTACCAGCAGAGACAGGGCCAAACCGAGATTCTGATAAAACGTCGAGAGTGTATTCATGGGGCTATGGTGAGCCCGCGGAGGGTGATTGAAAATCTGCCATATACTGAGGCTGCCTCTCTTCAGACAAGAGGCTGAATAATCGGGTGCGGCATCTGACGCCATCGCGGGCAAGCCCGCTCCCACAGGGGATTTGTGAACAACACATAACCACTGTGGGAGCGGGCTTGCCCGCGAAGAGGTCGGCCCGGACAACACCCATCCAGAGGTTGCTGCTATGCACTTCGACCTGACCGACCTGCGCCTGTACCTGAACATCCTCGACGCAGGCAACATCACCGCCGGCGCCGCGCGCAGTCATTTGTCCCTAGCGGCGGCCAGCGCACGAATTCGTGCCATGGAGGCGTCGCTGGGCGTCGAGTTTCTTCAGCGCAATCGTCGTGGGGTCAGCCCGACGCCGGCCGGTAATGCCCTGGCCCGACACGCCCGGGTTCTGCTGCAACAGGCCGAGCGCATGCAACAGGAACTGGCCGAATACGCCAAGGGCGTCAAAGGCCAGGTGCGACTGCTGTGCAATACCACGGCGATCACCGAGTACCTGCCAGAGCTGCTCGCGGACTTCCTGAGCAGCCATCCCAACCTCGACATCGACCTGCAGGAACTGCCCAGCGCCCGCATCACCCATGCTTTGCGCCAGGGTGCAGCGGACCTGGGCATCGTGTCCGACGCGATCGACACCGGTGACCTGCAGACCCAAGCGTTCCGCGATGACCCACTGGTGCTGATCATGCCCGGCGACCATCCCTTGGCACAGGCCACCTCGCCGAGCTTCACCGACACGCTGCATCACGACTATGTCGGCCTGAATGCCAATAGCGCGCTGGCGGTGTATCTGGAAGAACAGGCACTGCACGCCGGCCTGCGCATGCAGATTCGCATCCGCGCCGACAGCTTCGATGGCGTGATGCGCATGGTCGCCCGCGGGGCAGGCCTGGCGATTGTGCCGCTGGCCGCAGTCGATCGCAGTTCGGGCGCATTGCATTTCAAAAGCCTCGCCCTGCAAGAACCCTGGGCTCAACGCAAACTGCTGCTCTGCGCCCGGGATTTCACCGCGTTGCCGGGCTATGCCAAGGCCCTGCTGCACGCCTTGACTCTCCCCTGAGGGGCAGACTTTATCCTTGAGGCTTGATCTTCAAGGACCGCGACAATGGGCAAACGAATACTGGTGATCCTCGGGCATCCTTCAAGCAACAGCTTCTGCGCTGCCCTCGCTGAGCGTTACTCACAGTCGGCAGTGCGCGCCGGGCATGAGGTGCGTCAGTTGTTCCTGGGCAGCATGGATTTTGACCCGGTGCTGCGCGAAGGTTATCAGCAGGTCCAGCCGCTGGAGGCCGATCTGCGCAACGCCCAGGCCGACATCCTGTGGGCCGAACAGCTGACACTGGTTTATCCGATCTGGTGGGGTGGCGTACCGGCCTTGCTCAAGGGCTTTTTCGACCGGGTGTTCTTGCCGGGTTTTGCCTTCAAGTATCGCCAGGGCAAAGCTTTCCCCGACAAACTCCTGCGCGGCCGAACCGCCCACCTGCTGGTGACCATGGACACACCGCCCTGGTATTACCGATGGATCTACCGCATGCCCGGCCTGCACCAGGTGCGCAAGACCACGCTGGAGTTCTGTGGCATCAAGCCCACCCGAACCCTCACCTTCGGGCCAATTCTCGGCGCCAGCGCAGACCGGCATGCGGCCTGGTTGCGCCAAGCCGAAGCTATCGCCAGCGCTTGAGTCGGTCGATAATGCCCCGAGCCTTACCCTCGGAGAAAAGGACCTTCCCATGTACATCGGCCAAGCCGCGCAACGTTCCGGAACCACGGTCAAAAGCATCCGTCACTACGAGTCGATCGGCCTGCTGCCTGTCGCCCGACGCCAGGGCAAGTACCGCATCTATGACCAGCACAGCGTCGACCTGCTGATGTTCATCAAATGTGCCCAACAGTTGGGGTTCCGACTCAAGGAGTTGCAGTCGGCCTTCGCCGGACATCAAGGCCCGCAACTGCCATGGGAACGGGCACACCAGGTCATCGCCAGCAAAAAACAGGAAATCGCCGAGCGGATAGCAGCGCTGTCGCAACAGCACTCGCAATTGGTCGAGTTCGAAAACAGCCTCGAACAATCCAGGCGCGATTGTCCGCTGACGCGTCCATGAGGACCGTGCGCTTATGGGCAGCTCAGTGTCGAGCACAGACAACTGACGGATGGACCGACGCTATAGGGTGCGACTTCAGTTCTTGAGCCCACTGCCCGGAGTCATCATGACCGCACCGATTACCGTACTTCGCGACACCCACCCCTTGCCCGTGCTCGACGCCTGCAAATGGGAAAAGCTCGAAGGCGACCCGCACACCGTCAACCTCAACGCCTACACCAGTGAAGACGGCAGCAAGATCATGGGCACCTGGATCTGCACGCCGGGCAAGTGGTACGTGGAATACGTGAAGTGGGAGTACTGCCATTTCCAGGAAGGCTACTGCATCATCACCCCCGAAGGCATGGCGCCGATCCACCTGCGTGCCGGTGACATTTTTGTCGTTGAGCCGGGGATGAAAGGCACCTGGGAAGTGGTGGAAACCGTGCGCAAATATTTCGTGTTTGCCTGATACAAAAAAACCGGGGGATCACCCGACGTGATCTCCCGGTAAATATCTTTGGGTAAACGCCGCCCCCTGTGGGAGCGAGCTTGCTCGCGATAGCGCTGGGTCAGTCACCATCAATGTCGACTGTAACGGCCTCATCGCGAGCAAGCTCGCTCCCACAATTGTTTGCCACAGCCTTGCTACTGCGGTTTGCGATAACCATTGATGATCGCCGAGAAGTCCTGCCCACCCTCCCCACGCAAACTCATCGCCTGATACAGCTGCTGGGCCACCGCGCCGAGTACCACCGGCTGGTGCGCCTGACGCGCAGCTTCAGTGGCCAGCCCCAGATCCTTGAGCATCAGTTCGGCACCGAAACCACCGGTGTAACCGCGCGACGCCGGCGCCGTTTCGACGATGCCCGGCCACGGGTTGTACATCTCCGAACTCCAGCAACGCCCGGTTGAACTGTTGATGATGCCCGCCAGCACCTTGGTGTCGATGCCCAGGGCATCGCCCAGCGCCATGGCTTCGCTGACGCCGACCATGGAAATCCCCAACAGCAGGTTGTTGCAGATTTTAGCGATTTGCCCGGTGCCGACCTCACCACAATGGACGATGTTGCGGCCCATCTGCGCCAGTACCGGCTGCAGGGTGGCGAACAGTTCAGGCGTGGCGCCGACCATGAAGGTCAACGTCCCGGCCGCCGCACCACCGGTGCCGCCCGAGACCGGCGCATCGGCCATGGTCACGCCCTGTTTGGCAGCGGCGGCGGCCACGTCTCGTGCGGTCTGCGGATCGATGGTGCTGCAATCCACGGCCGGTACGCCCTTGCCGATACCGGCGAGCACGCCGTCTTCCCCCAGCCACACGCTGCGTACATGCACCGCGGCAGGCAGCATGGTGATGACCAGTTCGGCACCTTCCGACGCTTCACGGGCCGACGCGCTGATGCTGCCGCCCAGTTGCTCGAGTTCCGCCAGCACGGTTTTGTTCAGGTCGACCAGGCGCAGCGCATGGCCGGCCTTGATCAGGTTGCGCGCCATCGGCGCGCCCATGTTGCCGAGACCGATAAAAGCGATTTTCATGTCCGGCTCCTCATCGCAAATTGATGGTGGTGTTCACACCGTCGTTGACGCTGTTGTCATCGAACCAGCGGCTGGTGACGGTCTTGGTCTGAGTGTAGAACTGCACCACTTGCTTGCCATACGGGCCGAGGTCGCCGAGCTTGGAACCGCGCGAACCGGTGAAGCTGAAGAACGGGACCGGCACCGGAATCGGGATGTTGATGCCGACCTGGCCAACATCGATTTCGCTCTGGAATTTACGTGCCGCCGCACCGCTCTGGGTGAACAGGCCCGTGCCGTTGCCGAACGGGTTGGCGTTGACCAGGGCGATGGCCTCATCAAGGGTGGCGACTTCCAGCACCACGAGCACCGGGCCGAAGATTTCCTGGGTGTAGATCTGCATGTCGGTGGTCACGCCGGAGAACAGGGTCGGGCCGACAAAGTTGCCCTTCTCGTAACCGGGAACCGTGATTTCGCGACCGTCCAGCTCCAGCTTGGCGCCTTCCTTGATGCCGCTTTCGATCAGGTCGAGAATCCGCGCCTTGGCTTTTTTCGAGATCACCGGGCCGACATCGGTACCCGGCTCGCTACCGGCATTCACGGTGAGTTTCTGCGCCAGCGCTTTCAAGTCCGGCAGCCATTGCTTGGCCGCGCCCACCAGCACCACCACCGAGGTGGCCATGCAGCGTTGACCGGCGGCACCGAAACCGGCACCCACCAGCGCATTCAGCGCTTGTTCGCGGTTGGCGTCCGGCAGCACCACGGCGTGGTTCTTCGCGCCCATCATCGACTGCACACGCTTGCCGTGTTTACCGGCCAGGTCATAAACGTGGGTACCGACGGCGGTCGAACCGACGAAGGAAACCGCCTTGATGTCCTTGTGGGTGCAGAGCCCGTCCACCACATCCTTGCCGCCATGCACAACGTTGAGCACACCGGCCGGAATGCCCGCCTCGATCGCCAGCTCCACCAGGAGCATGGTCGACATCGGGTCCTGTTCGGACGGTTTGAGCACGAAGGTGTTGCCGCAGGCGATGGCCATCGGGAACATCCACAGCGGAATCATCGCCGGGAAGTTGAACGGGGTAATGCCCGCGCACACGCCGATCGGCTGGCGCAGGGTGTAGGTGTCGACGCCGCCGGCGACGTTTTCAGCGAACTCACCCATTTGCAGGCTGCCGATGGAGCAGGCGTGTTCGACCACTTCCAGGCCACGGAAAATATCACCCTCGGCGTCGGCAATGGTCTTGCCCTGCTCGGCGCTCAGGACCACGGCGATGCGCTTGGAGTGTTCGCGAATCAGCGCCTGCAGCTTGAGCATGATGCGCATGCGCGCGCCGATGGGGGTCAGTTTCCAGGTCTGGAACGCACGATGCGCGGCACTGATGGCAGCGTCGACTTCTTCGGCGGTGGCAAACGGCACTTTGGCTAGCACTTGCTGGGTCGCCGGGTTGATGATGTCGTGCCATTCGGTAGACTTGGATTCGACCCACTCGCCGTCGATCAACAATTTGACCTTTTGTACGGTGGTGTCGTTGGGCGTGAGCGATGCGTTCATATGGGTCTCCGAATGCTTATTTTTATCTGGGAGCCAAGGCGAGAAAGTCACCCTGAGATGAGCTGTGTGCCGCGAATTGGTTGTCGGGCTGTTTTTGGAGTATAGATGTGCAAACTTCTGATAAGAACGCACATAAAAACCGGTCCAACATGCAAAAAAACATCACCTCCCTCGGTTCGCTGAACTGGGATGACCTCAAGTTTTTCCTCGAAGTCGCCCGCACCCGCAAGGCCAGCACCGCGGCCAAGCGCCTGGCGGTCGACTACACCACGGTGTCGCGACGCATCAGTTCACTGGAAACGGCGCTGGGCACGTTGCTGTTCGAAAAATCCCGGACCAACGGCTTCGTCCTGACCGCCGAGGGCCAGCGGTTGATGGGTTATGCCGAGTCGATCGAAAGCACCCTGCACATGGCGTGCGAGCAGGTTTCCGGCTCCGGCGTGGCGTTGTCAGGGCATGTGCGCATGGGCTGCACCGAAGGTTTCGGCAGCTTTTTCATCACGCCGCAGCTGAGCCACTTCGTCGACACCTACCCGGCAATCTCGGTGGACATCCTGCCGCTGCCGCACTTCATCAGCCTGTCCAAGCGCGAAGCCGACATCGTCATCGCCCTGGAGCGCCCGGAGCATGGCCCGTACGTCTGCTGCAAACTGTGCGACTACCGGTTGCAGCTGTACGCGACCCAGGACTACCTGGACAACCATCCGCCGATTCGCAAACCCGCCGATTTGGCCAAGCATTCATTTATCAGTTACGTCGACGACCTGGCGTTCAGCTCCGAGCTGTTGTACCTGGCCAACGTATTGCCCGGCGCCAGCGCCAACCTGCGCAGCACCAGCGTGATCGCGCAGTTCGTGGCAGCGCAGCAAGGACGCTCACTGGCGATCCTGCCCTGCTTCCTCGCCACCCAGGACCCGCGCCTGCTGCCGGTGTTGCCGCAGGAAATCAACATCACCCGACAGTTCTGGATGTACTGCCGCGAGGATCTGCGCAAGCTCAAGCGGATCACCCTGTTGTGGGATTACATCCGCCAGGTGACCGAGCAGAATCAGGGCCTGTTGATGGGGGAAAGTCGGGAGATGCTGTTTGCCGATTAGTCGGAGCTGACCACGATGGCGACCCGGCGATTTTCGGTGCGGCCGCTGGAGGTGTTGTTGCTGGCCACCGGTACGCTGCTGCCAAGGCCGCGCAGCTGGATGTTTTCCGGTGGCATGCCGACGGTGTTGAGGACCTTGGCAACGCTTTTCGCCCGGCGCACGGACAGTTGCTCGTTGTAGGCTTCTTTACCCGATGCGTCGGTGTGACCATCGACCCGCACTCGCTCGATACCCACACCGAGCAGCGCCTTGCCGATGCGTTCGACGATCTCGGTGCTCTGCTTGTTCAGGCTGTCGTCGTCACTGCCAAACAGGACCTTGCCGGACAAGCCGAAGGCCCAGCCATCGTCGGTCAGTTCGAACCCCTGCTGTTTCAGTACGGCGATTTGCGCCGGGGTCAGGCCTTTGGGGGTGGTCTGGCAACCGGTCAGGCTCAATAAAGCCACGAGCAGGGTCATGGTGAAAAAACGCAGGGAACGCGGGTTGAAAGTGAACACTGAAATCAGCTCCTGTCTTGAACATCGGCGGCAGTGTGCTCCGACCCTGCCGTGTACTGTGCGCCTCGGGACAGGCGCTTGGCCTGGTACATCGCAGCATCGGCGGCGTTGAGCAGGGCACCCGGCGTTGCGCCATGATCCGGGTACACCGCGACGCCGATACTGAGTGAGGTCAATACCTGGGTACTGCCCGGCAATGGAATCGGCATGTCCATGCTGGCCAGAATCTTGTCGGCAATTCGTTCGGCGTCTGCGGTCTTGTGCAGCGGTGTCAGCAACACGGCAAACTCATCGCCACCCAAGCGCGCCACCAGGTCTTCTTCTCGCAGTTGCGCGCGAACCCGGTTGGCCACGGCGACCAACACCGCGTCCCCCGCCGCGTGGCCGAAATTGTCGTTGATCTCCTTGAAGCGATCGCTGTCGAGAAACAGCACCGCCACTCGCTCGCCAAGCTTGTTGGCGTTGCGCAGCGCGCGCATCAGGCGGCCTTCGAAAAACGCCCGGTTGGGCAATCCCGTGAGGCTGTCGTGACTGGCCTTGTGAGCCAGGGTTTCGTTTTCGCTTTGCAGGTGCGATTGCCAGGACTCGAGTTCATCGAGCAGGGCATTGAAGTCGTTGCCGAAATCATCGAGCTCGACAATGTCGGCCGGCGGCACGCGCTTGTCGAAGGCACGCTCACTGCGCACGGCGTGGGCGACAGCGGCCAGGTTGCGCAGGGGTTGGGTGATCCCGCGAAGTTGGCGGCGCGCCAAAAACAGCGCAACCCAGGCACTGATGGCCGTGCACAAGACGATGCCCACCAGGCCGCTAAGCAAAAATCGCATCAGGCTGCCGCCGTAGCCCGTGAGCTTGATGCTGCCGATTTCCTGCCCTTGATGGAGGATCGGCATGCTCATCGGCTCTTCGAGAAAGGCTTTGGCGATGTGCAGTTCGAGATCGGATAACCATCCGGTTTCCGGTCGTTGCCAGCGGGCCAGCAAATGGCCGTGCCGGTCGAACACCTGGGCGTCGGCCACTTCTTCGGTGGAGGCAATCAACGCCAGCGCTTCGGTGGTGGCGGCCTTATCGTTGAACACCACCGCGGCTTCCACGGTGTAGCTGATCGAGCGGGCAATCAGGTGCAGGTTGTGATCGGCGTACACGCGCAAGGCCAGCACGCCGAGCAACGTCAGCGAAACACTGGCCATGGCAACGCCCACCAGCGCAACGAGCAAGTTGCCGCGACCGATGACCGAATGCAAAGTCGGGCGGCTGCCCGGTGTCAGTAGTTTCATGGGGCCGCCGGCTTGCGACGGGACAGTTGCAACACGCTCGGATGAATGCGTACGCCACTGCGGGCGACGGAGTCGAGATTGACCTCGAATGACACCTGCTCGTCGCTGACCCGCAAACAAAACAGGCTGCCGACGGAGCATTGCTCGTCATTCTCGCTGATGCTCAACACCGGATGCCCGACCAACGCGGCAAACAATCGGCTGCGTTCTTCGCCGGTCAGCTTGCCGATATAAACCGCATCGCAGTCAGTGGCAATCGAAGGGTTGTCGGCCAGCAAACGTTGCACCGTCACAGGTCGACCGGTTGCCTGGGTGGTGCCTTTGACCAGATCGTCGGTGTATTCGGTAGGGCCAACCAGGCACAGGCGCAGCAGCAAAGGCTCAACGGGCCAGCGGGCATAGCTGAGGATGCCGAGAACCACCTGAGTCACCGCTTTGGCGCGCTGGTCCGCCATGCCCACCGGGACTTGCGATTGAGCGAAAGCTACGCTGGCCATCAGACAAAGAAGGATGGCCAGCAGCGCTTTTTTACAGCCAACGACGCGCTCTGTCGTCCTGACAGCCACCTTCATGCAGGGATACTCTTGGATCGTAGCGAAATGATGCCGCAACGATAGCACAGCGAGGAAATGCCAGCGAGGCCGCGTACTACGCAGCCTCGGACAATTTCCTACACACTGTTACTGACCCTTCAGTCGCTCGGCTCGCTGTTTTCCTTCAGTTCCAGCATCAGCCCGCTCAAGCGTTTGACCCGGCGCTTCACCGCCTCTTCAAAAACGCCCGCACGCGACTCGATCAGGGTGAACCAGTCCTTGGCCCGGGTGATTCCGGTGTAGATCAGTTCCTTGGTGAGCACCGGATTCAAGGCGTCAGGAAGAATCAACGCGGTATGCGCGAACTCCGAGCCCTGGGATTTATGTACGGTCATGGCGTACACGGTTTCGACATCATTCAGGCGACTGGGCAGGACAAACCGCACGCCGCCCTGGCCATCATTGCGTGGGAATGCCACTCGCAGAACCTGATGTCCAGTTTCATGGCCTTGTTGTTCCGGCAGCTTGAGGGCGATGCCGATATCGCCGTTCATCAAACCCAGCCCGTAATCGTTGCGGGTCATCAGCACAGGGCGACCTTCGTACCACTGCTGGTCGCTGTCGATCAGGCGTGCCCTCAGCAATGCGTCGGTCACTCGCTGGTTCAAGCCCTCCACACCCCACGGCCCCTTGCGCACGGCACACAACAACTGGAACGCGTCGAAGGCCTGCAACACTTGCCTGGCCCAATCAATCCAGCGCGAATCATCCAGCGGGCTGTCGAGTGGCGGCCGCTGATTGCGCAGCACGCTCAGGTAGTGCCGATAACCTTGCGGGCCCTCACCGTGACCGTCGAGAAGCAAACGCTCCAGGGCCCGGTCCTGCTCGCCCTTGAGGGACAGGCAATAGACATCGTCGTGGCTTCGCGCAGACAGCAACTTGCGTGCTTCTTCGGGTTGCTGCTGGTTGACCCAACGCGCCAGTTGACCAATACCGCTGCCTTCACCGAATCGCCGGGAATGGCGCAACATCACCACCTGTTGGGCCAATGGATGAGTGCCCTGCGTGTCCTCCTGCAAGCCGCTGGCCTGCAGGTTTTCGCCGCTGACGGCTTCCAGCCACTGGCGTGTCTGCGGGCTGTACCAGCCAGCCTCCGCGTCGCGACACAGATCCCCGAGTACCGCACCGGCCTCTACCGAAGCCAGTTGATCCTTGTCTCCCAGCAGCACGAGGCGCGCATGGGCCGGCAAGGCGTCGAGCAGGTTGGCCATCATTTCCAGGTCGATCATCGAGGCCTCGTCCACCACCAGCACATCCAGCGGCAGGCGATTGCCCGCGTGGTGCCGGAAATGGCGAGTCCCGGGCCGGCTGCCGAGCAGGCGGTGAACGGTGGTGACGTCGGACGGGATCTTCTCGCGTATGGCTTCGCTGACCTTCAAGGTGCGCACTTGCTGGCTGATGGACTCTGTCAGACGCGCCGCGGCCTTGCCGGTCGGTGCCGCGAGGCGAATGCGCAGGGGCATGCCGGCCTCGACCGCCGGTGCCTGGAGCAACGCCAGCAAGCGCACGACGGTGGTGGTCTTGCCGGTTCCCGGCCCCCCCGTGACGATGCTGAAGGCGCTGCGGGTCGCCAGGGCACAGGCGAGCTTCTGCCAGTCGATCACTTCACCGGGGCGGGCAGGACCAAACAAACCGCTGAGACGCTGGAGCAAGTCGTTGGGCGTGGATTCGTGCTCCGTCAGGCGCTCGCGCAACGAGAGGTCGATCCGTCGCTCGTAGGCCCAATAACGGCGCAGGTACAGGCGTTTCCCGGATAACACCAATGGCCGTTCGCGCACGCTGTCACGACTGTCGGCAGCCAGTGCGACCAGGTCGCTGGCGGCCAGGACCTTGCACCAGTGAGCCCCGTCCAGCGATCCGAGCAATTGCGAGGGCAACAGCATCGCGCCGCCTTGCACATCACCTTCGGGTGGCAGCGACAGGGCGAAATCCGGTTCCTTGAGCGTTTCGAACAGGTCGAGGCAGACATGCCCGTGGCCCAACTGGTGGCTGGTCAGCGCGGCGGCCAGCAGCACCAGCGGATCATCTTCCGGAGCCAGTTCATGCAGAAACGCCACAAAGGCTTTGTCCAGCGCGCGCAACCAGCCGCGCTCGACCCAACGCGTGAGCAACAACAGCAAGTCGTCGGCACGACTCAGCGGCGCCAGTTCGGCCAGGCTTTCGGCGGCCAGCGATGTCGGCAACAAATCGGCGAATGTGCGCTTCATAGCAGTACTCCCTGTTCCCAGGCGGGCTCGGCCTTGGGCTCTGGCTTGCCCTGGAACAGTCTGTCCAGACGCTCGATCAGTTCTCGTGGCGGACGGGTAAAAAACACGCCCTGGCTGGCCGCGCGCGTACCGCGCAAAAACAGGTACAGCGCACCGCCGACATGCCGGTCGTAGTCGTAATCGGCAAGCCGCGCCTTGAGCTGGCGGTGCAGGGCCAGCAGGTACAACACGTATTGCAGGTCATAACGGTTGTCGAGAATCGACTGTTCCATGGCCTGCGGGGTGTAGGCCGCATCATCGGCACCCAGCCAGTTGGATTTGTAGTCGGCAACGTAATAGCGGCCGTCGTGCTCGAACGTCAGGTCGATGAAGCCCTTGAACATGCCGTTGAGCTGCACCGGTTCGGCGGCCACCCGGGCCACGCCGTTATGGGTGTACTGGCACACCAGCGCATCGAGTTTCAGCACATCGACCTTATGGCTGGCGAACCAGAACTCCATCTCCACCTGGTATTGCGTCAATTGCTCGAACTTCACCGGGGGTTGATCGACGCCCAGATGCAACGGCGACTTGAGCAGATGCTGCAGCCAGTCGCTCAGCGTAGCGATCCAGCCCTCCCAGCCTCGGCGATTGCAGCGACGGGCAATGGCGTCGATCACATCTTGTGGCGCCGCGGCAAAACCCTCGCTCCCCGCCCATTCGAGCAAACCATGCAGGAAGGTGCCGGGGTTCGGGCCGCGCGGGAAGCGATGGATATCGCCGCCACCGGCAACCACTTCTCTGGGCGCATGCGGATCGAGGCGTTCGTCATCGAACAGTTTTTGCGCCTGCGGGCTCTCCGGGGCCTCGTCCGTGCCGACACTCAGGGTGTCGCCGATGCGCAACGCGCTGTAGGACGCGATCCACCAGTTTTCGCTGGCCTTGCGTTTCGGGATCAACGGAGGCAGCAGCGCCGCTTCGTTTTGCGGTGGCTGGTAATGCTCTGCAGTCGCTTCAGGCATCTGGGCATAGGTCAGCGCCGGGCAGTCCTGTTGCAGATCCCGCAACCACTGCTGCAACGCCGGGGAGTCGGCCAATGGCGCACCGCCACCCAACAGATAACCCAATGCGGAAAGGTGCAGCACCGAGCCATTGTTGTTGCCGCGCTTGAGATCGGCCACCCCCAGCCAGCAGGCGTGTTGCGCCCGGGTCAGGGCGACATAGAGCAAGCGCAGATCCTCGGCCAGACGCTCATCGTCAGCCAGGGCAATCAACTCTGGCGTCGGCTTCAACGTGACCTGGGCATTGCCTGATTCATCGTGGTAATGCAGCGGCAGGCGGCTGCCATCCACCGGTTTCGCCGAGCAAATGAACGGCAGGAACACCAAGGGGTATTCAAGGCCTTTGGACTTGTGGATGGTCACGACCTTGACCAGTTGCTCATCGCTTTCCAGACGCAGGATCTGCTCTTCGCCGGCCTGCCCGGACAACGCCAGGTGTTCGGACAGATGCCGGATCAGGGCTTGCTCGCCATCGAGTTCGGCGGCCGCCTGCTGCAGCAACTCGGACAGGTGCAGAAGGTTGGTCAACACGCGTTCGCCGTCACTGCGGGCGATCAGTGCCTGGGGCAGGCGGAAGTCGTGCAGCAGGCGACGCAGCATCGGCAGTACGCCCTGCTTGCGCCAGACTTCGCGATAGCCGCGGAACTGCATGACCCGGGATTCCCAGGCCAACTCGTCCTGATTCAGGCGCTCAAGTTCGCCCAGGGAAAGGTTCAAGGTGATGCTGGCCAACGCGGCCCGCAGCGGTCGCTCGACATCCGGCTCGGCGCACGCCTTGAGCCAGGTGAGCACGTCATGTGCCTCCTGGGCGGCGAACACCGAGTCCTTGTCCGACAGGTAAACACTGCGCACGCCACGGGCGGCCAATTGCGCACGAACCGCCTGGGCCTCCTTGCCGTCGCGCACCAGGATGGCGATGTCCGCCGGCAGCAGGCCCCGGAAGGTTTTGCCGTCCTGGATGAACCCCGCTTGCCCCTGCTGTCCGCCATTGAGCAATGTCGTGATTTCACTGGCGCAGGCCGCCGCCAGTTGTTGCCGGTACACCGCACCGGACAATGGCTGCTCGGCCGGCAAATGCCAGATGTTCAAGGCCGGCACTGCCTGATCATTGATGCGCAGGACTTCTTTGCGGCCCTGGGAGGCAACCGGCATGAACGGGACCGGGTTGTCGCCATTGTTCTGCCGAAAGAGGAAAGCGCCGCGTCCTGACTGCCGAACTTCGGCGCGTTCGAACACATGGTTCACCGCGTCGACCATGCCGTGGCTCGAGCGAAAGTTGGTGCCCAGGGTGTGCAGGCGGCCGGTGGTGGCCTGGCGGGCGCGCAGGTAGGTATGGATGTCAGCGCCGCGAAAGGCGTAGATCGCCTGCTTCGGGTCGCCGATCAGGAACAGACCACACTCGGGGCTGTTCTCTTCGATGCGGTAGATGCTCTCGAAGATCCGGTATTGCACCGGGTCGGTGTCCTGGAACTCGTCGATCAGGGCGACCGGAAACTGTTCACGAATCAGGGTGGCCAGGCGCTCGCCGCCATCGGACTGCAAGGCCGCATCGAGGCGCAGCAACATGTCGTCGAAACCCATTTCCGCACGGCGGCGTTTCTCTTCCTCGAATCGTGCCCCGACCCAGCGAGCCGCGTGTTGCAGCACAGCGGCATCAGGCGTTGGCAAGCCATCGAGACAGGCCTTGAGGCCGGCCATCGCATCGAGCCCCGGATGTCGAGGCGCTTCGCCCTTCCAGGCTTCGGCCATGCCGTCCGGGGTCAGGCGCGTGAAACCGGTGCCGATATCCAGTTGCTCGAGGGTTTCGTCCTCGGCCCAGGCCTTGATCTTTTCGAACCAGGGCTCGAAATAGCGAGCCTGCATCTTGCGACCGTCGACACTCTTGCTGGCAACGCCCTGGTGGCAGATGGCGAGCAACTCGTCCGCCCACTGCAGCCAGGGCTTTTTCAGGTCAATCAGGGCAACCCGTCGCTCTTGCAGGCATTGCGAAATCAACTCGGCGGGCTCTTTCCCTTCAAGCGTATCGCGCTCGCTGGCGAACAGCGCACGAATCCGCGGCAGCAGCGCCGCCGGACCGCCCCAGTTGCTGCGCACCCAATTCAGCGCGTCACCTTGCATCGGGTAACAGAACAGCCGCCAGTAATCGCGCAGGACCTCCCCGAGCAAGTCGCTGTGGTCGGTTTCCAGGGTCTGGGTAAACAGGCTGCCGCTGTCGAACGCGTGCTCGCGCAACATGCGCTGGCACCAACTGTGGATGGTCGACACCGCCGCCTCGTCCATCCACTGGGCGGCGATGTCCAGACGGTTTGCGCACCCGGGCCATTGCTCGGCCAAGTACTGATCACGCAACTCGGCAATCAGGCTGTCGGGGGCTAATGTTTCATCGCGGAAAAATCGTGCGGCCTCGGCGAGCCGCGTGCGAATGCGTTCGCGCAACTCTTTGGTGGCGGCGTCGGTGAAGGTCACGACGAGGATCTGCGGCGGCAACAGCTCACGTCCGAAGCCACTGTCCTCCCCGCCATTGCCCAGCACCAGCCGCAGGTACAGCGCGGAAATGGTGAAGGTCTTGCCGGTCCCGGCGCTGGCTTCGATCAACTGACTGCCACGCAGCGGGAAGGCCAGGGCCAGGGGTGTCTTCGAGCTCATCAACGCGACTCCTCGCTGGACAGTGAACGCCAGGGTGCTTCAAGAAGCGGGCGATAGAGTGCGTCACACCAATCGGGGAACGTCTCATCGGCGGCCAGGGCATCGTAATCGGCGAACTGACGGGCGAGCGCCGGGCTTTCGCGACGCTCCCCGTCCGTGGTCTGCCCGTCGCCTTCATAGGCCTTGCGCGCAGCGGCCTGGGCTTTGACCGGGTCGGTTTGCCCCAGCCACGCAAAAGCTGTCTTGACCGCGATCGGCAACGGCTGGCGCATGCCCGACTGCCAGGCCGTCAACAGGTCACAGAGGATCTTGCGCGCAGCGGCCGCGTCCAGAGGCGCGAGCAACAGGCTGTCGTCGCTGGCCACCAGCGCGGTGGTCAACATCATGCCGCTGGCACAAGCCACCAGGTGGGTGAGCCACGGGCGTGTCAGCCGATGCCATTTGCGCGACTTGATCGAGCCGATGCTGTTGGGAATCGTAGTGATAGACAGCAAACCACCATCGGCGCGCTGATGCAGGCCGCTGAGCCAGCCCTCGATGTGCAGGCCTTGCAGTTCAAGATTGACGGGCAACGCACTACCCAGAGGTGTCGGCCACAACGCCAGGAGCTGTTGGTGGCGTTGCAGCAGGTCAGGCAATGGCTCGATCAACTCGCGTTGCAGGCACTCGCCGAACCCGGCCATGGGCAGCAGTCCGCTGTTTTGCAGACGTTGCGCCTGATCCGCCAGTGCCTGCGCGGTATTGTCCGGATCAGCCAGCGCCGCTTCGAGCAATCGGTCGCTGAGGCCGTAACGCTGCAACGCATCGAGGACAAAGGGCTCTTCATCGGCCAGCGGCACTTCAGCCGCCTCGAAGAAGACCTTCAGTCGCTGGCTGAAAAAATGCCGTACCGGATTGCGCAGGAAATCCTGCAGTTGACCGAGACTCAGTGGTTCATCCTGAACGTGAGGCCCGAGCACTTCGGCGCTCGCCTGTTGCTCTGCCGCTTGATGAAGCACCTGCCATTCGCTGGCGTAGCTGAACGACTCATCGCCTTCGTGAAAGTAGCGGGCGCTGAAGGGTTGCAGCGGATGTTCCCGGGTCATGGCCGCAAGCAGATCCTCGTCACTGTGTGCCGATCGCCAACCGCTGGCCAGGTGGTCGCGCAACTGGCCGATCAGTACCGAGGCCGGTCGTTCGCTGTTGTCGCGGATGCTGCGGCCCACCCAACTGATGTAGAGCTGGTCCCGTGCCGACAGCAAGGCTTCCAGTAGCAGGTAGCGGTCATCCTCGCGCCGGGAGCGATCGCCCGGACGGTAGTCACTGCCCATCAGATCGAAGTCCAGCGGCGGTTGCGCGCGCGGATAATCGCCGTCATTCATGCCCAGCAGGCACACCAGCTTGAAGGGGATGGCGCGCATGGGCATCAAGGTGCAGAAGTTGACGGCTCCGGCCAGAAAGCGTTGGGACAAACGGCCCTGATCCAGACCTGCAAGCCAGGCTTCGCGGACGACGGTCAGCGGCAACTCGTCCTGCAACCCGACGGATTCGCAGGTCTCGAGCCAGGTCTCGCGCAGCTCCTCGAGCTGGGCCAGCAAGTAGTCATCGTGTTCATTGCTGGCAAGGAAGAACAGCTGCACCAACCCCTGCAAGCGCAAGCCCCATTGCTGCGGAGGGGCAGGCTGAGAGAGTTCGTGGTGAGCGACTTCCAGCGCGTCCAGCAGAGCAACCAGCGGACCGATGAGCGCGGCGTCCAGGCCACCGATTTCGTCGTAGGGCTCGATACCCGCATAAGCATCGGCGCTGCCAACGGCATAACCGAGCAACATCCGGCGCAAACCGAAACGCCAGCTGTTTTGTTCCAGTTCATTGGGCAGCCCGAGCCCGGCACGTTGTTCGGCATTCATGCCCCAGCGAATGCCGGCACCCTCGATCCAGCGGTGCAGCGTCGGCAGGTCACGCTCCTCGACACCAAAACGAGCGCGCAATGCCGGAACGTCCAGCAGATCGAGAATCTCACTGACGGGGAATCGGCTGTCAGGCAGCTTGAGCAGGTGCTCGACCGCAATCAGCAATGGATCGCGACCACGCTGGCCCTGGTCGGCCAGGGTAAATGGAATGAAGCGCGGATCCTTGCGGTCAAGCTGGCCAAACACGGCACGAATATGCGGGGCGTAGCTGTCGATGTCCGGGACCATCACGATGATGTCCCGCGGCCGCAGTGTCGGGTTGGCGCTGAAGCGCGCGAGCAGTTGGTCGTGGAGGATCTCGACCTCTCGCTGGGCGCTGTGGGCAATGTGAAAACGGATCGATTCGTCGGTCTGCAAATCGATGGCCGGCCAGCGTTCCCGAGTCTCGTTGAGGGGACGCAATTCGAGGATATCGTCCTGCAACTGGTTGAGTGCATTCAGCGGCTGACCGTCACTGAACAGGTCGATGCGCCCGTCGCGAAATGCCGAGCGATAGCTGTTGGGATCGTCGTAGCTGTCGAGCAGGTTGATGTAGTCCCGCCCCTGCTTGCCCCAGGCTGCCAGTAGCGGGTGGGCATGCTGGTGCAGGGTTTGCGGATCGATCACTGCCGGCATGCCACTCTTGCGGGCCTGACGTTTGTATTGATGCCGCAACAGGTCTTTATCGGCGACGATGTCCGCCCAATGGTGACGACACGGGTTGTGTACGCACAGCAGGACCTGACTGAATCGTGCCAGTCCCGCCAGCGCTTCCAGGGCTTGGGCAGGCAGCGAAGAAATCCCGAAAACGATCACTCGCGAGGGCAATCCCTTGGGGGCGACTTCGAGGTTATTTATGCGTTCGACAAAGCGCTGATGGACACCGGCACGGCTCTGCGCCATGCCTTCTTCTCCCACATCCAGCAAGAGTGCGCGCCACAACTCTGCCTGCCAGCAATTGGCCGGACTCAGTGGCTTGGCTTCGCCCCTGGCGCTTCTTGTCTGATGTCGTCCTTCTGCCCAGTCTTCGAGCCAGTCAGCCCGATAAACCTGGTACTGGTCGAACAGATCCGCCAGTCGCTCGGCCAATTGATAACGTTTGCGCAGATCGCTGTCATGGGTCAGGAAACGCTGCAGCGGCTCGAAGTGCGGCTGGTTGATCAACTGCGGCAGCAGTCGCATCAGACGCCAGGTCAGCGGTGCTTTATCGAGCAAAGACTTGGCCGGAATTTCGTCGCGGCCAAGGACCATGCGATAGAGCTGCCACATGAAACTGCCGGGCAACTGCACATCGATGGCGGCAGCGATTCCGCAGCCGCCCATGTCGTCTTCCTCAGAATCTTCCGCCAGTGCCAGCTTCAACCATTGGGCAATGCCATTGCTTTGCACCAACGCGATTTCATTCTCCAGGGGAGCCAGCGGGTAGCGCCGCATCCAGCTGACCACCAGACTGCGCAACTCGTCCAGGCGGTTGCCGTGAACCACCATAAAACCAGCGCTGAGGGACGTCGCGTCCGGCATATAGGCTTCCTTGGAAAACAAATTCGAGGGACGACTTTAGCATTTGTAGGAGCGAGCTTGCTCCGGGCGGCGTTCCGACGATGGTCGTCAACGATGACGCTGGCTGTCTGGGGCCCCGTGGTGTCCTGGCGTTTTTCGCGAGCAGGCTCGCTCCTACAATGCGGCGCAAAAACAAAACCCCAACTGCTTTCGCAATTGGGGTTTCGGAATTTAATCTTGACGATGACCTACTCTCACATGGGGAAACCCCACACTACCATCGGCGATGCATCGTTTCACTGCTGAGTTCG
>NZ_RWIR01000070.1 GCF_009764265.1 Pseudomonas sp. PB101
ACCCGCCCCCTCGGAAGGCTGAGTGGAGGTGTTCATCCGGGGATTGGCGCGCAGCGCCGTTCGACGCAGTCGAACTCATCGCATGTAGGTGCCAGCGAAGCCAACCGGAGGGCGATGCCCCCGGATGGATACCGGAGCGAAGGAACGCCGAGCCTAGGCGAGGGGCCGGACGCAAGGGGCGAGCGTTTTTTTGGTTACTTTTTTTAGGCGCTTGTAAAAAAAGTGACTCGCCGTAAGGGCGAAACCGCCAGCCGCCGTTACCGAAAAAACGGATATGCCCCCATCACCTCCTAACCAAGTAAACCTGAGGCAACGGAAAAAGATTATTGAGCGTCTCCAACAACCGCACGTGATAGATAGGCTTGCGAAAAAGATCCAACACCTGCAACCGCAACATATCACTGACATCGTCCATATCCGCATGCCCCGACATCACAATCACCGGCAAATGCTCACGAGCCGTATGCTCACGCAAGCGCCTGATCAACGACATGCCACTCTCCTCCGGCATACGCAAATCAGTTATCACCAAAGCAATGTCAGGATGCCGCGTCAGATGCTGCAACGCGAGCTTGACCGAAGTGGCGGTAAAACAATTGAACCCCTCGCCCTCCAGCAACTCCGCCAACTCAAGCAGTGCGTCCTCTTCGTCATCCACCAGAAGCAACTGTTGGCGTGGCTGTGCGAGAGCGTTCATGAGGCAACACCTGCATTGGACGAAGCGCTGACGTAAGGAACCGTTTTAAACAATGGCAAATGACCGATTTCCTTGTCACAGCGCCCCTGAGATCGTGGTGAACATCGCGCTGACCGCCGTCTTGATCGGTGTCACGAAGGCAGCCAACGCAACCGCCACCATCCCGGCAATCATGGCGTACTCAATGCCCGAAGCCCCCTCGGTGTCCTTGGCGAGGTTTTTGTAGAAAACGATCTCGGATTTGACCTTCTGAACAAGCGTGGAAAAAGACATGACATTCTCCTGGACGACGACGGGTGTTGCACGGACGCAACATGATTCCCCAGTGCCAGCACCAGCATTGTCGGCATTCCCCGGCCCAACAACTGTAAATACGCATTAACACTAAAGTATTAACCGTTTCGTTGACGTCAAAAAACCGGTCATTTCGTCGCAAGTTCGCACTTTCGTTAGATATTTCCCCCGCGGTAATGGCATTTCGCTCTAGCTGAGCTACCGTCACATAGCGAAATAGTTCCATGTTCATAGCTGCCTGATTGCGAAGTTGTCTCGTCGGAAAGGACGAGTTTTTGCGCAGCAGGAAAGGGAGAGCCTACATGAACAGCCGTGTCACTCTGGGCCTCGCCGGATTGTTTCTGGTCGGTGCCATCATTGCCGGGTACTGGGGGCTCGCATTGAGTCGTCAGCCGGCCCCTGAACCCGTTGCCCAAACCACCGTCAGCGCAGCGCCCGCCAACGCCCAGGTGCCTGCTCCGGCAGAAGACCCTACCCTTCATCCCGTGGTCGTGCTGATCAACGATGTTGCGCCGTTTGCGCCGATCACCGCCGCCGATGTCACCCTGGAAAAACTGCACACCGTGCCCGCCGGCAGCCTGACCAGCCTTGACCAGGCGATTGGCCGCACACCCTGGCGCGCCCTCGCCGCCGGCAACTGGCTCAACGATGACAGCTTCGAAGCCGGCAGCAAGCTGTCACGGATGATCCGCCCCGATGAGCGCGCCCTGGCGGTTGCCGTGGACGAAGTGGTCAATGCCGGCGGGCAACTGACACCCGGCGACTATGTCGACGTGCTGCTGTTCCTGCGCATGGACAGCCTCAACGTTCAGCCAACGGCACAACTGGTGGTGCCGGCCTTGCGGGTACTCGGGGTCGGCGAACAACTGGGCCTGACCAACGACGGCCAGCCTGCCAGCCCGGCGCGCAGCGCCGATGAAAAACTCAGGCTGGATCAATCGCGCGTCACGGCCCGGACCGTGTTGCTCGCCGTTCCCGAGCAACTGGTGAGCCGCCTGATGCTCGCGACCCAGGCCGGCGTGTTGCGCCTGGCCGTGCGCAGCGCCGAGGAAAAACGCCTGGCGCGCTACTGGGCCGGCGAAAGCAACTCGGCTGCCAGCCTGGCCAATGCCAACCGCGAGCTGTTGCAGTTCAGCCAACTGGCCATGACGGCGCCGCCCAAACCAGTCGCGACAAACTCTGCAACCACGCCGCGCAAGCCGAGCGTGGAAGTCATTCGCGGCAACGAAATCACTCAACAAGCACCCTGAATCGAGCAAGGACGCCTTTCCATGCGCAGACGTTTTACGCCGTTGTTCAACGGCATGATCTGGGTCGCTTTGCTCGGCGGCCTGCCAGCCGGTGCGGTCTCGGCGGCGGTGGGCAATTGCGCCGCGCTCGGTCCGTTGCCGGCGGCAATGGAAGTCGGCGAAGGGTTGCAACAGGAACTGCAATCGCCGGTGGCCGTCACCCGCGTGGCCGTGGGCGACCCGAAAATTGCCGACGTGCGGGTCAACGGCAGTCAGGCCTTGCTGCTCACCGGCATGGCCCCCGGCGCCACCAGCCTGATGGTCTGGACGGCCTGCGCCAGCGCGCCGCGCCAGAGCATGGTGTTCGTCCAGGGGCGCGCCACCGCCGCCATGACCAGCGCCAGCAAGTTGCCCTCCGATAACCCGTTGCTGCCGTCCCAGGTGCAGACCGACATCCGCTTCGTCGAAGTCAGCCGCACCAAGCTCAAGGAAGCCAGCACCTCGATCTACGGCAAGAACTCGAACTTCCTGTTCGGCTCGCCCGGCACCGTCCCCAACACCGCCGTGACGCCCCGGGTATTCCCGCTGCGCAACCTCGACCCACGCATCGCCGTGCCGAGCATTCCGCTGGCCAACGACATGTTCAACATCGTCGCCGGCGGCGGTAACTTCCTCGCCATCATCAATGCCATGGAAAGCAGCGGTTTTGCCTACACCCTGGCGCGGCCCAGCCTGGTGGCGATCAGCGGACAAAGCGCGAGCTTCCTCGCCGGCGGAGAAATCCCGATTCCGATCCCCAGCGCCAACAGCAACAGCTACTCCATCGAATACAAGGAATTCGGCATCCGCCTGACGCTGACGCCGACCGTGGTCAGCAATGACCAGATCGCCCTCAAGGTCGCGCCCGAAGTCAGCGAACTGGACTACAACAACGCCGTGACCATCGGCGGCACCACGGTGCCGGCCTTCACCATCCGCCGCACTGACACCAGCATCTCCCTGGCCGATGGCGAGAGCTTTGTCATCAGCGGTTTGATCAGCACGCAAAACACCTCGCAGGTGGACAAGTTTCCGGGGCTGGGCGATATCCCGATTCTCGGCGCGTTTTTTCGCAGTTCTTCGATCAACCGCGAAGAACGCGAACTGCTGATGATCGTCACGCCGCACCTGGTGCAGCCGCTGGCCGCCAATGCCCAACTGCCGTCGCTGCCCGGTGAACAACTGCGCAACTACGACCCGAACTGGTATCGAATGTACTTCCTCGAAAACGGCAACTTCGATAAACGCAGCGGGTTATCGCAATGAGCCAGAACCTCAGTCAAACCTTCCTCGCAATCACGCGCAACAGCACCGACCTGGAATGGCTGCAAGGTGCGCTCGCGCCTCTGGGCCAGGTGGTCAGCGCCGGTGGCGGCAGCCTCGATGAACTCCTGGCACTGGTCGACGTGACCTTCGCCAGCCTGGTGTTCATCGGCCTGGACCGCGACCACGTGGTGGCGCAGAGCGCGTTGATCGAAGGCGCGCTGGAAGCCAAGCCGATGCTGGCGATCGTCGCGCTGGGCGACGGCATGGACAACCAACTGGTACTCAATGCGATGCGCGCCGGAGCCCGGGACTTCGTGGCCTATGGTTCACGCTCCAGTGAAGTAGCGGGGCTGGTGCGGCGCCTGAGCAAACGCCTGCCCGCCGTCACGCCGAATACGCACCTGGGCGGCCTGACCGTGCTGTATGGCGTGCAAAGCAGCGCCGACGGCGCGTTGCTGGCCACGCACATGGCGCAAGTGGTGCAAAAGAGCGGTCAACATACGCTGCTGCTGGACCTGGGTTTGCCTCGTGGTGACAGCCTGGCGTTGCTCGGCCTGGAGAGCTCGTTTCATTTCGGCGATGCCTTGCGCCATCTGCGCCGGCTGGACGCCACGCTGATCGACAGCGCCTTCACCAGTTGCGCCGAAGGGCTGCGCATCCTCGCTTACGCCGCGGGCGATGAACCGCTGGAACACACCAGCGCCGCCGAGCTGTACATGCTCCTCAGCGCCTTGCGCCAACACTTCCAGCACATCGTGGTGAACCTCACCGGGCAGCCGGACAGCGAAGCGCTGCGCACCTTCGTCAGCCATTGCGACAAACTGCTGTGGTACACCGACCAGAACGTTCTCGACTGCCGCCGCAACCTCGCGGTGCTCAATCTGTGGCGCGAAAAAGGCATGAAGCTCGATCACGCCAAATTGCTCGTGGACCGCTACCTGCGCAACGTCGCCCCGGACTCTGACACCCTGGGCAAGACGTTCGGCCTGGAGATCATCGCCACCCTCGCCTACAGCCCGGAAGTACGCCTCAACGCCAAGAACCAGGGCCTGACCTTGTTCGAACTGGCCCCTCGCGAAGGCCTAACCCAGGGCCTGCGCGCCCTCGGCGACCGCCTGGCCAAACGTTCCGAAGGCCTGGCCAAACCCAAGACCGGCTGGTTCAACCGCTTGAGGGGCGCACAATGAACGGTGAAAAACTCTTCGGCTCACCCCAGCGCGGCGCGGTCGGCAACACCGACCACGAAGGCCTGAAACTGGTGTTGCACCGCTACATCATCGACGCCATCGAAGAGTCCGGGAAAAACCTGCTGGAAGGTTCGCGGCAGGTGCTGTCGCAGTTCGTGATCGACAAAGTGGCCGAGTACATCGCGCGCTTGCACCTGGCGATTTCCCGCTACGAAATGGAGCGTCTGGCCGAAGAGATCGTCGACGAGCTCACCGGTTTCGGCCCGCTGGAAGTGCTGCTGCGCGACACGGCGGTGACCGAGATTCTGGTCAACGGCCCGCACCGGGTGTTTGTCGAACGCGACGGCGTGCTGCATCTGAGCGACTTGCGCTTCATCGATGCGCATCACGTCGAACGCGTCATGCAGCGGATTCTCGCGCCGCTGGGCCGACGCCTCGACGAGTCCTCGCCAATGGTCGACGCGCGCCTGCCGGACGGCAGCCGGGTCAACGCGATCATTCCGCCGATTGCCCTCGATGGCCCGTGCCTGTCGATCCGCAAATTCCGCCAGGACATGCTCAAGAGCACCGACCTGATGGCGATGCAAACCATCGACCAGGCAATTTTCGAATTCATTCAGGAAGCCGTGGGCAAACGCTGCAACATCCTGATCAGCGGCGGCACCGGCACCGGCAAGACCACGCTGCTGAACATTCTCAGCCAGTTGATCAACCCGCACGAACGCCTGGTCACCATCGAAGACGTCGCCGAACTGCAACTGGGCCACCCTCACGTCGTGCGCCTGGAAACCCGGCCACCGAATGCCGAAGGCCATGGCGAAGTCAAAGCCAGCGACCTGATTCGCAACGCCCTGCGGATGCGGCCGGACCGGATCATCCTCGGCGAAATTCGCGGCGTCGAAGTGGTCGATGTGCTGACCGCCATGAACACCGGCCACGACGGATCCATGAGTACCGTACACGCCAACAACGCCCAGGATGCGCTGCTGCGCCTGGAGACCCTGGTAGGCCTGACCGGCCGCAGCATCGCCGAACGCACCCTGCGGCAGATGATCTGCGCGGCGCTCGACGTGGTCATCCAGCTTACCCGCATGCCCGACGGTCGCCGCTGCGTCAGCGAAGTGGTGGAAGTCGTCGGCGTGCGAGACGACGTGTATGTCACCAACACCCTGTTCCGTCTCGATCGCCGCACAGGTTTCGGTTTCCTGCGCGAAGCGGTCAACCCGGCGGGCGACAAACTGCGCCGGGACTCGGCGCTGTCTCCTTCGGCGTACTGAGGCCATCGCATGCTCAAACCGGCGCTGCTCATCCTCGTTTGCCTGATCTTTCTCGGGCTGTCGCTGCACTTGCTCTATAACGGTTTGCGCCAGACCGGCAACGAACGGATTCTCGGGCGCCTGAACCAGGGGCAACCGCAGCGGATCGTGCAGAAATCGTCGTGGGCAGGTCTTGACCGGGCATTCCTGCGCGCCGGCCTCGGACGCCCCGCCGAACGCCTCGGCCAATGGTTGGCGTTCTGGATACTCGGGGTGCTGCTGGGCTTCGCCCTGGGGGGCTGGATCGGCGCCTTGCTGTTGCTGCTGATACCGCCGGCGGTGGTACGGCTGTTCATCAGCTGGCGTTATCAACGTCGCCTCGCGCGCATGATCGAACAACTGCCGACGCTGCTCGACCACGCCGTGCGCAGCCTGAAATCCGGACGGACCCTGGCCGATGCCGTGCTCGGCGCCATCGATGCCGCCGAAGACCCGCTGAAAAATGCCATGGGCCGGATTCAGCGCAATGTGCAACTGGGGGTCAGCCTGGCGGACGCCACGTCAGACTTCGCCGAACTGTACGAGAAAGATGAACTGCGCCTGTTCGCCCTCGGCTTGAAGGTCAACCACCGCTACGGCGGCAATGCCAGTGAGCTGCTGGAAAACCTGATCAAGATAATCCGCGAACGCGAGCAGGCGTCTCGCCAATTAAAAGCCATGACCGGCGAAACCCGAATCACGGCGGTGGTCCTCGCCCTGTTGCCGGTGACCGTCGCCGGCTACTTTCTACTCACCAATCCAACCTATCTGCTTTCCATGTGGCACGACAGCTCGGGGCAAATGATGCTGGCCAGTGCCTTCGGTTTGCAGGTGATCGGTTGCCTGGCGCTGTGGCGCATGATGCGCAGCCTATGAATATGCAGATGCCCTTGCTGGTGAGCGCACTTCTACTGTTCGGCGCCGCACTGTTGCTGCTCAGCGCCTTGCTGGATCAGCAGCGACGCAAGCGCCAGGTGACCCAACGGCTGGACGGCAAGGCGCCGGGCGACAGCCGCTTCAGCCTGCTGCTGCACGCCCTGGGCGCCAGCCGCCTGGGGCAGCAGTCGGTAAAAATGGACAACGAAACCCAGACCCTGCTCAACCGCCTGGGCTGGCGCAGCGTACGTCAACGCTCGATGTTCGCCGCCTTGCAGGTGGGCGTACCGCTGCTGGCACTGTCCTTGTGCCTGCTGATCCAGGGGCTGTTCTACCCCGATGTCGAGAGCCACTGGATCGCCCCGGCATTCGCCGCCGGCATCGGCTATCTGTTGCCCAAACGCATGCTGGCCGCCGCCGCACAGCGTCGGCAAAAGCAACTGGCAACCGAGACCTCGACCTTTATCTCACTGCTGCGCGTCCTGTTCGAATCGGGCATGGCGGTGGAGCAGTCGCTGCGCGTGCTGAGCCAGGAGGGCAAGCAATTGCTGCCCGCCCTGACCCATGAATTGCGCCTGATTCTGGCCCGTGTCGATTCCGGGCTGGAGCTGGGCGAAGAGCTGAACAAGACCACCCGATTACTCGCGGTAGACGAGTTCACCGACACCTGCGTGATCCTTCAACAGTTGATCCACCAGGGCGGCGGCGCGATGAAGTCCTTGCTGGCGCTCAAACAATTGCTCGATGACCGGCGCCTGACGCGCCTGCAGGAATACATCTCCAAGATGTCCGCGAAAATGTCCGTCGTGATGATGCTGTTTCTCTTCCCGGCGTTGTTGATCGTCCTGGCCGGACCGGGCTTCACCGCCCTGTCCCGGGCCTTTGCTTCCTAGAGGGAACCTGATGAAAGCATTGATAGCCGGTTTGAGTCTGCTGCTGTTGAGCGGCTGCGCCAGCAACGGCCAGACACCCTGGAGCGCCCTGACCAGCACCGCCAGTTGCGGCAAGCTGAGCTCCGAGGAACAGCTGTCGATGAACCTCGCCGACGACATGGCCAAGGACGGCAAACTGCACGCCAGCCTGGCCAACCTGCAAAACCTGCCGGACAACCTCGCCGACGTACGCCTGCGCAAGGCCAAGGTCTATCGGCAATTGGGCCGCAGCGAAGCCGAGCCGTTGTACCGCAGCCTGCTCGGCACTTGCCTGGCGGCCGAAGCCGAACATGGCCTGGGCCAACTCGCCGCCGCCAGCGGCGATAACGGCCAGGCCCAGGCCCACCTGCAACGGGCCGCGCGACTGGCGCCCACCGACGCAAAAGTCCGCAACGACCTGGGCGTGGTGTACCTCAATCAGTTGCGGGTCGAAGACGCCAAATTCGAATTCCTCACCGCCATCGAACTCAAGCAAAGCGATCAACTGGCGGCCGTGAATCTGGTGACCCTGCTGATCTATCAAGACGACTGGAGCCGCGCTGCCGAACTGGTCAGCCGCATCGGCCTGACCCCGGCCCAGGTCACCGAAGCCCAGGCCCGCGCCGAAAAACTCAAGGCCCCGGCCAGGCCGGGCCCGAGCATCGCCGCGCAAGTCGCCGCCGTATCCCCACAGGCCCTTCAATAGGGAACGCCCAGGATGAAACCGACCACCCTCTGCTGCCTCGGCCTGCTGGCCCTGCCCCTCACCGCCCACGCCATCGACGCCGGCCCGGCGTCGCCACAACAACAGGAAACCGAAGGCTGGCTACAACTGCAGGCCCGCAACAAAGTCGCCTCCGACAAACCCCAAACCGCCAGCGCCACCGAACGCGAACTGGCCATGCAACGCTGGCTCAAAAGCTTCCAGCATGAAATCCCACAGTTCTGGGACCAGGACGCCGGGGGCAAGGTCTATAGCGGCGGGTCGGGAGGCTGACCTGATTAGCCGGTGTTCAGTCCTGCGGATCGAGATTATCCAGCGCCCGATTCACCGCCAGCTCACCCAGCATGATCACCTGCGCAATGCCCAGCAGCGTGTTGCGCTGGGAGCCCTGCAGAAACCCCGCAAAATCACTCGCCATCACACTCGCCGACGCCAGCGATTCACAGGCATGGGCCAGCAGGGTTTCGATGTCGATGTCAGGGGCGATGAGGAACATTGTGCCGGGTTTGTTTTTGGGGGGATTGGGGGTGGGTTTGATCATGG
Organism: Pseudomonas sp. PB101; assembly: GCF_009764265.1. Lineage (GTDB taxonomy): Bacteria > Pseudomonadota > Gammaproteobacteria > Pseudomonadales > Pseudomonadaceae > Aquipseudomonas. The sequence continues at coordinate 9,062 of NZ_RWIR01000070.1, forward strand.
TGAAGCTCCAAGTATGAGAAGGAGTTGCCACTGATCGCCGCGACAGCAATCAAGGGTGGCAGCTGTACGCGGGGTCGCGGACCGAGCTACTTGGAAACCCGGCATACCCGAAGGTATCCCGCGCACAGCCACCATTACATCAAACGACAGCACTGAAGTGCTTCAGTTTAGGGCGGTGGATTATGCACCAAGTAGACTTAACAGGCCGCGACAGCCCGATCACTGAATTTGCAGTGACGGACAAAGGCTAGAGATCGTACTTCCGAGGGACAACCTGAAAAGCGTGTCGGAGGTTTCCTTGGGGTTTGAGGAAAACTACACAACGTTGGTGGGCTGACAGATCGCCATCGCTGGCAAGCCAGCTCCTACAGTGGGTTGGGTACATTCGGAAGAGATTGGGTGGCTGGCAGGCCGCCATCGCTAGCAAGCCAGCTCCTACAGGGATTGAGTACATCTCAAAGAGATTGTCGGCTGGCAGGCCGTCATCGCGAGCAAGCTCGCTCCCACAGAAAAGCAAAAGCAAAAGCCGCGTACACCCGCTGCTCTTCACCACTCATCAGGCCGAGCGTTAGCTCGCCTGCAGCTCTTGATCTTGATCCACCCGCCCCCTCGGGAGGCTGAGTGGAGGTGTTCATCCGGGGATTGGCGCGCAGCGCCGTTCGACGCAGTCGAACACGCTGCATGTAGGTCGAAGCGAAGCCGACCGGAGGGCAGTGTCCCCGGATGGATACCGGAGCGAAGGAACCCCGAGCCTTAGCGAGGGGCCGTACGCAAGGGGCGAGACTTTTTGGTTCCTTTTGTGTCGTTTGACAAAAGGGACTCGCCGTAAGGGCGAAACCGTAAGCCGCCGTTACCGAAGAAATGGATATGTACACAACCTAAAAAATCAATGCGCCGTAATCCGCTGCCGCCCCCCCGAACTGCTGGGCGACAAAGCCAGAGCCAACTGCGTCCGATTATGCATATGCGTCAACCGCAAAACCTGCGACACATACAACTTCACCGTGTTCTCGGTAATCCCCAACTCACAGGCAATCTGATAATTGGTCTGCCCCTTGCCCACCAACCGCGCCACCTCCAGTTGCCGTGGCGACAGCTGATGGAAAATCGCCGGAATCTCCAGCGCATCGACATCAGCGCCACCCCGCTCACCTGAGTCCACCGCCTGCGGACCACGCCGCACCTTGTCCAGGTCCTGGTACAGATCATCGATCGACTCGGACAAATACTGCAGCTTCTGATTCAAATGCCCCAACTGCAGGTTCTTGTGCTTCTCCTGCAAGGCAATTTCCTGACGCTGCAAACCTTCGAACAACTCATTCAGGTCGATCGGCTTCTGGTAGTAGTCGGCAACGCCAGCACGCAAGGCCTTGATCACGTCCTGCTTGTCGGCATGCCCGGTGAGCATGATCGCCTCGAACGCCCGGTGCTTGCCCGACAGCCGCTGCAGCTCCTGCATCAGCTCAAGGCCATCCATGCCGGGCATGTGCAAGTCCAGCAGCACCAAGCCAATATCGAGGTCTTCGTTGAAACGCTCGATCGCCTGACGACCCGACTCGCAGGGAACACAACGGTAACCTTTGCTCTCCAGAAACTCGCAAAGCTCTTCAACGATCAGAGGCGCATCGTCGACCACAAGGACTTTTACTGCCGAAGTAAACTTGCTCACGTGCAACTCCCTGTCAGGCCAAAGGTTGACCCGTCCCTCACCGACAGCCAGCGGCTGTACAGTCTGAAAAGTAGACGTAGTTTCCGGCTATGTACATACAAGGCTCGATTAGCGGAGCCAGGCCAATGTCAGCAGCATTCCCGCCAGCACGAACGGAGCAAATGGCTGCTTCTTTGACATTCCAGGCGCCATATAACAAAGATGGGTTCTAAGCCCTTGACTCATATGAAGCCAGACTCTTGGCGCCAGCAGCAGCCAGAAAACACTGGCCAAACCGGCGCCAATAAACGTACCGAGCACGTGCATACCGTCCGTCGCAAGACCCAGGGCGGCCATGAGTTTCACGTCGCCGCCGCCCAGGCGCCTCATGGAATAACCCGGCAGCGTGAAGCCCAGCGCCAGCAACAACGCCCAGCCCCCCTGTTGCGCCTCGGCGCCCAGCCAGGTCGTGCCGCTCCACAGCAGCCATGCCAGGGCCAGGGCGCCGACGCCCAGGGTCAGGCCATTGGCGATGTGCCGTTGGCGGGCATCCTGTGCGGCGCACAGTGCCAACCAGATCAGTAGGACAAAGCTCTGCATTCGGTAAAAAACGTCCGTTTCGGCTGAATGATTCTATGCTGACATTACACAGTGATGGTCAGGGTAGACGCACTCATGAAAGCCAGCCTCCCCCACAAACAAAAAGGTGCCGCAGCGATTGAGTTCGCCCTGGTGTTCATCATTTTCTTTGGCGTGTTCTACGGCATCATCAGTTACAGCCTGCCGCTGTTGCTGATGCAGTCGTTCAACCAGTCGACCGCCGAAGCCGTGCGCCGCAGCGTGGCGCTGGACCCGGCTACCCCCGGCTACAATGCCGCCCTGATTGCCCGCGCCACAACGGAGCTGACCACGCAAACAGCCTGGATTCCACCGGCCCTGAACTTCGATGCCGCCACCGACGCCACCGTCAACTTCGTGGACGGGTTGCTGACCGTTCGCATCAATTACCCCACCAGTAAAATCAGCGCCGTCATTCCGTTCCTGAATTTGCCGGGCATCGGTCAGGTACCCAATCTGCCGGCCACCCTCACGGCCAGTTCGAGCCTGCAGTTTTGAGCGCTGGGGATAAACTTTTCGGGCGCCTGCTCCACCGCCATCCGCCGCCCCCGCAGGAGTTGCCGGAGACGCTGCGGGTGCAGGGTTTCGGATTGCAGATGCAGCTCAACGCAGAGGGCCGTGTCGTTCAACTGAGCGGTCCGCTGCGCCACTTGCTGGCCCAGCAACCGCCCCGCGCGCAGGCACCGCACCTGCTCGACTTCCTGTTGCCCCACAGCTGCCTGGTCATCGAAGGTGCGCCGACGCACTGGCAGGGCCAGACCCTGGACCTGGATTTTTACAGCCTCAGCGGTCCGCCGCTGCATTTGCGCGGCTGGGTGCAGCCCTTGGCCGAGGCCTGGTTGTTGCAGTTGCTCGACATCGGCGACTTGCTGATGGAGCGCCGACAATCGCGCAACCGCGAGCAATGCCAGGTGCTGGCGATGCAGATCGCCGAACAGTTGCGCCTGTGCAGCCTGACGCGCCTGCCCGACGTGCTGGGCGACCAACTGCAATGCCTGACCATGCGTTTTCAGATCCCCTGCATTGCCTTGGCCTTGCTCGATGAGCAGGAACAGGGCTGGCAAATTCACCAGCACTACGGCGCTTTCGATGCACCGCAGCTCTGGCAAAACGGCCAGCGCCTGGGCACCGGGCTGGACAGTCTGAGCGGCTCGGCACCGCAGCACCTGACCCTGCGCGAACACCCGCGCCTGCAGGACACCTTCGGCAATACCGATGGCTTCGCCGTGCCTTACCACGATGCGCATGGGGTGGTCGCCTGGTTGCTGTGCGGTTTCTACACGGCGCCTCAACGCGCGCCCGACGTCACGGAACGCGACTGGCTGCAAATCACCGCCGCGCTCGCCAGCCCCTTGCTCGAACGCCTGCGCGAGCACCGTCATCATCTGCAACTGGAACGCCTGGAATCGCTGCAAGCGTTGTTGGGCACGGGCTGGTGGGAAGTCTTCAGTGACAGCGACGAGGTGCAGTTGGCGCCTTCGCTGGCCACAGCCCTGAACCTTCAATCGCATTTGTCCGTGCAGAACTGGCTTGATCAGGTGTATCCCGCCGACCGCGAAGAGCTGCGCATGCGCCTGCAAGACTTGCAAGCGTCGGGCGTGCCGCTACTGATGTGCGTGCGCCTGTTCCGCCCCGACGATGTGCCCGACCCCGTCTGGTACCGCCTGCAAGGCCAGGCCTTGGGGGTGGGAAAACACCGTCGGCTGGTGGGTTTCATGCTCGACATCAGCGACATCAAGAATCAGCAGCAGAGCGCCGCCGCCGCCCATGCACGCCTGGACAATCTGATCGCCAGCTCTCCGGCAGTGATCTATGTGCAGCGATATGACGAAGGCGCGCTGCAACCGGTGTTCTTCAGCGACAGCCTGTTGCCATTGCTCGGCTGGACCCTGGCCGACTGCGCCCCCGGAACGCTGGTCGAGCGGGTGCACCCCGACGACCGCCCGCAGTATTTCGAGCGCACCCGGCAGTTGCTGCGTGAAGGCTCGGTGCGTGCGCGCTATCGCTTGCGCGACAGCCGCGGCGATTATCACTGGCTGCTCGATGAAGCGAAGTTGCTGCGCGACGACCTCGGCTTGCCGGTGGAAGCCGTGGGCCTGTGGCTGGACGTCACCGAAGCGACCCTGGCCACCGAGCAGGTTCGCCAGAGTGAGGAACGCTACCGGATTCTGGTGGAAGACTCGCCGGCGATGATCTGCCGCTACCAGCCGGACCTGACCCTGACCTTCGGCAACCGTCCGTTGGCGACCTATCTGGAACTGTCGCCCGAGCAATTGCCGGGGGTGAACCTGGGCAGCTGGATGTCCCCGGAGCAACGAGACGCGTTCACCCAACGACTGAGCCAGCTGAGCCCCGAGTTTCCGGTGAGCACCGCCGAGATCAACCTGCAACTGCCCGGCCGCGAGCACGCCTGGTGGGTCTGGTCCGATCGCGGGGTGTTCGACGAACAGGGCCGCTTGCTCGAGGTTCAGGCCGTGGGGCGTGACAATACCGAGGTGCGGCGCTCGCAACAGCAGCTCACGCAAAGTGCGAAAATGGCCACCCTCGGTGAAATGGCCACCGGCCTGGCCCATGAAATCAACCAGCCGTTGAACGTGATGCGCATGGCCATCGTCAATGTGCTCAAGCGCCTCGCCAACGGCGACGTACAGGTCGATTACCTGATCGACAAGCTCACCCGCATCGACACGCAAGTGCAGCGCGCCGCGCGGGTGGTGGACCACATGCGGGTGTTCGGCCGCCGCTCGGAAATCGAGCAGCAACCGTTCAATCCGGCCCAGGCCATCGAAGGCACGCTGTCGCTGTTGTCCGAGGGCCTGCGCGGCAAGGGCATCGACCTGCGCATCAGCGAGACCGGTTTTGACGTGCAGGTGCGCGGCTACGTCGATCAGCTTGAACAGGTGCTGATCAACCTGATGGTCAACGCCCGGGACGCACTGCTGGGCAAGCGCGAGACCCAGCCCGGGTTCAAACCGTGGATTTCGCTGTACGCCGAACAGGATGCGCACTCGGTACGCCTGTGGGTCGAGGACAACGGCGGCGGTATCGACCGGCGTTTGCTGGAGCGCATATTCGAGCCGTTCTTCACCACCAAGGCGGTGGGCGTCGGCACCGGCCTGGGGCTCTCGGTGAGTTACGGCATCGTCGAAAACATGGGCGGCAAACTGAGCGTGAGGAACTCCACCGAGGGTGCGCGCTTCTGCATCGAACTGCCGATCGTGCTGGCGGACTAGATCACCAGCGACGGGCGTCCGGGCGGTTTGCAACTGAGGTTGGCGCCGACATCGACCTTGTTCAGGGTAATCCCGAGACTGGACAGCAACCCGTCGAGAATGGGGTCGAGCACGGGGCTGAGCAACGTCTGTATCGCGGCCCCCAATGTACTGTTGATGCCGTTGAGGGTACCGGCCGCAACCACCAGCAAATCACCCAGCAGACTCGACCCGGTGGGTTTGTAGGCCTGCACCTGCACTCCGCTCAGCGTGGCCTTCAGACTGTTGACGATGCCTTGCGTACCGAGGCTGTAGTACAGCGGCGGCTGTTTGATTTCCGGTGGCTGGTTATAGACATGGTTGCTTTGGGTGCTGGCCACCGAGGTATCGATTTTCACCCCGAGCCCGCCGCCATAAAACGGTACGCGAGGGCTCACGTTGCAGTTCCAGAACACACAACTGACCTTGCCGATGTCAATCAACGCCAAGGGCTTCACGCTGACATCGGCTGACGATGAAAACGCGTTGGCGGTATCGATGCTACCGACCTTCAGTTTGACCAACGACGTGTTGGTCTGGGTGGTGAGGGTCTTGGTGGCGGCGCTGGCGCAGGTGTAGCCGGTCACATGGCTATCGGCGGCGGCGACCTCCAGCACGATGTCTATCGTCGGCGTCGGCAGGATCTTCAGGTCGGTCTTGTCGCAGGATCCGGTCAACGTGCAAAGCAGAGAGCCGAGCGTGCCGGCAATATTGAGGTGCAACAAGTTGTTCAAGGTGTCCGCAAGACCGCCCAGCAGTGTAGGGCTGGCGACCTCGTTGACCAGGCCTGTGATGCCGGACAGCACCGGCAACTCGAGTGACAGCACCGTGCGCACCTGCGCCGTGCGCACGTAGATCCGGTTGGGATCATTGAGCTGGCCAGTCACCAGCGCCGGGTTGCCAATGGCAGACAACTGCGGTGGCTGGATGACTTTGACCTTGACCCCGCCACTGGCCAGCCCCGGAATGTTCAACGGGATGTTGGCGATGGCGGCGTTCTGGCTGTTGGCCAACTGGATAAAGGCTTCGACCAACTGGAACACCTGCAAATTGGTATTGAGTGCCGATGAAACCGTCCCGGTCTGCAGTTGCAGCAATTGCCCCAGGACAATCGACGTACTGCCCGCGGCCGCCTTCAAACCCGTCAGCCCGCTGACCGCCACACTGGTCGTCGGGCCCGCTGCCTGAAGTACGGTGATGGCCGTGTTCAGCAATTGGTTGAGGCTGATGTTGGTGTTCAACAATTGAGTGTAATTGCCTGCGCTGACATTCACGTCGAGGGCCAATTGGTTCAGGTAACCCAGCAGGCTGATCTGGGTGTCGACCAGCCCCTGCCAGCCCGCGACACTCAGGTTCAGGCTGCCGCCCAGCATCTGCCCCAGCAGCAGGTTCAAGGCCGCTGATTTGTTGGCGTCGACCACCAGCGCCGTGCTGCCGATAGTCAACATCGCCAGCGGCGGCAGAGTCGCCGGGGCGCTGACCGCCGTGGCGGTCAACTGAGTAGTCAGGGCCACGGGCCCAGGCCCCATCAGCGCATAAATACCCGCCGCAATGCTGGTCGGTACCGTGTGGGTGACGATCACCCGAACCGCGTCTTTTTTGCTGGCATCGACAGCGAAGGCCCGAAGGTTATTGGCCCCCGTCTGCAAAGTGCCGCAGGTGGTGTTCAGGGTCATGCTGTCGGCGGCGTTATAGCCGTTGCGAGTGGCGCTGGCCTGGGCATAAGTCGGCGCGGTGGTCGCCGGCACCAGGCAATCGCCGTTGCGACTGACCGCTTCCAGTGCCGCCACATCGGCGATGCGCTGCAGCTTGCGTTGCTCCAGGTACAACCTGCCGGTGTCGACCACCAGCAACATGAACCCCAGGGCCATTGTCAGGGTCAACGCGGCCATCAAACCGATCGCCCCCCGTTGCCGGGCCGGGCCGCGAAACTGCAGGCGGGGAGACATGGCGCACTCCTTTGCCGGCACACTGCCGGGTGCTACCTCCATTGGTGAGAAGCAGTGTAGTCAAGGGTGGCAGAGGCTGCTGGCAACTTGCCAGTGTCGGTACCAAAAAAGGTTCCTCACGCAATCACGCAGGAACTGTAGGAGCCGGCTTGCTGGCGATGGACTCAAGTGCGCCGCGTTCTATCAGGACGCACGCGTTATCGTTAACGACCCTCGCCAGCAAGCCGGCTCCTACAGGGACCATACCCACGCGGAAATAAAGTGACCTCCAAGCCAGTGAAAGCCTCAAAAAAACCCCTGCGGGGGCGCAGGGGTTGAGGGGTTGGCTGATTCTAGGACGCGCGCGGTGGATAGTTGGCCAATATCCGCGTGACCGTTTCCAGGATGGCATCGCGACGATCCGACGGGTTCGGTGTGCGGCTGAGTATCTGTTCATCACTGCCGCGCCACACCAGTTTGCCGTCCTTGCCATCGAGCAGGTCAATCTGGATGGTCGCCACTTTGTAGCTGACATTGCGGGTTTCGTTGTACATCGGGGCGCCGTAATAGCCGTACCACGGGTAGCCCCAGCCGCCGCCGTAGTTGGTGGTCACCTGTTGTTGGCGCTCTTCGACAATCAGGTAGGTCTGCACATTCAAATCACCCTTGGTGCCTGCGGCGGCCGGACGCAGGCCGCGCTGATCCAGTTGATCGGCAACCGCCTGACGGATGCGCTGTTCGGTCAGGTCGCTCTTGATCCGTGGATCATCGGGGCGGTATTGCAGGGCGGGTTCTTTCCAGGCCCAGCTGCGATAGGCCGCAAAATCGCGGCTGGCGTCGAAGTCATGATTGACCTGGTTGGCGGCGCAGGCACTGAGCAACACGGCCACTGCCAGTAAAACGAAACGGCGGAACATGATGATTCTCCGGTTGAAGGCATGATCCTGTGGAATGCTTCTTATCTACAAGAAGCTAACCAGGAGGATACGCCGACATTGCCTTTTCCACAGCCTCCCGTATCGCATCGGCCCGTTCGCTTTCGCTGCCACGGTTGCCGGTTTCAGCGCTGGAGCTCCATATCGGCTGACCGCTCTTGGCGTCAAACATGTCCACCTGCACGACCACGACCTGTTCCTGATAGGTACGGATGATCGGCACGGTGGCGTAGCCGCCATATCCAGGGCCGTAGCCGTTGTAGCCGCCATAACCGCCGCCGTAATAGTCGTCCTGGACCTGGCGCAAGCGGGTTTCCAGGCGCAGGTCGGCGCTGACAAACAGGTCCGCCGGGCGATTGTCGTGCAACGGCCGCAAGCCGCGCTGGTCCAGCGCATTGCTGACCGCCTCGGCGACCTGCGCCGAGTCCGCCCAGGCGGTGCCCGGTGGCAGATGGCCGTTGAGCCAGGCCCAACTGCGGTACTGAGCGTAGTCACGGGGCGCTGCCGGGTAGGCGCTGCGGTCAAAGGTGTTGGCGGCCTGCGGTGGCGCCGGTGGCAGCGGGTTGGACGTGGCGACATAAGGGTTGCTGCCCTGACAAGCCGCCAGGCCCAGGCAGAACAGCAGTACACCCGAATGGTTTTTCATTTCGTGCTCCGCTCAGACAGGCCGACAGATCCAGTGCAGGTAACGCCCAAGCCCGGCAAAGCTCGGGTGACGACGATGGGCCAGCTCCATTTCCAGCAGGTCCACCAGTTCGGCGCGGGCCTGGAATTCCACCGGCATGTAGTCGTGAAAAACCCGCACGCCACTCTGGGTTTCGACCCGCCACAGACCCTCAAGTTGCGCCGCCAGTTCGCGCGGATCAAGCGGCTGTTGCGGGGTCAGGCTCTGTTTTTCGCCGGCCATGTCGTTCTTGCGCATCTTGCGGAAATGGCCCTTGAGCAAGTTGCGATAAATCAGCGCGTCGCGGTTGTAGAACGCCAGGGACAACCAGCCGTCCACCCTGGTCAGTTGATGCAGCACCGGCAGGATAGCGTGGGGTTCGGCCAGCCATTCCAGCACGGCGTGACACAGCACCAGATCGTAGGGTTCGTTGAGCTGCCCGAGCAGTTCCTGCCACGGTGCCTGAATGAACGTGGCGCTCTGCCCGGCTTCGGCAAAGCGCTGGCGGGCGCCTTCGAGCATCGGTTCGGCCGGCTCGGCGAGGGTCACCTGATGGCCACGCTGGGCCAGCCACAGCGACATATGGCCAAGGCCGGCACCGATGTCCAGCACGCGCAACGGACGGTCGGGCAAGGTTTCGGCCAGATCGGCCTGCAACACTGCGAGACGGATCGCGCCTTTGGCACCGCCGTAGATTTTTTCGGCGAAACGGGTCGCCAGTTGATCGAAATGACGGTCGCTCATCAGCTGAACCTCCGTTCGCTGTCCGCCAGTTTGCTGCGCACCACGGCGTCCATGTCCAGGCCCAGTTCACTGCACAACAGCAACAGATAAAGGACGATGTCACCGACTTCCTGTCCGGCGTGGGCGAGTTTGTCGGCCGGTAGCTGGCGCGACTGGTCTTCGCTCAGCCACTGGAAAATCTCCACCAGCTCGGACATTTCCACGCTCGCGGCCATGGCCAGGTTTTTCGGGCTGTGAAATTGCCGCCAGTCATTGCGGTCACGGATGGCGTGCAGGCGTTCGGTCAGTTCAACAAGGTTCATCGGGCTCTCCTGAAGGCGTATAGCTTCGGGGGGATCACAGATGAAGGCAAGGGGCAGCGAAAGCAGGCTCCCACAGGTACAGTGCAAGGCTCTATGCTTGTGGGAACTCGGCAGCATGATCGACAGCCCAAGACTCGATTCTCTTAAATCAGGACACCCACTTCATGCAGGTAGAAGGTTTTTTCGAATGGCTCGGCCAGGTACTCGGCTCGGTCATCCGCTTCATCGTTGACGGCCTCGGTGGGCTGTTCAGTCTGTTGAGCAACGCCAGCAGCAATTTTGTCGAGGGCCTGTCCAGGGCACTGGGCATGGACACCTCGGTCGTCAGCATCGTGACCCTGATCCTCGGGCTGATCCTGCTGTGGTCGGCGATCCGCGCCTTTCTCAATGCATCGTTCATCATGGGGATCATCTGGTTGATGCTGGGGCTTTGGTTGCTCAGCTGGATCATTCACTGACACCAGCAATTCCTGTGGGAGCCGGCTTGCCGGCTCCTACATTGGAGCGCGGCATATCCGCAATGTGCCGCTACAATGCCCGCTCCCCCAAGGAGCCCGCATGTCCAACCTGACCGCCGACTGGCGCGACCGCCCTACCCATCGCCGGGTCTGGGCACTCGCCGCGCCGATGATTCTTTCGAACATTTCCGTACCACTGGTGGCACTGGTCGACAGCACCGTCATCGGCCACCTGCCCCACGCCCATCAACTCGGCGCCGTTGCGGTCGGGGCCAGCCTGTATACCTTCCTTGCCTGGGCCATGGGCTTTCTGCGCATGGGCTCCACCGGGTTCGCCGCCCAGGCGGCCGGGCGCGGGGATGGCGCGGCCTTGCGGCAGGTTCTGTTGCAAGGCCTGTTGCTCGCCTTCGGCCTGGCCGTGGTGTTGGGGGCGGTGGGCGTGCCGTTGAGCGGGGTGGCGCTGCACTTCATGCAACCCTCGGCGGAGCTCGGTCAGTTGACCCGCGAGTTCTTCCATATCCGCCTGTTTGGCCTGCCCGCCGCGCTGGCCAGTTATGCACTGGTCGGCTGGTTCCTCGGCACCCAGAATGCCCGGGCGCCGCTGGCGATTCTGCTGAGCACCAACCTGGTCAACATTGCCCTCAACCTGTGGTTCGTCCTCGGCCTGGAATGGGGCGTGGCGGGGGCTGCCCGGGCCTCGGTGATTGCCGAATGGACCGGTGCGCTGATCGGTTTGCTGATGACCCGCAAAGCCCTGCGCGCCTACCCCGGGCATATCGCCTGGGCGGCATTGGCGCTGTGGCAGAGTTGGCGACCATTGCTGGCGGTCAACCGCGACATTTTCATCCGCAGCCTGGCGCTGCAATCGGTGTTTTTCCTGATCACGGTGCAAGGCGCACGGCTGGGCGATGCCACGGTCGCGGCCAATGCCCTGTTGCTCAATGGTTTGCTGCTGACCGCCCACGCCCTCGATGGCCTGGCCCACGCCGTCGAAGCGCTGTGCGGGCATGCCCTCGGCGCCCGCGACCGCGATGCGCTGCGCCGTTCATTGGTGGTGGCGGGTGGCTGGTCGTTGCTGGCGAGCCTGGGCTTTGCCGTGCTGTTCCTGTTCGCCGGGCATCTGTTCATCGAGATGCAGACCGACATTCAAAGTGTGCGCGACACCGCGTTCATCTACCTGCCCTACCTCGCCGTACTGCCGCTGATTGCCGTCTGGAGTTACCTGCTCGACGGCCTGTTCATCGGCGCCACCCGCGCCAGGGAAATGCGCAACGGCATGCTGCTGACCGTGGCGCTGGTGCTGCCTTTCGGCTGGGCATTGCAAGGCCTGGGCAACCATGGCCTGTGGACAACCTTTCTGTTGTTCATGCTGCTACGCAGTCTGACCCTCGGCGTGATCGCCTGGCGCCTGCGCCGTAACGATGGCTGGTTTGCCGGCAGCACTCACTGATCGGATCGACCTCATGACCAGGGTCGGTTGTTTTGCCACAGGTGACGCAAATTCTCGAGGCGTTCCTGTTGAGTCCTGCCCGGCAATGGCTGCATGGGCACGGCATCGGGGTACTGCAAGCGCAACCATATCCAGCCATCTAGCACCGGCCGTTCGCTGAACCCCAACGCCAGTCCTTCCTGCACATGGGCCCACAGGCGGGAGAAATCGGCACCGGTGGATCGGTTCCAGCGCCAGGCATGCTGTTCGAGCAGACAGGTTTGCAGTTTTTCCCGTTGCCCGGCGCTGAGGCTCTCCTCGACCGCCAGCGGCCTGACCGCCAGCCGAGGGTTGGACAAGCGTTGCCAGCCCTCGCTTCCCGTTGCGCGATCCGCCCAACTGCCGCCGAACCAGCGCAACTGATGGATAGGCCCCAGCCAGCGACTCAGTTCAGCGGCATCGCAAGCATCGAAAAAATAGCTCGCCGTGATCGGGTTGTAGTAGCTCAAAAGGGCCCGGTGCAGACCCAGCGTGACCGTGAGCATGCGCCGCAAATGCGCCAGCAACGACGCAACGCCGACCTCGCCGACCATCAGCAATCCGGGCCAGCGTTGTCCGTCGACGCGGCATAAATCGAGCAGTGCCGGGCAAGTGCGCAGGTCGACCAGGAGCGGTCCCTGCTCATGCAGCGCATGCCACTCCGTACCCTCGAACAATCCGGTGCAACGGGCCTGGGTAAACATCTGCCGAAATGCGACACCCGCCTGCGGCGTGCCCGGCACATCCAGCAACAGCCACTGCGGGGGTGCCTCGGGCGTGCGTGTGACGATCATGCTCCAGCGCTCTGGCCGAGCTGCGTCGCCAGACGACAGGTGCACAACGCCTGTGCGCAATGGTTGAAGCTGCCGCCGCCGGGCAACAGGCACAACATCAGCAATGGCTCTGCCGAGCGCAACCATTGCTCGAGGCCTTCATCATGGCTGCACAAATCCGTGGGTGCATCGGTATCCGTCACCTCGATCGTTGCTGGCGCATGCAGCACCCCGGTTATCTGCGGCCGGTCGGGGTCGCCTTCGACAAAACTCACGACCAGCTCGGTTCCTGCAAGCAATGGCGAGAACGTCTCGGCCTGCAACGGCCCGGCCAATGGCAACCAACAGTGGCTGGGTGCCGCCCCTTCGCCCTGATAAAGCCAGTCGAACTGCACGGGTACCGGTCGTGTCGGGTCGGGGCCTGGTTCCGCGACTTCGACCACCCACGCCCGTTGCAGGCTGTGCATCTGTGGCTTGACCGTCGCACGGGGCGGCTCGAAAGTTGCCGGCCATTGCAGGGCACGGGCCTGATTGTGGTACGTATCCTGGCTGCCCCAATGCTCAACGCGGGTCAACAGCCAGAGGCGATTGCAATCGCTCACCGGATGCCCGGACAACGGCATCAGCCGGCCGCTGCGCAATGACCCAAGGTCTGTCCGGCAATCGGCACACTGCGCCGCTGTCACAGCACTGCGCTGTCGTTCGAACTGCCGTACCGCCGGCCGACCGCCCTCGCTGCGGAAAACTGCCGGTTCGCCGGCTGGAAAGCGCTGCTGATCATCCCCAAACACCACACAGTGCCCGCGGGCCCGGTGTTCGAAGTAGTAGTGAAGGCGTTCCTGGGCGCACAGTCGCTGGAGAAATTGCAGGTCTGACTCTCGATATTGCGTGCAGAAATCCTGGGGCGGGTAGTCACCGCTCAGCTCCAGGCGTCGATCCTTGCCGACAATGCCGTGCTCCTTGAGCACCTGGTCGATAATTTGCGGCACTGAACGGGCGCTGAAGATTCGCTGGCTGAAGCGCTGGTCCAGGCACGCCAGTCTTGGCCCCAGGCGCACCTGGCAGAGTCGGGGTCCCGAGGCATGATCACGCTGGACGAGTTCCTGCAATTGTCCATGCACCGAGCTTGCGGCTGGCCCGAAATGCAATGAGGCCGGGCGGTACAACAAGCTGGCAAGGTCAAGCACCGGGTCATCGATCAGCAGTTCCAGATCGAACACGAAGGGCTCGCTGATGGCTTCTCTACCGGTAAAGGCCAGGACCTCGAAGGAGTCGGGCAAACCTGCAACATCCAGACGAAATGACGGTTCGCTGACTGGATTGAACATCGGCGTTTCTCTACAGGAGGGGCGGCCGGGGATTCTCGCCGAGAGACATGACCGAGTAGAGTGCCGAAAGACAAATTAGGAAATGACCTACGCGAAAAGAAGACCAAATACTGTGGTTAGTCGAGAACGCGGGAAATTTCGCTTGGAGTAGGAGAATCGCCGCACCAGGTCATCTGAAAATTCCGCGGCAAACGGTAAATTTTCAGACAACCTGATGAGCGTGACGCTTACCTCAGGAAGACAGGTAAGACGAACGGGTCAGCCCCAGGCGCAAGGCATCGAGGAACTGCGTGCGCTCGGTTGCGCTGATGCGGGCACTGGCGCACTTGTCGCGGTAGTGAGTCATCAGTTCCTCCGGCGACAAGTGCACGTAGCGCAGCATGTCTTCGATGGTGTCGTGGGTTTCGATACCGGCGTGGTACACGCTGCCGTCGGCGTTCTGGTAGATGTTCACCGAGTCGGTGTCACCGAACAGGTTGTGCATGTCGCCAAGGATTTCCTGATAGGCGCCGACCAGGAACACACCCAGCAAGTAGTCTTCACCTTCGTTCAGCGCGTGCACCGGCAAACTGGTTTCGATGCTCTGCTCGTCGACGTACTGGTTGATCTTGCCGTCGGAGTCACAGGTCAGGTCTTGCAGCACCGCACGACGCAGCGGCTCTTCGTCGAGGCGATGCAGCGGGATGATCGGCAGAACCTGGTCGATGGCCCAGGTGTCCGGCAGGCTCTGGAACACCGAGAAGTTGCAGATGTATTTGTCCGCCAGCTTGTCGTTGAGTTCGTCCAGCACCTGACGGTGGGAACGCTGGCGCGCCTTCAGCGAGTTGTGCAGACGACGGCACACGGCGAAGTAGCATTGCTCGGCCAGGGCTTTCTCGGCCAGGGTCATCTTGCCGTCGGCGTACTGCGCTGCCACGTCGCTCATGTAGTGCGTGGCGCGCCAGTAGGTTTCGGTGACCATCTCGATGTCGGTCGGGCCCAACAGGTCTACCAGCCACTGCACGGTTTCCGGCAGCGCTTCCTTGTTTTCGATCTGTGGCACGTCGTCGTTGTGTTTCTCGACGTCGGTCACCTGGATCACCAGCATGGCGTGGTGCGCGGTCAGGGAGCGGCCGCTTTCGGAGAAGATGTTCGGGTGCGGCAGACTCTGCGCATCGCAGAATTCCTTGAGCATCCCGACCACGACGCCGGCGTAGTCGTCCATGTCGTAGTTGATCGAACTGGCGTTACGCGAGTGCGTACCGTCGTAGTCCACGCCCAGGCCGCCGCCGACGTCGATGTGGTCCACCGGCAGGCCGAGGTTGCGCAACTCGCCGTAGTAACGGATCGCTTCCTTGAACCCGTGCTGGTAGTCCGCCAGGTTGGCGATCTGCGAGCCCATATGGAAGTGCAGCAGGCGAATGCCCTGGTCCAGGCCGGCCGCGCGGAAACGCTCGACCACCGACAGCAGTTGCGCCGCCGACAGGCCGAACTTGGATTTCTCGCCGCCGGTGTCTGCCCACTTGCTCGACGCCAGGGACGACAGGCGCACGCGCAGGCCGACCTGGGGCTTGACCTTCAGCGAGTTGGCTTCTTCGATCACCAGGCCGACTTCGGATTCTTTCTCGATCACGATAAACACGTTGTGGCCGAGCTTCTGGCCCATCAACGCCAGGCGGATGAACTCGCGGTCCTTGTAACCGTTGCAGACGATGGTGCCGCCCTTCGGCGCCAGTGCCAGCACCGCCAGCAGCTCTGGCTTGGAGCCGGCTTCCAGACCGATGGAGACGTTCTGGGTGGCGATGATGTTCTCGATCACCGCTTCCTGCTGGTTCACCTTGATCGGGTACAGCGCGGTGTACTTGCTCTGGTATTCCAGACGCTCGATGTTGGCGTCGAACGCGCCGGTCAGCTGACGCACGCGGTCTTGCAGAATGTCCGGGAAGCGGACCAGCAACGGCAAGGACAGGCCGCTTTTGCGCAGCTGGTCGACTTGCTCGAACAGGTCGATAGGCGAACTGCTCGGACCGTTCGGACGAACTTCGACGCGACCGGCATCATTGATCGCGAAATACCCGGCCCCCCAATGGCGAATCCCGTAAACACTGCGGCTGTCCGCAACTGTCCATTGGCTGCCATCGTCTTTGCGTGTGCGTCGTACGGACATCGAAGTCCCCTATAAAGAAGTCATAGTGCGTCGCCTGGGTTCAGGCCGGCGCAGTCTAAAGAATGAAAATGACGGTTCGTCAACGAGGCAATAGACCCCGTCGACCGCAACGAGTTTAGAAACCGGTCATGAACAGGCTCTGTGAAAACCATGTGGGCGACGCCAGGCCTGAATGCCATCAGGACCGGATCAAGCCGAGGGTGGTTTTCACAGAGGCTGCTAGCCGCCGGACTTCTTCGCTTTGAAACCGGACTTGATCAGTTCTGCCAAGAGTAGCTCGACATGATCGCCCTGGATCTCGATGACACCGTCTTTCAGCGCCCCACCGGTACCGCAACGTTTTTTCAACGTCGTGGCCAGTTCCCTGAGCGCGTCTTCAGCCAATGGCACGCCGGTGATGGTGGTCACCGTCTTGCCGCCACGGCCCTTGCTTTCACGACGCACGCGCGCGATGCCGTCGCCAGCCGGGATAACGGTCTGTTTGCAGATGCAGGCGTCCACCGGTTTACTGCATTCCGGGCAATGACGACCTGCGTCGGTGGAAAATACCAGGCCGCCCAGGGCGGCGAAGGATGCGGCTTTTTTGGCCACCGGCAATCCTCTTCGGAGGACAAAGACTGGTCGCAGCACTTGACAAGGCTATCGACCGCGAAGCCCCACTCAGGCAGGGGCAGCGCTACTGAAACGGTACAACATTCACTTCACTGTAGGAGCGAGCTTGCTCGCGATGAGCTCAAAGGCGACGCGTTCATTCTGGATGCCCGCGTTATCGTTGACGTCCATCGCGAGCAAGCTCGCTCCTACAGATGAAGCAATACCGGTTCAGTTTGAAAAGGTCGCGCAGTGTAACGGCAAAAACGCTGATTGCTAAGAGCCAATCAGCGCCAATTTATAGCTGTTTTGCGACGTTGCCTTGTTGAGCCTTCAGATAGCGCTTCAACGCCGCCAGCGAGTCCGGGCAATAAGGCTTTTGCCCGATTTCCAGCATGACCTGATCGATGGGGATAAAGCGCGCTTCAAGCACCTCTTCCGGTTGCAGGATCAACGGGCCGTCCCACACCGCCGAGAACGCCGAGCACCACAGGCGATTGCCGGTGTCCTCGAAGAAAAAGTGGTCATGGGCGGTCAGTTCCACGCCGCTCACACCCAGCTCTTCCTCCAGCTCCCGGGCTGCCGATTCGGCATAGGTTTCAGTGGCGAGCACCATGCCGCCCGCCGCCACGTCCCAGTAGCCGGGATAGATTGCCTTGCTCAGGGTGCGGCGATGCACGCACAACTCGCCAGCGGAATTGAACAACATGATGTAGGTGCCGCGCCCGATCAGCCCGCGCTCGCGCAAGTCGGAACGGACCAGGGCACCGAGCAGGTTGTCGTGCTCGTCGACCCAGGCGATCTGTTCGGCATCGGAAGCTGCGCGGTGCGCGGCTTCCCTGGTGTTATCGACCATGACTCAGCCCTGATTGAGCAGTTGACGCAAATCGATCACCGCCGCGTTGGCCCGGGAAATGTAGTTGGCCATGACCAGCGAGTGGTTGGCCAGCACGCCGAAGCCGCTGCCGTTGAGGATCATCGGGCTCCACACCGGCTCCTGCGACGCTTCCAGTTCACGAATGATCTGGCGCACGCTGACCGTGGCGTTCTTCTTGGCCAGCACGTCGGCGAAGTCGACTTCGATGGCGCGCAGCAAATGCGACAAGGCCCAGGCCTGGCCACGAGCTTCGTAGAACACGTTGTCGATCTGCATCCACGGGGTCTCGACGATTTCCTCATCAACCTGCGGTGCCACACCCGGCGTCACCACCTCGGTCTTCAGCGCAGTGTTGAGCTTGACCCGGCCCACACTGGCCGACAGCCGTTGCGACAGCGAACCCAGACGGGTGCCGACATCCCCCAGCCAGTTGTTCAGGTTGTCGGCGCGGGCATAGAACAGCGCGCTTTTCTGGTTCGGATCGGACAGGCGCGCCTGATAGCGGCTCAGGGAATTGATGCCTTCCTGGTACTCGGACTCGCTGGATGGCAGCACCCAGCTTTTGTTGTCGAAGTTGAAACGCGGCTCGGCCTTGGCCAGGTCGGCGTCTTCGGCGGACTGCGACTGCGAACGGGCGAAGTCTTTACGCAATGCCCGGCTCAGGTCGCGGACCTGCACCAGCACGCCGTATTCCCAGCTCGGCATGTTGTCCATCCACAGGCCTGGCGGGAACCGGTCGTTGGAAATATAGCCGCCCGGCTTGGTCAGCAAAGTGCCGGCGACAGTCTTGAGGGTTTCCACCGTGGTGTAGCCGACGACCATCTGCCTGCCTTCTTTCTCGGCCGCCAGTTGTGCGGTTTGCTGGACCGGGAACAGCGCCGGCTCCTGGCTCCAGTACCAGCCCAGGACACTCGCCACCAACAGGTAGATGCCCAGCAGAGTGGCCAGCGCCCGGCTGAACAGCAGGCCGCCCAAATAACTGCGGGTCTCCGACTTGGGTTCAGCGGCACGTTCAGGCGCACTGCCTGTGCGGTTCTTCCAGTCCAGCATGGCGATTTCCTTTCAAGCTTTTGGGTTCAACGGTTCGACAACAACCATACAACAACGTGCCTTGGCCCGGCACCCGCCATTGCACCAATGTGGAAAATTACCGGGCTGGCGTCTAAGGGAATCCCTTAGCCCCCGAGACCCGGAAAGCCGGACTGATCAACACTGGCCAGCCCTGCGATGTCAGCCACGCTCCAACTGCCAACCCAAGTCGGTCAAGTGCCTTGATTAAAGCACTTCGCCCCCGCACACCGCGACTTTCAAGGCCAGAACAAGACCGACCGGTCACAAACTGAATGAGCTCGCATTACAGATTATTGACGTACAGCACTCATGTTACCGAAAAGTGGTGCTAGCATAGAGCCACCAGTCGACCTCAGTGTGCACCCTAACTAGTAGTCAGGATATGACCGAGCCAGAAGACCCCAGCCGCGAGCGCCTCAAGCACCACTTTGCCCAGCGGGTAATTCATCAGGCTCGTCAGATTCTTGAGATATGGCAGCGCCTGCAACGCAGCGAGTGGTCCACCGCCGACCTTTCGGAACTGAGCGAGGCCAATCTGCGCCTGCT
Organism: Pseudomonas sp. PB101; assembly: GCF_009764265.1. GTDB lineage: Bacteria > Pseudomonadota > Gammaproteobacteria > Pseudomonadales > Pseudomonadaceae > Aquipseudomonas. Next base: position 28,410 of record NZ_RWIR01000070.1, read on the forward strand.
GCGTTTCGCCGAGCGCTTCGAGCAACCGGAACACACGCAACTGGCGCGCCACATCGGCCTGTCCCTGGAGGCGGTGGACGCCAACCGCGGACGCCTGAGCAGCGGTCTGATCACCGACCTCAATCGCCTGATGCAGCGCCTGTCGCGCACCGGTTTGCGGCATGGCGACCAACTCGATCAGACCTTCCTGCCGCCGTTGCGCAAGCCCATCTATGTAATGCTGCAGGATCACGACCGTGCCGAGCGCCTGGCCAAGCAACTGGAGTTCTTCGGCCTCAGCGCCCAGTCCCTGGACAGCGTAGACGCGTTTCGCTCCTCGATGATCGAGCGCTTGCCGGCGGCGATTGTCATGGACGTGGATTTCAGTGGCGCCGGCGTCGGCCTGAAACTGGCCGCCGAAGCCCAGGAAGGCCTCGATCATCAGCTGCCGCTGTTGTTCTTCAGCCTGCACGAAACCGATACCCCGACCCGCCTGGCCGCCGTGCGCGCCGGTGGCCAGGAGTTCCTCACCGGCACCCTCGAAGCGTCGAGCCTGCTGGAGAAAATCGAGGTCCTGACCTGCGTCGCCCAGTACGAGCCTTATAAAGTGCTGATCATCGACGACTCTCGGGCCCAGGCCCTGCACACCGAACGCCTGCTCAACAGCGCCGGGATCGTCACCCGCACGCTCATCGAGCCGATCCAGGCCATGGCCGAACTGGCGGATTTCCAGCCGGACCTGATCATCCTCGACATGTACATGCCGGCCTGCACCGGTACGGAACTGGCCAAGGTGATCCGCCACAACGACCGCTACGTCAGCGTGCCGATCATCTACCTGTCGGCCGAAGACGACCTGGACAAACAGCTCGACGCCATGAGCGAGGGCGGCGACGACTTCCTGACCAAGCCGATCAAGCCCCGGCACCTGATCACCACCGTGCGCAACCGCGCAGCCAGAGCGCGCAACCTCAAGGCGCGGATGGTCCGCGACAGCCTCACGGGCCTGTACAACCACACGCACATCCTGCAATTGCTCGAAGACTGCTCGTTCCGCGCCCGCCGCGAGGACAAGCCGCTGAGCTTTGCCATGCTCGACATCGACCATTTCAAGCGGGTCAACGACAGCCACGGCCACCCCATGGGCGACCGGGTGATCAAGAGCCTGGCGCTGTTTCTCAAGCAACGCCTGCGCAAAACCGACTTCATCGGGCGCTACGGTGGCGAAGAGTTTGCCATTGTCATGCCGGACACCGACCTCGAAGCAGCGCACAACGTGCTCGATGAAATCAGGCAGCGCTTTGCCGAAATTCACTACCCCGCTCAACCCCAGGATTTGTGGTGCACCTTCAGTGCCGGGGTGGTCGAGCTGTGTGATGAGTCCGACAGCCTGTTGATGGCCAGTCAGGCCGATGAGGCGCTGTATCGCGCCAAACATGGTGGACGCAATCGCGTACAGGCCGCTCGTGCGTCAAAGCAAAGTGCCACTTTTTTATCGGAATCGACCGATACAGTCATAACCCTGTAACAGAAACGCAATAACTTCAGGCACTTACCATTTCTGCCGTTGGTAGTCCGTAAATGCGCCTGAAGCTGCTGACCAATCTCAATACCCTCCTTCTGGTGGCCGTGTGCGTGGCCCTCGGCGCTACGCTGTGGTGGTCGCAAAAAGCCCTTGAGCGTCCGTATCTATTAATGGAGCGCTACCTGGGCCTGTCGCAGCAGTTTCAGAATGAGGTCGCCCGCAGCGTCGAGGATTACCTTGGCAGCGGCGATGCCCTGCGCCTGAGCAGTGCCGCCCAAGGTATCGCCAGCCTGCAAAAACAACTCGACGAATTGCCACCCGCCCTGGCCGAGACAGTGCGCCCCAGCCTGTCGACCCTTGAAGAATTCAGCAAGGCCGACCTGCTGGCGGCCGGCAAACTGGCAGGCGATCCGCAGGCCCTGCTGCTGCAGGCCGAGCGCGAACTGGGGGCCAGTCTCGATCAGCTCAGCCAGTACGCCGGAGGCAATGCGGCCTACCTGACGCCGCTGCTCAGCGCCTCGCAACACTTGGGTAGATTGTCCCTGGCGCGGGACAAACTGGTCAGCAGCGGCCGCAGTGAACTGGCCGCCGATGTCGAACGTGAAGTAGCCAACATCCGCACCCAGGCTGAAAAACTGGACGCCCTGCCATTGCTGGGCGTGACCACCAGCAGCGAGTCGAATACCGACGATTTCGCCTCGATGATGGGCCTTGAGAACAAGGAAAAAACCGTCGCAGAAGATGCCGGCATCGGTCTCAAGCGCGAGCTCAACAGCCTGCTCAGCCGCTACCCGGCCGAGCTCTCGCGTACCCGCGATCAAATCCAGAAGCGTGCCGACCTCAGTAGCGCGACGCACTTGAAAATCGCCGAGGTTCAGCAAGCCATTGCCGGGCTGGAACCGGTGGTGCGCGCCCAGCACGGGCAGATCCAGGGTGAAGTGCGGCTGATGCAAGGCGTGATGATCGGCTTGATTCTGTTGATCGCCCTGCTGATCGACACCTTGCAGCGCAAACTCGCCCGGACCCTGACCAACCTCGCCCCGGCCCTGTCGACCTGGGCCGAAGGCGACTTCAGCCGCGACATTCAACTGGGCAACACCAACCGCGAACTGCATGACATTGAAGCCTCGCTCAATCGCTTGCGCGCCTATCTGGTGGACCTGGTGGGGACCATTCGCCGCAACGCCGAACAAGTGGCCGGCAGTAGCCGCACCTTGGCCGACCTGAGCAACGACTTGCACAGCGGAGCCGAGCATCAGGCCGGCGACACGGCACTGATCCGCGATTCCCTCAGCGAACTGGAAGCGACCATTCAACAAGTCGCCGGGGATGCCAGCCAGGCCGCCGACGCCAGCCGCCACGCGGGCCTGGCCGTGGAGCATGGGCAGAAAGTCATCGGCCTGAGCCTCACCGGCCTGCATGCGCTGGTGGATGAAGTGCAAGGCAACGCACAAATGATCGAACACCTGGCCGAAGAGTCGGCGACCATCGGTGGCGTGTTGACGGTGATCCGCTCGATTGCCGACCAGACCAACCTGCTGGCCCTGAACGCAGCCATCGAAGCGGCCCGGGCCGGGGAGATGGGCCGCGGCTTTGCCGTGGTGGCCGAAGAGGTGCGCTCACTGGCGCAGCGGACCGCCGGGGCCACGGCAGAAATCCAGACACTGATCGCGGGGCTGCAAACCGCCGCGCGGCAATCGGTGGAAGGCATGCGCGCCCAGGTCGAACACGCCGAAGCCACGGCCAACCAGGCCCAGGCCGCCGATGGTGCGCTGGATAAAATCGTCGGGGCGATCCAGACCATTTCCGACACGGCCGTGCGCATCGCCGATGTCACGGCCCAGCAGAGCGGCGCTGTCAGCGAGATTCGTGACCACAGTGAGCGGATTCACCAGTTGGGCGGGGATAACCTGCTGCGCATTGGCGAAGGCCGTGAGCAGGGAGAAAATCTTCTGGTGCTGGGTGGTCGATTGCATACAGCCGTTCAGGCTTTTCGCGTCTGACAGATAGCTATCGCGGGCAAGCCCGCTCCCACAGGGTTCTCGGTAGTACACAATGTTCGTGCTCACTGAAGATCACTGTGGGAGCGGGCTTGCCCGCGATGGCGTCAGTGCACTCACCACACATCCTTGGCTCTGCACACCGAACGACTGTCCGCTATCATCCCCCCAATTCCGATACGCGAGATCGTCATGCGCCGTTTGCTCTGCCTGCTGTTTCTAGTGTTCGCCCTGCCGGCCAGCGCCACTGGCTTGCTGGAGGATCGCCCCAGTTCGACCCTGGGCTCGATCAACAACAGCGCCGACTTCCTGCCCGTGCGTGAAGCCTTCCAGTTGAGCCTGGTAGAGAGCACACCGCAATCGATCAAACTGCGTTTCGTCGCCACCGAAGGTTATTACCTCTACCGTCACCGTTTTCAGTTCCGCGCCGATCCGGCCGAAGTCGTTCTCGGCGCGGCAAAACTGCCCGATGGCCAGAAAAAGCACGATGAATACTTCGGCGACGTCGAGGTCTATCACGGCATTCTCGACGTCGAGTTGCCGCGCACCGACCAACGCGCCTTCACCCTGGCCGTGACCTATCAGGGATGCGCCGACAAAGGCCTGTGTTATCCGCCGGAAACCGAGCGTTTGAGCATCGACGGCAGTGGTGCCGCGACAACGGCTTACTCATGGAGCTGGCGCGAACTGGCGTTGTTTTTCCTCGCCGGCCTGGGCCTGACCTTCACGCCCTGCGTGCTGCCCATGCTGCCGATCCTGTCCGGTGTAGTGCTGCGCGGCCAGGTCGGTGGCTGGCGCGGCTTCAATCTGTCACTGGCCTATGTGCTGCCGATGGCCGCGTGTTTTGCCCTGCTCGGCGCGTTGATGGGCCTGTTCGGTGCCCAGCTCAATCTGCAGGCGCGATTGCAGTCGGCCTGGGTGCTGGTGCCTTTCGCGATGTTTTTTGCGCTGTTCGCGCTGGCGATGTTCGGCGTCTTCGAACTGAAACTGCCACATGCCATCAGCAGTCGCCTGGACCGCATCGCCGGTCGCACCGAAGGCGGTTCGCTGTGGGGCGCCGCGGTGCTCGGCGTGGTCTCCAGTTTGCTGGTTTCACCCTGTGTTTCGGCGCCGTTGGCCGGTGCGTTGCTGTACATCAGCGCCAGTGGCGATGCGCTGGGCGGCGGTCTGAAGCTGTTCATGCTCGGCCTCGGCATGGGTGCGCCGCTGTTGCTGGTGGCCACCGGCGGTGCTGCCTGGCTGCCGAAAAGCGGTCCATGGCTGGTCTACGTGAAAAACGCGATTGGTGTGTTGTTGCTCGGACTGGCGATCGCCCTGCTCAGCCGTGTCTTGCCCGGCCAGGTCACCTTGCTGTTGATCGGGCTGCTGGCCGGTGGCGCAGGCTTGTTCATGGGTGCGCTGGAGTTCGTCTACAAGCCGCCGCGCAAGCGCCTCGGGCAGTTGCTCGGAATATTCCTGGTGTTTTACGCCCTGGCCTGCTGGTACGGCGCGTTCAGCGGCCAGACCGATCCGTTCAATCCCATTGGCCAGCCGCGCGTCGTCGAAAGCAACCAGCCTGTACAAGGCATCGGTGCCTGGCAAACCGTCAGCACTTCCGCCGATCTCGACCGCGTACTCGCCGAGGCCCGGTCGTCCGGCACTCCGCTGCTGCTCGACTGGTACGCCGACTGGTGCATCAGCTGCAAAGTCATCGAGCATGAGGTGCTGAAGGACCCGATCGTCGTCGAACGCCTGAAGGGCTACCGGCTGATCCGCGTCGACATCACCGCCAATAATGCCGAGCAACGCACCTTGCTCGACCGTTATCAGTTGTTCGGTCCACCGGCCTTGATGTTTTTCGGCAAGGACGGCGTCGAACGCGCCGATGTGCGGGTGATTGGCGAGATCAACGCCAAAGACTTCGCCGAACGTGTTACCCGGGCGAATGACCACATTTAATCAAGCAGTCATATATTTTGCGCAAACATCGGTCATCGTGCTGGCTATTGCAGAGAACTGGACAGTCACAAAGGCTTTGCGGCATAGTCGCCGGGTTCTGACAACTGCACACAGATAACAAAGGAACCGCCGATGGCGACGCTACTCGTTCTGCATGGCCCCAACCTGAACTTGCTCGGCACCCGTGAACCGGGCACCTATGGCGCCACGACGCTGGCGCAGATCAACCAGGACCTGGAACGCCGCGCCCGTGAAGCCGGTCACCATTTGCTGTACCTGCAGAGCAACGCCGAGTACGAATTGATCGACCGCATCCACGCCGCGCGCGGCGAAGGCGTCGATTTCATTCTGATCAATCCAGCAGCTTTTACACATACAAGTGTCGCATTACGTGACGCGCTGCTGGCGGTGAGCATCCCATTCATCGAAGTGCATTTGTCTAACGTGCACAAACGCGAACCTTTCCGCCATCACTCTTACTTCTCCGACGTAGCGGTGGGAGTGATCTGCGGCCTTGGCGCCAGCGGTTATCGACTGGCCCTGGAGGCCGCCCTGGAACAGCTTGAACAACAAGTTAACCGCCCCTGACCGACCCTTGGGAGTTGATGATTCATGGATATCCGTAAAGTTAAGAAACTGATCGAATTGCTGGAAGAGTCCGGCATCGACGAGCTCGAGATCAAGGAAGGCGAAGAGTCCGTACGCATCAGCCGTCATAGCAAGACCCCGGCTCAGCAGTACTACGCGCCGGCTCCGATGCCTGCTCCGGTTGCCGCGCCTGCCGCCGCTCCGGCTGCCGCTGCCGCACCTGTTGCCGCGGCCGCTCCGGCACTGAACGGCACCGTTGCCCGTTCGCCGATGGTTGGTACGTTCTATCGCAAGTCTTCGCCAACCTCGCCGTCCTTCGTTGAAGTCGGCCAGACCGTGAAGAAAGGCGACACCCTGTGCATCGTTGAAGCCATGAAGATGATGAACCACATCGAAGCTGAAACCAGCGGTGTGATCGAATCCATCCTCGTCGAAGACGGCCAGCCGGTTGAGTACGACCAACCGCTGTTCACCATCGTTTGAACCGCGGAGAGCCTTTGATGACTGCGAAGTTGGAAAAAGTTCTGATCGCCAACCGCGGTGAGATCGCCCTGCGGATCCTGCGCGCCTGCAAAGAAATGGGCATCAAGACCGTCGCCGTTTACTCCAAGGCTGACAAGGAACTGATGCACCTGGGCCTGGCAGACGAATCCGTCTGCATCGGTCCGGCATCGGCCGCCCACTCCTACCTGCACATTCCGGCAATCATTGCCGCGGCCGAAGTGACTGGCGCCACCGCCATTCACCCTGGCTACGGCTTCCTTGCGGAAAACGCCGACTTCGCCGAACAGGTCGAGAACTCCGGCTTCGCGTTCATTGGCCCGAAAGCCGACACCATTCGCCTGATGGGCGACAAGGTATCGGCCAAGCACGCCATGATCGCCGCCGGCGTACCGACCGTTCCGGGCTCTGACGGCCCGCTGCCGGAAGACGAAGAAACCGCTCTGCGCATTGGTCGCGAAGTCGGTTACCCGGTGATCATCAAGGCCGCTGGCGGCGGCGGTGGTCGCGGCATGCGCGTTGTGCATAAAGAAGAAGACCTGATCTCCTTCGCCAAACTGACCCGCACCGAAGCTGGCGCGGCGTTCGGCAACCCGATGGTCTATCTGGAAAAATTCCTGACCAACCCACGTCACGTGGAAGTCCAGGTACTTTCCGATGGCCAGGGCCAGGCTATCCATCTGGGCGACCGCGACTGCTCGCTGCAACGCCGTCACCAGAAGGTTCTCGAAGAAGCGCCCGCACCGGGCATCGACGAACAGGCCCGCGAGGAAGTTCTGGCTCGTTGCGTCAAGGCGTGCATCGACATCGGTTACCGTGGCGCGGGCACTTTCGAGTTCCTGTACGAAAACGGTCGTTTCTACTTCATCGAGATGAACACTCGTGTCCAGGTAGAGCACCCGGTTTCGGAAATGGTCACCGGTATCGACATCGTCAAGGAGATGCTCAGCATCGCCGCCGGCAACAAGCTGTCGTTCACCCAGGATGACGTGGTCATCCGCGGTCACGCGCTGGAATGCCGGATCAACGCCGAAGACCCGAAAACCTTCATGCCGAGCCCGGGCACGGTCAAGCATTTCCACGCCCCAGGCGGCAACGGCGTTCGCGTCGATTCGCACCTGTACAGTGGTTATGCCGTTCCGCCGAACTACGACTCGTTGATCGGCAAGCTGATCACTTACGGGGCAACCCGTGACGAAGCCATGGCGCGCATGCGCAATGCGCTGGACGAGATCGTTGTCGACGGGATCAAGACCAACATCCCGCTGCACCGCGACCTGACCCGCGATGAAGGCTTCTGCAAAGGGGGCGTGAACATTCACTACCTCGAGCACAAGCTGGCTGGCGAGAAGCACTAAGCTTCGACCCGATCAACAAGGCCGCCTTCGGGCGGCTTTGTTGTTTCTGAAGGTTTCAAAAATCCCCCTGTGGGAGCGAGCTTGCTCGCGAAGAGGCCACTACATTCAACCTAGATGTCGACTGACACACCGTCTTCGCGAGCAGGCTCGCTCCCACAGGATTGCGAACGGCTCAAGACAAGCACCAGCCCCAAGCTCATCCCACTCCCACAAAACCCCCGCTCTCGCGTAAACTTGCGCGCTTCTCGCAGCCCGCTAGGCTGCTATCAACATTTTTCAAAGGTGCCTGCCATGCCTTGGCTGCAAGTACGTCTCGCCATCAGCCCGGAACAAGCCGAAACCTATGAAGACGCTTTCCTTGAAGTGGGCGCCGTGTCGGTGACCTTCATGGACGCCGAAGATCAGCCGATCTTCGAGCCGGAACTCAACACCACCCCGCTGTGGTCGCACACGCACCTGCTGGCCCTGTTCGAGGGGGGCACCGAGCCCGGCCCGGTACTGGCCCACCTGGAACTGCTGACCGGCAGCCCGCTGCCTGAACACCACAGCGAAGTGATCGAAGACCAGGACTGGGAACGCAGCTGGATGGACGGTTTCCAGCCCATGCAATTCGGCCAGCGCCTGTGGATCGTGCCGAGCTGGCACGCCGCACCGCAACCTGACGCGGTGAACCTGCTGCTGGACCCGGGCCTGGCATTCGGCACAGGCACCCACCCGACCACCGCACTGTGCCTGGAATGGCTCGACGGTCAGGACCTGAAGGGCTGCAACGTGCTGGACTTCGGCTGCGGCTCGGGGATCCTGGCGATTGCCGCACTGTTGCTCGGCGCCAAGGAAGCCGTGGGCACCGACATCGACGTGCAGGCGCTGGAAGCCTCCCGCGACAACGCCGGGCGCAACAACATTGCCGAACACCTGTTCCCGCTGTACCTGCCCGAAGACTTGCCGCAAGTGCAGGCCGACGTGCTGGTGGCCAACATTCTCGCCGGCCCGCTGGTCTCGCTGGCGCCGCAGTTGTCCGGCCTGGTCAAGTCGGGCGGTCGCCTGGCGCTGTCGGGCATCCTCGCCGAACAGGGTGATGACGTCGCTGCCGCCTACGCCAAGGACTTCGATCTGGACCCGATCGCCAATCGCGATGGCTGGGTGCGCATCACTGGCCGTCGGCGCTAGAATGAGCATCTGCATAATCCGGATCGCCGCATGACCGATAGCTTCGTCACCCAGTGCCCGCATTGCCAAACCAGCTTCCGCGTCAGCCATGCCCAATTGAGCGTGGCTCGCGGGGTAGTTCGTTGCGGCTCCTGCCTGCAGGTGTTCAATGCCGCCAAGCAGTTGCTTGAACAGGCCGGCAAAGAGCCCGTTGCGCCGATCGCTGCGGTCATCGCCGAAACACCGGAACCCGCAGAACCGCGCGCCATCAGCCAAAAGCAATGGAGCGCGACCGAACTGGACCTGGACACTCTCGACCTCGACGAAGAACTCGCCCGGCTCGAGCAGCGGGAAATCCAGCCGACCACCGAACTCGGCCGCCATCGCGACGACTCGCTGAGTGCCCGTCGCGACAGCGCCGGCCAGGATGACGAGGAACAGTGGCCCGACAGCCTGTTCAGTGAGTCGGCAGCCGATCGTGCGCAAGCCGGCGAACCGCTCGACGACCCTGAAACGCCAGAGCCGACGATCGAACCGGGCACAACCTCGCGCACCGAACCTTCGCTGTCTCTGGAACCGGTTGACCTCGACGAAGAGCCGCAGCCACCCCAGTTGCGCCTGCACGACCCTCTCGATGCGCCGCTGCACCGCGAACGTCTGTCAGCCGCCGACGAGAACGAAATCGACGACAACCTGCCCTCGATCGAGCCGCTGCGTAAACGCCGCGAGCGCAGTGAGCCGGGTGTGCGCGCCGAAGTACTGCAAGACCTGACCGACGACCCGCTGCAACTGGACTGGCAAAAACGCCGTTCGCCCTGGGGCCGGCGCCTGTTGTGGTTGCTGCTGGTGCTGATTGCCGCGGGCGCCCTCGCCGGCCAATACATTGCCTATCATTTCGACGAACTGGCGCGACAGGATCAATATCGCCCGTGGTTCCAGCAGCTGTGCCCGCAAATCGGCTGCACCGTGCCGTCCAAAGTCGACATCGCGAAAATCAAGAGCAGCAACCTGGTGGTGCGCAGCCATCCCGAGTTCAATGGCGCGCTGGTGGTCGATGCGATCATCTACAACCGTGCGCCCTTCTCCCAGCCCTTCCCGCTGCTGGAACTGCGCTTCGCCGACCTCAATGGCCACCTGATCGCCAGTCGTCGCTTCAAACCCGGCGAGTACCTCAACGGGGATCTCGAAGGCATGGCGGAAATGCCTCCCCAAACGCCGATCCACATCGCCCTCGACATTCTCGACCCCGGCGCCAAGGCCGTGAACTACAGTCTGAGCTTTCACTCTCCGGAGTGAAACGCCCCATCGCTCACCGATTGACGTCGGCTTCCTGACTCCCCGTGGCAAACCAAACCACGGGGTATAACAGAATAACTGTTCAGATTTTGTTCAATTCAGCCTTTATCCAGTCATCGAGAGCGGGTATCATGCCAACCCTTTTTCGAACTCTCATGATCCGGCCCCACAACAGGGAAGTCCTATGTCGGCGGTACGCATCGGTCCATACACATTACATAACAGCTTGATTCTCGCCCCCATGGCGGGCGTCACCGACCAGCCCTTTCGTCAGCTGTGCAAGCGCTTGGGCGCCGGACTGGTCGTCTCGGAAATGGTCACCAGCGACATGAGTTTGTGGAACACCCGCAAGTCGCGCATGCGCATGATCCACGAAGGTGATCCCGAGCCGCGCTCGGTACAGATCGCCGGCGGGGACGCGCAGATGCTGGCGGATGCTGCCCGTGCCAACGTTGAAATGGGCGCGCAGATCATCGATATCAACATGGGCTGTCCGGCGAAAAAAGTCTGCAACAAGGCTGCCGGTTCCGCACTGTTGAAGGATGAACCCCTGGTAACCGAGATCCTGCAGGCCGTCGTGGCTGCGGTCGATGTGCCGGTTACCCTGAAGATCCGGACCGGTTGGGACCGGGACAACAAGAACGGCCTGACGGTGGCGAAGATCGCCGAGCAGGCAGGCATTACGGCGCTGGCGGTGCATGGCCGCACCCGTGCCGACCTGTACACCGGTGAAGCCGAGTACGACACCATTGCCGCGATCAAGCAGGCGGTGTCGATTCCGGTCTTTGCCAATGGCGATATCGATTCGCCGGAAAAGGCCCGGTACGTGCTCGACGCGACCGGTGCCGATGGTTTGTTGATTGGCCGGGCTGCCCAGGGGCGGCCATGGATTTTTCGCGAGATCGACCATTTCCTGCGTACCGGCGAGAAACTCCCGGCGCTGGAACTGATCGAGGTGGAACGCATTCTGCTAGAGCATCTGGCTGCCCTGCACGCCTTCTATGGCGATGTCATGGGTGTGCGCATTGCTCGAAAGCATGTGGGCTGGTATCTCGCAACCCTGCCGGGCGCCAGGGAGTTTCGCGCCCACTTCAATCGTTTGGATGGTACGGATACACAATGCGCCAACGTTCGCGCGTTTTTCGCCGAGCGTTACAAGAGCCTGACAGGGGACGGAGAGTGGGTGGCCGCATGACGATGATGACCGAGACTTTAGTGAGTGGAACAACACCCGTGAGCGACAACGTGAATTTGAAACAGCACCTCAATACACCGAGCGAAGAGGGCCAGACCCTTCGCGGGAGTGTCGAGAAGGCGCTGCACAATTATTTCGCCCACCTTGAGGGCGCTGCCGTCACGGATGTGTACAACCTGGTGCTCTCCGAAGTCGAGGCTCCCCTGCTCGAGTGCGTGATGAACTACGTCAAGGGCAACCAGACCAAGGCCAGCGAGATGCTCGGACTGAACCGGGGCACGCTGCGCAAGAAACTCAAGCAGTACGATTTGCTGTAAGCATTCATTCAAACCAGAAAGGCGCCCGCGTAAAACCGGTCGCCTTTTTTGCTGACTTCCTTTGCTTTTGATGGAAATTGAGATGACCGACCAGACTACCCGCCTGCCGATCCGCCGCGCCTTGATCAGCGTTTCCGACAAGACCGGGATCCTCGAATTCGCCAAGGAGCTTGAAGCCCTGGGCGTCGAGATCCTCTCCACCGGCGGGACGTTCAAGCTGCTGCAGGACAACGGCGTTGCCGCAGTGGAAGTCGCGGATTACACCGGTTTCGCGGAAATGATGGACGGCCGGGTGAAGACCCTGCACCCGAAAATCCACGGCGGGATCCTCGGTCGTCGCGGTATCGACGACGCCATCATGAACGAGCACGGTATCAAGCCGATCGACCTGGTAGCGGTCAACCTGTACCCGTTCGAAGCCACCATCAACAAGCCAGGCTGCGACCTGCCGACCGCCATCGAGAACATCGACATCGGCGGCCCGACCATGGTCCGTTCGGCTGCCAAGAACCACAAGGACGTGGCCATCGTGGTTAACGCCAGCGATTACGCCAACGTCCTGGAAAACCTCAAGGCCGGCGGCCTGACCTACGCCCAGCGCTTCGACCTGATGCTCAAGGCCTTCGAACACACCGCTGCTTATGACGGCATGATCGCCAACTACATGGGCACCGTGAACCAGGCTGCCGAGACACTGAGCACAGAAGGCCGCAGCGAATTCCCGCGCACCTTCAACAGCCAGTTCATCAAGGCCCAGGAAATGCGCTACGGCGAGAACCCGCACCAGAGCGCGGCGTTCTACGTGGAAGCCAAGCCAAGCGAGGTCGGCATCGCCACCGCGACCCAACTGCAAGGCAAGGAACTGTCGTACAACAACGTGGCCGACACCGACGCCGCGCTGGAATGCGTGAAGAGCTTCGTCAAGCCGGCCTGCGTGATCGTCAAGCACGCCAACCCGTGCGGCGTGGCTGTCAGCCCTGATGCCGAAGGCGGCATCCGCAAGGCCTACGACCTGGCCTACGCCACCGACACCGAATCCGCTTTCGGCGGCATCATCGCCTTCAACCGCGAGCTGGACGCCGAGACCGCCAAGGCCATCGTCGAGCGTCAGTTCGTCGAAGTGATCATTGCCCCAAGCGTCAGCGAAGAAGCCCGCGCCATCGTCGCCGCCAAAGCCAACGTACGCCTGCTGGCCTGCGGCGAGTGGTCGGCCGACCGCGCCGCTGCCTGGGACTACAAGCGCGTCAACGGTGGCCTGCTGGTACAGAGCCGCGACATCGGCATGATCGGCGCCGACGACCTGAAAGTCGTGACCAAACGCGCTCCGACCGAACAGGAAATCCACGACCTGATCTTCGCCTGGAAAGTCGCCAAGTACGTCAAGTCCAACGCCATCGTCTACGCCAAGAACCGCCAGACCATCGGTGTCGGCGCCGGCCAGATGAGCCGCGTGAACTCCGCGCGTATTGCTGCGATCAAGGCAGAACATGCTGGCCTGCAGGTTCAAGGTGCTGTCATGGCATCCGACGCGTTCTTCCCGTTCCGCGACGGCATCGACAACGCGGCCAAGGCCGGTATCACTGCGGTGATCCAGCCAGGCGGCTCGATGCGTGACAACGAAGTGATTGCTGCTGCCGACGAAGCCGGCATCGCCATGGTCTTCACCGGCATGCGCCACTTCCGTCACTGATAACACGTCCACTGTAGGAGCCGGCTTGCCGGCGATAGCGGCCTGCCAGGTAAACGGCGATGACCCGAACGCCAGCAAGCCGGCTCCTACGGTCAGCATCCAGCAGGATGCATCCCCGAATTAGCGTCATCCGAGGTTTTTGAAATGAATGTTTTGATCATTGGCAGCGGTGGCCGTGAACACGCCCTGGCCTGGAAAGTGGCTCAGGATCCGCGTGTGCAGAAGGTATTCGTGGCTCCGGGCAACGCCGGCACCGCCATCGAAGCCAAGTGCGAGAACGTCGCCATCGACGTACTGGCCCTTGAGCAACTGGCAGACTTTGCCGAGAAAAACGTTTCCCTGACCATCGTCGGCCCTGAAGTGCCGCTGGTCGCCGGTGTCGTGGATCTGTTCCGCAGCCGCGGTCTGGATTGCTTCGGTCCGACCGCTGGCGCTGCGCAGCTGGAAGGTTCGAAAGCGTTCACCAAGGACTTCCTGGCTCGCCACAAGATCCCGACTGCCGACTACCAGAACTTCACCGAAATCGAGCCGGCCCTCGCTTACCTGCGAGAAAAAGGCGCGCCGATCGTGATCAAGGCCGACGGCCTGGCCGCGGGTAAAGGCGTGATCGTCGCCATGACCCTGACCGAAGCCGAAGACGCCGTGCGCGACATGCTGGCGGGCAATGCCTTTGGCGATGCAGGTTCGCGCGTGGTCATCGAAGAGTTCCTGGACGGCGAAGAAGCCAGCTTCATCGTCATGGTCGACGGCAAGAACGTGCTGCCGATGGCCACCAGCCAGGACCACAAACGCGTCGGCGACGGCGACAGCGGTCCAAACACCGGCGGCATGGGTGCTTACTCCCCGGCACCAGTGGTCACCGCCGACGTGCACAAGCGCGTCATGGACCTGGTGATCTGGCCGACCGTGCGCGGCATGGCCGAGGAAGGCAACGTCTACACTGGCTTCCTGTATGCCGGCCTGATGATCGACAAGGCTGGTAACCCAAAAGTCATCGAATTCAACTGCCGTTTCGGCGACCCTGAGACCCAACCGGTGATGCTGCGCCTGCAGTCGAGCCTGGTTTTGCTGGTCGAAGCTGCCCTGGCGCAGGCACTGGATAAAGTGGAAGCGCAATGGGATCCACGTCCGAGCGTCGGCATCGTGCTGGCCGCGGGCGGCTATCCTGGTGATTACGCCAAAGGCGCAGCCATCAATGGGCTGGATGCAGCGGCTACACTGGAAGGCAAGGTTTTCCACGCTGGCACTGCGCTCAAGGATGGTCAGGTAGTGACCGCCGGTGGTCGCGTATTGTGCGCCACAGCCATGGGTGCCAGTGTCGACGCTGCACAGCAGCAGGCCTACAAGCTGGCGGCAGCGATTGACTGGGAAGGCTGCTTCTATCGCAAGGACATTGGCTACCGCGCCATTGCCCGCGAGCGTGGCGAAAATCAGGAATAAGGCAGACACCGCGCCAGGCAATGAACGCCGTTCATTGCCTGGCTATTCCGGCGCCGCGCATCGTTATATTCTGGCATCAACCTAACGAAGGGATTTCGCCGTGCGCTGGCTCAGGATTGCCATAAGCTTAACCGTCACATTGCTGACCCTGCTCTGCATGCTACCGGCCCAAGCCGCGCAAGGCAGTGGCTGGGCGGTATTGCTCGACGAACAAGGCGACCTGCAACTGAGCGACATCCGTTCCGCCCGCTACACCAATCAATTCAGCCCCATCGAACTCGACCGCATTACCGCGGCCGAACCCGAGGGCGCGTTATGGTTGCGATTCAAGCTTGCACCGGGCAAACATGAGCAGGTGCTGCGGGTGTTCGCGCCGGACCTGCGCCAGTTCAACATGTATGTGCTGGACGGCGACAGGCTGATCGATCAATCCAGCACCGGCAACGAACAGCCGCAATCCGAGCGGCCATTGCCCAGCAGCGACTTCATGCTGGCCCTGCCGCAAAGCGACGGCCCCCTGGACGTATACCTGCGGCTGGCCTCCGACCACCAGTTACGGCCCTACATCACCCTGCAATCGGCGGTCATCGCAGCGGCCAACCACAATCAGACGCTGATCTATGGCCTGTTGTTCGGTTGCATCGCCATGCTGATCCTGCACAACCTCATCCGCTACGCCTACACCCGTTCGCACAGCGCCCTCTGGCTGGCGGCGTGCGAGGGGCTGCTGATGCTCAGCCTGCTGCTGTTGCTGAACCTCGCCGGCCCCTGGCTCCCGGACTGGCACGCACTGCAAACACCGGGGGCTTACCTGGCACTGCTGCTGACCGCGCCCTGCGGCCTGATGCTTGCCTATCGCTTCTTCTCCCCGCTCGGGCCGCACCCGCTGAACCGGTTGCTGCTCGGCGAGGTCCTGCTCATCACGGCCTGCGGATTGATGCTGCTGTTCGTCAATACCTTGCCGCTGAACTTCATTACCTATGGCCTGGTAGCCCTGGCCGGCCTGACCATGCTGTTCATCAGCGCCTATCACTGGCAAAAGGGTTATCGCCCGGCTCGTCTCTTCGTGGCGGCCATGGTGGTGTTCAACCTCGGGACCCTGGTCATCCTGCCCGCACTGTTGGGGCTGACCCTGATCGAACCCCATGGCCTGATCACCACTTTGCTGTTGTTCATCTGCATCAGCGGCCTGTTGATGAGCATTGCGTTGAGCGAGCGTCAGCGCCGCATCACCGAAGACCGTTTCAGCATCAGCCGTGACTTGGCGGCCAGCAACGCCGAGATCAACGCCAAGGCCGAGTTCCTGGCGAAGATCAGCCATGAGATCCGCACCCCCATGAACGGCGTCCTCGGCATGACCGAGCTGCTGCTGGGCACACCACTTTCGGTCAAGCAACGCGACTATGTGCAGACGATCCACAGCGCCGGCAACGAGCTGCTGACCCTGATCAACGAAATTCTCGACATTTCCAAACTCGAGTCCGGACAGATCGAACTGGACGATGTGCAGTTCGACCTCAATGCGCTGATCGAAGACTGCCTGAGCATCTTCCGCGCCAAGGCCGAGCAGCAAAACGTCGAGTTGATCAGTTTCATCCAGCCGCAAGTGCCGCGGGTGATCAGCGGTGACCCGACGCGCCTGCGCCAGACCCTGTTGAGCCTGCTTGAAAACGCCCTGAAAAAAACCGATGAAGGCGAAATCCTGATCGTCGTGGCGCTCGACGAGCGCAACAGCAAACCACGCCTGCGCATCGCCGTGCAGGACAGCGGCGAGCCGATGGACGCCGAAGAACGCGACGCCCTGATGCACGCCGAACTGCACAGCCGGCATTTCCTTTCGGCCACCCACCTGGGCGGCAACCTGGGGCTGGTGATTGCCCGGCAGTTGATTCGCTTGATGCAAGGGGAATTCGGAATCAAGAGTGGCAGCAACCAGGGCAGCACCCTGTGGCTGACCCTGCCGCTGGACCCGGATCGCCTCGAACACCCGACCTCCGACCTCGACGGCCCGCTGCAAGGTGCGCGGGTGTTGGTGGTGGACGACAACGACACTTGTCGCAAGGTGCTGGTGCAGCAATGCAGCGCCTGGGGCCTGAACGTCAGCGCTGCGCCTTCGGGCAAGGAAGCGCTGGCACTGCTGCGCACCAAGGCGCATTTGCGCGACTACTTCGACGTGGTCCTGCTGGACCAGAACATGCCCGGCATGACCGGCATGCAACTGGCGGCCAAGATCAAGGAAGACCCGAGCCTGAACCATGACATCCTGCTGATCATGCTCACCGGCATCAGCAATGCGCCGAGCAAGATCATCGCGCGCAACTCCGGGATCAAGCGCATTCTCGCCAAACCGGTGGCCGGCTACACCCTCAAGACCACCCTGGCCGACGAACTGACCCAACGCAACAAAGGCCAAGTCGTCACGCACCCACTGCCAAACGGCCCGGCACTGCCGGTCAAGGTCCCCAGCGACTTCCGCATTCTGGTGGCCGAAGACAACAGCATCTCCACCAAGGTGATCCGCGGCATGCTGAGCAAGCTCAACCTGCAACCGGATACCGCCTGCAACGGCGAAGAAGCCCTGCAGGCAATGAAGGCCCAACGTTACGACCTGGTGCTGATGGACTGTGAAATGCCGATCCTCGACGGCTTCTCGGCCACCCAGCAATTGCGTGCCTGGGAAGTCGGCAATCAGCGGGTCCGTACACCGGTGGTGGCATTGACCGCCCATATCCTGGCCGAACACAAGGAGCGTGCACGCCAGGCCGGCATGGACGGCCACATGGCCAAGCCGGTCGAATTGTCGCAGCTGCGTGAATTGATCGAACACTGGGTCGCCCAGCGTGACCAGCAGAATCGCGCAACGACCCAAACGTCCTGAGCCGACAGACTGCGCAACCCCTGATAGACTCCCCCTCGACTTCCCTCGCCAGTGAGCCCGGCACCATGCTCCATGTGTTGTTCAGCGTTTACCTGAAGATGCTGGTGCTCTACAGCCCATTCTTCGTGTTGTCGTGCTTCATCAGCCTGACCCGTGGTTACTCGCGCAAGGAACAGCGTCGGCTGGCCTGGAAAGTAGCGGTCGCCACACTGGTCTCCAGCGTGCTGTTGTATTTGTTCGGCCGGGTGATTTTCAGTGTTTTCGGCATTACCGTGGACGCGTTCCGCATCGGTGCAGGCAGCGTCCTGTTCATCTCGGCACTGGGGATGGCACAAGGCAAGTCGGCGGTACAGACCGACAATGTGCAGCAAGATGTGACCATCGTCCCGCTGACCATTCCGCTGACCGTCGGCCCCGGCACCATCGGCGCCCTGCTGGTGATGGGTGTGAGCCAGCCGCATTGGGACGACAAGCTCACGGCCATTGTCAGCATTGCCCTGGCCAGTTTCACCGTGGGCGTGGTGCTGTTTTTATCCGGTCGCATCGAGCGCCTTCTTGGCGACCAGGGGCTACAGATCGTCAGCCGCTTGATGGGGTTGTTCGTGTGTGCGCTGGCGGCGCAGATCATCTTCACCGGGGTGAAGGGCTATCTGGTGCCTTGAAGCGGCCGCTTGTCCAAACCCGAAAAACAAGGCCCCGTGCATCAATCACGGGGCCTTGTCTTTTATTGCGTACCAGACCTTTCAGTCATGACTGGAGTTTGCGCATGAACACCTTGCTCGAATAAGCGTCGATTTTCTCGTGGACCCGTTTACGGTAGTTTTCAAACTCCCCTCGGTTGAACACGAACACTCCGCCACCGGGAATGATCGCCAGTTCTCGATCGAACTCGCTCCACAGGAAAAAGTCGTTTTCAATCACGGTCGCGCTGTAGCGCAAGCCAAGCAGGCAGACGACCACTTCGCCCGAGGTGAGCCGCTCGCAAGGCGCGCACTTGAGGATACCCGAGCCGCCTTTGGCAACATTCCCGCGAAAGAAGTCCCAGGCAAACTCATCCAGCCGCAATGCCTTGAAGGTGTCCTGGAAGAGCTGGCCCAAGCGCTCCACGCCCAATTTGCCCATAATAGTATAACTTTCACTGAGCAATTGACGGACACTTGCGACCAGGATCGGATCGGAGGGAACGAGGGTCTTGAGCGTGAATCCCGCCTTGAGCAGTCGCCCTTGAAAATAATCGAACCAGACCTTCCTCGACAACCGGTCCGGGTATTTTTCATTGGCTGCCAGTTCCGCGTACAACAGGCAGGCTTGTATATCCTCCTGGTCTTGCGAACTTACCTGCGGGGTAAAGGACACAAGGCAACCACCCACTACGACAGCATTAACAGACGTAGACATATTCAACCCATACAGTCAGTACCTTGATCGACTACATTGATCAAAGCCTGCCCGCCTTATTGACCTGTCAATTGTTTGAAAAGACCATCAGCAAACTCATCGTTATAGGCATATATCATGGTTTTCTTTCGTTCGAATGCACGTCGATTAAACTTGCGCACACCGGCACCCTGAAAAATCTGCAAGCCTTGGGTCTTGTAAGTCACGAATAGAAAGTTGCCGTTGTATTCCTTGTCCACCAAGTCAAGACCTCCCATCAACATGGACATGCCGCCTGGCGTCGCAATGCAAGGCACAGCCTTGAAGCTGACGACTTCGTTTTTCTTGCTGCCGGCATCGACAATCTTCAGTGCGTCCTTATCGCCCTTAAGCTTGCTGAAACCCGACGCGACAAGGCTCAAGACACTGCCCGTGCCACCGGAAATGACGGTCTCCAGTACCTGCAACACAGCCTCATTCATCGTAATGGTGAGCTGTTTGCTGACGTATTTCTTGTAGGTGAAGCTTTCCGTCACCCAGCCCACCGCCAACAATGCCTCGTTGTATTTATGGTAACGCTGTTCGTTGCTGGTTTCCTTGGGCAGGCGCCGGACCACTGCTTCGGCAAACTGCTGGCAGTCCAGCGCATCCTGCATGTCATCCTCCGAAAGCGCCTGGTCGAACACCACGAGCGAAGGCCCTACTACCGAAGCCCCTACACCTTGTTCCGACGAATCACTCGACTCTGCGCTCAGTGTCGAGATGGAACGCTTGGTCCGCGTCCGTGGCGCGACGTTTTTCAGTTCTGCGGCAACGCCTTCGAAATAACTATCCTGCATGGCATCATCAAATGCGATTTGAGCCACCGAGCGAACATCTATATCGGTCATTTAAATCTCCCTTTAATTAACAAGTCGCCTCATGCGACCACATGGAAACTAAAGCGCAGGATTGAACCAGTCAAAGTAAAAACACTGAGAACTTATTTCACGACCCCTGAAAAAAACAAAAGGGCCCGCGACAACTTTCGTCAATCGCAGGCCCCATCGTTAGTTGTTGCATTGAACATCAGCGACCTTAGAATAAAGCCGCTTTCACTCAGGTCGCTGGCTTGCTGGGGTACCAACGCGGCGTGTAAACCCAATCACCGCCGCCGACCCGCGGAAATACGCAAGTCAGGGATGAACCGATCAACACCATGGTGCGCATGTCGACCTGATCCGGGGTCAACTGACCAAGGGTGGTGACCCGTAGCGTCTGCCCCGGACGCCCGATATCCCGCCCCAGCACCACGGGAGTCTCAGGCACACGGTGCCGGGCGACTGTGTCCAGAGCCTGGCCCAATTGCCATGGCCGGGCGCGCGAGATCGGGTTGTAGAAAGCAAGGGCCAGATCGGCTTGAGCGGCCAGGTCCAGGCGCTTCTCGATAATCGACCAAGGCTTGAGGTTATCCGAGAGCGACAGCACACAGAAGTCATGCCCCAGCGGTGCGCCGGCCTGGGCAGCCGTCGCCAGCGAGGCGGAAACCCCCGGCAAAATCTCGAGATCGACGTTGTGCCAATTGGCGTCAGTGGATTCGTGCAGCGCTTCCAGCACCGCCGCAGCCATGGCGAAAACTCCCGGATCGCCCGAAGAAACCACCACCACCGAACGCCCTTGGGCCGCCAGTTCGAAAGCGTGGCGGGCGCGCTGCATCTCTTCACGGTTGTCGGTGCAATGCAGCACCTGGTCGGCGCGAAATGGCCCGGCCATGCGCACGTAGGTTTCGTAGCCCAATACATCGTTGGCGCGGGCCAGTTCAGCCTTCACTGCCGGCACCATCAGTTCAGCAGCACCTGGCCCGAGGCCGATCACCGCCAGCCGTCCACGCGGGCGGCCGATCTGCAACGGGTCCAACGGCTGCCCTGCCACCGCAATGGCAACGGTGTCGCTATCAAGCATGGAAACGGGCTGGCCGATTGCAGTACGTAAACGTTCGCCAAGCGCCTTCTCAGCGCCAACAAAACGCAGCGCCACACCCAGTTCGAGCGCCGCCTCGCGCAACGCCGAACTGGCCATTTCGCTGTCGGCGGCCAACAGGCAGGCCAACGACTGCACGGCGATTTTTGCCTGATGCAACGCCTCGCGGATTGCCCCGGCGACGTTCACCAAGCCAGCATCCACAGCGACCACCACATTGCGCGGGTAGATCAACAGTTCATTGGCTGCGGGTGCCCGTTCGGCATGACTGACATGCACCGCTAGCCGGGCCTGCGCATCTTCGGGCAACTGCGCCTGCGCCAGCCACGGAGCCTCCCCCTCAATGCGCACCGTTTCCCCGGCGAGCAAATCGGAAACGAAGCGTTTGCCCAGTTCCAGATCACCAAGGGCATAGCCGCTGGGCGGATTGAGCAGGCACGTGCCGAAACGCAACTCGCCGCTGGTGGTGATCGCCGCAGCGACTTCAAGCGCAGCGGCAATCTCCCGCGCCATCACATTCACCCCGCCGAGACCGCCCAGCAGTGGAACCACGGCGCTGCCGTCTTCGGCCACCGCCAATACCGGTGGTTCGGCGCCCTTTTCCAGCAACAAGGGCGCCAACGTACGGATCACGATCCCGGCCGCGCACAGGGCAATGATCGGGGTGCCCTGCTGATAGAGTTCGCGCAGGGTCGCACCAAATTCGTGATAGACCCGATCCGCACCATCGACTCGTGCGGCCAGCCCGTGGATCAGGGCTTCGGGGTACACCTGCTGAATGCTGCGCGCGATCGCGAGGCTGCCATTGCCGAGAATGACAATCGCCGGAACTGGACGGGTCATCAGCCTTGCCACCTTTCACCGGGAACGATGATCAACGAGAAATACGGCGAGGACATCGGCTCGACCTGATCCAGCGGCACGATCTTCTGATTGGCCATGGTCGCGCGCTCGACGTACAGCGCACGCTCGGCCAGGCCGAGTTCTTCCAGCACCTGGCGAACCTTGGGAAAGTTGCGTCCCAGCTTCATGATCACCGCTGCATCGGCATCGGCCAGACGCCGCTTGAGTTCATCGTGCGGCAACACGCCGGACAACACCGACAGGCTCTGATTGCGATACACCAGCGGCGCACCGAGCACCGAGGCGCCGCCGAGCATCGAGCAAACGCCCGGCACGACTTCGGCCTGATAACGCTCGGCGAGCCGGTCGTGCAGGTACATGTAGGAGCCGTAGAAGAACGGGTCACCCTCGCAGATCACCGCCACGTCACGGCCCGCATCGAGATGCGCGGCCAGTTCGGTGGCCGCGTCATCGTAGAAGTCGCTGATCACTTGCTCATAGGACAACGGCGCCGGCAAGGCTTCGGTGGTCACCGGGTACACCAGTGGCAACAGATTCTGTGCGTCTTGCAGATGGGCTTCGATGATGCCGAAGGCGTTGCCCTTCTTGCCCTTGGCGACGAAGTACGCAACGACAGGCGACTCGCGCAGCAACCGCAGCGCCTTGACGGTAATCAGTTCCGGATCACCGGGGCCGACACCGAGGCCGATCAATCGTCCAGGTTGCTGCATCATTCGATCTCCGTGGCGAGGGCATTGACGGCGGCCGCGGCCATGGCGCTACCGCCCAGACGGCCTTGCATGATGACAAAAGGGACACCACGGCTGTCGGCCGCCAGCGCCGCCTTGGATTCGGCGGCGCCGACGAAACCTACTGGAAAACCGAGGATCAACGCCGGTTTCGGCGCGCCGGCGTCGAGCATTTCAAGCAGATAGAACAGCGCCGTCGGTGCGTTGCCGATCACCACCACGCTGCCTTCCAGATGCGGCCGCCACAGCTCCAGCGCAGCGGCTGAGCGGGTATTGCCCAATTCACGGGCAAGCTGCGGAACGCTCTCGTCGCGCAAGGTGCAGATCACTGCATTGTTCGCCGGCAGGCGCGCGCGGGTCACGCCTTCGGAGACCATCCGCGCATCGCACAAGATCGGTGCACCGGCCGCCAGCGCATCACGCCCGGCCTTGCCTGCCCCCTCGGAAAACTGCAACCCGTCGATGGCCTCGACCATGCCGCAGGCGTGAATCACGCGAACGGCGAGTTTCTCCAGATCGGCCGGAATGCGCTCGAGGTTGGCCTCGGCGCGAATGATCGCGAAGGAGTTGCGATAGATCTCCTGACCGTCGCGGATGTAATCAAGCATCAAGGGGGCTCCGTGAGCGGGCGTCGAGCAAGGTCGCGACCGCTTCAATAGTAAGGTTGTGTGCGTGCAGCGCGCCGAAACCCGGCTGCGCTGCATCGCGAAAATAGAGATCGTAGTGGCCGGGGGCGACGGCCAGCAACGTGACAGGTGCGATATGTGCGGCGGCGCAGGAACGCGGGCAACCGCTCAGGTGTATGTTCAGCGCCGGTCCATGGCGGTGCAGCAGCGCGGCCAGTTTCAGGGCATCGCCCTTGGTTTCGGCCAGGCCTTTACCGCAGCCGTTTGAGCCGGTGCAGGCGATCAACCGGGACAAGGGCTGATCGGCTTCGCACTGCAAGCCAAGAGACTGCAATTGCCGAATGACCTCGGCGGCATTTTCCGCGCGGACATTGGGCACCAGCAGACTTTGCCAGGGTGTGAAGCGCAAGCTCGAATCACCGAACTCGCGTGCCAGGTGTGCCACACCGCGCAGCATCGTCGGATCGAGCCGCCCCAATGGCGGGACGGCCCCTACATAGACGACACCGGGCTCGGCCTGGGGATGTGCGCCGATGTGCAAATCACTGCCACCCGGAATCCGCTGCCAATCGACGACCGCTTGCAGCGATACACGTTCAGCCAGTCGAAGCAGCACGTCCTCGACCGAGTATTCGGCCAGCAAATGACGCATTCGCGTTTGCTCGGGACGCGCCAGTTCAAGGAACAATTCCAGGACCGCCACCACCAGCGCGTGCCCGTCAGCGAGAGCTATCGAAGCGGCAGGTCTGTCCGTCGGGCACCCCGCCAGACCGAACGCCAGCCGCTGCTCGCCGTTTTGCGCAAACGCAGAGAGCCACAGGTCATGGGGATGGTCGAGCATCGCCAGGTCTTCAGCGCCATCGAGCTGCACGGCGAATTTGGCACTGAGATCGTGGAAAGCTTCCTGGCTTTGCAGTGTCGCGAGGATCTGCCCGGCCAGCGGGCGAGTGTCAAACAGCATGCGTCGATCGATCCCGGCGCCGGGGCTGAGCATCAGGTTGCGCACATCGTCGCCAGCCGCCGTACGCGGCCCCAGATCGGCGGCCAGCAGGCTATCGATCAGCGCCGCTTGCTCATCACCAATGCCACGGATCTGCAGATTGGCCCGGTTGGTCGCCTCGATCGCTCCGCTGGCATATCGCTCGGCCGCAGACGCTATGACCTCGGCCTGGCCGCTGCTGATCGAACCGCCGTCCAACTTGATCCGGCAGATGCCGCCATCCAGCGCCGGGACAATACGCAGCAACCCCGGACAGGCCGAGGGGCGTAAGGCAGCGGACAGTGTACGTTCGTTCAAGGCGGACCCGTTCAGGTGGCGAGGCAGTTCACGGCGAAAGTGCGCGGTATTATGCCTGCTTTACTTCGCTGCATGAAAAGACTCCGGTCGGGAAGACAAGGCAGTCAGCTCAAGGAACCCGCGCTATCATGCCGCCCAACAACGTTGAACGCGTGATTGAGGAATGGCATGACACCCTGGCTGACGGTAGTAGGCATCGGCGAAGACGGTTTCAAGGGCCTGGGCAAAAACGCCCGGCATGCGCTGTTGCGCGCCTCGAAAATCTTCGGCGGCCAGCGGCATCTGGATTTGCTCCCGCCGTGCATTCGCGGCGAGCGCCAGCCGTGGCCGAGCCCCTTCTGCCTTGAGTCGCTGCTTTCGAACCGTGGCGAACCCGTTTGCGTCCTGGCCAGTGGCGATCCGATGTTCTACGGCGTCGGCGCCAGCCTCGCCAGGCAGCTCCCGGTCAGCGAAATGCTGACGCTCCCCGCGCCGTCCTCCTGCTCACTGGCCGCAGCCCGTATGGGGTGGCCTTTGCAGGATGTGGCCACCCTTTCGGTGGTGGCCCGGCCTGTCGCCGCACTCAATGCCCACCTGTCCAGCGGCGTACGCTTGCTGATATTGAGCAACGACGGTCGCAGTCCTGCCGCCATCGCTGCACTGTTGCACGAACGTGGCTTCGGCCCTAGCCGCCTCACCGTGCTGGAACATCTGGGCGGCGCAGCCGAGCGGCGTGTCGAAGGTATCGCCAGCGACTGGGGCGATCCACCGATCGCCGACTTGAACCTGATCGCCATCGAGTGCGTGGCTGAACGCGATACACCTCGCCTGTCGCGATTGGCCGGGCTGCCCGACTCGGCCTTCAAGCACGACGGCCAATTGACCAAACGCGACGTGCGCGCCATCACCCTTGCGCGCCTGGCGCCTGTCCCCGGCGAATTGCTGTGGGATGTCGGCGCCGGCAGTGGCTCGATCGGCATCGAATGGATGCGCGCCCACCCCGCTTGCCGCGCGTTGGCCATCGAGGCAGATGTGGGCCGACAAGCGTTGATCGAACACAACCGCGATGCCCTCGGCGTTCCCGGCCTGCAACTGGTTCGCGGCAACGCGCCACAGGCCTTGGCCGGGCTGGAGCGACCGGATGCGATTTTCATTGGCGGCGGCGTCACCCGCGAAGGCGTCCTCGATACCTGCTGGGCCGCACTCAAACCCGGTGGCCGGCTGATCGCCAACGCCGTCACCCTGCAAAGTGAAATGACCCTGATGGCCTGGCGCGAGCAACATGGCGGAGAGCTGACGCGCATTCATATCGCGCAAGCACAACCGTTGGGCGACTTCGACACCTGGCGCCAGGCCTTGCCGATTACCTTGCTGGACGTGACGAAACCCTTCGATGCGTGACGAAACCGCCGAACAACCCGCCCCCCTGCGCAGTGGCCTGACCACCGGCAGTTGCGCCACGGCCACCAGCCTCGCTGCCGCGCGCCTGCTGCTGGATGGCACAGCGGCCGATGCCGTGGAAATCGTCCTGCCCAAAGGCAAGCAGGTGCAGATGCGCCTGGAGTTCTGCCGCCTCAGCGGGGACGGTGCCGAAGCGGGAACCCTCAAGGACGCCGGTGACGATCCGGACGTGACCCATGGCGCCCTGCTCTACTCCCAGGTGCGCTTGAGCACCGAACCCGGGGTTCGCTTTCATGCCGGTCGCGGCGTCGGCACCGTGACCCGGCCCGGGCTGGTGCTGGCTGTCGGCGAACCGGCGATCAACCCGGTGCCGCGCAAAATGATCGGCGAACACCTGGCCCGGTTGGCCGACGAACTCGGCTACAGCGGCGGTTTCGAGGTCACGGTCAATGTCGAGAACGGCGAGGCGCTGGCACTCAAAACCATGAACCCGCGCCTGGGCATTCTGGGTGGCCTGTCGATCCTCGGCACCAGCGGCATCGTCCGGCCGTTTTCCTGCGCGGCCTACATCGCCTCGATCCACCAGGGCATCGACGTGGCAAAAACCAACGGTTACCTGCACATCGCCGCCTGCACCGGCAATGCCAGCGAAGACACCATGCGCCGGGTCTACAACCTGCCGGAAATCGCTTTGATCGAAATGGGTGACTTCGTCGGCGCCGTGCTCAAACACCTGCGCAAAGTCCCTGTGGATAAACTCAGCCTGTGCGGCGGTTTCGGCAAGATCAGCAAACTGGCGGCCGGGCATATGGATCTGCACAGCCGTCATTCGAGCATCGACCTGCCGCAACTGGCGTCATGGGCAGCGCAGGTCGGCGCCGATGCGGCGTTGCAGCAAAACATCCGCGAGGCCAACACCAGCCAGCAGGCACTGGCCATGGCCGCCGCCGCCGGGGTCGCCCTGGGTGACGCGGTCTGCCAGCACGCCCTGGACTTTGCCCGCAGCGTGGTGCCGGCGCAGGTCCAGGTGGAAGTCTTTGCCATCGATCGCCAGGGCGGGATCGTTGGCCATGCGGGAGCCTTTCAATGAAACGCATCCTGTTGCTCGGCGGCGTGACCGAAGCTCTGGCCATCGCCCGCACACTGGGACCGCAGCATATCTACAGCCTGGCCGGTGTCGGTCGGGTTCCGACGGATCTGCAATGCCAGGTTCGCGTCGGCGGCTACGGCGGTGCCGAGGGCCTGGCGCAATTCATTCGCGATGAAGGGATCGATCTGCTGCTCGACGCCACTCACCCCTACGCCGCCCAGATCAGCCAGAACGCCGCGATGGCCGCGCACTCGAGCGGCGTTCCCTGCTGGGCGCTACGGCGTCCGGCCTGGCAAGCCCAGGCGGGGGATGACTGGCGGGAAGTTGCCGATTGGGGCGAACTGATCGAAGCCCTGAAGCCTTTCCGCCAGCCGCTGTTCACCCTCGGTCGCGAGCCCCTGCAACATCTCGATGAAATTCCTGAGGAACAATTCTGGACCCTGCGCGCGCTGGACGTGTATCCGGGCAACGAGCGCTGCGAAGTGATCGGCGCACGGGGACCTTTCCTGATTGACGATGAACGTGAGCTGTTCGAACGGCGAAACATCGATGTGCTGATCAGTAAAAACAGCGGCAGCACGGCGACCGAGCCGAAGCTGGAAGTGGCGCGTGAGCGCAGGGTGCCGGTGCTGGTGTTGAAACGGCCGATGTTGCCTGAGGTAGATCGGGAGTTTCCGGCAGTGGCCGAAGTGCTACGCGCAATTGCAGAGCGGTTATAAACCTGACTTTTGCGAACACCCCAAGGACGCCTTCGCGGGCAAGCCCGCTCCCACAGTGATCCTGGTCGGCCACCAAATCAGATTCAGACGGAGAAACTTGTGGGAGCGGGCTTGCCCGCGAAGGCGTCCTGTCTGGCGACGTTCAGCGACGTCAACCACACCATCTGTGCACGTATCCAAAGTGATCCGACATTTGCCCAAGCATTCCGAATCGAAGTCGCTACACTCTTTCATAACGGCGAGCCAGAAATTGCTCAACCCATGTTGGACCTGTTGATTCAGGTGCTGCGACACCAAACCGCACGCCGCCTTTTTACTTATCGGCCCTGATCAGGCTAAATAGCCCGCGCCTGATCGCCCACCCAAACGGATTTTGCCCCATGTCCCGACAACGGCTCGCAATTGCCTGGATAGCCTGCTTCGCAGTGCTGTTCAACATGCTCGCCATGCCGATGTCCGGAGCGATGGCGCAGACGGCGAAGTCACCCGCCGAACAGTTGTTGTGGGGCAGCTTCTGCAGCTCCGGCGGCACCAGGATGGTGGCAATTTCCATCGGCGACCTTGAACAGAAAGCCCCGCAAAACGACGATCATTCCAACATGCAGCATTGCTGGTGCTGCTCGGGTTCTGCGCCATTGGTGGCGTTGCCTGGGCATGCGCCACAGCTGTATTTCGCGCACTTCGAGTCCAACCGAAGCCTGCCTGCAACCTCGCTTGAAAGCCCCTCACCGCGCCAGCAATGGCCGAGTCTCAACCCCCGCGCGTCCCCTCTGGTGTGATTTTTTCTCGCAATTGACCTGCGTTTAAATCGTTCCGGAGAACTGCCATGTTGAACAAACTCATCGTTCTGGCCGCCTTGTTGCTGCCTGCCTGCTTTGCCAATGCCCACGAATACAAGGTCGGCGCACTGGAGATCGCTCACCCGTGGTCCCAGGAGTTGCCACCCAACGCACCCACCGTCGCGGCGTATTTCGTGATCGACAATGAAGGCAAGAACGCCGACCGCCTGCTCAGCGTCGACACACCGATTGCCGGTGAAGCGCAATTGCATGAGCATGTGATGCAAGGCGACTTGATGAAAATGCAGCACGTACCGAGCGTGGAAGTGCCCGCCGGTGGTGAGGTCACTTTCGCACCGATGGCCTATCACGTGATGTTGCTGGGCCTCAAGGACCGCAGCCTGCTGGTTGACGGCAAGCGCTTCCCCATGACGCTGCACTTCGAGAAGGCCGGTGACGTGACGGTCGAGGTCACGGTGCAGAAACAGGCGCCGGACACCATGCAAGCGCACGTGCACAATCCGTAATCGCCTGAGCTGACCAAGCCCATGCGCCCGCTTAGCGCCAGGTCATCCAGGTCGCGTCATCAGGCATTGAGCCTGACACGTGGCAGCTGGATCAGCCTGTTCGCCATGCTGATGATCTTTATCGGTCCGCTGATTTCTCAGTCGATGCCGATGGATTCGCGCGCCATGTCGATGACCATGCCTATGGGCATGAGCATGGACATGGACATGTCGGCGATGGAACATGCCGACCACGGCAAACAAGACTCCGCCGAGCACTGCCCGCCTGCCCCGGGGCACCACGTGCTGTGGGAAAAATGCGGCTATTGCAGCCTGCTGTTCAATTGCCCGGCGCTGACCGGTGGCGTGTCTTTCGCCAACTTCGTCATCGCGCCCGTCAAC
The DNA here is from genome assembly GCF_009764265.1 of Pseudomonas sp. PB101. Taxonomy (GTDB): domain Bacteria; phylum Pseudomonadota; class Gammaproteobacteria; order Pseudomonadales; family Pseudomonadaceae; genus Aquipseudomonas. The sequence goes on from NZ_RWIR01000070.1 coordinate 57,991, forward strand.
ACCTACACCACACCCTCACCGCGCCTGGGCCACGCCCGGCAAACCTTCTTCCCCGGCGCCCGCACCCGCGCCCCGCCTTCCGTCGCGTAAACACCCGCATCCGATCTCACACGGTCCGCAAGACAACCAACGCTCGTTCCCACAGGGATTGCGCAGGCTGCCGGCCGTGTCGTTTACGACTGTACGATGGAAATTGTCATGTCCAGCTTTTCTGCTGTCCCGTGCTTGAGCCCTGCCCAAGCCTCTTATGGCCTGAACGTATCCGGCGTTCGTTTCAGGCACGCCACCGCGATCCTGTGCGGTGCGTTGCTGGCGCCTTCTGCGCTCGCCGATGAACATGCCGGTCACACTGAAGAGCTGAGCCCGACGGTGATTACCGCCGTTGCCCCCAGTTCACCCTTGACCATCGTCACCAATCCCAAGGACCCGCGCCAACCGGTGCCGGCCAGCGACGGCGCTGATTACCTGAAGACCATCCCGGGCTTCGCCATGGTGCGCAATGGCGGCACCAACGGCGATCCGGTGTTGCGCGGCATGTTCGGTTCGCGGCTGAACATTCTCACCAACGGCAGCATGATGCTCGGCGCCTGCCCGGGCCGGATGGACGCCCCGACGTCCTACATCTCACCGGAAACCTACGACAAGCTCACCGTGATCAAAGGCCCGCAAACCGTGCTGTGGGGACCGGGGGCTTCGGCCGGGACCATTCTGTTCGACCGCGAACCGGAGCACTTCGGCGAACTCGGCACCCGGGTCAACGCCAGCGTGCTGGCCGGCTCCTACGGCCGCTTCGACAAACTGGTGGACGCCGCAGCCGGCGGCCAGTCGGGTTACGTGCGGGTCATCGGCAACACCGCGCACTCCGACGACTACCAGGACGGCAACAACGACACCGTGGCGTCGCGTTATGAGAAATGGAACGGTGATGTGGCGGTTGGCTGGACGCCGAATGCCGACACCTTGCTGGAACTGACCGCCGGCCGTGGCGACGGTGATGCCCGCTACGCCGGGCGCGGCATGGATGGTGCGCAGTTCCTGCGCGAGAGCCTCGGCTTGCGATTCGAGCAATCCAACATCGGCGAGGTACTGGATAAGATCGAGGCGCAGGTCTACTACAACTACGCCGACCACGTGATGGACAACTACACCCTGCGCACGCCGTCCGGCACCGGCATGATGGCTGGCCCCATGGCCTCCAACGTCGACCGCCGCACGCTCGGTGCACGGGTCAAGGCCACCTGGCGCTGGGCCGATGTGCAACTGATCAGCGGCATCGACGCGCAGACCAACGAGCATCGCCAGCGCAGCGCCATGGGCGTCGACACCTACAAGGACCTGCCGTACACCAAGGACGCCGACTTCCATAACTACGGCGTGTTCGGCGAACTGACCTGGTACGCCGCCGACCGTGACCGCCTGATCAGCGGCGCACGCCTGGACCGCGCCTCGGCCAAGGATTATCGGCAGACCACCGGCTCGGGCATGATGACCCGCCCGAACCCAACGGCTGACGACACCCGCGCCGACACCCTGCCGAGCGGTTTCATCCGCTACGAGCATGACCTGGCCGACAGCCCGACCACCTTGTACGCAGGCCTCGGTCACAGCCAGCGGTTCCCGGATTACTGGGAGCTGTTTTCACCCAACTCCGGCCCCGCCGGCTCGGTGAATGCCTTCGACTCGATCAAACCGGAAAAAACCACCCAGTTCGATTTCGGCCTGCAATACAAGACCGAATCACTGGAAGCCTGGGCCTCGGCTTACGTCGGGCAGGTGCGCGACTACATCCTGTTCAACTACACGCCCGGGATGATGGGCACGACCTCACAAGCCGAGAACATCGACGCGCGAATCATGGGCGGCGAACTGGGTGCCGCCTACAACCTCACCGACAACTGGAAGGCCGACGCGACCCTGGCCTACGCCTGGGGCAAGAACAGCAGCGATGGCACTGCATTGCCGCAGATGCCGCCGCTGGATGCCCGTTTCGGCCTGACCTACAGCGAAGACAACTGGAGCGCCGGCGCACTGTGGAGAGTGGTCGCCGCACAAAACCGCATCGACCAGGACAAGGGCAACGTGGTCGGCAAGGATTTCGACAAGACGCCGGGGTTCGGCGTGTTCTCCCTCAACGGTGCCTATCGGATCAACAGCAACTGGAAGGTCAGCAGCGGCGTCGACAACCTGTTCGGCAAGGCTTACGCCGAGCACTTGAACCTGGCCGGTAATGCCGGTTTCGGCTACCCGGCCAATGACCCGCAAGCCATCAAGGAGCCGGGGCGAACGCTCTGGACCAAGGTGGACATGAGTTTCTAAAAGCTTCGCGAGCAAGCTCGCTCTGTAGGAGCGAGCTTGCTCGCGATCGGTTGCAAGGCAACCGCCAAACAAACAACTAAAAGATCCAGCCAAGCGGAGCACACGTGATGAAACAGCCCAAAGTGAACTTCTACAACCTGGCCTGGCGCTGGCATTTCTATGCCGGATTGTTCGTTGCGCCCTTCATGGTGATGCTGGCCCTGACCGGCACCATCTACCTGTTCAAGCCGCAACTCGATTCGCTGATGTACAGCAGCCTGCTCAACGTCCCGGCCGGTCATCACACCGTTGCGGCCGACGACCTGCTCAAGCGGGTAAAAGGCGCGTATCCACAGGCAACGATCAAACAGTACCTGCCACCGGTCAATGCCGAACGCAGCGCCCAGTTTGTCGTGCTCAACGATGGCCAGGAGCTGAATGTTTTCGTCGACCCTTACCACGGCGACATCCTCGGCGAGCAAGACGCCAAGAAGAACCTGCAAGCCATTGCACGGGCAATTCACGGCGAGCTGATGATCGGCACCGTCGGCGACCGGCTGATCGAACTGGCCGCCGGTTGGGGCGTGGTGCTGGTGGTTTCCGGGGTATTTCTGTGGTGGCCGCGCGGTCAGGCCGCCGGCATCCTGTGGCCACGCCTGAGCAGCCGCGGGCGGGTGCTTTGGCGTGACCTGCATGCCGTCACCGGATTCTGGGGCGCCTCCCTGCTGTTGGTGATGCTGCTCAGCGGCATGACCTGGACCGGGTTCTGGGGCCAGCAATACGCGGCGGTCTGGAACGTGTTCCCGGCGGCCATGTGGGATGACGTGCCGAAGTCCGACGTCGAGGCGCGCAGCCTCAACAGCGCCACTCGCCAGACCGTGCCCTGGGCCATGGAAAATACACCGATGCCAATGTCCGGCGATCATGCCGAACACATGGCCCACGACGGTGCGCAGGCCGGCCCGGCCGCGCCGACCATCAGCCTGCAGGACGTGCAAAACATCGCCGTGCAAAGCAAGGTCGAGCCGGGTTACAGCATCACCTTGCCGACCACCGCCACCGGTGTGTTCACCATCGCCGTGTTCGCCGACGACCCGCGCAACGACGCCACATTGCACATCGATCAATACACCGGCAAGGTCCTGGCCGATGTGCGTTACGAGCAATACGGCGCCGTCGCCCGCGCCACGGAAATCGGCGTGATGCTGCACGAAGGCAAGATGTTCGGCACGCTCAATCAGATCATAGTGCTGCTGATCTGCCTGATGATCCTGCTCAGTGCGGTCAGCGGCGTGGTGATCTGGTGGAAGCGTCGTCCGCAGGGAAAACTCGGCGTGCCGCCGCTGCGTCACGACCTGCCGAAATGGAAAACCGCCATGGTGATCATGTTCGCCCTGGCGGTGGCCTTCCCGTTGGTGGGTGCTTCGCTGGTGGTGGTGTGGGTGCTGGATCGCGTGCTGTTGTCGCGTTTTACCCGGCAGACTGAGAGCGCCTCATCTTCATCATGAAACAGGCGAGATGCGCGGGGCGAAAGGCACTGTAAACTCCCCGCGCATCAACTCAAGAGCTCCTGCATGACCTCGCTGAACCTCACAAACCTCGCCTGGGCCCCACTGGGCCACGGCCATTGCCACCACCAGTTCCAGCTGCGTGACGCCTCGCTGCACGTGGCCGCCGGCGAGTTCGTCGGGCTGATCGGCCCCAACGGCAGTGGCAAGACCAGCCTGCTGCGTTGTGCCTGGCGCTTCAGCAAACCGCACAGCGGCGAGGTCAGGCTCGATCACCACAACGTCTGGCAACAGTCTTCACGCTGGTGTGCGCAACGCATCGCCGTGGTCTTGCAAGAATTCCCCGACACCTTCGGCCTGACCGTCGAGGAAGTGATCGCCATGGGGCGCACGCCGCACAAAGGCCTGTTCGAGGGCGACTCGCTCGAAGACTCGAAGCTCATCATGCAGGCTCTGGAGTCGGTCGGCCTCAAGGGCTTCGAAGACCATGGTTTCGCCACCCTCTCCGGCGGTGAAAAACAGCGGGTTATCCTCGCCCGCGCCCTGGCCCAGCAACCGCAACTGCTGATCCTCGACGAACCGACCAACCACCTCGACCCACGCTATCAGCTTGAGCTTTTGAAACTGGTCAAGCACTTGAACATCGGCACCCTGGCGAGCATCCACGACCTCAACCTGGCGGCGGCTTTTTGTGATCGGCTGTACGTGATCGACCATGGCCGCATCGTCGCCAGCGGCACGCCGAAGGAAGTCCTGACCGCTGCGCTGCTGCGCGATGTGTTTGGCGTCCAGGCGCTGGTCGATGACCATCCGCTACACGGCTACCCCCGAATCACCTGGATAACCCAAGCATGAATTTTCGTTCCCTGCTGCGCTCCTGCCTCCCCCTCGCGATGCTGCTCGAAAGCGTCCAGGCATTGGCCGAAACCACCCGATACCCGCTGACGATCAAAAGCTGCAACCGCGAAGTGACCTTCCAGCAGGCACCGCAACACGCTCTGAGCCACGACATCAACATGACCCAGATGATGCTCGCCCTCGGCCTCAAGCCACGGATGGCCGGCTACAGCGGCATCAGTGGCTGGAAGGCCGTCACGCCCGAGATGCAGAACATCCTCGAAGGCCTGCCGGAACTGGCGGCCAAGTACCCGTCGGTGGAAACCCTGCTCAATGCCAACGTCGATTTTCTCTTTGCCGGTTGGGACTACGGCATGCGCGTCGGCGGCGACCTCACGCCGCAAACCCTGCAACCGTTGGGCATCAACGTGTATGAGCTGAGCGAGTCCTGCGCATTCGTGATGAAACGTCCGCCGGCCAGTCTCGAAGACACCTACAACGACCTGCGCAACCTCGGCAGGATCTTCGACGTGCAGGACCGCGCCAACGCCCTGATCGCCGACATGCAGGCGCAAGTCGCGGACATTCGCAAAGACCTGCCTGCGGACAAACCGCGGGTGTTTCTCTACGACAGCGGCGAAGACCGGGCCATGACCTCAGGCCGCCTGGGCATGCCACAAGCGCTGATCGACGCCGCTGGCGGGCGCAATATCCTGGAGGATGTCGACGCCAGCTGGACCCGGGTCAACTGGGAGAGCGTGGTCGAGCACAATCCGCAGGTGATCGTGATCGTCGACTACAGCGAAATCACTGCCGAACAGAAGATTCAATTCCTGCTGAGCAACAAGGCCCTGCAATCGGTGGACGCGATCAAGCACCGGCACTTCATCGTCATCCCGTATGTGCAGGCCACGCCGGGGATCGATAACGTGCTGGCGGTCGCAACGCTGGCCAAGGGTTTCCACGGCGAATGATCAACCGTCGCTACGCCCTGTTGCTGATCGTCCTCGGTGCGCTGTTGCTGGTTTCGTGCGTGGTGTCCCTGGGTTTCGGTCCGGCGCGGATACCGCTGGACATCGTGTGGCGCATCCTGCTGCACAAGCTGTTCGGTTTCGGTGTGGCGGACTGGAGCCCCGGGCAAGAACATATCGTCTGGCTGATCCGCGTCCCGCGCGTGCTGCTCGGCGCGCTCGTAGGCGCCGGACTGGCGCTGATCGGTGCGGTGCTGCAAGCGGTGACGCGTAACCCGCTGGCTGACCCGCACCTGCTCGGCGTGACGTCCGGCGCCACTCTCGGTGCGGTGATCGTCGTGCTGCATGTCGGAGAAATCGCCGGCCTGCTGACTTTGCCGATCGCGGCATTCATCGGCGCATTGCTGAGCATGCTGGCGGTGCTGATGATCGCCAGCCGCCACGGGCGCCTGGACAGCGATCGTTTGTTGCTGTGCGGCGTGGCGGTGTCGTTCGTGATGATGGCGATGGCCAATCTGCTGCTGTTCCTGGGCGACCATCGAGCCAGTTCCGCGGTGATGTTCTGGATGCTCGGCGGGCTCGGGCTGGCACGCTGGGAATTGCTGGCGGTACCGACGGCCAGTGTGTTGTTCGGGCTGGTTTTACTGCTGGGCATGGCGCGACCGTTGAATGCGCTGATGGCCGGAGAGCAGACGGCGGTGACCCTCGGCCTGAATGCGCGCACCGTGCGCCTGCGAGTGTTTTTGATCGCGTCATTGATGACCGGCGTGCTCGTGTCGATCAGCGGCTCGATCGGTTTTGTCGGGTTGATGGTGCCGCATATCGCACGGCGCCTGGTCGGGGCCGAACACCGAAGAGTGCTGCCGGTGTGCGTGGTGCTCGGCAGTCTGTTTCTGGTCTGGGTCGACGTCGCAGCCCGGACGCTGATCGCCCCCGAAGACCTGCCCATCGGTGTGGCCACCGCTGCGATTGGCGGGTTGTTTTTCATCGGCTTGATGCGCCGTCGTTAACGCCATGTTTAATTTAAACAAACTTCAGAAGTGTAGTTATGTCAGGAAAAACCTCGTATTGAGTTAGTGCTTAACAAACTTACTGGCGCGCTCATACTCCGCTCCCGCGAGTTGAACAATAAACACACTCGCACACTTCAATGACGATTATTCCTACACATAAATCGTCATAACTCCCACAAGAGCGGAAAGAGGCAACCATGTTCAAGAAGTTCATCGTATCCCTTGCACTTGTTTCAGCGCCTGCATGGGCAGTGCAGCCACCCTTTACCGGCGTTGACTACAGCGGCCGATATCAATGCACCGGAATGGACAGCCACATCGGTGCGTTCGAAGGTGTCGTCGACATGGAGCTCAACGCCGAACAAAGTACCGGCGAACATGGCGCCTACGGTTTTACCCTGACACTGCTCGACAACTCCCGGTATGAGGGGTTTGCTGCCGCCAACTTGAATTCGCTGGCGATTTACTTTGCCCATACGGATCCGTCGCTCAAGGATTACGGCGTCGGGATTGCGAAAATTGCTACAACTTCTGACGGAAAAATTTCATTCACCAAATACTATTACGGCCCGGAGTACGAAGGGGGCGGTCATGGTTTTGAAACTTGCATCAAAAGCTGACAGCCATCATTGAATCCTGTGGGAGCGAGCTTGCTCGCCCCAATCTGGCGCACCTCTTCGCACCAACGCGCCAGACGCGATCCTTCATGGTGCGCCAGCAAACCGCTCAACCGCTCTAGAACGACACTTCCCTGCCTTTTGCCGACCAGGCACAGCCCTTGCAAAACACACCTTCAGTAGTCCGCATCTGCCAACCAAGAAAACTCATAAGTTCATGGAGATCGCACAATGAAGCGTCGCAGTTTGATCAAGGCTTTCACTCTCTCGGCATCCATTGCCGCCATGGGCATGACCTGGACTGTCCAGGCCGCCGAGACCATCAAGGTCGGTATTCTGCATTCGTTGTCCGGGACCATGGCGATCTCTGAAACATCGTTGAAAGACATGGCGTTGATGACCATCGACGAGATCAACGCCAAGGGCGGCGTGAACGGCAAGATGCTCGAGCCGGTGGTGGTCGACCCGGCATCGAACTGGCCGCTGTTCGCCGAGAAGGGCCGTCAGTTGCTGACCCAGGACAAGGTCGCCGTGGTGTTCGGCTGCTGGACTTCGGTGTCGCGCAAATCGGTGCTGCCGGTGTTCGAAGAACTCAATGGCCTGCTGTTCTACCCGGTGCAATATGAAGGCGAAGAAATGTCGCCGAACGTGTTCTACACCGGCGCCGCGCCGAACCAGCAAGCGATCCCCGCCGTTGAATACCTGATGAGTGAAGAAGGCGGCAGCGCCAAGCGCTACTTCCTGCTCGGCACCGACTACGTCTACCCGCGCACCACCAACAAGATCCTGCGCTCGTTCCTGCACTCCAAAGGCGTGGCCGACAAGGACATCGAAGAGGTCTACACCCCGTTCGGTCACAGCGACTACCAGACCATCGTCGCCAACATCAAGAAGTTCTCGGCCGGCGGCAAGACGGCCGTTATCTCCACGGTCAACGGCGACTCCAACGTACCGTTCTATAAGGAACTGGCCAACCAGGGCCTGAAGGCCACCGACGTTCCGGTCGTGGCGTTCTCGGTCGGTGAAGAAGAACTGCGCGGCATCGACACCAAGCCACTGGTGGGCAACCTGGCGGCGTGGAACTACTTCGAATCGGTCGAGAACCCGGCGAACAAGAAGTTCGTCGCCGACTGGAAGGCCTACGCCAAGAAACACAACCTGCCAGGCGCTGACAAAGCGGTGACCAACGACCCGATGGAAGCCACTTATGTCGGCATCCACATGTGGGCGCAAGCGGCGGAAAAAGCCAAGTCCACCGACGTCGACAAAGTCCGCGAAGCGCTCGGCGGCCAGACCTTTGCCGCGCCGTCCGGCTACACGCTGACCATGGACAAGACCAACCACCACCTGCACAAGCCGGTGATGATCGGCGAGATCCAGGCCGACGGCCAGTTCAACGTCGTGTGGCAGACCGAAGGCCCGATCCGCGCCCAGCCGTGGAGCCCGTTCATTCCGGGCAACGACAAGAAGCCTGACTACGCGATGAAGAGCAACTAAGCCACTGGATGTCGGGCCCAAGCATTCGGGCCTGACACAAATCCCTGTGGGAGCTGGCTTGCCAGCGATGCAAACGACTCGGTGCATTTGATGTACCGAGGTGATGCCATCGCAGGCAAGCCAGCTCCCACAATGTCCGCGTCAAGGCGACTATTTATGCCCACCGCCCTTTATCGCTTCATCTTGACCATTGCAATGCTGTTGCCGATGGCTACCCACGCCGGCGACGCCGAAGACTTCGTCGCCGCCAATCCCGCGCAGCAAGCCAAACTGCTGGAAACCTGGGCCGCGCAGCCCGATCCGGCACGCATCGAGTTGATCAGCGCCCTGCAACAAGGCGAACTGACCATCGACGGCCAACCGAAAACCCTGCGCCTGAACAACCGTCTGCGGGGTCTGATCGACACGGCCCTGGCCAGTCATCAGTTGCTCGCCGCCGACGGCAAGATACGTCTGGCCGCTGCGCAGCAACTGCAGAAAAGCGCCAAGCCGGCGCAGTTGAAATTCCTCGATCAGCAGCTCGCAGGTGAACAGGACGAAGGCGTCCACACGGCCTTGAGCCTGGCCCTGGCCAACCTGCAACTGGTCGACAGTGATCCGGCCGTGCGCCTCGCCGCTGTGCGCCTGCTCGGCGAAACCGGTGATCCGCTGGCCCGCACCCGCCTCGAAGGCTTGCTCGAGCCTGGCGTTGAAGCCGATGCCAATGTACGCACGGCGGCCGAAACCAGCCTCGCCCAGGTCAAACGCAAACTGCTGGTTGGCGAGATGCTCGGCCAGGCCTTCAGCGGCATGTCGCTGGGCTCGATACTGCTGCTCGCCGCCCTGGGTCTTGCGATCACCTTCGGCCTGCTCGGCGTGATCAACATGGCCCACGGCGAGATGCTGATGCTCGGCGCCTACTCGACCTATGTGGTGCAACTGATGTTCCAGCGCTTCGCCCCGCAGGCCATCGAGTTCTATCCGCTGATTGCGCTGCCCGTGGCGTTTTTCGTTACGGCGGCCATCGGCATGGCGCTGGAGCGCACGGTGATTCGCCACCTCTACGGCCGTCCGCTGGAAACCCTGCTCGCCACCTGGGGCATCAGCCTGATGCTGATTCAACTGGTTCGCCTGGTGTTCGGCGCACAGAACGTCGAAGTGGCCAACCCGGCCTGGCTGTCGGGAGGAATTCAAGTGCTGCCCAACCTCGTGCTGCCGTACAACCGCATCGTCATCATCGCCTTTGCGTTGTTCGTCGTCGTGCTCACGTGGCTGCTGCTGAACAAGACCCGCCTGGGCCTGAACGTGCGTGCAGTCACCCAGAACCGCAACATGGCCGCCTGCTGCGGCGTGCCCACCGGGCGCGTGGACATGCTCGCCTTCGGCCTTGGCTCGGGCATCGCCGGCCTCGGCGGCGTGGCCCTCAGCCAGATCGGCAACGTCGGCCCGGACCTCGGCCAGAGCTACATCATCGACTCGTTCCTGGTGGTAGTGCTCGGCGGCGTCGGCCAGTTGGCCGGTAGCGTTCTGGCGGCATTTGGCTTAGGCATCGCCAACAAGATTCTCGAGCCGCAGATCGGTGCAGTGCTCGGCAAGATCCTCATCCTCGCGCTGATCATTCTGTTCATCCAGAAACGTCCGCAAGGCCTCTTCGCGCTCAAAGGACGGGTGATCGACTGATGAACCAGCCCCTGATGCTCACGGCCACGCAAAAGGCCGGCCCGAAAGTCACGATTGCCGTCGGCGCGGTGATCCTCGTTCTGCTGCTGGCGTTGCCGCTGCTGTCGCTGTTATCGCCGGACAGCACGCTGCACGTGTCGGCTTACACACTGACGCTGGTGGGCAAGATTCTCTGCTATGCCATCGTCGCGCTCGCGCTGGATCTCGTGTGGGGTTACGCCGGCCTGCTGTCCCTCGGCCACGGCCTGTTCTTCGCCCTCGGCGGCTATGCCATGGGCATGTACCTGATGCGCCAGGCCTCGGGCGATGGCTTGCCGGCGTTCATGACGTTCCTGTCGTGGACCGAACTGCCGTGGTTCTGGACCGGCACCAGCAGCTTCCTCTGGACCTTGTGCCTGGTGGTGCTGGCGCCGGGGTTGCTGGCGTTGGTGTTCGGGTTCTTCGCCTTCCGCTCGCGGATCAAGGGCGTGTATTTCTCGATCATGACCCAGGCCCTGACCTTCGCCGGCATGCTCCTGTTTTTCCGCAACGAAACCGGCTTCGGCGGCAACAACGGCTTCACCAACTTCCGCACGATCCTCGGTTTTGGCATCACCGAACCGGGCACCCGCGCGGTGCTGTTTTTCGCCACGGTGCTGTTGCTGGTGGCGAGCCTGTACATCGGCTGGCGCCTGGCGCAGAGCAAGTTCGGCCGGGTACTGACCGCGCTGCGCGATGCGGAAAACCGCCTGATGTTCTGCGGCTACGACCCGCGCGGGTTCAAGTTGTTCGTCTGGGTATTGAGCGCTGTGTTGTGCGGCCTGGCCGGTGCGTTGTACGTGCCGCAAGTGGGGATCATCAACCCGAGCGAGATGTCGCCGACCAACTCGATCGAAGCGGCCGTCTGGGTCGCGCTCGGCGGTCGCGGCACCTTGATCGGGCCATTGCTAGGTGCTGGTGTGGTCAACGGCATGAAGAGCTGGTTCACCGTGGCGTTCCCCGAGTACTGGCTGTTCTTCCTCGGCGCGCTGTTCATTGTCGTGACCCTGTATTTGCCCAAAGGCGTGATCGGCCTGCTGAAGAAAAGAGGTGAGCAATGAGAGTGACTGCAACGGCTGAATTCATGCTCGAACCGGCGTTTTTTCCTGTGGAACCGAACAAGGACGCCGGCAGCAGCCGCGATGCCATCGGTCTCGGTCAACGTGCCGGCAAAGGCCTGAACACGCGCCACGGCACCATCCTGACCCTGGAAGACATCAGCGTCAGTTTCGACGGCTTCCGCGCACTGAACAATCTGAACCTGTACATCGGTGTCGGTGAACTGCGCTGCATCATCGGTCCCAACGGCGCAGGCAAGACCACGCTGATGGACGTGATCACCGGCAAGACCCGTCCCAGTCACGGCAAGGCCTGGTTCGGCGAAACCCTGGACCTGACACAGATGAGCGAAGTGCAGATCGCCCAGGCCGGCATCGGTCGCAAGTTCCAGAAGCCGACGGTGTTCGAAGCCTTGAGTGTGTTCGAGAACCTTGAGCTGGCGCAGAAAACCGACAAGTCGGTGTGGGCCAGCCTGCGTGCGCGCCTCAATGGTGAACAAAAGGACCGTATCGCCGAAGTGCTCGACACCATCCGCCTGACCTCGTCGGTCAATCGCCCGGCCGGCCTGTTGTCCCATGGCCAGAAGCAGTTCCTGGAGATCGGCATGCTGCTGATGCAGGATCCGCAACTGTTGCTGCTCGACGAACCGGTCGCCGGCATGACCGACGCCGAAACCGAGTTCACCGCCGAGCTGTTCAAAAGCCTGGCCGGCAAGCACTCGCTGATGGTGGTGGAACATGACATGGGCTTCGTCGGCTCGATTGCCGACCACGTCACCGTGTTGCATCAGGGCAGCGTGCTGGCCGAGGGGTCACTGGAACAGGTGCAGGACAACGAACGGGTGATCGAGGTCTACCTCGGTCGATAGCCTGCACATACAGAACCTGTGGGAGCTGGCTTGCCTGCGATGAGGCCGGAACATCCGACACTTTTGTTGAATGACCCACCGCCATCGCGGGCAAGCCCGCTCCCACAGGGATCAAGGGGAAACAAAAAAATGCTGCAAGTCGAAAAACTGCACCAGTACTACGGCGGAAGCCACATCCTGCGCGGCCTGACATTTGACGTGAAGGTCGGCGAAGTCACCTGCCTGCTCGGCCGCAACGGCGTGGGCAAGACCACCCTGCTCAAATGCCTGATGGGCCTGCTGCCAGCGAAGGAAGGCGCGGTGAACTGGGAAGGCAAACCGATCACCACGTTCAAGCCACACCAGCGTGTGCATGCCGGCATCGCCTATGTGCCCCAAGGCCGGGAAATCTTCGGCCGCCTGACCGTGGAAGAAAACCTGCTGATGGGACTTTCACGTTTCCCGGGCAGCGAAGCCAAGGAAGTCCCGGCGTTCATCTACGAGCTGTTCCCGGTGTTGCTGCAGATGAAGCAACGCCGGGGCGGTGACCTGTCCGGCGGCCAGCAACAACAACTGGCCATCGGCCGTGCGCTGGCCAGCCGCCCTCGCCTGCTGATCCTCGATGAACCCACCGAAGGCATCCAGCCGTCGGTGATCAAAGAGATCGGTGCCGTGATCAAAAAACTCGCGGCCCGGGGCGATATGGCGATTTTGCTGGTGGAGCAGTTCTACGATTTCGCCGCCGAACTGGCCGATCAATACCTGGTGATGTCCCGGGGCGAAATCGTGCAACAGGGTCGCGGTGAAAACATGGAAGCCGAGGGCGTGCGCGGGTTGGTCACGATCTGAGATCCTGCCGAGGCCCGGTAGGTCTCGGCACCAATTTGTTGCACGATATTTCTCCGAGCGCCCCCTGTTGGTGCGTCGCAGCGCTAAACAACCGCCTCCCACCCGCAAAACCTTGCGGCACAGCCTTTGCAGACATCCTGACGACCTCAGGATAAGCACTGACTATGACTCTTCCCGCTTCCGGCGCCTTGTTCACCCCCAGTTGGCACGCCGAACTGGAACTGGGCTACGCCCGATTCGATCACACCACTCGCCCGATCCTGCGTCGCCACAAAGGTCCGTTGCGGGTGCAAAAGCACCTGTATGCAGAGGGGCCAGAGGTCTGCCAACACATCATCGTCCACCCGCCCGGCGGCATTGCCGGCGGTGATCGGCTGGACATCTCGGCCAGCGTCGAGCGCGATGCCTGGGCACAAATCACCAGCCCTGGCGCAGCCAAGTGGTATCGCGCCGCCGGCCCCGCCTATCAGCATTTGAAGTTGCAGGTGGCGGCCGGTGCAACACTGGAATGGCTGCCCCAGGAGACGATCATTTTCAGCGCGGCCCAGGCTGAACTCAGCACGTCCATCGACCTTGAAGGCGATGCACTGCTGTTCTACTGGGACGTCGTGGCCCTGGGCCGTCCGGCCAGCGGCGAGCGCTTCGATCTCGGGCACTTCCAGGCCCGACTGGATATCCGCCGCGACGGCCAGTTGCTCTGGCATGAACGCCAGCGCATTGTCGGGGCGGACGGCTTACTGGACTCGCCCATCGGGCTGGACGGGCAACCGGTGTTTGCCACGCTGCTGGTGACGGGTGAAATCGATAGCGAACTGCTGGAAACCTGCCGCACGCTGTCCAACGATGTGCACGGGGATCTGACTCAGTTGCCGGGTTTGCTGGTTGCACGGTGCCTGGCGAGTGAAGCGCTGTTGGCAAGGGGTTGGCTGATTGATTTGTGGCGATTGCTCAGGCCCGCGCTGCTTGGCCGCGAAGCAATACCTCCAAGAATATGGAACACCTGACACCGCTCACTGTAGGAGCTGGCTTGTCGGGTCGGTATTAACAGATCCAACACTTTTTAATCTGCCCGGATGGATGTCTACGATGGACCTGACCCCACGCGAAAAAGACAAGCTGCTGATCTTCACCGCCGGCCTGGTGGCCGAGCGGCGTTTGGCTCGCGGCGTGAAACTCAACTACCCGGAGGCCATGGCCTACATCTCCGCGGCGCTGCTTGAGGGCGCCCGCGATGGCCAGACCGTGGCCGACCTGATGCACTTTGGCACCACCCTGCTGACCCGCGAACAAGTGATGGAAGGCATCCCGGAAATGATCCCGGAAATCCAGGTCGAGGCCACCTTTCCCGACGGCACCAAACTGGTCACCGTCCACCAACCCATCGCCTGAGGCCGCGCCATGACTTACCACATCCGCGATGCAGCGCATGCCGACCTGCCGGCCATCCGTGACATCTACAACGACGCGGTGCTCAACACCACGGCGATCTGGAATGAACAGGCGGTCGACCTCGGCAACCGTCAGGCCTGGTTCAGCGCCCGGCAGGCCCAGGCCTATCCGATCCTGGTGATCGTCGACGCCGACAACACCGTACTGGGCTATGCCTCGTTCGGCGACTGGCGGCCGTTCGACGGTTTCCGTCACACCGTCGAACATTCGGTTTATGTGCGCAGCGACCAACGCGGCAACGGTCTCGGCCCGAAACTGATGGACGTGCTGATCGAACGCGCCAGGGGCTGCGGCAAACACGTGATGGTCGCGGCCATCGAAAGCGGTAACGCGGCCTCGATCCGTCTGCATGAACGCGTCGGTTTCATCACCACCGGGCAGATGCCCCAGGTGGGCACCAAGTTTGGCCGCTGGCTGGACCTGACCTTCATGCAACTGACCCTCAACCCAGGCGCCGAGCCGCCAAGCGCCCACAAGGAGTAATGTCCGATGAACGCCGCCCAACTGCGCCGCGTCAACGTTGAAAGCTTTGCGCATTATCGTCAGGGCCTGATCGACCTGCTGCTCGATGCCGTCGGCTACGGCGCCAGCGTCGGCTTCATGGCCGACCTCGATGCGACCCAGGCCCACGCCTATTTCGATGAGGTCCAGGACAACCTCAACAAAGGCAATGTGTTGTTGTGGGTGGTGGTCAAGGACGAGCAGGTGCAGGCCAGCGTGCAACTGGGCCTGTGCCAGAAAGCCAACGGGCTGAACCGCGCCGAAGTGCAGAAGCTGCTGGTGCGCGAACACGCCCGGCGTCGTGGCCTGGGCCAGCAACTGATGAACGCCCTGGAGGCGGCCGCCCTGCAGCACAAGCGCGGCATGCTTTTCCTCGACACCGAGGCCGGCTCGCCCGCCGAAGACTTCTATCAATCGCTGGGCTATACCCGCGCCGGTGAAATCCCCGACTACGCCTGCGACCCGAGCGGCCGCTACAAGCCGACCGCTCTCTACTACAAGATCCTCCAGGGGGCCCACTGATGATTCCCGGTGAATACCAGATCGAGCCCGGCGAAATCGAGCTCAACGTCGGCCGGCGCACGATCAGCCTGAAGGTGGCCAACAGTGGCGACCGGCCGATCCAGGTTGGCTCGCATTACCACTTTTTCGAAACCAACGACGCCCTGGCATTCGACCGCGCCGCCAGTCGCGGCATGCGCCTGAACATCCCGGCCGGCACCGCCGTGCGCTTCGAACCCGGCCAGAGTCGCGAGGTGGAGTTGGTGGATCTGGCGGGGCATCGTCGGGTGTTCGGCTTTGCCGGGCGGATCATGGGTGACCTGTGATTCATGTTGTGCATGCACTGGCCTCATCGCGGGCAAGCCCGCTCCCACAGGGGGAATGCGATCAACTGTGGGAGCGAGCCTGCTCGCGATAGCGAGTAATGCGAGCGATCTCAAAATCAATTGAATTCCAAGGCGAACACATGAAGATTTCCCGTCAAGCCTACGCCGACATGTTCGGTCCCACCGTCGGTGACAAGGTGCGCCTGGCCGATACCGAGTTGTGGATCGAAGTGGAACAGGACTTCACCACCTACGGCGAAGAAGTGAAGTTCGGTGGCGGTAAAGTCATCCGTGACGGCCAGGGTCAGAGCCAGTTGCTCGCCGCCGAGGTGGTCGACACGCTGATCACCAACGCCCTGATCATCGACCACTGGGGCATCGTCAAGGCCGACGTCGGTCTCAAGGACGGGCGCATCGCCGCCATCGGCAAGGCCGGCAACCCGGACATCCAGCCGAACGTCACCATCGCCATCGGCGCCAGCACCGAAGTCATCGCCGGCGAAGGCATGATCCTCACCGCCGGTGGCATCGACACGCACATCCACTTCATCTGCCCGCAGCAGATCGAAGAGGCGTTGATGAGCGGCGTCACCACCATGATCGGCGGCGGCACCGGACCGGCCACCGGCACCAATGCCACGACCTGCACCTCCGGGCCGTGGCACCTGGCGCGCATGCTCCAGGCCGCCGATGCGTTCCCGATGAACATCGGCCTGACCGGCAAGGGTAACGCCAGCCTGCCAGAGCCGTTGATCGAACAGGTCAAGGCCGGCGCCATCGGCCTCAAGCTCCACGAAGACTGGGGCACCACCCCGGCAAGCATCGACAACTGCCTGAACGTGGCCGACCGCTTCGACGTGCAGGTGGCGATCCACACCGACACCCTCAACGAATCCGGTTTCGTCGAAACCACCCTCGCCGCCTTCAAGGGCCGCACCATTCACACCTATCACACCGAAGGGGCCGGTGGCGGGCACGCGCCGGACATCATCAAGGCCTGCGGGTTTGCCAACGTACTGCCGAGTTCGACCAACCCGACCCGGCCGTTCACCCGCAACACCATCGACGAACACCTCGACATGCTGATGGTCTGCCACCACCTCGACCCGAGCATTGCCGAAGACGTGGCCTTCGCCGAGAGCCGTATCCGTCGCGAGACGATTGCCGCCGAAGACATTCTCCACGACCTCGGCGCGTTCTCGATGATCAGCTCCGACAGCCAGGCCATGGGGCGGGTCGGTGAAGTCATCACCCGCACCTGGCAGACTGCCGACAAGATGAAAAAACAACGTGGGCCGCTGCCGCTTGATGGTCAAGGCAACGACAACTTCCGCGCCAAACGCTACATCGCCAAATACACCATCAACCCGGCGATCACCCACGGCATCAGCCATGAAGTAGGTTCGGTCGAAGTGGGCAAGTGGGCCGATCTGGTGCTCTGGCGCCCGGCGTTTTTCGGCGTGAAACCGACGCTGATTCTCAAGGGCGGAGCCATTGCGGCCAGCCTGATGGGCGATGCCAACGCCTCGATTCCGACACCGCAACCGGTGCACTACCGTCCGATGTTCGCCAGCTTCGGCGGCTCGCTGCACGCCACCAGCATGACCTTCATCAGTCAGGCGGCGCAGGATGCAGGCTTGCCCGAGGCACTGGGTTTGAAGAAGAAAATCGCCGTGGCCAAAGGTTGCCGCGACGTGCAGAAAACCGACCTGATCCACAACGACTATCTGCCGAAAATCGACGTCGACCCGCAGACCTATCAGGTCAAGGCCGACGGCGTGTTGCTGTGGTGCGAGCCGGCAGACACCTTGCCGATGGCCCAGCGTTACTTCCTGTTCTGAAGCAGTTGTTGCGCCATACACAAAGGCCTCGCACACAGTGTGTCGAGGCCTTTGCCTTGTTGAGGGTTATTGAGGGGATGAAATCCGCAACCGGTCGAGTTTGGCGCGAATCATCGCTTCTCGGGTCAGTGTTTTCAGTTGCTCGGTGATTCGCCGATCGATGTCATTCAAGGCTTGAAAATACGCCTCATCCGTCATGACCTGGCCATCCGCGAAATCACTTTCACTTTTGCCCAGTTCGCGGCAAAGCGCTGTTATTTCTACCTCCACCTGCGCTTTTTCCCTGGCCGTGAGCCGTGCTCCTTCGGCCCTGCGCTGCAACGCATCCTGCAAATCGGTGGTGGCATCGATTTCGCGTTTCAAGCCATCCAATTGCTCGCGGTAAGTCGACTCCAGCCAGGTTTTCCACAGCGGTTGCTCGAAGATCCGCTCGATCAGCAGATCACCCTCTTCCAACGCCTTGATCCGCTGGAACGCTGCCTCGATCATCTCAGTGCTGACGTCGGCGATGGCGCGAAACTGCATGCCCCTGGCCTGCCAAGGCAAATCCAGGCGCTCTGCCAGATCGGTCATGTAGGCCAGGTGCACTTCCACTTCATCGATAGTGCCGGTCACTTCGCCATCGGCGCCGGTCCGACGCAGCTGCTCTCCCTCCGCCAATCGCTCGGACACCCGGTGACGGGCGATGGCGCCGAGTTCATCGAGCCGGGACTTGCCCAGGGCCAATTCCAGCAACTGTGTTTCGATCAAGTCTTCGCGCACCAGTGCGTAGGCTTCGTGAACCATCACCTGCACGCCCATGGCATTGAACAGTTGCGTCCCGCCATCCACGCATTCGGTGGGGGTTGCGGCTTCATTGAACAACTTGATGCGCAGCTCACTGTCGCTGGCCATGGCCTCAAGCATGCGCCAGACCTTGGCCGTCAGCTGCGTCTGATAGGTGCCGCCGGCCTTGAAGTCGGCGGATTGGGTGAGTTTGCGGACTTCGTTGAAAAACGGCGCCGAATCGAATTCATCCTCGACGGCGTTCCAGGCTTGCTGACTTTCCTGCCATTGCGGCTCGGTCATGCCTGCCGCCCATTCCAAACTGTCGAGCACGCCGCGGGGCGGATAAGGACGCTCCGGGTCCATGCCGACCGACTCGATGTAAGACTTCAGAATGTCGAGATTTTCCGCTGAGATCCAGTTCGGCTCACGGCTGATCACCGTGCGCGCCAGCAACTCGGCGCGAAACGATCCTGGTGCCACTTCCGGTATCCGGCTGATGGGATTGCGGCTCAGATCAATGAAAATACTGCGTGGCCGCGATTGGGAAAACAGCCCGACAGGCCAGGTTTCCAGGCCGGCATCACCCAACATCAGCACCTGCAAATGCGGCATCCGGCTGACATCCGGCATGAGCTTCAGCGGATTGCCGCGCAGCGCCAACATCCTCAGGCATGAAAGATTTTTCAGGCGATCCACCGCCAATACATCCAGTTCAATGCGGTTGTCGCTGAGGGACAGGTCGGTGAGATGACGCATGCCCCTCAGCGCCTGCGGAGCGGCCGTCAGCAGATTGTCTTGCAGGTTGAGATAACGCACCTGGCGGAACGAATCGAGAAAAGGCATGTGCTCGACACCGAGGCCGCAGTTGCGCATGGTCAGGCTGGTAACGTGACTGAAGTCAGCGTCCAGATTGGGCAATGACTCCAGATGACGGCCCAAGTGAGCAATGTCGTCCAGCACCAGGGCTTGCGGGCGCATAATCCCCGCCACCTGCACCCCTTCCGGTCCCGTTCGCTGCAAGCACTGCCTGAGCGCCGCGTAAAACCTGTTTCGCGAAGCCCATTGCGCGACACCCGCCGGGGAGAACCGAAAGGAATCCGTCGATGAGTTCATCCAGCGTTGCATGGCACGGTTGAATTGATTGAACGCGTTCTCCCAAGCGGTCAGGTTGGCCTCCACCGACCCACCGTTATGACTGAATTGCGTCAACCGCGCTTCTATCTCTTCAGCGGTAAAACCCGGATGCAACGCACGCAGCCGATGTCGATAACCCTGTCCTCGCGGCACCTGTCGTGCGTATCCGGGCATGCCGCCACGCAAGCGCATGACCTTGGGGTCGAAGGCCGGCTTGACGCTGGGGTTGTCCCGCAGGACGGGCTCGAACAGCGAACGCTCCAGTGGCCGGGACCTGATCGCTTGCTCAAGCCTTGATCCCTCGTGGATCTCGAAGCCCAGGGCCTTGCGCGGCGAGTCGGGCAAGGCGTGCAGGACCGACGCATAAAAATCGTCGGCGCCGTGCAGTTGTTGATCATCCGCGTCCCGCGCCTCGTAGCGTCCGTCTTCAGTCAGCACCAGGACCTTGCGCACCGATGCATCCTCGGCGCCGATACTGTCCTTCAAGACGCCGTTGAAACCGTACTCGCGAACTTCCAGGCGCAGGTCCGACGGCCAACCCGGCAGGGTTTGCAGTGAGTGCAATTGCAGGTGCAGGGTATCGCTGTTGTGCAGCGCATCGAGGTAAAGGCCCTCATAGGCCCGCGTCACACGCAGTTGCTCTGCGGCTTGTCGAGCTTGTTGGGCGAGCCTCAGGGGCACGCGCTTTTTCTCCGCCAGATACTTCACATCCGACGGGTCTGCGCGCTGTAGAAGTTCTTGCGCCTGGCTGGTCGAGAGTTCGGCCCAGTCGTTCTTGAGCAGGCTCACCGACGAGTCTGCCGAGCGCGTACGGCGCAAGTACAGCAAATCGAACAGGCGTTTTTTCTGGCCTCGTGCGTGGTCGGCGAAACGATCGCGCAGGGCCTCGATCCGCGCGTCCCGGTCACCGGAATACCATTCCCCGAGCATTTCACGCAGCGCCTGTTCATCAAGAAACTCGACCACATGCTCGGGCAGCTTGCCGCCAAGCAGTTCCTCCCAGCTCAACTGCAACGCATTCACCGGTGTCGCATCGGCAAAGCCTTCCTTGATCCTTGCACCTTGCAACCCTGGCTTCTCGAAGACCTCTATGGCTTTGTCGCCTGGCCACCCCGGCAACTCCGTCATGAAACGCACGGCGCAATCGGCCCACTCCTCGCCCACCCGGTTGGCCAGGATCTGGTCCACACAGCCCGCCGCATCGACATCGGCCCTGTAGCGCGTGAGTGTGTCGCGAAGCAGCGCGGGCGGGGTTTCATGCTCGACATGCAGCCTGCGCAGGGCATTTTCGTGCACGCCACTGGCGGTCAGGATCTGCTCCAGGGCCTCATCGGAGATCCCGTCCACCGAAGCGCCCAGGCGCCTGAGCAACTGGCGCTTGTCCCATTCGAGCGGCTGATCGAGTTCGCTCTTCCAGGTGCCGGCGCCATTGTGTTCCAGCAGCGGCTGATAAGCGTCGGCGCGGGTCGGGTGTTGCAAGCGATGCCCGCCGGTGACCGGGTCTTGCTTGACCCCATAGCACTTGCCATCGAGGCGCAGCAGGTCCTGATCCTGATGTCGATACAGCCCCTGATCACCGGCCTTCGCCTTTTCGGGCAAGACGATCGGTTGCTCATAAGGGCTGAGGTCCGGGTTCCATAATCGCGTCTTGCCGCCAACCTCTACGGGCTTGAGACCCTCGACAAATGACGAAACCCTGACTGGCGCGACATTGGCGCCAGGCAACACATGGCCGGCCCCCATCAGCGCCAATTGCGCGAAGTTGATCAACACGCCGTTGAAGTACGCCGAGGCTTCTTCTTTGTCACCCTTGCTCCAGTCCTCGACCCCTTCGGCCACCTCGGCGAGCATCTGCGCGACCATGATGCCGAGCATGGCTTCACCCAGGCCGGGGACCAGCATGGCGGCGAAATTGAACACGTTCCAGCCGATTGAAAGGTAACTGGTCAGGCGCTTGAAGCGGGCGTTGGCATCCTCGTCGTCGGTGGGTACGGCAATCAGCCGGGCATCGGCGATGGCCTTGTTGCGCCGCTCCAGAAACAGCGTGACCCACAGATCATCCGCGATCTGGTTGGTGAGCGGTTCCGCATCGGGATTTTCGACCGCTGTTTCACGCCACCACGGGCCCATGTCCAGCGGTTCGCGCTCATGCCAGGTGACGGTCGTGAGACGCTCTTTGACCCGGGTGAAAAACAGCCCTTGATCCTTTTGCGCCACAAAGCGACTGAAAAAGGACTGGTAATCGGAACGTCTCAACTGACCGAGGAGCGCCTTCATGAACGCGGTGAGCGAGGGGTACTCCTTCAAGGGATGGTCCGGATCATCCGGGACATAAGCGACCAACGGACCGGTTAAACGGCTCTGTCGATATATATCCTCGCGGCGCAACAGCTCATCGCTCAAACCCTGCGGTCCATTGGCAAAGAAGGCCTGCAGCAGTTTGAATTGATCGTATTCCTGGCCTGGCAGAACAGGAATGCGCCGCGACCAGTCTATCCAGAAGCTCAACAGGGTCGGCGTCAACGCTTTAACTTCGCGCTCTATTTGCGATGGATCGCTGACCGCACTGAACAACACGATGCCGGTCAATCGAAAGCCCATCAGCGACAACCGATGACACTGCAACGGTCGCTCGTACAGCGTGATGTTTGCGTGCCCTTCACGCATCTGCCCCAGTTTGCCGTAGGCATGATCACTGATCTCTCCCTTCAACCGGGCAATCAGTGCGGCCACATGAAAGGCGGCCTTTTCACTGGCCACCGATTGCCGTTGCAAGTTTCGCTGTGCCTGCGGGGTATCGGGCAACAGGACGGACTTGATGTGCCGTTGATATTGCCCGCCGATGTCGAGGCTTCGGCACAGGGTCGCAAACGCCGGCAGGGTGATGGCCGGCTCAAGGCTGAGACTGCCCTGAATGTCCTTGCGGTAAATACCGGAACTGTTTCGAAACGCACCTTCGGCGGTTTCAGCTTCCTCAAAGTTATGCAGCGCCGCCTCCAGCAATGTGGACTGCCGGACGCGGCTGGCGCCGGTGTCGATGACAAAGCCGATCGTGCTGGGTACTTCGAGCTGTACAGTCAGTTCGCTGATTCGTTCGACCGATGGGTAATTCGCCTGCAATTTCTCACTGACCAGCGGTTCGGCGAAGGCCTGGATGTCGTCCTGCAAGTTACCCAGGGTCTTGTCCAGTACGCCTTGTGCACGCCAGCGCTCGTCGATCAATTGCTTCAGATATTGGCGGTCGATGGCCCGTGCGCCGCTGTACCAATCAGGAGTCACGGGCGTGCGGGTTTCGAGGGATTTGAGCCGTGCAAGCGGGGCATTTCTCAGGGCGCCCGGTATCGTGTCGACCACACGACGATAATGCACGCCGTTGTGTTCGACGCCCGCGGTTTCAATCGTTTGCTGTGAATGGCTTCCATGCAATTGAGACACTGTTTCATCACCTTGATGACTGGATGGGAACCCACAGGTTCAACAACTTCCCCCTCAAACAAAAGGGCAAAAAACAGTTGGACCGGCCCTCGAAAAGGGCCCCCTCCGTTCGAAAATCAAAGAGCGTTCAACACATAAGTACCGCCATAGAGGCGTTGGCTTATGCCACGGCATGAGTGGTCGTGTTTTTTCCGGCAAAGGGGCTACTATTCGATTCGCTGCCCTCCGATTCATGCCCAGGTAACCGCCATGCGTCTTTCCGAATTCATCGTGTTGCACGTTGATCGCATCGTCGATGAGTGGGAGCAGTTTGCCAAAACCATCACACCGGCCGCCGAGGCCATGGACAGTGTCGCCTTGCGCGACCATGCCCGGTCGATCCTGCTGGCCGCGGCCCGGGACATGTGCAAGCCCCAGACACCCTCCGAACAAGCGGCCAAGGCACGCGGCGACGGACCGGAGAAAACCCCGAGCCTCAACGAGGCCGGGGCCAGCCATGGCGAATTGCGCCATACCGTGGGTTTTGACCTGGTGCAGATGACCAGTGAGTTCCGTCATTTGCGCGCCTGCGTCATCCGCCTGTGGGTCAACAGCCTGCAATCGCCTGACCTCGCCTACTTCCAGGACATGATCCGCTTCAACGAAGCCATCGACGAGGCCCTCGCCGAGTCCACCGCCACTTACGCTGAAGGGGTCAACCGCTCGCGGGACATTTTCCTGGCGATCCTCGGTCATGACCTGCGTGCGCCGTTGCAAGCGGTGAGCATGTCCACCGAAATACTGCTGCGTAAAGCCGCCCTCGATGGCGATGCACTCAAGTGCGCAATCAATATCCAGCGCAGTACCGGGCACCTGGCAGTGATGGTCGGGGATTTGCTGGAGCTGGTGCGCAGTCGCCTGGGCAAGCGCCTGCCGGTCGAACCTGCGCCCATGGACATGGCCGACGCGGCACGGGAAGCGATTGCCCGGGCCTGCGCCGGTCAACCTGAGTGCGATCCGACGCTGGATGTACAGGGTGACACCCGCGGCACCTGGGACCCGCGCCGGCTCGATCAGATGCTGCAAAACCTGATCGGCAATGCCTTGCAGCATGGCTCAAGCAAACGTGAAGTGAAGCTGTACCTCAAGGGCGAGACCGACAGCGTTCGACTGACCGTGCACAACGACGGCATCCCGATCCCCACCGATGCGATCCCGACCATTTTCGACCCGCTGGTGCGCAGTGCCAGCGAAGAACTCGGTGAGCCCACTACCAGTCTTGGATTGGGGCTGTTTATCGTCAAGGAAGTGGTGGATGCCCATCAGGGGACGATTGAAGTCAGTTCCAGCGAGAGGGATGGCACGACGTTTACCGTGGTGCTCCCCAGGAAGGTGTGACATCTGTAGGAGCCGGCTTGCCGGCGATGGTGCCCGCAAGACCGCCATCGCCGGCAAGCCGGCTCCTAC
>NZ_RWIR01000071.1 GCF_009764265.1 Pseudomonas sp. PB101
GTTTTTCCGTGCCGAATTCTTCGAACAGCAGCAGTTGTTGCGTGTACGGCAAGGCCCCGAACAACGGGCTGGGCTTGCCGTTGGTGGGGATCTTGAACGATGTCTGCAGGGCGGGCGGCAGCACGTTATCGCCTGTTGGCGTGCCGCGGTTGCCATACACTCCATTGGGATAGGCGATGGAACCCAGGTTGGTGGGTGGCATGGTCAGCAAGCCATCCAGTGCGGCCTTGGGGTCGGCCGCAGGATTGGTATACGCTGAAGGATCTGTAGGAGGCGGATAGTCGACGTCGTCCAGCGGTGCGGCGTTGACGGTGCCGAGGCTGATGTTGATGAGCACCACAACGGCGATGCCCGGTTTGCTGAAGCCAAGCGATTTGAGGTCAGGCATGCTTTTCATAGTGTTTCCCTCGGGGGCGCGCCGATGTGGCTGACGTACGCAAAACGGTCAACGCAATAGCTGTGCCAAGCGCTGCAACATCCGCGGGAAGCTGGAGTTTGAATTGTTTCAAGATATTGAAGGTTGTAACTGAAGCGCCGCAGTGGGTGGCAATCCTCAAAACCGGGGGCCTTCACCCACCCATTTCCCCAGTCACCTGTCACGCCACCATCACCCTTCGGACCGCAGGTATCAGGCGCGCTATCATAGGCAGCCCTCGACCCCGGAGCCTGTCATCGCAATGCCCCTGATCAGCCATTTCAAGACCCCGTGCCCCGAGCACATCAACAGCCAGATCCTGCAGATGGTGGTCGACAACCTGACCGACGTCAGCATGGTCGCGATCCCGCCCAGCAACCTGCTGTACAACCTTTATCAATATGCGATCGGCTATGAGGTGCACCTGTATCTGCAGGCGCTGAACGGTGAAAAAGGCATTGCCGTGGAGTTGATCGTCGCCACCGACGAAGACGACCCGGAAAAGGTCCTGGGCTTTTTGCTGTACCTGCCGGTGCAGGACGATCCCGATGCGTGCGGCGTGGCGTACATGGCGGTACAGGCCGAGTATCGGCGCCAGGGCGTGGCCCGGCGGATGCTGCGGGAAATGGTCGGCCGCTATCCCCATGCCGAACTGACCTGCGCGGTGGCCAAGGTGCCGTATTTCGAGGCGATGGGCTTTCAGGTCGTGGGCGTGCGTGCGACCCAGGTGTTGATGAACACCCGCGACCACGTCACCGATGGCTTGATGGCGTTGCTGGATGTGGCGTCGATCTACAGCTCGCTGGAGGTGCGGCAGATTCATGCCTACCTGCTGCAAAAGCACGGCAAGCGCGCCATGACCGATGCGGAGAAACAGCGTGACCGACACCTCGACCAGTTGACGCGCAAGGCCAATGAGTGTGTGCGCGAGCGCTTGGGTGACGATGCGGTGCCGGCGACTGGCCCTCGGTTGCGTCTGGTCTGAGGGATTGCCCGGCGGATTTCAGCGGTCTTGCCAAACGGTGCCGGCTTCGAAGAAAATGAGAGTCATTATCAAATAACTCTTGTGACGGGTCGTTTCCATGTCATCCGCTGATCTCTCGCTGCAACACTCCGTGCACAGGCTGTACGAGGACCATCACGGTTGGTTGTGCGGCTGGCTGCGCAAACGGCTTGGCTGCGTCGACCATGCCGCGGACCTGGCCCAGGACACCTTCATTCGCGTGCTCACTCAACGCAAGAACCTCGAGTTGCGCGAGCCGCGTGCCTACCTGAGCACCATTGCCCGCAGCCTGATGATCGACTCGTTCCGTCGGCGGGCGCTGGAGCAGGCGTACCTGCAAACCCTGGCGGCCATCCCCGAGCCCGTGGCGGTGTCGCCGGAAACCCGCGAATTGATCATCGAGACCTTGATGGAGATTGACCGCCTGCTCGATGGCCTGGGCGAGCGCACTCGGGAAATTTTCCTGCTGGCGCAGCTCGATGGCTTGAGTTACGTCGAAATTGGTCGGCGTTTGCAGGTCTCGGTCAACACAGTGAAGAAGCATGCGGTGCGCGCCTTGACCCACTGCCTGCTGCTGATCGAGGACTGAGGCGTGGCAAACCCGCATCCACTGGACCACGCCACCCTCGAAGCCGCGGCGCGCTGGTATGTCGACTTGCGCGACGAGGCGTCGGACGCGGCTGTTTGCGCGGCGCACCAGCGTTGGCTGGAACACGATCCGCGCCATCGGCAAGCGTGGGAACGCTTGGCGCGCCTGCAGGACAAGATAGGGCAGATCAACCCCGCCATCGGCCGGTCGACCCTGACCAGCGCCCGGGCCAGGCGCCGCGACGTGCTCAAGGTGTTGTCGATCTTGCTGGTGGCGGGCGGGGCGGGCACGCTGGCCTGGAACACCACGGCGCTGCCAACCCTCATGGCCGATCAGCGCACCGCCACCGGTGAGCGCCGCCGCATGCGCCTGGACGATGGCACGCAACTGCAACTCAACACCGCGACAGCCGTGGACGTGCGCTACAGCGAACGCCTGCGCGAAGTACGGTTGCTCAGGGGCGAGATCCAGATCGAAACCGCCCGCGACCCCCACGCGCGTCCCTTCATCGTGCACACCGCCGAAGGCAGCATTCGCGCCCTGGGCACGCGGTTCGTGGTGCGCAGCGAAGCAGGGCGCAGCGAAGTCAGCGTGCAGGAGCATGCCGTGGAGGTGCGCATGAGCAATCTGTCGGGGCCGGTGGTACGGGTCGATGCCGGTCAGCAACTGGGTTTTCGCCAGGACAGTATCGAGCCGCTGCAACCGGCCAATCCCCAGGCCGATGCCTGGACCCGCGACATGCTGGTGGCCGACGACTGGCGCCTGGGCGACTTCATCGCGCAGTTGCAGCGTTATCGCAGCGGACACCTGGGGTGTGGTCCGGCGGTCGCCGCCTTGCGGATTTCCGGGGCGTTTCATCTGGGCAATACCGATACGGTGCTGGACAACCTGACGTCCACCTTGCCCGTGCGCATTCGTCGGTTCAGCCGCTACTGGGTCTCGGTGGAACCGGTTTGAGCATGATCGAAAAAAAATTCGTCGCGGGTGTTGTTGATTTTGATTCTCGTTCGACTTGGTAGTTACAGGTGCAACAGACGCCGCCACTCACTGCCAACGGGCGAAAGGAAACTGCATGACCCCTCGCAATCCCCAACACCGCAATTCACCTCGCCAGTCCCCCGTCAAACCGCTGAATCGCGCCGTACAAGCGGCCGTGCTGGGGATGGCGCTGGCCGTTCCATTGGGGATGACGCTGGTGGCAGCGCCTGCGTGGGCGCAAACAGATGTCGAAACGCAATTCAATATCGCGGCCGGCCCGCTGGGTTCAGCGCTGACCCGGTTTGCCTCCATCGCCGGGGTGACCGTTTCCTTCGACCCGGCCCATGCCAACGGCCAGCAAACCGCCGGGTTGCAGGGCCGCTATAGCGTCGATGCCGGCCTGCGCCAGCTGTTGGCCGGGAGCAAACTGGAAGCGGTGCGCCACGACAATGGCAGCTATTCGCTGTTGCCGATCGTGGCCAGCGGTGCGGCAGTGCAGTTGGGCGCCACCAGCATTACCGGAGCGTTGACCGAGTCGGCCTATGGTCCGGTAGACGGCTACGTCGCCACCCGCAGTGCCACCGCCACCAAGACCGACACGCCGATCCTGGAGATCCCGCAGACCATCAACGTGGTCACCGCTGACCAGGTGGAAACCCAGGGTGCGCGCAACCTGACCCAGGCCCTGCGCTACACGCCGGGGCTGAACACCGGCGGTTTCACCGACCGCAATTCGATCGCCGACGAGATCACCAGCCGTGGCTTCGCGCCGACGCCGCTGTACCTGGACGGCGCTTACATTCCGTATGCGGGGAGCCTGGGCGGTGCGCCGCAAATCGATCCGTACACCCTGGAACGCATCGAAGTGCTCAAGGGGCCGTCGTCGGTGCTCTACGGGCAGAACCAGCCGGGCGGCCTGATCAACATGGTCTCCAAGCGCCCGACCAGCGAGCAGCAAAACCAGGTCAAGCTCGGTGCGGGCAGCTACAACCGGGTCAACGGCGCCTTCGACACCAGTGGCCCGCTCGACGAGCAGAAACAGTTCCTCTATCGCCTCGTCGGCGTCGCCGACAAGGGCAATGAACAGGTCGATCACAACAACAGCCAGCGCATGCTGTTGGCGCCGAGCCTGACCTGGAACATGAACGACGACACGGCCCTGACCCTGCTGGCGCAGGTCCAGCGCGACGACGGCGTGCCGGATTATCAGTCGCTGCCGAGGATCGGTTCCCTCGACCGCGGTCCGAACGGTGAGCGGATCAACCGGCACTTCTTCTCCGGCGATACGAACTTCAACGATTACAAGCGCGATCAGTACGTCTTCGGCTACGACTTCACCCACGATTTCAGCGAAGACCTGAAATACCGCTCCAGCGCGCGCTACACCGACGTGCGTGACCGCTATAAGGGTTTCTACCTGCGCAGCTTTGTCACCGGTGCTGACGGCGTGACCGACTACACCCGGGCCAACCGCGCCAAGGTCGACTGGCGCCAGCACAACATCGCGTACACCATCGATAACAACCTGGAATACAAATTCAACACCGGCGCCCTGGAGCACACCACGTTGATGGGCGTGGACTATCGCCATTTCAGCCGCAAGTACGATGGCTACAACGCCAACAACGTGTTGCCGGTCGACCTGTATGGCAAGAACAACTACGACACCGCCAGCGTCACGCCGACGCTGACCACCCAGTGGGACAACACCCTGCGCCAGACCGGCCTGTACCTGCAGGACCAGATCAAGCTGGACAAGTGGATCCTGACCATCGGTGGCCGTCAGGACTGGGCGGAAATCGACAACAAGGACTTGCTGGCGTCCACCCATGAAACCAAGCGCGACAGCCAGTTCACCGGGCGGGTGGGCCTGACCTACGTGACCGATTTCGGCCTGGCGCCGTATGTCAGCTACTCCGAATCGTTCCTGCCGACCCTCGGCACGGCGGCGCCCGAGCGCGGCGGCAAGGCGTTCGAGCCGACCAAGGGCGAGCAATACGAAATCGGCGTGAAGTACCAGCCGTTCGAGAAGACGCTGATTACCGCTTCGGTCTATGAGGTCAAGCAGAAGAACGTGTTGACCGGCGACGTCGTGTACCCGGAATACATGGCCCAGAGCGGCGAAGTGCGCTCGCGGGGTATCGAGCTGGAGGTCAAGTCCAGCCTCGACAACATCGATGTGATGGCGGCTGCCAGCTACATGGATTCGTTCTACACCAAGGACACCTGGGGCAGTCAGGACAACCGCAACGAGGCGCAGTCGCCGGTATCGGCATCGATGTGGGTCGACTATCACTTCACCCAGGCCAACCTCAACGGCCTGACCTTCGGTGCCGGTGCGCGCTACACCGGGCGCAAACCGGGCGATGCGGCCAACTCGTTCGACGTGCCGTCCTGGGTCGTCTATGACGCCACCGTCAGCTACGACATGAGCAAGCTGGACGCGAGCCTGCGCGGTTTGCAGACCCGCCTGAACGTGCAGAACATCTTCGACCGTGAATACGTATCGGACTGCAACTATTCGTTCGGTTGCTATTACGGGCAGGAGCGGGTGGCGTCGGTCGAGATGACGTACGACTGGTAATTTTTGCCGCCGCGACTGACACCTTCGCGGTGTCGCACAATCTTTGTGTGACACCGCAAATCCCCTGTAGGAGCCGGCTTGCTGGCGAAGGCAGCCTCAAGTCATGCGCCGTTTCTGGAGACGCCTTCGCCAGCAAGCCGGCTCCTACGGTCATCGGTTGCCCGCGAGAGCCGGGGCAGTGCTCACGCCAGCTTCACATTCATGGTGATCCGCGCCGTGAACACCTTCTTGCCTTCGGCATCGTGAATGTCCACCGGCACGATCTTGTCGCCTTCACTGGTCCAGTCCACGGCCTCGCCCTCGGCGACCGCCGTTACATCGCTCTTGGCCTTGGCCAGGTATTCAACGGTCATGCCCTTGGGAATCCAGCGGGCGCCGGCGGGAATGGAAACGTCGGTCATCATCCCGGCGGCCAGTTCGGCGGCGTTGCACATGGCTATCGCGTGCACCGTCCCCAAATGATTGGTGATTTCCCGGGCAAACGGCACGTGCACGGTGGCCGAGCCTTTGCGCAAATCCTTGACCAGCGGATTGATGGTGGAGAAGTAGGGCGCCACCTGGCAGGCCAATTTGCTGAACGCTTCTGGCCCGGCGCTGTTGAACATGCTGAGGAACTGACTCATTTTTTTGCCTCTCGAGGATGATCGTTTACAGAATTATCTTCTGTAACAGAACAATGTTCTGTAACGGAACAGTATTCTGTCGAAAGGAAATCTGTCAACCTGACGTCACTTGTGCGCTGGCAAGCGCCAGCCTCCACCCATGACTTTTGCGGACTGTTTTTACCCATGGAAACCGCCGATCTGCTCGAACGCTGCTACCCCGGACGACGCGCCGAACTCAAGCGCGACATCTTCAGAAAGGCCCTGAGCCTGTTCAACGAACAGGGGATCGAGGCCACCACCATCGAAATGATCCGCGCTGAATGCGACACCAGTGTCGGCGCGATCTATCACCATTTCGGCAACAAGGAAGGCCTGGTGGCGGCGCTGTTTTTTACCGCCCTCGACGATCAGGCGCGTCTGCGCGACAGCTACCTGGCTGAGGCAAGCACCACTCAAACTGGTGTGTACGCGCTGGTGCACAGCTATGTGGATTGGGTCGACAGCCAGCCGGAGTGGGCGCGGTTCCAGTACCACGCGCGGTTTGCCGTGACCAAGGGACCGTTCAAGGACGAGCTCGCCACGCGCAACAAGGCGCGCAACAAGCAGTTGCTGGCATGGCTGGGCGCACAGGGGGACGGGCTGGGTGGTTTTCCGACGGAGTTGTTACTGTCGTTGATCATCGGCCAGGCCGACAGTTACTGCCGCGCCTGGCTGTCGGGCCGGGTCAAGGGTAGCCCGAAGGCGTACCGGGACATGCTGGCGCAGGCGGCCTGGCGTTCCCTGTGCCCCAATGAAAATCCCTTGTAGGAGCGAGCCCTGCTCGCGATGGACGCCAACGATAACGCGGGCTACCTGAATGACCGCGTAGTCCAGCGGTTTTTCGTCGGATCGCCGCCCGGAGCAAGCCCGTTCCCCCAGGAAATGTGTGATTTTCACAAGCAAAAAAAAGAGCCTCAAAAGCTCTTTGATGGGGAGGAAGTAGAGCCGTTGAGGCTCAAGATGCGCATGAAGCAGGCGGTGAGCTTGGTAGGGGTTCAGTGCACTCACCACCTACGCAGCGGCTTGTCGAGCAACCAAGCGACTGCGTAAGTTCATCCTAAAAAGTCCGAGTATTTCACTCAAGTACCACTAGTCGCATCCCCCGGCCAGCCGGCGCGGCGCAAGGCCTTGAGCAAGGTGTCGGCATCCAGCCCCGATACCGCATGCCCGTTGCCTTCGGCCGTTTCGCCGGCGAGCAGGGCATTGATGATGGCTTCTTCCACAGCTTCGGTGGCGGCCAGGAACAGCTCGCTGATGTGGTCGTTGTTGACCATGCTCAGGTGGTCGGTGGTCGGCGCTTTCTTGCTCTCGTAGGCCGCCGGTGGCACATCATTACCGGTAGCGAAAGCGATGAAAATGTCGCCGCTGTGGTCTTCATTGCCGCCCCCGGTGCGGGCCAGGCCGAGGCTGGCGCGCTGGGCCAGGCGGGTGCACTGGTGTGGCAGCAACGGCGCATCGGTGGCCAGGCAGACCACGATCGAACCCATGCCCGGATGGGGCAGCGAGGCCTTGAGGAACGGCGAATCGACCTGTTCCATGTAGCGTCCGACCGGGTAGCCGTCAACGCGCAGTTCGTTACGGATGCCATGGTTGGCCTGGACAATCGCGCCGACCGTCCAGCCGCCCTGGGCGCTGCTCAGGCGTCGCGACGCGGTGCCGATGCCGCCCTTGAATTCGTGGCAGATCATGCCGCTGCCACCGCCGACGTTGCCTTCGGTCACCGGCCCGCCCGTTGCCGAGCGCAGGGCCTGGGCCACGTGCTCGGGCTTGACGTGAAAGCCGTTGATGTCGTTGAGCAAGCCGTCGAAGGTTTCCAGCACCACCGGCATGTTCCAGTACAGGCGCCCGTCATCCGGCTGCTGCTCGCGGTCGAGCACGATCAGCGCATCGCGCACCACGCCCAGGCTGTGGGTGTTGGTGAAAGCGATGGGGCTGGTCAGCAGGCCCGCTTCGCGAATCCACTCCAGCCCCGTGGCGTCGCCATTGCCGTTGAGCACATGGACACCGGCAAAGCACGGATGCTGGCTGGTGGAACCGGCGCGCGGCTCGATGACGGTGACGCCGGTGAGGATGTCACGGCCATTGGTGGTGCGGCCTCGTACATCGCTGTGGCCGATCCGTACGCCGGGAACGTCGGTGATGGCGTTGAGCGGGCCGGGTTGCAGTTGGCCGAACTGGATGTTCAGGTCGCGGGCACGTGGTTTCATGGTTTTCTCATCTTCGATTCGTGGCAGAAAAAATTGGCGGGGCGGATGCTCTACCTGTGGGAGCGGGCTTGCCCGCGAAAGCGGTGGATAGGTCAACATCAATGTTGAATGTGCTGGCCTCATCGCGGGCAAGCCCGCTCCCACAGGGTCAGTGGTGTGTTATTGGCCGTTTTTGACCTTGCTCCAGATCCGCGTGCGCACGCGCTCGGTAGCCGGCGGCAGTGGTTGCAGGGTGAACAGGGTGGCCATGGCTTCGGCTGACGGGTAGACGGCCGGATTGCTGCGGGTCGCTTCGGCCACCAGCGTGGTCGCGCTGCGGTTGCCGTTGGGGTAGTTGAGGTGGTCGCTGACCGGGGCGATGACTTCGGGGCGCATCAGGTAATCGATGAAGGCCATGCCTTGCTCGGGGTGCGGTGCGTCCTTGAGCAGCACCAGCGTGTCGAACCACACCGGGGCGCCTTCCCTGGGCAGGCTGTAGGCGATCTTCACGCCGTTGCCGGCCTGCTCGGCGGTGGTCTTGGCTTCGAGCATCGCACCGGACCAGCCGACCGCCACGCAGATGTTGCCGTTGGACAGGTCGCTGATGAACTTCGAGGAGTTGAAGTAGGCGATGTGCGGACGCAACTTGAGAAGCAGCGCTTCGGCCTTCTTGTAGTCTTCGGGGTTGGTGCTGTTGGGCGGCAGGCCGAGGTAGTGCAGGGCGACCGGCAGCATCTCCGACGGCGAGTCGAGCATGGCTACGCCGCATTCACCGAGCCTGGCCAGGTTCTCCTCCTTGAACACCAGGTCCCAGGAATCCACCGGCGCCTTGTCGCCCAGCACCGCGCGCACTTTGTCGATGTTGTAGCCGATGCCGTTGGTGCCCCACAGGTAGGGCACGGCGTACTGGTTGCCCGGGTCGTTGTTGGCCAGTTTCGCCAGCAGATCGGTGTCCATGTTCTTGAAGTCCGGCATCTGCGCACGGGGCAACGGGGCGAGGGCGCCGGCCTTGATCAGCGTGGGCAAACTGAAGTTGCTGGCCACCACCACGTCGTAGCCGCTGCGGCTGGTGAGCAACTTGCCTTCGAGCACTTCGGCGCTGTCGAAAGTGTCGTAGACCGGCACAATCCCGGTGTCACGCTTGAAATCATGCAGGGTGGTGGGGCCGATGTAGTCGTACCAGTTGTACACGTGCACCGTCGGGGCTTCGACGGCAAAAGCCGACAGCGATACCGCCAGGCTGGCGCCAAACCCCAGATTGAAATACGAGCGGTGACGACTCATGATGCGGCACTCCTGGCCTGTTGCGGCCGGTGGTAATCAGGAGATTGCAGCGTATCGACCGGGGTGCTCTTCACCCATTCCCAACATGGGTTACACAAAAGGGGTAGTGCGTGGACGCGTTGTTGAAAGAGTTGCCGGTGCACCAGGGGCTGGCGCGGGTGTTCACGGCGGTGGGGCGGGAGAGCTTCTGGCGGGCGCTGGTCGATACCCTGCGCTTGTTGGTGCCGCTGGACAACGCGCTGGTGGCGCTGATGCGCCCGGGCCATGCGCCGCGTCTGCTGATTGATTTCGATGCCATGGGCAATGCTGACGAGCAGGAAGAACTGGCGGACTACCGCGCCGGCATGTACCTGCTCGACCCGTTCTATCAGGCCGCCTGTGCGGGCATCGCCGACGGCTTGCACAGCCTCGATTCGGTGGCGCCCGACCAGTTCCAGCACAGCGAGTACTACCTGAGTTACTTCAGGACGGTGGTCGGCGGGGACGAGTTGCAGTTCATGATCAACGTCGAAGGCGCCGTGCTCGGCCTGTCCCTCGGTCGCTCGGTGCGCTTTGGCCTCGAGGAGCAGGGCCGCCTGCTGTGCGTGCGTGACTGGGTGCTGTCAGCGATACGCCGGCACCTGGATCTGCTGCCGCTGGAAGGGCCGGTCGCCGAACTGCCGGCGGGCGATCTGGCGACCTTGCTCGACCGCTTCGATGCACGCCTGACGCAGCGGGAAATCGAAACCGCGCGCTTGATTCTCCAGGGCTTCTCCAGCAAGGCCATCGCCCAGCAACTGGGCATTTCGCCGGAGACGGTGAAAGTGCACCGGCGCAACCTCTATCACAAGCTCAACGTCAACGGGCATGGCGAGCTGTTCGCGCTGGTGTTGCAGCCGCGTTGAATTGGCAGCCCTGCGTCTCATCCGCTTGAATGGAAAAAGCTTTGCCCGCCATGGCGATGTCACAGGCGCTGACCTGTAACTTCTTACAGTTTCGGTCCGGCCAAAAAAGGCCCAGTCTGTCCTCAGTCAAAGCGAAGGATCGTCAATGCCGTGAACGCTCACCACCACGCCGCGACACCGACGCTGTCGGTCATCGATCCACGCGCCCTGACGGTTCGCAGCATCGGCTATTGCCGTCATCCTGACAGCCCGGAGATTGATCCGCGCATCACCCGGCAACGTTTCGACGCGGCTGGGCGGTTGATCGAGTCGTGGGACCCACGCTTGTGGGGCTCGGCACCGAAACCGAACCTGACCACGCGCTACGGCTTGAGCGGGCAACCGTTGCTGACGGACAGCGTGGATGCCGGGTGGCAGTTGAGTTTGCCGGATCAGATGGGTTTGCCCTGTTCGTTCTGGGATGCACGCGGCAGTCAGCGTCACACAGAGTTTGATGATCAGCAGCGGCCCGTCACTGTCACCGAACAGGCTGCGGGTGATCGACTGCGTGTGGTGGAGCGCATGACCTACGGAGATTCCGGACCTGTTTTCGCCGAGCACAACCGTTGCGGGCAGTTGATCCGTCATGATCATCCGGCAGGTACGCAATGCGCCTTTGACTACGGGCTTTTAGGTGCAGTGTTGGTTGAAGAGCAACGCTTTCTCTCTGATCTCGAAACACCGGATTGGCCCTTGGATCTCGATGAGCGCGAGACATGGCTGGAAGCTCAATCGTTCATCACCCGCCACACCTTCAATCCCGGCGCAGAACTTCAGCGACAAACCGATGCGGTGGGCAACGTTCGCACCTTTAGCTACGACGTGGCCGGCAAGTTGAGTGTGGTCTGGCTGCAAATGGCTGACCCTGGGAAACCGCCGCAACGCCCGGTCAGCGACATCCGTTACAACGCCCAGGACCAGGTCGAACGCGAAACCGCCGGCAATGGTGTGGTGACCCGCATCGAGTACGCTGCCGATGACGGCCGGCTGATCCGGCTGGTGGCGGCGGTCGGCAACCGGAACCCCTTGCAGGATCTGAACTACGTCTACGACGCTTCGGGCAACATCGTCGAGTTGCATGACCTGTCCCAACCCGTGACCCATTTCAACAATCAGCGCATCGACCCGATCAACCGCTACCGTTACGACAGCCTGTACCAACTGGTCGAAGCCCAGGGCTGGGAAGTCAGCCAGCCGAGCCATGGCCCGGCCCTGCCGACACTGCTGCCCACTCCGCTGGACCCCAACCAACGGCGCAATTACACCCAACGTTTCGAGTACGACCGGGGTGGGAACTTGATCACCCGCCAGCACAGCGGTGCGCCGGGCTTCTCGATGTTTACCTCGGCAAGCAGCAACCGCAGCCTCGGGCAGCGGGACGATGGTTCGTTTCCGGGCGAGCCCGATATCGCCTCGGGTTTCGATGCCGCTGGCAATCAACAGGAACTGCAGCGCGGGCAAGCCATGCTTTGGGACATTCGCAACCAATTGCACCGCGTGACTTTGGTTAACCGCGAAGCCGACCCCGACGACTACGAATGCTACCGCTACGACCGCCCCGGCCACCGCTTGCGCAAAACGGGGTTCGCCCATACCAGCGGCCGCACCTTGCGTACCGAGGTCCGTTACCTTCCCAGTCTGGAAATCCACCGCCAGGCCGGTGGCGAAGAACACCACGTCATCAGCATCGAAGCCGGACGCAGCAATGTTCGGACATTGCATTGGCCCTCTGGTGTTCACGACGATCAACTGCGCTACAGCCTCAGCGATCACCTCGGCTCCAGCACCCTGGAACTGGACGACGAGGCGGGCGTGCTGACCCGGGAACACTATTACCCCTTTGGCGGCACGGCGTGCTGGGCGGGTAAAAGTGCCTTGGTGGCCAAGTACAAGACCATTCGCTACTCGGGCAAGGAGCGGGATGCCACGGGACTTTATTACTATGGCTACCGCTATTACGCACCGTGGTTGCAACGCTGGATTTGTCCGGACCCGGCGGGTGATGTTTCCGACCTCAACAGGTACTTAATGGTAAAAAATAATCCGGTAGTGTTTTTTGATCAGGAAGGTCTGGACAGGGAAAGCGCCATAAAGTTGTGGAGGTATGCGTTCAAAGTTATTGTTGTAACCGGAGGGGAAACTAAAAATTTTGATCCTGATTTATATATGCGTTATGACCCTTCGGATGCGCAGGAAAAAAGACGGCTCGATTTTGTTGCTAATAAGATGCAGCACTCATCTA
The DNA here is from genome assembly GCF_009764265.1 of Pseudomonas sp. PB101. Classification (GTDB taxonomy): domain Bacteria; phylum Pseudomonadota; class Gammaproteobacteria; order Pseudomonadales; family Pseudomonadaceae; genus Aquipseudomonas. The sequence continues at coordinate 12,849 of NZ_RWIR01000071.1, forward strand.
GTTATGATACGAGGGCAATTGAGTCGATATATGGTGAGGAGGATGAGTTTAGGAATTTATATGATAAATATGAATGGATTATGAAATACAACTTTAAGGAGAGTGAAACTCGTGAGTATTTTGCAAGTGATGTTGCGAAGTTTCAGTACGCTGCTGTTTCTCGGGAAAATGATTTTTTTGGATTTCTTCCTTTTGTTTTAAAAAGAGATTATGTTATCAATCAAGACACGCTCAGAGTGATGCATGAGGCGGAAGGGACTTCCGAAGAGAGGATGGAAATTTTTTTAAATGGAACCCCTAATGGGAAGTCAACCAAAAGAATCATGGATGATTTCAAGCTTGTCGCTACAGGCTTTAGGCAAGACCCTGAAGTGATACCGTATTTTGTTGAAGATGGAGAAAAATTTTTTCGTGCGGTTGATTTTTACGTTGATGTGAGGTTCTCAATTCGTGCTTCGATTGAAAATGCCCGTGGTGTTGTTCAGGTAATGAACCGCGGAGTAAATTCAAAACTTGAAAACAAGCCGCCTCAAGTTGCGCACAACCTATCGGTAGCGGGTATGAAACTCTAATCAGTCCCCCCTAGTAAGCAAGCTATCAATAGACAGAATTAATCTCATCCTTCCAGCCTGAACACCAACGCCTTCAACCCACACTCCACATCCGCATCCGCAAACTCCGGCGGGTTCTCCAGCCGCTGCTCGAACCGCAGGCTCGGCGCCTCACGTGTCACGCCATCAATCAGGAAGTCGGCACCAAACGCCGGGTCGTTCATGCACGCCAGTACGGTACCCTGAGGGCCGAGCAATTCCGGAAGGCGGCGCAGCACGCGCTGGTAGTCCTTGGTCAGCAGGAAGCTGCCTTTCTGGAACGACGGCGGATCGATGATCACCAGGTCGTAAGGGCCTTTGCCGATCACTTTGCCCCAGGACTTGAACAGGTCGTGGCCGAGGAAGCTCACCTTGCTCATGTCGTGGCCGTTGAGCCGGTGGTTGTCGCGGCCACGGTTCAAGGCCGGGCTGGACATGTCGAGGTTGACCACATGGGTCGCGCCGCCTTCGATGGCCGCCACCGAGAAGCCGCAGGTGTAGGCGAACAGGTTCAGCACCCGTTTGCCCTGTGCATTGGCGCGGACCCAATCGCGGCCGTAGCGCATGTCGAGGAACAGCCCGGTGTTCTGTTTGCGGCCCAGGTCCACCCGGTACTTCAGCCCGCCTTCGGTGATGGTCATTTCCTCGATGACGTCCCCGAGCAGCCATTCGGTGGTGCTTTGCAGCAGGTAGCGGTGTTGCAGCAACAGCGTATGGGCACCCGATTGCGCCCACTGTTCTGACTCGGGGATCGCCATCAGCAACCGTTTTAGCTCTTCAAGCTGTGTCGCCTCCGGCTCCTTGAACAACGCCACCAGCACCACGCCCTGCAACCAGTCCACGGTCACTTGCTCCAGCCCCGGCCAGCAGCGGCCACGGCCGTGGAACAGGCGGCGGGTTTCGGCGGGGGCGGCTGCCAGGGCGGTCAGCAGGTGTTCGCGCAGGGTAGCGAGAGCTTCAGGGTTCATTGGATCGAGTCGATGGCGTGGAAAGGGGCGGCATTTAACCATAAATGCCTATCTTGCGGTCTACACAACACCTTGTGGGAGCGAGCCTGCTCGCGATGGTGTGTCAGACGACACAACGGTGCCTGATACACCATCGCGAGCAGGCTCGCTCCTACAGGTTTTGCGGTGGCCTTGCGGGCCAGTTATCACATTTACTTTAACTTTACGTGAGGATTTGGCGATCTTTCCGCTCCTATACTCGGCTCCCAACGAACAACAACAAACCGGAGCCGGACATGTCGCAGAGCACTGCTTCACCCAAGTCCAGTCATCCACGCTGGCTACGCCTGACCCATTGGCTCAACGCCTTGGCGGTGCTGGTGATGGTCACGAGCGGCTGGCGCATCTACAACGCCTCGCCGATCTACGAATTCAGTTTTCCCAAGTCGATCACCCTCGGCGGCTGGCTGGGCGGCGCGTTGCAATGGCATTTCGCGGCGATGTGGTTCCTGGCGATCAACGGCCTGATCTACCTGGTCTTCAACCTGTTCAGCGGTCGCCTGAAACGGCGTTTTTTCCCGGTTTCACCCAAGGGCGTGCTGCATGACCTCTGGGCCGCCTTGCGCGGAAAGCTGGGGCACGCCGACCTCAGTCATTACAACCAGGTGCAACGCTTTGCCTACCTGTTCGTGATGGTCGACATCCTCCTGCTGGTGCTTTCCGGATTGGTGTTGTGGAAGTCGGTGCAGTTCCCGCTGTTGCGTGAATTGTTGTTCGGCTACGAAGGCGCGCGCCGTGTGCACTTCTTCGCCATGGCGCTGTTGGTGGCCTTTGTGGCGGTGCATCTGCTGATGGTCGCGCTGGTCCCGAAAACGTTGTTGGCCATGATCGTCGGCCGCAAGGAGCAGGTATGAAAAAGCGCATTCAGATCCCGGGGCTGGACGAGGCTTCGATCCTCACCGATGCCCGCAAGATCCTCGCCCCGCAAATCGAAGACCGCTCGCGCCGCTCGTTTTTGCTGCGGGGCCTGACCCTTGGCAGCGTGGCCATGTTGTCCGGCTGCAACATCACCGACAACGAAAGCGTCGAGACTGCGCTGTCGTCCATGTCGCGTTTCAACGACCGCGTGCAAGGCTGGCTGTTCAACCCCAACGCCATGGCGCCGACTTATCCGCAGTCGATGATCACCCGGCCGTTTCCCTTCAATGCTTTCTACGGCATCGACGAAGCGCCGTCGGTGGAGGAGGACAGCTATCGCCTGGAAGTCACCGGCCTGGTTGCCGACAAGCGCAGCTGGCGCCTCGAAGAACTGCGCGCCATGGCCCAGACCGAGCAGATCACCCGGCACATCTGCGTCGAAGGCTGGAGTGCGATCGGGCGTTGGGGCGGTGTGCGCTTCAGCGACTTCCTCAAGCGCATCGGCGCCGACACCGACGCCAAATACGTCGGCTTCAAATGTGCCGACGACTACTACACCAGCATCGACATGGCCACCGCACTGCATGCGCAAACACAGCTGTCCCTGACTTATGACGGTGCAGTGCTGCCGCGCGAATACGGTTTCCCGATGAAGCTGCGCATGCCCACCAAGCTTGGCTACAAGAACCCCAAACACATTCAGGCGATTTTCGTCAGCAACACCTACAGCGGCGGCTACTGGGAAGACCAGGGCTACAACTGGTTCGGTGGCAGCTGATGAACGCCCGAGACTTCAACCTCCGCAAACCCACGCTTCAAGGAGTTTCATCATGAAAAAGTTGACCACCGTTGTTCTGTCCCTGTGCCTGGCCGTTGGTGCTGCCTCCGTGTTCGCTGCTGACACGATGAGCAACGACAGCATGAGCAAGGATTCAATGTCCAAGGACGCCATGTCCAAGGATGCGATGAAGAAGACCGACTCGATGTCCAAGGACGCCATGTCCAAAGACAGCATGTCCAAGGACTCCATGAGCAAGGACGGCATGAAAAAAGACGCCATGTCCAAGGATGCAATGAAGAAAAGCGAAATGTCGCAGTAAGTCCCACCATCGCAGACCCTGTGGGAGCAAGCTCGCTCCCACAGGTTTTTCCCATTGTCGATCTGCTGTATCAAAAATGAATTTCCGCGGTCTGTGCTGCTCATACCTGTAAGGCAGCGGATCCAATTCCGCGAAATCATTGACGCATTCAGGGAGCGGCACGGTCATGAGTCGAGAACCGACGACGGGTGGAGATCTTCCTGGCGGATTGATTCTGGTGGTTGAGGACGACCCGCTGATCCTGGAGTTTCTCTGTGAAATTCTTCAGGAGGAGGGCTTTGTCGTGGAGCCGCACGTCAGTGCGGACGCGGCGGCGGTCTATCTGGAGCAGCATGCCTCGCGGGTGGGCATGCTGCTCACGGACATCACCATGCCCGGCACGCTCAATGGCGCGGACCTGGCCAACCAGTTCGGCGATCGCTGGCCGGACAAGCCGATCATGATCATGTCCGGCTTTGAAACGCCGCAAAGCTCAGGCGTGCGACACAGCGTCTCGTTCATCAAGAAGCCCTGGATGATCGGCGGGTTGCTCGATTGTGTGGGCCAGACCTTCAAGTCCAAACGACTCAACTGACGCGCGTGCAGGTGCTACATTGCCGGGCAAATCCGTCCGGCACCCGCGAGGTCATTTTCCTTGTCTGATCATCCTGTATTCAATTCGGCCTACCGGGCCTTTCTGTTCGACATGGACGGCACCGTCCTGACGTCCATTGCCGCCGCCGAGCGGGTCTGGACCACCTGGGCCGTGCGTCATGGTGTGGATGTCGAAACCTTCCTGCCGACCATCCACGGCGCCCGCGCCATCGACACCATCCGACGCCTGGACTTGCCCGGGGTGGATGCCGAGGCCGAAGCCGCGTGGATCACCGAAGCGGAAATCGAGGATGTCGACGGGGTCTTCGAAGTGCCTGGCGCGGCGACATTCCTGCGGTCATTGCCGGTCAATCAGTGGGCCATCGTCACTTCCGCCCCTCGGGAACTGGCGTTGCGGCGGATGGCGGCGGCGGGGATTCCCGAACCTGAGGTGATGGTGACTGCCGAGGACGTCACGGCCGGTAAACCCGATCCGGCGGGGTACCGCCTCGCGGCCCGGCGCCTGGGTGTCGAGCCTGGGCAGTGTCTGGTTTTTGAAGACGCCACGGTGGGGATTCACGCGGCCGAGGCGGCAGGGGCAGACTTGATGATTGTCACGGCGACTCATGAGCAGCCGATCGAGACCCCGCATGGGACGTTGGCCAGTTATGAAACGGTACAGGTTCAGGTGGATGCCGCAGATCTGCGCCTGTTCACCGCCTGATGTGGGATCAGTGTTCCTGTCAGTAAAGTCCGGGGATCAACCGCCAGGTGCGACTGCAATAGGCGTCGTATTCACTGCCGAACTGCGCCCTCAGCAAGGCTTCTTCCGAGTGAATCCGCGCAACCAGCGGAATCAGGGTCAGTGCTGCCAGCAACAATCCGACCCCCGAACGAAACGCCAGTGCCCAGCCCACGGCGATGACCATCATCCCCAGATAACTGGGGTTGCGCAGGCGCCGGTAGATGCCTTCGGTGACCAGTCGATGCCCCGGCTGAATGGCCACCAGCCCGCTGAAACGCTTGCCCAGCACGAACACCGGCCACAACCGCAGCGCGCCGCCGACGATGAACAGCAGCGCCCCCAGCCAGCGCACGCCCTCACCGCCAAAGGTCCAGAAATCGATGCGGTCGGTATAGGCTGGGACAAAACCGCTCAGCACACCGATCACGCCGAAGGCCGGGAGGACCCAGCGATTGGCCCGGTCTTCACGCTCTCCCGAGCTCAGGTTGACCTCGGTGAACAGCGACGCGACGGCCATGACCAGGGTAGCCAGGGTCACGACCACCAGTGAACCGTGGCTGAACCAGGCCGCGAAACCACCCAGCCCCCAGATCGCCAGGGCGAGGTAGGCGAGGGTGCTGACGACGGCGAAAAACGCCAGTTTGGCCGAGATTTTCATAAATGCCTCACATGCGGCATAGCCCCTTCTCTCATTGTAGGAGCTGCGATGCGGGGTCCCGACTTGCCAGCGATGGCGTTTCCAGACGCAACACAGGCTTGAGAGGCAATCGCGGCAAGCCGGCTCCTACACAGATATCTCTGCTCTGACATTGCGCAGAATCACCTGCGCGGTTGCCCCGGTGCCTGGTGAACCAAGCCATGGCGGGGTCAGCGTCAACGCCCAGCTCGTGGCCGGGCGGGCACGCCTGTCCACCGACGTGCACGCCAGGGAGGGCCGCAAACGCTATCGCGCTATCACAAGCCCCACCGCTGGCGATGACGATCTTTAGTGATCGGCGGCAACGCCTTCCTGGACGAGGATGGCGCGTGCCAGGTCTTCGTCGCTTGCGTTGATGAGCGCAGGATTGTCCTGACGGACTTTTTTCAACACCGCCTCCAGATAGGCACCACGGATCTCACCGCCACTGGCCACGAAGCTGGAGGCGTCATCCCGGGCGGGAATCATGAGTTTGTGGTCTTTGAACGTCGAGTACAGCGAGGCGGAAACCCCGGCGGAAGTGGCGACGTCACCTGCATCCACGTCGGCCAGAGCGGAGCCTGCGGGCAAACAAAGTACCAGCGTAGAAATGATAAACATGCGGCGCATGACGGTGTCCTCCGACAGCATGAAGCATAAGGGAAGTACCACATAGTTTAGGATACCTGGCAGTCGACGAGAGTTCCGTGAAGCGAGCTCCGTTGCGTCATTGGCGAAACAGTGGAGGACGCCTGAACGACCGATGATCAGTGCTGGCGCTGCCTTGCGCCCATCGGGTCTATGCTGGGAAGTGCGCTTACCGCCATCGGAGAACTCTGATGATCACCGTACGCACTGCCTGTCTGCTGGCCGATTACAAACGCTGGGCCAATCAGCGCCTGTTTGACAGCCTTGCCGCGCTTCCACCGGGCGAAGTCAAGAAACAACGGGTGTCGGTGTTCAACAACATGATCGGCACCCTCAATCACGTCTATGTGGTTGATTGCATCTGGCAGGCGCACCTGGAAGGCCGGGGACATGGTTTCAAGACTTCACACGACCTGCTGCATGCCGATCTGGGCGAACTGCGCCAGGCGCAAAAAGACATCGATCGCTGGTACTGCGACTGGAGCGCCCGGCAAACCGAGGCCTCCCTGGACAAGCTCCTGGAATTCACCTTTGTCTCGGGCGAAAGCGGCACCATGAGCGCCGGCGCGATGCTGATGCACGTGGTCAACCACGCCAGCTATCACCGTGGCTGGGTGGTGCAGATGTACTTCGAGATTCCGGCCATGCCACCGGTGACCGACATGCCGGTGTATCTGCGCGAGTCCGAGCCGGTGCTCCTGCAGTCGATCAATGCCCCGATAGTGGCGCCGCCATGTGCTGTGCAATTTTCGAGCGCAACCAGCGTTCTGCCGGATCGTTATCGTTGACCCCGTTCCAGACCATCGACAGTTCGGACAGGTTGATCTCGAACGGCGCATCGTCGGCCCGTAGCTGGCTGCTGCCGTCGATCAAGGCACTGGCCGCATAATCGGGCACCGTGGCGAGCATGTCGGTGCCCGCCAGCAAGGCACGCAATCCCGCGAACTGTGGCACCGCCAGTACCACCCGGCGCGAACGGCCGATCCGTGCCAGGTCATTGTCGATGGGGCCGCTCAGATCCCCGGAAAACGACACCAGCGCGTGGGGGCGTTCGCAGAACTCGTCGAGGGTCAACTGGCCGGGACGGTCATCGCCTCGCAGTATCTTCACACTCAGATCGCGCAACTTGGCCAGCGATGCGCTGACAGCGGGCTGGCCGAGGAACAGTTTTTCCCCGGCGCGGGTCAGGTTCTTCTCGAACATCAGGGTTTCGAAAATCACCAGCAGGTTCATGTCCACGCGGCGCAGGTCGTTGCGGTTCATGGGGGAGGGCTCGCAGGGGGCTGAGGTGTTTTCAGTAAAGCACCAAACCCTGCGCAATCTACAGTTCGCTGATGACCTGTGGGAGCGGGCTTGCCCGCGATGGCGGAGTGTCAGCGGACGGTTTTATTGGCAGGTAGATCGCAATCGCGGGCAAGCCCGCTCCCACAGGGTTCTGTGTTGGATTCAGGTTCCGTGAGCATTTTGCGGAAGGTTTCTACCAAAGGCCGCAAATTTATCCGGTGCCACGCCGCCCACAGCGGTTTGCTCAGGGAAATCCACGGCACTTCCCGCAGCACCACGCCTGGCGGTGCGTTGCGGCTCAAGCCTTTCTGAATCATGGCGATGCCCAGCCCTGAAGCCACCAGAGCCATGGCGGTGAAGTGGCCGGTGGCTTCCATGCGGATATCCGGGGTGAAGCCTGCGCGGATGCAGGCGCTGACGAAGGTTTCGCGGCTGGCGACATTCTGGTGTGGCCGAACGCAGGTTGTATAGCGCTACGTGTACGTTCGGCCGGTCGACCCGCAGTACCCGCAAGGCATTGGGCAGCACGCCGGCGTGCATGGCGTTTTCGATGTGGCCGATGCACAGGCCGCCTTCTTCACCACGCCCCAGGCGCTTGCCGAGGGATTTCCCGACCCTCGCAATCCAGCATCTGCTCAATGGTCATCTGCAAACCGATGACCCCTCTGTAGGAGCCGGCTTGCTGGCGATGGCGCCGGAACAGTCGACACAGGTGTCGCCTGAAGAACCGCTATCGCCAGCAAGCCGGCTCCTACAGGGTTACCTGACAATCGAGAGGATTCATCCATGAGCTTGAAAGACAAACTTCCCGGCGCGCTGGGTTTTGGTACCACGCCACTGGGCAACATGCGAGCTGACCCTTGATCTGAGCGAAGCGCAGCCGGACGGTTTTCTGCTGGCGGGTCGCTACACTCTTCTCGACCATGACCGCGCCTTGCAGCTCCGGCATCCTGGCCGGTGGCGCGCACTTCGAGTATCAGAAGGCCAGCCCGGCGATCATCAGCAAGGTCGAGCAGATCAAGTGCATCGCGGCGGCCCATGGTGTCGACGTCAAGGCCGCGGCATTGCAGTTTTCGTTGGCTAACCCGGCAGTCGCTGCGGTGATTCCGGTTGCGTTCTGGCAGGCCATGCGTGAGGCGAAGCTGGTTTCCGAGCGCGCACCCTTACCCCTCATTGGAGCTTGAGCATGAAGATTGATTTGAGCGGAAAATTGGCCATCGTCAGCGGCAGCACCGCCGGCATCGGCCTGGGCATCAGCAAGGCACTGGCCGAATCCGGCGCTACGGTGGTGGTGATCGGCCGTGACACGAGCAAGGTCGAGCAGGCGCTGGCGAGCATTCGCCAGCAGGTGCCTGGCGCGCAACTGCGTGGGCTGACGGCCGACCTCGGTACGGCGCAAGGCGCGGAAAAACTGTTCGCCGCCGAACCACGGGCAGACATTCTGGTGAACAACCTGGGGATCTACGACGCAGTGGATTTCTTCGATACGCCCGACAGCGAGTGGACGCGCTTCTATGAGGTCAACGTGATCTCCGGCGTGCGCCTGTCCCGGCATTACGTGCCGGACATGGTCAAGCAGGGCTGGGGGCGGGTGATTTTCCTGTCCTCGGAATCGGGGATCGCGATCCCGGCCGACATGCTCAATTATGGTGTGACCAAAAGCGCCAACCTGGCGGTGTCCCACGGCCTGGCCAAACGGCTGGCGGGCACTGGGGTCACGGTCAATGCGATCCTGCCGGGCCCGACGTTGACCGATGGCGTGGAGTTGATGCTCAAGGATGCCATGGCCGCGTCCGGTCGCAGTGTTCAGGAAGAGGCCGACGCCTTCGTGCGCAAGGCCCGGCCGACGTCGATCATCCAGCGCGTGGCGGACGTCGCGGAAGTCGCCAACCTGGTGGCCTACATCGCTTCGCCGTTATCCTCGGCCACCACCGGTGCCGCCTTGCGGGTCGACGGCGGTGTCGTCGACAGCCTGGCCATCTGAACCTTATTGATAGAGAGAACCCTACATGGCAACTGCATCAGCCTTCATCGACATCCCGGCTTCGGCCGAACAGGTCTGGCAATTGATCGGCGGATTCAATTCGCTGCCGGACTGGCTGCCGTTCATTCCCAAGAGTGAACTCAGCGAAGGCGGGCGCGTGCGCAGCCTGCAAACGGCGGACGGCGCGGTGGTGATCGAGCGCCTGCAGACGTTCGACAACGCGGGCCGGACCTACAGCTACTCGATTGAGCAGGCGCCGTTTCCGGCGACGGATTATCTGGCGACGATCAAGGTCGAGGCGCAAGGCGATGGCGCGCGGGTGACCTGGTCCGGGCGGTTCGAACCGGTAGGTGTGAGCAACGAGAAGGTGGAGGCGTTGTTTACCGGCATCTATCAAGGTGGGCTTGAGGCGCTGCGGGCGAATTACCCGGCCTGACAGGCATGCCACCCATCCCTGTGGGAGCGAGCTTGCTCGCGATAGCGGAGTGTCAGGCGATACATTTTTACCTGATACACCGTCATCGCGAGCAAGCTCGCTCCCACAGGTTATGCGTCAGATTGAAGCCTGCATCAGGCCTGCGGAATCAGGCTCTCCCGACAATCGAGCACCAACCGCGCGCCGCCCAGTTCGCTGCTGCCCACTTCCAGCGTGAACCCGTGCAGGCTGACAATCGCCGCGACGATGGACAGCCCGAGCCCGAAGCCGCTTTTCTGATTGCCCGCCTCGGCACGATAAAAACGCTGGAACACCGCTTCGCGCTCCACCTCGGGAATGCCCGGGCCGGAGTCGAGCACTTCGATCCGCGTGTGCCCGCCCGCATTGACCCCGCGCAAGATCACCGCGCCACCTGGCGGGGTGAATTTGATCGAGTTGCTGAGCAGGTTCGCCAGCGCTTCAAACAGCAACGCCCGGTCGCCATTGAGCGAAGGCAATGACGCGGGCAGGTGCAGTTGGAACACCAGCCCATCGTCTTCGGCCAGGGGCAGGTAGAACTCATGCAGTTCCTGCAACAACGACACCGGGTCCAGCTGCACGAACCCGGAGCGGCGCTGGCGATCTTCCAGTTCGGAAATCCGCAACAAGCCACGGAAACGCGCCATCAGCGTATCGGCCTCGGCCAACACCAGGTCCAGTTGCATGGCCTGCGGCGAACCTTCCCCGGCTTGCTGCTGCATGCGGTAAAGCTGCGCGCGCAGACGGGTCAGGGGCGTGCGCAAGTCATGGGCGATGTTGTCGCAGACGCCCTTGACCTCGTTCATCAGGCGCTCGATGCGTTCGAGCATGGCGTTGACGATGGCGGCGAGCATGTCCAGTTCATCACGCCGATTGGACAGTGGCAGACGATGGCTCAGGTCGCCCGCGACTATGGCTTCGGCACTGGCCTGGATCCCGCGAATGCGCCGCAACGGCCGGCGTCGCAGCAGATACCAGCCGACGATGCCCGGCACGATGGTCAGGGTCACCCCCCAGAACAGGGCGTGAAGGATGATCCGGGTCACGGCGAACAGCGAACCGTTGTCGCGCACCAGCACCAGCCAGCGGCCGTCGTGGGTGCGGGTCGCCACGGCGTCGCAACTGTCGGCGGGCAGTGTCTGGTCGTCGTTGTCGTCGGAGGCGTCGCAGTCGCGCAGCATGTGGATCTTGCCATCGAGCGGCAAGCCGTCGGGGATGTAGCGCAGGGCGCCGCTGAGGTAACGGTGGTCGGCATCGAACAGGCCGTAGGCGTCGAGGCCGCGGATATCGAAGGTCATGCTGACGGCGAGGGCGTCCACCAGTTGTTCGCCCGAGAAGCGCGAAAACAGGTGCTGGCGCTGCATCAGCGAATGCTTGGCCAGGTTGTCCAGGTAGGCGGACACCTCGTAGTACATGACCCCCATGAGGATCGCGCTCCAGATCACGAACAGCGAACTGTAGAGCGCCAGCAACCGGCTGCTGGAGGAACGCCAGCCTTTAGACGGGTTCGGCAATGACATAACCCGAGCCTCGCACGGTTCGAATCAGTGGAGCATTGCCAGGCGGGTCGATCTTCTTGCGCAGACGGCCGATGTGCACATCGATCAGGTTGGTGCCGGGGTCGAAGTGATAACCCCAGACTTCTTCGAAAATCATCATCCGCGAGAGGATTTGCCCGGTATTGCGCATCAGGAATTCCAGCAGCTTGTACTCGGTGGGCAACAGCGTCAGCAGTTGACCGTCGCGGCTGGCCTCGTGGCTGATCAGGTTCAGCTCCAGATCCGCCACCCGAAGCGTGGTGGCCTGGGCGGTCACGGTGTTCTGCCGGCGCAGCAGGACTTCGACCCGGGCGGCCATTTCATCGGTGGCGAAGGGTTTGGTCAGGTAGTCGTCGCCGCCGGCGCGCAAGCCGCGCACGCGCTCGTCGACGTCGGACAGGGCGCTGATCATCAGGATCGGCGTGGCCACGCCCATGGTGCGCAGCGTGGTGACAATCGCCAGGCCATCGAGCTCGGGCAACATGCGGTCGAGGGTGATCAGGTCATAGTTGCCGCTGACCGCACGCTCCAGCCCTTCACGGCCATTGTCGACCCAGTCGACGTCGAGGCCGTGGTTGCTCAGTTCGGCGACAATTTCCCGGGCGGTCACAACGTCGTCTTCGATGGTCAAGATGCGGGTCATAAGGCTGGCCTGATATGCAGTTCAATACGAAGTAACGCGCATTTTGCCAAGAAAAACCCGCGACTTAATAAATTAACTTTCATCTGGCCGGGGTCGCTGCCTGTGGCATTAATGTCATTGAGCTATGTCCAGGCACGCCCGCAAGGGTTTATCCAGGAAAGCTACAAGCGCAAATAACCAATGCATAAAACCCGCTGGATCGACCTGTTCGTTGCAGTTTGCATGGCTGCGAGAAGTTCAAAATTTCTAAGTAATTGAAACGCTGAGATTTATTCAAAGTACGCGACTGGCACGGTGACTGCAATTCCTTCCCTGAAGAGTTGTAACACCATCTTTCTGCCTGGAGCGATACAACAATGAATAGATCCTCTGACGGTTTCTATCCTGCCATGGAAGAGTCCACCAGCCTGTCCGGCGTGTCCTGGGGCGCGATTTTCGCGGGTGCCGCGGCCGCGGCGGCGTTGTCGCTGATCCTCGTATTGCTGGGCTTCGGCCTGGGTTTCTCGGCGGTATCGCCCTGGGCCAATGAAGGCGTGAGCGCCAAGGGCCTGGGAATATCGACCATTGTCTGGCTGGCCTTCACCCAGATCATCGCGTCCGGACTTGGCGGCTACATCGCCGGCCGGCTGCGGGTGAAGTGGGCGAACATGCATGGCGATGAAGTCTACTTTCGCGACACGGCCCATGGTTTTCTGGCCTGGTGCGTGGCGACGCTGGTGACGGCCACGCTGGTCGCCGGCTCGGTCAGCAGCGTGGTGGGCGGTGGCGTGCAGGCCGGAGCGAATGTCGTCGGCGGTGCCGCCAGTGTCGCGACCCAGGCCGTGGGCACTGCGGCGGGCAATACCCAGGGCGATGAGTACGGTTACTTCGTCGACAGCCTGTTCCGTGACGATCGCCCGGTTGCCGTCAACGATGATGCGGCCCGGGGCGCTGTCAGCCGGATCTTTGTACGTTCCCTGAGCGTGGGCGGATTGACCCCCGAAGACCGGACCTATCTGGCGCAACTGGTCGCGCAGCGGACCAACCTGACCCAGGCCGACGCCGAACGTCGTGTCGATGAGGTCTATGCCCGTACCCAAAAAGCCGTGGCCGACGCCAAGCAGGCCGCACAACAGGCGGCTGACACCGCCGCGAAAGTGGCCGCGTGGACCACGCTGTGGATGTTCGTTGCGCTGTTGGCCGGTGCGTTTTTCGCAAGCCTTGCCGCGACCTTCGGCGGTCGTCGCCGGGATGCGGTGGTGTATCTGCAATCCGATGCTTACGTCACCTCGATCCCTGTTCGCTAACCCAGGAGAATCATCATGCGTTCATTACTGCTGTTCTTTCTCGGCGTGCCCATTCCGATCATTATCTTGATTGCGTTGTTTGTGCATTGACCTCGCAGCCGCTTCCACCCCGTGTGGAAGCGGCGTTTTTGATCGAGCGACGCTTACTCGATCGGTGTACTCACAAACACCTCAAGCCCCTCGGCATACGCCGTGAAGGCGGCGATCCGCGGAAACTGTGCCGCACTCACCTGGTCCGGCACCACCAGATTGCTGAAGCTCCAGGCCACCGCCAGCGTGATGCCGTCCTGTTCGATCGATCCGTCAGTCTTCAGCGCCTGCTTTTCCAGCTCCCGCTCCAGTGCCGAATATGCCGCAGCCAACTGTCCTTCGACCCGCTGCACCCAAGGCTCGAATTGAATCTCCTCGGGTCGCAGGTTGCGCTCGTAATAAAGCTGCACGGATTTTTCGCTGGCGGCCAGGGCCAGGCCGATCAGACGCAACGCGCGCAGGCGCTGGTTCGGCTCGACGGGCATCAGGCTGTTGCCGGCGAGGGTTTCCAGGTAGTCGATGATCAGCGTCGAATCCATCAACACCTCACCGTCATCCAGCACCAGGGTGGGCGCCTTGACCACCGGGTTGATCTGGCGGAATTGTTCGAAGTGGCGGAACACCGAGACCGATTGATGTTCCAGGGTGATTCCCAGGCATTTGGCAGAAATGGCGGTGCGCCTGACATAGGGCGAGTCCAGCATACCGATCAGCTTCATGGTCCTTTCCTTTATATGGCCATTTCGGGAGGGACAACCTTAGCTGAGGTTCGCAGCCCTGCAAATGACAGCGAAAATTGCCCGGTGCAGGCCGTTTGTCTTCTATATACCTCCGCTCGATTGAATTTCTTGCTATAAACGCACTCCGATTACCGCCTATAAGCCTGCCATAGAGCATTTTCAGGGCTTTGTCGGACAAATTCGCTGTCTTTTCAGTTGCTGAGGCCTCAAGTCGGCCGTAGACTGCCGCCCCTCGTAAATTGAGTGCCGGGTGGCGCTTGGAACAAACGGCGCCTTTCCGATGGCCTGCCCAGGTCTGCCGGAACGCTCCCTTATTCGCCTTAATGCACGTTTTTTTATAGAGATATCAATGACAAAGGACAAGTTGCTGGCCATGCCGGCGGATGACTACATGAATGCCGAGCAACATGCTTTTTTCTCCGAGCTGTTGCAGAACATGAAAGTCGAAACCCATGAGCGCATCGAACAGAACCGCATCGCCATCGAAAGCCTGGACACCCCGGCCGATCCGGCAGACGCGGCTTCGGTCGAAGAAGAGCGCACCTGGCTGGTGAACGCGATCGATCGCGACCAGCGCATGTTGCCTCAGTTGGAACAAGCCCTTGAGCGCATCAAGGAAGACAGCTTTGGCTGGTGCGACGACAGCGGCGAGGCGATTGGCCTCAAGCGCCTGCTGATCAGCCCGACCACCAAGTACTGCATCGAAGCTCAAGAGCGTCACGAGCAAATCGACAAGCACCAGCGTCAGGCCTGATTCTGCGAGGCAGCCCTTGAATCCGGGCTGCCTTTGACAAGATCGCGGCCTGCGCCAGCCCCTGCGCAATCGAAGCAGGGTGCCGGCGCAGGCTGCGATCTTTGCTTTTTGCCGTCTTCGATTTCCCGATTCTTCTATTGATCTGCTGCACCGTTCGCGACTAAAGGCTCATGGATAATGGCTTTATGGTGGCGTTTAATGCGAAGACAACAATTAGAAGTTTTCCGGGGTGACGATGATGACGAGAGACGGGTCTCTGGTGGCGGCAGTGCCTGCACCAGTGCTGTTGCCAAAAAACCGCTGGCTCACACCGACGCTGCAAAGCATCGCCCTGATGCTGTTGTTATGTGGCATGACGTTGGGCGGCTGGTCGCTTTACCTTGGCCTGCCCCTGGCCGTGCTGATTATCTGGCTGCCTCGCCTGCGTTCGCGCGCGACCCCGGAGGCTGCGTCCCTCGACAACCTCGATGCCATCGGCGAGTTGACCCGGGATCTTTCCTACACCACCAGCCATAACGCGCTGTCAGCCGCCGGTGTGGCGTTCTCTGTTCGGCAACTGGCGGAAAAACTGCAATCGCAGCTCACGGCGGCGGCCCGGATCGTCAGCAACGCCGAGGTCATGATCACCACCGAACGCGCCACTTCGACGCTCAGTCGCCAGGCGCTGAGTGCCGCCAGCGAGGCTCATCAAAGCGGTGCGGTGGGGCGTACGGAACTGATCGAGTCCATTGCCCGCATGCACCAACTCAGCCAGCGCGCCAGCAACAGCCGTGAACTGATCGAAGCCTTGAGCGTGCGCAGCGACGATATCCAGCGCGTGACCCTGGTGATTCAGTCCATCGCCAGCCAGACCAATCTGCTGGCGTTGAACGCCGCCATCGAGGCGGCGCGGGCAGGGGAGCACGGTCGCGGATTTGCCGTGGTGGCCGACGAGGTTCGCGGGCTGGCCGCACGCACGGCGGCCGCCACGGGCGAAGTCGGCGAGATGGTGGCCGACATCCAGCAGCGTACCGCGCAGGTGGTGGAGCAGATCCGCCAACTGTCCAGCGACCTCGACAGCGGTGTCGGGCAGGTCGAACGAACGGGGCAGCACCTGGAAAACATTGCCCGCCTGGCAGCCAGTGTCGAGTCCCAGGTCGGGGAAATCGCCCAGGGTGCAGACACCAACCGTGAGCAGCTCGACAGCCTGTTTCTTGCCATCGAACAGATGCGCAGCGACCTGGCGGTCAGCGACCAGCAGACTCAACGCCTGGCCCAGGCGGCGGTGCAAATGGAAGGGCAGGCCGAAACCATCAGCGAACGCCTGGCCGAGGTGGGGCTGGATGATTATCACCAGCGGGTCTATGACCTGGCCCGGGAGGGCGCGAGCCGGATTGCGCAGCGTTTCGAAGCGGACATCGATGCCGGTCGAATCAGTCTCGACGATCTGTTCGACCGTAATTACCAGGTCATCGCCAATACCAGCCCGGCCAAGTACCAGACGCGTTTCGACCGCTACACCGATCAGGTTTTGCCCACGATCCAGGAACCGTTGTTACCGCGCCACGAAGGATTGGTGTTTGCCATCGCCTGCACCCAACAAGGTTATGTGCCGACCCACAACCATGCGTTCAGTCAGCCGCTGACGGGAGACGCACAGGTCGATGCCTTGCAGAACCGGACCAAACGCAAATTCGCCGACCGCACCGGGATCCGCTGTGGCAGCCATCAGAAGGCCGTGCTGCTGCAAACCTATACCCGCGACACCGGCGAGCTGATGCACGATCTCTCGGTGCCGATCATGCTCAAGGGCCGGCATTGGGGCGGTCTGCGCCTGGGCTACAAACCGGAACAGCCGCGTTAGTCACTGCGGGCTGCCGGGCGATTGTTACCGATCCTGCAACTGACCTGTGCAGGGTTTTGCTTTTTCCTTGTCGAAAGATTAATTAACATACCTATTAATTAGGTTGCTAATGAAATTCGGGAGATCAGCATGCAAGGCAAAGTTGATGTCGCGGTCATGATCGGCAGCGGCGTGCCTGCCAATCTGCGTTCCATGGGGCGCAAGGTTTGCTGGGTGGTGCTGCTCAATGGCGAGCGCCGGGGTACGGCGTTCGCAAGTCGCGACGAAGCGGAGGAGTGCAAGGCTGCCTGGTTGGCGCAATTGAGCGCCGAAAGACCCGGCAGCCTGCATTGAAGTTGTCAGTGCGTCTGGTGCATGCGCAGGTTCAGGTCGTCGACCACCCGCGCCCAATCGGCGTCTTCGCGTAATTGCTCTTTGAGGAAGGCGGCCTGCTGCGGTGACCAGAACTCGGCGTCGATGAGTTTCTTGTCGTCAGGCAGGAAATGGACGGCAATGAAGTCGTCGATCGCTTTCTGGCTGGAGTCCAGGCCGAGCTGGTCGAACAGGCCTTTCAAGTCGTGTGTCGGTGATTCCATCTTCATCTCCTTGCAGGTCATCAGTCGGGTCGGAAAGCGAAGCGCGTTACCCTGGTTTCGAGGGCGCCGCACGGGTGGAGTTCGATCACGATGTTCAAACGCAACAATGAGCATAGACCGCCAGGCGGACAATCAGGCTTTGAGGGCCCCGGCATCGACGGCGGCCTTCAGTTCCCTGGCCGACTCCTGGGCCGCGACGGCGGCGACATCCGGGGTTTTGAACCAGCGATCCTTTTCGACCTGGTGATAGGTCACGGTCTTGAGCGGTGGCTTGGCGCGCATGACGATCACGGCCTGGAATTCACCGTCGACTTCTCTGGCTTCACCGCGGATAAAAAACTCGCCGATATCAAATTCCGTCACGTTGCAGACTTCCCCTGGACATACATTGTTGTTGTCAACGTAACCCGATTTTTCGCGGATCCGTTTTATATGGCGGGCAGTATGGCAGTAGTTGCCCGTCGACGGCTCAGATAAGTCGACGGGCAGACCAAACGTCTATGGAGATGAGCGGGGTGGACATGTCAACCGCGAGACTCGAGAAACCGGGCGAGGGCGCAGGCTTCGTTATGATTGGCTCGGAAACCTCTTACATAGCCTGTAGAAATATCCTTGATATGAAAGAAGGCAATGCCCGCCATCACCACCTGGAATCGCGGGCGGGCCGGGACATCGGGCAGCAATTCGGGGTGACGCAACCGTACCGGGTGCGAGGACGGTGGTGTTTGTGTGTCAGGCACCAAGGGATAAGCAAAGTGAGTCAGCGTGCACATATGAAGTCCTTTTCATGGTTTATCGACGTATGTACGTCGTTTTGGCTAGTCTCCAAGAGCATCGCTGCTCTAGAATCACCCTCATTGGCGGGTGATTGATGTTTATCTAAAGCAATTTTTTGCTGACGATATGTAGGAAATTTTTTTCTCTTCATGAGATTTTTCCCCGAAGTTGATAGTCCATAATTTTCTGGCAACAGGAAGGGCGTTTTCCTTCAGCCTTTGACGAACGCCAGTCAGGACGACGCGAGTGACGTTCCAGTAGTCTTCTCAAGCTTCGTGATGAATGAGTGCACTGCTCATTCAGGACTTCAATCCGGGTACTTTGGCTGCACCTTCGGCATTGCCGCTTTTTTGCCTGTGCGTTCACTTTTCGCGCACGGCACCATTTTTCAGATGTGGGGATGTTTCCTTGGCAGTAAGTAATCTCGATATGCATGCCTTGTTCGTGCTGGGCGACCTGCGCGCAAAGCTGGTCAAGCAGTTTCAGTCGCGTTTCGTCTACATCACCGAACAGAACGCTGAAGGCATCTACATTGCCGAAATCGACACCGAATCAGCCCTGGTGGTGGACGACAAACCCGGACTCAAGCTCAAGGTCGGCGATCATTTCAGCGCGTCCGTGCTGCCCAGTCGCGAAGGCGGCAAGCTGGACATCAGGTTCCGCGACATCAAGCTGACGGTCTACGGAATCGGCGATTACGCCTTCGTGACCACGGCCGACGGCCAGGGGGTCGTGTTCAAGGAAGGTCACAGCGTGGTGATGGTATTTGCCGCTCACCAACAATTGCAGGAAGGCCTGACCAAGACCCTCAAGGCCGTGACCACCAAAGTGGCCAAGTGGCGCAAGGGCGAGCTGGTGACCTTCAAGGCCAGCGAGTGACGACCCTGACCCGCGCCGACTTTCACGAACAGAACCTGGCCAGCGCTCAAGACGAAGCGCGGCGGCTGTTCGGGCACAAGAGCATTCTGCAGGGCGCCTGGTTGAACTGGGTGGCGTCACAGCTTTACCAACTGCAACCGGCGCCCTACGCCAGCATGGTCAGGCGAGAGCTGATGCGTCTGCAGGAAATTTCGGAAAACTGATCCACGCACCTCGAAAGCAGGAACCTCTACTACAGTCAGTGGACTGAGTATTCAGAGGCTTCGCGGTCTACTGCCAGGCCATCCCGCTATTGCCTGAACAGCACGAGGTGCAAAAGCATGAACGGATTTCGACGGTTGCTGGCTGCTGTCCTGGCCACTTTCGCTTTGCTCGCGACACCCGCCACGGTAATTGCCGCCCAGAAGCCGATCCACTTCGCCGACCTGAACTGGGAAAGCGGCAGCCTGATCACCGATGTCCTGCGCATCATTGTCGAAAAGGGCTACGGGCTGCCCACCGATACCTTGCCGGGCACCACCATTACCCTGGAAACCGCGCTGGCCAACAATGACATCCAGGTCATTGGCGAAGAATGGGCCGGCCGCAGCCCGGTCTGGGTCAAGGCGGAAGCCGAAGGCAAGGTCGTCAGCCTCGGCGACACGGTCAAGGGCGCAACCGAAGGCTGGTGGGTGCCGGAGTACGTGATCAAGGGCGACCCGGCCAAGGGCATCAAGCCGCTGGCGCCGGACCTGCGCAGTGTCAGCGACCTGGCGAAATACAAAGACGTGTTCAAGGACCCGGAAGCGCCGACCAAGGGGCGTTTCCTCAACAGCCCCATCGGCTGGACCTCGGAAGTGGTCAACAAACAGAAGCTCAAGGCGTATGGCCTGGAAGACAGCTACGTGAACTTTCGCAGCGGCTCGGGCGCGGCACTGGATGCCGAGATCAGCTCGTCGATTCATCGCGGCAAGCCGGTACTGTTTTACTACTGGTCGCCCACGCCGCTGCTCGGCCGCTTCAAGCTGATCCAGCTCGAAGAACCACCGTTCGACGCCGAAGCCTGGAAGACCCTGACCGACGCGGACAACCGCAACCCGCAACCCACCCGTTCCCTGGCCTCGAAGTTGTCGATCGGGGTGTCCACTCCCTTCCAGAAGCAATACCCGCAGATCGCCGAATTCTTCGCCAAGGTCGGCTTTCCGATCGACCCGCTGAACAAGGCGCTGGCCGAGATGAGCGAGAAACATACGCCACCGCGCCAGGCCGCAGAGGCGTTCATGAAGGCTCACCCGGACGTCTGGCGGGCCTGGCTGCCCAAGGACGTGGCGGATAAAGTCTCTGCCGGAATGTGAGCGGCCGCCGGTATGAACTTTTGGTCTTGCACTTGTCCGCGCATTACGCGAAAAGCCGACTAGCCTGTTCTGTTCATATCCCTTTCAAGGATCTCTGAACCATGACCTTGCTGTTGGCTCAGTGGCTGGTGACGATCTTCGCAGCGATCAGTCTGATGCATGTGTATTGGGCGCTGGGTGGTGAGTGGGCAGCGGTGGCGGCGGTCCCGCAAGTACCGCAGGAGGGCAGCGTACAGCTGC
Source organism: Pseudomonas sp. PB101 (assembly GCF_009764265.1). Lineage (GTDB taxonomy): Bacteria > Pseudomonadota > Gammaproteobacteria > Pseudomonadales > Pseudomonadaceae > Aquipseudomonas. The sequence continues at coordinate 33,407 of NZ_RWIR01000071.1, forward strand.
GACCGGCGTTCAAGCCACGAGGCTGGATCACGCTGGTGGTGGCTGCGCTGTTGCTGTTGATTGCCGTACTGGTGTGCTGGCGGGTGGGTTGGTGGTTGCCACCCTTGCATCACTGGTGGTTGCAGTGGGTGATCAGCGCGATTGCGATTTTGCTGTTTGCCCGGGCCATCGGCGATTCGGAACTGGTGGGTTTTTTCAAAGAGGTCAAAGGCTCGAAATTTGCCCGGCTCGATACCTGGGTTTATTCGCCGTTGTGTGTGGTGCTGGGGGCGGGGTTGTTGGCGGTGGCGTGGGTCTGAGGCAGGCCGGTCATGATGCATTGACCGGTCCATCGCCATCGCTGGCAAGCCAGCTCCCACAGGAATTGCGCTGAACCCTGTGGGAGCTGGCTTGCCAGCGATGAGGCCGGTCCAGGCAATACAAATCCTTGGTCTAACTACCGCTCTCGGTCCGCCGGCTGCTCACCTCGGCCGGCACATCATCGCCTGCCATGCGTTTGCGAAACAACGCCGCCCGGGCCAGCAGCAAGGTCGTCACCGGTACGGTAAGCGCCAGCAGGATCGGAATCAGCCAGGCGTGCAGTACCGGCGAGGACTTGAGCGCCGAAAAGTAGATGATCGAGGCCAGCGCCACGCACCAGGCCCCGAGCGTCGACGCCAGGGCCGGTGGGTGCATGCGCTGGAAGTAGTCCTTCATGCGCAGCAGTCCCGTGGCGCCGATCAGCGCAAGCAGGCCGCCGAGCACCAGCAGGATCGCCACGGGGATTTCCACCCACATCGACAAGGGCGCATTCATTCGATCACCTCACCACGCAGCAGAAATTTCGCCAGGGCGAACGAGCCGACGAAGCCGAACAGTGCGATCAGCAGCGCCGCTTCGAAGTACGTGTCGCTGGCATAACGGATACCCAACGTCAGCATCATCAGCATCGCGACGATGTACAGGTAATCCAGCGCCAGAACCCGGTCCTGGGCCGACGGCCCCTTGAACAGGCGGATCAGCGTCAGGATCATCGCCAGGGAAAACAGGAACAGGCTCAGCAGGATCGCATTCGCCAGCAACGGGCTCATTCGAAGATCTCCATCAACGGGCGTTCGTAGGCCGCCTTGAAGTGCTGGATGAACAGCGCCTCATCGTCCAGGTCGAAGACGTGCAACAGCAAAATGCTGCGGTCCAGCGCCAGTTCCGACCAGACCGTACCGGGCACCACCGTGGTAATCATCGACAGCGCGGCCAGGCCGTTGGCATCGCGCAAGTCCAGCGGCACCTTGATGAATCGCGAGCGGGGCGGGCGGCGACCCGCATTGAGCACGCTCCAGGCCACGGCGAGGTTGGACACCAGCACATCGCGCCCGACCAGCAGGACCAGGCGCAGGATCACCCAGGGACGACGGATGCGTACCGGCAGCGGACGCAGCCTGCGCATCATCAGCGGTGCACAAAACCCCAGCGCCGCCCCCAGCAGCAGATTGCCGGGGCTTGTCGACAGGTTCAGCAACAGCCACAGGAGGCACAGGGCCAGCGACAGCAAGGGTGCCGGAAACAGGCGCTTCATGGTTGCACCTCCTGCGGGGTCGTCTCGACCGACGGATTAGGCACGGCGCGGGTGTCGAGCACCGCCATCACGTATTGCTGCGGGCTGTACAAGGCATCGGCGGCCGCTTGGGTGTAGCGCAGCAGCGGATCGGCCATGAAGGTCAGCGCAATGCTCAGGCCCAGCAGGGCGAAGATCGGTACGCATTCCAGGCGTCGCAACAGGGGCGAGGGTCGTTCGGCTGGCGTCCAGAAGCGCTGGATGCCCAGGCGCGAGAACGCGATCAACGACGCCAGCCCGGACAGGATCAGCAATGCCAGCAAGCCCCACGCAGCGTTGGAAACCGGTGTGTCGCCGCTGTTGCCCAGGCCCAATGGATTGAGCAGGGCGCCGATCAACCCGAGTTTGCCGATAAACCCGGAGAGCGGCGGCATGCCGATGATCAGCAAGGCGCAGGCGATGAAACTCAGGCCGAGAAAGGCCATGGTCCAGGGAATCACCTGGCCGACCACGGCTTTTTGTTCGTCGTCGAGGTTGATGCCTTTAGGCGGATGCAGGGATTCCAGTGGCCGCGGCAGCAATTCGGTTTCATCTTCGAGCAGCACTTCGTTGGCCGAGCGCGAGCGCTCGATCAGTTCGGCCAGCAGGAACAGCGCGCTCAACGCCAGGGTCGAACTGAACAGGTAGAACAACGCCGCGCCGACCAGGTTCGGCTGGGCGAAACCGATGGTCGACAACAGAATGCCCGCCGACACCAGGATGCTCAGGCTGGCCATGCGCTCCAGGCGTTGCGCGGCGAGGATCGCGATGGCGGCGCAGACGATGGTCGCCATGCCGCCGTAGATCAGCCACTGCCCGCCAAAGAACGCCGAAGCCCCGGCCTGGGCGGAGAACAGCAGCGTCCACAGGCGCAGCAAGGTGTAGACGCCGACCTTGGTCATGATCGCGAACATCGCCGCCACCGGTGCGCTGGCCGAGGAATAGGCCGGCACCAGCCAGAAGTTCAGCGGCCACATGCCGGCCTTGGCCAGGAACGCCACGGCCAGAATCCCCGCGCCGGCGTGCAGCAAGCCGCGATCGGCTGCGGACACCAACGGGACCTTTACCGCCAGGTCGGCCATGTTCAGGGTGCCGGTGACGCCATAGATCAGCGCCGCGCCAATCAGGAACAGCGACGAGGCCAGCAGGTTGATCGAGATGTAATGCAGCCCCGACGATACCCGCGCCCGGCCCGAGCCGTGGAGCATCAAGCCGTAGGACGCCGCCAGCAACACCTCGAAGAACACGAACAGGTTGAACAGGTCGGCGGTGAGGAATGCGCCGTACAGGCCCATCAACTGGATCTGGAACAGCGCGTGAAAGCTCGAACCGGCGCTGTCCCAGCGGGCCATGGCAAACAGCAGGGCCGTGACGCCGATGATGCCGGTCAGCACCAGCATCAGCGCCGACAGGCGATCGACCACCAGCACCAGGCCGAACGGCACTTGCCAGTTGCTCGGCAGGTACACGCCGATGGAGCCGGGCACGCCGGTGGTTTGCGTCCATTGCAGCAACGCCACGGCAATGCCCAGCCCGAGCAGGCTGGAGAACAGATTGATCCTGGCCTTGAGCGGCCGGTGCTTCTCGCCGAGCATCAACATGATCGCAGCAGTCAGCAACGGCAGCAGAATGGGCGCGACGATCAGGTGGGTCATCGCCATCATTCTTTAGGCTCCCGGCCATCCACATGGTCGGTGCCGGTCAGGCCCCGGGAAGCCAGCAACACCACGAGGAACAACGCGGTCATGGCGAAGCTGATAACGATCGCGGTCAACACCAGGGCCTGTGGCAACGGGTCGGTGTAATGCAGCAGGTCCTGGGGTATGCCGTCCTTGATGATCGGCTCCTTGCCGATGAACAGGCTGCCCATGCTGAAAATGAACAGATTGACCCCGTAGGACAGCAGGCACAGGCCCATGACCACCTGGAACGTCCGCGGACGCAGGATCAGCCAGACGCCGGACGCGGCCAGTACGCCGATGGCGATTGCGATGACTTCTTCCATCAGACGGCTCCCTTGGCGGCAACGGATTTGGGCTGGGCAGCGGTTTTGTGGCCCCGCACCGATTGGTGGGCGAGGGCGGTGAGGATCAACAGGGTCGAGCCGACCACCACGGCGTACACGCCGATGTCGAAGAACAGCGCGCTGGCCAGGTGAATGTCACCCAGCAGCGGCAGCGAGAAATGCCAGGTGTGGGTGGTCAGGAACGGATAGCCGGCGACCATCGCGCCCAGGCCCGTGGCCGTGGCAATCATCAGGCCCGTGCCCATCCAGCGCAGCGGCCGCAGGCTCATCTGCGCCTCGACCCACTGTGTGCCCGCGACCATGTATTGCAGGATGAACGCCACCGACATCACCAGCCCGGCGACAAAGCCGCCGCCCGGTTGATTGTGCCCACGCATGAACAGGTAGAACGACACCACCAGCGCCACCGGCAACAGCAGGCGCACCAGCACCGCCGGCACCATCATGAAACCGAGCGCGGTGTCGCTGGCGTGACGCGGATTGACCAGGTCGGTGACCACGTCCGGTGCGAGCAAGCGTTGCTGGGCCGGCAGTTGCAGGCTTTCTTTCGGTGGGCGGAAGCGGCGCAGCAGGGCGTACACGGTCAGGGCCACGGCCACCAGCACGGTGATTTCACCGAGGGTGTCGAAACCACGGAAGTCCACCAGCATCACGTTGACCACGTTGCTGCCGCCGCCTTCGGGCAAGGCACGACTCAGATAGAAGGAGGAAATGTCGTTGGGGGTCTGGCGCGTCAGCATGGCGTAGGCCAGCAACGCCATGCCGACACCGACCGCGGTCGACAGCAGCAAGTCGCGGATCCGCCGCACCCGCGCCCGGCGCAGGCTGCCCGGCAAGGGCGAGACTTCCTCGATCCGGCGTGGCAGCCAGCGCAGGCCCAGCAGGATCAGCACCGTGGTCACCACTTCGACCGCCAGTTGGGTCAGGGCCAGGTCCGGCGCGGAAAACCAGACGAAGGTGATGCAGGTCATCAGGCCGCACACGCTGACCATGGTCAGGGCCGCGAGACGGTGATACTTGGCTTGATAAGCCGCGCCAAGGGCGCAGGCGATGGCCAGCAACCACAGGGTGACGAAGACGATCGACCCGGGGATCTTCGGCCGGTCACCCCAATGCAGGCTGCTGTGCAGCATGGGAATCAACCCGGCCAGCACGGCGGCGAGCACCACCAGGAACAATTGCATTTGCAGGCGCCGGGTGCCAATCCGCGGCTCCAGGCGACGGGCCAGGCGCATGCTGGCGACCAGTACGTATTCGAACAGATGCTTGCCGTCCAGGCGACCAATCACGGGCGGGCGGTTGAAGCGTCCGCGCTTGAGTTGATTGCGCAGCAGCAGATAGAGCACGGTGCCACAGGACAAGGCGATCAGGCTCATGATCATCGGCGCGTTCAAGCCGTGCCAGATGGCCAGGCTGTATTCGGGCAGCGTGCCGCCGACCACCGGTTGCGCTGCCGCCGCGAGCAGCGGACCGACTATCTGGGCCGGGAAGATGCCCACCAGCAGGCAGGCGAACACCAGCAGCTCGACCGGCGCACGCATCCAGCGCGGCGGCTCGTGGGGGGTGTGCGGCAAGTCGGTCGCGGGCGGGCCGAAGAACACATCCACGGTGAAACGCAGGGAGTAGGCCACGCTGAAAGTGCCGGCAATCGTTGCCACGATCGGCAGGCTCAGTTCGACCCAGCGCGTGGCATTGATGAACACGGTTTCGGCGAAGAACATTTCCTTGGACAGGAAACCATTGAGCAGCGGCACACCCGCCATCGAGGCGCTGGCGACCATGGCCAGGGTGGCGGTAAACGGCATCAGCTTGTACAGGCCACTGAGTTTGCGGATGTCACGGGTGCCGCTTTCGTGGTCGATGATGCCGGCGGCCATGAACAACGAGGCCTTGAACGTCGCATGGTTGAGGATGTGGAACACCGCAGCGACGGCGGCCAGCGGACTGTTCAGGCCGAGCAGCAGGGTGATCAGGCCCAGGTGGCTGATGGTCGAGTAGGCCAGCAAGCCCTTGAGGTCGTTCTGGAACATCGCGCAGTACGCCCCGAGCAACAGGGTGCAGGCGCCAGCGCCGCTGACGATGTAGAACCACTCTTCACTGCCGGAAAGCGACGGCCATAGCCGCGCAAGCAGGAACACCCCGGCCTTGACCATGGTCGCCGAGTGCAGGTACGCCGACACGGGTGTCGGCGCGGCCATGGCGTGGGGCAGCCAGAAGTGGAAGGGGAATTGCGCACTTTTGCTCAAGGCGCCGATCAGGATCAGGGGCAACAGAATGGGATAGAGGGCATGGGCACGAATCAGTTCGCCGGCGGCCAGGACCTTGTCCAGGTCATAGCTGCCGACCACATGGCCGAGCAGCATGACCCCCGCCAGCAGGCACAGACCGCCCGCGCCGGTCACCATCAGCGCCATGTAGGCGCCGCGCCGGGCATCGGCGCGATGGTGCCAGTAGCCGATCAGCAGGAACGAGAAGAGGCTGGTCAGCTCCCAGAAAAACACGATCTGGATCAGGTTGCCGGCGATCACCAGCCCGAGCATGGCGCCCATGAAGGCCAGGAAAAACGCGAAGAAGCGCGGCACCGGATCGTTCGGCGACATGTAGTAGCGCGCGTACAGCGACACCAGGGTGCCGATGCCCAGCACCAGCATGGAGAACAGCCAGGCGAAACCGTCCATGCGCAGGACGAAGTTCAGGCCCAGGCTGGGCAGCCAGGTAAACTCTTCGCGAATCACGCCGCCATGGGCGATCTGCGGGTACAGGAACGCGACCTGAACGGTGCCGATCAGGGCGATCAGGCCAGCCAACAGGGATTCGGCGTTACGGGCGTTGTGCGGCAACACGGCCGCCAAACAGCTGCCTATGAAAGGCAGAAGCAGTAGAACTATCAGGGACATAGGCTTCTAATCTGCGGAAGTTTGTGAAGCATCATACGTGCCAGCTCCCGGATCGCCAAACGCCAAGCTGTCGCAGAATCCTACACGGTAGTCCGAAAAAGCCTGTTTAACATTGTTTCAGGGGGAGGGGTTTCGTCAGTACTGGCCCCATCGCGGGCAAGCCCGCTCCCACAGAGTTTGTGGTCGTACACAGAAACGCATGCACACCTACGGACCCTGTGGGAGCGGGCTTGCCCGCGATAGCTATCTATTGAGCACCACAAAACCAACAGTCTAGCTCTGTATCTCCTGCTCCAGCTCTTCCTCAGCCGCAGCCGCCTTACCCTTGGTCTTCAACTCGCTGACAATCACCGCCGCCACAATCAACCCGGCGCCAACCAGGGCAATCGCCGGCAGGCGTTCCCCGGCAATGCGCCCGACAATCCCGGCCCACACCGGCTCGCCGGCATAGATCAGCGTGGCGCGGGTCGGTGAAACGCTTTTCTGCGCCCAGTTCATCGCCACCTGGATCGCCGCGCTGGCCGCCCCCAGGCCCAGCGCGCTGCACAGCAGCAGCCAGGAGAAATCCGGAAGCGCCTCGTTGGTCGGCACCACCATCAGGAACGACAGCACCGAAGTGACCGCCAGTTGCACCACCGTCACCCGGCGCACATCGACCTGGCCGGCATAGGTGCTGATCAGGATGATCTCGGCGGCAATGGCCACGGCGCTGATCAGGGTGGCGATTTCGCCGGGGCTGAAGTTGAACGACGCACCGGCCGGCCCGGACAACAGCATCAACCCGGTAAAGGCCAGCATGATGCCGATGCTCGGCATCAACCCCGGACGCCGCCCCAGCACCAGCCATTGCAGCAACGGCACAAAGGGCACGTACAGCGCGGTAATGAACGCAGACTGGCTGCTGGGAATGCTTTGCAGCCCGACCGTCTGCAAGCCATAACCGAGCATGATCGCCACGCCGATGAACGACCCGGCCTTGATTTCGAACAGGCTCAGGTCGCGCAGGTGACGCCAGGAAAACAGGGCGACGATGCTCGCGGCGGCGGCAAAGCGCAGGCCGACGAAAAACATCGGGCCGCTGACGGTCATCGCGTGCTGGACCAGCAGGAAGGTGCCGCCCCAGACCATCGTGATCAGCACCAGCACGCATTCGGCCTTGCTGAACCTTGTAAAACGGGAAGAAGCCTTTGGGGAGTTCACCGACGTCATGACCTTGCACGCTACAGGAGGGGGACGCACAATGCGTCCAATGTTGCGCAGTATACTGCCCAACCCCACCCAGTGAGCAATATAGTGCACAAAGATTCTACTCAACGGGCTTCGGTCCTCCAGCACGTCAGTCAGAACGTCCGTCGTTTGCGGCATGCCGCCGACCTGAGCCAGAGCGCGCTGGCCGAAAAGTCCGGCGTCAGCCGGCGCATGCTGGTGGCGATCGAGGCGGGGGAAAAGAACGTCAGCCTGACCACCCTCGACCGGGTGGCCGAAGCCCTCGATGTCGCCTTCAGTGATTTGATCCAGGCGCCCGACGCCCGCGATCCCAGCCGGATCAACGAGCTGGCCTGGACCGGCAGCATCCCCGGCAGCAAGGCCGTGTTGCTCTCCAAGGCCCAGGCCAGCCGCGAAGTCGAACAATGGGAGTGGTGCCTGCAACCGGGCGAAGTGTATCCGTCGGAACCGGACGCCGATGGCTGGAGCGAGCAGATTTATGTCTTCGAAGGTTGCCTGACCGTTATGCTCGGCGACCAGCCACAGCAGATCGCCGCGGGTGAATTTTTCATGTTCGCCAGCAACCAGCCGCACTGTTATCGCAACGACGGGGCAGTGGCGGCGCGGTTTGTGCGCAATGTGGTGATCTGAACAGGGAGAGCAGGATGGGCCAGACCTTGACCAATGACGCCGACATCCTGATTGTCGGCGGCGGCCTCAGTGGCGCGATGCTGGCGGCGCAGTTGATGCGTTTGCCGGGTCGGCGCCGGGTGCTGGTGATCGAGCCCCGGGCCGAACTGGGGCGGGGCGAAGCCTACAGCGCGGTGGAGTTGGGCCATACGCTCAACGGCAACGCGGCGCGCATGAGTGTCGACCCGGACAACCCCGACGACCTGACCCAATGGCTGACCGAATACATCGCCGCGGGCGGCTGGCCGGAATCGGACCGGCAGCACGTGCCGATCAGCGAACTGTTCCCGCCCCGGGGGATTTTCGGCCTGTACGCCCGGCAACGCCTGGCACAAGCGCAGGCAGTGGGAGCCTTGAACGGTTCGACGGTCGAGCATGTGCAAGCCGAGGTGGTCGATTTGCAGGCCGATGCCGATGCCGTGCGGCTGACCTTGAGCGACGGCCGATGCCTGCAGGGCGCTTTTGCGGTACTGGCCACCGGGATGTTTCCCGCTGCGCGCACGCCACAAACCGAGTCCAGCGGCCTGAACGCGGCCGCCCTCGATCCGTGGGACGTGGCGGCCATGCAGCAGCTCGATGGGCAATCGACGGTCATGATCATCGGCTCGGGCCTGACCATGGTCGACGCCGTGGTCTCCCTGGAGCAGGCCGGGCATCGCGGGCCGATCGAGGTGTTTTCCCGCCATGGCCTGCTGCCCCATGTGCGCCGCCAGCCACCGGCCTGGGTGGATTTTCTCGCCGAGGACCAGAGCATCCGCACGCCTCGCCAATTGCTGCGCGAACTTCATCGGCATTGCCGGGAAGCCATCGCCCAGGGCATCGACTGGCAGGCGCCGCTGGACACGGTGCGGGCTCATATCGGGCGCTTGTGGCATCAGGCGACGGACGTGCAGCGTCGGCAGTTCGTGCGGCACGTGCGGCCATGGTGGGAAAGCCATCACCACCGCTCGCCACCCTTGAGTGCCGAACTGGTCGAGCGCTTATATAAAGAAGGAAGGTTGCGTATTCATGCAGCCTCCTTTCAGGGCCTTGAACCTGCGACGGAGGGCGGGGTGAGTATTCGCCTGCGACGGCGCGGCGAGGCGCAGGCCTGTGTGGTCAGCGGTGCCGCCCTGATCAACTCCAGCGGTATCGAATACGATTGGCGCCGGGTCGCGCGCCCGCTGCCCCGGCAACTGCTCGCTCGTGGCCTTGTGCGGCCGGGGCCGTTGGCCCTGGGTATTGCGGCGCAGGTTGATGGCGCGGTGCTGAATGCCGAGGGGGTGGCTGCCAGCCGCCTGTTTGCCATGGGGCCGCCGTTGCGCGGCATGTGGTGGGAAAGTACCGCCGTCACTGATGTGGCGAGCCAGGCCAAGGCGTTGGCCGAGCGCTTGGTGCGCTAGCCGTCCGTTCAACCCTTTGCGCAATTGTCGTCCTTTTTTTGGCTTTCTTTGGGGTTGGGTGGGGGGTGTGTGAATATCCGTTTCTTCGGTAACGGCGGCTGGCGGTTTCGCCCTTACGGCGAGTCCCTTTTGGCAAACGCCCCAAAAGGAACCAAAAGGTCTCGCCCCTTGCGTACGGCCCCTCGCTTAGGCTCGGGGTTCCTTCGCTCCGGCATTCATCCGGGGGCATCGCCCTCCGGTTGGCTTCGCTGGCACCTACATGCGATGAG
>NZ_RWIR01000004.1 GCF_009764265.1 Pseudomonas sp. PB101
TGCTGGCGATGGCGATCTTAATGGCGCCATCGCCAGCAAGCCGGCTCCTACAGAGACCAGTATGAATCAGCAGGCTTTGTGGAAATGAACAAGAAACGTCATCGCCGCTTGTGCAGCGGACCGGCGTTATTGTTCATGGCGGCTGGCAGCATGTGGGCATTGGAACTGGAGAATTCCCATGAAAATCGTGATCGCCCCCGACTCGTTCAAGGACAGCCTCAGCGCTCAAGGCGTGGCCGATGCCATAGCCCTGGGATTGGCGCAGGTCTGGCCGGATGCCCAACTGATCAAATGCCCGATGGCCGACGGCGGGGAAGGGACTGTCGAGTCGATTCTGGCTGCGTGCGCTGGCGAACTGCGCCGCAATGAGGTGCGCGGACCTTTAGGGGTTGCGGTGAATGCCGCTTGGGGCTGGTTGCCTGACAGCCACACCGCAATCATCGAAATGGCCGAGGCCAGCGGGTTGCAGTTGGTCCCTCTGGCTCAGCGTGATGCATGCATCAGCAGCACCTTCGGCACCGGGCAACTGATCCGCGCCGCGCTGGACGCCGGTGCTCAACGGGTGATCCTGGCGATTGGCGGCAGTGCCACCAATGACGGCGGCGCCGGTGCCATGCAGGCCCTGGGTGTGAAACTGCTGGACGCTCAGGGGCAGACGCTGTCACCGGGCGGTCTCGCCCTTGCGCAATTGGCGCGCATTGACCTCAGCGAAATCGATCCGCGTCTGCAGCAGGTCCGCTTCGACATCGCCGCTGACGTCAACAACCCATTGTGCGGCCCTCACGGTGCCTCGGCGATTTTCGGCCCGCAAAAAGGCGCCTCGCCGGTGCAGGTCGAACAGCTTGACCGGGCACTGGGGCACTTTGCCGACCATTGCGCGACCGCCTTGGGCAAGGATGTCCGCGACGAACCGGGCAGTGGCGCGGCGGGCGGCCTGGGGTTTGCCGCGAAAGCGTTCCTGGGCGCGCAGTTCAAGGCCGGGGTCGAGGTGGTCGCCGAGCTGGTGGGGCTGGCCGAGGCGGTTGCAAGCGCCGACCTGGTGATCACCGGGGAAGGGCGTTTCGATGCGCAAACCCTGCGCGGCAAGACACCGTTTGGCGTGGCGCGTGTCGCCAGGCAGCACGCGGTGCCGGTCATCGTCATCGCCGGCACGCTGGGCGAAGGTTATCAGGCGCTTTATGAGCATGGCATCGACGCTGCGTTTGCCCTGGCTAGCGGGCCGATGACCCTGGAGCAAGCCTGCGCCGAAGCGCCGCGCTTGCTGCGTGAACGGGCGACCGATATCGCACGGGTCTGGCGGATGGCTGTTCGTTGCGACTGAGGGTTTTTCTGTGGAGTTGAAAGCCATGCTGGCGCGTTTCGTGATTTGAGATAGGGTTGTGGCTGGAGCACCCGCGCGACAGGAGAACGACATGCGCTACTCAGCCTTGACCCAACGAATCGCCGGTGACGGAGCGGCGGCCTGGCAGATTCACGATCGAGCGCTGCAATTGCGCGAACAGGGTGTCGATGTCCTGCTGCTGTCCATTGGCGATCCGGATTTCGATACGCCGCAACCCATCGTCCAGGCCGCCATCGCCAGCCTGCTGGCCGGTGATACGCACTACCCCGAAGTGCGCGGCAGTCGAGGCCTGCGCGACAGCATTGCCCGTCGGCATCGGCAACGCAGTGGCCAGGTGGTGGATGACGAACATGTGATCGTCTTTCCGGGCGCGCAGTGTGCGGTGTATTCGGTGGCGCAGTGCCTGCTCGATCCGGGCGATGAAGTGATTGTCGCCGAGCCGATGTACGTGACCTATGAAGGCGTGATTGGCGCGTGTGCGGCCACAGTGGTGCCGGTGCCGGTGCGCCCGCAGAACGGTTTTCGCGTCGACCCGGCGGATGTCGCGGCACGGATCACGGCGAAAACCCGCGCCATCCTGCTCAACAGTCCGAACAATCCATCGGGCGCCAGCCTGTCGTTGCCCATCTGGCAGGAACTGGCGGCGCTGTGCATTCGTCATGATTTGTGGCTGATCAGCGATGAGGTCTACAGCGATCTGCTGTACGAGGGCGAGCACATCAGCCCGGCGAGCCTGCCTGGCATGGCTGAACGCACGGCGACTATCAACAGCCTGTCCAAGTCCCACGCCATGAGCGGTTGGCGGGTGGGCTGGGTGATCGGGCCCAAAGCCATGGCCGGGCATCTGGTGAACCTGTCGTTGAGCATGCTGTTCGGCATTCCGGATTTCGTCCAGAACGCCGCGCAACTGGCGCTGGATGAAGAGCTGCCGGAAGTGGCGATGATGCGCGAGGAGTATCGCCAGCGCCGTGACCTGGTGTGTGCAAGTCTGGGCCAGTGTCCGGGCCTCAGGCCGATTTGCCCGGATGGCGGGATGTTCGTGATGGTCGATGTGCGCCAGACCGGTTTGTCGGCCCAGCGCTTCGCCGAGATGCTGCTGGAAGGTTATGGCGTGTCGGTGCTGGCCGGTGAAGCGTTCGGGCCGAGTGCGGCGGGGCATATCCGCATCGGCCTGGTCGTGGATCAGCGCAAACTGGCCGATGCCTGTCGGCGCATCGCCTTGTGCGCGGCGGATTTGCTGGTCGCGCGCCGCGCCTGATCGCTCAAGCTTTCCACGCCCGGGCGTTGACCAGATTAGCCGGGCGTTCACCCGCCAGCGCCGCCAACAGATTGTCCACCGCGCAACTGGCCATGGCCTCCCGTGTTTCATGGGTGGCCGAGCCGATGTGCGGTGTCGCCACCACGTTGTTCAACTGCAACAACGGCGAGTCCCGGTTCAACGGTTCGCGTTCGAAAACATCCAGCCCCGCCGCGCGAATCCGGCCTTCACGCAAGGCTTCGATCAGCGCGGCTTCGTCGACGACTTTGCCCCGTGAAATATTGATGAAGATGGTCTCCGGGCGCATCAGGGCGAACTGTTCTGCGCCGATCAATCCTTCGGTTTGTGCGGTCAGCGGCAGTGTCAGGCAAACGAAATCGGCCTGTTGCAACAGCGCCGGCAGGCTTCGGTATTGGGCATTGAAGCGCTGTTCCACCGCCGGTTTCGGTGACTGGCTGTGATAGATCACCGGCATGCCAAAGCCGAAATGCCCGCGCTGGGCGAGGGCCTCGCCAATGCGGCCCATGCCGATGATGCCCAGGGTTTTGCCGTGCACGTCGCTGCCGAAATGCGTGGGGCCGATGTTGCGGGTCCACTTGCCTTCGCGAATCATGTTCGCCAGTTCCACCACGCGCCGGGCGGTCGCCAGGATCAGCGCGAAACCGGTGTCGGCGGTGGTTTCGGTCAAAACATCCGGGGTGTTGCTGAGCAGGATGCGCCGCTCGGTCAGGTAATCGATGTCGTAGTTATCGACGCCCACCGAGACACTGGCAATGGCTTGAAGGTCGGGTGCCCGGTCGAGCAGTTCGGCATCCAGCTTCAGGCTGGCCCCCAGCAAACCGTGGGCGCGGGGCAGGGCATCGCGCAGTTTGGCCAGGCCCTGGGCATCAAGGTTTTCGATCAGCGTCACCTCGGTCTGCTCGTGCACGCGAGCCATCAGCAGCGGCGAGAGTTTTTTGTACAGGACGACCTGCTTTTTCATCTTCGAGATCTCAACGTCAATTCAGGAATGTGCCGTGGCGGTGCGCGTTACCGTGGCCGTGGGCCGTTCCCGGTCGCTGGCGCCGGGCTTGAGGAAAATCGTCAATACCACCGAGAACATCAGCGCGCCGCTCATCAACAGGTACGAAGCGCCCGGCGAGCCGGTCGAGCTGTTCAGGTAACCGACCAGATACGAACCGCCAAAGGAGCCGAGGGCACCCATGCTGTTGATCAGCGCCATGGCGCCGCCCGCGACGTTGGCCGGGAGGATCTCTGGAATGATCGCGAAGAACGGTCCGTAAGGCGCGTACATGCAGGCGCCGGCAATCACCAGCAGGGTGTAGGACCACCAGAAATGTTCGGCACCCAGTGCGTAGGAGCCGTAGAAAGCAATCGAGGCAATCAGCAGTGGCGGCCAGACGAAACGTTTACGTTTTTGCAGCTTGTCCGAACCCCAGGACACCAGCAGCATGCCGATCACCGCCGCCAGGTACGGCAGCGCCGACAGCCAGCCGGCCTGGACCATGTCCATCTGCGCGCCGGCCTTGAGGATCGACGGCAGCCACAACACGAAACCGTACACGCCGATGCTCCAGCAGAAAAACTGCAGGGCGAGGATGATCACCTTGGGTGAGCGGAACGCTTCGGCGTAGTTCTTCACGGCCTTGATGCCGACCTGTTCGGCGGCCAGTGCGCTTTCCAGATCCTGCTTCTCCTGGTCGCTGAGCCACTTGGCCTGGGACGGACGATCATCGGCCAGGCGCCACCAGATGAATGCCCACAACACCGCCGGCAAACCTTCGATGATGAACATCCAGCGCCAGCTGTAGTGCTGCACCAGATAGCCCGAGACCACCGACATCCACAGCATGGTCACCGGGTTGCCGAGGATCAGGAAGGTGTTGGCCCGCGAGCGTTCGGCGCGGGTGAACCAGTGGCACAGGTAGATCAGCATCGCCGGCATCACTGCCGCCTCGACCACGCCGAGCATGAAGCGGATGACGATCAGCCAGTAGGCATTGGAGACGATCCCGGTCAACGTCGCCAGGCTGCCCCAGAGGATCAGGCTGACGAAGATCAGCTTCTTCACGCTGTGTTTCTGCGCGTAGATGGCGCCGGGTACCTGGAAGAAAAAGTAGCCGAGGAAGAACAGCGCGCCGAGCATCGACGACAGGCCTGGTGTGATCATCAGGTCTGCCGCCATGCCGGACGCGGCGGCGAACCCATAGTTGGCGCGATCCAGATACGCCAGGCTATAGGTGATGAACACGATGGGCATGATGTACCACCAGCGGCGGGTGGCGAGCGTTGCGGTTTTCATGGTGGTGCTCCTGAGCTTGTTGTTTTTGTCGCAGCAGGTGTTTAGATCTTTAGTGACAGTGCAGGCCTCATCGCGGGCAAGCCCGCTCCTACATTGGATCTACGTTCGACACACATCCCCTGTGGGAGCGGGCTTGCCCGCGATGGCGGCCGCAAATTCGCCAACCATTTCAGATCGGGTAGGCAACCCCTCCATATCCCCCCGGCTCTGCACCGCCCGGCTGCCGATCCAGTTGGCGCGTTTCACGGCCTCGGCAACGCTTTGGTTTTCCAACAGCGCGCTGATCATGCCGACGGCAAAACCATCGCCGGCGCCGACCGTATCGACCACCGTTTGCACCGGTACGCCAGGCACGAAACCTTGATCAAGCTGTGTGCAGTAGTAAGCCCCGTGCGGGCCAAGCTTGATCGCCACGGCTTCGGCGCCCTGGTCAAGATAGAAGGCAGCGATGTCTGCCGGGTCTTCGAACCCGCTCAACAAGCGACCTTCGCTCAACCCCGGCAGCACCCAATGGGCGAGGGCGGCGAGGCGGTTGATCTCGGTGATCATTTGTCGTTCGCTGGCCCACAGGCTCGGACGCAGGTTCGGGTCGAAGGACACGCTGCGCCCGGCATCGCGCATACGGCTCATCAATTCGAACGACATCTGCCGCGCCGACTCCGACAACGCCGGGGGAATGCCGGTGGCGTGCAGGTGTCGGGCCTTGAGCAGTTCGGGCACGATCGAGTGCGGCGACAGGTGACTGGCCGCCGAACCACGGCGGAAGTACTCGACGGCGGGATCACTGCCATCATCAGTGCGGGACTTGAGTTGAAAACCGGTCGGGTGGGCGCTGTCGATGTCGACGTGGCGGCAATCCAGGCCTTCTTTTTCCAGGGTGTCGACCACGAACCGGCCCAGCGAATCGGCACCGACACGGCTCAGCCATGCCACGTTGAAGCCCAGTCGGGAAAGGCCGATGGCGACGTTGCTGTCTGCCCCGGCAATGCGTTTGTGGAAGGCGCCGACGCCGGCCAGGTCACCGGCCTGCTCGGCGACGAACATCGCCATGGTCTCGCCGAAGGACAGAATATCGATCTCAGACATGAGCACTCTCCAGCTGCGCTTGGCCGAGGTGGGCGAGGGCGGCGACGTGTTCGGTGGTCAGTTGCACCAGGTCATCGCCCTGCAGCGGATATTCCGCCGCCCGCATGACACCTTGGGCCATGTGCCGCAGCAGGTGTTCCCACTGTTGCAGGTCACTGACGGCGGGAGGGATGGCCACCAGTTTGCCGTCGGCGCGGCGCGTGACCGCTTTGCAATGCACGTAACCGACATGCCGCCCGAGCAAACGCGCGGCGCTGGCGGCGGACTGGTCCTGCCAATGCCAGTTGCCGATATCGAAGGTCATCCTGATCGGCAACTGGTGCTGCTCGACCTCAGCGAAAAAACGCTGGAAGGGTTCAATGCGGCCACCGTGCAGGGTCTGGTCGTTTTCCACCAGCAACTGCACGGCGCTGTCGCCCAGCATTCGGGCGAGGCTTTGCAGATCGCAGTTGTCGGTGAAATAACCCAGCGACACCTTCAGCCATTTGGCGCCGAACGCCTGGGCGCGTTGCAGGGCCGTGATCAGTTCGGGATTGGGCCTGGATTGCCCGGCCAGCCAGAGCTCCATGGGCGACGAATACACGCTTTGCAGGCCTTCTGCCTGAGTGGCATCGGCCAGTTGAGCGGGGTCCTCGATGGTCAGCAGTTCTTCGCGCCACTCAATGCGCGTGGCGCCGGCGGCGGCGAGAATGCTGATGAAACTGCCCTGGCCGCGCTGGCGCACAAGGTCGGCGCCGTAGCTGGAAAGGCTGATGGAAACGGCGGGTTTGTTCATTGTTTTTATACCTCTGAAACCGGTTTCATTTTTGTTCAAAAAAATATCAGGAAGTGGTGTGTTGTTCTTTCGGGCCCCATCGCGGGCAAGCCCGCTCCCACAATGGTCGGTGTTGAACACTCACCTTGTGTATGGCACCAATCCCCTGTGGGAGCGAGCTTGCTCGCGATGAGGCCGGAACATTCACCGAGAAACTCCAAGGGTCGACCCACGAACAATCAACCGCGCCGAAAAATCCAGCGTCCGCATCGCCCCGTCATCCCCGCGCAGCCGCTTGAGCAGACACTCAAACGCACTGGCGCCGATCTCGGTGGTTGGCTGCGCGAGGGCGGTGATGCCGCTGCCCACCAGCGGGTACCAGTCCAGGTCATCGAGGGCGATCAAGCCCAGGTCGTCGAACAGGTTGATGTTGAGTTCACGCAACGCATGGGTGCTGGCCAACGCCGCGATCCCGTTGGCGCAGAACAGCGCTTTCGGACCGGGCCCGGGCGTTTCGAGGAAAGTTTTCAGTCGGGCGGTCAGTTCGCTGCCGGTTTCGATCGATGTGCCACGAAGCGCCGGGCGCTGTTCGATTTGCGCCTTGAAGCTGTTGACCCGCTCGATCCGCGAGCTGGTGCCGTCAAACGGTTCAGTCACCAGCAACACATCGCGATAACCGCGTTCTTCAAGATGGGCGAGGGCCATCTCGACGGCCTGCGGGTTGTTCAACCCGACCATATCGCTTTCGAGGTGCTCGACCTTGCGATCCACCAGCACCAGGGGCATTTCCCGGTGCAGTTCGTGCAACTCATCACGGTGATGACCGAGGGTGTTCACGATCAGGCCTTCGATGTTGTACGAGCGCAACAGCGCCAGGTGCTGGCGTTCCTGTTCGTCGTCGCGGTCGGTGTTGCACACCACCAGGCTGTAGCCGTGCTGACGGCAGGCGGTTTCCACCCCGTGCATCACGGCAATTGAATAAGGATTGCGGATGTCGGCCACCAGCATGCCGATCAGGCGGGTGCGCCCGCGTTTCAGGCCGCGGGCCATCTGGTTCGGGCGGTAGCCGAGTTCGGCGATTGCCTGTTCGATGCGCTGGGCGATGGCATCGGAGAGCAGGGCGCGATCATCGCCAATGAACCGCGAAACGCTGGCCTTGGAGACCTTGGCGTGTTCGGCCACGTCGAGCATGGTCACGCGGCTGCGCTGGGCGGCGGAGAAATCGTTCACGGTCTGAAACCTTCTTATTGGATTTATAAGGTCGAGTGCTGCGTGAGACAGCACTGAAACCGGTTTCAGAAGACACCAAAAGCCTTTTCGCCGTCAAGCCCCGAATGGTTTTTTGTCGAACAATCACCGACAGGTGGCGCTCAGGCCAGCACGCTCAACCACGCCGAACCCAGCAACAACAAGCCCATGCAGCGATTGAAGCGTTGCATGGCAGCGGGTGAGCGCAACCAGCGGCTTGAGCCGGCACCGAGCATCGCCCAGACCGCGAGGCATGGCAGGGAAACCAGGAAAAACACCAGCGACAAATACATCACGTGCACGGCGCGATGATCGCCAGTCCCGGCGAACACGCTGACCACCGCCAGCGCCATCATCCAGGTTTTCGGGTTGATCAGTTGCAGGCTGGCCGCTCCGCGCCATCCGAGACGCGCCTGGCCATGGCTGGCGGCAATGGCCGTCGCCGGAGCGCTGTAGATCTGCCAGGCCAGATAGCTCAGCCAGGCTACGCCGGCCCATTGCATGATGCTTTGCAATGCAGGCCATGCCGTCAGTGACGAACCCACGCCGGTACCCACCAGCAGTACAAGGGTCGCGGCGCTGGCACAGGCGCCGAAGATGATCGGCATGGCGGCGCCAAGGCCGTGTCGGGCACTGTTGCTCAGCACCAGAATGTTGGTCGGGCCGGGGGTGATCGAGGCCACAAAGGCGAACAGCAAAAAAGGCAGCAAGGTCGGGAACGAGGGCAGCATCGCGGGGTAACTCCAGTGAAGATCAGTGAAGCCGATCTTCACAATCCGCAGGCTTATCTGTCTGGAAGATTTGAGCAGCGTTTGCGGTACAGCGCCGGCGTCAGGCCGTAGGCGCGCATGAACCAGCGGCCCAGATGGCTCTGGTCGGCAAAACCCAGTTGCATCGCCACCGCCGCCGGTTGTTCGCCACGCGCCAGCAGGCGCCGGGCGGTGGCCAGGCGCAGTTGCACCAGATACGCGTGGGGCGCCATGCCGAAGGCTGCCTTGAACGCGCGGGTCAGGCGAAAGCGGTCGACGCCGGTGACGGCGGCCAGTTGATCGAGGCCGATGTCGTATTGGGCGTTGGCATGCAGGTATTCCCGGGCCTTGTGCGCCACTTGCGGCAGACGCGGGTCCTGGCCATCGCGGGCGCGCCAGTGCAAATGGCTGGTCAGGCGTTCGAGCAAACCGTCGAGGGCGGTCTGGCGGACGATCTTCAGCTCACCGCCATGCAGGGTTTCAAACGCCAGGCTGGTGGCCCGGGCCAGGCGCGCGTCGCTGGCCAGGGTGGCGGCGAAGCTCAGTTGGCTGTTGTCGGGGGCATGCTCGAACACGGCGCCGAGTTCGCGCTGCAACCACTGCGGGTCGAGGTACAGCATGCGGTAGGTAAAACCGTCGGCGGTCGGCGCTTCGCCGTCATGGATATCACCGGGCTCGAGCAAAAACACCTTGCCCGGGGTGCTCTGGTGCCGGGCCCTCCGGCAATTGAATTGCTGCACGCCTTGCTCGGTGACGCCCACCAGATAACTGTCATGCCAGTGCGGGTCATAGGCGTGACCTTCGAAATGCGCGCGCAGGGTCTCGATGCCGGTGTCGGCATCCTGGGCCAGGTCGATCCAGTTGTGAGAAGTCATGCTGCACCTGCACGGCGAATAGACCGACCCATTTAACGCCCGCGCCGAGCTCGCTGACTAGAACGTTTGTGCAGCTTTCAGTTGAACAGCCCGGCGGCGATGTTGATCGAGAACCCGAGAATGGCTGTGTTGAACAGAAAACCGATCAACGACTGCGCCAGCACGATCTTGCGCAAGTCACGGGTGGCCACGCCGACATCCGAGGTCTGCACCGCCACGCCGACGGTGAACGAGAAGTACAGGAAGTCCCAGTAATTGGGCGTCGTCAGGCCTTCAGCAAAACGCAGCGCCGGCTCTTTGCCTTCCCAGGTGTAAAACAGGCGCGCGTAGTGCACGCTGAAAATCACCCCGATCAGCAGCCACGAACCGATCACCGTCAGCGCGGTGAAGCCGTAATGCAGGAGCTTGCGGGTGGTTTCCAGGTCTTTGCTGCCCGCCAGTTCGAAGGTGATGGTCGCCAGGCTGGCCAGTGCCGCAATGCATACCACCAACAGCACCAGCCCGGCGTTTTCGTCTTCGATCTCGGCAATGCGTTTCACGTCGGTCGCTTTCGAACGCACAACGAGCCAGGACATCAGGATCAGGTAGATCCAGACACCGGTATTCCAGCCGATGAGGATCTTGCTGACCGGCGAATCGGCAGGCGCCAGAAAGCCCACCGCGATGCCCAACAGGATGGCGGCGGACAGGCGAGGGTGGGTGCGGGCGAGGAAGATCATGGAGGCTCGATGGGCTTTGGGCTATGCCAACACCTTAGCCCAGGTAACCACAATCTTGAAGTCACCGAGATCCCCTTGTGGGAGCGAGCCTGCTCGCGATTGCGGACTGACAGTCAACTTAGTCATTGACTGACACACCGTCATCGCGAGCAGGCTCGCTCCCACAGGGATTGGTGTTGGGTCAGGTGGTTTTGTGGCGCTTGCGCACCAGCTTCATCACCACCACAAAAAACACCGGCACGAACACCACGGCCAGCGTCGCCGTGATCATCCCGCCGATCACCCCGGTGCCGATGGCCTGCTGGCTTGCCGAACTGGCGCCGGTGGCGATCGCCAGCGGCACCACGCCAAGGATGAATGCCAGGGAGGTCATGACAATCGGCCGCAACCGCAGGCGTGCCGCTTGCAGGGTGGCGTCGACCAGGTCGTGGCCTTCGTCGTACAGGCTCTTGGCGAACTCGATGATCAGGATCGCGTTCTTCGCCGACAGGCCGATGATGGTGATCAGCCCGACCTTGAAGAACACGTCGTTGGGCATGCCGCGCAAGGTCACGGCCAGCACCGCGCCGAGCACGCCCAGCGGCACCACCAGCAGCACCGAGGTCGGGATCGACCAGCTCTCGTACAACGCCGCCAGGCACAGGAACACGATTAACAGCGACAGCCCCAGCAGGATCGGTGCCTGGCTGCCGGATAAACGTTCCTGCAGGGACAACCCGGTCCATTCCTGGCCCAGGCCTGCCGGGCCTTGCGCCACCAACCGCTCGATTTCGGCCATGGCCTCGCCGGTGCTGTGGCCCGGTGTCGGTTCGCCGGAAATGCTGATCGCCGGGTAGCCGTTGTAGCGGGTCAACTGCGCCGGGCCCTGGGTCCACTTGGCCTGCACGAAGGCCGACAACGGCACCATTTTTCCGTGGGTGTTGCGCACGTGGATCTTCAGCAGGTCTTCCACCTGGCTGCGCTGATCACCCTCGGCCTGGACCACGACGCGTTGCATCCGACCCTGATTGGGGAAGTCGTTGATGTAGGCCGAGCCCACGGCGGTGGACAGCACGTTGCCGACGTCGGCAAAGGACACCCCCAGCGCGTTGGCCTGCTTGCGGTCGACCACCAGTTGCACCTGTGGCGCCTCGGCCAGGGCGCTTTCGCGCACGTTCATCAGGACCGGGCTTTTTTCCGCCGCGGCGAGTAACCCGGTGCGGGCTTCCATCAACTTCTCATGGCCGAGACCACCACGGTCCTGCAGACGGAACTCGAAGCCGCTGGACGTACCCAGGCCGTCCACGGGTGGCGGCAACACGGCAAAGGTCACCGCGTCCTTGATCTGGTTGAGGGCAACGTTCGCCCGGTCGGCAATCGACGCGGCCGAATCGTCGCTACCGCGCTCCGACCAGTCCTTGAGCGTGCTGAACGCCAGCGCCGCATTCTGTCCGCTGCCGGAGAAACTGAAACCGAGGATCACCACGCTGTCGCGAATGCCCGGCTCGCCGGCGTTGTGCGCTTCGACCTGCTCGGCCACCTGCACCGTGCGGTTCTTGCTGGCACCCGGTGGCAACTGGATGTCGGTGATGGTGTAGCCCTGGTCTTCCACCGGCAAAAACGAAGAGGGCAGGCGACTGAAGGCCAGGCCCAGACCGATCAGCAATACGCCGTAGATCAGCAGGTAGCGCCCGGTGCGTTTCAGCGCATAGGCCACCCAACCCTGATAGCGCTCGGTCAGTCGCTCGAAGCCGCGGTTGAACCAGCCGAAGAACCCGGTCTTTTCGTGGTGCTCGCCTTTGGCGATCGGCTTGAGCAACGTCGCGCACAGGGCCGGGGTCAAGGTCAGGGCGAGGAAGGCCGAGAACAGGATCGAGGTGGCCATCGACAGCGAGAACTGCTGGTAGATCACCCCGACCGAGCCCTGCATGAACGCCATCGGAATGAACACCGCGACCAGTACCAGGGTGATGCCGATGATGGCCCCGGTAATCTGTTGCATGGCCTTGCGTGTGGCTTCCTTGGGCGACAAACCCTCGGTGGCCATGATGCGCTCGACGTTCTCCACCACCACGATGGCGTCGTCCACCAGGATGCCGATGGCCAGCACCATGCCGAACATGGTCAGTACGTTGATCGAAAACCCCAGCGCCAGCATCGTCGCAAAGGTGCCCATCAACGCCACCGGCACCACCAGCGTCGGGATCAGCGTGTAGCGGATGTTCTGCAGGAACAGGAACATCACCGCGAACACCAGCAACATCGCCTCGAGCAGGGTGTAGACCACCTTGGTGATCGAGACCTTGACGAAGGGCGAGGTGTCGTAGGGGATCGAGTACTCGACGTTCGCCGGGAAATAACGCTTGAGTTCGTCCATCTTCGCCCGCACCAGGGTCGCGGTGTTCAGGGCGTTGGCGCCGGGCGACAGCTGCACGGCGACGGCGGTGGACGGCTTGCCGTTCAGGCGCGTGGAAAACTGGTATTCCTGGCTGCCGATCTCGACCCGCGCCACATCGCTGATGCGCACGGTCGAGCCGTCCGGGTTGGCCTTGAGGACGATGTCGGCAAACTCTTCAGGCGTCGACAACTGCCCCTTGACCAGAATGGTCGCGGTGATTTCCTGGGTAGTGCGGGTCGGCAGATCGCCGATGCTGCCCGCCGACACCTGGGCGTTCTGCGCGACGATCGCGGCATTGACGTCCGCTGGCGTCAGGTTGAAGGCGAGCAGTTTCTGCGGGTCGATCCAGATCCGCATCGCCCGCTCGGCGCCGTACAGCTGCGCCTTGCCGACGCCGTCCAGACGCTTGATCTCGTTCATCACGTTGCGCGCCAGGTAATCGCTGAGCGCCACGTCGTCGAGCTTGCCGTCACTGGACGTCAGGGTGATCAACAGCAGGAAACCGGAGGAGACTTTCTCCACCTGCAAACCTTGCTGGATCACCGCCTGTGGCAGGCGCGACTCCACGGCCTTGAGGCGGTTCTGCACGTCCACCTGCGCCAGTTCCGGGTTGGTCCCCGGCTGGAAGGTAGCCTTGATGGTCGCGCTGCCGAGGCTGCTCTGGGATTCGAAATACAACAGGTGATCGGCGCCGTTGAGCTCTTCCTCGATCAGGCTGACCACGCTTTCGTCCACGGTTTGCGCCGAAGCGCCCGGGTACACGGCGTAGATTTCGATTTGCGGCGGCGCCACATCGGGGTATTGGGCCACCGGCAGTTGCGGAATGGCCAGGGCACCGGCCAGCAGGATGAACAGGGCGACCACCCAGGCGAACACCGGGCGGTCGATAAAGAACTGCGGCATAAAAAGCGTCCTGCTTACTGACCAGTCATCTGGGCGAGTGGAAGAGGGGTGTCGTCGATCTGCACTTTCTCGCCGGGGCGGGCGTGCTGCAGGCCCTCGATGACAATGCGGTCGCCTGCTTTCAGGCCACCGGTGACGATCCAGCGATCATTCTGCACGGCGCCGAGTTCGACCGGCTGCTGGCCGACACGCTGCTCGGAGTCGAGCAGCAGCACCTGGGCGATACCGGCGCTGTCGCGCTGGATGGCCCGTTGCGGCACGCTGATGCCCTGCTGGTTGACCGCCTGTTCCAGGCGCACGCGCACGAAACTGCCGGGCAGCAGGTCGAGGTCGGGATTGGGGAATTCGCTGCGCAGGATGATCTGGCCGGTGCCGGGGTCGACGGTGATGTCGCTGAACAGCATTTTGCCCGGCAGCGGGTAGAGGCTGCCGTCATCCTGAATCAGCGTGGCCTTGGCCTGGTCCTGGCCGACCTGCTGCAACTGGCCGGAACGGAAGGCCCGGCGCAGCTCGTTGAGTTCGCGGGTGGACTGGGTCAGGTCGGCGTGAATCGGGTTCAGTTGCTGGATCAGTGCCAGCGGCGTGGTTTCGTTCTGCCCCACCAATGCGCCTTCGGTGACCAGCGCCCGGCCGATGCGCCCGGAGATCGGCGCGGTGACGGTGGCGTAGCCGAGGTTCAGCTTTGCCCGCTCCACGGCGGCTTTATTGGCGGCGACGTCGGCGGCAGTCTGCCGTGCGTTGGCCCGGGCGTTGTCGTAGTCCTGGCCGCTGATGGCCTTGTCGTCGATCAACTGGGCGTAGCGTTGCTCCTGCAACCGGGCCTGGAACGCGTTGGCCTCGGCCTTGCGCAACGCTGCTTCGGCGCTGTCCAGGTCGGCCTTGAACGGCGCCGGATCGATGCGGAACAACACATCCCCTTGTTTGACGTCACTGCCTTCGCGGAAGGTCCGCTGCAAGACCACGCCGGCCACGCGGGCACGCACTTCGGCCATGCGCGGTGCGGCAATCCGCCCGCTCAGTTCGCTGCTGATGGTCAGTGGCTGCGCTTCGATGGTCTCGATGCGAACCGTGGCCAGCGGCGCCTGTTCCTCGGCGTTCGAGGCCTTGTCACACGCGGCCAGTGTCAACGCCAGAGCAATCAGACTGAGCCTGGCAAGCAGATTCTTCGACATGTAATACCCCATTAAAGACTCCCGGCATGCTACCGGGCGCAGGCGAGGGTAGCGGTGAAGCTTTGTTGGTGCTGTGTGAAATTGTGTAAGGGTTTTACTCAGAGACGGGTGAGGGCGTATATCCTTCAGTCCTTGATTTCTATTGCGCCTGACAGATCGCTTTCGCGGGCAAGCCCGCTCCCACAGTGGTCGGTGGTGTTCATAACATTTGTGTTCACCGCAAATCCCTGTGGGAGCGGGCTTGCCCGCGAAGAGGCCGGAACAGACGCCAAAGCACTTTCTGGAAACACCCCATGCCCAACATCCTCCTGGTCGAAGACGACACCGCCCTCGCCGAACTGATTGCCAGCTACCTGGAGCGCAACGGTTATTCCGTCAGCGTGATCGGTCGTGGCGATCATGTGCGCGAACGTGCGCGAGTCAGTCCGCCGGACCTGGTCATTCTCGACCTGATGCTGCCCGGCCTCGACGGCTTGCAAGTCTGTCGCCTGCTGCGCGCCGACTCGGCGACCTTGCCGATCCTCATGCTTACCGCCCGCGACGACAGCCACGACCAGGTGCTGGGCCTGGAAATGGGCGCCGACGACTACGTCACCAAACCCTGCGAGCCACGGGTGCTGTTGGCACGGGTGCGGACCCTGTTGCGACGCAGCAGCCTCGGCGAGCCGCAGACCGCCAATGACCGCATTCTGATGGGCAACCTGTGCATCGATCTATCGGAGCGCACCGTGACCTGGCGCGAGCAGTTGGTCGACCTGTCCAGCGGCGAGTACAACCTGCTGGTGGTGCTGGCCCGGCATGCCGGTGAGGTGTTGAGCCGCGACCAGATCCTGCAACGCCTGCGCGGCATCGAATTCAACGGCACCGACCGTTCGGTGGACGTGGCGATCTCCAAGCTGCGGCGCAAGTTCGACGACCACGCCGGCGAGGCGCGCAAGATCAAGACCGTGTGGGGCAAGGGCTATCTGTTCAGCCGTTCCGAGTGGGAATGCTGAGCCGATGTTCAGGATCCTCTTTCGCCTGTACCTGGTGACCATCGTCTCGTTCAGCGCCGCGATCTACCTGGTGCCGGACCTGGTGGTCAAGGTGTTCCACGAGCGCTTTGTCACCTACAACCTCGATTATTCGCGAGGGTTGCAAACCCTGATCGTCAAACAGTTCCACGGGGTCCCGGCCGAACAGTGGCCGGCCCTGGCCGCTGCAATGGACAAGGACTTCGCTCCTCTGCACATCGTGCTCAGCAGCAATGACGACAGCAGCCTGACCCCTGATGAACAGCAGCGCTTGCGCCGCGGCGAGAACGTCGTGCGCGTGGGCGACTGGGGCTGGCGCACGCTGGCGGTCGCGCCGCTGAATGAGCACACCGTGGTGCAAATGGTGGTGCCGCCGGACCCGCTGGACGTCAACCTGTTGTACTGGAGCATCAACGTACTGATCGGTGCGACCATGCTCGCCTGCCTGTTGCTGTGGCTGCGCCCGCACTGGCGCGACCTGGAACGCCTCAAGGGCGCTGCCGAACGCTTCGGCAAGGGCCACCTGGGCGAGCGCACGCAAATCTCCCCGAGTTCCAACATCGGCAGCCTGGCCGGTGTGTTCGACACCATGGCCGGCGACATCGAGAACCTGCTCAACCAGCAGCGCGACTTGCTCAATGCGGTGTCCCACGAGTTGCGCACGCCGCTGACGCGCCTGGATTTCGGCCTGGCGCTGGCGCTCTCCGACGACTTGCCGACAGCCAGTCGCGAACGCCTGCAAAGCCTGGTGGCGCACATTCGCGAACTCGATGAGCTGGTGCTGGAGCTGCTGTCCTACAGTCGCCTGCAAAACCCGGCGCAACTGCCGGAGCAGGTCGAGGTGTCGCTGGATGAGTTCATCGACAGCATTCTTGGCAGCGTCGACGAAGAGCTGGAGTCCCCGGAAATCGTCATCGACGTGCTGCTGCACGGCCAGCTCGAACGCTTCAGCCTGGACCCGCGCCTGACCGCGCGCGCCTTGCAGAACCTGCTGCGCAACGCCATGCGCTATTGCGAGAAACGCATTCAGATCGGTGTGCAGGTATCCGCCGACGGCTGTGAGATCTGGGTCGACGATGACGGCATCGGTATTCCGGACGACGAGCGTGAGCGGATTTTCGAACCTTTCTACCGCCTCGACCGCAGTCGCGACCGTGCCACCGGCGGCTTCGGCCTGGGACTGGCGATCAGCCGCCGCGCACTGGAGGCCCAGGGCGGCACCCTGACGGTAGAAGCCTCGCCACTGGGTGGGGCGCGGTTTCGCTTGTGGTTGCCGACGCCGCGTTGAATACGACAAACGGCAGCCGCTTCTGTCAGATTTTACAGTAGCAAGGCGCTGCGCTTGCGCGTTTCATTGATCTGCGACATCACGAGAAGGTGGCAGGGCGGGAGGAGAAGAATGAGCGCGCCAATAACAAGAGCCTGCGGGCAAGGCACAATCAGTGCAATCAGGGACGTCAGGGTCGAGAGCGTGTCGACAAAGTTCGCGATGGTCTTGCCCGATGGCGGCCGCAGCAGGTTGGCGATCAGGATCGGACCCAACATCACCGCAGGGGGGAGCGCCTGTTTTCTGGTTGGCGATGCGGTGAAATTTACCCTGACGAAGGGGGCTGGCGGAGAGCTGTTGAAGGCACACGACCTTGAGAAGTCGGGCGTCGACGGCAAGGCCACCTGAAGTCTGGCGCGGTCTTTTTACGACCCCGCAAGCCATTGTCGGTGCCTCAAGTGCTCAAGCGGCTGCGCAACAGCTTGGCCATCTCCTCCAGGTCCGTCATCGGCTGATGCCCGATGAGCATCCAGGCGTGTTCCGTGTCAGCCCAGTACACGATGTTCAGCTCGCGCCGCTGCTCCCGGGCCAAATGCCGGATGCCGTTATTGGAGCGGGTGACACACAGCGCCATGGGGCCGTGCGCCGGATCGAGGTAGGTGATCTGGGCGATGGGTGCACCGTCGTACTCGAGAATTTGCGCACGCTTGAACTCGGCACGCGGCAGGCTCAGTTTGGCCGGCGCGAGCTCGAGGCCCAGGCGTGTATCGATGGTCCGCAGCTGGGCCCGCTGGGTGGTCTCGTCAGCGGGCAGATGATCGAGGGTTTCCGGCACGTAGAGCGCCATGTAGTCGGCCACCAGGCCACGCCAGTTGTGGGTCTGTTGACTCGCTTGCCAGCCGAGAAACAGGCGGTCCGCCAGCACGCCGCCGGCCACCAGCCCGGCTGCGGCGGCAAGAAACCAGCGCCGGCTGAGCCCCGGGCGCACGGGGGAGGGCAGCGTGGCGAGCATGCCTTGCAGGCGGTCCACCGGCGCCTGCCGGGCCAGTTCATCGTAGGCCTCCTTGAACGGCAGGCTGCTGCGATCCAGCCATTGCAGGCGCAGGCTGAGCATCGGGTCGGCGATGAGGGCCGCGTCGATGCGCGAACGCTGCTCGGCGTCGAGTTGGTTGTCGAGGTAAGCCACCAGTTGTTCGTCCGAGGGTATCGCGTTCATCAATGTTCTCCTCGGTTGGGGGTGGGCACCGTGTGCAACGGTGGATACTCGGCCAGTTTCGCCCGCGCCGCGGCCAGGCGGCTCATGACCGTGCCGATGGGCACTTGCAGCACGTCGGCGACTTCGCGGTAGGACAAGCCTTCGACGTAGGCGAGAAACACCGTTTCGCGCTGGGCCTCGGGCAATGCATCGACACGGCGGATGACCTGTGCCGCCAATACGTGGGTCTGCGCCACGGACTCCCCATCGAACGACAAGGCCTGATCGGCATCCACCTGGCCCTGACCCTGACGCACCCGCTGGGCGCGGACTTCGTTGAGCCAGATCGAATGCAGAATGCTCAGCAGCCAGCGGTCCATGCGCGTCCCCGGCACATACTGTGCGGCCCGCTCCAGCGCCCGCACACAGGTCGCCTGCACTAGGTCATCGGCGATATGCCGTTGTCGGGACAACAGCAGGCCGTAGCGCCATAAACGCGCCAGATGCTGGTTCAGTTCCGTTCGTATTGCCTGATCGCTGGCGATGGCGACCTCCGTCCGCTCGGGTTGTCAGGTTTTCGATGAACCGTCGATGGCTTCGGCCAGGTCCTGGTACTCCTCGCACCGGGTGTTGCCGCAGATGGCCTTGATCTGCTGCAGTTGCTCCTGTGCAAGGTCCAGCCGGCCTTTGATCACATAGGCCTCGCCAAGGTACTCGCGGACTTGCGCGTACTGCGGGTCGAGCTTCACCGATTGCAGGTAATAACCGATGCCTTCGTCGGTACGCCCCAGTTTACGCGTGGCGTAGCCGCGATAGTTCAGCGCTTTTGCGGTATTTGGCTGTTTCAGCGTGTCGAGCAGGGCCAGGGCTTCTTCATAACGCCCGTCCTTGGCCAGTCGATAGGCGTAGTTCGTGCGGTCTTCGTCGGGCACCAGGTTGCTGGTCTGCTTGACGCAGCGCTGCGATCGGGTATCGAGCACCTGGCCTTTGGGGCAATTGGGCTTGGCGGGCGCCTCGTCGTCGCCGCCACCGCCGTTGGCCAGGGCCAGGGAGCCGGACAACGCAACGGTCAGCAAAAGCGGGGTCATCAGAGCTGCAAAACGAATATTCATGGGCATTGCTCCACAGGTTGATGCGTTTCAGATCAGGTCGCGCCCCGTCGGATGCAGCGCAAGGTTGATGTGATGAGAACACCTCAGCATGAACAATTATTCGTTGGAGTCTCAACCCAGCAAACGAATCGGAGCCCCTGCCGACCAGGCCTGGATGTCCTCGATCATTTGCGAGAAAAACAGTTGGTAGTTCTGTTGGCTCACGTACCCGACATGGGGCGTGGCCAGCACGTTGTCCAGGGTCCGGAACGGATGGTGGGCGGGCAGCGGCTCATGCTCGAAGACGTCCAGGGCGGCACCGGCCAGCCGTTGTTTCTGCAGCGCCTTGATCAACGCCGCTTCATCGACAATCGGCCCGCGAGCGGTGTTGACCAGCAGGGCCGTGGGTTTCATCCAGCCCAGTGCCTGGGTATCCACCATGCCGCGACTGCGTTCACTGAGCACCAGGTGCACCGACAACACGTCGGCCTGCTCGAACAGTTCCTGCTTGCTGACATGGGTCACGCCGGCTTGCGCCGCACGCTCGGCGGTGAGGTTTTCACTCCAGGCGATGACACGCATGCCGAACACCTGACCGAACTGCGCGACGCGCTGGCCGATGCTGCCAAGGCCGAGGATAGCCAGCGTCTTGCCGTGCAGGTCGCCACCCAGGCCTTGTTGCCACTGGCCGGCACGCAAGGCATTGGCTTCGGATACCAGATTGCGGGTGGCGGCCATGATCAGCGCCCAGGTCAGTTCCGGCGCGGCGTGTTTGTAGCTGTCGCTGCCGCTGACCTGAATGCCCAGTGCGGCGGCGGCTTTCAGGTCGAGGGCAGCGTTGCGCATGCCGCCGGTCACCAGTAGCTTGAGCCTGGGCAGGCGACGCAACAGGTCTTCATCGAAACGGGTGCGCTCGCGCATCACGCAGATCACTTCAAAACCGGCCAGGCGCTCGGCCAGTGTCGCGTTGTCGGCGGGGTAGTCATGGAGAAAACTCACCTGGCCGACGCTGTCCAGCGCCGACCAGTCCACCACATCCCGCGCCACGTCCTGCCAATCATCAAGCACTGCAATCTGCACAGGCATCAGCTTTTCCTCTTCAACGCACGGGGTTGGTCTTGTTCAGCCAGGCGAGCAGCGCCTGGTGGAATCGTGCCGGTTCTTCCATCTGCGGCGCGTGGCCCAAGCCGGGGAATTCGACCAGCGTGGACTGGGGAATCAGCTTGGCCACTTGTTTGCCGAGGACGTCGTAGTGCCCGATCTTCGCCTTGACCCCGGGAGGGGCGATGTCACTGCCGATGGCGGTGGTATCGGACGTACCGATCAACAGCAGGGTCGGCACTTTCAGGTCCTTGAATTCGTAGTACACCGGCTGGGTGAAGATCATGTCGTAGATCAGCGCCGAGTTCCAGGCGACTTGCGTATGTCCCGGGCCCTTGTTCAAGCCGGCGAGCATGTCGACCCAGCGATCGAATTCCGGTTTCCAGCGACCGCCGTAATAGGTGCTGCGTTCATAGTTGCGGATACCCTCGGCGCTGAGCTTGAGTTCGCGCTCGTACCATTGATCGACCGTGCGATAGGGCACGCCGAGGGCTTTCCAGTCTTCCAGGCCGATGGGGTTGACCAGTGCCAGTTGCTCGACCTGTTCGGGGAATTGCAAGGCATAGCGCGTGGCGAGCATGCCGCCGGTGGAATGCCCCAGCAGGGTGGCTTTCTGGATGCCCAGCGCCTTGAGCAATTGCTGGGTGTTCGTCGCCAGTTGCTGGAAGCTGTACTGATAGTGCGCCGGTTTGCTGGAGGTGCAGAAGCCGATCTGGTCCGGGGCGATGACCCGGTAGCCGGCATCGCTCAGGGCTTTGATCGAGGTGTCCCAGGTGGCGCCGCAGAAATTCTTGCCGTGCATCAGCACCACGCTGCGGCCATTGGCCTTGCCGTGGGCAGCGACGTCCATGTAACCCATTTGCAGGGATTGGCCCTGGGATTCAAAGGCGAAGTGCTTGAGCGTGTACGGATAATCGAAGCCCTGGAGTTCGGGGCCGTATTGCGGTCCTTCGGCGAGGGCGATGGCAGGCAGTACAGCGCTCAGCAGCAGAGCGGGTAACCAGCGGGAAAAGGGACGCGACATGGGACGGCTCCATGGAAAATCCGCCCATGCTGGGTCGGTTCGATTAGGGCGGCATTAAACACAGGCAATCATCGCCCTGGATGGTTCAACCCATCCAGCCCAAAGTCGCCATGGCCAGCACGCCGTAGCGGGCACCTTTGGCCAGGGTGACGATCAGTAGGAAGCGCCCCAGCGGCTCGCGCATGACCCCGGCGACCAGCGTCAGGGGATCGCCGATCACCGGCAGCCAACTGAGCAGCAAGGACCAATGGCCGTAGCGCTGGTAATGCAACCGGGCTTTTTCCAGGTGCCGGGGGCTCACCGGAAACCAGCGCCGGTCGCGGAACCGTTCGATCCCGCGCCCCAGCCACCAGTTAAGCAGCGAGCCCAGAACGTTGCCCAGGGTTGCCACTGCCAGCAATGCCCACAGCCAGTAGCGGTCGCTGAGCAGCAGGCCGACCAGCACGGCTTCGGATTGCAGCGGCAACAGCGTGGCGGCACCGAATGCCGCGAAAAACAGTCCGAAGTACGCGCCGGACATCAATGGGCGGGGTAGTCCGCAACCACCACGTCGGTGCCGTCCTTTTTCAGGCCGATGACCTGATAGGCATCGCTCATGCCGTCCATTTCCATGCCGGGCGAGCCCATGGGCATGCCGGGGGCGGCGACGCCCAGCAGATCGTCGCGCTTGCTCAGGGCCAGGACCTGGTCGGCCGGGACATGGCCTTCAACGAACTTGCCGTTGATCAACGCGGTGTGGCACGACGCCAGGCGCGGCGGCACGCCGTGTTGTTGCTTGAACTCGCTCATGTTGGCTTCGACGTGGTCCTCGACCTTGAAGCCGTTGGCCTCAAGGTGGGTGATCCATTTTTTGCAGCAACCACAATTGGCGTCGCGGTGGACTTCAATCGGGATCAGGTCGGCGGCCTGGGCCAGGGAGGACAGCAGCAGGGCGCTCAGGGCGATCAGGCGCAGAGGGTTTCGCATGGGGTTCGTCTCGGCTAACGGGCAAAAAAATGCATTCTGACCATTTTATCCGGTCAGGCATTCAAGGAGTGTTTCCAAGTACTACAAAGATTCGCCTTTCGATGATGCGGGATGAATGCTGTCAGGCAGATGAGAGACACATTACAAAATCGTCAGGTTGAAACGCCGAGAGTAAGTAGCGGTGTTGGTACAAGCCAACTAGTCGCTATGTGCGAAAAGTCAGAAAGGCAATTCTTTGAGGCGCCAAGCCCCCAATAAACAGTAAGCTTACAGTATGTATCTTGGCATCAAGGACCCTGACGCGAAGTTCAATGCGCTGGAATACTTCGCGTCGCAACTGGACAATATCCAGAGCAACAATCTTAAGGGAAACAAGTACGCCAATTACTTGATTCCCGAGTTCAAGAAAGCGATCTACGTCCTGTAAAACCTGGAAACCTACGGCAAGAGCAACGGCCCCATGGCGAGGCCAGGCAGCAGTCTCTCGGCCAAGGCCTGACGCGGTGTTGCCCGGCCCGCCCGGTTCGTCCGGCGGGCCGGCGACCCTCAGCGGTCGAGCAGTTTCATGACTTCTTCCGGATAACGCAGGCCAGCGGTGGCATGTGGCGCAAAGATCGTCTCCAGCGCCTGCAGTTCCTCAGCGTTCAGCTTCACCTGCAGAGCGGCCACGTTTTCCTCCAGGTATTGGCGTTGCTTGGTGCCCGGAATCGGAATCAGGTAATCACCCTGAGCCAGTACCCACGCCAGCGCCAGTTGCCCGGCGGTCACGCCTTTCTCTGCCGCGAGCGCCTGGACGTGCTGCACCAGCAGCAGGTTTTTCGCGAAGTTTTCGCCCTGGAAACGCGGGCTGAAACGGCGATAGTCGTCTGCCGCGAAGTCATCCGGACTTTTCAACGCACCGGTCAGAAAGCCCCGGCCCAACGGGCTGTAAGGTACAAAGGCGACGCCCAGACGCTGGCAGGCCGCCAGGCAACCGTTTTCTTCCTGATCACGGCTCCACAACGAATACTCACTTTGCAGCGCGCTGATCGGGTGAACCTTGTGCGCGCGTTCCAGGGTCGCCACCGAGGCCTCGCTCAGTCCCAGGTAACGCACCTTGCCGGCACTGACCAGTTCGGCCATGGCGCCAACGGTTTCTTCGATGGCCACCTGCGGGTCGATGCGGTGCTGGTAGTACAGGTCGAGGGTGTCCACGCCGAGGCGTTTCAAGCTGCCGTCGATGGACTGGCGAATGTATTCCGGTCGTCCGTTCACGCCCCTGGCGCCAGGATTTTCCGGGTCGCGGACGATGCCGAACTTGCTGGCCAGGAACACCTGGTCGCGCTTGCCGGCAATGGCCTTGCCGATCAGTTCTTCATTGGTGTGCGGGCCGTACATGTCGGCGGTATCGAGAAAATTGACCCCCAGTTCCAGCGCGCGATGCAGGGTGGCCGTGGCTTCGCGGGTATCGGTGCCGGTGGTGTAGAAGTCGGTCATGCCCATGCAGCCCAGGCCGATGGCCGACACCAGCGGACCGTTTTTTCCCAGTTGACGTGTGTGCATGAAATCAGCTCCCTGTGAAGTGAATGGCCATTGTTCGCCTCGACAGAAACAAGATAAACCGGCTAAAACCGCTATCACTATTCGTAAAATCTAAACAATCCATCGGTGGAACCAGCAATGGACCGTTTCAACGCCATGCGCGTCTTTACCCGAGTCGTCGAGCTCGGCGGCTTTGCCAGGGCCGCCGACAGCCTGCAATTGCCCCGGGCCTCGGTCACGACCCTGATCAAGCAATTGGAGGCGCATCTGGGGGTGCAACTGCTGCAACGCACCACGCGGCAGATCAGCCTGACGCTCGACGGCGCGGCTTATTACCCCCGTTGCGTGCGTTTGCTGGCGGACCTGGAAGAGACCGAAGCGGTCTTCAGTGCCGCACGCCACAATCCCAAAGGGCTGTTGCGCGTGGACATGCCGGCGGGCGTGGGGCGACTGGTGGTGATTCCGGCACTGCCACAATTTACCGCACGCTATCCGTTGATCGAACTGGAAATCGGCTTGAATGACCGTCCGGTGGACCTGATTCGCGAAGGCGTCGACTGTGTGTTGCGCGGCGGCTCGCCGCTGGACGATTCACTGGTGGCACGGCCACTGGTGATGATGGATCAGGTGACCTGTGCCAGCCCCGGTTATCTGCAACGCCACGGCACGCCGAGTACCCTGGATGACTTGCGCGGGCACCGGATGGTCGAGTACTTCTCCGGCATCAGCGGCAAGCGTTTCGGGCTGGAGTTTGTCGTGGATGGCCAGGTGCAGGCGCTCGATTTGCCCAAGCAGGTGGCGGTCAACAGTGCCGATGGTTATCTGGCGGCGTGCGAGGCCGGGTATGGACTGGTGCAGACGCCGTACTATCACGTGGCGCGGCAACTGGAGGAGGGGCGTTTGTATGAAGTGCTGCCCCAAGTGCCGCCACCGGGCATGCCGATGACGGCGCTTTATCCGCCGCACCGCCAGTTATCCCGGCGGGTGCGTGTGTTTGTCGATTGGCTGGTGGAGCTGTGTGCCCAGCCTGGCAATGACTTTTACCGCAAGGATCGAGGACGTTGAACAGCCGTTAACGGTGTGGGTTGTAACCCGGTCCGCCATGGTCGTAGTAGTGATCGTGATGCCAACCCCCGTGCGGGAAAACAATGCAACCGCTCAGGGTCAGAATGGCCAGCAGGGGAATCAGCAGTGTGATTCGACGCAACATTTGAAACTCCTCATGGTTATCGCCGCAATGAAGCTAAAACTCTTCATCGGCTGTAACATGAGACCCCGCTTGTAGCCCCTTATCCCCGAAACAGGGTAAGCGCTTGGCATGCATGTCGATACAAACCGGACACATTTTCAGATTCAGGAACCCGCAATGACTCAGTCGCAACGTTTGAAATACTCGATTCTGATCTCCCTGATCGTACTGGGGATCATGTTTGGCCTTTCCTGGTTGCAGAACACGGGCGTCATCAGCGAAAAACTGTTCCAGTACATCGCCATTGGCGTGGCGGTGATCGTGGTCGTCGTCAATGGCGTGATGCGCCGCAAGGTCAAGCCCTGATCAGTTGCTCAGGTCACGCAGTATCGCTGCAGCCTGGGGATGCAGGCTGTAGCTTTTGTCCGGGTTGAGGACAATCACGCCTTCGCTGCACAAGCGCTTGAGCACTTCACGCACGCTGAGAAAGGACAGGGGAATATCCAGGTCCAGCAATTGGCTGTGCACGCCGCGCACCCCGAGGCTGCGGTCGCTTTCGGCGGCCGTCAGCAAGGCATCGATGACTTTCAGGCGAATCAGACTGGTGCGCAGGCCATAGCTCTTGAGCAGGATTCTGATCCGCTCGTTGCCGTGGCGATCGCTACGCGGCTCGAATACGCCGACTCCCATGGAAGTACCCTTTGGCGCGTTGCTACCGTCCGTTGGCAGTTGCGAGTTGTACATTGCAAAACTCCTTTTCAGAGCCTGATCAGGAAAAAGTTGGGCGCTCTTACAAGACTAGACGTATGAGCAGACCAAATCATGAAGGCTCGAATGTAGAAATTTTGTCGCCGTCATGTGATGAGCCTGTCAGTTCGCACTTCAACGTGCGCTAAACGCTAAATTGTGGTTCTTCACGCAATCCCGGAAAACTGTAGGAGCCGGCTTGCTGGCGATGGACTCACGTGCGCCGCGTTTATCCTGGTTACACGCGTTATCGTTGACGACCATCGCTGGCAAGCCAGCTCCTACAAGAGACCGCGTGACCTCCACCTGTAGGAGCCGGCTTGCCGGCGATGGACTCGGGTGCGCCGCGTTTATCCTGGTTACACGCGTTATCGTTGACGACCATCGCTGGCAAGCCAGCTCCTACAAGAGATCGCGTGACCTCCACCTGTAGGAGCCGGCTTGCTGGCGATGGACTCGGGTGCGCCGCGTTTATCCTGGTTACACGCGTTATCGTTGACGACCATCGCCAGCAAGCCGGCTCCTACAACCGGTGAAAGCCGCTAAATTTTTGCTGTGAGCTTCGTCCCTACAGGGAGGCACCGCGCGCGTGGGTACGCGCAACGGTGGCCATGGTTTTTTCGATCAGGAGCGAGCGTGATTATTTCCAGCCAGTTAACCAGGTTGAGCCTGGCGGGTTTGACTCTGGGGTTGAGCCTTGCGGCGAGCGCCAGCACTGCGCCTGCGCAGACATCCGCCGACATCCGCCGAACCAGTTTCGGCGTACCGCACATCCGCGCCGACAACGAGCGCGGGCTGGGCTACGGCATCGGCTATGCCTACGCCCAGGACAACCTGTGCCTGCTGGCCAACGAGATCACCACCGTCAACGGCGAACGTTCACGGTATTTCGGGCCGGACCAGTTCACCGTCGAAGAGCGGGAGAACCTGGTCAGCGATCTGTTCTTCACCTGGCTCAACACCCCGCAAGCCGTCGCCGGTTTCTGGCAGGCCCAGACCCCGCAAGTGCGTGAGCTGATCGAGGGCTATGTGGCGGGGTTCAACCGCTCCTTGAGCGAACGACGTGCCCAGGGTCTGCCGCAGCAGTGCCAGGGTGAGTGGGTGCGGGACATCACGGCGATGGACCTGGTCAAGCTGACCCGGCGCCTGTTGGTCGAAGGCGGTGTCGGCCAGTTCGCCGAAGCCCTGGCCGGTGCCACGCCGCCCAAGGCCGAGACCCAGGCGTCGAACGCCCCGGCAGCGTTCCAGGTGGCCGCCACGCGCATGCAGCGCTTTGCCCTGGATCGCGGCAGTAACGCGGTCGCCATCGGCAGCGAGCGTTCCTTTAACGGCCGCGGCATGCTGCTGGCCAACCCGCACTTCCCGTGGGTGGGCGGCATGCGTTTTTATCAGATGCACCTGACCATTCCCGGCAAACTGGACGTGATGGGCGCGGCGTTGCCCGGCCTGCCACTGATCAACATCGGTTTCAATCAACACCTGGCCTGGACCCATACCGTGGATTCGTCCAGGCACTTCACGCTGTATCGCCTGCAACTCGATCCCAAGGACTCGACCCGTTACCTGCTCGATGGCGAGTCCCTGCCGATGGACAAGCAGACCGTGACCGTCAACGTCAGGCAAGCGGACGGGCAGGTCCAGGCAGTTTCCCATGTGGTCTACAGCTCGAAGTTCGGTCCGGTGGTGCAATGGCCCGGAAAGCTCGATTGGGATCATCAGTACGCCTTCAGCCTGCGCGACGCCAATCTGGACAACGACCGCGTCCTGCAGCAGTGGTACGCGATGAACCGCGCCGAAAACCTCAAGGACTTCCAGGCTTCGGTCCACAGGATCCAGGGCATTCCGTGGGTCAACACGCTGGCGGCGGACGACCAGGGGCAGACGCTGTACATGAACCTCTCGGTGGTGCCCAACGTCAGCGTCGACAAGCTGGCGCAATGCAGCGATCCGCGGATCGGCCTGCAGATGATCATTCTTGACGGTTCCAACAGCGCCTGCGCCTGGGACATCGACCCGCAGGCGCCACAATCCGGCATTTATGCATCGGACAAGTTGCCGCAACTGCTGCGCAAGGATTTCGTCCAGCACTCCAACGATTCGGCATGGATGGCCAACCCGGCGCAACCGCTGACCGGCTATTCACCGCTGATCAGCCAGGATGGCCAGCCACTGGGCCTGCGCTCGCGCTTTGCGCTGGACCGTTTGAACACGTTGAGCGAGGCCGGCAAGGTCGCGGTCGCGGATTTGCAGCGCATGGTCATGGACGATCAGGTGTATCAGGCGGCTCAAGTGATGCCGGACCTGTTGCAGTTCTGCGCGGCGGATCTGGGTGCCGATGCAAAAAGCCTCGGGTCACTGTGTGCCAGCCTCAAGGCCTGGGACCGCAAGGCCAACCTCAACAGCGGCCTGGGTTTTGTGCACTTCCAGAATGTCATGGAGGCGTTGGCGCCGGTGCCGGACGTATGGCGTGTCGCCTTCGATCCGCAGGACCCGCAACATACCCCGCGTGGGCTGGCAATCGACCGCCCGGACGTGGCGAAGGCACTGCGGGCGGCGATGCTGGCTTCGGCCGGGCAGGTCGAGGCGTCAGGTCTCAAGCCGGACACTCGCTGGGGCGATATCCAGGTGGTCAGCAGCGGCGGGCGACAAACGCCGATCCATGGCGGACCGGGTACGCTCGGTGTCTACAACGCCATCCAGAGCGTGCCGCGCAGCGATGGCAAGCGCGAGGTGGTCAGTGGCACGAGTTACCTGCAAGTGGTGACCTTTGACGAAAACGGACCGCAGGCCAAGGGGTTGCTGGCGTTCTCGTTGTCGAGTGACCCGGCGTCGAAGTTTTCCCGGGATCAGACCCAGGCCTTCTCGCAGAAGCAATGGAGTGTGCTGCCCTTCACCGAGCAACAGATCACGTCCGATCCGCAGTACCAGGTGCAGACGATCCGACAGCAGGAGGCCAAGGTCGCCGCGCAGTAAGACAGTGGTGTTTCAGATGAACGCTGAAGGCCGCACCCCGCAAGGGTGGCGGCCTTTTCAGCTTTTCGGGGTCTTCTGCGGAATCGCGTTGACCACCAGATTGCCGTTGTCATTGCGCGTCAGGTAGACCGGCAGCACGCGCGGCAGGGACTTCACCAGGCTGTTGATCTCCTTGATGTTGTAGATGCCGCCGATATGGATCGAGCCGGTGCTGTTGTCCGCGACCACCAGCGGTTTGTCCAGGTAGCGATTGATCAATGGCAGTGCATCGCTCAGCGCCAGATCGTCGAGCACCAGCTTGCCCTGGCGCCACGCCAGCGAACTGTCATCTTCATAGGTCTGGCTGATGCGGGGAATGAAGTCGCCCTGGCGATAACTGGCCTGCATCGCCGGGTCAAGACGCAAACCGTCGCCGGGCAGGTCGGTGTTGCTGCTGACCAGCACCGAGCCCTCGATCAGGTTGACCTTGACCTGGTCTTCATACATCCACACGTTGAATTGGGTCCCGGTCACGCGAATCCGGCCTTCGGCGGCCTTGACCACAAACGGGTGACGGGTGTCATGGCTGACGCTGAAGTAGGCTTCGCCTTTTTTCAGCGTGACTTGCCGCTGATCCTTGTAGTTGCTGTAGGTCAGTTCACTGCCCAGGTTGAGTTCCACCTGGCTGCCATCTTTCAGGGTGACCGTGCGGACATTGTCGGTCGCTTCGAAATGCTGGTACGCGTTCGGTACCCAGCCCAGGTGCCAGCCGCCATAACCGGCCAACGGCAGCGCCATGGCACAGATCGCCGCGGCAATCGCCAGGCGGCGCCACGGGGCGTGGGTTTGGGGTTGGGGGCGAACCAGCGGTACGACGGGGTCGGGGCGGGGCAGGTCCCCGGCGACATCCCAGATCTCCAGCATCGCTTCGTACTCGAAGGCATGGAGTGGATGCGCATTGCGCCATTGCTCGAACGCCTGACGCTCTTGCTCGGTGCAGTCATTGGCGTGCAGACGCATGCACCAATGCGCAGC
This sequence comes from Pseudomonas sp. PB101, assembly GCF_009764265.1. Lineage (GTDB taxonomy): Bacteria > Pseudomonadota > Gammaproteobacteria > Pseudomonadales > Pseudomonadaceae > Aquipseudomonas. The sequence goes on from NZ_RWIR01000004.1 coordinate 29,887, forward strand.
GGCATCGGTGATGGCGTCGTATTCGGCTTCCGAGAGCGTGTGTTCGGTCATTGGCTCATCCTGATTTCGTGCATTCTAACCTTGGGGGGCAGTCTGCGAGAACATCAGTCATGGCATTTAACCATCAATGTGTAACTTTTTTTCAACGCCTTGCCACGGGATAGCCTGTTGTCGGCTGGCATTATCGATAGGCAGGCGTGAAAAAAAGATCAAAATAATCATCCCAACGCGCAGGTCCGGGGATCTGCGCGTTGTGATGCCAGGATCAGGTTGCGGAGGCCGATGCGGCCGGCACCGGGTCCAGTTGCCGGCCCATTTCGCAGATCAGGAACGCGAGCGAATCAGCATTGTTTAAAATGACATCGGTTCTGAAGTTTGCGTTGTCCGCGTCCAGGAACGCTTCCCGCGCCTTCTCCATGGTCTTGCTGCCCGTTAACTTCAAAATGGTCTTGCCGACGTGATAGGACTCCACAATGGAATCCAGGCTGATCCACGACTGCAGGCCACTGTGCCAACGCGCGAACAGTTCCTCCTTCGGCGTGTCCAGCGACAAGGCTTTGCGCTGGAAATCCAGTTGAGACTGTTTCATGGCGATGCCAAAGGCGGTGTTCGGCGCGACCAGATCGCTGAACGGCCGCCTGGCTTCAAGGTAGGCGATGTCCACGGCCTTGGAAAACAAATGGGCGAATTCGTGGATCAGCGTGGCGGCCTGGCTGTGGCCGTCGACGTTGAAGGGTTCAGTCAGACAGGATTTGTACCAGTCGAGCTGTTGATCGAAGAACCGTTCGGTGAAATGCACGTTGCGCTGTTGATCCTTGTCCATGACAAACGCGATGAGGTTTTCCTGCGGGTCCCGGCATGTACCGACGATTATGCGATGGGAGTTCATCCAGTCTTCATCCGGGTCCACCAGCGCGTTGCAGATGGGAACAATGGCCTGTTTGATTTTGTCGATCAGCCCTTTGTCGACCGTGGCAACACCAAAGAAGCTTTTGAGGAAGGTATCCAGGCGTGTACCCGGAAGGAGTTTTCGCAATTGCACCATGTTGTGCAAACTGTTGAACGCGTAATAACGGGCCATGTCGATGGCCTGCACGATCATTCGGGCTTTTTCGGGACATCTGACGCGAATCTCGTCCATCCCGCGGGCTTCGATGTTCAGCACCTCCCTGGCGACATGGGCATGGGCTAACCGGTTGTGCATCGTCGACATGGCCTTGCCGTAGTGGACCGTGTGGATGTCCGGGTCGATCACCAGTTGCTTGTCTGGCGTGGCCAGCAATACCGGGCCTGGTTCCTTGCCTTTGACCATTCGCCAGGCTACCCCGGTCTTTTCCACGCCGTAGACCTTGCCGGCGATGGGGGCGTAGGTTTTTTTGCTCGCCGCATCGAGGTAGGTACCGTCAGCACTGTTTTTCGTCAGGTCCTTGAGTTCGACCGTGGTTTCGAACGGTTGCAGTCGCGTGCGCAGCGGCGCCGTTGAATCGACCTCGGACCACTTTGGCGCGACGATCGGGGTGGCAACCGGCGGGGCAATGGCTTCGTGGGTGACCTGGGCTGTTTCAGTCCACCCCTCCAGTGACAGCCTGCCCAACGTGATGAGTTGCACCGCACCGGCGATAAAGTCTTCAAGCGCCACTTTCCAGTGATGGTCCTGCAGCGCTTCAGCCGAGTTGAGCGCGTCCTGGTAGGCGTTCCAGAGAAACTGCAAATACGCGAGTTTGCCCGGCAACAGACCCAGGACGCGCTGGATACCGGCGCTGAACAGGTGTTTGACCGCCTCCCAGTCTGCCTGTCCGACTGCCTGCAACTGGCTGCCGAGCATGTGCGACAGCAGTTTTGTGTTGTCGTGGAACAGGTGGGTGAGCAAGTTGCCGCCAATGGGGTTGGACGCCAGGGTGATTTCGCTCAATTGCCCTGCGGTCGAATCGAGCAGGTTGCGAAACACCGACTGCTCGCTGTCCGGCAGGCGGCGGATCAGCATTTCCTGCAAGAGCCCAGGCGTATTCAGCGCCGAGACAACGCTGGCCTCGGTGTCGAACTCGATGAAAGGAGAACTGCCCGGTAGGTAAGGGGCATAGAGGACGTGCGGCCCGGCCTTTGCGTTGCCCGGGCTGACCAGGTACAGGCCCAGTGCCTTGACAGCGGCGGCGCCGGTGGTCTTGATCAGCTCCAGTGGCCGGGCGATCGCGTGCGCGCCTGGCACGGCGGCCCGCGCAATGGCGTCCGGCATGTCCAGGACCTGTCGAAGCAAATCGAACGCGCCCCTGGAAAGCCTTTGCAGCAGTTTCATCTCGTGGGCGTGTTGCAGCAGTTGCCAGGGCAGTTGTTTGACGAAGCGTTGCATCCGGCTTTCAGCGTCGGCAGTGGCCCCGGACAAGGCCTGCGTGACCTGTGTTGTGTAGCCTTGCGCAATGTTCAATGAGTGCAGCAGTTGGCGGACCGCGGCCTGGTCCAGCCCCTCGGGCAGCGTCCCGGTAGTCGTCGAGGACACCAGGAAGGCGGAGCCTTGCACGAGGCTGAGAGGGGTCAGGGCAAACTCGGTAAGGCTGCGGGCAGGGCCGATCAGGCTCAGGTCAGGGGTGATCTGAATATCGTCGGGGTCGAGCTTGATGGCGGGGAAGCGTTCACCGAGCAGTGTCGTTAAACGACCGTGCAGATACGTCCCGAGAGGGGTGATCCCGTGCAGGTAGTCTTTCTCCTCCTCGACGCTGTTGCGGTATTGCTCCAGCAATTCAACGTGCAGGCGCTGGTCTTCGAGCGGTGCCATGCCGAGCCAGGCGGGTAGTGACTGTTGCCGGGTGATCGCGCGGGCAATCGAGATGGCTCTTTGCAGGTTGCTGTTGATCCCGGCGCTGGCCAGCGCTTTCAGTGCTTTTTTCTGCTTCGTGTCGTCCAGTTTGAAGCCGCGCACGTGTTCGCAGCGCGCCAGAAAATGATCGATGGATGATCGCGCGACCTGCTCCAGTACCGGCCCTTCAATCAGTCGTAGCGCGCCCAGTGAATAGCGTTGGTGGAAGACGCGCTGGCTCGGGGTGAGGTTTTCCAGGAGCCCAAGGCGTTGTTGTGGGTCGAGCAGGCGCCGGTTCAGTTCCTGCCTGGCACGGCTGATGTTGTCGAAGACTTCCAGCCCCCGGGCGGGCGTCCACAGGATTGTCCGGCCGGAATGCGAGGCGTCGAGTCCGCCACGCTCGGTCAGAAGCAGGCAGTGGGCTAGCGGCAGCAAATTCGCTTGACCCGTGCATTCCAGCGTCACGGAGTAGGCATCGGGGCGGAAACCCTTCAGGGAAAGGCGGTTGCGCCGTTCGCCCAGATCCGGGTTGAACACCGTGTCCACAATGGCGCGGTCGGCCTCCGTCAATGTCGCGCCGAGCCCGCGCAGGCTGGCTTCGCCACGGATGCCGACGGACAGTGAATGGGCCAGGGAAGGCAGCATGTTTTCCAGGTAGACCCGCTGCAACGCCAGAGACGCGAGCGGCTGTGCGGCAAAGTCTGTGTCGATCAGCGTCTGGATGTCGCTGAAGCTCTTGGCGAACGTTGCCGCCGCATCGGCCCGTACCATGGAGGGATGCTGGTCGCCGGACAAGACCGGCCGCGTGCTCCAGCGTCCGTCGGTTTCCAGGCCCAGTAGCCGCTCGCTGATCATCGAGCGGATATCCAGCGCCTTGTCGAACAGGGCATGGATGTCCACGGCACCGTCACTGTGGCGGAACACTTGCAGGGTGTATTCGATGTTCTGCAATTGCTTGGTGACGATGGCGTCGAAGAGCTTGCTGAAGATAGCGCCGGAAATCACTTCGCCGGTCACGTTCGGCCGCTTGAAACCGCTGAAACGCTGGCGTTCGTCCAGGTTGAGCAGGCCATAGAGTTCGTCCTCGTGACCTGCCGCGCTGAATTTGCTCAGCAAGGTATCGCGCAAGTCCTGATAATTCTTGAGCACTTGCAAGCCTTGGGTGGGCGTGTACAGGAACGCACTGCTGGCGCTGACCATCAGCGAGCCGGCCAGCTCAGCGTAGTTGGCCTGGTATTCCCACAGGCGTACGGTTTCGATCGACATTGACGGGTTGGTGTGGCTGTTCGCTGTGATCAACGCATGCAGGTCAAGGCTTTGCTGTGGGGTGATGATCCCGGCTTCGCGCTTGAGCAGCAGTTGCACCCGCGCCTGGTCGGCGATGGCGCGGCCGAAAAATGCGCGACGCGACACGCCATCGGCACTCGCCGCGTCCCAATAATGCTCGAGTTGTCCAGCCAGCAGGCTGAGCAGTTTACGCGAGACGGTCGTGACCGCCGTGTCCCAGAGCGCCTGGTCAGCCATTACCGGGGACATTTTCGGATGGGCAAACTCATGGGACTGCCCCGACGGCCAACGCTGATGGCGGTAGTGAAGAAGCACGGCATCACTCAGCGACAGGGAGTTGACCCAGCGTCGCACCGAACGGCCTGCGTCATCGCCGTCCTCAGTCGCAGCCTGGTAGAAATTCACCCGGGTCCGGCTCTGATCCACGCCGGGAAAGGACGCGGACAGTTGCTCCGTCAGCAATGCATTGAGCAGCGCGGTAAGGGACGGCAGCGCCTTGAGCTCATCGAGCAGGGCCTGGTCGTTGAGTTGCTGATTGCTGGAGAGGGTGTTGCGCTGGTCTTCGAACACGTCGCCTTCGATGGTGTGAAAGTCCAGTTCGATCTCGCTGGCGCCCACCACGGCCTTGCGTTGTGAAAGCGCCATGAAGGCGAGCAGTTCGTCGTCCTCGTCCGCAGCTTTGAGTAGCGTCTGCACCTTTGTGGCCAGGGCGTCGCGGTTGTCGAATTTCTGTATTCCGCCGTACGGGGTGTAGAGAATCACGCCGTTGTCATCGGGCATCGCGGTCAGCAAAAAGCTGCCGGCCAGTGCCAAAGGTTCCAGTCCCGGAATTTTCAGCAGGATTGTTTTTGCCAGCATGGGGGGCGTCTGCTCATCGCGCAGGGCCTGGCTGGCCAGTTCGGTATGGCGCAACCACTCGAAGTCCTTTTGCGTCAGCCCGTGGGCCTTGCCAAGTTCATTCCAGAGGCCGGGCAATGTCAGTGCCTCGGGGAAAAACAGCGCAGTTACTGATGTAGACATCGTCGAGTCTCGTTCAAGGTGCCATTCAAGGGCACCTGTGGGTTGAGCATCGACACTAGAGGCTGCCGGGTTGAAGCAGGTGGTAGATAAATAACGCACAGGGTACGGGCATCGGTGACACGCATATGAATCATTGAGCCCGAGCCAACAGTTGACAGGTCGCTCGCCGCGCGTTGTTAATCGGCGGGTCTTTGTACGCTGTTGTTCCCTCCAATAATCATTCTGGAGCTTCAGATGTCTGCGCCACACGATCACGCGTCTACTGCGGTCCCTTCACACCTGTCGCTCGAAGCGTTGAGCGCATTGCTTGAAAAGATTTTTCTGCGCCATGGCACCTCGGCCGAGGTTGCCAGGGTGCTGGCGCAAAACTGCGCCGGCGCCGAGCGCGACGGTGCGCACAGTCACGGGGTATTCCGCATCCCGGGTTATGTTTCGACGCTGCAAAGCGGCTGGGTCAATGGGCAGGCCGTTCCAGTGGTCGAAGATGTGGCCTCCGGGTTTGTGCGGGTCGACGCCAACAACGGTTTTGCCCAACCGGCTCTGGCGGCGGCGCGCGAACTACTGGTGCAGAAGGCCCGTAGTGCCGGCATCGCGGTGCTGGCGATCCGTAACTCGCACCATTTCGCGGCCTTGTGGCCGGATGTCGAGCCCTTCGCGGACGAGGGCCTCGTGGCATTGAGCGTGGTCAACAGCATGACCTGCGTGGTGCCCCACGGCGCCGACCGGCCGCTGTTCGGCACCAACCCGATTGCCTTCGCGGCGCCGCGGGCCGATGGCGGGCCGATCGTCTTCGATCTGGCCACCAGTGCCATTGCCCATGGCGATGTGCAAATCGCCGCCCGCGAGGGCGAACGCTTGCCGGCAGGCATGGGCGTGGACAGCCTCGGGCAGCCGACCACGGACCCGAAGGCGATTCTTGAGGGCGGCGCGTTGCTGCCGTTTGGCGGGCACAAGGGTTCGGCGTTGTCGATGATGGTCGAGTTGCTCGCGGCGGCACTGACCGGCGGCAATTTTTCCTTCGAGTTCGACTGGAAGAACCACCCGGGCGCCAAGACGCCCTGGACGGGCCAATTGCTGATCGTGATCGATCCGGCCAAAGCGGCGGGGCAGAGTTTTGCCGAGCGCAGTCAGGAGCTGGTGCGACAAATGCACGGAGTCGGCTTGAAGCGTTTGCCGGGGGATCGGCGTCATCATCAACGCGCCAAATCCCGGGTCAATGGCATTGAACTGGATGCCCGGACGCTGGCGAACCTGCGGGAGCTGGCGGGGGAGTGATTCTGGGTAATGGCAAATAATGTCTAATTAACGCAACCTCTGTGGGAGCGGGCTTGCCCGCGAAGGCGTCGTGTCAGCCGGCATCAACCTTGCTGACACACCGCTTTCGCGGGCAAGCCCGCTCCCACAGGGTTCAGTGTTTGCCAGTGTTTACCGCCGCGCCAGCAACAACCCCACCACCAGGCCAAACCCGGCGGAAATCGCCACGGTCTGCCACGGATGCCCGCCGATGTAGGTTTCGGTGGCTTCGACCGCGGGCAGGGTGCGGTTGCGAACGCTGGTCACCGAATCCCTGGCCTGCTGGAGTTTCAGGGCGACTTGCCCGCGCAGGGTCTCCGCTTCTTCCCCGACCAGTGAAGCGCTGCTTTTCAGCAGCTTTTCCGACTCCTCGATCAACGACTGAAGTTCGCTGAACGCTAGATCCTTGATTTGATCTTCGGCTGCTTGCGCGGCGCTTTTGCGGGCCATTGAAGTACTCCTTGCAGGTAAGTGGACAGTGAACAATGGAGTCTGCGGTCGTCGGAAAAGTTGCAGCTATTTTGCCCGGCCAGGTCATCTTGCTGAAAAACCGGCGCAGGACATTTCGCCCTACAGTGTAAGATGTCGCCAATTTTACGCAGCAGGAAATTCCCATGAGCTTCAATCTGGCCGACAAACCCCTCGCCGAGCGCGCAGCACTTGAAGACGAGAAATCCCGTCTGTTCGAACTCTGGCAAAACAACCTGGGCAAAGCCAAGGGCGAGGCCGCACGGTTGTTCGGCGAACGGGCCAAGCGCAAAGGCAAGTGGGCGGAATGGGTGCGCGCCGAGCTGGACGGCATGTCGCCCCCGGAATTCGCCAACATGGTGCGCAGTGAAGTCAATCGCCTGATGGCGGCCAGCAAGTAACCTCGGCTGTCAGGCGAAACTCGCCACAATCGCCTCGCGCACTTTCAACACCACCGGGTCGAGTTGGGTGCTGGTACGCCAGCCCAGTTCGATCGGGTAGCGCGGCAAGTCCAAGGGGCAGGGCAGCAGCGCCAGCCCGCTGAGCATTGCAATGCTTTGTGCGGCGTGGGCCGGAATGGTCGCCACCGCCTGGCTGCCCTTGAGCAAGTGCGGCAACGCGGCAAAGTGCGTGGTCGAGGCGCATACCCGCCGACTCAGGCCCAGCGCCGCCAATCCTTCATCGGTAATCCCGATAAAACCGCCGGACGACACCAGGATGTGCTCGCGGGCGACGAACGCCTCGAGACTGATGCTCTGCTGGCCCTCGGCCAGGCTCGCCGGGTCCACCAGGCACAGATAAGCACCTTCCCCCAGCACCTGACGGCTGAGCAGCCGTTCGGCGAATCCGCCCGCGGTAATCGCCAGGTCAATGCTGCGTTCCAGCAACGCCTGGGCGACGATCTGGCTGTGGGTCTGGCGGAAGATCAGGCGCAACTTCGGCGCGCTGCGGGCGATTTCGTCGATCAACCTGCGGCCGTAGGCAATTTCGAAATCATCCGACATTCCCACGGCGACCGAGCGTCCTTCGTACGCTTGCGCGGCCGGATCGACCATCGCCAGGCTCTGCCGGCATTTGTTCAGGGCATCGCTGACCACCGGCTTGAGCTGGTTGGCCTTGAGCGAGGGGGCCAGGCCACGCCCGGTGCGCACGAACAACTGATCGCCATACACCTGGCGCAGTCGACGCAACGCCGCGCTGACGGCCGATTGCGTGACCCCAAGACGCAAGGCGGCGCGGCTGGCGCTGGACTCTTCGTGCAGGGCCTCGAAGACTTTGAGCAGGTTGAGGTCGATGTCGGTGATATTCATATGGCTCATATCATTCAGCAGTGAGTGGGGCTTTATTGATGATTACGTGGCGCTAGAGAATGAGCAACACCTGATGCGAACGGAGTTTTCGAGATGCCCAAGTCAATCGTTGCCGCCCTGCAAATCGGCGCCTTGCCCGGTGGCAAGGCGCAAACCCTGGAACAGATCCTGTCCTATGAAAACGCGATCATCGAAGCCGGCGCCGCATTGGTGGTGATGCCGGAAGCGCTGCTGGGCGGTTATCCCAAAGGCGAGGGCTTCGGTACGCAATTGGGCTATCGCCTGCCGGAAGGCCGCGAAGCCTTTGCCCGCTACTTTGCCAATGCCATCGACGTACCCGGCGCGGAAACCGAGGCGCTGACGGCGTTGTCCGCACGCACCGGCGCCAATCTGGTGATCGGCGTGATCGAGCGTGCCGGCAGCACCTTGCACTGCACTGCGCTGTACTTCGATCCGCAGGCCGGGCTGGTGGCCAAGCACCGCAAACTGATGCCTACCGGCACCGAACGGCTGATCTGGGGCAAGGGCGATGGCTCGACCTTGCCGGTCATCGACAGCCAGGTCGGGCGCGTTGGCGCGGTAGTGTGCTGGGAAAACATGATGCCGCTGCTGCGCACGGCGATGTACGCCAAAGGCGTGGAGGTGTGGTGCGCGCCGACCGTGGACGAGCGGGAGATGTGGCAAGTCAGCATGCGCCACATCGCCCATGAGGGACGTTGCTTCGTGGTCAGCGCCTGTCAGGTCCAGGCCTCGCCCCAGGCCCTGGGGCTGGATATCGCCAACTGGCCGGCGGATCGGCCGCTGATCGCCGGCGGCAGCGTGATCGTCGGGCCCATGGGCGACATCCTTGCCGGCCCCTTGCGTGACAGCGTCGGCCTGCTCACCGCGCAAATCGACACCGACGACCTGGTGCGCGCCCGCTACGACTTTGACGTGGTCGGTCACTACGCGCGCCCGGACGTGTTCGAGCTGAGCGTCGACGAGCGCGCCAAACCCGGGGTGCGCTTCATCGCTTGAGACCCTGCGGGCTTTGGCCAAAGCAGTCAGGCAACTTGATAACTTTGACCATTGCCCGCCACCCCGCGCAGAGCGAGTATTTCCCTGTTGATTACGGTTCCCCCAACCTAATAAGAAACACAGAGGGATTCTGGCAATGCGCGATTACTTGTCTGCTACTTCTCAATTCAACTATCAGCACACCGTCGACGCCGCACTTGAAGGCAATCTGTCGGCCCTCAACGCCTGTGTCGAATGCTGTGACCGGCATGCCTTGCCGGGGCGCATCGCGCTGTTCTGGGAAGGACGCGACGGCACCAGTGCGACGTACACCTTCACGGAATTGCAGGACAAGGCCGCGCGTTTCGCCAATTACCTGCAGGCCTTGGGCGTGAAGAAGGGCGACAAGGTCGCCGGCCTGTTGCCACGCAATATCGAACTGCTGATCACCGTGTTCGCCACTTGGCGCATCGGCGCGGTGTATCAACCGCTGTTTACCGCATTCGGCCCCAAAGCCATCGAGCACCGCCTGAGTTGCTCTGGCGCCAAGGTTGTGGTGACCGATGCTGTGAACCGGCCGAAACTCGCCGAAGTCGCCGATTGCCCGACCACCGTTACCGTCACCGGTGCCAAAGGGCAGGGCCTGGTGCGTGGCGATTTCAGCTTCTGGGCCGAACTGGCCAATTATTCCGCCGACTGTGAACCGGTGCTGTTGACCGGGGAAGATCCCTTCCTGCTGATGTTCACCTCGGGCACCACCGGCCCGTCGAAAGCCCTGTCGGTGCCGCTCAAGGCCATCGTGGCATTCCAGAGCTACACCCGCGATGCGGTGGACCTGCGCCCGGAAGACGCGTTCTGGAACGTTGCCGATCCGGGTTGGGCCTACGGCATTTACTTCGGTGTCACCGGGCCGATGGCCATGGGGCATCCGATCACCTTCTACGATGGCCCGTTCACCCTCGAAAGCACCTGCCGGGTGATCAACAAGTACGGGATTACCAACCTCACCGGTTCGCCGACGGCCTACCGTCTGCTGATTGCCGGCGGCGATGAATTCGCCAGGTCGATCAAGGGCAAGCTGCGCATCGTCAGCAGCGCCGGCGAGCCGCTGAACCCGGAAGTGATCCGCTGGTTCGCCGACAACCTCGACGTGGTCATCCACGACCATTACGGCCAGACCGAACTGGGCATGGTGCTGTGCAACCACCACGGCCTTGAGCACCCGATTCACATGGGCGCCGCCGGTTTCGCCTCGCCGGGCCACCGCATCGTGGTGCTGGATGACGAATACAAGGAACTGGGTGTCGGCCAGCCGGGCATCCTGGCCATTGACCGCAGCCAATCGCCGATGTGCTGGTTCGCCGGCTACGAAGGCGGGCCGACCAAGGCTTTTGTCGGCAACTATTACCTCAGTGGCGACACGGTGGAGTGGAACCCGGACGGCAGCATCAGCTTCGTTGGGCGCAGCGACGACGTGATCACCACCTCCGGCTACCGGGTCGGTCCGTTCGACGTGGAAAGTGCGCTGATCGAACACCCGGCGGTGGTCGAGGCCGCCGTGGTCGGCAAACCAGATCCGGAGCGCACCGAACTGGTCAAGGCCTTCGTCGTGCTCAGCCCGCAGTACCGCGCGGCACCGGAGTTGGCCGAAGAACTGCGCCAGCACGTGCGCAAGCGCCTGGCGGCGCACTCGTACCCCCGTGAAATCGAATTTGTCAGCGAGTTGCCGAAAACCCCAAGCGGCAAATTGCAGCGCTTTATCTTGCGCAACCAGGAAATCGCCAAGGCTCAAGAGGCCGCGGCGAAGAACGTTCCAGCTTGAATCCAGGGAAACAATGATGCAGATCGAGAACAAGATTTTTATCGTCACCGGTGGCGCTTCCGGCCTCGGGGCCACCACCGCCGAGGTGTTGGTCGCCGCTGGCGCGAAAGTGATGCTGGTGGACATGAACGCCGAAGCCGTTGCAGCCCAGGCCCAGCGCCTGGGCGCGCACAGCGTGGTGGCGGACATCAGTGACGAAGCCGCGGCCGAAGCCGCCGTGCAGGCGACGGTCAAGGCCTTTGGCGGCCTCAACGGCCTGGTCAATTGCGCCGGCATCGTGCGTGGCGAGAAGATTCTCGGCAAGAACGGTCCGCACGCGCTGGCCAGTTTCAGCCAGGTGATCAACGTCAACCTGATCGGCAGCTTCAACATGCTGCGCCTTGCGGCAGCGGCGATTGCCGAAACCGAAGCGGACGCCGATGGCGAGCGCGGCGTGATCATCAACACCGCGTCTGCGGCGGCTTACGACGGTCAGATCGGCCAGGCGGCCTACGCGGCGTCCAAAGGCGCCATCGTCAGCCTGACCTTGCCCGCTGCCCGTGAACTGGCGCGCTTCGGCATCCGCGTGATGACCATCGCCCCGGGCATTTTCGAAACGCCGATGATGGCCGGCATGACCCAGGAAGTCCGTGATTCGCTGGCTGCCGGTGTGCCGTTCCCGCCGCGCCTTGGCAAACCCGCCGAGTACGCCGGGCTGGTCAGGCATATCATTGAAAACAGCATGCTCAATGGCGAGGTGATCCGTCTCGACGGTGCCTTGCGCATGGCCGCCAAATAAGGAGGATTTGTCATGACAATGTCCAACGATCCGATTGTAATCGTCAGCGCCGTCCGCACCCCGATGGGCGGTTTCCAGGGCGATCTGAAAAGCCTGACCGCGCCGCAACTCGGCGCTGCCGCCATCAAGGCCGCCGTCGAACGTGCCGGTGTTGCCAGTGATGCGGTCGATGAAGTGCTGTTCGGCTGCGTGCTGCCGGCAGGCCTCGGCCAGGCGCCTGCACGCCAGGCGGCGCTGGGTGCCGGGCTGGATAAATCGACCCGCTGCACCACCCTGAACAAAATGTGCGGTTCCGGCATGGAGGCGGCGATCCTGGCCCACGACATGCTGGTGGCCGGCAGTGCCGACGTGGTGGTCGCCGGTGGCATGGAAAGCATGTCCAACGCACCTTACCTGCTGGACCGCGCCCGTGCCGGCTACCGCATGGGCCATGGCCGGGTGCAGGACTCGATGTTCCTCGACGGCCTCGAAGACGCCTACGACAAGGGTCGCCTGATGGGCACCTTCGCCGAAGATTGCGCCGAAACCAACAGCTTCAGCCGTGAAGCTCAGGACGCGTTCGCCATCGCCTCGACCACCCGCGCCCAGCAGGCGATCAAGGACGGCAGCTTCAAGGACGAAATCGTCCCGCTCACCGTGACGGTCGGCAAAGAACAAGTCGTGATCAGCAATGACGAGCAGCCGCCGAAAGCCAAGCTGGACAAGATCGCTGCGCTCAAGCCGGCGTTCCGCGAAGGCGGCACGGTGACCGCGGCCAACTCCAGTTCGATTTCCGACGGTGCCGCCGCGCTGGTGCTGATGCGCCAGTCGCAGGCACAGAAACAAGGCTTGAAACCGTTGGCGGTGATTCACGGTCACGCAGCGTTCGCCGACACCCCGGGCCTGTTTCCGGTGGCACCGATTGGTGCCATCAAGAAGCTGATGAAGAAAACCGGTTGGTCGCTCAATGAGGTCGATCTGGTGGAAGTCAACGAAGCCTTCGCCGTGGTCGGCATGGCGGCGATGACCCATCTGGAGATTCCCCACGAGAAACTCAACGTGCACGGCGGTGCTTGCGCTCTGGGCCACCCGATCGGCGCGTCCGGAGCACGGATTCTCGTGACCCTGCTCTCGGCCCTGCGCCAGAAAGGCCTGAAACGCGGCGTAGCGGCGATTTGCATCGGCGGCGGTGAAGCAACGGCCATGGCCGTGGAATGCCTTTACTGAAGTTGACTTCAATCATTGTGGGAGCGGGCTTGCCCGCGATGGCGGACCGTCAGTCAACAAAGATGTTGGATGTGATGGCCTCATCGCGGGCAAGCCCGCTCCCACAGATCCGGTGTTTCAGCCAGTTTTTTGTACGAAAGGCTTTTTTTTAAGGATTCACCATGATCCCCAATGACGACCAACAACAGATCCGCGACATGGCCCGGCAGTTTGCCGAGGAACGGCTGAAACCGTTCGCCGCCGAATGGGATCGCGAACACCGCTTCCCCAAGGAAGCCATCGGCGAGATGGCCGGGCTGGGTTTTTTCGGCATGCTGGTGCCGGAGCAGTGGGGCGGTTGCGATACCGGTTACCTGGCCTACGCCATGGCCCTGGAAGAAATCGCCGCCGGCGATGGCGCCTGCTCGACCATCATGAGCGTGCACAACTCCGTGGGGTGTGTGCCGATCCTCAAGTACGGCAACGACGATCAGAAGGAGCACTTCCTCAAGCCACTGGCCAGTGGTGCGATGCTCGGCGCCTTTGCCCTCACCGAACCCCAGGCCGGTTCCGACGCCAGTGGCCTGAAAACCCGTGCTCGCCTTGAAGGCGATCACTACGTGCTCAACGGCTGCAAGCAGTTCATCACATCCGGCCAGAATGCCGGTGTGGTGATCGTGTTTGCGGTGACCGATCCGAACGCCGGCAAACGCGGGATCAGCGCCTTTATCGTGCCGACCGATTCGCCGGGCTACACCGTCGCAAGGGTCGAAGACAAGCTCGGCCAGCATGCGTCCGACACCTGCCAGATTCTCTTCGAAGACGTGAAGGTGCCGGTGGCCAACCGTCTGGGCGAGGAGGGCGAAGGCTACAGGATTGCCCTGGCCAACCTCGAAGGCGGCCGGGTCGGCATCGCGTCGCAATCGGTGGGCATGGCCCGCGCGGCGTTCGAAGCGGCCCGTGATTACGCCCGTGAACGCGAGAGCTTCGGCAAGCCGATCATCGAGCACCAGGCCGTGGCCTTCCGCCTCGCGGACATGGCGACCCAGATCGCCGTGGCGCGGCAAATGGTGCACTACGCCGCCGCCCTGCGTGACAGTGGCCAGCCGGCCCTGGTCGAAGCATCGATGGCCAAACTGTTCGCCTCGGAAATGGCCGAAAAGGTATGCTCCTCGGCGCTGCAAACCCTCGGCGGCTACGGTTACCTCAACGACTTCCCGCTGGAGCGGATCTACCGCGACGTGCGCGTCTGCCAGATCTACGAAGGCACCAGCGATATTCAGCGCATGGTCATTTCGCGCAATCTTTGAAAGAAGGAATCATTACGTGAGCTACGAAACGATTTTGCTGGAAACCCACGGCCGCGTTGGCCTGATCACCCTCAACCGCCCTCAGGCGCTGAACGCGTTGAATGCGCAGATCGTCAGCGAGCTGAACCAGGCCCTCGATGGTTTCGAGGCGGACTCGAACATCGGCTGTATCGTCCTGACCGGCTCGAAAAAAGCCTTCGCCGCCGGTGCCGACATCAAGGAAATGGCCGAGCTGACCTACCCGCAGATCTATATCGACGATCTGTTCAGCGACAGCGACCGCGTGGCCAACCGCCGCAAGCCGATCATCGCGGCGGTCAACGGTTTCGCCCTGGGTGGCGGCTGTGAGCTGGCGTTGATGTGCGACTTCATCCTGGCTGGCGACAATGCGAAGTTCGGCCAGCCGGAAATCAACCTCGGCGTATTGCCGGGCATGGGCGGCACCCAGCGCCTGACCCGCGCCGTGGGCAAGGCCAAGGCCATGGAAATGTGCCTCAGCGGTCGTCTGATCGATGCCGTGGAAGCGGAGCGTTGCGGAATTGTCGCGCGTATCGTGCCAAGCGATGAACTGCTGGACGAAGCGCTGAAAGTCGCGGCGCTGATCGCCAGGAAGTCGTTGCCGATTGCGATGATGGTCAAGGAAAGCGTCAACCGTGCCTTTGAAGTGAGCCTGGCCGAAGGCGTGCGTTTTGAGCGCCGGGTGTTCCATGCGGCGTTTGCGACGCAGGATCAGAAGGAAGGGATGGCGGCGTTCATTGCCAAGCGGGAAGCCGAGTTCGTCGGTAAGTAATGCGGCGTTTTTGCTGACGCTATCGCGGGCAAGCCCGCTCCCACGGTGTTCCTGGTCGTTCACACATGCTGTGTACACCTGCGAAACCTGTGGGAGCGGGCTTGCCCGCGATGTTTTTAAGGGCCTTACACCAGATAATTCTTCAGTTCGCGGGCAATCACCATCCGCTGAATCTCGCTCGACCCTTCGTAGATCTGCGTGATCCGCGCATCCCGGTAGTATTTCTCCACCGGATAGTCTTCCAGATAGCCGTAGCCGCCATGAATCTGAATGGCCGACGAGCAGACCTTTTCCGCCATTTCCGAAGCAAACAGCTTGGCTTGCGAGGCCTCCGACAGGCAGGGTTTGCCCGCCGTGCGCAGGCGCGCAGCGTGGAGGATCATCAAGCGTGCGGCGTTCAGTTGCATGTGCATGTCGGCCAGCAGGTTGGCGATGCTCTGGTGTTCATTGATCGTTTTGCCAAACTGCACCCGGTCACGGGAGTAGGCCAGGGCCGCTTCGAACGCCGCGCGAGCGATGCCCAGCGCTTGGGCGGCGATGCCGATACGACCGCCTTCGAGGTTGGACAGGGCGATGGCCAGGCCCTTGCCCCGTTCGCCCAGCAGGTTGGCTTCGGGGATGGTGCAGTTGTTCAGGGTGACGGCGCAGGTGTCGGAAGCGCGGATGCCCATTTTGTGTTCGGTGCGGTCAACGATGAAACCTTCGGTGTCGGTTGGTACCAGGAACGCCGAGAGGCCACGCTTGCCCAGGTCCGGATCGGTCACGGCAAACACGATCGCCAGCTTGGCCCGTTTGCCGTTGCTGACGAATTGCTTGGCGCCGTTGATCACCCATTGGCCGTCGCGCAGCTCGGCGCGGGTGCGCAGGTTGTGCGCTTCGGAACCGGCCTGGGGTTCGGTCAGGCAGAAGCAGCCGATGACCTGGCCGCTGGCCAGGTCCGCCAGCCAGGTCTGTTTCTGTTCTTCGCTGCCGTAGTTGAGCACCGGCCCGCAGCCCACGGAGTTGTGGATGCTCATGAAGGCACCGGTAGCACCGTCGCCGGCGGAAATTTCTTCCACGGCCAGCGCGTAGGCGACGTAGTCGACATAGGTGCCGCCCCATTCCTCGGGCACCACCATGCCGAGCAAGCCCAGTTCACCCATCTTCGCCACCAGCGCGTCGTCGATCCAGCCGGCCTTTTCCCAGGCCTGGGCGTGGGGCGCGATTTCGCCTCGTGCAAAATCCCGGGCCATGTCGCGGATCATGACTTGCTCTTCACTCAATTCGATATCGTGCATGGCTCAGCTCTCGCTCCGGTCAAACCCGCTGAAGAAACTCGCCACGTGTCCGGCGTCCAGCGCCTCGAGGGTGGGCGGGTTCCAGCGTGGTGCCTTGTCTTTGTCGATCAGCAAGGCGCGCACGCCTTCGATCAGGTCGCCGCGCTCGAACCACTGGCGGTCCAGGTGCAGCTCAAGGGCAAAACATTGCTCCAGTGGCAGCTCGCGTCCGCGACGGAGCATTTCCAGGGTCACGGCCATGGCCAGCGGCGAGCGGGTTTCCAGCAGGTCGGCGGTGGTGACGGCCCACGCATGGCTGTCGGCGACCGTTACCTGGCGCAGTTGCTCCACAATACTCGGCACGTCGGGCTGGGCGAAGAAGTGGTCGATGGCCGGGCGCAAAGTCGCCAGTGGCGCATCGGGCAATTGCTGCACGGCGAATTTCGCCAACAGACCCTGCAGGTCCTTGAGCGGCGTGTCGTGCCATTCGAGCCGGTCGAGATGCTCGTCCAGCGTGGTCAGTCGGGCACTTTCCAGGTACCAGTCCGCCAGCCCGCAATACAACGCATCGGCAGCGCGGATCTGAACGCCGCTGACGCCCAGGTAAATCCCCAGTTCCCCGGGAATGCGCGGCAGGAAGTAACTGCCGCCGACGTCCGGGAAGTAGCCGATGCCGACTTCCGGCATGGCCAGGCGGCTTTTTTCGGTGACCACGCGCAAGTCGGCGCCTTGCACCAGGCCCATGCCGCCGCCGAGGACAAAACCGTCCATCAGCGCCAGCACCGGTTTGCGGTACTGATGGATGGCGAGGTCGAGGGCGTATTCCTCGACGAAGAAATCTTCGTGCAGGGTGTCGCCGCTCTTGAAGCTGTCATGCAGGGAACGAATGTCGCCGCCGGCGCAGAAGGCTTTTTCGCCGGCACCGCGCAAGACCACGGCATGGATGTGCGGATCCTGGGCCCAGGCGTCGAGTTGGCGGTGCAGGTTGCGCACCATGTCCAGGGTCAGGGCATTGAGGCCGGCGGGGCGGTTGAGGGTTAGGTGACCAATGTGGTTGCGAACCTCGGCCAGCACTTCGTTTTGCATGGCATCCAGGGACAGCGCCCCCTTCGATGAAACCTGAGCAGTCATCTCTAACTCCCTGCTTTTATTGTTCTTTATCAAGATGCTCGCGCGCGAGCGATGGCGGATCGTATCAGTGCAAATTTGCCTTGTACAACCGGGATAAGTGCAGGTTATCTGTGCGTTTTTGCATGTCTGTGTCCGATATCGTTACAGCTTAGACCATGGTGGATTCAGGCAAACGCCGCGAGCAAATCCTCTTCGAAGGCCTTCTGCGCCTCGCCGGCCACCTGCGCCCGGTGCCGGGCCAGATGAAACGCGACATCGAAACTCATGTCGCTGCGACGAACGGCCTTGAGCAGCCCCTTGTCTTCCCAGGCGCGGGCGAAGTGGCTGGGCAGGTAACCGACATGCTTGCCGGAAAGAATGAAGGCGAGGGTGCCTTCGACCTGTTCCGAGCGTGCCGAACACAGCTTGCCCTGAAAGGGTTCGTCGCTGCGCAGGAAGCGGTAGGGGTGATCGACCCGGTCGCTGGCCTGCAAGTCCTGATCGTCGGGGGCGGGGTTGGTGAACAGCGGATGGCCGGGAGCGCAATACAGATGCTGGGTTTCGATGAACAATTGGCGGTAGTCGAACGCACTTTGCACCTGGGAGAAATAGCCGATGGCCAGGTCCAGCCGCTGTTGCAGCAGCAAGCGTTCCATCTCGCCGGGCATGGCGCTGATCAGTTCGATACGCACTGATTCATCTCGCTCACGAAAGCGCCGGATGGCCCCGGCCACACGCTGCAGCACTGATTGGTCCAGCGCCTCGGACAGGCCCAGACGCACTTCGCCGATCAAGCGCCCAGCTACACCGTTGGATTGATGTCGGAAGGCTTCGATGGACTCGAACAGTCCACGGGTGGCGCTGAGCAGTTGTTCGCCTTTGGGCGTGATCCTGAATCCACCCTTGCCACGACTGCACAGCCGATAACCGAGGCGGGTCTCCAGCTTGGCCATTTGCTGGCTGATGCTCGACTGGCTCAAGCCCAGTTCACCCTGGGCGGCGCTGAAACCGCCGCACTCCACCACGCTGACAAACAGACGCAGCAATTGCAGATCCAGGTCGTGCAGTTGGCCCAGCATCAAACATTACTCCGTCATAAAGTCAGGATAATTAACTTGGTATTTCACCAATGTATCCGACGACGCATCCTGCAACCACTTCTTCCGGTCAGGTGTTCGTCATGGCTCCCCAGTTCAAGCTGTGTTTACCCGCGCTGTTGCTCGCCGTTGCCGTCTCGGCCCAGGCCGAGGACAAGGTGGTCAATCTGTACAGTTGGGCCGATTACGTCGCCCCGGAAACCCTGCAACGGTTTGAGCAGGAAACCGGCATCCATGTGCGCTACGACACCTTTGATGCGCCGGAGGTACTCGAAACCAAGTTGCTCACCGGGGGCAGTGGGTACGATGTGGTTGTCCCGTCGTCCAGTGTCCTGGCTCGCGGCCTGGCGGCAGGTGCGCTCAAGGCCATTCCCCATGAAGGCCTGAAGGGCTACGCCAATCTTGATCCCGACCTGCTGGAGAAAATGGCCGCGGTCGACCCCGGTAATCGTTATGGCGTGCCCTATACCTGGGGCACTCTGGGGCTTGGGATGAATGTCGAGGCGGTGCGTAAACGCTTGCCGAATGTACCGCTCAACAGCCTGGACCTGCTGTTCAAGCCCGAGTACGCGAGCAAGTTGAAGGACTGTGGCATCGCGGTCATTGACTCACCGCAGGAGGTGATCGGCCTGGCATTGCATTATCTGGGCAAGGATCCGTACAGCACCGACAAGCAAGATCTCGATGCGGCTCAAGCGTTATTGCATCAATTGCAGCCTTCAGTGCTCTATGTCGCCAGTGGGCGGCAGATCAACGATCTGGCCAATGGCAGCCTCTGCCTTGCATTGACTTACAACGGTGACGCCAGCATGGCGGCCGATCAGGCGCGCAAGGCCAACAAACCCTATGAAATCGCCTACCGGATTCCCAGGGAAGGCACCATCGTGTGGCAAGACAATCTGGCGATCCCCAAGGACGCGCCACACCCCGAGGCCGCCCGCCAATTCATAGAATTCATGCTGCGCCCCGAGTCCGTTGCGGCGCTGACCAACACGCTGTTTTTTGCCACCGCCAACCAGGCTGCCACGCCGCTGGTGGATGAAGCCGTGCGCACCGACCCGGACATTTACCCGCCCGCCGAGGTACGTGGCCGGCTGTACGCCGACCGCAGCATGAGCCTCAAGGACATGCGCCAGCGCACCCGCTTGTGGACCACTTTCCGTAGCCGCCAATAACTAGAAATGAAGGAGTCTCAAATGGACGTCCCTGTGCAGAACGATCAAGCCCTCACCCGTGACAGCCTTTACGGCACGGCCGCCGAAAGTACCTACGGCGGCATCACCAGCTTCATGCGTCGGCGCTACAGCCGCGACTTGCGCGGGGTCGACGTGGCGGTCAGCGGTGTGCCGTTCGATACCGCAACCAGCAATCGTCCCGGTGCGCGTTTCGGGCCACGGGGCATTCGTGCGGCGTCCACCGGCATTGCCTGGGAGCGGCATTGGCCATGGACCTTCGACCCATTCGACCATCTGGCGGTGATTGATTACGGCGATTGCGATTTTGATTTCGGCTCGCCGCAATCGACGCCCGAGATGATTGAGGCCCACGCCGAGCACATCCTCAATGCCGGTACGGCCATGCTGACCTTTGGTGGCGATCACTTCATCACCTATCCGCTGCTCAAGGCCCATGCGCGCAAGCACGGGGCTTTGTCCCTGATCCACTTCGACGCCCACAGCGACACCTGGCCGGACGAAGAGGGCAAGCGCATCGACCACGGCACCATGTTCTGGCACGCGGCCAAGGAAGGGCTGGTCGACCCGTCGCGTTCGGTGCAGATCGGCTTGCGCACCACCAATGACGATCACCAGGGTTTTCAAGTGCTGGATGCGCGGCAGGTGCATCGCCGTGGCTGCGAGGCGATTGTCGAGGCGATTCGCGCGCGGGTCGGCGACAACCCGGTGTACCTGACGTTCGACATCGACTGTCTCGATCCGGCGTTCGCCCCGGGTACCGGCACACCGGTCTGCGGCGGCCTGAGCACGGTGCAGGCGCTGGAGATCCTCGGTGGCCTGCGCGGGATCAATCTGGTGGGCATGGACGTGGTGGAAGTGGCCCCGGCCTATGACAGCGCAGAGATCACCTCACTGGCAGCGGCGACACTGGCGATGGAAATGCTGTGTCTGTATGCGGCCAGGCACAAGGTCGATCAGTAATACACCCAACCCTGTGGGAGCGAGCTTGCTCGCGATAGTGGTCGATCAGCCAACATGGATGTTGAATGTTCCGCCCTCATCGCGAGCAAGCTCGCTCCTACAGTTTTGATGGGTGTCAGGTGCCAGGTCGAAGACGTGCTGGAGTTGGAAATGATGTGTCTGTATGCGGCCACAACACAAACCCTGTGGGAGCAAGCTTGCTAGCGATGAGGCCCTGCCAGCCAACAGAGATGTTGAATGCAAGACTGCCATCGTCGGAACGCCCCCCGGAGCAAGCTCGCTCCCACAGTTTTGATTTGCGTCAGGCCACTGGAACGATTTGCAGGTCGAGAATCTGACCACCACTAAACCGCGCAAACTAACCGGAAATGGATTCGTGCGGCTGGCGTGGTGAAGCGGTGGAGTGGTGGGCGGCGGTGATGACGTCCAGGCTATTGCGTACATTCAGATATCTGATATTGCGAGCATCGGCGGCTGCCAGGGCGGCGGTTTTCACCATCCCTGTTCCATGAATACTCGCCAGAGCGACAACGGCCAGCAAACATAAACTCAATACCAAACGCTTCACTGGTTTATCCCTAGGGGCCGACGCTGCGAGTTTTGATACCCGATCGTCTTGTGGGCGTTAATCCGCTTTCACGTCCAGGACGCATTCCATGGCACCGCTCTGCAGCGTACGCTGTTTTCTGAGAACGACTTCAAGCGCGCGGTCAACAGGCAGTACGGGCACGCCGGAGCCCAGAAAGATCGGAATGGTGGTGATGAACAGCTGCTGCAATTCCCCTGCGTCGGCAAAACAGGCTGCCGTTTTGCCGCCACCGACCAGCCAGACATTCTTGCCCTTCGCTGCTTGCCTGGTTCTGGCCACGATGGCCCCGGCATCACCGCGTACGAAGGTGATATCCAGGTTGGCGGGGGCTGATCGATTCCGGTTGCTCATGACAAAGGCGGGTACATCCTGGTAGGGCCAGTCATCGGGAGCGTTCGACATGATCCAGTCATAGGTCTGCGATCCCATGACCACCGCTCCGACCGTCTGATAAAAATCATCATAGGCCGTTGCGTCATCCCCCAGCGCAAAGTTCTCCAGCCAATCGAGTTTGTGTTGTTGAGTGGCAATATAACCATCCAGGGTGGCAGCTACGTAATAGATCAGCGTCGACATGTGTTTTCCTTGTAATCATGCAGGTGGGAAATGACCCTTAAATACAGAGCCACTCTGGAAGTGGCGAGGCGCAATGGTGATCATTTATTTCAGGCTGGCGAAGATTATGCCGTTTTTACTTGTCGTGCTGATGCGGGGAGGCAGCGGAGCTTTATATCTTATGCTGCTTGTGAAGTGTCCTTGATTACAAGATGCGGTTGAATTTTTAACTTTGAATTTTAGGCGCCGCGCGTCTGTTGCAGTTGGATTTATGATTGACTATTTAGATTGCAAATCAAATGATAAGAAAGTAACTAAATATTGCGAAGGCCCCGCAATCTGGGGTGGAAAGCCTAT
Source organism: Pseudomonas sp. PB101 (assembly GCF_009764265.1). GTDB lineage: Bacteria > Pseudomonadota > Gammaproteobacteria > Pseudomonadales > Pseudomonadaceae > Aquipseudomonas. The sequence continues at coordinate 52,057 of NZ_RWIR01000004.1, forward strand.
TTTTATGAATGATCTGTAGGAATGTTCTGAAGAAGTCCAGCATTCAAAAAATAAGTTCTGGAAATACGGGGGGGCTCCAAGCAGGCATTGTGCAAAAGAGTGGGTTTATTCAGAGTTTCCTTGGATCGCGCCAGACTATATAAAAGTAGCTAATATGGGGTTTGTTTTTGAGTTGGGAGGCTAGTCAGGGGGCGGATGTTGTTTGTCTGATGGTGGCTGCTTATTTTATTTTTTATTGTATGGGATGGGTTTCGCTACTAAGGCCCGTAATGGATTATTAATGATACATGTACGATAAATAATGTCTGGCATTTTTTTCTGACGGAAAAGGGAATCGAAATCCAGGTTTTGTGCATGCATCCAGTAGAGAAGTACGGTACCAAACTGAGCCAGGCCCATGATTAATGCTGCGAATATTGAGCCTGCTCGCGATGACGGTCTTGCATTCAACATCTCTGTTGGCTGACAGGTCCTCATCGCGAGCAAGCTCGCTCCTACAGGTTTGATTTGCGTCAGGCCACTGGGACGATCGGCAGGTCGAGGATCTGACCACCACTGAACCGCGCGAACGAACCGGAAATGGATTCGTGCGGCACCCCTTTGGCCACTTCACTGACGCCATCCAGTCGGGCCAATTGCTCAGCGCTCAACTGCACATTCAGCGCGCCCAATGTGGCGTCCAGCTGTTCACGGGTACGGGAACCGAGGATTGGAATCAGCGCGGTGGTCGAGCGTTTGGCCTTTTCCCGCAGCCAGGCAATGGCCACGTGGGTCGGGCTGGCGTCCAGCTCTGTGGCGACGTCGATCAAGGTGTCGAGCAGAGCGGTTTCGCGGGCGCTTTTTTCAGCATGAATCAACATGCCGAGCTTGTTCGCGCGGTTGTCCCCTTCGGTGTTGCGGTATTTGCCGGTCAGGAAACCGCCACCCAATGGTGACCACAAGGTCGCGGCCAGGCCCAGGGCTTCGGCCATCGGCAGTTGTTCACGTTCGGCGCTGCGTTCGGCGAGGCTATACTCGACCTGGATCGCGGCAATCAGCGCAAAACCCCGGATCTCGGCCAGAAGGTCGGCGCGGGCGATGCGCCATGCGGGGAAGTTCGACAGCCCGGCGTAGTGGATCTTGCCGGCACTGACCAGATCGTCGAAGCCGCGCAGGATCTCTTCCATGGGGGTGACGCCATCGCTCATGTGGGCCCAGAACAGGTCGATGTGATCAGTCTTCAGCCGTTTGAGACTTTCTTCGACGGCGCGCACCATGTTCTTGCGACTGTTGCCGGTGTGGGAAATGCCATCCGCCGGTGTAGTCCCCAAGGTGTATTTGGTGGCGATGACCAGGCTGTCGCGTTCCACATTGATGAATTCACTGAGCATGGCCTCGGACTGCCCGCCCTGATAGCCATTGGCGGTATCGATGAAGTTTCCACCGGCTTCCCGATAGCCATCAAAAATGCGTCTGGCTTCGTCACGCTCGGCACCATGGCCCCAACCGGTACCGAAATTACCGGCGCCCAGGGCCAGTTCGGAAACACGCAAACCGGTTTTACGACCGAAAACTTTGTAATGCATGGGATGACTCCAGAGAGGGGCGACGGGTTTATAGATGTCGTGTGACATGTATTAAATATGATGCTGGTAATTTAAATCGTCAAGGTACTTTTCTTCCCTGCACAAAACCGCCGATCAATGGTCGCGCTGGCAATCCACAATGGCATACTGCCGCCCATGACTATCGAATCCCCCTTAAGCGCCTGGCAGCACGCCATCGAACAAAAGGGCTTCGTCCAGGACGAGGCCCAGGAACATGCCGTGTGGGCGCTGCAAAAATGCCACGAAGCACTGCACGAAGGCCGCTCGTCCATTTCCGGCGTGTACCTCTGGGGGCCTGTGGGGCGGGGCAAGACCTGGTTGATGGACCAGTTCTACCAAAGCCTGCAAGTCCCGGCGCGGCGCCAGCACTTTCACCACTTCATGGGCTGGGTGCACCAGCGCTCGTTTCAACTGACCGGCACCGCCGACCCGCTCAAGGCGCTGGCCCGTGAATTGGCCGAAGAGGTTCGCGTGCTGTGTTTCGACGAACTGTTCGTCAATGACATCGGCGACGCGATCATTCTCGGGCGTCTGTTCCAGGTGATGTTCGAGCAGGGCGTGGTGGTGGTCTGCACCTCCAATCTGCCGCCGGACCAGTTGTACGCCGATGGTTTCAATCGTGATCGTTTCCTGCCTGCCATCGCGGCGATCAAGCAACACATGCAGGTGATCGCGGTGGATGGCGGGGAAGACCATCGCCTGCATCCGGGGGCCGCTTCGCAGCGCTATTGGGTGGCCGAGCCCGGCAAGCCCGGCGCGCTGGGTGAAGTGTTCCAGGCGTTGAGCGTCGGCCAGTCGGTATCGAGCCAGCCGGTGCAGGTCGGTTACCGCTCGCTGGAAGTGCTCGAAGCCAGCCCGACCGTGCTCTGGACCCGCTACCCGGCGCTGTGCGAACAACCCTTCGCGTCCATGGATTTCATCGCCCTGTGCGACACCTACAGCGCTATTCTATTGAGCGATGTCCCCAACCTCAGCGCGCAAAAACGCGCCGGGCGCATTGCCCGCGGCACCGAGGACGGTGTCGAGCGGGTGGACGCGGGGGACCGCGAATTGCCGCAGCTGTCGGTGCATGACGACGGTGTGCGCCGGTTCATTGCCCTGGTGGACGAGTGCTATGACCGCAAGGTGCCGCTGTACCTTGAAGCGCAGGTGCCGATGGCGTCGCTGTACACCGAGGGTTACCTGGAATTCCCGTTCCGTCGCACCCTCAGTCGATTGCAGGAAATGCAGTTGCAACGGTTTGCCGAAGTTTGATCGGGAGCAGCACACATGAACCAGCCCCTGTCGCACCATCTGCTGACCATGGCCTATCAGAACGCCTGGGCCAATCACCGACTGGCCAAGGCCTGGAGACAATTGACCGCGCAGGAGCTGAGCGCACCCCGGGTCAGCTTTTTTCCCGGCATCCGCGCCACCCTCAACCACATCCTCACCTGCGACTGGTTTTATGTGGATGCACTGGAGCGCGAAATGCGCGGCGACGATCCGCATCCCGATTACCAGGTGTTTTTCAAGGAAGACGAACCCTGCCTGCTCGCGACCGACCTCGTCAGTGAGCAGGCCCAGGTCGACCGTCGGTTGATCGCCTATTGCGAGCAACTGCGTGATGCCAGTCTCGGCAAAATCGTCACCATCGCCCGCGACACCCCGCAACACGACAGCCGTTTGCGCCTTCTGTCCCACTTGTTCGAGCACCAGATCCATCATCGCGGTCAGGTTCACGCCATGCTCAGCGGCACCTCGGTCAAGCCACCGCAACTCGATGAATTTTTCTGCGCCGGCGAGTCGCACTTGCGGGCCGAGGATTTTGCCGAGCTGGGATGGACCGAAGCCTTGATCTGGGGCGCTTGAACCAAAGAATTACGCGGTTGCGATTGTCGATACCACGGTGCTCGCGCTATGGTCGGCCGGCACTTCAGCGTGAAATACACGCTGGGGGCTACTTCATGTGTGATCGAGGATGGAAATGGACTCCGCAGAAATTCTTGTGCTTCAGGCCAGCTACACCAATCCGGTGCATGCCGAGGCTATTTGCCTGGTATTGAACCACTACGCCGAGGACCCGATGGGGGGTGGCCAGTCGTTGCCAGCGCATGTGCTGGAGCAACTGCCGGCAGAGCTGGCCAGGCGTCCCCACGCCTTCAGCGTGCTGGCCTTCGTCGGAGGCGAGCCGGCGGGCCTGGTCAATTGCTTCGAGGGGTTCTCGACCTTTGCCTGCCGGCCGTTGGTCAATGTTCACGATGTGTCGGTGGTGAAAAAGTTTCGCGGCCTGGGCTTGAGCCAGAAAATGCTGCAAAAGGTCGAGGACATCGCCCGTCAGCGGGGTTGCTGCAAGCTCACCCTGGAAGTGCTCGAAGGCAACACCGTGGCGCAGGGCTCCTATGAAAAAGCCGGTTTCGCCGCCGGCATGTTCGATCCTGCCCATGGACGGATGCTGTTCTGGACCAAGAGCCTCTGACCCGATAGCCGAAAAAGGGTTTTTCACGCAACACCTGTAGGAGCCGGCTTGCCGGCGATGGACTCAAGTGCGCCGCGTTTATCCTGTTTGCACGCGTTATCGTTCACGACCATCGCTGGCGAGCCAGCTCCTACAAGAGACCGCGTGACCTTCAAACCAGTGAAATCCCTAAAAAAAGGGCGTCCATCAGGACGCCCAAACGGTCTTCTTCGACTGTAGAGCCAGAGGATCATTTCGGTCTGTAGGTCTCAGTCATTTGTGCGGTCTGATCGTCCGGAACCCGCAGCTCGTTGCTTTGGACTGGGTGGCCCAGCGCTGCTTGCTGGGCCAGCCGCAGGCTTTCGAAGTAATAGCGCATGCGTTCGGCTCCGCCTTCGGCAAAAGCGCTGGTCGAACCCAAGGCCATCAGGCCGGCGAGGATCATTGCGGTGCGTTTCATGGTTTGCCTCCCACTACAGATGTCGGATGCCTTTCGTCCATGAATCTATGAAGCAGTGTCGAAATGGCATTATCCGCCGATTCCGTTAAAAGGGAATTAACGCCGGTTGCTGGAAAGCCAGCATGAAAAAGGGGCCGGAACCGGCCCCTGAAAGGATTACTGCTGGACGACCGTAGGGGGCGCTTTCGGCTTCATCAGGCTGAAGTCGATCAACGCCCGTTGCTGGCGCTCATACGGGTTGCCGATCATCAGTGGCCGGGCCTTGAAACTGTCGCTGACCAGGCTTTTGCTGTGATCGAGCTCATCGAAGCTCAGGCCCGCCAGATCGGCCCAGGTGTGGATCAGGTGCGAACTGCTGTAAGGACGCGAGAGATCACCGGCGACGTTCCAGTCATGGCTTGCCCGCCATTTCGGCGAAGCCCAGGTCATGAACGGAATGGTGTACATCGGCGCCGTCGGCTTGTTTTCGTTGCGCCCGAGCGTGTTGTGGCCCGCGGAGTCGAACACGTCTTCGCCATGGTCGGAGAGGTACAGCAAGAAGCCGTTCGGATCGGTCCTGGCGTAGTCCTTGATCAGGCTCGACACCACGAAGTCGTTGTACAGCACGGCATTGTCATAGCTGTTGTACGTCGGCACCTGATCGTCACGTACGCCGGCCGGTACTCCATTGCGATCCTGGAACTTGTCGAAGGTCGACGGGTAACGGTACTGGTAGCTCATGTGCGTGCCGAGCAGGTGCACGACGATGAGTTTGCGTGGCGCGGCATCCGCCAGGGCCTTGTTGAACGGCTCGATCACGTCGCCATCGTACTGGGCGGCGTTCTGGTTGCGGTTGTTGTTCAGGTACACCTGCTCGTCGGCTTGTTCGGAGAAGGTCGTGAGCATGGTGTTGCGCTTGGTCATGGTCTGCTGGTTGGTGATCCAGAAGGTCTTGTAACCGGCCTGTTTCATCATGCTGACCAACGATGGCGTCGACAGGTAGAGGTCCGGGTTTTCTTCATCGGCGAAGGTCAGGACCTGCTGCAGCGCTTCAATGGTGTAGGGGCGCGGGGTAATGACGTTGTCGAAAACGTCCAGTTGATCCTTGAGCTTGTCCAGTTCCGGCGTGGTTGACCGCGGATAACCGTACAGGCTCATGCGCTGACGGTTGGTGGACTCACCGATCACCAGCACCAGGGTCGCAGGCTGGTTGGCCATGGCGTCCTTGAGGTTGTGCAGGGGTGGAATCTTGCTGGCGCTGTCGAGCATGTCCTGCATGCCTGCCAGGGTTTCCAGGTAACGGTGATAGGCCACGGCCATCTGCCATGGCACTGCCGGCTCGATGCGGGTTTCGAACTTGTCGAAGCCTTCAGCGAAACTGCCGGTGCGCGAGGTCTGCTTGATCAGCGGATAACCGACCACCGCCACCACGATGGCCACGGCCGCCGCGATGGCCTTGCCACGGGGCAGGTACACCGGGCGCAGGCGCGTCCACAGGAACCAGGCAAACGCAGTGTGGGCCAGGAATGCCGGAACCATCCACCAGGCAAAGTACTGGGTCATGTACTCGCCGGCTTCAGACACGTTCGACTCGAACATGATGAAGATGACGCTCTGGGAAAACTCCTGCTGATAAATGAAGAAGTAGCCCAGGCTCGCCATGGAGCACGCCCACAGCACAACGCCGATGACGGCAGCCATGACGCGGGTTTGCCGGGGGAACAGCAACATCGGCGCGAGCCAGATCGCGCTCATGACAAAGGCCTGGCGGAAACCGGTGAAGCCGGAGGTGCCAGTCAGCTGGATCAGCAGTTGGGTAATGCCGGAAAAGTACCAGAAGAATACGAACAGCCAGATGAATCCGGCCCAGTCAAAACCTGCCGCAGTCGTTTTGCTGCGTTTGAACAAAGACATTCAGCGCTCCAGCCGAGAATTCACTACCACCGCCGGGACTTGAATATCGCGGACGACGAACGAGGGTCGCGCGCAATTAAGCGACCATAAACGGCTAATTATCGTGAAACAAATGTGAAAATTTCGTGAGTTGCCAGAGATGGCAGGGCGCAAGCCGGTGCGGAAGCAGTGCAGGCTGCTCCCGCTTGAAGCGAGGGAATCAGGCGTGTGGGGCGCGTTGCGTCACAGCCAGGGGCTGCGTCTGACCCGTTTGCAGCAGCAGTCGCAACTGCGCCAGCTCCTGTTTCAATTGATCGCGTTCGTCCTTCAACTGACGCAATTCATCGCGACGGATAGTGACGTAAAGGGTTTGTGCTGGCAGTGCGGTGTGTACTGTGCCCATTGCTCACCTCGCAAATGGCGTGTCTCAACTGTAGATCCGCCTCGAAATCAACGGCTGATCTACTATCGGCGCCAATTTTGATTTCTTTTGCCCCCAAAGGGAACTTTTTTATTTTTCATTGTCGTTGTGTCTCCGGCTTGATTCGCGACGTTATCCATCAGGATCGGGCACAATGCCCGGAAACTTCACGCCAACGCTCTGGACTAACCTCATGAGTCGCGTTGGGCTATAACCTTTGACACACATTTTATTTGTAGTAGGGAGCATCAGCACATGCAACTCGGGATTATTGGACTGGGCCGCATGGGCGGCAATATTGCACGGCGCCTGATGCTCAACGGGCACACCACCGTTGTTTATGACCGCAATACCGCCTTTGTCGAAGCCCTGGCCGCAGAGGGTTCCACCGGCGTCGCCGATCTGCCGGCCCTGGTCGCCGGCCTGGCCAAGCCGCGTGCGATCTGGGTCATGCTGCCGGCCGGCGCGCCGACCGAAGAGACCATCGACACCCTCGGCACCTTGCTCGAAGCCGGCGACACCATCATCGACGGCGGCAATACCTTTTATAAGGACGATATCCGCCGGGCCAAGACCCTGTCGGAAAAAGGCCTGCATTACATCGACGTCGGTACGTCCGGCGGTGTCTGGGGCCTGGAGCGTGGTTACTGCATGATGATCGGCGGCGATGCTGCGACGGTTAAGCGTCTCGACCCGCTGTTCGCCACCCTGGCTCCGGGCATGGGTGACATCCCGCGCACCAAGGACCGCAAGTCCGACGACGACCGTGCCGAGCGTGGTTACATTCACGCAGGCCCTGCGGGCGCCGGGCATTTCGTCAAGATGATCCACAACGGCATCGAATACGGAATGATGCAGGCGTTCGCAGAAGGCTTCGACATTCTGAAGACCAAAAACAGCGAGAACCTGCCGCAAGACCAGCGTTTCGACCTGAACGTCGCCGACATCGCCGAAGTCTGGCGCCGTGGCAGCGTGGTGTCCTCGTGGTTGCTCGACCTGACGGCCGACGCCCTGGCCAGCGATCCGAAACTCGACGGTTTCTCCGGGTCCGTGGCCGACAGCGGTGAAGGTCAATGGACCATCGAAGCCGCCATGGAGCAAGCGGTGCCGGTGCCGGTGCTGTCGAACTCGCTGTTCTCGCGCTACCGTTCGCGCGGGCAGGGCACCTTTGGCGACAAGGTGCTCTCGGCCCAGCGCTTCGGCTTCGGCGGCCATGTGGAGACCTCGAAAAAATGACCCACGCGATCCGCAGGAAATCCAAGGCCGAGCCCGCACCCGCGACGACGCTGTTTCTGTTTGGCGCCCATGGCGACCTGGTCAAGCGTCTGTTGGTGCCAGCGCTGTATAACCTCAAGCGCAACGGCCTGCTCGGGGATGGACTGCGGATCATCGGCGTTGACCACAACGCCATCAGCGATGAAGGTTTTGCGCAAAAGCTCGAAGACTTCATTCGCGGCGAGATGGCTGGCAAGGGTGACCACACCCTTGATCCAGCGGTCTGGTCCAGACTTGCCAAAGGCATCAGCTATGTCCAGGGCGATTTCCTGGACGACAGCACCTATCAAGCGCTGGCGGCGAAAATCGCCGACAGCGGAACCGGCAATGCGGTGTTCTACCTGGCCACCGCGCCGCGTTTCTTCAGTGAAGTGGCGCGCCGACTCGGTGCCGCCGGCTTGCTGGAGGAAACCCCAGAGGCGTTCAGAAGGGTGGTGATCGAAAAGCCCTTCGGCTCCGACCTGCAAACGGCCGAAGCCTTGAACGCCTGCCTGCTCAAGGTCATGACGGAAAAGCAGATCTACCGGATCGACCATTACCTGGGCAAGGAAACGGTACAGAACATTCTGGTCAGCCGTTTTTCCAACAGCCTGTTCGAAGCGTTCTGGAACAATCACTACATCGACCACGTGCAGATCACCGCCGCCGAAACCGTCGGCGTGGAAACCCGTGGCAGTTTTTATGAGCACACCGGCGCGCTGCGGGACATGGTGCCCAATCACCTGTTCCAGTTGCTGGCGATGGTGGCGATGGAGCCACCGGCGGCGTTTGGCGCCGACGCGGTGCGCGGCGAGAAAGCCAAGGTCGTCGGCGCGATCAGGCCCTGGACGGTCGAGGAGGCCCGCGCCAATTCGGTGCGCGGCCAATACGCCGCGGGCGAGATCGACGGCAAGTCACTGCCTGGCTATCGCCAGGAAGACAAGGTCGCGCCCGACAGCAATACCGAAACCTATGTGGCCCTCAAGGTCATGATCGACAACTGGCGTTGGGTCGGGGTGCCGTTCTACCTGCGCACCGGCAAGCGCATGAGCGTGCGTGACACCGAGATCGTCATCTGTTTCAAACCGGCACCCTATGCGCAGTTCCGCGATACCGAGGTCGATGAGTTGCAGCCGACCTATCTGCGCATTCAGATCCAGCCGAACGAAGGCATGTGGTTCGACTTGTTGGCCAAGCGCCCCGGTCAGGCCCTGAAAATGGACAACATCGAGCTGGGGTTTGCCTACAAGGACTTCTTCGAGATGCAGCCGTCCACCGGCTACGAAACGCTGATCTACGATTGCCTGACTGGCGACCAGACCTTGTTCCAGCGCGCCGACAACATCGAAAACGGCTGGCGCGCCGTGCAGCCGTTTCTCGATGCCTGGCACCAGGATTCCAGCGTGCAGAGCTATGCCGCCGGAGAAAACGGCCCCAAGGCCGGCGAAGAGTTGCTCACCCGTGACGGTCGCGTCTGGCACCGCCTTGGATGAGGGAGTCCTCCCCCTTACCCTTGTGGGAGCGAGCCTTTGTGGCGAGAGGGCTTGCCGGCGATGGATTCAAGTGCGCCGCGTTTATCCAGGTTACACGCGTTATCGTTAACGTCCATCGCGAGCAGGCTCGCTCCTACATGGGACCGCGTGACCTTCACCTGTAGGAGCCGGCTTGCTGGCGATGGACTCAAGTGCGCCGCGTTTATCCTGGTTACACGCGTTATCGTTAACGACCATCGCTGGCAAGCCAGCTCCTACAAAAACACCGCGTGACCTTCACCTGTAGGAACCTCGCCACAAAGGGCTCGGCGCTGTCAGAGCCAGTAGCTCACCGCATACCAACCCAGCAAACCCATCACCACGGTGTACGGTAACGCCATCCACACCATCCGCCCGTAAGACAGGCGCACCAGCGGTGCGATCGCCGAGGTCAGCAGGAACAGAAACGCCGCCTGGCCGTTGGGTGTCGCCACGCTTGGCAGGTTGGTACCGGTGTTGATCGCAATGGCCAGCGTCTCGAAATGTTCGCGGGTCATCTCACCGGCCATGAATGCGCGCTTCACTTCGGTGATGTAAATGGTTGCCACGAATACGTTGTCGCTGATGGCGGACAAAAGGCCGTTGGCAATGAACAGCATGCCTGGTTGTTGATCCGCCGGCAGCGTCAGTACCCAGTGGATCAGCGGGGAAAACAGTTGCTGGTCGTGAATCACCGCGACCACGGCAAAGAACACCACCAGCAAGGCGGTAAACGGCATGGCGTCCTTGAATGCAGTACCCAGGCGATGTTCGTCGGTAATCCCGGTAAACGCCGTGATCAACACGATCACCATCAAGCCGATCAAGCCCACTTCGGCGATGTGAAACGCCAGGCCGGCAATCAGAATCAATGCGGCAGCGCCTTGCACCAGGAGTGCGGCCCGCTGGCGCGTGGTGCGTTCGGCATCGTCCTCGGCGGCGTAGTTGGCCAGTACCGCACGGACGTTATCCGGCAGCAGCGTGCCGTATCCGAACCAGCGCAGCTTTTCCAGAAGGACGCACGTGACCAAGCCTGCCACCAGTACCGGCAGGGATACCGGCGCAACCTGGGTGAAGAACTCGGCGAAGTGCCACCCCATTTCATGGCCGATCAGCAGGTTCTGCGGTTCACCGACCAGCGTACAGACACCGCCCAGCGCGGTACCCACGGCACCGTGCATCAGCAGGCTGCGCAGAAAGGCGCGGAACTGTTCGAGATCGCCCTGATGCAGGGTCGGCAGATGATTATCGTCGCTATATTCGCTGTCCTGGCGTGGATCGTTGCCCGAGGCGACCCGGTGATACACCGAATAAAAGCCTACGCCGGCACTGATGATCACGGCGGTCACGGTCAGGGCATCAAGGAATGCCGACAGAAACGCCGACAAAAAGCAGAACATCAGGGACAGCGAGGCCTTGGAGCGAACCCCCAGCAGCAGGCGCGAGAACAGGTAGAGCAACAAGTCCTTCATGAAGTAGATGCCGGCGACCATGAACATCAACAGCAGGATTACCGGGAAGTTGTGCAGCAACTCGTCATACAGCGCTTGGGGCGTGGTCATCTTCAACAGCAGGGCTTCAATCAACAGCAGTCCACCGGGCATCAGCGGATAACACTTGAGTGCCATGGCCAGGGTGAAGATGAACTCCAGCACCAGCAACCAGCCAGCGGCCACCGGGCCGACAGTCCACAGGACCAGGGCATTGAGAATCAGAAAGCCGACGATGCAGGCCTTGTACCAACGGGGCGAGTGCCCGAGAAAGTTGTGCGCGAACGCCTGGGCCATTGAACCGGACATCGGCTGCTCCTTGTCTTGAGAAGCGCGCAAGTTGCCGCAAGCGCGCGAGAAGATCAAGCGCAAGAAAAATGCAGGTGTTCAGCCCTGATAGCGAGCGATGACCGCCTTGTAGTTTCCGTGGAGTGAATAGCCGCCCACGACGATATTTCCATCGGCCTGCGCGGCGACACAGGTGGCAGTATCCAGGCTGGGGCCGAGGCGGGTACGCGTATAACCGCAGCCTGGGCCAAAGTGGCAATCGGGATGGCCGTCGGGCAGGTAGCGACCGAGAAGGAAGTCTGCTTCCACGCCGCCGATGGTTGCACCCACCGTGAGCACACTGCCGTCGGGCTGCAGCTGCACGGCGGTCCACTGGCATCCGTTGTGACCGATCTCCAGCCGTTGCGGATGTCCGCCGTTGCAATGATTGTCGGGGCGCCCGTTGCTGTGCATTTTGAATGTCAGGCACTGCATCGGCTCGCGACTGCTGCCAAAACACAAGACGTCGCCGTTGTTTTGCTGGACCACCTGACTGACCCGGGCGCCATGGCCCTGCGCCTTGAACGTCAGGAATCCATCCACGGCAAAACTGTCGTCGAGGCGGCCGTCGGCGTGGTAACGCGCCAGCAAGCCTTCTTCAGGAAAGTTGATCGACCCTGCTACCAGAACCCGGCCGTCACTTTGTACCGTGAGGCTGCTGAGCCAGGTATTCATCAGCAGGTGCCGGACCACCACAAAGCCGCGGCCATTGAACGAGCAGTCCAGCGAGCCTTCGACATCCAGCCGTATCAACAGGCCCACGTGATCGGCCAGTTCGAAGTGATGGTTGGCCAGAACAAGGATCCGGCCGTCTGGCTGTACGTCCACATCGCAGGCTTCCGCGCCCGGCACTCCGGGGGGCAGCCAGACATCGCGCACGCCAAGGGACAGACCGCCCGGCAAGCGCACGACACGCCGGCCATTGTCGCCAAAGCCTTGAACCAGGCGACCCTCCTGATCGAACAATGCCAAGGCCGGGAGTGTGCGGTTGGCGTTTTCATAATGCAGGCCGGCCAACAGGATATTGCCGTCGGGCATGACCAGGACCTTGGCACCCATGGCCTCGAATCCCGGTTCGAATTGCCCGATGACGCTGCCTTGCCGGCCGAACGCGAGGTCTGCCGACCCGTCTTCCAACAATCGGGCCAGGCCAAAGCGGCTGCCGTCGGCCATACCGACCTTTGCCGCCACCAGCAAACGACCCTGGGCATCGATGGCGATGTCATTGGCCATGCTGGAAAGGCTGTCGGCGAAATACACCTGGGTTTTGCCGTGGGCGGCAAACGTCGTATCGAGAGTGCCGGCAGTGTCGTGGACGGTGGAGCAGGCAATGGCGGACTGGATTGACATGAACCGCATCTCCTTGCGAGTCGTCCTGATCCAGAAGTTTGGGTGGCGACTTTATAAGGAGGATATTCAATCCCTGAATGGGGAGATGCACAACTGTAAGAACTAACGGACGGAGAGTCGCTGTGTGCCACAACAGTGTCTTTTCGAACCAATGGCAAGCCTGCAAAGAATCCACTGCACAAAAGTTCAAACTAACGGGGCAATTAGTGTAGAGGGGCGAGAACGATCAGCCCAACTAAATACAGGGGGAGGGCGCGGATTACCCCGGGGTAATCCGCAAGACTATTAATGCGGCATCGACCATGACTGCAATGTGTAACCTTCCTCGCTCAGTTCGGCGCGGGCCTGTTCCAGCAGCAGTTCAAGTTGCGCAGGATCGGAATAAGCGCTACTCGGGATCTGCTTGCGGCCAATGCTGGTGCTGGTGCGGTCGATAACGGTCAGGCTCAGCTCGCCATTACCGTCTTGTGGAGCCCAGGCCACGCATTTGAATGGTTTAAATGCGCGGTCGGCAATCAGAAGTGCTTCGTTGATACGCAGCGGGGCGTTCATAGGGTCTTCTCTCTGTATGCCCAGTCAAGTGATGTGCCGTCGGTTGGGCTTACCGTTCGGCTGGTTACTTGTACTGATGCCCGCAACCCGGGGTTGGGTCACACACAATCAAAAGAAATTTCGACTTTATTTCATATGCCCGCAAATGAGCCCGGCATTGAAAGCTGAATGAAAGGAAAGAGTCGTTAGGTGACTATCAAATGCACTTCTTATAACTGGATGTATGACAACCCTATAGTCAAACGGTACAAGGATCCGTCAAGTTCTTGCTAACGTTACAGTCAGGTCCGCCAAATGACTGTTTTTAATAAATTTTCTTTATTTTGGCGCCAAGGAACAGTCATGAGCGATGCACCTGCTTCACGACGTCTATTAGTGGTGGACCCCTGCGACGATTGCTATCGTCTGCTCCCTGGATTGCGCTCTATCGGTTGGGACGTTGACAGCTGCACGCTGGAGCACGCCGCTGACCGAACCTGTGACGTCGGCTTGTTACGCCTGCAGCCGTTTCACCTTGAGCATCCGGACGCCGTCAAGGAATTGATCAGCCGCAGTGGCACCGAGTGGATTGCCGTACTCAATCAGGAAATGCTGCGACTGCAAAATGTCGGTGACTTTGTCTGTGAATGGTTTTTTGACTTCCATACCCTGCCATTCGATGTGGCCCGGGTTCAGGTAACGCTGGGCCGGGCATTCGGCATGGCGCGGTTACGTGGGCAGGGTACGGTCCATGTTGATCAGCCCGAGCACGAACTGCTGGGCGATAGCAAACCTGTGCGTGAACTGCGAAAACTGTTGAGCAAACTGGCACCGACCGAATCTGCGGTGCTGATTCGCGGTGAAAGCGGCACCGGCAAGGAATTGGTCGCACGAACCCTGCATCGCCAGTCCCAGCGACACAGCAAACCCTTCATTGCGATCAACTGTGGTGCGATTCCCGAACATTTGATCCAGTCCGAGCTGTTCGGCCATGAGAAAGGTGCATTTACCGGTGCGCACCAGCGCAAGATCGGACGGATAGAAGCCGCCAACGGCGGCACGCTGTTTCTTGACGAGATCGGTGACCTGCCACTGGAGTTGCAGGCCAATCTGCTGCGCTTCCTTCAGGAAAAACACATCGAGCGCATCGGTGGCAGCCAGCCGATCGCGGTGGATGTGCGGGTTCTGGCGGCGACGAATGTCGACCTTGAAGCCGCCATCGAGAAGAAACGCTTTCGCGAAGACTTGTACTACCGCCTCAACGTCCTGCAGGTGGTGACCGTTCCGCTGCGCGAGCGCCATGGCGACTTGTCGATGCTGGCCAACCATTTCTCCCATTTCTATAGCCGTGAAACCGGGCGCCGCCCACGCAGTTTCAGCGAAGACGCCTTGATTGCCATGGGCAAGCACGACTGGCCAGGCAATGTGCGTGAACTGGCCAATCGTGTTCGTCGCGGCCTGGTGTTGGCCGAGGGCCGGCAGATCGAGGCGCGCGACCTGGGGCTGATCAGTCAGCACACGATCGCCGCGCCGATGGGCACCCTCGAAGAATACAAGACCCGGGCCGAGCGCCAGGCGTTGTGCGATGTATTGAACCGCCACAGCGATAATCTGAGTGTCGCCGCCAAGGTGTTGGGGGTGTCGCGTCCGACCTTCTACCGGTTGTTGCACAAGCACCAGATTCGTTGAACCCCAACTGCAAAAAAAAGGTTCCTCACACATTCCCGGGAAACCGCAGGAGCCGGCTTGCCGACGATGGACTGTAGGAGCCGGCTTGCTGGCGATAGGACTCAACTGCGCCGCGTTTATCCAGTCCATACGCGTTAGCGTTAACGACCATCGCCAGCAAGCCGGCTCCTACAAGAGGTCGCGTCCGAGTCGATAATGAGGGGCCTCCAAACCCGTGAAAGCCCCAAAAAACCGCGGCAATGCAAATTGCCGCGGTTTTTTGCCTTGGGTCAGAAGTAGTAAGGGAATTTCAAACTGAACTGGAAGTCCGGGGCGTCGTCCGTCAAGCCGATGGACAGGTTGGGGACGATGGTCAGGTTGTTGGTGGCCGCAATGGTCATGCCGATGTTGAAGTAACCGGCGTTGGCATCGCTGGACACCACCGATTGCCAATCCCCGCCATCTTCCTTGAGCTGGCTTTTGCGTTGCACCAGGTCTGAGACCGAAAACGACATGCTCATCTTTTCGTTCAGGGCAAACGCAATGCCGGCACCGATCTGGAAGCTGTCGCCGATGCGTACCTTGCCTGGCGTCTTGATCGCCGGGTTGGAGCTGATGTCGTCGAAAGACTCTTCCAGGTTGTGCGTGTAGGACAGGCTGCCGAACAGCACTGCCGGATCGAACGTCTTGACCAGAGAGATCCCCGGCGTAATCGACCAGACGCCGTTACCGGTCGGCAAGGACTCAGGCACGGCCAGGTTGGAGTTGGTGTCCACACGAACCAGCTTGATGCCGAACGGGTCTTTGCCGGTCGGTGCCTTGACGCGCAAGGTCAGCACGGCATCGGGCGTGTTGGCCGATTCGTCGAGAAATTTGTAGGCGATCCCGAAATTGGCGTCACCAATCGCCGGGTCTTCCTTGATGGTGTCTTCGGTCGTGACGTTGGAGGAGCCGTTATTGCCGCCACCGGACTGGTACGTGGACTGGCGGTAGACCACCGGCACGTTCAGGTCGAACTGCCAGCGATTGTTGAAGTTGTAGCGGCCGGTGAGGTCCAGCGTCCAGGTGTCGGCCTTGATCCGGTCCAGGTTGATGGCGCCCAAAAAGATCGAGTCCAGGGCGAGAAAGCCGTTGAGGACCAGTTGGCGGGTATCGTATCGGGAATAGGTTATCCCGGTTTCGACGCTGAACTTGCCGCCGCCGAAGAACCCGCTGGCCTCGTCATACAGGTTTGAAACGCTTTGTGCCGGTTGTGAGTCATCGACCAGCGATTGACCATAAGAGCTGCCGCCGCCCCCGGCGGCCCCCCCTGAAGCCGCCGCGGCACCGGTGCCGGTGGCGACTGCCTGGTTGCCCTTCAGGTCCGCTGGCGACTTGACCAGGCGTTTGGGAGGGGGCGAAGAGGGCTGGTTTTCAACCTGGCGGACCCGTTGTTCCAGAACCGCCAGGGCTTTTTGCTGGACTTCGTAGCGCTGCTTCAATTCCAGAAGTTCTTGTTTGAGAGCCTCCATTTCCGGGTCAGTTGCTGCCTGCACCATCGCCATCGGGAGTAGAGAGCACAAGCATATGACTGCACGCAGTGAAACCAATCGGTACATGAAAAAGCCGCCCATTTGTGCCCAATGCTCGTGTCTCAGCGTAGCTCAATACCCCAAGGTCCGTAATGCAGCGAGTTGGTTCAGGTTGTAGCCCAATGCACCAGCACTCGGGCTTTTGTTGTCGAGCACGACGTTGAGTCGCGTCACGTTGTTGACCACATTGCTGTTGCCCAGCAACCGGGTGTTTTGCAGTAACCCGCCCTGGGCGACTTGCTGCAGGCTTGAGCCCTGGTTGTTGCTGGCGGTAATGGCCACTTGAACACCGCCGCCGGTCTCGGACACAGCGACACTGCCTGCAGCATTGCTGCCAGTGATGGTTTGACCGGCTGCCAGCGCCTCACCCCGGCTCCGCACTGGCGCAGTGGCCGTGCTGGCCTCTTTGACGTTGATGGTGACCTTGTTGTTTGAGCTGTTGTCATCGCCAGCGGCCCGCGTGACCTGGGTGATGCCTTGAGAGGTGCTCAGTCCGGCGCCACCCGTTACATTACCGGTGCCCGAACCTGTACCCGAGTTGGGCGAACTGCCCTTACCGGAATGCTTGATGGTTGAAACATAAAACTCGGGCTTGACCGTTGCAGCTTGAAGTCGCATCGAGGTGGAGGCCCCGATCAGATCACCACTGGCGTTGCGCCAGGTACTGCTCATGACAACGCCGAAGCTGATGATCCGCCCCGGCATCACATACCGGCCACGCAATTCGGCCAGTTCCTGGTCCTTGATTTCGATGGGTCTGAACTCATCAGCAAAACCTGAAGTGGTCGCTGCCAGACAGGTAGCGACCACCCAATACGAGGTTTTCATTTGCTGCTCCCGGAGCATCCTGCCCCCTGTCATCTTGTTGGCGATTAAAAGAAATCGCTCTGTATGAAACCAAAATCCATCAATTCGGCATCCTTGACCGGGTTGAAGTTATCCAGCTTGTTCTTGGCTGTCAGCGGTTGCGGTGGACTGCGCAACGCATTGGTTTTGTCGTAACCCGGACCGATGATAGCGAAGATAATGCCATTCCATCCTTTGACGAAGTCATCATGGGTGTAGCGTTTGTGACCGAGTACCGGGTCGCCGATATAGACCCAGTTCCTGTCCGATCTCTGCAACACCACGAAGTGCTTGTAACCGCGAATTTCCATCAATACCACCACCGGAATCGTCACGGCTTCGAGTTTTTCAGGCGGGATCCTGTAGCCCCGGGCGCGCATGCCGATGCCTTCTATGTAGCGCTTCATGTCCAGCATGGAAAAACCCTGGGTACGAACCAGCTCCTGGTCGGCGTACACCAGCATGCCTTTGATGACGTGCTCCTCATCGACGTCGAGCCAATAGGCCTGGCGCAGTATCGTCGCGAGGGCGGCGGCGCCGCAGCTGAAATCGGTTTTCTGTTCGACGATGTCGCTGAACTTGCGCTCACGCAAACTCTGTACGTGCTTGTACACCAGCACGCCACCCGGCAGGGCGGCAACCGGCATCTGTGCAGCCTGGGTCAGGCCAGCCAGGCACAGCAGGGCGAAAAGGGCCGTCTTGCACATGGACGATATGCCTTGAGACCGAAGAGAAGCACCGTCGCCGGAGCTTCCATGGCGATCTCGATTATGGGCATGATTTGCAGCCCGCGGCGATGGACAGCGAGTTGCTCTGCTGGTTGCCGACGCCGGACGATATGTTGGCACCGCCGTTGCCGGAGAAGTTGTTCATCGAGCCCGTCATCGAAGCATTGTTGGTTACAGGGGGTCTCCAGCCTTCCGGCGTCGTCACTTGTTGAGTGGTTATGCCAGCCAGACCGAGTACACCCACGGGTACGAAATCAGTCCTGGCGTTGCCGTTGTTGCTGACCTTCAGCCCGGACGTGCTTTGGCTGGCCGCCGCCGCCGCTATGGCCACACGGCCGCCCGAAACGGCAATCGCCAGGTTGTTTTTCTGTTGGTTGAAGTCGCCGGTGGTCACGTTGATGCCGATGTTGCCGGAACCGCTGTTGCCAGCGTTATTGAGCGTTGTGTTGTTGGTGCTGGAACGGTTCCTGGCGGTGTTGCCTGTGCTTTTCTGAGTCGCGCTGGAGACGGTGACTGCGGAGCCGAAGATGAAGGCTTCGTCGGCCGTGGCGAGGGCGGCGGCGTTGTCCTGTTGGTTGCCGTTACCGGCTGCAACGTTGGCGCCCATGTTGCCGTTGGCGTTGTTCAGGGAACTGTCGATTTTAGCGTCGTTTTGGGTGCCCCGGTTCACAGTCGCGCTGTCACTGCTTTCCTGCGAATCCAGTACGGCGGCCCCGGCGCCTCCGGTAATCTGCAGAATCTGATCCAGCGACGGGCCACCAGGCTGTTGGTTGCTGCCCTGTCCATTGCCCTGCACGGGATCAGCCTGGGCTGCGAGTGCCATCACTGCTGCCAGGGCGAAAGCGAGTGGTTTGAGAGCAGTTGTCGGGTTCATGGTGTTTCTCCGTGCTCATTAGTTGATCAAGTGCTGGTACTTCCCCATTTGCACTGTATCGGGGTCACTCAGCGACCCGGATGCTCAGGGTGTTAGCCATTCGGTTCCCCACCCCGGCACTCTGGTTCACCTGGATCACTCCCCGGCTGCCGGTGAAGGCCTGGTCGCTTGTCACGACCTGGCGACTGCCGTTTGGGGTGCCAGTTGCTCCCGAGTTCGGTAACGACGCCACGTTCTGTTGAGAAAGGGCGCTGTCGTCAACGGCCTGCGGTGCAGCGCCGATGCTGATGCGCATTGCGTTGGCCATCTGGTTGTTCGCCCCGGCACTCTGGTTGACGCCCAGTACGCCGCTGCCATTACTGAAGGAGGTGCCACCGATACTGGCGGTCGCATCCATTGACGGATTGGCGGGCGTGGTGATTTTCTGCTGGACGCTGGTGGTCGCACCGGCTTCGGTACTGATGGCGATCGCGCGGACGTTGGCCTGCTGCTGTTGATCACCCGCCGCCTGGTTGACGCTGAGGTTGCCTCGGTATTGAGTCCCGGAATCCTGGAGGGTGGCATTGTTCACCGAACTGACGCCCGAATCGGCCATTACGCTGGTGCAGCCGAGCAGGGCAAGTAACAGGGCAGGTAAAGAAACGGAACGATCCATCTCATTGACCTCCCGCCATTCTGCCCAGTGAGCCGAGGCCGGTGCTCATGGCACGATTGATGGTTCCGGAAATGGCGCCGCCGCTGCCACCTCCGTGGCCGCCGGACATGCCAGGCAAACCGTTGGGGTTGGTGATGACATTCATGCCTTGCATGCCGCCCGGGGTTTGCCCGAAGCTGCCATGAGGGGTCGTTCCGGTGGTAACCCCGGCGATATCGGCGTCGCTGAGTTCGCCGGTGACGCGGGCAGAAGGGTTGGCATTGATGGTGGCCGGGTTCGGATCCCTGCCGCCGCTGCGACCGATGGGAGTCGGGTGAACAGAACGATCAAGCACGATGACACCGTTGCCTTCGGCTTGAGCGTTGAAACTGAGTATCGTGCCACCTGCGCTCGCGATCAGCAGGAGGCACGTCAAGCCCTTTTTGTTGAGTATCCCCACGACAGTTATTCCTTCATTTGACGGCCGTCCCTGGTCAGCTGTGCAAGGAATAGAGCGAAAGTTGTGCCGGTATTTGAATATCGAGTTGATTCAATGGCTTGCAGATTTTTTCCGGCAACCCTTTGTCGAGGGTGTTGCAACGGTGAGACGGAACCCGGCGCAAACACCCCGGAAATGCCGACGCACCCCTCTAGAACAAAGGTTCTAGTGTTGTTGTATCAGTGCCTTTACAAGTCGGGTGACAAAATGATGTGGGGCGTTGAAATGGGTAGTTTGAGACAGGTAGGGTGTTTCAGGATCGGACACTTTCCCCCAAAAACAGGGGGGGTGGTGGGGAAATTGCCCCAGGTGCCGGTCAGGTTTCAAGCAAACGGGTCACGGCGTTCAGTGCCTGGATTCGGCGTTGCGCCCAATCTCCACGCAGCACCTGGACCGGTTGTGCGTGGCCTTCAAGCCAGGCGAGGGTCTGCTCGAAAAATGCCTGGCGCTCACTCAATCGGGGCTGGCAACGCTGACCATCGTCCGTCCATTCGACCTGTTCCGGCGACAGCAGCAGGTGCAGGTCGTAATGCCGGGCCAGCAGCGCCTGTTCAATCCAGTCGGGACAATCGCCAAACAGGGTCTGGCTCCAGAGGATATTGCTCAGCAGGTGCGTGTCGAGAATGAGCAACGGTGGTTGTTGTGCCCGCGCCTGGTCTTCCCATGCCAATTGACCGCGGGCGATGGGCGTAATGTCGGCCAGCGTGGTGTCCCGCGGATTCTCTTCGATGAACCGGCGCACGTACTCTTCCACCAGCATCCCGCCGAAGCGCTGTTGCAACTCGCCCGCCAACCAGCTTTTACCGCTGGATTCGGGGCCTGTGAGGACCAGGACTTTCATGCGCGCAAGGCCGGGTCGGCACGCCATTCGCGCCAGCCGAACACGGCAATGACGGCGAACAAGCCGTACAGGGTGGCGGTCAGGTACAGGCCTTTATAGACGAACAAACCGACGAAAATCACATCCAGGGCGATCCACAACGGCCAGCACTGCACACGTTTTTGCGCCATCCAGACCTGCGCCACCAGGCTGAACCCGGTCAGCGCCGCATCGAGCCAGGGTTGCGCTGCGTCGGTCCAGTGGGCCATGGCCGCTCCCAGCAACAGACTGCCGACCGCGCCGATGGCCAGGCTCAGCGCCACCCTTGGAGCGTCGAGCCGACTGACTTCGCGGCCATGGGTCGTTTCGCCAACCCGAGTCCATTGCCACCAGCCGTACAGCTGCAAGCCGGCATAGACGACTTGCAGCAGCATGTCCGAATACAGTTTCACCTCAAAAAAGATCCAGCTGTAGAGCAGCACCATGACCAGGCCGATGGGCCAGCACCAGGGATTCTGTTTGACCGTCAACCAGACGGCAATGACACCGAGGGCGGCGGCAAACAGTTCAAGCCCGGACATGAAGTTTCCTTGGGGAAAAAATGAAGAAGAGGGCGGATTGTAACCGCCGATCGGACTTGTCTGATAGGATTTCGGCCCCGCACGGGTAAACCCGGATCAGGGTTGTTTTTACACAGGATTTTTACACTTCTGTGATAAGCCTCGATGCGCGGGAACTCAGCTACGCTGATCGCACTTTAAGCATTTGAAAAAATACTGACGGGGCATGCCGGTGTGCATAGCCTTTTGGGGGATTGATGGATCTTTGGACCGCCTTTCAGGCATTGATTCTTGGGGTTGTAGAAGGACTGACCGAGTTCCTGCCCATTTCCAGTACGGGCCACCAGATCATCGTGGCCGACTTGCTCGGCTTCGGGGGCGAGCGGGCGATGGCGTTCAACATCATTATTCAACTGGGTGCCATCCTGGCGGTGGTATGGGAATTTCGACGCAAGATCTTTGACGTGGTGGTCGGCCTGCCGACCCAGCCGAGTGCGCGCCGGTTTACCGCGAACCTGTTGATCGCGTTCCTGCCGGCCGTGGTATTGGGGGTGATCTTCGCCGACCTGATCCACCATTACCTGTTCAATCCGATCACCGTGGCAACGGCACTGGTCGTGGGCGGGATCATCATGTTGTGGGCCGAGCGCCGTCAGCACGAAGTGCACGCCGAAACCGTGGACGACATCACCTGGAAAGACGCCCTGAAAGTCGGCTTCGCCCAATGCCTGGCGATGATTCCGGGCACTTCGCGTTCGGGCTCGACGATCATCGGCGGGTTGCTGTTCGGCCTGTCGCGCAAGACCGCAACCGAGTTTTCGTTCTTCCTCGCGATGCCAACGATGGTCGGCGCCGCGGTGTACTCGGGTTACAAATACCGTGAATTGTTTGTCCCGGCGGATTTCCCGGTGTTTGCGGTCGGCTTCGTCACGGCGTTCATTTTTGCCATGATCGCGGTCCGCGGGCTGCTCAAGTTCATCGCCAACCACAGCTATGCGGCGTTTGCCTGGTACCGCATCGTGTTCGGCCTGATCATCCTGGCGACCTGGCAGTTCGGCTGGGTTGACTGGAGCGCGGCCAAGCCGTGAGTGACTCGCGCCCGCGCAACAACCCCGGACGCCAGTCCGGGGGACAGGTCCGTTATCCGCGGCTGAAGTGGCTGGTGTTTGCACTCCTGTGCGCATTGCCGCTGTCGGGTTCGGTGGCGTCATGGCTGCACGGGGATTCGCTGATTCCCCTGGCGGCCTATGGCATCGTCAGCGTCGTCACGTTTTTCCTGTACTGGAACGACAAGCGCAAGGCGCGCGCCGAGCAATGGCGCACACCGGAGAACGTCCTGCATGCGCTGGAGCTCGCCGGCGGCTGGCCAGGTGCGTTGCTGGCCCAGCAAGCGTTTCGACACAAGACCCGTAAAGTCTCGTTCCAGTTGGTGTTCTGGATCATCGTGCTGCTGCACCAGGTGTTCTGGATCGATCACCTGTTCCTCGGCGCAAACCTGCTGGCCTTGATCTGATCGACAAAGCGCTAAAGCAACAGCCCGACTTGAGTACGCTTGGGCAGCCTGCTCACCACCAATTGGTGGGAGCGCTGCAGCAATCCCTGCAGTTCTTCGGTGCCTAGCGGGTAGGGCGTTTGCATGATGATCCACTGGGCGCGGGCCAGATACGGCGCCGGGTGAATCCCCGGGCGGTCGCAATGACCGAGAAACAGATCCTTGTCGACCTTGAAGGCCAGGGAATCACCCCGCAGGCCCTGCAAGGCGAACATCTTGTTCCCGGCGATCGAAAACACCCGCACGCCTCCCCATTTATAGTCTTCCCGCGCGCCGGGCAGGGTAAGGCAAAATGTCGCGACGTCCTCTTCGCTCATCCGTCCAGCTTTCATAGCAGTCGTTCCCCACAGGCATTGAAGGATTCGACCAGATGGTCAATCCAGGCGCGTACCGCCGGCATCACCCCGCGTCGATGAGGATAGACCGCTTGCAACCAGCCACCGGGCAACGACCACTCGGGAAGCAGTTGCACCAGAGAGCCGTTTTCCAGTTCCTGTTCGCAATACATCATGGGCAGCATCGTAAAGCCCAGGCCGGAGAGGGTGCTGGCCTTGCGCACGATAAAATCATCGATGCCCAGCCGGGCTTCAAGCGCGAGTTCACAGCTTTTGCCCTGTTGATCCAGCATGCGGATGTGCACCATGCGGTCGGGTTCCAGTGCGCCGAGAACCGGCAGGCTTTTCAAGTCTTCCGGGTGGTTGATCTGACGACCCACAAGGAAACCGGGACTGGCGACCATCAGCATCTGCGCCTGACGCAGGCGGCGGGTGACCAGCAGCGGGTCTTCGTCGCCCAGTTCCCGCACACGCAGGGCAACGTCGATGCCTTCGTTCACCAGGTCGACCCGGCGGTTGAGCAGCATGACCTCCAACTGGACTTGGGGAAACCGTTCGAGAAAGTCGCTGATCACCCCCGGTAATATTTCATGGGCCAACCCGACGGGGCAGGATACCCGCAAACGCCCGCGAGGCTCACTGGACATGCTGGCCACGGCCTCGTCGGCCATTTCCGCTTCCAGCAGCATCGCCTGGCAGTGCCTGAGGTAGCGTTCCCCCACGGCGGTCAGTTTCAGCTGGCGGGTGGTGCGTTGCAGCAAACGCGCGCCAAGGCGTTCTTCCAGTTCGGCGATACGCCGTGACAGTCGGGACTTGGGGATGCCGAGCAATCGTCCGGCCGCCGCGAAGCCGCCGGCTTCCACGACTTTGGCGAAGTAGTACAGGTCGTTGAGGTCTTGCATGATGTGAACCTGATTGTTCTATCTGTGAGACGAACTATCGCATTGTTGCCGTCTAATCAGCTATTGGTTTCGTCTGTAGGATTAGTCCCATCAGATCGCCCTTGTGGGCGATCCTTACTTGGAGATCCCACATGAAACTGCTGCATATCGATTCGAGCATTCTTGGTGACAACTCGGCTTCCCGTCAGTTGAGCGGCGAAGTCGTCAAGGCCTGGCAAGCTGCCGAGCCAACCGCCGTGGTGACCTACCGTGATCTGGCCGCCGACGCCATCAGCCACTTCTCTTCCACCACCCTGGTCGCCGCCGGCACCACCGCTGAACTGCGCAACGCCGCACAACAGCACGAAGCCCAATTGAGCGCCTCGACCCTGGCCGAATTCCTTGCCGCCGATGCCGTAGTGATTGCCGCGCCGATGTACAACTTCACCATCCCGACTCAGTTGAAAGCGTGGATCGACCGCATCGCCGTTGCCGGCCAGACCTTCCGCTACACCGAAGCCGGCCCTGAAGGCCTGTGCGGTGGCAAGAAAGTGGTGATCGTCTCCACTTCCGGCGGCATGCACGCCGGTCAGGCCACCGGTGTTGCCCACGAAGAGTACTTGAAGGTGCTGTTCGGTTTCATCGGCATCACCGACATCGAAATCGTCCGCGCCGAAGGCCTGGCTTACGGTGACGACGTGCGCAACAAAGCCATGAGCGCTGCCCACGCGCAAATCAGCGAGCAACTGTTCGCCGCCGCGTAAGGCTTGCGTAAAAGTAAGCAACTGTTCAGGTAAACCCCAAAAAACTCTGTATTCTGGTTACGCAAGTACCAGCTACGGAGTTTTTTGTTTCTGGTCGTTTCAGATTGTGGCCCGGCTTATGCAGTCAAGGGTTCACGTCTCAAGTCCGGTAACAAGGTGGGGGCATCCATGATGCGTCTTTGTGCAACTTTGCTGATTTGCCTGCTCGGTAGCCTGAATACAGTGCACGCCGCGCCTGCACCGCATCCGCACTGGAGCGTCGGCTTCCATGAGATGACCTTTCTCGACCCGCTGGACCTGCAGCCGATGCGCGCCATCGCCTTCTATCCTTCCAGTGACTGGGAGCACACCAGCAAACTCGAGGGTTACACGGTCGAAGCCGGGGAGGACACCAAAGTCGCCATCGGCCGGTTTCCGATGCTGATGTTGTCCCACGGCAACACCGGCACCCCGCTGGCCTTGCACGACCTCGCGACCTCACTGGCACGCAAAGGCTTCGTCGTGGTGGCGGTGATCCACCCCGGTGACAACTCCAGGGACCACAGCCGCCTCGGTACTTTGAGTAACCTGTATGGTCGGCCGATCCAGATTTCCGAAGCCATTACCGCCACCTTGGGCGACCGTATGCTGTCGCCGTTCGTCAATGCCAATCAGGTGGGGGTCATCGGCTATTCGGCCGGAGGCGAAACCGCATTGATTCTGTCCGGCGCGACCCCGGACCTGGATCGCCTGCGCCGTTACTGCCAGGAGCGCCCGGACGACCACGATGCCTGCAACACCCAGGGTGAATTGATTGTCGACCGCGACGATTTGCAACCGGTGGCCGATCCGCGCGTGCACGCGCTGATGCTGATGGCGCCGTTGAGCCTGAAATTCGGCCGCCACACCCTGGCCGACGTGCATGTGCCGGTGCTGCTTTACAGCGGCGACGGCGACAAACTGGTGGCGGTCGACAAGAACGCCGCGGCACTGGCGCGCAAACTGCCGATCGCACCGGACTTCAAGCTACTGGCGGGGGCAGGGCACTTCGTGTTCATGGCACCGTGCAACGATGAGCAGATCGCAATCATGCCTGCGCTGTGCACGGATGCCGATGGCGTCGATCGCGAAGACATCCACCGCAGCCTGATTTCTGAAGCCGGAAGCTTCTTCTCGCGTACTCTGGGCAGACCGACCCGGGCCGGGATGCAGACGGCTGATCAGTAGTCTGCACATCCCCCTTGTGGGAGCGAGCTTGCTCCGGGCGGCGTTCCGACGATGGGGCCATCACATCCAACATCGATGTCAACAGATACTCCGCCATCGTCGGAACGCCGCCCGGAGCAAGCTCGCTCCCACAGGGTCAGCACCAAGGCTTACGTTATCGAACGACGCTTGAGCAGCAACGTCAGACCAAGGCCTGTCACCGACAACAACGCCGCACAGAAGAAAATCCACCCGTAACCCAGGTTCAACGCCACTGCGCCCATCAACGGGCCGGCGATTGCCAGCGCCAGGTCGAAAAACACCGCATAAGCACTCAGCCCCGCGCCCCGGCTTGAATTGGGCACCTGTTTGATAGCTTCGACCCCCAACGCCGGATACACCAGGGACAGACCGAACCCGGTCAGACCGGCGCCAATGAGCGCATACCCGGTCGACGGTGCCAGCCACAGCAGCACCAGGCCAACCGTCTCGATACACATGCACGCAATGGCTGACGTGAACCCGCCGAATCGGTTGATGGCGGAAATGAACAGTAGCCGCGACAGTATGAAACACACGCCAAACACGGTCAGGCAGTAGGCCGCGCCAGTCCAGCCGCGATTGACGTAATACAGGGTGATAAAGGTCGTCAGGGTGCCGTAGCCAATGGACGCCAGGCTCAGGCTCGCGCCAAACGGCGCAATGCGCCCGAACACCGCCCAAAATGGCAGGCGCTCACCACGCACCACCGGTACCGAGGGCTTGTTGCGAATCAGCAACAACGCGGCCAGGGCCAGCAGCGAGAGGGCGATGCCCAGGCTGGTGAAACCGTACTGTTGCACCATCACCACGCCCAGCGGCGCACCGATGGCAATCGCACCATAGGAGGCGATGCCGTTCCAGGAAATCGACCGCGCGGTGTGCTCGGCGCCCACCTGGCCCATGCACCAACTGATGGTGCCGACGCCGATCAACCCTTGGGCGATCCCCAGCAACAGGCGCCCGGCGATCAAAATCAGCAGGCTGAGCAGGGGAATGCCTTGTAGCAGGGTCGACAGCCAGGTCAGCACGCCACTGAGCACAATCCCCGACAAGCCATAGACGATCGCGCGTTTGGTGCCGACGCTATCGGACATCCGCCCGGCCATGGGCCGGCTGAGCAGGGTGGCGAGGTATTGCGAGCCGATGGTCAACCCGGCCACGATGGCGCTGAAACCGAGTTGTTCGTGGACATAACCCGGCAACACCGCAATCGGCAAACCGATGCAGAGGAAGGCAATAAAGGTATAGAAAACGATGGAGACGATCTGCAGGGTGATCGCCATGGAGCTTTGCGGTGGCTGTTGCGGCGCAGGCATGAGGGCTCGTTCGCGGGCGGCGGTGGGAGAATTGCATCATGGCGCGGCGTTGGGATAAAAGGAAGCAGGCTAACTAATTTTTGCAGTCAATGAGGCCTCTTCGCGAGCAAGCCCGCTCCACAAATGT
This sequence comes from Pseudomonas sp. PB101, assembly GCF_009764265.1. Taxonomy (GTDB): domain Bacteria; phylum Pseudomonadota; class Gammaproteobacteria; order Pseudomonadales; family Pseudomonadaceae; genus Aquipseudomonas. The sequence goes on from NZ_RWIR01000004.1 coordinate 79,698, forward strand.
TGCCTGCATGATCGCCTTCGCTGGCAAGCCAGCTCCTACAGGGGGAATGCATTCCAAATGTGGGAAAGAGCCTGCTCGCGAAGATTCATGTACCAACAAAAAACCTTGGCCCGGAACGCAAAAAGCCCCGTCACCAGGACAGGGCTTTTCACTTGAAGCTTACAGCTAAAGGCTTGTAGCTGCCCTTAGAACACCACACCCTGGCTACGCAGGTAGTCATCATAGGTGCCGCTGAAGTCGGTCACGCCGTTCGGGCTCAACTCGATGATGCGGGTCGCCAGGGACGATACGAACTCACGGTCGTGGCTGACGAAGATCAGCGTGCCCGGGTAGTTTTCCAGCGCCAGGTTCAGCGCTTCGATGGATTCCATGTCCAGGTGGTTGGTCGGTTCGTCCATCACCAGCACGTTCGGCTTTTGCAGGATCAGCTTGCCGAACAGCATGCGGCCTTGCTCTCCACCGGAGATGACCTTGACCGACTTGAGGATCTCGTCGTTGGAGAACAGCATGCGACCCAAAGTGCCGCGAATGATCTGCTCGCCCTGAGTCCACTGGCCCATCCAGTCGAACAGGCTGACGTCGTCTTCGAAGTCATGGGCGTGGTCCTGGGCGTAGTAGCCCAGCTCCGCGCTTTCGGTCCACTTCACGGAACCGGCGTCCGGGGTCAGCTCACCCATCAAGGTGCGCAGCAGGGTGGTCTTGCCGATACCGTTCGGGCCGATGATCGCCACGCGCTCGCCGGCTTCGACGGTGAAGCTGAAGTTCTTGAACAGGGTCTTGCCGTCGAAGCCCTTGGACATCTGCTCGATGGTCACGGCCTGGCGGTGCAGTTTCTTGGTCTGTTCGAAGCGGATGAACGGGCTCACGCGGCTCGATGGCTTGACTTCGGCCAGCTGGATCTTGTCGATCTGCTTGGCACGGGAAGTGGCCTGCTTGGCTTTCGAGGCGTTGGCCGAGAAGCGGCTGACGAACGTTTGCAGTTCCGAGATCTGCGCTTTCTTCTTGGCGTTGTCCGACAGCAATTGCTCACGGGACTGGGTCGCCGCGGTCATGTACTCGTCGTAGTTGCCCGGGAACAGGCGCAGCTCGCCGTAGTCCAGGTCGGCCATGTGAGTGCAGACGCTGTTGAGGAAGTGACGGTCGTGGGAAATGATGATCATGGTGCTGTTACGCGCCTTGAGGATCGTTTCCAGCCAGCGGATGGTGTTGATGTCCAGGTGGTTGGTCGGTTCGTCGAGCAACAGCACTTCCGGATCGGAGAACAGCGCCTGAGCCAGCAACACCCGCAGTTTCCAGCCCGGAGCCACTTCGGACATCGGACCGAAATGCTGTTCCAGGGGAATGCCCAGGCCCAGCAGCAATTCACCGGCGCGGGATTCGGCGGTGTAGCCGTCCATTTCGGCGAATTCGGTTTCCAGCTCGGCCACGGCCATGCCGTCGTCTTCGCTCATTTCCGGCAGCGAATAGATGCGATCGCGCTCGGCCTTGACCTTCCACAGCTCTTCGTGACCCATGATCACAGTGTCGATCACGGTGAATTCTTCGTAGGCGAACTGGTCCTGGCGCAATTTACCCAGGCGCACGTTCGGCTCCAGCATGACCTGACCGCCGGACGGCTCGAGGTCATTGCCGAGAATCTTCATGAAGGTCGACTTGCCGCAACCGTTGGCGCCGATCAGACCGTAACGGTTGCCACCGTTGAACTTGACCGAAACGTTTTCGAAGAGCGGCTTGGCGCCGAACTGCATCGTGATGTTAGCTGTAGAAATCAAAGGTTTTTCCTGCGAAGCATTCAGAGTAGCTAGGGTTGCGGCAGTACCGGTTCAGTACCCGTTCCCACCGTCCGGACCCCGGAACATTCATCCCGAGCGGCAGTGGAAGATCCATCTGGCATTAAGTGGACAGCAGCATGTGGCGCGCCCGACCCGAGTCAACGTGCGCTGAAAGGGGAGGTTTCCCGCTCTCAACCTGGGGGCGCGTAAAGTTTGGCGGCGATTGTACTGGTCTGGCTCTTTAAACGATAGGGCGTTGAGGCCCCGGCAACGTTTCGGCGGATTTTGTAGACACATTTTCACAGATGCGAGTTAACTATTGGTTACAAACTGTGGCTAAATTGCCATCCATCGGCTCAATGCCGATCATCGGCGTGACTCGATGGCACACAAGGCTGTAGTTTCGTATTCAGTCGCTGCAAAAGCCTCGGGGACCGGCATGCCGGTAAAGGGCGCAGTTTGATTCCTTCTGACGTGTGACGATTTCCGTGAAACTGATCATTGCCGTTATCTATGTTGTCTCTATCGCATATGTCCATCTGCGGGGCCAGGTGCGCCACAAGCTGGGCCGCCAGTTGAGCGATCATTCGACGTTTCTGGCGCCGATCAACTGCTTTCTTTATCTGTTTTCGAAAATCCCCAACAAACCCTATCTCGACCCGGCCGACTTCCCCGACCTGAGTCCGCTGCAGGCGCACTGGGAAGAGATTCGTGCCGAAGGGCAGAACTTGCTGCATGCCGGCGAGATCAAGCGTTCGAACCAATACGATGACGTCGGTTTCAACTCGTTTTTCAAGACCGGCTGGAAGCGCTTCTATCTGAAGTGGTACGGCGACAGCCACCCGTCGGCCATGAAGCTTTGTCCGCGCACCACGGAGCTGGTGCAGAGCATCGGTTCGATCAAGGCGGCAATGTTCGCCGAGTTGCCACCGGGCTCGAAACTGGTGCGCCACCGCGACCCGTATGCCGGCTCGTACCGCTATCACTTGGGCCTGGAGACCCCCAACGCCGAGGGTTGCTACATCAATGTCGATGGCCAGAACTACCATTGGCGCGATGGTGAAGCGGTGATGTTCGACGAGACCTACATTCATTACGCGCAAAACACCACGCAGCAGAACCGCATCATCCTGTTCTGCGACGTCGAGCGGCCGATGAAATATCGCTGGGCTGCGGCATTCAATCGCTGGTTCAGTCGCAATGTCATGTCGGCGGCGGGTGCGCCGAACGAGGCCGGCGACAAGGTCGGTGGCATCAACCGACTGTTCGGCAAGGTCTACAAGGTTCGCCTGCGCGCCAAGCAACTCAAGAAGCGCAACCGCAAGCTTTACTACCTCCAGAAGTGGTCGATCTTTGCCGGGTTGCTGGCGGTGTTCGTTCTGATCTGAGAAGCGTGCCTGGTGGCAGGTCCCATCCCTGCAACACCGCATCCTTGTGGGAGCGTGGCTTGCCCGCGATGAGGCCGGAACATCCAGCGAATCACTTGCTGGCTTTCCTCCTCGCCGCCGGTTTGCTGCTCGCCTTCGGCTTCGCCGCTGCCTTGCCGGCCCCCTTGCTACCCAGGCTGCGCTTGAGCAACTCGGTCAAGTCAATGACATCCGCCGTTTTGCGCTCTTCTTCGCCGCTGGCAGTCTCGACATCTTCGATCTTGCCTTCATGGGCCTTTTTGTCCACCAGGGCCATGATCTTGTCTTCGAAACCGTCCCGATAGTCCTCAGGCGTCCACTCGGCCGTCATGTCTTCCACCAGCCGCTTGGCCATGTCCAGTTCGCCCTTGGCGAGTTCCGGCTTGGTCACTTCGCTGCCCAGCGCCAGTTCATCGAGACTTCGCACCTCCGCCGGCCAGCGCAGCATCACCAGGACCAGGGCCGACTCCAGTGGCATCAGCGCAGCCAGGTGCTGTCGGGTATGCAGGACCACATGGGCCAGGGCGACCTTGCCGGTTTTGCTCAGGGTTTCGCGCAACAGTGCATAGACTTTGCCGCCGCGCTTGTCGGGTGCCAGGTAGTAAGGCGTGTCGATGTTCTGCAAGGGAATCTGCTCGCCGTCGACAAAGGAAAAGATGTCGATGGTCTGGGTCGAGAGCGGATGAGCGGAGCGGATCTCCTCTTCGCTGAGCACCACGTACCGTCCCTTTTCGTATTGCACGCCCTTGACGATGTGCTCCTTGGTGACTTCCTTGCCCGTGACCTTGTTGACTCGCTTGTAGCCCACCGGGTCCATGCTGCGGCTGTCGAGCCAGTCGAAATCGACGCCCTGGGATGACGTTGCCGAGACCAGCGCCACAGGGATGTGCACCAGTCCGAAGCTGATTGCGCCTTTCCAGATTGCCCGTGCCATGGTCGTCTACTCGCGAGTGATGTTCAGGTGACCTGCGGCCTCGAGCAAAAGTTTCAGTGGTTTGCGCGGTCGTTCCCGTGGCCGGATCAACGTGGTGTTACATCTTGCCGGGGAGGTTTTTGTTAACAAATCCGAACCCCGGGCGTAGCGTGGTATCGAAGTCCTTATCCACGTCACGCACAGAGGCATTGCCATGAACCGATACGTGTTTGGCGCCATCGCGCTGCTCATGAGTGCGGTACTCGGGCCATGGGTCCAGGCCGATACACCCGCGTCGTGGCAATTGGCCCAGAACCTGCCGGGCCGCACCAACAACAATCCCTACAGCAGCCCGATCAACCGGGCCAACCCCAACAGCATGCAAGGCACTCGACCCAGTGCCCCGGCCATTCGCGGGCCTAACACTGTCCCGGTTCCGCGCCCGCCGACGCTGGACAATGGCGGTATCGGCAATCGTTATCCCGAGCGCACCGCGCCCGCCAGTCCACCGAAATTCATACCCAATCCTGCCCCTCGGGACACCGGTAGCAGCAACCGTTGAGTGGCAGGCATGACGTCTGCCCGCTATTTTTTACCGACCCCCACCAAACTTCAGATCATCAGAAAAGGAATCCTGCATGTTGCGCAAACACTTATTGGCAACCCTCTGTGCCGGCGCATTGATCAGCGCCACTGTTCCTGCGCTTGCCGCGTCCACCCAGACGATGAAAAGCGAAGAGGGCACCCTTGAGGTGACCCCGGTCGTGACCGGGCTGGAGCATCCCTGGGCACTGGCGTTCCTGCCGGACGGTAAAAACATGCTGGTGACCGAACGGCCCGGCAACCTGCGGCTGGTCAGCGCCGACGGCAAGTTGTCGGCACCGCTCAATGGCGTGCCCGCGGTCTGGGCCAAGGGGCAGGGTGGTTTGCTGGACGTCGCGTTGTCGCCGGATTTCAAGCAGGACCGTATGGTCTATCTGTCCTATGCCGAAGGTGGCGGCGAGGATAACAAGGCGGGCACGGCGGTGGGCCGCGGCCGGCTCTCCGACGACATGACGGCGCTCAAGGATTTCCGGGTGATCCTGCGCCAGGAACCGAAACTCTCGGTCGGCAACCATTTCGGCTCGCGCCTGGTGTTCGATCGCGACGGCTATCTGTTCGTGACCCTGGGCGAAAACAATGACCGCCCGACCGCCCAGGACCTCGACAAGCTGCAAGGCAAAGTGGTGCGGATCTACCCGGACGGCACGGTGCCCAAGGACAATCCCTTTGTCGGCCAGGCCAACGTGCGCCCGGAAATCTGGTCCTACGGGCAGCGTAATCCGCAAGGCGCGGCGCTCAACCCGTGGAACGGCACGCTGTGGGAAAACGAACACGGCCCCCTGGGCGGCGATGAAATCAACATCATCGAACGCGGCAAGAACTACGGCTGGCCGCTGGCGACCCATGGCATCAACTACTCCGGTCAACCGATTCCCGAAGCCCGGGGAGATACCGCCGAAGGTACCGTTGCCCCGAACCATGTCTGGGAAAAGTCCCCGGGCCTGAGTGGCATGGCGTTCTACGATGCCGATCGATTCAAGGCCTGGCAGCGCAATGTGTTCATCGGCGCGTTGGTCAGCGAGGAACTGATCCGCCTGGAGTTCGATGGCGACAAGGTGGTGCACGAAGAGCGCTTGCTCGGCGATTTTAAAAAGCGCATTCGCGATGTGCGCCAAGGGCCCGATGGTTATCTGTATGTGTTGACCGATGAGGAGAACGGCGGGTTGTACAGGGTCGGGTTGAAATAGGCCCGGGTCAGTTCTGCCGAGTGGCGCCAGCGAATCTCTTGCGATCCTGAATCCCGCGTACCACCAGATACATCAATGGCCCCATCGACACAAACACAGCGGTAATCAGGAGATAGGGCACCACCGAAAGCGCCGATTGCCCACGCTTTCTGGCATCGCGGTACATCCAGATGCCCGCCAGCGTCGCCAGCAGGTAAAGATCAATCACAACCTGTGCAGTATCGGGTCGTGACATCAGGCTGATGCCGAAATCGATCAGTGATTGTTCGGCCTGGAGCATTACCGAAACGGTGTATCCGGCAAACGCGATCAGGGCGATAAGGGGCAGGGCGATGGCCTTCATGTGTTCCTTCCTTGGGCAATGACTGGAACCGGCAGCCTATAGTGACGACCACAAATTTGCCATTGACTTGCCATCAGCGTCCGGCTAAGTTCGAGCCATGACTTTCACTGTATCGCGTTGCCAGCCAAGCATTATTACCGCCATTCCTCATTTGGCGGGCTAGCTCACGACTGCAGCACCCAACCCGCCCTAGAGGCGGGTTTTCATTTTCTGTCTCCCGGGCTTCGATCAATGTCAGGAGACGACCATGAGCTTTACCACCGATCAGCAAGCCCTGCTGGGACGCTACGTAAAAGAGATCCTTGCCGCGCCGGTGTACGAACTGGCGGTGCGCACGCCGTTGCAAGCGGCGCCGGCCCTGTCTGAAGCCTTGGGCAATCAGGTCCTGCTCAAGCGCGAAGACTTGCAGCCGACCTTCTCCTTCAAGATCCGCGGCGCCTACAACAAGCTGGTGCAACTGAGCGACGCGCAAAAGGCTCGCGGCGTGGTAACGGCCTCTGCCGGTAATCATGCCCAGGGCGTGGCCCTGGCGGCGCGGGAGTTGGGGATCGATGCCACCATCGTGATGCCGTGCACGACACCGCAATTGAAGGTCGTCGGGGTGCGCAGTCGCGGTGCCGATGCGGTGCTGTACGGCGAGAGCTTTCCGTTTGCACTGGCCTATGCACTGGACCTGGCCCGGGAGACCGGTCGCACCTTTGTTTCGCCCTTCGACGATCCGGAGGTGATCGCGGGCCAAGGCACGGTAGCCATGGAAATCCTGCGCCAGCACCAAGGTCCGCTGGACGCGATCTTCGTGCCGGTGGGAGGCGGGGGGCTGATCGCGGGTATCGCCGCCTACGTCAAATACTTGCAACCGCAGGTGCGCATCATTGGTGTCGAGTCGGAACATTCCGCGTGTCTGCAAGCGGCGATGCAAGCCAGCGAACGGGTGGTACTGCCCAGCGTTGGCACCTTCGCCGACGGCGTGGCGGTGGCGCAGATCGGCGCTTATGGCTTCGAGGTTTGCCGGTTTTGCGTCGATGAGGTGCTGACGGTCAGCAACGATGAGCTTTGCGCCGCGATCAAGAACATCTACGACGATACCCGCTCGATCACCGAACCTTCCGGCGCGCTGGCGGTGGCCGGCATCAAGAAGCATGTGGCTCGCAGCGGGGCTCGTGGTCAGACCCTGATCGCCATCGATTCGGGAGCCAATATCAATTTCGACAGCCTGGGGCATGTGGCCGAGCGCGCCGCGTTGAGTGGCGCCCCGGCTTGACGCTTGTCCCGTGGCGAGGGATGCCGGGTTATTCCTGAACGGCTTTCTCGACCTTGTTCGACGCCGACCAGATGCGGTAGCGCACTTCGATGTCCTTGGGCACGTACAGCACGAGCGGCAGCTTGCTGTTGTAACGCAGCAGGAAACCGTCACCGACCACCGGGACAAAATCCTGTTTGCTTGTGCCGGGCGGGCAAGCCATCAGCGTGCTCATCGGGCCGATGACTTTTTCCAGGCGATAGAAGGGGTAGCCCCAACCCTCGAGGTTCTTCTCCTCGAGAATGCCGCCCAGACGGGGGCGATTACAGTCTGCGGTCATCGTTTTGCCGGCCAGGATCTCGACCTGGAAGTCGTCTTCCCGGGCCTGTGGCGCGAGGTGAATCACCTGGCGGGTAAACCCGCTTTCGGCTTTCGGATAGGGAGCGGTGTCTTCGAGTTTGGCGGCGTGGGCCACGCCAGCCAGCCCCAGTGCGAGCAGCGTTGCGCTGGACTTGATGGTCAATGAGTTCATGTTGCCTCCTTGCTTGAAGTGAAGGGCGGCATTTTCACCGTCGTGTGCAATGAATGCAAACCGCCGAGCGTGCAAATTGCAGGATCACGCGGGACGTTTATTGCAAACTGCAACACAGGGTTTACAGATGATTTACCTAAACCCTTGATTTACCGATGAGCTGCACAGCGAAATCCAGGGCATGTTTTATGCTGTAGCTGTCCTTGAAGCTCGCCGCGATTTCACATGAGCGAGCATTGCCCATCATTGGCAGTCTCACAAAGGAGAGGGTCGCCATGTTTCTTTCTGCCCTGGAAATTCGCAACATCATCGAAAGCAGTTTTCTCCCCAAACGCTGCCAGTGCACGCTGTCGCCGGATCTGTCGATGACCGTCAAGGTCTATGCCGACGGGCAGACCGATCACCTCGATCTGTTGGTGACCGGCATCGATGCCTCCGGGCTCAATGGTTGTCGGGAAATAAACGAGTTGATTGCCCAACTGCGTTCCAGGCAGCAACACGTAGAGGTCGAACCGCACTCGATGCTGGGCAAGGCGCTCTAGCCAGCGGCTTTTTGCTCGACAGACACGCGCCGGGCCTGGAAAAACGCCAGGCCCAGCGCCAGTTCAACCCCGACAGCCAGCAAAATGCCCGGCCCGGCATGGCCATTGAGCCATTCGCCGAAACCCAGCGCCGCCAGCCCCCAGCAGCCGACCACGAAGCCATGGCTCAATGCATTTCGGGTAGCTGATGGCGGTTCATGGCGAACCAGAAAAAATATCACGCTCAACGCTGCAAACAGCACAGCGGTGCGTCGTGCGATCAATCCCGCCGCGAATGAGAACTCCATATCCCAGAGTGTCAGTAACCACTGGGGTGCAAGGCCCCAGACCAGACTCAGCAAAAGACATAAAGCGGCGGTAAATGTCGACAGCGTGCGAAACGGCAACTGCATGGCGAATCCTTGCGGGCAGTGAGGGAGGCGCCAGAGCATAGCGCCGTAACCCTCAAAGGCATACCGCCAGCAAGCAAATCAGACGTTTCGCTCAGCCCTGGTTCTCGCAGGCGTCGGAAAGTTTACGGTAGGTGATTTCTGCGGGTTTTCCCGTGTCGTCGATGTACTTCATGTCGGCCTTGACCACTTTGCACTCCAGAGTGTCGGGCTCGGTCAGTGAAATCACTTTGCTGACATGCAACGGCATTCCGTAGTGATAAGGCACGGCCTGGGAGGTGGTGGTGTCATTGGCCTGAGCCAGGCCGGCAAATGCGGTGCAGGCGAGGGCGGCGGTAACCAGCAGGGTACGAGTGTTCATCAGCGATCTCCGGTGCGGACGGATAGTCAGTTCGATGTGTGGCTTGTCGAACCTGCCGCACTGGGCGTCAGAACAGTCTGAGGGCGTGCGGTCCAGTGAAGTGTTGGACCGCACGGTTAAGCGAGGGTTAACCCGGCTGAGCGCCGTCTGTCGCGAATGCGCGGTCACGGGTATCAGTTAAGACCATCGGGCGCCTGATGGAAAGTCATCGCGAGCAGTCAGTGCAACGCCAACTGCCGCCGATAAGGCAAATCCGGGCCGGTCTTGCCGCACGTCAACGCCGCCGCCTGCACCGCGAACTTGAGCATGCGGTCGATCTGTTCGCGACCCAGTTGCTTCACACCTTCCACCGAATCCAGCTGCTGCTCGGTCAGCCAGGCAATCAACGCTGCCTGAAAGGTATCGCCAGCGCCTACGGTGTCGACGATGGTTACCGCACAGGCTGGCGTCGACCACGAGCCGTGAGCCCGGCTGAATACGCTCGCGCCTTCGCCGCCGCGCGTCAGGAACACCAGCTGACAGCGATGCTGTAACCAGCCTTCGATCACCTGCGCCGGATCCTGCCCCGGGTACAACAGATGCAGGTCCTCGTCGCTGACCTTGATCAGGTCGGCCAGCTTTGACAGCGTCGCGATCCGTTCACGCCACAGGTCAATGTCCGGCTGCGGGTTCAGGCGCACGTTCGGATCGAGGCTGATCAGGCGCTTGCCGCTTTCCCGGCGCACCAATGCCAATAGCGTGTCGGCGATCGGCTGCACCACCAGGGAAAACGAGCCGACATGCAGGCCGCGCACCTCGGGGCCGAGTGTCGGCAGGTGTTGCGGTTGCAATTGCCGGTCCGCGCAGCCTTCGCCACGGAAGCTGTACTGCGGCGAGCCATTGGCCCCGACCGCGACCATCGCCAGGGTGGTCGGCGCGGCGAATTCGAGCAGGAAGTCCTCGCGCACGCCTTCATCCTGCAGCACCTGCAACAGGCGCCGTCCGAGATAGTCGGTGGACAATCCGGCCAACAGCGCCGCGTCCACGCCCAACCGGCGCAAGCCCACCGCCACGTTGAACGGCGAGCCACCGGCGACGGCTTTGAAATTCACTTTGGACGCCAGGCCACCGGCGTCGTTTTCACTGAAAAAATCGAACAGCGCTTCGCCACACACCAGGTACATAGTCGTTCACTCTTCAAATAGGCTTGCGAGATGCTGTTGATAGCGTTCATACGCCTGCTGACAGGCTTGTACATTGTCGGCGTCCGGCAGGGTTTCGCTGGCCGGGTCGAGTTTCACGCAGCGCTCGCACAAAGTCGCCAGACTGTCTGCGTGTCCGTTTGCCGAGGATACGCACCAGGCCGCCTGAATCGCCGCACCCAGGGCCGCGGCCTCGGCTTGTTCGGTGCAGATCACCGGAGTATTCATGGTGTCGGCGACGATCTGTCGCCACACCGCGCTTTTCGAACCGCCGCCGATCAGGCAAATGCTGCGGCTTTGTAAGCCATTGTGGCGTAGCAGGTCCAGTCCGTAACGCAAACCGAACGTCGTACCTTCCACCACTGCGCGGCACAGGTTGGCCCGGGTCAGGTTGGTCATGGTCAGGCCCGACAGACTGCCGCTGGCATGGGGCAGGGCGGGCACCCGCTCGCCGTTGAAGAAGGGCAGCATGCACACACCTTCAGCGCCGATCGGCGCGTTGGCCACGAGCGTGTTGAACTGTTCGATGTCGAGGTCCAGCAGGTCGCGAACCAGTCCGGTGGCATTGGTCAGGTTCATGGTGCAGATCAACGGCAGCCAGCCGCCGGTGGAAGAGCAGAACGTGGCAACGGCGGCATCTGCGGCGACGTTCGGCCGGTCGGCATAGGCGTACACCGTGCCTGACGAACCGAGGCTCATGGTGATGGCTCCGGGCTGGATGTTGCCGGTGCCGATGGCCCCCATCATGTTGTCGCCGCCGCCACTGGACACCCGTGCCCGTGGGTTGATGCCCAGTTGTGCGGCAATGCCCGGCAGAATCGTGCCGACTGCCTGGTGAGCCTCGATCAGCTCCGGTAGCGCGGCTTGCAGGCGCCCGCTCGGGTCGATGTCGCGCAACAGTTGCACATCCCACTGGCGCGTACGCACATTGAAATAGCCGGTGCCCGAGGCATCGCCGTATTCGCTGCAACTGCGCCCGGTGAGCCAGTGGTTGAGATAGTCGTGGGGCAGCAAAATGTGGGCGATCCGCGAGAACACTTCGGGATGCTGTTCTTTGGTCCACAACAGCTTGGACAAGGTGTAGCCCGGCGCGATGACCACGCCGAGGCGCTCCAGCGAAGCCTTTTCGCCGCCCAGGTGGGCCAGCAGGCGGTCATTTTCCGCGGTGGATTCGGTGTCGCACCAGAGCTTGGCCGGGCGTAGCACCTTGCCCTGATCGTCAAGCAGCACCAGGCCATGCTGCTGGCCGGAGACGCCAATGCCGAGTATCGACTGGCCATCGACCCCGGCCGAGAGCAACGTACGACGAGTGGCGCTGGCGAAGGCTTCGAGCCACTGGGCGGTGTCCTGCTCGCGGCGGCCATGGGCGCCGCTGATCAGGGTATGGGTGGCCGCACCCTGGCCGAGCACTTCACCGCTGGCCGCATCGAGGATGATGGCTTTGGTGCCCTGGGTGCCGCAGTCGATGCCGAGGAAGAGTTGTCGGGTTGTCATGCAGGATCCTTGATACACGTCTGGATTGAGTATCCCTGGTGTCTGTCAGGCCGCCATCGCGGGCAAGCCTGCTCCCACAGGAGTCTTCAGCGGACACAAAACCCCTGTGGGAGCGGGCTTGCCCGCGATGGCGGCTGCAGTATCACTCCAGGACTCAGGTCAACACCCGCTCCATAGTCCGCGACACCCCCACCTCACGCAAACTGTTGCAGCACCACTCGAACGCCGCGACAAACGCCGCCGAGCGGGGTATCGCCGTACCAAAAATCTCCTCGACCGCCAGCAAGCGCCGGGTGATCAGCGCATCATCGGCCACCAGCGCCTGGCAGAACGCGGCGCGCGGATCGGGGATGCTGTACGTGTCGCCATTTTCATCCACGCCCTTCAGGTACAAGGCCCACGCCGCCACCACCAACGCCGCGCGCCTGGTCTCGCGGCCATCGGCGATCAAGCGGTTGATGGTCGGCACGGTGAATTTCGGAAACTTCGACGAACCGTCCGAACACACCCGCTCCAATTGGTCGGCAATCGCCTGGTTGGAAAAACGCGCCACCAGGGTGTTCTTGTACTCGGTCAGGTCAATGCCCGGCACCGCAGACAGTTGCGGGGTCACGTCCAGGTCCATGTAGGCGCGCATGTAGCGCACGAACAGCGGGTCGTTCATGGTTTCGTGGACGAACCGGTAACCCTTGAGGAATCCCAGGTAAGTCAGCGCCAGATGGCTGCCGTTGAGCAGCTTGATCTTCATTTCTTCATAGGGCGTGACGTCGTCGGTGAACTGCACGCCGACCTTTTCCCAGGCCGGGCGCCCGTCGACGAATTTGTCCTCCAGCACCCATTGCACGAAGGGCTCGCAGACCACCGGCCAGGCATCGTCCACACCATGCTTGTCCGCCAGTTGCAGGCGATGCCGGGTGCTGGTCATTGGCGTGATGCGGTCGACCATGGCGTTGGGAAAACTGACGTTGGCGGCGATCCAGTCGCGCAGTCCGCTGTCGTGCAAGGCGGCGAAGGCCAGCAGGGCCTTGCGGGTGACGGCGCCATTGTGCGGCAGGTTATCGCAGGACATCAGCGTGAAGGCCGCTGTGCCGGCGGCGCGACGTTTGGCCAGCGCGGCACAGAGGAAACCGAACACTGTTTTCGGGTCGTCCGGGTTCGCCAGGTCATGCTGGATCGGCGGCAGGTGCGCCATGAATTCACCGCTGCTGTCGTCGATGCAGTAACCGCCTTCGGTGATGGTCAGTGAGACGATGCGGATCTCGGGGCTGGCCAGTTTGTCGATCAACGCCTGGGCGCCGTCTTCTGCCAGCAGCATGTCGCGCACGGCGCCGATCACTCGTACTTCGGTGTCGTCGCTGTCGCCGAGTTCGAACAACGTGAACAGGTAGTCCTGATCCTTGAGATCGTCTCGGGCACGACGGTCCTCGGCGCGCAGGCCGACGCCACAGATGGCCCAGTCCAGGCCTTCTCCGGTGTTCATCAGCGCATCGGTGTAAAACGCCTGGTGGGCGCGATGGAAGCCGCCGACGCCGATGTGCGCGATGCCCTGGCGGGTATCGCCCAGCGCATAGGCGGGCAGGACCACTTCAGGGGCGAGGCGGTTGAGGTTGTGCTGGTTGAGTTTCATCGCAGGCTCTCGCAAATCAGGCAGCAACGCGCAGCGGGCGGCTCAGCGCCACGCCGTCGGCATCGAACAAATGGCAGTGTTGCGCGTCCAGGTGCAGGCTCAGGGTTTCGCCGTAGCGGCTGGCCAGATCGCCGCGCACGCGCAGGGTCAGTGCTTCACCGGAGGTCGTCCGAACGTGGCAAAAGGTATCGCTGCCCAGGCGTTCGCTGACATCGGCGGTGACCTGCAAGGTGCAGTCGCCGGGTTTGGCCAGCTCCAGGTGTTCCGGGCGGATGCCCAGTGTCACCGCGCCGCCGACGTTCAGGCTGGCACCGCTCAGCGGCAGGGTGATGCGGGTGCCGGCATCCAGCTGCACTTCACAGCCCTGGCCGTCTACACGGCTGACCTTGCCCTTGAGCAGGCCCATTTTCGGTGTGCCGAGGAAACCGGCGACGAACAGGTTGGCCGGCTGGTGATAGAGATCCAGCGGCGAGCCGACTTGCTCGATCCTGCCGCCGTTGAGCACCACCACTTTGTCGGCCATGGTCATGGCTTCGACCTGGTCGTGGGTCACGTAGATCATGGTCGCCTGCAGGTCTTTGTGCAGACGCAACAGTTCCAGGCGCATCTGCACCCGCAGGGCGGCATCGAGGTTGGACAGCGGTTCGTCGAACAGGAAGATCTTCGGGTTGCGCACGATGGCCCGACCAATCGCCACGCGCTGGCGCTGGCCGCCGGAGAGTTGCTTGGGCTTGCGTTCCAGCATCGGCCCCAGTTCGAGGATACGCGCGGCTTCACTGACTTTTTTCTCAACCTCGGCTTTTGCCACGCCCGAAAGGTCGAGGGCAAACGACATGTTCTTGCGCACGCTCATGTGCGGGTACAGGGCGTAGGTCTGGAACACCATCGCCAGGTCGCGCTTGGCCGGGCTCACTTCGGTGATGTCGCGGCCATCGAGCTCGATGGTGCCGCCGCTGACCTCTTCCAGCCCGGCGATCAGCCGCAGCAGCGTGGATTTGCCGCAGCCCGACGGGCCGACGAAGACCACGAACTCCTTGTCGTTCACTTCAAGGTCGATGCCCTTGATGATGGAAAAACCTTCGAAGCCTTTTTGCAGATTCTTGATTTTCAGGTTGGCCATGGTGGTGGGCCTCCGCTTAATTTTTCAGGTTGAACCCGTCTTTCTGTAGGAGCCGGCTTGCTGGCGATGAGGCCATCAAATGTTGTATTGCTCTCAGGGCCGTCATCGCTGGCAAGCCAGCTCCTACAGGGGAGCTCGTATTTTCATTTCACGGCGCCGAACGACAGGCCGCGCACCAGCTGTTTCTGGCTGATCCAGCCAAAGATCAGGATCGGCGCGCAGGCCAGGGTCGAGACCGCCGACAACTTGGCCCAGAACAGCCCTTCGGGGCTTGAGTACGAAGCGATCAACGCGGTCAGCGGGGCGGCTTTCGACGAGGTCAGGTTCAGCGACCAGAACGCCTCGTTCCAGCACAGGATCAGCGACAACAGCACCGTGGACGCCAGGCCACCCTTGGCGATCGGCAGCAACACCCGCAGCATTTCCTGCGTCAGTGTGGCGCCGTCCAGGCGCGCGGCTTCGAGGATGTCCCTGGGGATGTCCTTGAAGTAGGTGTAAATCATCCAGACCACGATCGGCAGGTTGATCAGCGTGTAGATCACGATCAGCGCAATCCGCGTGTCGAGCAGGCCGAAGCTCTTGGCCAGCAGGTAGACCGGCATCAGCACACCCACCGGCGGCAGCATCTTGGTCGAGAGCATCCACAGCAGCGTGCCTTTGGTGCGCTGGGTTTCGTAGAACGCCATGGAGTAGGCCGCCGGTATCGCGATCAGCAGGCACAGGGCCGTGGCGCTGAAGGAAATCACCACCGAGTTCCAGGCGAAACTGAAGTAATCGCTGCGTTCGTTGATGTGCAGGTAGTTTTCCAGCGTCGGCATGAAGATGAACTGTGGCGGCGTGGCGAAGGCATCGATTTCGGTCTTGAAGCTGGTCAGCAGCATCCACAGGATCGGGAAGAAAATCACGATCGCGATGGCCCAGGCCAGCGTGCCGAGCAGCAGGCTTTGCAAACGACGGGATTGTTGAAGAGTCATGGCAGGCCTCAGGCTTTGTCGGTCAGGTTTTTGCCGATCATTCGCACCAGAATGATCGCCGCGATGTTGGCGATGACCACGGCGATCAAGCCGCCCGCCGAGGCCATGCCGACGTCGAACTGCACCAGCGCCTGGTTGTAGATCAGGTAGGCGAGGTTGGTCGAGGCGTAGCCGGGGCCGCCGTTGGTGGTGGTGAAGATTTCGGCGAACACCGAGAGCAGGAAGATCGTTTCGATCATCACCACCACCGCAATCGGCCGCGCCAGGTGTGGCAGGGTCAGGTGCCAGAAAATCGCCACGGGCCCGGCACCATCCAGGCGCGCGGCTTCTTTCTGTTCCTGGTCGAGGGACTGCATGGCGGTCATCAGGATCAGGATCGCGAAGGGCAGCCATTGCCACGAGACAATGATGATGATCGACAGCAGCGGGTAGTGCGCCAGCCAGTCCACCGGTTGCGCGCCGAACAACTTCCAGACGTAGGCGAGAATCCCCGACACCGGGTGGAAAATCAGGTTTTTCCAGATCAACGCGCCGACGGTGGGCATGATGAAAAACGGCGAGATCAGCATGACCCGCACGAGTCCCCGACCGAGAAACTCACTGGCCTCCAGCAAGGCACTGATCAGCACGCCGAACACCACACTGATCAGCAGCACGCTGCCCACCAGCAACAGGGTGTTGGTGGCGCCGGGCAGGAAGCCGGAGTCCGTCAGGAAGTAGGTGAAGTTCTCCAGCCCGACAAATTCGTTTTCACCCGGATTGAGCAGGTTGTAGCGGATCATCGAGAAGTAGAGGGTCATGCCCAGCGGCACGATCATCCACAACAGCAGCAGCGCTACCGAAGGGCTGACCAGGAACCAGCCGGGGTTGGCCACGCGGCTTTTGCGCTGGGGTTGAGGGGTTTCCACGTGAGCTTTGGCAATTGAGGTATTCATGGCGTTAAACCGATGGGTACAGATACATGTTCAGGACAGAAATCAATCCCGGTATCGACGCGGTCCCTGTGGGAGCGGGCTTGCCCGCGATGGCGATTGAGCAGCCAACATCCATGTTGAATGTGACTGCCTCATCGCCGGCAAGCCGGCTCCTACAGGGGTCTGGGTTACTTGGGATAACCCGCGCGCTTCATTTCGCGTTCAGTGGTTTGCTGGGCCGCCGCCAACGCCTGGTCGACGGTGGTCTGGCCGATCAGCGCCGCGGAAAACGCTTTGCCGACCTGGGTGCCAATGCCCTGGAACTCGGGAATGGTCACCAGTTGAATACCGATGTACGGCACCGGCCTCGCTCCTGGCTGGCTCGGGTCCGCGGCCTTGAGCGATTCCAGTGTCACTTTGGCGAACGGCGCCGCGCTCAGGTACGCCTCGCTGTAGGTCGAGGCACGGGTGCCCGGCGGCACGTTGGCGATGCCGTCCTTTTCTGCGACCAGTGCCCCGTATTCCTTGGAGGTGGCCCAGGCACTGAAGGTTTTCGCCGCGTCCTTGGCCTTGGAGCTGGTCGGAATGGCCAGCGCCCAGGAGTACAGCCAGGCCGAGCCCTTGTCGGTGACCTGATGCGGCGCATAGGTGAAACCGACGTGATCGGCAACCTTGCTCTGGGTCTTGTCGGTAACGAACGAACCGGCGACGCTGGCATCGACCCAGATCGCGCATTTGCCGCTGTTGAACAGCGCCAGGTTTTCGTTGAAACCGTTGCTCGACGCCCCCGGCGGGCCGGATTTCTTCATGGTGTCGACGTAGAAATCCAGCGCATTTTTCCACTCGGGACCGTTGAATTCCGGCTGCCACTTTTCATCGAACCAGCGCGCGCCAAAAGCGTTGGCGACGGTAGTGACCAGCGCCATGTTCTCGCCCCAGCCGGCCTTGCCGCGCAGGCAGATGCCGTACTGCTCCTTGTCCTTGTTGGTGAGTTTGCCGGCGAATTCGCTGATCTGCGTCCAGGTCGGGCGCTCGGGCATGGTCAGGCCGGCGTCCTTGAACAGGTCGGTGCGGTAATAGGTGATCGAGCTTTCGGCGTAGAACGGCAGGGCATACAACGAACCCTTCACCGACAGGCCCTCACGCACCGACGGGAACACGTCGTCGAGGGCATAGCTGGCCGGCAGATCCTTCATCGGCTCCAGCCAGCCCTTGGCGCCCCAGAGTGCGGCTTCGTACATGCCGATGGTCAGTACATCGAACTGCCCGCCCTGGGTGGCGATGTCGGTGGTCAGGCGCTGGCGCAGGACGTTTTCTTCAAGCACCACCCAATTTAGCTTGATGTCCGGATGCTCGGCCTCGAAGGTTTTCGAGAGCTTTTGCATGCGGATCATGTCGCTGTTGTTGACGGTGGCGATGGTCAGGGTCTGGGCGCCAAGGCTGACGCTGCTGAGGGTCATGCAGGTGAGGGCAAGCAGGGCTTTTACCGAAGGTTGCATCGTGCACTCCTTTTCTGCACCCGGTGGGTTACAGAAGGACAGTTATTGTTTTTGTGTCTTCCTGGGGCGGGAAGAATGTGCGCTGATTACATCCTTCAATCGAGGGCGAGACAAATCATCCATCGCACTTGTTTCGATACTTTTTTGCACTGAACTTTTGGGGGGTTGACGCAAGGAAGGGCTTTTCAGCGAGAAGGTGGTATTGAATACGTACAGGTTTCAGGGGTTATCGCTGTACCTGTGGGAGCGGGCTTGCCCGCGATGGCGGTGTATCAGTCACCCACAATGTTGGATGGGAGTCCGCTATCGCGGGCAAGCCCGCTCCCACAGAGATTTGAGGTGTGTCTTCAACCCAGGTTTTGCTCGGTCAGACGCTGCACCACCAGGCGCCGGTAATGCGAAGGCGTCATGCCCTTGAGCTGCTGGAAGCGCCGGTTGAAATTGGAAATATTGTTGAAGCCCGACTCGAAGCACACGTCAGTGACCGGCTTGTCGCCGTCGGCCAGCAACTCGCAAGACTTGCTGATGCGCAGTCGATTGACGAATTCGATGAAGTTGCGCCCGGTGGCCTGCTTGAATACGCGGCTGAAGTAGGTGGGCTTCATGCCCAGGTGTTCGGCGACCTCTTCGAGCGGCAACTCCCGGGCGTAATGGGCGAAGATGTAATCCACCGCGCGGTTGGTGCGATCGATGTTGTTCTCGTCGGCCAATTGGGGGGTCGTCGCGCCAGAGAGCAATTGGTAGTCATCGGTGGCCGCGAGCAATTCAAGCAAAATGAAAAAGTGCCCGAGCCGGGTGATGCCAGCGGTATCGGCAATGCGCTGCATCAATTGCATGGCCTGGGCGATGGTGTGCTTGCAGCGGAACTCGATGCCGTACTGCGCGCGCTCCAGCAACGGCGCCAGGCTCTTGAGTTCGGCGAACACCTGATAGCCGCTGTCGAACAACTCGTCGGTGAAGTTGACCAGCATGTCGCGCTTGGGCACCACTTCGTCCTCGGCTACCTGGCTGATCCAGTTGTGGGGCAGGTTGGGGCCGGTCAGGAACAGGGTTTGCGGGTAGAAGTTGCCGATGTAATCGCCGATGAACACCTTGCCGGAACTGGCGACGATCAGGTGCAGTTCGTATTCCTTGTGGAAATGCCAGCGCACCAGCGGGCAGGGAAAACCATGCTGGCGATAGATGATGGACAAGCCGTTGTGGTCGTCCATCAACTCATAGGAAGGATCGGTAACTCTGGCGGTGCGGGTCATGTCAGGGCGCTTGTGTTGTTATCCCGCCCGGATAATGCCTCCTGCCGGCGGGATAACGCTACTACCGGCGGTGTACCTGATCGTGCAAGGCTGGGCCGTACACCGCTTTCATGCTGGTGGCGCTCCAGCAATATCGGACGATTTCCGACTCATCGAAAAAATCGGTGTTAATGATGCAGCAGCGCGTGACCCAACCTGCCGTGGTGTTGAACCAGTCGTTGATCTGCCGTTTGATGTTCGCGGGTCCGCCGAGCAACGAGTAGGTGGTCGCGGACAGTGACCAGAGGAATGATGTCTCATAGGGCACCGCTTCCAGGGTTTGCGCGATGTAGCGTTGCAACTCGGCGGGGGCGGAAAACGTGTCATCAAGCCACTTGTGCGGGATGCGCGGCCAGAAGTACTGGCCATCCAGGTCCGACAGGGCAGGTGCCGCGATGATCACGCGGCGGTGCCGGCTCGCACTTTTCAGTTCTCCGACCGTTCTGAAACCGTCCCCAGGCAGGACGGCCCGCTGCCCCAGTTGCCGAACAAGCCAGTCATTGAGCCTTCCATGATCGAAAGGTTTGGTGCCATCGCCCAGTTGATGGAAGTCCAGCACGATGAATTCGTCCGGGTTTCGATCCAGGAACAGCAGCAACGCATCGACCAGATCGTCCAGGACGCGCTGCGAGCGAAAACCGTTGTGGTGAAAGTAGAACCCGGATCCGGCCGAGTCGGCCTTGTAGCCCAGGCGGATATCAAAGGCGCGGGCGCCATTGGCCAGTTGCCACGCGAAGGTGTCGTTCTGACAGACGGTCCAATTGCCGATCACGCCATCATCGTTGCGCGACTTCTTGTCCATGCCGGCGTTATGCACGCCAGGCCAGACAATATCGGTGAGTTTCAGGTTATTGATGTCGAGGGTGGTGCTCATCCAGGTTTGCTTGTCGAGCAAACCACGCGTATTGCCAGTCATGACCATTCCTTGTGCGAGTCACCCCGTCCGTGGGGTGAGAGGCACTCAGGTTAACCGGTCGGGCGCGGCAAAGGCGGTAACTATGTATTGCACAAAGAGGGCGGGTTACGCCTGATCCAGGCGGTTCTTCGCCTCGATCCATTGCGCCATGTACTGAGTGCTCTTGTGCTGATGATGACGCAGCATGCTGCCGGTGAAGTTGTCTCGCCTTATGTGGGCCAGATCCCGTTGGCACTCGACCAGCCGCTGGATCAAGACCGGGCCATGAACGGATTTGCGGTATCGGCTGGCAAGCAGGGCCTGCCCATGCGCCTGGGCGAGCAGCCAGTGCGACTTGTCGTTGTGGAGTCGCACGGCATGATCGGCGAACTCCTGTGCCGAACGGGTCACCGCACCGGGCCACGCCTCTTCGCCATGCATCGCCTCCGCACCGACGGGTGTGGTCACATTCGGTGTGCCACAAAGCATCGCATCGACGATCTTGCCTTTGATCCCCGCGCCAAAACGCAGGGGCGCCATGCAGACCCGCGTCGACGACATGACCTGCAGGGCGTCCTCGGCCCAGTTCATCACATGAAAACCTTGTGCGGGGTTATGCAGGGCGGTTGCCTTGGGAGGTGTATAGGCACCATAGATATGCAATTGAGCACTGGGCAATTGCTCGCGAATCAGCGGCCAGATAGCGGTTTTCAACCAGAGCACCGCATCCCAGTTGGGCGCGTGGCGAAAGTTGCCGATATGAAGAAAGTGTGCCCGGTCTTCGTACTCTGTTGGCGCAGTGGCCGGAAGTTCGACCATCAATGGGCACCAGTGCAGCAAGTTGCGCGGGATCCTGAACTGCTCGACCAGCAATTCGATTTCCACTTCGGAAACCATCAGCGTCAAATCACAACGATAAAACGAAGCGATTTCGCGCTTCGCCAGATCGGTTTCGGCCATGTGTTGGAATTCGTCACGCGACGCGGGAGCGAACAGGTCGCTGAAGTCATTGTTGTCAGCGCTGGCCTTCAAGCGCTCCTTGAGCCGCTGATGCCGGCCATGCCGGAGGCTTTGCAGGTCGCAACTTTCCAGCACGCGCAAGGCATCGGGACAGTGCTTCTCGACGCGCCAGCCGAACTGCTCTTCCATCATGAATTGATCGAACAGCACGATGTCCGGCGCCAGTTCGCTGATGAATGCGTCGAAACTGCTGTTGTTCAGCTCGATGGGAACTTCGCGAATGCCCAATGCCGTCAGGTCTGCGCGCTGCTCGCCGAAGCCTGCCGGGCTGCTGAAGGTGACGTCCCAGCCTTGTTCGAGGAAAACCTCGAGAATCTGCATGACATGCCCGCTGGCCGCGGAAGAGCGGGGCTCGGGCCAGACGTAACCAATGACCAGGACTTTGGTTGCGCGGGGCTCGATCATGTACGGGATTTCCTTGAAGCGAAGACAGGGCAGGGACGAAAAAGGCGCGCATTAAACCACAGCGCAGCCCGGGGTCACTTGAGAATGTCTTTGACCTTGTCGCGCAACTGATCAATGGAGAACGGTTTGCCGATCATGTGCATGCCTTCAGGCACTTCGATATTTTCGGCATAACCACTGGCGAACAGGATCGGAAGGTCTGGACGCAAAACACGGGCTTCATTGGCCAGTTCGCGGCCGTCCATGACCGGCAGGCCGACATCGGTCATCATCAGGTCGATGTGTTGGTTCGCGTCCTTGAGGATCTCCAGCGCCTGCTCGCTGCCATCGGCTTCCAGTACCTTGAACTCCAGCTCCTCCAGCACATCGACGATCAGCATGCGCACGATGGCATCGTCTTCGACGACGAGGATGGTGGAGGCGTTGGCGGATGACATAGTGGAATTCCTGAAAAAGTTTGGCATGGCCGGTCGCTGGAAATCGCCGGCCTCTTGCATCAGTAAGTGGCGGATCCCGACAAGTTCCCAAAGCGCGGCAAAAAACAATGTGGCGCAGAACGGCAAGAATAACCTGACGCTTTGCACGGCGCAGAGGAATGTAGGACCTTGCGTGAAAACATGTCAGAAAAATGGATCAATGTGCCAGTTTTGGGGCAAACTCCCTTCATCCTGACAGTTCGACAAGGCCTGCCCCATGACCTCCGCGTCCTCGGTTGATGAGCAACGATTTCGTAAACTCCTGAGCCGCAACATCAGCCTGCCATTGGGTCTGGGGCTTATCAGTGCGGTGTTCTTCATTTCCCTGATCACCTATCTGCTGTCGACGATCCAGTGGGTGGAACACACCGACCGGGTGATCAATAACGCCAATGAAGCGGTCAAGCTGACCGTGGACCTGGAAACCGGGATGCGCGGTTTCCTGCTCAGTGGCGACGAACATTTCCTCGACCCCTACGAAACCGCCAAGCCACGAATTGCCGTGGCCCTCACCACCTTGCTCGAGCTGACCGCCGATAATCCGGTACAGACCGACCGCTTGCTGCGGTTGCAGGCGTTGCAACTGGAGTGGACCGCCTATGCGCAGACGATGATCGATTTGCAGCGCAGCAGCGGTGATTATCGCTCCGCGGTCAAGGCCGGGCGCGGCAAGCGCCTGACCGATGAAATCCGCAAGCAGTTCGAGGCGGTGATCGACACCGAGCAGCAGTTGCGCGCATCGCGCAATGATGAGGTGCGACGTACCACGGTCCTGAGCATCAGCCTCTATCTGTTGCTCATCGCCGGCGTCAGCGGCTTGCTGGCGTATGTCGGGCGCCGCGATTTGCTCAATCTTTCGCAAAACTACAGCGTCAATCTCGCGGCCCAACAAGCCAGCGCCCACCGCCTGGAACAACAGGCCTGGCTGCGCAACGGTCAGACCGAGCTCGCGGAACAGGTGCTGGGGCAGTTGAGCCTGAACCTGCTGGGGCGCAACATTCTGCAGTTCTGCGCGCAGTACCTCGGCACGGCCGTGGCGGCTATTTATGTTCGCGATGACCATGGTGGCCTCAAACGCATCGCCAGCTACGGATTTTCCCGCGAGCAGGAAGCGCTCGAGCAGCAGATCTACAGCGACGAAGGCATTGTCGGCCAAGTGGCACAGCAGGCACGGCTGATTCGCCTGGACGAGGTTCCGCAGGATTATTTCAAGGTCAGCTCCGGCCTCGGTGACGGTTTGCCGCGCAGTGTGCTGGTGGTGCCGACCAGTGACGACGAGCGGGTCAATGGCGTGATCGAACTGGGCTTTCTGCGCCCGTTGAGCGACCGTGACATTGAATTGCTCGAGTTGATTGCCGGCAACATCGGTACCTCGATCGAAGCCGCACGCTATCGCCAGCGTTTGCAGGATGTATTGGCCGAAACCCAGCAACTCAATGAAGAGTTGCAGGTTCAGCAGGAAGAACTGAAAACCGCCAACGAAGAGCTCGAAGAACAGTCGCGGGTGCTCAAGGAGTCCCAGGCGCACCTGGAAACCCAGCAGGTGGAACTGGAACAGACCAACGAACAACTCGCCGAGCAGGCCGAAGCCCTGGCCGAGCAACGCGACGCCATGGACCTGAAGAATACCGAACTCAACCAGGCGCAGGTCCAGCTCGAAGAACGCGCGGAAGAATTGCAGCGCTCGAGCAAGTACAAGTCCGAGTTCCTTGCCAACATGTCCCACGAACTGCGTACGCCGCTCAACAGCTCGTTGATCCTGGCCAAGCTGCTGGCGGAAAACCCGGAGGAAAACCTCAGTGCCGAGCAGGTCAAGTTCGCCGAATCGATCTATAGCGCCGGCAATGACTTGCTCAACCTGATCAATGACATTCTGGACATTTCCAAGGTCGAGGCCGGCAAGCTGGAGATCCGCCCGGAGAACACCAGCGTGACGCGTCTGGTGGAGGCGCTGCGCGGGATGTTCCAGCCCCTGGCCACGGACAAGCAACTGGATTTCCGGTTCGAGGTGCAGGACGGCGCGCCGCAGATGCTGTTCACCGACCGCCAGCGCCTGGAGCAGGTGCTCAAGAACCTGTTGTCCAACGCCGTCAAATTCACTGAAAGCGGCAGTGTCAGCCTGTCTGTCGCCAAGGCGCCGAACAACGGCATCGCGTTCAGCGTCGGTGATTCCGGGATCGGCATTGCCGTGGATCAGCACGAAAGCATTTTTGAAGCGTTCCGTCAGGCCGATGGCACCACCAACCGCCGTTATGGCGGCACGGGGCTGGGCTTGTCGATCTCCCGTGATCTGGCAGCCTTGCTCGGCGGCTCCATCAATGTGACCAGCAAACCGGGGCAGGGCAGCGTGTTTACCCTGGTCTTGCCACAGCACTATGTGGAACCTGGCGAAGAGCCTGTCGAACCGATGCGCATCGATCCGGTGGCGCCAAGCGAATCGCCGAGCACATTGTCGCCGCTGTTGGCGGCAGTCGAGATTGCGCGTTTCGCCGATGATCGAAACAAGGGGCCGTTCACCGGCCGCTGCATTCTGGTGGTGGAGGATGAGGCGAACTTTGCGCACATCCTCTACGATCTTGCGCATGAACTGGGTTATCAGTGCCTGGTGGCCCATGGCGCCGACGAAGGCTACGACCTGGCCAAGGCGTTCATCCCCGATGCGATCCTGCTGGACATGCGCCTGCCGGATCATTCCGGCCTGACCGTGCTGCAACGCTTGAAGGAACACGCCGAAACCCGGCACATCCCGGTGCATGTGATTTCGGTCGAAGACCGGGTCGAAGCGGCGATGCACATGGGCGCCATTGGCTATGCGGTCAAACCCACCACCCGCGAAGAGCTCAAGGACGTGTTCGCACGCCTCGAGGCCAAGTTGACCCAGAAGGTCAAGCGCGTGCTGCTGGTCGAGGACGACGATTTGCAGCGCGACAGCATTGCCCGCCTGATCGGCGACGATGACATAGAGATCACTGCCGTTGGCCTGGCCCAGGAAGCACTGGACCTGCTGCGCACGTCCGTCTTCGATTGCATGATCATCGACCTCAAGCTGCCCGACATGCTCGGCAACGACTTGCTCAAGCGCATGTCCACCGAAGACATCTGCTCCTTCCCGCCCGTCATCGTCTATACCGGCCGCAACCTGACCCGGGATGAAGAGGCCGAACTGCGCAAGTACTCGCGCTCGATCATCATCAAGGGCGCACGCTCGCCGGAGCGCTTGCTGGACGAGGTGACACTTTTTCTGCACAAAGTCGAATCACGGTTGTCCCATGACCGGCAGAGGATGCTCAAGGTTGCCCGCAGCCGCGACCGAGTCTTCGAAGGCCGCAAGGTGCTGCTGGTGGACGACGATGTGCGCAACATCTTCGCCCTCACCAGCGCGCTGGAGCAAAAGGGCGCAGTCGTGGTCATTGGTCGCAATGGCCGAGAAGCGATTGAACGATTGAATGAAGTGGAGGACATCGATCTGGTGTTGATGGACGTGATGATGCCGGAGATGGACGGCTTTGAAGCCACCGTGGAAATCCGCAAGGACCCGCGCTGGCGCAAATTGCCGATCATCGCGGTGACCGCCAAGGCCATGAAGGATGATCAGGAGCGCTGCCTGCAAGCCGGCGCCAACGATTACCTGGCCAAGCCCATCGACCTCGATCGCCTGTTTTCGCTGATTCGCGTGTGGCTGCCGAAGATGGAACGAATCTAGTGGAGCGCAATTTTTCAGTGGAGCGAAACAGCGAAATCGAACTGCGGTTGTTGATCGAGGCGATCTACCTCAAATACAGCTACGATTTTCGCGACTACTCCGGCGCGTCGATCAAGCGCCGGGTCAACCATGCGTTGAGTCAATTCGAGTGCAGCACCATCTCGGCCTTGCAGGAAAAGGTCCTGCACGATCCGGCCGCGTTCATGCAATTGCTGCAATTGCTGACCATTCCGGTCAGCGAGATGTTTCGCGATCCCTCGCACTTCCTCGCGATCCGCAAGGAAGTGGTGCCGCTGCTGCGAACCTACCCCTCGATCAAGATCTGGATCGCCGGATGCAGCACCGGTGAAGAGGTGTATTCGATGGCCATTCTGCTGCGTGAAGAGGGCCTGCTCGACCGCACGATCATCTATGCCACCGATATCAATCCGCGCTCCCTGGAAAAAGCCAAGCAAGGGATTTTCTCGATGGAGAACGTCCGCGCCTACACTGCTAATTACCAGCAGGCCGGTGGCCAGTGTTCGTTCGCCGACTACTATACGGCAGCCTATGGTTTCGCGATTTTCGACAAGACACTGCGCGAGAACGTGACCTTCGCCGATCACAGCCTGGCGACGGACAGTGTGTTCTCGGAAACTCAATTAATTTCATGTCGTAACGTACTGATTTACTTCAATAAAAAACTTCAGGATCGGGCGTTCGGACTGTTTCACGAGTCCCTCTGCCATCGCGGTTTCCTGGTGTTGGGCAGCAAGGAAACCCCGGATTTCTCGGCCTTTGGCGATCAGTTCGAGCCGCTGGTCAAACAAGAACGGATTTATCGAAAAACATGAACAGTGCAACGAAGCTGCCAGCTATTGAAGCAATCGTGATCGGTGCCTCCGCCGGTGGCGTCGAGGCGCTGTTGAACCTCCTCGGGCCGCTACGCGAGGGCTTCGCACTGCCGATCATCGTCGTGCTGCACATGCCGGACGAGCGCCGCAGCCAGCTGGCGGATGTATTTTCCCGGCGGGTTGCCCTGCCGGTGCTCGAGGCGTGCGACAAGACCCCGGTCGAGGCCGGCACGCTGTATTTCGCCGCGCCCGGTTATCACCTGTCGGTGGAGCAGGACCGCAGCTTTTCCCTGAGCCTGGAGCCTCGAGTGCATCATTCGCGACCCGCCATCGATTACCTGTTCGAATCCGCCGCCGATGTCTACGGCGCCGGGCTCGCTGCGGTATTGCTCACCGGCGCCAACCGCGATGGCGCGCGCGGGCTGGCCCAGGTCAAAAAACACGGCGGCATCACCATCGTGCAGGACCCGCAAGAGGCTCAGGTCGCCACCATGCCCCAGGCTGCGCTTGATTTGCATCAGCCGGACCACATACTTCCTGTAAACGGCATCGGCCGTCTGCTTGTCGAGCTGGAACGAATCGCATGCTAAGTAATATCCAGGCCAAACTGCTGATCGTTGACGATCTGCCGGAGAATCTGCTGGCGCTCGAAGCGCTGATCAAGCGTGAAGACCGGGTTGTGTACAAGGCTCTGTCCGCCGACGAAGCCCTGTCACTGCTGTTGCAACACGAGTTCGCCATGGCCATCCTCGATGTGCAGATGCCCGGCATGAACGGCTTCGAGCTGGCGGAGTTGATGCGTGGCACGGAAAAAACCCGCAACATCCCGATCGTGTTCGTCAGCGCCGCCGGGCGTGAGATGAACTACGCGTTCAAGGGCTATGAAAGCGGCGCCGTGGACTTCCTGCACAAACCGCTGGACATGCACGCGGTCAAGAGCAAGGTCAATGTGTTCGTCGACCTGTATCGCCAGAGCAAGGCGATGAAGGAGCAGGTTGTGGCTCTCGAGCAAAGTCGCCGCGAACAGGAGACCCTGCTCAAGCAACTGCAGAATACCCAGCTGGAACTGGAGCAGGCGGTGCGCATGCGCGATGACTTCATGTCCATCGTCGCCCACGAAGTGCGCACGCCGCTCAACGGCCTGATCCTCGAAACCCAGCTGCGCAAGATGCACCTGGCCCGGGACAACGCCGCCGCCTTCACCCTGGACAAGATGCACGCCATGGTCGACCGTGACGAACGGCAGATCAAAAGCCTCATTCGCCTGATCGAAGACATGCTCGATGTTTCGCGCATTCGCACCGGCAAGTTGTCGATCCGCCCGTCACGTTTTGATCTTTCGACGCTGGTTCGCGACCTGTTGCACAACTTTTCCTCGCAGATCGAGGCTGCCGAGACTTCTGTCACGCTGGATGCCGAGCAGCCGGTGATCGGAAACTGGGATGAATTTCGTATTGAACAGGTGATTTCCAACCTGCTGACCAACGCCTTGCGCTACGGGGCCAAGAGCCCGATCTCGGTGAAGGTATACAGTGAAGGGGGCCAGGCGCTGGTGGACGTACAGGACCAGGGGATCGGCATCGGCGAAGAAAACCAGAAGCGCATATTTCAGCAGTTCGAACGCGTCTCGGCCAGGCATGCCGTCGCCGGGCTGGGCCTGGGATTGTTCATTTCAGAACAGATTGTGGCCGCCCATGGCGGTACTATTACGGTCCAGAGCAGGATTGGCGAAGGCGCCTTGTTTCGCGTTTGTCTGCCGCAGTAGGAAAACAGCCAGATAAACGCAACCTCTGACCGACCCCACGGTCGTATCAGCAGCAATTGACCGAACAAAGGCTTCCCATGAGCGAAGATGCACAAGATGTAGTACTCGTTGTCGAGGACGATCCCTCGATTCTGATGGTGCTGTCCGCTTACCTGTCGGGCGAGGGTTACCGCGTATTGCAGGCTGAAAACGGCGAACAGGCTTTCGAAATCCTGGCCAGCAAACCGCACCTGGACATGATGATCACCGACTTCCGCCTGCCCGGCGGAATCTCCGGCGTGCAGATCGCCGAACCCGCCGTGAAGCTGCGACCGGAGCTCAAGGTGATTTTCATCAGCGGCTACGCCCAGGAAATCCGCGAGACCGACAGCCCGATCACGCGCAAGGCGCCGATCCTGGACAAGCCGTTCGATCTGGACAAGTTGCAGGAACTGATGCAGGACATGCTTTCGTAAGCGTGTTGGTCGCGCACGTACCTGTAATTTCTGACAGTTGACGGTGGTGGTGGATCGGCAGATAAACGTTTTGGAGGTCATGGGGCTGATGCCTGCATGTCAATCCGGAGCGCGGGGCCGTGCACAGACACACACCGACACTTTCAGTGATAGACCCGCATGGGGCCGTGGTACGCGACATTGCCTACCATCGACGCTCGGCCCAGCAAGCCCCCGAGTCGCGCATTACCCAACATATCTACAACACTGCAAATCGAGTCAGCTACAGCCGCGATCCGCGGCTTTTTGTCCGATTTGAAGCTGACAAGTCCACTCCCGCCAATCAAGCCACACTCACCACGCTCACCGGGCAGCCTTTGCTCTCGGTGAATCTGGACGCCGGATGGCGAGTCAGTCTTCATGGGACTGCCCGGCAAAGGCTGGAAGATTGGGACCAGAAACTCAATCACCTGCGTATGACCTACGATGGCTCATTGCGCCCAGAGGCCGCTTTTGAATCGGCGACAGGTGAAGAGCAGCGCACGGCTTGTTTTGCCTATGGCGACGATTCGCAAGCGTCCGCCAGGCACAACCGCTGCGGTCAGTTGATCCGCCACGATGACGCTGCGGGTACTCAACACTTCAGCGAATACAGTGTGCTCGGTGCATGTTTGCAGCAGACTCGTCGCTTTCTGGCGCAGCTTCAATTGCCTGACTGGCCAGTGAGCGAGAGCGAGCGCGATAAATTGCTCGAACCTCAAGTGGCACTCACACAAATTGGTTTTAACAGTGTCGGCGAGTCGGTACGTCTTGTCGACGCATTGGGCAATGAGCAGAACCAGCGTCAGAGCCTCGCCGGAGAGTTGTTGGAGACACGCATCAGGCTGTTCGGTGCCCATGACGAAATCACCCTTGCAAGTGATATTCGCTACAACGCCTTTGGGCAAACAGAGCAGCAAACAGCCGGCAATGGCGTAGTCACTCGTAGCGTTTTCGATCCCGAGGATGGGCGCCTGATCACGATGCAAGCGCAACGGGCCAACCAGCCGCCGTTGCAGCATCTGACGTATGCCTATGATCCGGTCGGTAACCCGATTCGTATCACTGACGCCACCCAGTCGACCCGCTACTCGCGCAATCAAAGCGTTGCCGCGATCAGCACCTGGGAGTACGACAGCCTCGGCCAACTTGTCAAAGCCAGCGGTCGACAACGCAGCAACGCCTCGGGCGGCCCCCATTTACCTGCATTCGTTTCGCCACCGGACCCCGGTCAGCTGGAGAACTACATCCAGACGTTCGACTACGACGCCGGCGGCAACCTGGAGATCCTCCATCACCACGCTGACAGCGCAAGTCGAACCGAGCGAACAGGCGTTGCAACCTTGAGCAACCGAAGCCTGCCCTGGGGCGATGGCATTGAGTCGCCAGGGGACAGTGAAATTGATGCTGCCTATGATGCATGCGGCAATCTCAACGTGCTGCAACGGGGACAGACACTGCACTGGGATACACACAACCGCCTGCGTCGGGTCGATCAGGTGGTGCGCGAGGACGAACCCTCCGACACGGAGATCTATATTTATGACGGCGATGATCAACGCGTACGCAAGATCCGTACGGCTTATACCGGCACATTGAGCCGCACCCATGAAACCCGCTATTTGCCGGGCGTCGAGGTTCGCACGGGGCCGAATGAAATCCTGCATGTCATCAATGTCCTGATTGGCGGATTCACCGTACGAGTACTGCACTGGCAAGCAGGGCAGCCGAAGGTAATTGCCAAAACCCAATTGCGTTACTGTCTTGCCGACCATCTGGGATCCAGCACGCTGGAACTGGATGAACACGCCAACATCATCAGCCAGGAAAACTTCTACGCCTATGGCGGCACTGCCTGGTGGGCGGGTCGGGACAAGGTTGAGGCGAGCTACAAGACGATTCGTTATTCAGGGCAGGAACGGGACGCGACGGGACTGTATTACTACGGTTTGCGGTATTACATGCCGTGGCGACAGCGTTGGCTGAGCGCCGATCCGGCAGGGGCGATAGATGGGTTGAACCTGTATCGGATGGTGGGGGGCAATCCGATCGGGCATGTCGACTGGCTCGGATTGGCCAAAACCCGGATTGGCACTGTAAAGCGCGCTACGGCGACCCTCGCTGCAATTGGCCGGGGGACCGTCAAGGCGGCTGCGGGATATGGCGCAAAGCAACTGGTAAAAAAGGCCTTGAGCGGATCGCTGGGGCAATTGGCACGTTATCCCGTTGCAATCATGTCAGGTGTGGCGGCGGGGTATATCGGTGGCTCGGCCATGGCCCATGTCCTGGATCGCGAAGGTGACAGCGGTTTGCGCAAAAACCTGACCGTGGCGGGTGTGGGAATTGTCAGCTTTGGTGTGGGTTTCACCGCTGCTTTAACAACGCCCGACCCAATCGGCATCGTTGAAGGCGTGGTTAAATCAATGGGTTCGAAGGCGGTTGACGGAGTCGTTTCCCGTTTGGGGCCTGCCATCGTTCCTGATATCAGGACGCGAGGTGCGCTGGCGGTTAATACAATTGCCAATTTGAGCGGCAATATGGCCAAGGGGATGTGGTCCGCAAGCGCATCCGAGAGTGTTCATCCAATACTGAATACCGTCGCCGGTGCCGTGTTGAAAATGGCCGTGGGCGACTCGATTCGTTTCGTTGGAGGCGTGGACACTCGATTCAAGGAAAGCAGGCATCACCAATTGATGACATTGCCAACAGGCGGGGATTTGATCGATGCCGGAACATCGCTGATTCACGAAACGGCGGTGCAGTCGGTTTACAAACTGGGTAATACCGAAATCGACAACGGGCTGACCGCTGTTTTAGGGGCGCAGACCTCAGAGTCGGCTTGGCGGGCCGGGCTCAGACAGTTGAAGCCCGCCAATGAGGTCGGAGCGATCGGAAAATACCTGAACAACGAGCAGGGTGACGGACCGCTGATCACGCCCCATAAAAAAGTACGCAGTACGACGATGCAGGTATAACGGCAGGAACTTGCCGAGTCCATCACTCGCATTCAGGTGTGGATCATCTCCCGCACCTTCGCCGTCAACAGATCGAAGGTGAACGGCTTGGTGATCATCTGCATGCCCGGATCGAGGAAGCCGCCGCGCACGGCGGCGTGCTCGGCGTAGCCGGTAATGAACAAGACCCGGAGATCAGGCCGCAATTGCCGGCCGATTTCCGCCAGTTGCCGGCCATTCATGCCGGGCAGGCCGACATCGCTGATCAGCAGGTCGATGCGCTGGGCCGAAGCGAGTATCGGCACTGCGCTGTCACCATCACACGCCTCGACGAAGGCATAGCCCAGATCGCTCAGCACTGTGCTGACCAGGACCCGCACCGCTGGATCGTCCTCGACGATCAAGACCGTTTCGCCATGAATGGCGATGGGTGAATGTTCGACGTCTCTGGGTGGGTGCTGTGGCAGGTCACCGCCAAAGCGCGGTAGAAACACATTGACTGTGGTGCCTTTGCCCACTTCGCTCTGGATGGATACGTGACCGCCGGACTGTTTGCTGAACCCGTAGATCATCGATAGCCCCAGGCCCGTGCCCTGGCCGATGGGCTTGGTGGTGAAAAAGGGGTCGAAGGCGCGGTTGACGATGTTTTGCGGCATGCCGCAGCCGGTGTCGGTCACGCTGAGCACGACGTAATCACCCGAATCGAGATTGCTCTGGGCTTGGGCGAAATCCTCGTCAAGGTGCTGGTTGGAGGTCATGACCACCAGGTTACCGCCATCGGGCATCGCATCCCGGGCATTGATCACCAGGTTGAGCAGGGCGCTTTCCAGTTGATTGGGGTCGGCTTCAGCCACCCACAACCGATCATCGAGTTGCATGTCCAGGCGAATGCTTTCGTTGATGCTGCGTTGCAGCAGTTCACCCATGGAAACCACCAGGCTGTTCATCTCCACGGGTCTGGAGTCCAGCGACTGGCGGCGGGAAAACGCCAGCAGGCGATGAGTCAGGCTCGCCGCGCGGTTGGCCGAAGTCACCCCCAGGTCGATCAGGCTGTCGAGGTCTTCGGTACGCCCTCGGGCCAGGCGTCGACGCAACAACTCAAGGCTGCCGATGATGCCGGTCAGCATGTTGTTGAAATCGTGCGCGATGCCGCCGGTAAGTTGGCCGACCGCTTCCATCTTCTGCGACTGGCGCAACGCTTCTTCGTTGTGGCGCAGTTGCGCGGTGCGCTCTTCCACCTGCTGTTCAAGGGTCTCGAGGGTGTTCTGCAGGCGCAGTTCGCTCTGGCTCAGATCGATCAGCCGATCCCTGGCCTCGTACTGTCGTCGCCGTCCGCGCAGGGCGGTGGTGACCAGACTGATCAAGGTGATCGGGTGAAAGGGGCGTTCAAGGAAGGTGACGTTACCCAATTGCGAGCCGACGCGTGATACGGGATTCTGTTGCGGGCCGCCATGGTGTGTCAACAGCACGATCGGCAGGTCCGACCACGCGGGCTGTTGTTCGAGCAGCCGGATCAGCGGTTCGAGATCACTGCCCAGCAACGCTTCGCTGGAGATCAGCAGCAGGCCGGCGCCGCGTTCGACCTCGGCGCACAGTCCGGGCAAGTCACGGCAGATCGCCCCGTGAAACCCGGCTTCGTTGAGCATCATCAAGGCAATCTGGCTGTCACGCCCTCGCGGCGCAAGGATGAGCGTGCGTTCGGTTGTCGCTTGCAGCGCCGTCACCGGACATCGTCCGCCAGCAACGGTTTGCTGGCTCCCAGATAGTTGGGCACGCCCCGCAACACGCCCTGGAAGGCTTCCAGCGGTTCACCGATGGTCATGCCCTGGGCGCTGATGCGGTATTCACGGATGGTCGACTCATGGCTGCCGGTGCGCTTCTTGATGATCGAAATGGCCCGGCGCACCTTGCCCAGCGCTTCGAAGTAACGCAGCAGGATGACCGTATCGGCGAGGTAGGTGATGTCGACCGGCGCCTGCATGTCGCCGACCAGGCCATGCTGGGCAACGGTCATGAAGGTCGCGGCGCCTTGTCGGTTGAGGTACAGCAGCAACTCGTGCATGTGCAGCACCAACGCGTTCTCTTCAGGCATCGCTGCCTGATAGCCGTTGATGCTGTCGATCACCACGGTCTTGATATTGCCCTCGTCGACGCAGCGCCGCACCCGGTGGGAAAACTCGCCGGGAGACAGCTCGGCCGCGTCCACCTGCTCGATCAGCAGGTTGCCGCTGTCTTGCAGGGCCTGCAGATCGATGCCGATGTTCTTCATGCGCTCGAACAGCAACCCCAGCTCTTCGTCGAAGATGAACAGCGCGGCTTTTTCACCCCGGGCCACGGCGGCGGCGGCGAACACCATGGAGATCAGCGATTTGCCGGTCCCGGCCGGGCCGAGAATCAAGGTGCTGGAACCGGTCTCGATACCGCCGCCCAGCAGCGCATCCATTTCCCGGATGCCGCTGGTCAATTGCTGACGCACGTATTGACCGCGATGTTCGGCGGCCACCAGGCGCGGAAATACATGGACGCCGTCGCCCATGATGGTGAAGTCATGAAAACCGCCCCGGTACTTCTGGCCGCGGTATTTGACCACGCGGATGCGCCGTCGCTCGGCACCGTAGTTGGGGGTCAACTCTTCCAGGCGAATCACGCCGTGGGCGACGCTGTGCACGGTTTTGTCCAAAGACTCGGTGGTCAGGTCATCGAGCAGCAACACCGTGGCGTTGTAACGCACGAAATAGTGCTTGATGGCCAGAATCTGCCGCCGATAGCGCAGCGAGCTTTGCGCCAGCAGGCGAATTTCGGAAAGGCTGTCCAGAACGACACGGGTCGGCTTGAACTCCTCGACCACTTCGAAGATCTGGCGAGTGGCTTCGCCCAGTTCCAGATCGGAGGAATAAAGCAGCGTCTGCTGCTGTTCGGCATTGAGCAGGGTTTCCGGGGGCGTCAACTCGAATACGTGGACGTTGTCGTCCATCTCCCAGCCATGGGACAAGGCGCCCTGGCGCAGCTCGCGTTCGGTTTCCGACAGGGTGATGTACAACGAGCGTTCGCCGGCTTTCGCGCCAGCCAGCAGGAAGTGCAGCGCCACGGTGGTCTTGCCGGTACCCGGTTCGCCTTCAAGCAGAAAAACATGACCGCGGGACAAGCCGCCGTCGAGGATATCGTCCAGGCCTTCGATACCGGTGGCGGCCTTGTCACTGTTCAATTCGTTGGATAGAGACAAGCAAGTGTCCTCTCATGACCAAGGGGGCAATGAGGCTAGCGTTGCGAAGTGCGCAACGGGCTGCCTGTTCTCTTGACCCCTGGCCGGGACGACGGTTCAACGAAATTTCAGTGGCGATTACAGCCCCTGTTGCAACGCCGGATCATCGGGGTTCATCTGTTCGAGCTGAGCCAACAGGATCTGCACGTTTTGCAGCTGCCCGCTTTCCTTCCAGTAATTGATCAGCATGACCCGGGCCTTGCGATCGTTGGGATGGCGCTGAACGATTTCCTGCAGCTGTTTCTGCGCCGCTTCCAGCTCGTGCTCGGCGTGCAATGTGGTCGCCAGGTCGTAGCGGTAGTCGCGATGGTCCGGTTCGAGTTCAACGGCCCTGGACAAGCCGAGCAGGGCGAATTCGCTTTGATCGTGATGCAGCAGCCAGAGCCCAAGGGCATGCTGCAGGTAGGCCGAGTCGGGTTGCGCCTTGAGTTGTTTGGCCAACAGCTGACGGGCCGCGTCGTTCTGGCCCTGTTTATCCAGCACTTCGATTTGCAAGACCAGCGCCGGCAGGTTGTCCGGCGCCAGGCGCAGGGTATTGTCCAGCGCCTGTTGCGCTTCCTTGAGTTCGGCGTTGTGCAGGTGCAGCCGGGCCAGTTGGTACTGGTTTTCGGCGCTTGGCGCCTCGTTCTTCAGCACTTGCTCCCAGGCATCGATGGCCTGCTCCAGCGGTCCGAAGTACAAACCCAGATCATCCGGGGACAAACCCAGCAGGGCGTTGATGGCGGCCAGCCGCACGCCTTGCTCGTCGTCATCGAGCAATGGCCCCAGCAACAAGCTGCGCTGACCGCTCGGTACCAGCGCGTTGATGCTCTTGATCGCGGCGATACGAACCTCGGGCGACTCGTTCTGCAAGTCGGCATCCGCCAGTTTCAGCGCTACCGAACTTGGATAATTGGGCAGTTCGGCATGCAGCCAGACACGCCGCTTGGCCGACAGGTCCGGGCGAGCCAATTGCTGGTAGAGCACCCGCGCGGCGCCGGGCTGACCGCCCCGGGCAGCCGCCAGCGCTTCGCTGTAGCCATGCAGGATGGCTTCGGGAACCACCGGGGTGGTATCGCGCAGGGACAACCACGCAAGGCCGGCGACGAGCAGGGCGAAGAGGCTGGCAAGCAGATAGCGGCGGGACTTGGGCATGCAGGAATCCGGAAGCTGGGGAGCTTTTGCAAAGGCGCAAGCTTCGGTCAGGCCAGGCCCCGAGTCAAACCTGGACGATGTCCGATGACGATTCAATCGTTGGAAAAGCCCTTGAGCCGGCAATCCATGAGCCTGCACGCGGAAACCTCTCGAGGCTGCGCCGCAGTGACTACGCTTGCTGGAGGTGAGTCGACGAGTGTTCCCATGCAAGCGTTGTTGCAGTATTTCAAGGCCATGCTCAACCCCGGCCCCGGGGTATTGCTGTTCGCCCTGCGGACCATCGTCGCCGGGTTGTTGACCCTGTACCTGGCGTTTGTGTTCGACCTGGACCAGCCCAAGTGGTCGATCATGGCCGTGGTCATCATCAGCCAGCCACTGGGCGGCATGGTGCTGGCCCGCAGTTTCGGGCAGGTGATCGGTACCACGCTGGGTGCGGCCGTGGCGGTGTTGATCATGGCGATCTTCCCCCAGGCACCGCTGCCGTTCATCACCACCCTGGCGTTGTGGCTGGCGCTGTGCACCGCCGGTGGCACCTTGTTGCGCTATACCAGTTCCCAGGCGTTTGTCCTCAGTGGCTACACCGCCGTGGTGGTGGCCTTGCTGGCAGTGCCGGACCAGGACGGCATGTTCCTGCTGGCGGTGACCCGCGTCACCGAGACGTTGCTGGCGGTGGCCTGCGTGTGCGTGGTCAGCCTGCTTACCGCCAGGCCGGAAGCCGTGGCCCGGGATTACTTCGCCAGGATCGATCAGATCACCCGGTTGCTGGCCACCCATGCCAGCGCCGTCATCCGCACCGAAGAAAGCGAAGCCGAGTTCCAGCAGCGACAAATGCAGCTGTTGGGCCAGATCAGCGGCCTGGAAGGTGTACGCCGGCACATGTACTTCGATGCGCCGCGATTGCGCAGCGCCAACGGCCTGGTGCAGCTGTTGGGCAACCAATTGGTGTTGTTGACCGCGCGGCTGACAGCCCTGCGCCACCAGCGACTGCTGTTGACCGAGCGCTGGGAAGGCGAGTTGCCGGAAGAAATTCAACAGCTGCGCGCCGAAGAACTGGCCTTCCTCGATGAGTTGGCGCGGGAGGGGCGTTCGCTTTCCAGCGACAAGCGCCATCATTTCACCGCGCTGCAACAGCGCTTCGATGAGCTGGCCTACCGGGCCGAACAGTTGACCGAGCCGCTGCCGGCCACCTTGCGCTCGCTGGCCTGGTCGCTGCGCTGGGAGCAGGCACGCCTGCTGCAACAGCTTGAGCAGATTCTGGAACTGAGTGACGCCATCCAGAGCGGGCGACCCGCCAGCAGCGTGTTTCGCGGGCGGGAAAACCCCCTGCACCTGGATTTCACGCTGGCGACCATGAATGCCGTCCGGGCGTTTTCCGCGCTGTTGATCTGTGGCCTGATCTGGATCGAAACCGGCTGGGACGGTGCGCGAGGCGGGATGGTGCTGGTGGGCATCCTGTGCTCGCTGATGTCGACCTTTCCAAGGCCGTTGCTGGCCGTGCAAAGCTATGCAAGGGGATTCGGGCTGGCTCTGGTGGCCTCGGCGCTGCTGCAGTTCCTGTTCGTGCCGATGATCAGCAATTTCGAGATGCTTGCCTTGCTGCTGGCGCCTTTGCTCTATGCCGTTGCGGTGGGGCTGGCCAGCCCTGCCACCACAGGTACCGGCATTGGTCTTGGGCTCACGACGTTTCTGTTGCTCGGTCCGCTGAACGTCGGGATCGGCCAGAACACCGCGATCCAGTGGTTCGAATTTGCCGGGGCCTATACCTGCGCGACCGTGCTGGCCTTGAGTGTCTATGCGCTGATCTTTCCGTTCCGGCCGGATTTACGCATGCGGCGGCTCTATAAAGAGAACTGCGAGCAGGTGTACGCCTTGTTGAAAACCTCGGCAACCGATGAGCAGCAGTTTGCTTTCGAAAGCCGCATGGTCGATCGCCTGACCATGATGCTGGGGCTGCTGCCGGCCACTCAGGCGCCACAATCCCATGAGCGTTTTCAAGTCAGCCTGGGCTGCATGGCGCTGGGCATTGCCTTGAATCAGCTCAGGCAACAGGGGCAGAACAACGCACTGCTGAGTCCGGACCTGCAAAGCCGACTGTTTTCGACAGTGCGGGAAACGGGCAGGCTGGTCGCCGGTCGGCCCGGGGTCGAAGTGGCGCAGGTGCTTGCCAGCCTCCACACCCTGGGCGACGAACTGGATGCCCTGCATACCGATGTGCATGAACACCTGTGGTCGGTGTTCCGCATGCGCGTGGCGCTGCTGATCGTGGTGTCGTTCGTCGAGCGGTACCGCGGCTATTTTCAACCCGAAGGCCTTGAAGGAGACCCTGTCCTTGCCCATTGATCTGGAAGTGGGTGGAGCCTATCTGCCCCCGATTGCTCAGGCGCTGCTGCTGGGCTTGCCGATTTTCCTGTTGCTGGACTGGGCGTTGCGGCGCCTCGGCGTGCTGCAGTTCGTCTGGCATGAGGCATTGTTCGAAGGCGCGCTGTACGCCTGTGTCTGTGCCACGTTGATCCTGATGATGGGAGCCTGATGCCTTGAAGAACATCCTTTCCCGACTCACGACGCTGGCGGTGGTGCTGCTGGCCATTATCCTCGGCTGGTTTGCCTGGGAGCATTACACCCGCGCCCCCTGGACCCGCGATGCCCGGGTGCGGGCCGACGTGGTGACCCTGTCCGCCGATGTTTCGGGGCGCATCGTCAGCCTGGCCGTGCGGGACAACCAACATGTCGACAAGGGCCAGGCGCTGCTGGAGATCGACCCGGCGCGCTACACCCTGGCGGTGGAGCATGCCAAGCGGGCCGTCGAAGTGGCGAAAGCCTCGCTCGGGCAGGCCCAGGCGGCCATTAGCGCCAGCGAAGCATTGCTCAGGCAACGCCAGAGCGAAGAGCAACGGCGGCGCACGCTCAAGGATCGTTCGGCGATTTCCGGCGAAGAGTGGGAAAAAGCCAACACCGATGTCTCGGTAGCCCAGGCGGACTTACTGCGCAACCAGGCCAATCTGGTGCTGGCCCAGGCCAACGTGCAGCTGGCCATCGCGGCCCTGACCCAGTCCGAACTCGATTTGCAGCGTACCCACGTGGTCTCACCGGTGACCGGCTATGTCACCAATCTGCTGACCCGGGAGGGCGACTACGCGTCGGCCGGCGGGCCATTGCTGGCACTGGTGGACAGCGACTCGTTCTATGTCAGCGGTTACTTTGAAGAAACCAAGTTGCCGAGGATCGGGGAGGGCGACCGGGTCAGGATCGAGTTGATGAGTGGCGAGACCTTCGGCGGAAAAGTGCAGAGCATTGCCTTTGCCATCGCCGACCGGGAAAACCTGCCGGGCGGTCGCCTGCTGGCCAACATCAACCCCAGCTACACCTGGATCAAACTGGCGCAGCGGGTGCCGGTGCGGATCGAGATCGATGCCGACTATGCCGGCAAGGACAAGTTGAGGGCGGGAACCACGGCCACCGTGACCGTCCAGGAAAACCGCTAACCCCTGTAGGAGCCGGCTTGCCGGCGATGGACTCGAGGGCACCGCGGTTACCCAGTTTGCACGC
Organism: Pseudomonas sp. PB101; assembly: GCF_009764265.1. GTDB lineage: Bacteria > Pseudomonadota > Gammaproteobacteria > Pseudomonadales > Pseudomonadaceae > Aquipseudomonas. The sequence continues at coordinate 119,553 of NZ_RWIR01000004.1, forward strand.
GTCTTCGTTAACGATCATCGCGAGCAGGCTCGCTCCTACAGGGGGGGGAGGTGTTTTTGAGAGCAAAAAAAGCCCCGCGACCGAATGAGACGCAGGGCAAAAAAATTGGTTGGTTGCGGCCAACCAAAGGAGCTCTTTGAAAACCGTTACTTGCTGGCGACCGTCTCCGGCTGCCAGCCACCACCGAGGGCCTTGTAGATCGCGACGATGCCGCGGTACAGGTCGACTTCGGCCTGGGCCTGGGTGTCTTCGGCCGCCAGGCGTTCACGCTGGGCGTCGAGCAGCACGAGGAAATCGGTGTTGCCTTCGCGGTAGCGGATCTCTGCCAGGTCGGCGGCCGAGCGGCTGGACTCGCTCTGGCGAATCAGCGAGATCAGGCGCTGTTGGCGCTTGTTGTAGTCGCTGAAGGCGTTTTCCGATTCTTCCAGGGCCAGCAACACTTGCTGCTCGTAGGTCGCCAGGGCGCCTTCGGCATCGGCGTCGGCGCCGCGCAGACGGGCCTTCACGCTGCCCAGGTCAAACGCTGCCCAGGTGATGCTCGGGCCCAGCGCCCAGGCGTTGGCCGCCGAGGAGCCGATCTGCGAACCGCGCCCGGCGGTAAATCCGAGGAAACCACTGAGACTGACCCGCGGGAACAGATCCGCCTTGGCCACGCCGATACGTGCCGTGGCCGACGCCAATTGGCGCTCGGCACTGCGAATGTCCGGGCGACGTTGCAGCAGTTCACCCGGATCACCGATCGGCAATGCCTTGGCGATCGCCGGCAGGTCTTTGGGGCTCAGGTCCACGGTCAGCTTGTCCGGACGTTCCCCCAGCAGGGTGGCGATGCGATTTTTCTGCCGCACCTGCTCGGCCTGCAGTTGCGGCACGCTGGCTTCGACCGATGCCAGTCGCGCATCGGCACGCTCGACATCGAGCTGATCGCCAACGCCGGCATCACGCAGGCTGATGGTGATCTTGCGCGACTCCTGCTGGTTCTGCAGGTTGGCCAGGGCGATCTTCTCCCGCAACTGCGCACCGCGCAGTTGCCCGTAGGAATCCACCAGCTCGGCAATCATGCTGACTTGCAATTGGTACAGATCGGCCTCGAACGCCTGCTGCTCGGCGTTGGCCGATTCCAGGTTGCGCTGGATGCGGCCGAACAGGTCGATCTCCCAGGCCATGTCCAGGCCCAGGTCGTAGCGTTCGCTGTTGACCCGGTCGGTGGTCTGGCCGGGAATCTGGCCTTTGCCCAGGTCACTGCTGACGCGGCTGGTGATGGTCGGCATGGCGTCGTTGCTGACGTCATCGCGGATCGCCCGCGCCGCTTTCCAGCGGGCGAAGGCGACGCGCAGATCGCGGTTGCCTTGCAGCGATTGCGTCACCAACTGATTGAGGGTCGGGTCTTCGAACTGCTGCCACCAGATGCCTTCGAAACGCGAACGGTCAAAGTTCTTCTGGCCGGCCGCACCATCGGTGGCGGTGGTGATGTTGGCCGGTTCAAGGGTTTCGGTCTTGTAGTCCGGGCCCACGGCACAGGCGCTCAGCGCCAGTACCAGCAGGCTCGGCAGGAAGGCTTTCAAACTCATCAATGCGACTCCAGCTTCAGGGTGGCCTTGGCAGCTTTGCGCTTCTCGCCGCGCTCGACAAAGTTACGGATCAGCACATAGAACACCGGCGTCAGCAGCAGACCGAAGAAGGTCACCCCGAGCATCCCGGAGAACACCGCTACACCCATGGCGTGGCGCATTTCGGCACCGGCACCGCTGGAGAACACCAGTGGCACCACACCCATGATGAACGCGAAGGAGGTCATCAGGATCGGCCGCAGACGCAGGCGGCAAGCTTCCAGGACCGCCGCCAGCGGGGTCATGCCTTCAAGCTGTTTGTCCTTGGCGAACTCGACGATCAGGATCGCGTTCTTGCAGGCAAGCCCCACCAGTACGATCAAACCGATCTGGGTGAAGATGTTGTTGTCGCCACCGGAGGCAATCACGCCGGTAATGGCCGACAGCAGGGTCATCGGTACGATCAGGATCACCGCCAGCGGCAGGCTCCAGCTTTCGTACTGAGCCGCCAGCACCAGGAACGCCAGCAATACGCAGAGCGGGAACACGAACAGCGCGGTGTTGCCGGACAGAATCTGCTGGTAGGTCAGGTCGGTCCATTCGTAGGTCATGCCGTTGGGCAATTCTTCCTTGAGCAGTTTCTCGATGGCTTTTTCGGCCTGGCCGGAGCTGTAGCCCGGGGCTGCCGCACCGTTGATTTCAGCGGTGATGAAGCCGTTGTAGTGCATCACGCGGTCCGGGCCCGAGGTGTCGCTGACCTTGATGAAGGTCGCCAGCGGGATCATCTCGCCTTTGTTGTTGCGCACTTTCAGCTGGCCGATCTGGTCGGATTCAAGACGGAACTGTTGTTCGGCCTGAACGTTGACCTGATAGGTACGGCCGAAGCGGTTGAAGTCGTTGGCATACAGCGAACCCAGGTAGATCTGCAGGGTGTCGAAGATGTCACTGACGGCCACGCCGTGGGTCTTGGCTTTCTCGCGGTCGATGGCGGCATCGACCTGCGGCACGTTGACTGTGTAGCTGGTGAACAGGCCGGCCAGTTCCGGCACGCTGTGGCTCTTGTTGATGATGTTCATGGTTTCCTTGTACAGCTCTTCGTAGCCCAGGTTGCCCCGGTCTTCGATCTGCAGGCGGAAACCACCGATGGTGCCCAGGCCTTGTACCGGCGGCGGCGGGAAGATCGCCATGTAGGCTTCCTGGATGTTCGCGTACTGGCCGTTCAAGGCACCGGCAATGGCCCCTGCGGACATGCTCGGGTCTTTACGTTCGTCGAACGGTTTGAGGGTCACGAACACGATGCCGGCGTTCGGGCTGTTGGTGAAACCGTTGATCGACAGGCCCGGGAAGGCCACCGCGCTTTCCACGCCAGGCTGTTTCAGCGCCAGCTCGGACATGCGCTTGATCACGTCTTCGGTGCGGTCCAGGCTCGAGGCGTCCGGCAATTGCGCGAAGGCCACCAGGTATTGCTTGTCCTGGCCAGGTACGAAACCGGTCGGGGTGCTGGAAAAACCGAAGAAGGTCAAGACCATCAGGCCGGCGTACAGCACCAGGGCAATACCGCTGGAGCGGATCACACGGGCAACGGTACCGACATAACCATGGCTGGCCTTTTCAAAGAAGCGGTTGAACGGGCGGAACAACCAGCCGCCAAACATCTTGTCCAGAATCCTCGAGAAACGGTCCTTCGGTGCGTCGTGGCCTTTGAGCAATACCGCCGCCAGTGCCGGCGACAGGGTGAGCGAGTTGAAGGCCGAGATCACCGTCGAAATCGCAATGGTCAGGGCGAACTGCTTGTAGAACTGCCCCGTCAGACCGGAAATGAACGCAGCAGGTACGAACACCGCACACAGCACCAGTGCCGTGGCGATGATCGGGCCGGTTACCTCGCCCATGGCTTTTTTGGTCGCTTCGACCGGCGTCAGTCCCAGTTCAATGTTGCGTTCGACGTTCTCCACCACCACGATCGCATCGTCGACCACGATACCGATCGCCAATACCAGGCCGAACAGCGACAAGGCGTTGAGCGAGAAACCGAACAGGTGCATCACCGCGAAGGTACCGATCAGCGATACCGGTACAGCGACCAATGGAATGATCGAGGCGCGCCAGGTCTGCAGGAACAGGATCACCACCAGCACCACGAGGATCAGCGCTTCGAAGAGGGTGTGAACCACTGCCTCGATGGAGCCGCGCACGAAGATCGTCGGGTCATAGACGATGCTGAAGTCCATGCCTTCGGGGAAGTTCTTCTTCAGCTCGGCCATTTTCGAGCGTACTTCGTTGGAGATCTCGATGGCGTTGGAGCCCGGACGCTGGAAGATCGGGATCGCCACCGCCGGCTGGTTGTTCAGCAACGAACGCAGGGCGTACTGGCTGGAACCCAGCTCAACCCGAGCGATGTCCTTGAGGCGAGTGATTTCACCGTTGTCGCCGGAACGGATGATGATGTTCTCGAACTCTTCCTCACTGACCAAACGGCCCTGGGTGTTGACCGAGAGCTGGAACGCGGTGGCATTCGGCGCGGGCGGGGCGCCCAACGCACCGGCCGCTACCTGCCGGTTCTGCTCACGAATCGCAGAGACCACATCGGTTGCTGTCAGGTTGCGCGAAGCAGTCTTGTTCGGGTCGAGCCACACACGCAGCGAGTAATCGCCCAAGCCGAACAGCTGCACATCACCGACACCGCCCAGGCGCGCCAGCTCATCCTTGATGTTGAGCAGGGCGTAGTTGGACAGGTAGAGCATGTCGTAGCGTTTGTCCGGCGAGGTCAAGTGCACGACCATGGTCAGGTCGGGCGATGCCTTGTCCACGGTAATACCGATGCGCGTCACTTCCTCGGGAAGTTTCGGCTCGGTGCGGGTCACGCGGTTCTGCACCTGTACCTGCGCGTTGTCCAGGTCGGTACCCAGGGCAAAGGTGATGGTCAGGGTGATCTTGCCGTCAGCGGTGGATTGCGAGGACATGTACAGCATGTTCTCGACGCCGGTGATGGCTTGCTCTAGCGGCGCGGCCACGGTTTCACCGATGACCTTGGGGTTGGCACCCGGGAAGTTGGCGCGGACCACCACGGTCGGCGGCACCACTTCCGGGTATTCGCTGATCGGCAGCTGGAACAGCGAGATCGCACCGGCGATCAGGATCAGCAGCGACAGCACCGCTGCGAAGATCGGCCGCGAAATGAAGAATTGGGAAAAATTCATCGTAAAAATCCCTTAACCGCGTGGGGTCGTGGCAGCCAGTTTCACAGCCGTGCCCGGCGCAACCCTGGCAGGCGCGACTTGAGGCAGGTTGCTGGCTTCCAGCGCTTGGCGTTGTTGTGCGAGTGCCGCGAGGGTCTGTTCACTGGCCATCGGAATCACTTCAGGGGTGACCGGCGAGCCAGGGCGTACCCGTTGTAGACCCTTGACGATGATGGTGTCGTCTTTGTTCAGGCCGCTGCGCACGATGCGCAAGCCTTCGATCTTCGGACCCAGTTCCACTGCGCGGTAGGCAGTCTTGTTGTCGGCATCCATCACCAGCACGAACTTCTTGCCCAGGTCGGTGCCGACCGCTTCATCGTTGATCAGCATGGCGCTGTAGGTGCCGCTGCCCACCAGTTTCAGGCGTGCATAGAGGCCCGGGGTGTAGCTGCCATCGCTGTTGTCGAACACGGCGCGACCACGGATGGTGCCGGTTTTCGGGTTGACCTGGTTGTCGACGAAGTTCATCACGCCCTGGTGCGGGTTACCGTCCTCGTTGGACAGGCCCATGTAGACCGGGGTGGTGGCACCGCGCTTGCCTTGGCGGGCGAGCTCGGTGTACTTGAGGAACACACGCTCGTCGGCGTCGAAGTAGGCGTAGACCTTGTCGGTGGAGACCACGCTGGTCAGCGGGGTGGTGTCGGCGGTCACCAGGTTGCCGGCGGTGATTTCCGCACGGCTGACGCGGCCGCTGATCGGTGCGGTGACGCGGGTGAAACTCAGGTTCAGCTTGGCCAGGTCCAACTGCGCTTGCAGGGCACCGACGGCGGCGCGGGCTTCCTGGGCGGCGCTGGTACGCGAATCGGCCAGCTCGGCGGAAATCGCGTTGCTGGTGCGCAGGCGCTCACCGCGCTGGGCTTCGTTTTCACTGCGGGTGGCATTGGCGCGCGATTGAGCGACCAGCGCTTCGAGGCGGCGGACTTCGGCCTGGAATGGACGCGGGTCGATCTGGAACAGCAGGTCGCCTTTCTTGACCAGGGCGCCCTCGGTGAAGGCCACTTCATCGATCTGGCCGGAGACCCGTGGACGAATCTCGACGGTTTCCGGCGCCTCCAGGCGCCCGGTGAATTCGTCCCACTCGTTGACCGGTTGTTCCAGCACCTTGGCCACGCTGACTTTGGCAGCGGGCATGGAGGCGGCGGTTTCCGGGGCCTTGCCGCAAGCGCTGAGCACCACTACGGCCAATAAAGCCAAGGGGAAGCGCAAATGTTTGAGTGACTGTTCCATGGATGCATCCGCCAATGTGTTGAGATTGGCGAATGATGCGCGGCGGGTTTGTATCTCACGAATCGAATGGGGCGAAGGTAACTATCATTCGGAATGATATAAGAGCCGAGCCAGCCCTCTAGCCTGCACCTTTGATTAGCGGGCTATCAATCAGATCGATCGAATTTCTGTGTTGCTGAAAAAGCATCAACAGGACTTGAGACCGAGGTGCGGCCATCGCGAGCAGGCTCGCTCCTACAGTGGATCTCGTCAGCCACCTGCGCTGTGCCGGTTTCGTCACCGCCAATGCCCAAACCCATCAAGCCATGACGCCTCGGATAGACCACGCTGACCGGTCTTTCCAAGGAGATGACCATGATCCGACTGACCCTGATCGAAGCCCGCGAGTTGGCCGAATCGATCCTGTTGCACAACGGTTTTAATCTGGCCCATGCACAAGCGGTGGCGGCGACGGTGGTTGTCGGCGAACGTGATGGCTGTGCCTCCCACGGTTTGTACCGGATTCTGGGGTGTGTGAATTCCCTGCGGGCCGGCAAGGTGTCAGCCGATGCCGAGCCACAGGTGATCGACCAGGCGCCGTCGATTGTGCGGGTGGATGCTGGCGGTGGCTTTTCGCAGTTGGCGTTTCAGGCCGGATTGCCGTTGTTGGCGCACAAAGCCCGGGCCAACGGCATTGCGGCGTTGGCCATCAACCGCTGTGTCCATTTCTCGGCGCTGTGGGTGGAGATCGAGCAGTTGACGGCAGCCGGCCTGGTGGCACTGGCGTGTAATCCGAGCCACGCCTGGGTGGCGCCGGCGGGAGGACGACTGCCGGTGTTCGGTACCAATCCCATTGCCTTCGGTTGGCCGCGTGCGGGGCAGGATCCGTTTGTGTTCGACTTCGCCACCAGCGCGATTGCCCGTGGTGAGATCGAACTGCACCGGCGTGCCGGCAAGGCGATTCCCGAAGGTTGGGGCGTGGACGCCCAGGGCCGGCCGAGCACTGACGCCGACGTGGTGCTCGACAGCGGCGCGATGCTGACGTTCGGCGGGCACAAGGGTTCGGCGCTGGCGGCGATGGTGGAATTGATCGCCGGGCCGCTGATCGGTGACCTGACCAGTGCCGAGTCGTTGGCTTACGACGGGGGCAGCAAGTCGTCGCCGTACCATGGCGAGTTGATCATCGCCCTGGACCCTCGGCGCTTTCTGGGGGACGCGACAGAAGAACATCTGGCCCGGGCCGAAGCCTTGTTCCAGGGCATTGAAGGGCAGGGCGCGCGCTTGCCGTCGCAACGACGTTACGCGGCGCGGGTACGCAGCCTGGTGGAAGGCGTGCAAATTCCCGAGGCGCTGTACAACGACCTCAAGGCCTTGCTCGGCTGATTCAGTAGGAGCGAGCTTGCTCGCGAAAAACGCAAGGACAACGTTTCCATTGGCAACACGCGTTATCGTTGACGTCCATCGCGAGCAAGCTCGCTCCTACAGGGCTTTACTCAGGCCACAGAATCGGCCCGGCGTGGGCTGGTCGGGGCTGGGTCCAGCGCAGCAATCCGCGCCGCCGACTCGGCATCCACCTGGCGCAACGACTTGCCACGGGTCTCGCGGGTCAGGCCGACAGCCACCACGGAAATCAGCGCGGCGCCGACCAGATACCAGGCGATCGGCGTCGAGCTGTGGTACTTGTTGAGCAAGGTGATGGCGATCAGCGGTGCCAGGGAACCGGCGAAGATCGGCGCCACCTGGTAGCACAGGGACAGAGCGGTGTAGCGTACGTGGGTCGGGAACAGTTCAGCCATCAGTGCCGAGTAGGGCGCATAAGTCATCGACTCGATGGCCAGGCCCAGGGTGATGGCGGCCATGATCAGCCAGTTGTTGCCGGTGTCCATCATCGGAAAACCGATGAACCCCCAGAACGCTGTCAGCACCGCGCCGGTCAGGTACACCGGCTTGCGCCCGATGATGTCCGACAGATAGCCCATCAACGGGATCAGGAAAAAGTGCACAAGGTGCGCGCCGAACATCAGCAGCAGAATTTGCGAAGTGTCCTTGTGCACCACCAGTTTCAGATAGGTAATCGAGAACGTCACCACGGTGTAGTAGAGGATGTTCTCGGCAAAACGTGCGCCGATTCCCACCAGCACCGAACGCCAGTGATGACGCAGCACTTCCACCACGCCGAGCTGTTGCTGTTTGGTCTGTGCCTGACGGGCCTGGGCTTCCTTGAAGATCGGTGCGTCATCGACGCTGGTGCGAATCCAGTAACCGATCAACACGACGACCGCCGAGAACCAGAACGCCACGCGCCAGCCCCAGGCAAGGAACTGCTGCTCTGACAGGTTCGACGACAACAGCAGCAGGGCGACCGTGGCCACCAGGTTGCCGGCCGGCACCCCGGCTTGCGGCCAACTGGCCCAGAAGCCCCGACGATTGTCCGGGCAGTGTTCGGACACCAGCAGAATCGCGCCGCCCCATTCGCCACCGAAAGCGAAGCCCTGGATCAACCGCAACAGCACCAATAGCACCGGCGCTGCGTAACCGATCTGGTCGAAACCAGGCAGGCAACCCATGAGGAAGGTGGTAATGCCGACCACGACCAGGCTCAGTTGCAGCAGGCGCTTGCGGCCGAATTTGTCACCGTAGTGACCGAATACCAAACCGCCCAACGGCCGGGCGAGAAAGCCGACCGCGTACAAGGCGAAGGCGGCGATGATGCCGTCGATGGGGTTGTCGGTCTGGCGGAAGAACAGCTTGCCGAAAACCAATGCCGAGGCGGTGCCGTAGAGAAAGAACTCATACCATTCAGCGACGGTGCCAGCCATGGCGGCGGCCACTACGCGTTTGAGTCCCGAGGGTGTGGTTGCGCTTTGCGTGTGTTGAGGATTCGACATGCTGACGTACCTTGTTAAGGCGCAGAAAAATGGGCAGCCGGGCCGGTAAGGGCCTGCCCGGCAATCACTCAGAGACCGACGTCCGGCAGTTCCGGGCGGTTGGCCAACGCCTTGGCCATGATCTGCTCGACGAATACGCGGTCGGCTTCCGGCAGGGCCAGGCGTGGCGGACGGGTCAAGGCGCTGCCGCGACCGGCAATGGCTTCGCACAGCTTGATGCACTGCACCAGGTCGGCACGGGCATCGAGGTGCAGGATCGGCATCAGCCATTCGTAGATCGGCATGGCTTCGGCGAAACGACCGGCCTTGGCCAGGCGGAAGATGGTTTCGCCTTCTTTCGGGAACACGTTGGACATGCCCGAGACCCATCCTTCGGCACCCACGGCGATGCTTTCCAGCACCACGTCGTCGAGGCCGGCGAACAACACGAAACGGTCACCGACTTCGTTGCGCACGTCGATGAAGCGGCGGGTGTCGCCGGAAGAATCCTTGAAGCACACCACGTTGTCGCAGTCGGCCAGGGAAATCAGGATGTCCGGGGTGACGTCGTTCTTATAGATAGGCGGGTTGTTGTAGACCATCAGCGGCACGTCGGCGTTTTTCGCCACGTAGCGGTAATGCTCGGCGGTCTCGAACGGCTTGGAACCGTAGACCAGCGCCGGCATCAGCATCACGCCATCGACCCCGACCCGGCGTACGGCATTGGCGACCTTGGCCGCTTGTACGCTGGTGAACTCGGCCACGCCGCAAATCACCGGGACGCGACCACGGGCGGCATCGACAGCGACCTCGGTCACGGCGATTTTCTCTTCGGCGCTCAGCGAGGTGTTTTCACCCACCGAGCCGCAGACCACCAGGCCTGACACGCCGTCGCGGATCACGTTGGCAATCACCTGATGGGTTTTTTCCAGGTTGATGGAAAAGTCATCGTTGAATTGAGTGGTCACCGCCGGGAAGACGCCACTCCAGTTAATGCGCTTGCTCATTGTTGTCTCCGCTTGGTTAATAGTATTTCGTATACGTTTGTTAAAATGACAAAACTCGACCCGTGCTTTATTTGCTTTTCAGGGAAGTTACTGGCCGTTGACCTGAGGGTTCAGCGATGGCGTGATCAGGCGCCGGGCCAGGTGTCGGACAGGCGATAGCCTTGTGGCCACGGATCACTTGGGTCGAGCAGCAATTGATGGGTGCCGGTGATCCACGCCCGGCCGGAAATGCACGGGTAAATCGCGGCGCGGCCGGCGACTTCGGTCAGCGAATCAATGCGGCAGTGGAACTCGGAGCCGATAATCGAACGGCCGACAAAGCGCTCGCCAACCTGCATCAAGCCTTTGGCCTGCAACACCGCCATGCGCGCCGAGCAACCCGTGCCGGTGGGGGAGCGGTCGATCTTGCCCGGTTGAATCACTACCGCATTGGCGCCGGTGGCGATGCCGTTCTCATGGACGATGGGCGCGGCGATCTGGCAGAAGGAAATGTGCGACCACTCGGGATTCAGCGGATGCACGAAGCCCAGTTGTTCGTTGGCCGCTCGAGTGATTTTCAGCCCGACCGCGACCAGGTCGGCCGCTTCATCCGGGCGGATGGAGAAACCCAGGCCTTTGGCATCGGCAATCACGAAACTGTCGCCACCATAGGCGGTGTCAACCTGCAGCGAGCCGATGCCTTCGACTTCAATCCACGCATCCAGTCGATCAGCGAAGGACGGCACGTTTTTCACTTCTACCCGTTGCACCTTGCCATCCCGGCAGTCGGCCACGGCTTCGATCAGGCCGCCGGGCGCTTCCAGGACCAGGCGGGTTTGCGGCTCGGTCATGGGCAGGATGCCGCTGTCGAGCAATACCGTGGCGACGCACAACGAGTTGGAGCCGGACATCGGCGGGGTGTCCGCCGGTTCCATGATGATCCAGGCCATCTGCGCACGTGGGTCCTTGGCCGGGACCAGCAGGTTGACGTGGCGGAACACGCCGCCGCGGGGTTCGTTGAGGACGAAGTTGCGCAAGGTTTCGTCCCGGGCGATCCAGCGCGACTGTTCCCACACGGTGGCACCGGGCGGCGGGGCGACGCCGCCGACGATCACATCGCCGACTTCGCCTTCGGCGTGGCAACTGACTACATGAATGACTTTTGATGAACGCATGACTTGATCCTTGTGTTGTCTGTCAGGGCCTCATCGCTGGCAAGCCAGCTCCCACAGTGATTTGGGTTGTTGCATACACCACCAAACCTGTGGGAGCTGGCTTGCCAGCGATGAGGCCAGTTGTCATTTCACAGATTTCAGAAACGCTGCAGTCTCCGCACGCACCGGATTGCCAATCACCTGATCCGGCGAACCGATCTCATGCACCAGGCCATTGCGGAAAAACGCCACACGGTCGGACACGTCCCGGGCAAAGCGGATTTCGTGGGTCACCAGCACCATGGTCATGCCGTCTTCGGCGAGCATGCGCATGGTGTCCAGCACTTCACCGACCAACTGCGGGTCGAGGGCCGAGGTGGCTTCGTCAAACAGCATGTAGTCCGGTGACATGGCCAGGGCGCGGGCGATGGCCATGCGTTGTTGCTGTCCACCGGACAGCTTGCCGGGGAAGGTCTTGAGCTTGTCGCCCAGACCGACGTGGGTCAGTTGCTTGACCGCCAGTTCTTCAGCTTCAGCCTTGCTCTTGCCCAGCACCTTGCGCGGCGCGAGCATGACGTTTTCCAGCACCGTCAGGTGCGGGAAGGCATTCCATTGCTGGAACACAATGCCGATTTTCTGCCGCAGGCGATTGAGGTCGGTGGCGCTGTGATGGACTTCGACGCCGTCAACGCGGATGTTGCCTTTCTGGATCGGTTCCAGGCCGTTGATGCACATCAGCAAGGTCGATTTGCCGGAGCCGGAGCCGCCGATGATCGACACCACTTCGCCCTTGTTCACCGTCAGGTTGACGCCCTTGACCACTTCGAGGTTGCCGAAGGATTTATGTACGTTGTCGATCTCAATCATTTTCTTGCCACCTTCTTTCCAGACGAGCGCCCAGGCGTGCGACCACCAGGCTCATGACGTAGTAGATAAGGCCCGCGACGCACAGCACCAGCAACGGTTCCTGGATGCGGGTAACGATGGTTTGCGAGGCGCGCAGCAGTTCGACGATGCCGATCCACATCACCAGCGCGGTGTCTTTCATGACACCGAGCACCAGGTTCAGCCAGCCGGGGAACGCTACCCGGGTGGCCATCGGCAGGACGATCCAGCGCAGGTCCTGCAAGAAGCTCAACCCCAGCGAGCGACTGGCCCGTCGTACGGTGAACGGCACCGCCAGCACGCCGGCACGCACGATCTCGGTGAAATACGCCGCCGCGTAAACCCCCAACACAATGCAGCCGACGCTGAAGGCGCTGATGTTCAGGCCGACGATGCTTTTGAGTGAGTTGAACAGCACGAACTGGATCAGCAACGGCACGCTGCGAAACACGTCCAGCACCCACGCCAGCGGCAGGCTGGCCCGTGGCAGCAAGGCCCGCAGCAGACCGAAGAACAACCCGGCCACGGAGCCGAGAATGATCGACCAGAACGTCAGTTGCATCGTGACCCACGCACCGTTGAGCAGGAACATCAGGTCATTCGAGGAAAAATCGGTGGAAAACATGGACAGCTCCTCAGTAACGGAACAACCGCCAGGCCATCAGCCGGGCTGCCGCGACGATCGCCTTGGCAATCAAGTAATACAACGCCGCCGCAATGGCGAAATACTCGAAGGTGCGGAAGGTCTTGACGTTGTATTCCTGGGTCACACCGGTCAGGTCATTGTTCAGCCCGACGATCACCCCCAGCGACGTCATCAACACCGCCCAGACCATCTGGTTGGTCAGCGGGTAGAACACGATCCGCAGCAGTTGCGGGACGATGATCATGCGGTAGGCCTGGAAGGCACTCATGCCGAGGGAACGCGCCGCACGCACCTGCGTGTTCGGCACGGCCTTGAGGCCGCCGCGAAAGTTCTCCGCCAGGTACCCGGCATTGTTGAAGGTGATCCCGGCCAGCAGGGCGAACCAGGAACTGACGTGCAGGTTCAGCGAACCGAGGCCGAAGTAGAGGATGTAGATCTGGAACAGCGACGGGGTGTTGCGGGCAATCGATACCCAACCGTTGCCGAACCCGCGCAGCAATGGGTGTTTGGCCTCGCGCATCACCGTCAGGGCCAGGGCGATCAGCACGCCGAAGATCATCGACAGCGCGGCGGTTTCGAAGGTGACGATGGCACCGGCAAGCATGTCCGGCAGGGCGCGCAGGGCGGAGCGCCATTGGAAGCTGTAGTCAAACATGCGCTGGGCTCTCCAGTAGGGCAGCAGGTTGAAGCCAGGCCGGCAAACGTCCGCTGGCCGTTGCGGTGCAGGCCGCGTCGACGCATTCGGCAAGGCTGGCGAAGTGCACCTTGCGGCCGACCAGGCCCGGTGCGTAGTGGGCGTATTTGCCCGAGTTGGTCATCAGGGTTTCAGCCGCCAGGGGGATGACGGGTTCGCCGAGCATGCACCAGCAGGTGTCGGTGACCAGGGTCGCGCCAAACGCTTCGATCACGGCGATGTGCCCGGCCTCGCGGGCTTGCTCCAGCACGGCACGGCCGCAAGTGATGGCTAGCACCACCTGCGGGTGTCTTTGACGTCCCCGGCACAGTCGCGCCAGGTGAGCGAACTCGCTGAGGGAAAAGTGCGGGTTACCCAGCGACACCACATCCACCCGGTTATCGCGGGCACTGTTGAGTTCGCGCCAGCTCGACAGCAGGTCCTTCAGGCGGATTTTTTCCACGGCAATGGCAGTGTCCGCATCCAGCACCTGCGCCGGGTCAATGGCCTCCGGGGTGACCCCGGCGATGTGGAACAGTGGCGCCGCAGAGGTGGTGGCGAAGGCCGCGCCAAAGGCTTTGAGGTCGTCCAGGCTCGGCTTGCGTTGTTCCAGTCCCAGCACCAGCGGCACACGACTGCCGGACAGGGCACCAATGTGGTAACCGAGCAGCGGGTAGAAGGCATCGTCCAGTTCACCGAGGGCCGGCAACTCGATCTGCAGCCGGGCCTTGCGTTGCGCGTCCAGGTGGCAGCCGATCAGGGGGGCGCGACCAGTGAGGGCGATGCAGATGTCCAGGTAATCCGGGTACTTCAGGGTACGTGCAGCGAGCACGCTGTTGGCGTAGACCACTGCGTTGGATTCCGCCCAGACGATTTGTTCGCCAGCCTTCGGTGCAGTGTCGAGCAGGTAGGGCGCGCAGGTGAAACTGAGCTGTGCGCCCATCGCCATATAGGCATCGCCCAAGGCACTGGCCGGTTCACCCAGTGCCGGGTCGATCCCCAGTTCGCGCCAGCGGCGCTGGTCGACGGAAATTGAATTGAGGGTGGTGGGTACTCGTACTTTTGCGCCCCATTGCACCAGTTGCTCGGCAAAGCGCAGGCTCGCAGGTCCCGTGTAAATGCAGCCGTCGATGTGTGCCTGAGTGACATCCACCAGGTGCTCGGCACCCTGCAGTTCGGCCATACGCAGGACGATCTGCATGGCCATTTGCGCGGCCTTGCCATGCCGGCCATCGAGCAGCGCCCGATCGTGCTCGGTGAGCCTGATCGAGGCGCTGCCGTCAGTGTTTGCCAATGGGCTGTCCAGCGCCTGCCAGGCGTCGCCCGGCAGGTGATCGAACAGGCTCAGCGTTGTATTTTCGACCCGGGCGAAGGCCTGGCCGCGCAAGGCGGCGAAGGCCTCCCGACCGATGCACAGCACCGGCAGGGAACGGGCAAAAATGGTCTGCGCCACCAGCACGCCCAAGGTCAGGATCTCGTCGGCTTCGGCCAGCACCAATGCCGCCGGTGCATGGCCGTTGCTGATCAGCTCCATCAACACGCTGCTGCCGGTGCACGAGCCGCGACCACTGGGGATCGCCAGCACGCGGCCGGCCAGGTGTTGGCCGCTGAGCGGGTGATGGCGGTCGATGACTTCACCCGTGCAGGGATCGACGCCGCCCCAGAAGCTCAAGCCGACATCGGCGAACAGCAGGGCGCCTTGCGCGGCACCCGCGACCAGGCTGCGCCCGGTCAGAGACATTGGCCCAGGCATGCCGGACATCTCAGTAGTAGACCTGAGGCACGGTCAGGTTGGTCGGCGGGATCTCGGTGCCGACCCATTTAACGAACAGCTCCTTGTAGCGTCCGGTACGCACCTGTTGGTTGACGAACAGGTTGAGGTAGTTGAGCAGACCGAACTCGCTGCGCTTGGCACCCAGGGACACGTAGTCGATGACGTACGGGGCGTTACCGGCGACTTTGAGGTTTTTGTATTTGCCCGACTTGAGGGTGGCGGCGGCCACGGTATTGGTGACCACGGTGGCATCGATGTGGCCTTGGGCGACGGCCAGCAGGGTATCGCTCTGCGACTGGTAGGCCCGGAAACTGCCGGAGCCCCAGTTCTTCACGTCTTTCTCCAGGGCGATGGCCTCATAGGTGCCGCTGGTGTTGCCCACTGCCTTGCCCTTGAGGTCGTCGAAGCCGTTGATGCCGGTGTCGTCGCGGGTCAGCACCACCATCTGGAAGGCGAAGTAGGGCACGGTGAGGCCAACGGTCTTGGCGCGCTCGAGGGTGTCGGAGGTGGACGCGACGATCACGTCAGCCCGCCCGGAGACCAGTGCCGGAATGCGATCCGGGAACGGCGTCTCCACCACTTCGGCCTCGACCCCGAGGATCTTCGCCAGGTCGCGGCAATAGTCCACATCGAAGCCGGCCGGCGAGTTGCTGGCATCGCGAAAGCCCATGGGCGGGAAGTCCAGGGTCACGGCGCAGCGCAGCTTGCCCGAACCGATGATGTCGTCGAGCTTGTCGGCCTGGGCAGTGGCGATGAAGGAGGTACTGAGAACAGCGCTGAGGGCTACGGCAAATGCGGGGTTTTTCATAGAGGCCTCGTTGATGTGGAGTGCTGTTGAATATCGTATTGGGGATTTCGTATACGATATTAACAGTAGCAATCAACGTGCCCGATTCAAGTTCCGACCGTGAATAAATCGTCAGGCCTTGAAGTAGAGGTCTTGTGGGGGAGCAACGGGCGGGAGAGAGGAAGCCAGGGCAAACGCTGGCAGTGTTACAGATGGGAGCAATGGGTGCGTGGGCGCACCTTTAGGGAACACTGCACGCCTGACGCTGATTATCGCGGGTCAGTGGGTGTGCGGCAGGTGCTCGAACAGGGTCGTGCAGACGCCGGCAATGTGCTCGTCCAGAAGCTTCACCGCCAGGTCCACATCCCCGGCGCGGCAGGCCGCGAGGATCTCGCGGTGTTCGTGATCGGCCCGTTCCTTGCCGGCCGACAAGCTCATCTGCATGCGTAGATAACGCTCCAGCTTGTCATTGACCGAACGGATCAGGCTCACCAGAAACGGCCGCTGCGCAGGCTCGTACAGGCAGGAATGCAGCTCCCAGTTGAGCTCGGCCCAGCGCCCCACGTCGTCCTCGCCGATGAACTCCTGGCAGATGCGCTCGGCACGGGCGAAGGTCTCTTCGGTCATGTTCGGAATGGCCAGGCGCAGAATCTTGTCCTCCAGCAACATCCGCACTTCGAACATCTGCGCCAGTTCCGCATCGGAAACCCGCGTGACCATCGCCCCGCGATTGCGCTGGAACATCACCAACCCTTCGGCCTCCAGCCGCTTGAGGGCTTCGCGCACCGGGATCTTGCTGACATTGAACTGGCGGGCGATGTCGTCCTGGCGGATCGGCTCATCCTCGGCAAAATGCCCGGCGACAATCGCATCCCGCAGATGGCGAGTGATGATCTCCGACGTCGAAGGCGTGTTACCAAGGTCGGGTGCGTTGAGTTTGGTCAGGTTCACGGCGGCGGTCATTTGGAGTGAGATAGCGCTAGGGTATACGAAATTCTTTTGCTGATCCGCTACAACAAAACGGGCGCCGGTAAAGGCGCCCGTTTTCATTCAGGCCTGCGCCGTCTTCTCAGAGGCTATCCGGATCCCCGAAGAACATCTGGATCCGCGAGCGCAACCAGCGCTCCCCCGGATCATTATCCTGCGACCCGCGCCAGGCCATGTGCAGTTCGAAGCTGCGCACCGGCAACGGCGGATCTTCCGCGCGCACACCGCCGGCGGCGGTCAACGCATCGGCCGTGTAGTCCGGCACGGTGGCGACGATGTCGGTGCCGGCGAGCAGGGTGCTCAGACCGTTGAACTGTGGCACGGCCAATACGACATGACGCTTGCGTCCGAGCTTCTCCAGTTCTTCATCGATGAAGCCGCTGAGGTCGCCGGCGAACGACACCAGGGCATGGGGGCGAGCGCAGTAATCATCCAGGCTCAACGGCCCCGGCACGGTGTCGGCGCGCAACAGTTTCGGCTGGCTGCGACGCAGCACCTTGCGCTTGGCGTTGGCCGGCAGGTCGGTGGTGTAGCTGACGCCGATGGAAATCTCGCCGGATGCCAGCAATCCCGGCATCAGGATGTAGTTGACCCGGCGCACCACCAGCACGATCCCCGGCGATTCGGCCCGCAGGCGCTTGAGCAGCATCGGCAGCAAGGCGAACTCGACGTCGTCCGAAAGGCCGATGCGGAACACCGCGGTACTTGTGGCAGGATCGAACTCGGCCGCACGGCTGACCGCCGTGGAAATCGAATCCAGCGCCGGCGAGAGCAGGGCGAAGATCTCGACGGCCCTGGCGGACGGCTCCATGCTGCGCCCGGTTCGCACGAACAAAGGGTCATCGAACAAGCCGCGCAGGCGCGAGAGCGCCGCACTGATGGCGGGCTGGCCGAGGAACAGTTTTTCCGCGGCGCGGGTCACGCTGCGTTCGTGCATCAATGTTTCGAAAACGATCAACAGGTTCAGGTCGACACGACGCAGGTCATTACGATTCATCTGGAGTCCTGGCAGAGTCAGCAAGCTTGACGTGGGCGGCCATATGAGAACAATGGCCAGCAGGAATATTACGGGGAAAGGCTGGTACTCTGCACCGGGTAATTCAGTTTTTCCTACATGGGCTGCTTCGGTTTCTTACGACATTTGACGATGTTGCCGCCGCTGCGGAATCAATGACAGGCATGTCGACTATTAATAGCCACAGATAGTGTTGGGTTGAAAGCCCAGCTAGAGTTCAAGGCATTAGAGGTTCATTTGGCGAGGTTTGCGATGTCCCGCACGATCCGTTTTCACAAGTTTGGTCCAGCCGAGGTGCTCAAATGCGAAGAGCATGCGACGGCTCAGCCTGCACCGGGCGAAGTGCAGGTGCGCGTCGAAGCGATCGGCATCAGTTGGTATGACACTCTCTGGCGTCAGAACCTGGCCCCGTCCCATGCCCGCCTGCCTTCAGGCCTGGGGCAGGAGATGGCTGGTATCGTCACCGCCGTCGGTGAGGGTGTCGACGACCTGGAGGTCGGTGACAAGGTCGCCAGCTTCCCGGCCCAAAGCCCGAACGACTATCCGGTCTACGGTGAGTTGATCGTTCTGCCACGCTCGGCAGTCACCCGTTATCCGGATGTGCTCAGCCCGATTGAAGCCAGCGTGCACTACACGCCGTTGTTGATCGCCTATTTCGCTTATGCGGATCTGGCACGGGTCAAGCCAGGGCAATTCGCCCTGGTGACTGACGCGAGTCATTGCGCCGGACCTTCGTTCGTTCAACTGGGCAAGGCCTTGGGTGTTCGAGTGATCGCCGCGACCAAGACCGAAGAGGAACGTGAATACCTGCTGTCACTGGGTGCCGAGAAAGTCATCGTCACCGAGGAAGAAGATCTGCTGATGCGGATCAACAAGATCACCGACAACCGTGGCGTGGACGTGGTCTTCGATGGTTTGGGCGGTCCGCAGATGTCGTTGCTGGGCGATGTCCTGGCGCCTCGCGGCAGCCTGGTGCTGTACGGCCTGCAAGGTGGCAACCAGACGCCGTTCCCGGCCTGCGCAGCGTTCCAGAAGAACATTCAGTTCTTCGTGCACTGCATCGGCAACTTCACGGGCAAGCCGGAACTGGGCATCACCCAGGACCAGGCCGCACTGCAACGTGCCTTGCGCGACATCAACCAGCTGACCGCCGATCGCGTTCTGCTGCCGCTCAAGACTCGGGTGTTCCCGTTTGCCGAGTTTGTCGAGGCACACCGCTACATGGACGAATGCCCGTGTCGCGAAAGGGTCGCGCTGCAGGTCGAGCCGGCGTAACCACCGCTGCAAATGCCCACCCCCAAGAGTCCGTGCCTGCACGGACTCTTTCGTTTGTGCCCCCCTCCGCAAAAAGAAGCCGTCGATCCGCAGGCCGGTCCAGCAACTGAACTGGTTTTTGCCCGTAATCTGTAGCTTCTAATCAGCCACTAAGCACTGATAATTGAATGATTACTTTCATCTCAAGGAATGAGTCATGGCTGTCTGTCAGGCTATAACTTTTAAAAGTGCACCATCGGTGCAAACCTCCACATTATTTAGTTGTCCTGTAGTTGCCAAAAAGACAGCGACTACTTTCTTCTTTATTTCTTGTGTTAAGTGTCTGTGGGACTTTGTCGGACGTTTCCTAGGATCTTCCCTAAAACCCAACAAACCCTTGCCAGCCGGGCACTACAGCCTCGTCTTTGGCGATCGAAAGAAGCGCTGTTGCGATCGTTTCAAATAATTTCCAGAAAATTCAAGTGCTAGCATTTGGCAATAAAGTCCATGACTCCATTCGTGCAGACAGTCCCGCGCCATTTGCTGTCCGCACGATATTGAACTTACGCGTACCAGGTAAATAAAGATGACCAGCATCCATGACCAAGCGATGAACTATGTCTATCAACAAGTGCTGCAGCGATTGCTGGGTTTTTTCTCGCGTGCCGAACGCACCGCATTGCAATTGTTGATTCAACGCCTGGCGTTCGCGGCGGGGGGCATGGAGCAGATTGGCGACTACAAGGTGTTGGCGGTCCAGACCGGGGCCCGTGACAACTGCTACGCCTTGGCCCTGTTGCGTGCCGCGCAATTGACGATCGCCACGCGTTCGCCGACGACTTTCCAGCTGCGCATCGCCTCGTTGCGCCTGAACGGCGCAAGCGGTATGGCCATGGAAAACATGCACAGGACCAACAGCGCCTTGTTTGTCTATGACGACCCCCGGGTCGAGGTGTTGATGGTCGATGACCGGGAAATCCTGCCGTTTGATCACCTGGCACCGATGTCCGATGCCGCTCGCGAGGCGAGTCGCCTGAACCTGTTGATGATTGGCCATCGCCGGCAGTGGCGTGGCGGGTTGGACCTGTGGGATGACGGTTATCTGGCCACGGCAGAGTTCTACGGGCAAATCGCTCGCTGGGACGGTGGTGTCGACGCCTTGCTCATCAGTGACACGCCACGTCAGCAACAGCAGTTCATGGACGGTTTGCGGCGTGCCGCCACCAAGGCAGGGCTCGAGCCTTTGCCAGTGGGCGAAGCCGGTTCTGCGGAGTTGTTTGCACTGCTCGATGAACTGGGCAGCGACTGTTATCAGGCGTTGTATGCCGGTCATGGTCAGGCTCGATGGCGTCCGCAGGAGCGCTTCGAGACTTGTCGTCGTGCGGCCTGCATCGACATTCACGACCTGCTGGTCAGTAGCCTGGAAGAGCGCTGGCCAATACTCACTGAATTTCTCGGATTCCGGCCTGGCGAATTGTCCGGGCAGGTCAGCGACAACGAATTCGTCAGTCCGTTGATCTCGGCGCACGTGCGCGGGTTGCAAGCGTGCTTCGTGCAGGGTCGCGATTACGCCGGC
Source organism: Pseudomonas sp. PB101 (assembly GCF_009764265.1). Taxonomy (GTDB): domain Bacteria; phylum Pseudomonadota; class Gammaproteobacteria; order Pseudomonadales; family Pseudomonadaceae; genus Aquipseudomonas. Next base: position 140,149 of record NZ_RWIR01000004.1, read on the forward strand.
GGCATTGCGCAATACCTGCAGCGCGCCTTGGTGATGATGCGTCGCAAGGAGCTGCCCGAGCGTTTGTGCGAGCAGGCCATCGAGGTATTCGGCAACCCGGCGACACTGAGCGAGCTGCGCGCACGGGCAACGGCTGAGGCGCAGAAGATCCTGGGCCTGAGCGAAGCACAACTGGTGTGCCTGCTCTTTTCCCCCTTTGTTGAGCAAGGTGCGGGACTTGAGCGCTTTTTGCGAGAGTGCCACCCGGGCATGTTGGTGGCCTTGCCGGAGTTGCACCGGGCCATGCAGGGGCATTCGGTCGCCGAACAGATCATGCACTGGATGATGGACGTCAGCGGCTTGCCCGTCAGCCTGATTGGCCAGCTCTATCGCCTGCAATGGGCGTCGCAAGGCAATAGCGGGGCGCCTGACGTCAGCCTCACGCTGGAGGAAGAATGGTCGGCGGATCACTGAACGTGGACGGATTTCCAGCCAGTGTTGTCGGCCTGCTGCCATGAAAGGACCACGAGAAACGGATTTCGCCTATCAGGCGGTCTATCGATACCTGGCCTGCCTGATCAACGAATCGGAAGGGGATTCGCGCATTCGCCTGCCGTCGCTGCGGCAACTGGCAGAGCGCCTCAATGTGTCGATCTCGACCATTCAATACGCCTATTCGCTGCTGGAGAAGGAAGGGCGCGTCTATTCAGTGGCCAAGTCCGGTTACTACGCGTTGCCGGTGTCCTCGATCAACCCGCAGGACAGCGCCAGCGATCTGCTGGAAGCGGTGTACGTCAATGCCCGGCGTCCGGGGATGCTGGTCCTGAGCGCCGATGAGCCGGCCCTGCTGCAGCCGCTGGACAGCCCGTTGCTGCTGCTGGAGCGCGAGTTGCTGCGCCAGTACCCGCGCCAGCCGCAGTCGCCTTCGCAGCCCTGCGGCGAGCTGGAATTGCGCACCGCCCTGGCAGCGCGCTACACCACGTCACCCATGCGCTACTGGCACGCCGATGATGTCTATATCGGCGCCGATCTTCGGGGCGTACTGGAAATCCTCATCGCCGTGCTGGCGTTGAAAGACGCCACGGTAGTGGTGGAGTCACCGTGCGACTGGACGTTCCTGCGGTTGTTCCAGGCCGCCTGCGTGCACGTGATCGAGTTGCCCGTGCAAGCCGATGGCTGCCTGGATCCGCAGCGCCTGAAAACGCTGCTGGAAACCGAACCGGTGCAATTGGTGATGCTGTCATCGGCCCTGAACATGCCGCGCGGCAGCCAGGCGCCTGACGAAAACCGCCAGGCCATCGCCCGGCTGTTGGCTGTGCATGACAGCTGGGTGCTGGAAAACGACTGTTATGGCGAACTCGGATTCGAACCCGATGGCGTACGCTTTCGCGACTTGCTGGACCCTGAACGGCTGATGGTGTTTTCCACCTTCGAAAAAACCATTGGTGCGGAAGCGCCCTATGGCTACCTGCTTTCAAGGCATTTGAGCGCCGAGCTGCAACGGCACTTTCTGCTGCGCTCCTTCCGTCTGTCGCCGATACGCCAGAAAGCCATCGCCCGTTTATATAGCAGCGGCCGCATCGATCAACACCTGCTGGTGCTGCGACGGCTGCTCAAGGAGCGTAAAAGTCAGATGACCCAGCTGTTGCAGGAGCGGCTGGGCGATGCCTTGCATTTCGTCGAGCCAGAAGGCGGGGCAACGATCTGGGTGCGCTCGCTGCGTCAGGTCAATGTCCGCCGGGTGTTCCAGCGCCTGTTGGCGCATCAGGTGGTTGTCGCGCCGGGCGAACTGTTCAGCCTGCATGGCCTGCACGGGCAACATTTGCGCCTGAGCCATACCTTCGGCGGTGATCACAATCTGGCCGCCGCGCTGGGTTTGTTGGGCGATGCGCTGCGTCTGGAATCGATCGACTGAGCGGGGCGACAAACAAGCTTCACTCCCCGTGGATCGATCCCATCGCGTTGCGGTCAAACTGCCAGTAAACTGCGACCCAACTCCTTAACCACTCTATTCCAGAGGTTTTGCATGACACTCAGTCCTTTTGCGGGTAAACCGGCACCGGCACAATTGTTGGTCGACATCCCGCGACTGGTAACGGCCTATTACACCGGCCAGCCTGATGCCGCGATTTCGACCCAGCGCGTTGCCTTCGGCACGTCCGGGCACCGTGGCAGCTCGTTCGACTTGAGTTTCAACGAATGGCACGTGCTGGCGATCAGCCAGGCGATCTGCCTGTATCGCCAAGCTCAAGGCATCGACGGCCCGCTGTTCGTCGGCATCGACACCCACGCGCTGTCCACGCCGGCCGGCGCCAGCGCCCTCGAAGTGCTGGCGGCCAACGGCGTGACGGTGATGATCGCCGCGGGCGACGAGTACACGCCGACGCCAGCCATTTCCCATGCGATTCTCTGCTACAACCGTGGTCGCACCAGCGGCCTGGCGGACGGCATCGTCATCACGCCGTCGCACAATCCGCCGCAGAGCGGTGGCTACAAGTACAACCCAACCAACGGTGGTCCGGCCGATACCCACATCACCAAGTGGATCGAAGCCAAGGCCAACGAATTGCTGGCCAACAAGCTCGCGGGCGTCAAGCGCATCGGCTACGAGCAGGCACTGAAGGCCAGCACCACCCATCGTCACGACTATCTCAACACCTATGTCGCCGACCTGATCAACGTGATCGACTTCGACGCCATCCGCGACGCCAAGCTGCGCCTGGGTGTCGATCCGCTGGGTGGAGCAGGGGTGCGCTACTGGTCGGCAATTGCCGAGCATTACCGCCTGGACCTGGAGGTGGTGAACAAAGAGGTCGACTCGACTTTCCGCTTCATGACCGTCGACTGGGACGGCCAGATCCGCATGGACCCATCGTCCAGCCACGCCATGCAAGGCCTGATCGGCCTCAAGGAACGCTTCGACGTGGCGTTTGCCTGCGATCCGGACCACGACCGCCATGGCATCGTCACGCCGTCCGGTGGTTTGCTGGCGCCGAACAACTACCTCGCGGTGTCCATCGACTACCTGTTCCAGAACCGTGCGCAATGGCGCGCTGATGCCGCCGTGGGTAAAACCGTGGTCAGCAGCGGCCTGATCGATCGCGTGGCCAAGCGCCTGGGTCGTCGCCTGTACGAAGTGCCGGTCGGCTTCAAATGGTTTGCCGATGGCCTGTTCGATGGCTCCCTGGGTTTTGGTGGCGAAGAAAGCGCCGGCGCCTCGTTCCTGCGCAAGGACGGCAGCGTCTGGAGCACCGACAAGGACGGTTTGATCCCGGCCCTGCTGGCCGCCGAGATGACCGCCCGCACCGGTCGCGACCCGAGCCAGGCCTATCGCGCCTTGACCGATGAACTGGGTGAACCGTTCTCGGTGCGGGTCGACGCCAAGGCCAATCCGCAGCAGAAAGCGCTGCTGAGCAAGCTGTCGCCGCAACAGGTCACCTCGACCGAACTGGCGGGCGAGCCGATCCAGAGCATCCTCAGCCACGCACCGGGCAATGACCAGGCCATTGGCGGCCTCAAGGTCATGACCGAAAACGGCTGGTTCGCGGCGCGCCCGTCGGGCACGGAAGACATCTACAAGATCTACGCCGAAAGCTTTGTCAGCGACGACCACCTCAAGCAACTGGTGGCCGAGGCGCAAGCGCTGGTGGATGGGGCGATTTCCTTGTAAGAGCGAGCCTGCTCGCGATGGTCGTCAACGATAACGCTGGCAGCCTGACACCCCGCGTATTCTCGGGTTTTTCGCGAGCAGGCTCGCTCCTACATTGGAATGCATTCGCCTTTGTAGGAGCTGGCTTGCCAGCGATGACTTCAGCAAGAACGCCGCAAATTTCGGATCAGGCCAAGTCCACCAGAACAATCTCACTGTCCTCAATGGCCGTCACCCGCAACACGGCCTCATCGGCCACCGCGACTCCGTCTCGAGCTTGTGCGCGCAAGCCATTGACTTCAATGACCCCGGTGGCCGGTACCAGGTACGCACGACGACCATTGTCCAGGTGGTACTCGGCAGTCTCGCCAGCCTTCAGATTGGCCGCCACCAGCCGGGCATCGGCGCGGATGCGCAGGCTCTGTTCGTCGCCTTCCTTGCCGCTGGCCAGCGTGACAAAACCTTCGCGGTCGCCTTTCGGGAACGGCTTGGCGCCCCAGGAAGGGGCCAGGCCGGTCTCGTTGGGGATGATCCAGATCTGGAAAATCCTCGTCGGTGTAGCTTCCAGGTTGTACTCGCTGTGGGCGATCCCGGTGCCGGCGCTCATGACCTGGACGTCACCGGCTTCGGTGCGGCCCTTGTTGCCAAGGTTGTCCTGGTGGGTAATGGCGCCTTCGCGGACATAGGTGATGATCTCCATGTCGCGGTGCGGATGTTGCGGGAAACCGGTGCCAGGAGCGATCACGTCGTCATTCCAGACCCGCAGGTTGCCCCAGTTCATACGTTTGGGGTCGTAGTACTCGGCGAACGAAAAATGGTGGTGAGCATCCAACCAGCCGTGGTTAGCACCGCCGAGCGAGTTGAAAGGCCTGAGTTCGAGCATGATCGTCTCCTGAAAAGGTTCGTCGGTGGGTAATGACGGCCATCATCCAACAGGCAACAATCGATAAAAAGCGTAAAAAATGCAGCATTCCCATCGAATCGATAGATATGAAGTTATCTCGAAATTTTCTCATCCAACCTTCAATTCATCGCATAAGCCAATGAGTCATAAGCAATTGACTAGAACTCAAGGGCAAATGCAGACACCATAGCGCCCAACAGCCTCACACCCTGGAGTCAGTCCGCGTGCCGCAACACACCCCCGATCTTCCTCCTGAACTTCGTCCCCTGGCCGAGATGCCGCTGATCAAGCGATTGCTCGCCCGGTTCTTCGGCTACAGCCTGACCCGCCTGCACGCACAGCACCGTGCGTCGTGGTTGCACGGCCAGGCTGATGGTTTTCGCAGTGGACACAGCGCCGGGGTCGATTACGGCTACAAGGAAGGCAAGCTCGAAGGGCTGGAGGAGGGTCGGCAGGTCCTGCTGATCCGCGACTCGCGCAGCACTGAACACCGGCCACCGAATGTCGATGAGCTGCTGTTCGACGATTGGCGCCTGCCCTTGAGCGCCGAGTTGAAGAAGCGCATGAAGGCGGATGTCGCCCGGTTGCTGCCGGCCCATGCCCAGCCCAGCGCCGCCCAGTGGAAAATGATCTTCAGCGACACGCCGTCCACCTCGGTGATCGCGGGCGCCGGTGCAGGCAAATCGACCACGCTGGTGCTGCGCATCCTGCTGTTGAGCCATTACCTGGGCTTCGAGCTGAGTTCGATGACCGTGGTGACCTTCACCCGCGAGTCGCGCAAGGACTTCATCAACAAGCTGATCGAACTGTTTGCGCTCTGGGGCCGCGCGATCAGTTTCAAGGAGGCGCGGGACCTGGTGCGCACCTTTCACTCGCGGATCCTGCCGATGGTGCGCAGCCTTCCCGGTTTCGAGCGTCTGCAGGCGTTCGAGAACCTCAGCCTGCGCACTGCACAGGGTGACGAGGAGGTCGACAGCAATCCGTTCGACCTGCGCATCAACGACGCTCAACGCCAACAGCTCAATGCCTGCTATCACCGTCTGCACCGCGACGATGAGCGTTTTCGCGAGCTGATCAAGCCGTTGTCCCGGCATGCCCTGCAACTCAAGGAGCTGGAGCGCGATCACCCGGATGTGCAGAAACGCATCGGCGTGACCGAACTGGCGGCCAAGCGCGATGAAGAGTTGTGCGACACCCTTGAGGATTTGTGGATTCGCGCTGGTGCCTGGCCGATCAAGGGTATCGAGCCGAATCGCCAGTCGTTCGATATCAATGGCTCGACATTCCATTGTCACGGCTACATTGCGTCCCTGGATGCCTGGGTGGTGCTGGGGTTCGATCCCAGGGAAAGCCCGCAGCTGGCCCGGCCAAACGCCAAGCTGTCGGTGCGCGCAGAGTGGGCGGTAAAGCGCACCCTGTTTCAAGCTTTCTGCCGTAAGCCATTGATATGGCTTGATAGTTACGAATCGTCAAAGCGTGTCCTGGCCTCCCTTGCCGGCGATGCCAGTGCCGGGCCGGGCTTCGATTACAAGGTCAAGGGCGAGCTCGCTTCGGCGCCGCTGCTCGATTGTTTTGTCGCCGCCGCCGGGTTCATCGAAAACCTCGGTCTGGACGTGCCGAGCGCCGTGGGGCAGATGAGTTTCGCCAAGGACGATCCCGACCGGTTCTTCTTTGAAGCCTTGAGTCTGTACTGGCGGGCGCTGGAAGATCACTTGCTCGATCAGAAACCGCCGATCATGACCTACAACCGGATGTTCGCCCTGTTCAGCGAACATTCGCCGGAGAATCTGAAACTGCTCGGCGACGAGTTGCTGCGACCGCTGTCGCACCTGATGATCGACGAATTCCAGGACGTTTCGCCGCAGATCGTCTCCTGGATCCGGGCCAGCCTGGCGGAGATCCGCAGTCGCGGGCCGGCCATGCACGTCGGGCGCGGGGCCCAGCGTTCCTCGCTGCTTTGTGTGGGTGATGACTGGCAGTCCATCTATGGCTGGCGCGGCAGTTCGCCGAGTTACTTCATGGAATTCAACAAGGAGTTCCCGTCGCCGAGCACCACCAAGGTCATGCTCAGCGACAACTACCGCAGCCACCAGCACATCATCGATGCCGCCGAGCACATCGTGCGCGCAGCACCGGCGATTGCCGGGAAGAAAGCCAAGGCCAGCGGCGAGCCCAAGGCATTGCTGCCGGTGAACGTCCTCGACCGTGATGACCAGGGCATGGCGCAGCGCCTGATGGAGCATTACCGGAAGGGTGATTCAATCTTGATGCTTTATCGAAAAAGTAGCGATAAGTCATTGATAGAAGAGCATATTCAGTCTGTAGTTAATGTTGATTCGAGCTTGCCGTATGAGGCTCGCAGGCTCAAGCAACTGACCTATCACAGCGCCAAGGGCCTCCAGGCCGATGCAGTGTTCCTGCTCGGCGACTGCCAGCACCTGACCAGTTCACCCTACAAGAATCAGGTCTACCGCCTGGCGGGCCTGGGCAAGGCCGGCGACAGCGAACCCTACGACAACGCCCAGAAGGACGAGATCCTGCGCCTGGCATACGTGGGCATTACCCGAGCCGTCAGCCATTGCTACTGGTACGTCGATGCGCAAGACACCCAGGCCGCGAACCTGCCCAAGGCATCCGACCGGGTTGGCAAGGGCAAGGCGTTTTTTGTCGATCATCGTAAAAGCCAGACCACCGCCTGAATCGCAACCCTGTAGGAGCCGGCTTGCTGGCGATGGACTCAAGTGCGCCGCGTTTATCCAGGTCACACGCGTCAACGTTAACGACCATCGCTGGCAAGCCAGCTCCTACAAGGGACCGCGTCCTGGTCGAAATGATGTGAACGCCAAACTGTAGGAGCCGGCTTGCTGGCGATGGACTCGAGTGCACCGCGATTATCCGGGTTACACGCGTTA
>NZ_RWIR01000072.1 GCF_009764265.1 Pseudomonas sp. PB101
CCCGCGATGGCAGAGTGTCTGACCCTCCGCCATCGCGGGCAAGCCCGCTCCTACAAGTTTTTTGGGGGCTACATGATGTGTTTTTCGGGCTCGGGAATGTAACTTGCACCGAGCACCGCAGGCAGCAACCCCGCACGCAAATCCGTTCCGCTCGGCTGCTGATACAGGCTCAAGCCAAACTCCGGCAACACCGCCAGCAGGTAGTCGAAAATATCCCCCTGGATCCGCTCGTAATCGGCCCACGCCGTGGTCCCGGTGAAGCAGTAGATTTCCAGCGGGATACCCTGGGCCGTGGTCTGCATCTGGCGGACCATGCAGGTCATGTTCGGCTGGATCCCCGGGTGAGTCTTCAGGTAGGCCAGCGCATAGGCGCGGAAAGTGCCGATGTTGGTCATCCGCCGACGGTTGGCCGACATGGCCGCGACGTTGCCCTGGGCTTCGTTCCAGGCCTTGAGTTCTGCCTGCTTGCGGGCCATGTAGTCGGTGAGCAAGTGCACCTGGGACAGCTTCTGTTCCTCGTCGTCGCGCAGAAAGCGAACGCCGCTGGCGTCGATGAACAGGCTGCGCTTGATTCGCCGGCCACCGGAAGCCTGCATGCCGCGCCAGTTCTTGAACGACTCGGACATCAGGCGCCAGGTCGGGATCGAGACAATGGTCTTGTCGAAGTTCTGCACCTTGACCGTGTGCAGGGTGATGTCCACCACATCGCCGTCTGCACCGACCTGGGGCATTTCGATCCAGTCGCCGACCCGCAGCATGTCGTTGCTGGTCAATTGCACGCTGGCGACGAACGACAGCAGGGTGTCCTTGTAGACCAACAGGATCACCGCGGACATGGCGCCCAGACCCGACAGCAGCAACAGCGGCGAACGGTCGATCAGCGTGGCGACGATGATGATCGCGCCAAATACGTACAAGACCATTTTCGCCAGTTGCACATAGCCCTTGATCGAGCGGGTGCGGGCGTGCTCGGTGCGGGCATAGATGTCCAGCAGTGCGTTGAGCAGGGCGCTGACCGCCAGCAGCAGGAACAGGAAGGTGAAGGACAGCGCGACGTTGCCGAGGAAGTTCAGGCTGGTTTTGCTCAGGTCCGGCACCAGATTGAGACCGAACTGGATCACTAGCGAAGGCGTGATCTGCGCCAGGCGATGGAACACCTTGTTCTGCAGGAAATCATTGACCCAGTGCAAGGCCGGCTGGCGGCCGAGCATTTTGGTCGCGTGCAATATGAGGTAGCGCGCCACCCGTCCGAGGAACAGCGCAATCGCCAGCAGCAACAACAGTGACAGGCTGGAGTGTATGAGCGGGTGCTGATCGAGGGCACCCCAAAGGTCCAGGACGTTGGTCCAGAGCTGTTTGATATCCATGGTTAAAAACGATTCTTCTGTAGGACGCGAGTGGCGATTAGAGCATTTAAGACGCTTTGTATTGCGTTTGTGGAAAAAACAGGCAACAAAAAACCAACTGTTTACCGCCATTTGCATAAAGAAACTCGGCCTGAGCGCTCGAAACCGTTACCCTATGCAGCTGTTTTTTTGCATTTCTTCGAGGTAGCACCCGTGTTTTCCCAATTCGCCCTGCACGAACGCCTGCTCAAAGCCGTGGCCGAGCTGAAATTTGTCGAGCCAACGCCTGTGCAAGCCGCGGCCATCCCGCTGGCGCTCCAGGGGCGTGACCTGCGGGTGACGGCGCAAACCGGTAGCGGCAAAACCGCTGCATTCGTTTTGCCCATCCTCAACCGTCTGATCGGCCCGGCGAAAATCCGCGTCAGCATCAAGACCCTGATCCTGCTGCCGACCCGCGAACTGGCCCAGCAGACCCTGAAGGAAGTTGAACGCTTCTCGCAGTTCACTTTCATCAAGTCCGGCCTGATCACCGGCGGCGAAGATTTCAAGGTCCAGGCCGCGATGCTGCGCAAGGTGCCGGACATCCTGATCGGTACGCCGGGCCGGATGATCGAGCAACTGAACGCCGGCAACCTCGATTTGAAAGAAGTTGAAGTGCTGGTGCTCGACGAAGCCGACCGCATGCTCGACATGGGCTTTGCCGATGACGTGCAGCGTCTGGTGGACGAGTGCACCAACCGTCAGCAGACCATGCTGTTCTCCGCCACTACCGGTGGTTCGGGCCTGCGCGAGATGATCGCCAAGGTCCTGAACAACCCTGAGCACTTGCAGCTCAACGCGGTCAGCCAGCTGAACGAGACGACCCGTCAGCAAATCATCACCGCTGACCACAACCAGCACAAAGAACAGATTGTGAACTGGCTGCTGGCCAACGAGACCTACCAGAAGGCGATCGTCTTCACCAACACCCGGGCCATGGCCGACCGTATCTACGGTCGCCTCGTTGCCCAGGAATACAAGGCGTTCGTGCTGCACGGCGAGAAAGACCAGAAGGATCGCAAACTGGCGATCGACCGCTTGAAGCAGGGCGGGGTGAAAATCCTCGTGGCCACCGACGTCGCCGCTCGCGGCCTGGACGTGGACGGCCTGGACCTGGTGATCAACTTCGACATGCCGCGCAGTGGCGACGAATACGTGCACCGCATCGGTCGTACCGGTCGCGCCGGCAACGATGGCCTCGCCATCTCGCTGATCTGCCACGGCGACTGGAACCTGATGTCGAGCATCGAGCGCTACCTCAAGCAGACCTTCGAGCGCCGCACCATCAAGGAAGTCAAAGGCACCTACGGCGGACCGAAGAAGGTCAAGGCCTCGGGCAAGGCTGTCGGCGTGAAGAAGAAAAAGACCGACGCCAAGGGCGACAAGAAAAAAACCGCCGCCAAGACCCCGACCAAGCGCAAGAGCGCCAACCGGCCGAAGAGCGATTCGCTGGTCAGCAAGGACGGCATGGCCCCGCTCAAGCGCCGCAAGCCGGAAGCGCCAGCGGCTGAGTAAGTCGTTGTAAGCGACCCAGGAAAAACCCGGACAGTGTCCGGGTTTTTTTAGGCCTGGCGTTTATCAGCTTTCGGCTTTCTTCTCGGCGGTGCCTAGCTCTTTCAAGCGCTGATCGATCAACTGGCACTTGTCCGGCAAGTCTTTCGCGGCCGTACCCAGGTCCATTTTCTGCAATTCGTCGTTGATCTCTTTGGCCTTGGTCGGGTTCTGCTCGGTGAGCCTGGCCACTTCCCGGGCCAGTTGTTCACGTTTGGCGGTGGCTTCCTCGGGCGTGCAGGCCCAGGCGGGCAGGACGCAGGCGAGGGCAGTGGCGAGAGTGAGCGTCTTCAGCAGTGATTTCATGGGCGTGGGCCTCAGATCCGGTCAAGGCGGGTTAACCGGTTGAGCGTTGGCCAATGGGGAAAGTTCAGTCTGTGATTGGTCATCACAGGTTTTGTGAACACCACAGAAACCTGTGGGAGCGTGGCTTGCTCCGGGCGGCGCTCCGACGAAGGCCGCGCCTCGATGTCTGGGGCTAACCACCATGACAGCAGCTCGACTTCTCCTGTTCCTCATATTTGTCGTGATGCCGCACCCACTCCATGATTTCCTCTTCGTTGCGGCCCTTGGGCGTCAGGTCGAGGTAGTTGTAGGCGCCGACCAGCATGTCCAGGCCGCGGGCATAGGTGGAGTAGGTGTGGAAAATTTCCCCGGCGTCATTGCGATAAAACACGCTTAGACCGGGTAGTTCTTCCTCGGCGCCGTCGGTTTTTTCGTAGTTGTACGTAGCTTTTCCGGCGGCGACGTCTTCGGCCCGGGCGGTGACGCCAAAGTCGTAGTTGAAATCGCAGCCTTCGGACGATACCCAGTCGAATTTCCAGCCCATGCGTCGTTTGAAGGCCTGGAATTCGGCGAAGGGTGCGTGGGAAACCGCTACCACGGCCACGTCATGGTGGGCCAGGTGCTGGTTGGCACCGTCGATGTGATCGCTGAGGAACGAGCAACCGGGGCAGCCTTCGTCCCAGCCCTCGGCGAACATGAAATGGTAGATGACCAACTGGCTGCGGCCGCCGAACAGGTCCGCCAGCTTCAGTTCGCCTTTGGGCCCCTGGAAGTGGTAGTCCTTGTCGATTTTCACCCAGGGCAGGGCGCGGCGTTCGGCGCTGAGCTTGTCCCTTTCCTTGGTGAAGGCTTTCTCGCGGGCCAGGTGCTGTTTGCGGGCGGCGAGCCATTCTTCCCGCGATACGACGGGATGATTCTGAATGTTCATGATGTTTTCTCCTGCGTGGGGCGGGGAGGTGACTTACACAGCCTAGTCGTTTGGCCTGGGCGGATTTCGACAGGCCGCCGGTCGGTCGTCAGCAAAAGCCTGGCTGAACGGCTGCGCGGCGTACCGGTCACAACCTGTAAGGCCCGATCAATTGCGCGGGCATCCATCCAACGGGCACCGGAGGTTGAATCAGGATGACGACTTACAACTGGGACTTGATTGAGCGCTTGCTGCATGAAGCGCAAAACAGCGCGGGCCACAGCTTCACACCGCGGCCTTACGCCGAACAGCATGCCGCGCAGAAAGCCGCGGAAGGTGAGCCGATTGAAAACCTTGATCACCTGAAATCGGTGGCGGGCGAGTACGAAAAGTTACTGCTGGAGCGGGGCTACATCGAGCCGCGGCCGGAGGATGAAGGCGGCACGGGCGCCAATTACATTTTGACGACGCGCGGTTCGCGCCTGTTGAGCCTGATCGACAGCAGCATTCCCGGCAATGATCACCCGCGGCAGGTGCTGGACGAGCAGGACGATGCGCTGGATGAGATGACCTTCGATGAGGTGGCGTCGAAGGCGCAGATCGCCTGATGTTCTCCTGCAACTGTAGGAGCGAGCTTGCTCGCGATTGCAATGTGACTGGTACACCGCAATCGAGAGCAGGCTCGCTCCCACATGGGGCTTGCGTTGTTCTCAGCCTTGTTTCGCTGCTTTCAGACACTTCAGATCACTGAAGTCCTTCCTCACACCCTCGATTTTCTTCAGCAATCGTTCGCGCTGGCTCGGCGTGCTTTGTGCCATAAGATCCACGAACAGCGAACGTGCCTGGGCCTCGGTCCTGGCAAAGGCTTGGCGATAGGCCGGCGTCCACAAACTTTCACGATTGACCAGAAGCGTCTCGATGCGTTGTGGGAATTCTGCACTCTGGCGTTGCGCAACGGCCGCGCTGAACTGCTTCTGCCAATGGACACGGTTGGCAAGCCACTGGGTATTCTGATCCCCCAGGGCGTTCGACCATGCGGTTACCCGCTGCTGCTGGGCCGTGCTCAGTGGCCCGAGCCAGTCGTTCAGGCGCTTTTCCATGCGTGCGCCACGCTGGCTGACCTGCTGCTCGAGGGAGGGCTTGAGGTATTCCTCCTGGCGTTTGCGCCGGTCCTTGGCGAAGGCTTCATTCATCTCCGCGACCTGCTTGTCATCCAGCCCTTGCAGCAATTCGATGGCCGAAGGTACGATTTCCCGCGCGGTCTCGGCAATCGCCTGTTCGGCTTCCCGGGCGCGGGCCTGCAAGGCGGCATCGGTGACCTGATTGCTCTCGATCATGGTTTGCAGGCGGTCGAGCCAGTCGAGGTAGCCAGGCAGTTGGGTGGTGCAGTGCCAGCTCAGGTGTTCTTTCAGGCGTTCGTCCAGCCAGCTTTTCTGCTCGCCGCTCATGTCCAGGTAGTCGCTGAGGGTCCAGGGGATGATCACGTCGAGATTGCGGTAGGCCAGGCCCATGCGGCTGCACGCGCCGAGGGCGAGGGAAATGCTCAGGACAACGGCGATATGTTTGAACCAGCGGGACATGGGCAAATCCTTGCGAAAGCCAGTCTTCAGGGTCTGATTCTCATGTGAACCCGGGAGGAGCCCGGCAGTTCAGCCGATCAATAGAACGCGTGTTCAGCCTTGAGCGTCACCAGCCCGTCACACTGGCTGTTGTGCCCGGCATAGGCCGAGCAACCGCTGCCGCTGAGGCTGGAGTCACTGTAGATCAGGTTGAGGTCGATGCCCATGAACGGGCGGGACAACTTCAGCGACCAATCGGTAAAACTGCCTACATACCCACCATCCACCGCCACGGGTGTATTGAATTGGTGGGTGGTGTATTTCAGGCTGATGCCGACACCGAACGGTTGATTGCCGCTCAAGTCAGCGAACAATGTGTTGTTCTGTTTGTCCGGGTCATTGCTGAAGGCGATGCCGAAACGGTTGCCGAGCAAGGTCAGGCCGCCGAACAGTTCCTGACTGTCGGGGGTTGTGACTTCAGGGTAGCTGTAGCGGATCAGGCCCACTTCGTAGCCGAGGGTTTGATCGAAGGGTTGTTTAAAACCCATGTAGGAGTCGATCTCGAGGTCTTTCCCCGGGCTGATGCCCATGCTGGGCGACCATTGGCCCACGTAGAAACCGCTGTCGTGGCTCAGGTCCAGGCCACCGTGGAACGAGCCCACGGCCGAAGGCTTGACCAGGCCCTGGGCCATGCTGCGGCTGGGAGTGGTGCCGAGCTTGAGGTCGAAGCCGCCCAGCTCACGCTGAAAGATTTGTGCCTGTGCGCCGGAGCATGCCAGCAGACCGCCGAGCAATGCCGATAAACAGGAAAATTTGAACATGCGTCACTCCATGAACAGCGAGGGCAGGCTGGGGAGCCCGCTGAAACGCTTGATCCAGACGTGTGCAAGGATACCGGCGAATGATCGGCAGTGAAGGCCGTTCGTCGATTTTCAGGGCTGGATGGTGTGGTGCAGGGGGTGAAGAGGGTTCCAGTCCAAGCGCTTCGAAGCTCAAAGCGCTTTGGGACCAGGTGATGCGAGGGGGTTACTTTTTGCCCAGGGTGATCTGCTTGGACGGGCCGAACGTCTGGCCGCTGACGCCTTTGGCAATTTGCTGGATTTCACCGCCGGACTTGAGGAACGCAGCGATCTGGCTGTTGATCGACTCGCTGGTTTCGACGGCTGGAGCTGGCTTTGCTTTGCTGGTGGATGCTTTTACGCGCATGGCGGCCATTAACCTGTAGAAAATTAACTTGGCCAGGCATCGTACAGGAATTACCTGATAATTGCTTGGCAAATATCCCCTCGGCGTATTCGTCGAGTCGGGATAATCAAGTCGCGGCCAATATTCGAAATATGAGTCTAAGCCGCTGTTTTAACTAAAACATTGCCTGGAAAAATACCGCGGCACGCTTGCCCCGGCATGGCGTAAATGCCCGGATCGGTCTGACGAGCGGCCAGGTGCGCGATGAAAACCCCGGAAAATTAAGGGCTCCGGAGGATTTTCTCGCGCCACCGGGCCGGGTGCCGAACGCAGCGCTTAAAACCGGGTAGAATGCCGCCACGCAATGAGGGTATTGGACATGGCTTTAGTCGGGCGTTACAACAGTTTACAAGTGGTTAAACACACTAACTTCGGTTTATATCTGGACGGTGGTGCGGATGGCGAAATCCTTTTGCCCAATCGTTATATTCCAAAAGATATTCCTAGCGAAGATGAAGACTGGCTCAACGTTTTTGTTTATCTGGACAGCGATGACAAACTCATCGCAACTACTGAAAAGCCGAAAGTTCAAGTCGGTGAATTCGCCAGTTTGAAAGTTGTTGAAGTCAACAGCATCGGCGTATTCCTGGACTGGGGGTTGCCCAAGGACCTGTTGCTGCCGTTCTCCGAAGAGAAACGTCAGATGACAGCGGGCGAGTATGTGGTGGTGCACGTCTACCTCGACAAGCACACCCGTCGCATCACCGCGACAGCGCGCCTGGACCGCTACCTGGACAAGACTCCGGCCAACTACAGCGCCGGCCAGGAAGTGGACTTGCTGGTAGCCGAAGCCACGGACATGGGCTTCAAGGCCATCATCAACAACAAGCATTGGGGCCTGATCCACAAGAACGAAATCTTCAAGTTCATGCGCGCCGGCAAAGAAGAAAAGGGCTTCATCAAGGAAGTTCGTGCCGACGGCAAGATCAGCCTGAGCCTGCAGCCGGTCGGTCAGGAAGCGGCCACCAGCCTGAACTCGAAGATCCTCGCCAAGTTGCGTGAAAACAACGGCAGCCTGGCAGTCAGCGACAAGAGCGATCCGGCGTTGATCAGCAGCCTGTTTGGCGTCAGCAAGGGCAACTTCAAGAAGGCCATCGGTACGTTGTACAAGAATGGCCAGATTGTCATTCATGCCGATCGCATCGAACTCAGTTGATGCGCTGACAAGACAGAGGGCCAGGATGGCGCAAGCAGAGAAGTAGAGGTCTCTGGCAGGCGGCATTTTCTGGCTTTCTGGTTGATAATCGACAACATGATTTTTCGCCCCGGTGATTTCTTTTCAACGAGAAGGCCGGGGTTTTGCTTTTTTTACTGCCGAGTCTTTGCCATGGATTGTGTCTTCGAGGTGTTCCGGTGAGCGCCACCCGGCGTAGTACCGACGGGTTTGCCCTGCAGGTGATGGTCGGGCTGTGCCTGGTCTGGGGCGTTCAGCAGGTGATGATCAAGTGGGCGGCGGCCGATATCGCGCCCGTGATGCAGGCGGTCGGACGTTCGGGCATGTCGGCGTTGCTGGTCGGGCTGCTGATCTGCTGGAAGGGCGGCTGGAACCAGGTGGGTACCACCTGGCGCGGCGGTCTGCTGGCGGGTGCCTTGTTCGGCCTGGAGTTCTTCTTCATTTCCGAAGGCCTGCAACTGACCACGGCGGCGCACATGTCGGTGTTCCTCTACACCGCGCCGATCTTCACTGCGTTGGGGGTGCACTGGTTGCTGCCCAGTGAGCGTTTGCGGCCCCTGCAATGGCTGGGCATTGTCCTGGCCTTTATCGGGATTGCCATTGCGTTTGCCGGGGGGGTGTCCTGGGACAACCTTGATTACCGCATGTTGATGGGCGATGCCCTGGGCGTGCTGGCGGGTGCCGCCTGGGGCGCCACCACTGTGGTGGTGCGCGCCTCTCGCCTGTCGGAAGCGCCGGTGACCCTGACGCTGTTCTATCAGTTGATTGTCGGTTTCTTCGGCTTGTTGTTGATCGCGCTGCTCAGCGGCCAGATCACCCATGTCAGCCTGACCCATGTGGCGGTCGCCAGTGTGCTGTTTCAGGGCGTGGTCGTGTCGTTCTTCAGTTACCTGATCTGGTTCTGGTTGCTGCGCCGTTACCTGGCAGCGAACCTCGCGGTGTTTTCGTTCATGACGCCGTTGTTCGGCGTCACGTTCGGCGTGGTGCTGCTGGGCGAGGAATTGAGCCTGAATTTCATCATCGGTGCCGTGCTGGTATTGGCGGGTATCACCTTTGTCAGCGCTGAGCAGTGGCTGCGCCGTCGTTTGCGCAAAGCCCTCGGGCAGCACTGACCGGCGCCAGCAACAGACCGCCGGCGACCAGCAAGCCGCAGCCGGCGACCACCAGGGCCGGCTGCAAGCCGCCACTGAAATGACTGCTCAGCGCCGCCAGCAATGGACCGCTCAGCTGGCCCACGGCAAAGCAGGCTGTCAGCAGGCCGGCATTGCGCTGGGTGGCGTGGGGTGCCAGTTCCCGGGAACGTTGCATCACCAGTTGCATGCAGGCCAGGAACGGCGTGCCGCACAGGATCACTCCCAACGCCAGGCCCGGGCCGTTGCCCAGCAGGCAGGCGAACACACCCGCGGCTTGCAGCCATAGCGTCGCCGTCAGCCAGTGACCCGTGGCGCCGGGTTTTTGCCGACGCAGACTCACCAACACCACGCCGATTGCCGCCGCCAGGCCAAAGCACGGCCAGAACAGGTCGGCCTGCCACTGGCCATGGAACTGCGCGTTGGCCATTTGCGACAGAAAGGTCGCCGGAATGATGTAGCCCAATCCGTACAGGGCATAGATCCAGCCCAGACGCGCGATGCCTTGATTGCCCGACGCACCGGCGCTGGGCGCCGCAGTCGCGGTGACACTCGGTTGCGGCAGGAACGGCAGGATCACCAGCAGCATCGCCAGCCCTGCGGCGGCGTATATCAGCCACAAGGTGGCGGACGTCTGGCCCAGCAGATTCGAGCCCAGGGCCAGTAAACCGGTCAGAAAAATCCCCAGGCCCGGCCCGGCGAAGACCAGGGCGCCGAGCCGGGGACGACCGGCCGCCGCCGCGAGCGGCTGGCTCAGCGCGGTGATCATCACCAGCACCCAGGCGCTGGCCACGCCCGTGCCGAAGCGCAGCAACAAGTGCGACCAGAAACCATTGGCCCAGAATGACGCCAGGGTCAGCAGCACGCAGAGCCACAGGCCGCCCAGCAAGCGCCGGCGCACCTGCGCGGGCCGCCGGGAAAACATGGCGTCCACCGCACCGATGAAGTACCCGAGGTAGTTGGCGGCGGCAATCAGCCCGGCGGCGGTCAGGTCGATCTGACCTTCGCTGAGCAGGTGTGGCAGTTGCGGGGTCAGGGCAAAGCGGCCGATGCCCATGGCCATCATCAGGGCAACGAAACTGGCGGATAAGCGGATCAGGGGAGACATGGTCTGGATTCCGTCTGGAGGATCAATGACCGTCAGGCTAGGACTGATTGACTTTCTTTTAAAATGAATAATAGTGAGTAACTTGTTCTTTTTTGGAGAATGTCGTGGAGTTCAGCCAATTGCGCATCTTCCAGGCGGTGGCAGAGGAGGGGTCCATCACCCGCGCCGCCGAACGGTTGCATCGGGTACCGTCGAACCTGTCGACCCGGCTCAAACAGCTGGAAGAGCAACTGGGTGTCGAACTGTTCCTGCGCGAACGTCAGCGCTTGCAGTTGTCGCCTGCAGGAAAAGTCCTGCTGGACTACACCGCCAAGCTGTTTGCCTTGCGCGACGAAGCCAGCGCGGCAGTGCAGGGTGGGCAACCGGCGGGCGATTTCGTGCTCGGCACCATGTACAGCACGGCGGCGATTCACCTGCCGGGGCTGTTGGCGCGCTATCACCGCCTGTATCCGGCCGTGAACCTGCAAGTGCAATCGGCCCCCAGCGGTGAATTGCTCGAAGGCCTGCTCACGGGGCGTCTCGATGCGGCGTTGGTGGATGGCCCCATGGAACTGGCCGGGCTCGACGGTGTGCCCCTGTGCGACGAGCGCCTGGTGCTGATCAGCGAGGCCGATCACCCGCCCGTGCGCAGCGCGCTGGATGTGCAGGGGCGCGCGGTGTTTACCTTTCGCCAGGGCTGTTCCTACCGCATGCGCCTGGAAGCCTGGTTCGCCCATGACCATGCCGCCATGGGCCGGGCGATGGAAATCGAGTCTTATCCCGGGATGCTGGCCTGTGTGATTGCCGGTTCCGGTGTGGCGCTGATGTCGGAGTCGATGCTCGCCAGTTTGCCGGGCCGGGAGAGTGTGGCGGTGCATCCGCTGGCCGAGCCGTTCGCCAGCGCTACCACCTGGCTGATGTGGCGCAAGGGCATGGTCGGGGCCAACCTGAATGCCTGGATCGAGCAGCAACGGGTGGTTTTTCCGGAGGCAGGCGCAGGAAGCTGCCTGAACACAGCCTGATTGTGATGGATTCAGTAACAGATCATTGCTTCTTTGCGCGAGCATTGCGCAAGAGTTCGGACTATTATCAGTGCGAAGGGGCTACAGAATTTTGGCCGCTCGGCACTACCCTGAAGGGGGCACCATGAAAGAGAAAATTCAAAGCTGGCTGCATGACCTGGGCGTTGCTCTCGGTTTGATCGAGCCGCCTCTGCAACCCGTGCCAATTCGTACCGATGACGAACAGCGTCGACGTCAGCAGCGACGCCGGTAATGGCAAATAACATCTGACAGGTGAACGGTTTTTCGTGGCGAGGGAGCAAACTCCCTTGCCGCTTTGTGTACGTTTGATTCGCGGCCTCAATACCGCCCGATCTCCAACAAAAACCGGCTCAAATCATTCGCCGTCCTGGCGGTCTTGAGCATCCGGTCTTCCTCGGCGGTAAACGCCGTCACACCCAGCTCATCTTCCAGATGGAAGATCAGTTCTTCGATATCTTCCTTATCCAATCCCAACTGCGCCAGGCTGGCGTTGTCGTCGAAGCCTTCCCGCCCTTCCAGCATGCGGCTGACAAAGCGATGCACGACAGCATGAACGTTGTCTTTTTTCATGAGCGTTCTTCCAGGGGATAGGTACTGTTCTCCCTGCCGTTGCAGATCCTGGCGTTGAGTACAGCAGGCTTTAGCCGTGTGAGCGCTGCCATTCGTCAATCATGCTGCGCAAATGCGCCCCGGAAAAACTGCCGAAATGGCCGCCATGCACCGTGCGGATCGGCAGCGCATGCAGGCGTTGCAGGCTGCGGGCGTAGTCATCGAGGTTGGAATGGTAAGCATCTTCGATCAGCGGGCCATCGTAGATGATATCGCCGCTGAACAAGGTCTCGGTGGCGGCTTCATACAGGCAGATGCCACCCGGCGAGTGTCCCGGTGTGTGCAACACCTGTAACACGCGATTGCCCAGGTCCAGCACATCGCCATCCTCGACAAACCCGGTGGCCGGTGCGGCCTTGACCCGATACTCGGCGTAGCACAGCGGGCAATCAGGGTGCGCCTCGAACATGTCGTCGCCGACAAAGGCTTTGCTCAGGTCATTGTCTCCGTCCGGTGCGGCAAGAATATCCGCCTCGGCCGGGTGCACCAGCCGTTCAGCGAATTCGTGATGACCGGCGATGTGATCGAAATGGCAGTGGCTGGCCACGGCCACCAGCGGCCGTTCGGTGATCCATGGCAGTTGCTCGCGCAGGCTGACCAGCCCGGACCCGCTGTCCAGCAGCAGATCTTTTTCGCGGCCTTGGATGTGCCAGAGGTTGCAGCGGTAAAAGGGCCGAATGTACGGCTCATGAATCAGGCGGATGCCGTCACTGAGCTGTTTGACTTCAAACCATTGGTCACGGCCGACAATCTTCATATCCACTTTCCTTCAGACGAAAAAAAACGGGTGTGGCAACCGACGCCACACCCGTCGAAGAAAGCATCAAGTCGTTATGTTCAGCTTAGGCGGCGCTGGCCACCGCTGCCGGGCGGCGGGACATCAGGCTCACCACCACGAAACTCACCAGGCTTACACCGAGGCTGAAGTAGATCGGCGAATTGGCATCCATTCCGTCCTTGAACATGAATACCAGGGCGGTAATAAAGCCCAGTGCCATGGCGGCGATTGCACCGGCCGTGGTGGCGCGTTTCCAGAAAATCGCACCCATCAGCGGGATCAGCATGCCGCCTACCAGCAGGTTATAGGCCAGGGTCAGCGCGCTGATGACGTCATTCACCACCAAGGCGATGCCCAGCACGACAATGCCGGTCAGCAGGGTGAACAAGCGGTTGATAGCAATGTTCGACTCTTTGCCACCGCGCAGCTTTGGCAGCAGGTCTTCGGTAAGGGTGGTGGAAGCAGCCAGCAGACCGGCGCTGGCGGTGGACATCATGGCCGCCAGGGCCGCAGCGATCACCAGGCCACGGATGCCGTCCGGCAGCGAGACTTTGACGATGGCAGCGAAGGCGTTGTTGACATTGTCCAGGTCCGGGATCAGCACGTGTGCAGCCATACCGATCAGTGCGCAAACCAGCCCGTAGATGATGCAGTAGATACCGGCCGTAGTACCGGCGTACTTCGCCACTTTTTCGCTCTTGGCGGTGAACACCCGTTGCCAGATGTCCTGACCGATCAGGATGCCGAAGAAGTAGATCATGAAGTAGGTGATGATGGTGTCCCAGCCAATGCTGGTGAAGTTGAAGCTGGCGGCCGGCAGTTGCGCGACCAGTTGATCCCAGCCACCCACACGGTACAGGCAGATCGGCAGCAGCAGGAACATCAGGCCGACGGTCTGGATACCGAACTGAACGATGTCGGTCAGGGTCAGCGACCACATACCGCCGATGGTCGAATAGATGACGACGATACCGCCGCCCACCAGTACCGAGATCCAGAACGGCAGGTCAAACAGAACTTGCAACACGGTGCCAATGGCCAGGATGGAAACCACGCCGATCATCAGGGCATAGGCCAGCATGATGGTCGCGCTGGCGGTACGGGCCATCGGGTTGTAGCGTTTTTCCAGCACCTGGGTGACGGTGAACACTTTCAGTTTCAGCAACGGTTTGGCCAGGAACAGGTTCAGCGCGATGATCCCGCAACCCAGTGCGGCGCAAAGCCAGAAACCGGAGATGCCGTGCACGTAGCCCAGACGAACGGTGCCCACTGTCGACGCGCCCCCCAGAACGGTGGCAGCCATGGTGCCCATGTACAGGGTCGGGCCGAGGTTACGACCGGCAACCAGGTAGTCCTCGTGGGTCTTGGCCTTGCGCATGCCGTAGTAGCCGAGAAGCAGCATCGCGGCGGCGTAGATGAGTACGACGATTAAATCCAAAGCCATTGTGGCGTGTCTCCGATTGTCTTTTTTATGTGAGGCTGAAAATCAATCCCTGTGGGAGCAAGCTCCCACAGGTAATGCGTTTAATCAGGCGACTTGACGCATCGCCGGTTTAACGAGCGAATCCGTGCTCTTGCTGCGTGAATCGTTCGGGCCGAATACTGCGCTCGCTTCCGGGAACATCTTGAGCAACACCAGGTACACCACCGAAGCCAGGCCCAGGGTTACCGGCAGGCTGATGTCGATCCCACCGGCCATTTCGCCCAGTGGACCGACAAACTGACCCGGCAGGTTCACGAAGCACAGACCGACGGCCGCGCTCGGGATCCAGGCACCCATGCCGCGCCAGTTCCAGCCGTGGGTGAACCAGTAGCGGCCACCTTTCTCGCCACGGGTGAACACTTGCAGGTCATCCGGGCAGTAGAAGCCGCGACGCACCAGCAGGCCGATGATCATGATCACCATCCACGGCGTGGTGCAGGTGATGATCAGTACGGCGAAGGTCGACACGCTCTGCACCAGGTTGGCCGCGAAGCGCCCGATGAAGATGAAGGCAATCGACATCACGCCGATCAGCAGCGTGGCCTTGACCCGCGACAACACTCGCGGGAACACGCTGGACATGTCCAGGCCGGTGCCATAGAGCGAGGTGGTGCCGGTGGACATGCCACCGATCACGGCGATCAGGCACACCGGCAGGAAGAACCAGCTCGGCGATACGGCCAGCAGGCCACCGACATAGTTGTTGGCGGCGATGTAGTCCGGAGCCTTGACCGCGACGATGGTGGCGGTGACGAGGCCGAACAGGAACGGAATCAGCGTGGCCAGTTGCGCGGCAATCACCGACACCATGATGCGGCCCTTGGGCGTATCACGCGGGATGTAGCGCGACCAGTCACCGAGGAACGCACCGAAGGAGATCGGGTTGCTCATGGCGACCAGTGCCGCACCGATGAACGCCGCCCAGAAACCGGCCTGGCCCATGGCTACGGTGCCGGCATACTGGCTGTCGAACGCCGGTGCGAAAGCAAAGACGCCCAGCAGGAACAACAGGCTCGCCGCCCATACCGCGATGCGGTTGACCCACAGCATGAAGCGGAAACCGTAGATGCAGACCGTCAGTACCAGCAGGGCGAACAGACCGTAGGCCAGGCCCAGGGTCAGATCGGTTTCCGGCAGGTCGATCAGGCGCTTGGCACCGCCCACCAGCGCATCGCCCGAACTCCAGACGGAGAGCGAGAAGAACGCGATTGCGGTCAACAGCGACAGGAAAGAACCGACGATACGCCCGTGGACGCCGAAGTGCGCGCCGGACGATACCGCGTTGTTGGTGCCGTTGATGGGGCCGAACAGGCCCATCGGCGCCAGGATCAGCGAGCCGAGTACCACGCCCAGCACAATCGCCCAGACGCCAGCCTGGAATGACAGGCCGAACAGTACCGGGAAGCTGCCGAGAACGGCGGTGGCAAAGGTGTTGGCGCCGCCGAAGATCAAGCGAAACAGATCGCTGGGCTTGGCGTCACGCTCGTTGTCCGGGATCTGTTCGACCCCGTTTGTTTCGATGCTGCTAAGGCTTTTTTCGTTGTTTTTGTTATTCATGATCTGCTCCGATCATAAAGGCGCGCTCATCGTGCGTGAGCGTCACCTGTGTTGGCTAAGGGGTTGGCAGCCCTTCCGGCATCGCGGACAAATGTTCGTGGCAGGCCAGCCATAGGCCTTGTTGTTCTTGGCCAGACGCTTGTTTCTTGAAAACAATCGTCTCGCGCTCCTGGCTAAAGTGCTGCTCCCCTTGCATGCGCAGCTCAGTGGCTACGTCATGGATGAAAATCGCCACGTCACCCTGCAGGCTGACGAAAGCGTTGCTCGAGGTGCACGAAAGCACCTCGAAGCCATCCTCGGCTCGCCAGCTGTCCCACATCGCCTGATAGGCGTCGCGCGACAGCAGGGGCTGCTCGAGGGTGTAGAAGACGAAGCTGGCATCGGTGCTGAACGCGCCGAAGTAGGCTTCGCGATCGTTACGGGCAAAAGCGGACACCAGGTCGGCGGCGGCTTTCAGAACCTGATCGCGTTCATTCATGACCAATCCTCAGCGGTGGACTACGCCAGGCAGTACGCAGAGCATTTCGTACAGCAGGTTGGCGGCCAGCAGCGAGGTGTTGCCGGTGGTGTCGTAAGCGGGCGAGACTTCTACCAGATCGCAACCGACGAGGTCGAGGCCTTGGCAGCCACGAACGATCTCGATCGCCTGGATGGTTGTCAGGCCGCCGATTTCCGGGGTGCCGGTACCCGGTGCCCACGCCGGATCGATGCCGTCGATGTCGAAGCTCAGGTAGACAGCACCGCCGCCGACTTTCTCGCGGACTTCAGCCATCAACGGCTCCAGCGATTTGTGCCAGCACTCTTCGGCCTGAACCACACGGAAGCCCTGGTTGCGGCTCCAGTTGAAGTCATCGGCGGTGTAGCCCTGGGCACGCAGACCGATCTGCACGACGCGGTCCGGGTCCAGAAGGCCTTCTTCAACGGCGCGACGGAAAGTGGTGCCGTGGGCGATTTTCTCGCCGAACATGTGATCGTTCACATCGGCGTGGGCGTCGATGTGCACCAGGCCGACCTTGCCGTGCTTCTTGTGGATGGCACGCAGGATCGGCAGGGTGATGGTGTGGTCGCCGCCCAGGGTCAGGGGGATCACATCGTGTTCGAGGATGTTGTCGTAGGATTCTTCGATGATCCGCACGGCATCCAGCAGGTTGAAGGTGTTGATCGCGATGTCGCCGATGTCGGCAACCGACAGCGAGTCGAACGGCGCAGCACCGGTGGCCATGTTGTACGGGCGGATCATGACCGACTCGGCGCGGATTTCGCGAGGCCCGAAGCGGGTACCGGGGCGCAGCGAGGTACCGATGTCCAGCGGCACGCCTACGAAGGCAGCGTCCAGGCCGGCAGCGGTATTCAAGTGGGGGAGTCGCATCATGGTGGCGATGCCGCCGAAGCGCGGCATTTCGTTGCCGCCCAGTGGTTGGTGAAGAATCTTGTCCACGGGTAGGGCCTCATCGTCGTTGTTTTATTTATTGGGTTGCACCGTTCACGGAAGGGACGGGCACCGTTGTGGGCCGATTCTGCGAAATGTAGTGGCCGGAAAGAATCGCTACGGGCAAATACTTAGTTCAGATTTTTCTAAACTAATGGCGGAGGCCGGGATAGACTTCTCGGCTTGAGCGATGCGTTGGTCGAACGGACCCTTCGCCAGCAAGCCGGCTCCTACAGGTCTGTGTCGTCCGTAGGAGCCGGCTTGCTGGCGATCGATTGCGCAGCAATCGCCCTACAGACAAAGCGGACTCAACTGACACTTTGTACGGAGCCCCCATGGCCAACGCTTTACCCGACCTGAAACTATTGCGCATCTTCGTCAGCGTGGTGCGCCATCAGGGTTTCGCCAACGCCCAGCAAGAGCTCAATCTCTCGACGTCGGCCATCAGCACCTACATGAGCCAGCTCGAAGCGGCCCTCGGCCTGGTGCTCTGCCATCGCGGCCGCGGCGGTTTCAGCCTGACCAGCAAGGGCGAACTGTTCCATCAGGAAACCCTGCGTCTGTTGGGCGAACTCGAAGGCTTCGAGCAGTACGCCGCGGCCCTCAAGGGCGAGTTGCGCGGTACCTTGAACCTCGGGGTGATCGACTCCACGGTCAGCGACAAGGCCCTGCCGTTTGCCGAAGCCATCGGCGCCTACAGCCAGGAACACCCGGCCGTGCACTTGCACCTGTCGGTGATGAGCCCTTACGAATTGCAGCTCGGCGTGCAGGACAACCGTCTCGACCTGGCCATCGGCGCGTTTTCCACGCGCATGAGCGGCCTGGTGTACATGCCGCTGTACCGTGAACAACACTGGTTGTATTGCAGCACGCGGCATCCGCTGTTCAATGAGCGGCGCATTCCCGAGCAGGTCATCACCCAGCAGCGCATGGTCGGTCGTGGTTACTGGAGCCAGGCCGAACTGGCGCGACACGGCTTCAAGCACAGCGCTGCGACGGTGGAAAGCATGGAGGCCCAGTTGATTCTGGTGCTGTCCGGCGCCTACATCGGCTACCTGCCGGAGCACTACGCCCAGGCCTGGGCCGACAAGGGTGATTTGCGGGTGTTGCTGCCGGCGACCTTTGGTTATCAGGCGCCGTTCTCGATGATCGTGCGTCGGGGGCGTAGCCGCGAACCGCTGATCCAGACTTTCCGTGATCTGCTCAAAGCACAACTGAATCAGGCGTAAAGACGATGTCCAGAATTCAATGTCCGCGTTGTCTGCGCCCGCAAACTCATTGCCTGTGCCCGTTGATCCCGAGCCTCGACAGCCGCACCCGGGTGTTGCTGTTGCAGCATTCGAGCGAAGTGAACCATGCGCTGAATACGGCGCGGTTGGCGGCGTTGGGCCTCAACAACGCCGAGTTGATCGTGGGGGAGGTGTTCGAGGATTTGCCGACGCTGTTGAGCCGGCCGGGGTATCAGGCGCGCCTGTTGTTCCCCGGCGAGGAGGCGCAGCCGATGCAGGCTTATGCCACGACAGACGAACCGTTGCTGCTGGTCGTCCCGGACGGCACCTGGCGCAAGGCGCGCAAGATGTTGCACCTCAATCCGCTGCTGGCGGCGTTGCCGAGGGTGACGCTGGCTGAAGGCGGCGTGTCTCGCTATCGGCTGCGCAAGGCGCCGGGGCCGGGGGCGTTGTCGACGGTGGAAGCGATTGTGCAGGCGCTTGAGACCCTTGAGGCACCGACTTCGTTTGCGCCGTTGCTGAAGCCGTTCGAGGCGTTGATCGAGGGGCAGATTGCGGCGATGGGGGAGGAGGTTTATCAGCGTAATCATTCTGAAAAATGATCGGTGGTCTTGCTGGCCTCATCGCGAGCAAGCTCGCTCCCACAGTGTCCGTTGTGTACACAAAGCCTGCGAACGCCACTGAACCTGTGGGAGCGGGCTTGCCCGCGATGGGGCCGGTTCAATCACCGCAACTTCTGAAAAAGACTACCTTTCCCGCATCGCCTCGGTCCGCGCTTTCAACACCGGTTTGAGCAAGTAATCCAGCACGGTTTTCTCCCCGGTAATGATGTCCACCGTCGCCACCATCCCCGGGATGATCAGCAGCGGTTTAACGTCCCCGCCCAAATGGTTTTTATCGGTACGCACTTGAATCAGATAGAAACTGTTGCCCTTGTCGTCGGTGATGGTGTCGGCACCAATCAGTTCAAGCTTGGCGCTCAGGCCGCCGTAAATGGTGTAGTCGTAGGCGCTGAACTTGACCATGGCCTTCTGTCCCGGATGCAGGAACGCAACGTCCTGCGGGCGCACCTTGGCCTCGATCAGCAGGTTGTCTTCCAGCGGCACGATTTCCACCATGTCACTGCCGGGCTGGACGACGCCGCCAATGGTGTTGACCTTCAACACCTTGATGATGCCGTGAACGGGGGAGACCACGGTGGTGCGGGTCACGCGGTCGTCGATGGCGATGCTCGATGCCGTTATTTTCGACAGGTCGGTGCGTTTCTCATTCAGCTCTTTGGCGGCTTCCGAACGGAAGGTCTGTTCCGACTCGTCGATCTTGCTCTTGATCTCGTTGATCGCCGATTCGGCCCGGGGAATCGCCAGGGTGGTGGCGTTCAATGAGCCGCGAATTTCCACCGCGCTGCGTTTGAGCCGGAGGATTTCCACCGGTGATACCGCACCGGTGCCCACCAGTGGCGTGGACATGTTCATTTCTTGCTGCAGCAACGCCAGGCTTGAACTGAATTGCCCCTGTTTCGAGCGAAACTCCGCCAGTTCCTGGGTCTTTTGCCGAAGTTGTTCGGACAGGGTGCGTTGTTCGCTGGCCAGTCGACGTTGACGCTGTTCGTACAGCGAGCGCTCGTCTTCAGCCACTTGCGGTGCCTTGGCGATCACTTCTTCTGACAGCTTGAACGGTCGGCCCTCGGCTTCGGCCGAAAGCCGTTCGACTTGCGCGGTCAAGGCGTAGCGATCGGCTTCGCTTTCGCCCTTGTTCGACAGGTAGCGCGTATCATCGAGGCGCAGCAGGGTGTCGCCCTTGTTCACCATTTGTCCTTCGCGGACGAAAATTTCAGTGACGATGCCGCCCTCCAGGTTCTGGATCACCTGGACCTTGCTCGACGGAATCGCCTTGCCTTCGCCCATCGTCACTTCCTGCAACACGGCGAATTTGGCCCAGACCAGCGCGCTGACCAGCAGCGCGGCGGCCAGCCACACGGTGATTCGCGACCAACGCGGCGAGTCCTGCAACGAGGCGCCGGCGGTTTCCGGCATGAACTCGGTTTCGGCACTTTTGTTGAAGCTGTCGAAGTAGCCGCGGGATCCTTGATCGGCAGACATGGGCTACTCCTAGACGGCCGCAGAGCCGACACGGCCCTTGCGCAGTGCATCGATGACCGCTTCTTTCGGACCGTCGGCGACGATCCGTCCGTTGTCCAGCACCACCAACCGGTCCACCAGGCTCAGCATCGAGGTGCGGTGGGTCACCAGCAGGATGGTTTTGCCCTGGACCCAGCCGTGAAGTTTTTGCCGCAGGACGTCTTCGCTGCTGTTGTCCATGGCGCTGGTGGGCTCGTCGAGCAGCATGATGGGCGGGTCGAGCAACATCGCCCGGGCCAGCAATACTGCCTGGCGCTGGCCGCCAGACAACAGTTGCCCGCGCTCGCCCACGGGCCGGTCGAAACCTTGCGGATGTTGCCGGGCCAGTTCGGTCACGCCGGTCATTTCCGCCACTTCGAGCATGCGTGAATCGCTGATATAGCGCGCGCCGAGGGTCAGGTTGTCGCGCAGGCTGCCGGCCAGAAGCGGCAAGTCGTGGGCGACGTAACCGATCTGATGGCGCAGGTCGGCGACGTCCAGTTGCCGCAGGTCCAGGCCATCGAGAAGCAACTGGCCTTCATCCGGTTCGTAGAACCCCATCACCAGTCGCGCCAGGGTGCTTTTGCCCGAGCCGCTGCGGCCGATGATGCCGACGCGCTCCCCGGGTTTCACACTGAAGCTGACATTGCCCAGGGCGGGAGCGCTCTGGCCGTTGTAGTGGAAGGTCACGCCGACAACATCCAGCGCACCTTGCAGTTGGGTGCGCTCCAGCGGCCGTTGCCTGGCGTCGCGCTCCTGGGGCAGGCCCATCAGCGCGTCGGTGCTTTTCATGGTCAGTTGCGCTTGCTGGTAACGGGTGATCAGGCCGGCGATCTGCCCCAATGGCGCCAGCACCCGGCTGCCGAGCATGTAGCTGGCCACCAGGGCACCGACGCTCAGGTTGCCGGCGATGATGCTGTAGACCCCGGCGACGATGGTCGCCATGCCGGACAGCTGCTGGATGAACAGGGTGCCGTTGGTGGCCAGGGCCGAGAGGTTGCGTGCATGGCTGTCGAGGCGGGTGAGGGCGCCGTGGGTGCTTTCCCATTTGTGCTGGCGCTCGCTTTCGGCGCTGCAGGCCTTGAGGGTCTCCAGGCCGCTGAGGGTTTCGATCAGCAACGCCTGGCGTTCGGCGCCGAGAGTGAGGCTTTTTTGTACGGTGTCACGCAGGCGTACCTGGATCACCATGGCGAAGATGATGGTGATCGGAAACGCCAGGATCGGGATCACCACCAGCCAGCCACCGAGCAGGCCGATCACCAGCAGCATCAGCAGGCAGAAGGGCAGGTCGATCAGGCTGGTGAGAGTCACGGCGGTGAGAAATTCCCGCAGGCCCTGGAAGTCATGAATGCTCTGGGCAAACCCGCCGATGGTCGCCGGCCGCGCTTTCATCGACATGCCGGTGATGCGCTCGAACAGGGTGGCGGACAGGATCACGTCGGTTTTCTTGCCCGCGGTATCCAGCAAGTGCGCGCGCACGACCCGCAGCACCAGTTCGAAAGCGGTGCCGATCAGCAAGCCGATCGCCAGCACCCACAAGGTCGAAGTGGCCTGGTTCGGCACTACGCGGTCGTAGGTCTGCATCACGAACAGCGGCACCATCAGGCCCAGCAGGTTGATCAGGAAACTCGCCAGGATCGCGTCGCTGTAGAGCCATTTCGACAGCTTCAGCGTGTCGCGGAACCAGGCCTGGACCCGCGGCACCAGCGGCGAGCGCAAGTCTTCGAGTTCGTGGCGTGGCCGGGCAAACAGCGCCTGGCCACTGTAGTGTTCGGCCAGCTCCTCGGGGCTGAGCCATTGTTCGCCGCCGTCGGCTTCGCTGGGCAGGATCAGCACCTTGCCGTCTTCGCCATAACGACGCAGGACGGCCGTGCGACCGTTGTCGAGCAACAGCAGCACGGGCAGGTTGAGCGCGGAGATGTCCTTGAGATCACGACGCAGCAAGCGCGCCTGCAAACCCGCCCGGGCCGCTGCACGGGGCAGCAGGTCCAGGCTCATGCGTTGGTGTGCCATGGGGAGCCCGGCACTCAGGCTGGCGCGACTGACCGTCGCGCCGTGGAGTTTGCAGAGGATCAACAGACCGTCCAGAAGCGGGTCATCGAAGCTCAGGCGCGGATCGACACCGGTGTTGCCGGGTTCCATGCTGGTCATTGAACGCTCCCGTGCACTACTTCAATTCAGGCAGACGCGCTTCGTTTTTCACTTCTGTCTGGGCGATGGCATCGGCGGGCAGTACGACCCGTTGCTTGCTCAGCAACTGGCCCATGTTCGCCAGTACACGGTACATCGAAAACTCTTCGGTGTAGCGCACCTCGGTGTAGCGACGGTTGGCGTTGTAGAGTTCGTTTTCACTGTCGAGCAGGTCGAGCAGGGTCCGCTGGCCGAGGCCGAACTGATCCTGATAGGCCACGCGTACTCGCTTGCTGGTGTCGGCGTATTCACGGGCGGTCGGGGTTTGTTTCTTGGCATTGACCATGGCGTTCCAGGCCAGGTGGATGTTTTCGTTCAACTGGCGCAGGGCGTTGTTACGGATGTCCATGGCCTGGTTGATCTTGTGTGCGTCGGAGGCCAGGCGCGCCTTGTCGCTGCCACCGCGGAACAGGTTGTAGTTCATCACCACGCCGACCCGCCATTCGTTGTCGTGGCCTTCGTCACCCTGCACGTTGTTGTTCGCACCCACGGCGGCCTCGGCGTCGAGGCGTGGGTAGAACGGCGACTTGGCGACTTCGTACTGGCTTTCGGCCGATTGCACGTCGGCCTGGGCGGATTTCAGGTAAGGGTTGTTTTCCACCATGCTCTGCTGGGCTTCGGGCAGGGAAGAAGGGACTTCGCCGCGAATCGACGGCGGGGTTTCGAGCTCATCGGGCAGGCGCCCGACAACGGCGTAGAAGTTCGACTCGGCATCCGCCAGATCGACTTCGGCGGTGTCGAGGTTGTTTTCCGCCAGTGCCCGGCGAGCCGTGGATTGATCGGCATCGGCGTTGCTGCCCACACCGCGCTCGGTGCGCAGGCCGATCTGGTCGTTGACCCGCAAGTGCGCTTGCAGGTTGTTCTTGGCCAGTGTCACCAGTTCGCGGCGCTTGAGCACTTCGAGATAAACCTCGGTGGTGCGCAGGGCCAGGTCCTGGGCGGTGCCCTGGGCGTAATAGGCTCGCGAGTTGACCACGCCTTTGGTGCGATCGACTTCATTGGCGGTGTTGAACCCGTCAAACAGCATTTGCCGCAGGCGCAATTCCGACTGGGTGTAGTTGAGGGTTTCGGTGTGGTGATTGCCGAGCGCCCGGGTATTGGTGTTGTCGCTGTAGCCGCGGCCATAGGCAGCGTTCAGATCGACCGATGGATAAAAGCCCCCTTTGGCGACCTTCACGTCTTCATCAGCCGACAGACGGCTGTCCACCCGCGATGCCAGTTCCGGGTGCGTCGCGATGGTGCTCTGGATCGCTTCGGTCAGCGTCATGGCCTGAGCCTGGGACGAGCAGGCCATGGCCAAAAGAACCGCGCTGGCGAGGGGGGTTAATAGGCGCATGTACATCTCCCTGATTCCTGATGGTGCTTATCAGTCGCCAATTATTTGACGACATTTATAGGTAAAGTTGTTTCATGTCTTTAACAAAAGAGCTAAGAACATTCTGGAGCGTAGCTAAGAAATTTTTTTCATAACGCTTATGCCGAAAAAAACTTATGCGCTCTGCGAAATCCAGCACATTGTTCAATTCGAAAGCCCTTGTTTTACGAGCTCTAGGGCGCTCACCGGGGCTTGAGGAAAAGTTCCAATCCACTTATCGACATAGAGCGGAGAAGTGCTGGAGGGGAGGGACGCGAACGATCTGGTGGTGACGGTTTTTTGTCACCTGGGTGATTCAGGATCGTTACGCATCGCTCACAGGCAAGGTCGTTGCGAACAGGGATCCGATGCCATTGATTGCAGAGGGTTTTTCCCGAAATCGTAAACAGCGCCGTGAGCGAATGGCTGGGCGAGATCGTTGCCGGGGCCACGGCTTACTCAAGTAAACCGATACCCGCAATACGATTCGCCAGACAACCCGCTTGAGCCATGAGCACGTTCTTCGCACAAACAAGGTGCCGACAGCGGTTGGCAGCGGAGGAAGTGCATATGGCTACGCTCATCGGAATCGTCAGTAAGGTCATTGGTCAGGTGTTCGCGGTTGCGAGCGACGGCACCCGGCGTGCTTTGGTCGAGGGGGACAAGCTGTTCGCCGGCGACCAACTGAGCACCGGCGCCGAAGGCGCGGTGGCGGTGCATCTGCAAAATGGCCAGGAGCTGACCCTCGGGCGCGGCAGCAGCATGCAGATGACCCCGCAGTTGCTCGCCAATCATATTCCCCATGTGGACTCGTCGGAGGCGGTGACGCCGAGCCAGGCCCAGCTGACGGATGTTCAACAACTGCAAAAAGCCATTGCGGCGGGCGACGACCCGACCCAGACCGCTGAAGCCACCGCGGCCGGGCCGGCCACCACCACCACCGGTGCACCGGGCGGCGTGCAGGGCAGTGGCCATAGTTTCGTCATGCTCGAAGAAGTGGGTGGGCGAGTCGACCCCACCATCGGCTTCCCGACTGCCGGTTTCAACGGCATTCCCGAACTTCCCGAAGAACGCCTGAACGCTGATCCGAACAACAACGTCGTAGCGGCCGATGCCCCTGTGGTGCCGCCAGTGACGCCGGAGGTGCCGGAGGTGCCGAACAATCCGGTGACCCTCGACGGCCTGTCGGTGGCCAATGGCGAACTGACCGTCAATGAGGCCAACCTGGCCGACGGTTCGGCGAGGAACCCGGGCGCGCTGACCCAAAGTGGCAGCTTCACCGTCAATGCCCCCGACGGGCTGAGCAGCCTCAGCATCGGCGGCATCAACGTGATCAGCGGCGGCGTGGCGGCAGGTTTTCCGCAGTCGATCACCACCCCGCTGGGCAGCACCCTGACCGTCACCGGCTACAACCCGGCGACCGGTGTCGTGAGCTACAGCTACACCCTCAACGGCGCCGAAACCCATGCGAGC
Source organism: Pseudomonas sp. PB101 (assembly GCF_009764265.1). GTDB lineage: Bacteria > Pseudomonadota > Gammaproteobacteria > Pseudomonadales > Pseudomonadaceae > Aquipseudomonas. The sequence continues at coordinate 25,589 of NZ_RWIR01000072.1, forward strand.
GGTGAGGGCGCCAACGCTGTCGGCGAGCACTTCACCGTGGTGGCCGGCGACAGCAATGGCGACAGCGCCACCGGTTCGCTGGATATCAACATCACCGACGACGTGCCCCAGGCGATCGACGACGGCAATGGTGTTGCTTCGGAGACTCTGCTGACCCTCAACGGCAACGTGCTGACCAACGACGTGCAAGGCGCCGACCGGGTGCCGGTCGGTGAAAACAGCGGGCCGATCACCCCCGGTACCTTCATCGGCACCTACGGCACCCTGGTGCTGAATGCCAACGGCACTTACACCTACACCCTGAACACCAGCGATGCCGACTTCAAGGCGTTGCACGGTGGTGGTGACGGCACCGAAACCTTCACCTACACGCTGACGGACGCCGATGGCGACAGCAGCACGGCGAACCTGGTGCTGCAGATCCACAACAACGATGACCCTGACACGATTGGCGGTTTGAATCTTGGGGGGCCCGAGCTGACCGTCTTCGAGAAGAACCTCGGCGACGGCAGCGCACCGGATGCCACTGCGCTGACCCAGAACGGCACGTTCACCTTCACTGCACTGGACGGCATAACCACCCTGACTGTGGGCGGTATTGCCGTGGTCTCCGGTGGCGTGGCGGCGGGTTTCCCGCAATCGATTACTACGCCACTGGGCAACACCCTGACCATTACCAGCTTCGATCTTGCCACCGGCGTGGTGAACTACAGCTACACGCTGAACGACAACGAAGCGCACGCGACGGCCAATGGCGCGAACGCCTTGCCTGAGCAGTTTGATGTCACCTTGGTCGATGACAACGGCACCACCGCGACGGGTTCACTGGACGTGAACATCGTCGACGACCTGCCGCAAGGCGTGAACGACAGCAACGCTTCGACGGCTTCGGAAACCCTGTTGACCCTCAACGGCAATGTGCTGACCAACGACGTGCAGGGCGCCGACCGGGTGACGGTTGGCGAAAATGCGGGGCCGATTACCCCAGGTACTTTCACCGGCACTTACGGCACCCTGGTGCTGAATGCCAACGGCACGTACACCTACACGCTGAACACCAGTGATGCGGATTTCAAAGCCCTGCACGGTGGCGGCGACGGCACTGAGACCTTCACCTACACCATCACCGATTCGGACGGCGACAGCAGTACCGCGAACCTGGTGCTGCAAATCCACAACAACGATGATCCGGTGACGATTGGCGGATTGAACGTTGAAGGCGGTGAGTTGACCGTCTTCGAGAAGAATCTCGGCGACGGCAGTGCACCGGATGCCACTGCGCTGACCCAGAACGGCACCTTCACCGTCACTGCTCTCGATGGCGTCACCAGTCTGACCGTGGGCGGTATCGCCGTGGTCACCGCTGGCGTGGCCGCCGGCTTCCCGCAATCGATTACTACGCCACTGGGCAGCACGCTGACCATTACCGGCTTCAACGCGGCGACCGGTATCGTGAGCTACAGCTACACCTTGGTGGATAACGAAGCGCACGCGACCGCCAACGGCGCGAACACTTTGCCTGAGCAGTTCGCCGTCACTCTGGTCGACGACAACGGCACCACGGCGACAGGTTCACTGGACGTGAATATCGTCGACGACCTGCCGCAAGGCGTGAACGACAGCAACGCTTCGACCGCTTCGGAAACATTGCTGACGCTCAACGGCAATGTGCTGACCAATGACGTGCAGGGCGCTGACCGAGTGACGGTTGGCGAAAATGCCGGGCCGGTCACTCCCGGCACTTTCACCGGCACTTACGGCACCCTGGTGCTGAATGCCAACGGTACGTACACCTACACGCTCAATACCAGTGATGCCGATTTCAAAGCCCTGCACGGCGGTGGCGACGGCACCGAAACCTTCACCTACACCATCACCGACTCGGACGGCGACAGCAGTACTGCGAACCTGGTGCTGCAAATCCACAACAACGATGATCCGGTGACGATTGGCGGATTGAACGTTGAGGGTGGCGAGTTGACCGTCTTCGAGAAAAACCTCGGCGACGGCAGTGCGCCGGATGCCACTGCGCTCACTCAAAATGGCACGTTTACTGTCAGCGCACTGGACGGCGTGACGAGCCTGACTGTGGGCGGAATCGCCGTAGTCACCGCTGGCGTAGCCGCCGGCTTCCCGCAATCGATCACCACACCGCTGGGCAGCACGCTGACCATCACTGGCTTCAACGCCGCGACCGGCGTGGTGAGCTACAGCTACACCCTCAACGACAACGAAGCGCACGCGACTGCGAACGGCGCGAACACCTTGCCTGAGCAGTTCGCCGTCACTGTGGTCGACGACAACGGCACCACGGCGACTGGTTCACTGGACGTGAATATCGTCGACGACCTGCCGCAAGGCGTGAACGACAGCAACGCTTCGACGGCTTCGGAAACCCTGTTGACCCTCAACGGCAATGTGCTGACCAATGACGTGCAGGGCGCTGACCGAGTGACGGTTGGCGAAAACGCCGGGCCGATCACTCCCGGCACTTTCACTGGCACCTACGGTACTTTGGTACTCAATGCCAACGGTACGTACACCTACACGCTCAATACCAGTGATGCCGATTTCAAAGCCCTGCACGGCGGTGGCGACGGCACTGAGACCTTCACCTACACCATCACCGATTCGGACGGCGACAGCAGTACTGCGAACCTGGTGCTGCAAATCCACAACAACGATGATCCGGTGACGATCGGCGGATTGAACGTTGAGGGCGGCGAGTTGACCG
>NZ_RWIR01000073.1 GCF_009764265.1 Pseudomonas sp. PB101
AGGAGCCGGCTTGCTGGCGATGGCATTTTCAAGGACGCCATCGCCAGCAAGCCGGCTCCTACAGGTGGTGTCTGAACATGAAACGTTTGTCATGAAACCCAGGGGCCTGCGACCGAATGTCACGTGTTTAGCGGGCTGCGGGATTTTCTCCAATTTTGCAAAAGTCTGTTTCCAAATCGAAGCGTTTACTTAGCAAGCTACCAAACTCTATAACAGAGTCCTGCACATGCCTTGCTGCAGATAACAGAGATTGGAGCTAGCAGATGACTGTAAAAGTAACTGAACGCGACGATTCACATAAATCCCATGAGGGTGTAGCCGCCGGTATCCGGATCTGGGACGTGCACCAGCAAGACCTGCTGGTCGGAATGTTCCATTCCGAGACCGACGCGCAAAACTACAGGGCCGAACTGGAAATGCTCGAGCGTAAACGCGAGCTCGCAACCGGTTGAAGACTGACTCCACGTGCAGCCTGCCCTCTTCCTGGCGGGCAGGCTGCAAGCCGAATCAGACAACCTCGATCAACGTCAAATGAAGGTTGTCATCGATCAGCACCGAAGGGACACTTTCAAGAATCCAGCCCGCTTGAAGCCTGACCACCTCGACCTCGCCATCGCCCATTCCGTCATTGCGGATCGAAAACTGCAGCGATGACGGGTGACGCTTGGCGTAATCGAAACTCATGCCGCACGCGATCAGGAAATCGATTTTTGCCTCGGTCAGTTCAACTTGAGTATCGCGCTCGCCTTCTTTCAGACTGTAGTAATCCAGGCACAGGTTGATTGTAAAAGGGCAGCCATTGACGAGACTGTTGATGAACCTTCCTTCATAACCACCAAAATAACTGTGCTCTGCCCGCACACTGCTGAGCTTCTTCACCCTCACCTCGATCCCTTCGGACAGTTTGAACAACCAATACTCCCTATCCGAACCCTGGTGGCTGCCGAAGTCGATACCTGATACATGACGCTTTGGCCACATCGACATCAATGGAATATCAACCTCATAATCTTTATTGGTTATCGCCAACAAATAATTAATAACATCATAATAACTTGACTCACCCTCCCCTACTTTTATAAGTGTCGCACAGCTTCCCGCCAGCAATACGATCTTGCCATAACGCTCCACTGGCAGTTCAGTCATCAATAAAGCCACACACGCTGGCACTTTCTCCAGATAGGCAGAGTTCAGCTCATGGAGCTCCTCTTCATTGCGAACCACGTGCCAGGGTATGTTCCAGAAGAATTCGGGCAGGGTAAAGAACACACAAGCGGATGCGCCATGGTCCTCGCGAGCGGCTTTTGCGGCGATCTTGATTTTTCGGCGCACAAGCTCGGCACGAGCGACCAGCTCATCGTCCAGATAATCGCCAATGGATTGATCGTGCGGTCGCGGCTGTGAAAATTGCGACTTGAAAGTTGGCTGGCGTAACGAAGCGATACTTACAAACATTTATTCCATCCTTGGAAACTAAAGTTTATTAAATTTGTTTTCTCAGACCACAAACATCTTTATAAGCAAAGATTATTTTTGGCAAAAGAAAACCCGAAAGATCGTATCGACACGATCATTCGGGCTCAATGTATAAATCATGAAAAGTACTAGCAAACATGTAAGCCTGCTAGAACATTAAATCGATTACCACATCAGGTCATCAGGAATCTGGTACGCCGCGTACGGATCGTCTTCGACGCTGACCTCTTCGGTCTTCACGTTCATCTGCACGATGCGCTGCGGGTCGCGCTCCTGGATCTTCAGCGCGGCTTCACGGGGGATGACTTCATAGCCGCCGCCATGATGGACGATGGCCAGCGAGCCATTGCTGAGCTTGTTGCGCATCAGGGTATTGACCGAAAGGCGCTTGACCTTCTTGTCGTCGACAAAGTTGTAGTAGTCCTCGGTCGTCAACTTGGGCAGGCGCGTCGCTTCGATCAATTGCTTGACCTGGGCGGTACGGGCCTTGGCCTCAGCCTTTTCCTGCTGCTGGCGGTTGAGTTCCTGGTCGCGCTTGACCTTCTCGGCCATGGCTTCCTGTGCCGCACGCTGCTGGGAGTCATCCAGTTCGACCTGGCCTTTGTGCGCCAGGCGCTGTTGTTTCTGTTTGTCTTTGCTGACCTGCTTGGCCTGCTTCTGGTTGACCAGCCCTGCTTTGAGCAACTGGTCGCGAAGGGAAATGCTCATGGTGCTTATTACTCACTTAGGCCACTGCTCAACCGCAGCTGGGCAAATTCTTTTCCTGACGTTTGGCTTCGCCCCACAAGGCGTCCAACTCTTCGAGGGTGCAATCTTCCATGGGACGACGGGTATCGCGCAATGCCTGTTCGATAAAACGAAAGCGTCTTTCAAACTTGCCGTTGGCGCCACGCAGTGCGGTTTCCGGATCGACCTTGAGATGCCGCGCCAGATTGACCACGGAAAACAGCAGGTCGCCGATCTCGTCGGCCACGGCCTCGGGATCGTTTTCCGACATGGCTTCGAGGACTTCATCGAGCTCCTCACGCACTTTATCCAGCACCGGCAAGGCGTCCGGCCAGTCGAAGCCGACCTGCGCTGCGCGCTTCTGCAATTTTGCCGAGCGCGACAGTGCAGGCAGTGCAGCGGGGACGTCATCGAGCAACGACAACTGCTCCGGTGCCGACGACTTTTCCGCGCGCTCCTCGGCCTTGATCTCTTCCCAGCGCTGCTTGACCTGTTCTTCACTCAGGCGCGGGACATCCAGCGGTGCGTACAGCTCACCCGTGGGGAATACGTGGGGATGACGGCGGATGAGCTTGCGGGTGATGCTGTCGACCACGCCGGCGAACTCGAAACGCCCCTCTTCCCTGGCCAACTGGCTGTAATAGACCACCTGGAACAACAAGTCGCCGAGTTCACCCTGCAAGTGATCGAAGTCACCGCGCTCGATGGCGTCGGCGACTTCGTAGGCTTCTTCCAGAGTGTGGGGGACGATGGTGGCGTAGGTTTGCTTGATGTCCCACGGGCAACCGTACTGCGGATCGCGCAGGCGGTTCATCAGGTGCAGCAAGTCTTCAAGGCTGTACATCATTTATCTGTCTCACCACAAAATCCTGTGGGAGCTGGCTTGCCAGCGATGGCATCACCTCGATACTCCTGAGAGACCGAGTTGCCTGCATCGCTGGCAAGCCAGCTCCCACATTGGATCGATGTCACCATTACGGCGTTCGGTTACGCCGTGTTTCGATGATGTTCGGCAACTGGGATATCCGTCCCAGCAACCGCCCCAGTGCATCCAGACCCGGAATCTCGATGGTCAGGGACATCAGCGCAGTGTTGTCCTCCTTGTTCGAGCGGGTGTTGACCGCCAGCACGTTGATCCGCTCGTTGAGCAGCACTTGCGAGACGTCACGCAGCAGACCGGAACGGTCGTAGGCGCGGATGACGATGTCCACCGGATAGGTGAGCACCGGCACCGGCCCCCAGCTGACCTGGATGATCCGCTCGGGCTCGCGCCCGCCCAGTTGCAGCACCGAGGCGCAGTCCTGGCGGTGAATGCTGACGCCACGGCCCTGGGTGATGTAGCCGACGATCGCATCGCCCGGCAATGGCTGGCAGCAGCCGGCCATCTGGGTCATCAGGTTGCCGACGCCCTGGATCTGGATATCGCCGCGCTTGCCCGGTTTGTAGCCGGTGGCCTTGCGCGGAATCAGTTCCAGCTGTTCGTTGCCGCGCTCCGGCTCGACCAGTTGCTGCGCCAGGTTGACCAGTTGCGCCAGGCGCAAATCGCCGGCACCGAGGGCGGCGAACAGGTCTTCGGCGGTTTTCATGTTGGCCTTGTCGGCCAGCTTGTCAAAATCCACCGCCGGCAGGCCGAGGCGATTGAGCTCGCGCTCGAGCAGGGTTTTACCGGCTGCGACGTTCTGGTCACGGGCCTGCAGCTTGAACCAGTGAACGATCTTGGCCCGCGCCCGCGAGGTGGTGACGTAACCCAGGTTCGGGTTCAGCCAGTCACGACTCGGGGTGCCGTGCTTGCTGGTGATGATCTCGACCTGTTCACCGGTTTGCAGGCTGTAGTTGAGCGGCACGATGCGCCCGTTGATCTTGGCGCCGCGGCAGTTGTGACCGATTTCAGTGTGTACGCGGTAGGCGAAGTCCAGCGGCGTCGCGCCCTTCGGCAAGTCGATGGCATGACCGTCCGGGGTGAAGATGTAGACCCGGTCCGGTTCGATATCGACCCGCAACTGTTCCGCCAGGCCACCGATGTCGCCCAGTTCTTCATGCCACTCGAGCACCTGGCGCAGCCAGGAGATTTTCTCTTCGTAGTGATTGGAACCGGACTTGACGTCGGTGCCTTTGTACTTCCAGTGCGCGCAAACCCCCAGCTCGGCCTCTTCATGCATGGCGTGGGTGCGGATCTGCACTTCCAGCACCTTGCCCTCGGGGCCGATCACCGCCGTGTGCAGCGAGCGGTAGCCGTTTTCCTTGGGGTTGGCGATGTAGTCGTCGAACTCTTTCGGGATGTGTCGCCACAGGGTGTGGACGATACCCAGCGCGGTATAGCAATCGCGCATTTCCGGCACCAGCACACGCACGGCACGCACGTCGTAGATCTGGCTGAACTCCAGACCCTTGCGCTGCATTTTGCGCCAGATCGAATAGATGTGTTTGGCCCGGCCGCTGATGTCGGCATCGACGCCGGTGGCCTGCAATTCGTTTTTCAGCTGGCTCATCACCTCGCTGATGAAGCGCTCGCGATCCAGCCGCCGCTCGTGGAGCAACTTGGCGATCTGCTTGTACTGGTCCGGCTCCAGGTAACGGAAGGACAAGTCCTCCAGTTCCCACTTGATGTGACCGATACCCAGGCGGTGGGCCAGTGGCGCATAGATGTCGAAGACTTCACGGGCCACGCGGTTGCGTTTTTCGTCGTCGGCGGTTTTCACCGCACGAATCGCGCAGGTGCGTTCGGCCAGCTTGATCAGGGCGACGCGAACGTCGTCGACCATGGCCACCAGCATCTTGCGCAGGTTTTCCACCTGGCCCTGGGTGCCCAGCACCAGGGATTTGCGCGGGCTCAGGCTGTCGCTGATCGCGGCCATGCGCAGCACGCCATCGATGAGCTTGGCCACCACCGGGCCGAAGCGCTGGCTGACGGCCGGCAGCTTGATCTGAGCTTCACGCACGCCCCGATAGAGGATCGCGGCGACCAGTGAGTCCTGATCGAGCTTGAGATCGGCGAGAATCTCGGCGATCTCAAGGCCGGTACGGAACGTGGAGTTCCCTTCCGACCATAGATTCTGTGCAGCATTGGCTTGCTGCTCAGCCTCGCGAGCGTACTCGCAGGCTTCTTTCAAGGCTTCGCGATCCAGTGCCAAATCGACACTCACCGCGTGATCGAGCCAAGCCTCGAGATTGATACTGCCGTCGGTGTTGATCGGCTGGTGTGCTCTCACCTGTACCATCTTGCTTACCTTCCCTACGACGCAGATTCAATGCGTCAAATCGCTGACCTTCGTTGCCCGTGTGCCCACGTCGGGCTGGGGTGCGCGGCTGCACGGGCGGGCCAGTCGGACCAGACGAGCATCCTAGCTCGCTTCAAATAACGCCATGGCCTCGACATGTGCCGTTTGAGGAAACATATCGAGAATCCCGGCACGTTTTAACCGGTAGCCCTGCTTGATCAATTCGACCGTGTCGCGCGCCAGAGTTGCCGGGTTGCATGACACATACACCAACCGCTCGGCGCCCAGGGTCTTGAGCTTGCGCACGACCTCGAAAGCACCGTCACGCGGTGGGTCCAAGAGTACCGCACAAAAGCCTTCGGCGGCCCATTCGGCATCCGTCAAAGGCTGGGATAAATCGGCCTGAAAAAACTTCGCGTTATGCAGATTATTGCTAGCGGCGTTCGCGGCTGCCCGCTCGACCATTACCTGTACGCCTTCGACCGCAACGACTTCGCGAACGGTCTGGGCCAGCGGCAAGGCAAAGTTGCCCAGGCCGCAGAACAGATCGAGAACGCGCTCATCCGCGGTCGGCTTCAACCACTCCAGCGCCTGGGCTACCATCGCTTCGTTGACCCCGGCGTTGACCTGAATGAAATCTCCAGGCCGGTAAGCCAGCTCCAGATCCCACTGTTCCAGACGATAGCCCAACGCCTGGTCTGCTTCGACCGGCTGCGGTTCACCCTCACCATGCAGCCACAACTGGGCTTCATGGAACGCGCAGAAATCCTTGAGGATGGTCAGGTCGGCTTCCGATAACGGCGCCATGTGTCGAAGCAAAACCGCCAGCGAGGAACCGCTGAACAATTCCACGTGCCCGAGCGCCTGAGGCTTGCTCAAACGACGGAGCATCTCCGGCAAACGGGTCATGATCGGCTGCAAGGGCTGTACCAGCACCGGACATTCATTGATACCAACAATGTCCTGACTGCCAGCGGCGCGGAATCCTACTTCGAGTTTCTTTGCCTTCATGTCCCAGCGCACGGCGACGCGGGCACGGCGACGGTAGCCGAATTCCGGACCACTCAAAGGCGCCGCCCATTCTTCAGGCTCGACACCGGCAACCTTGGACAATTGCTCGGCAAGCATGCGCTGTTTCAGGGCAAGCTGTTCGTCATGAGGCAGATGCTGCACGCTGCAACCGCCGCAACGGCCGGCATGGGCACACGGCGCCGGACGACGCAATTCGCTGGCCGTGAACACTCGCTCGGTGCGCGCCTCGACCACTTTGCCGTGGGCACCGAGGACGCGCGCTTCGATTTCTTCACCGGCCAACGCACCGATGACGAACCAGGTGCGGCCTTCGAAAAACGCGATGCCGCGACCGTCATTGGCCAGGCGCTCGATGGTCAGGCGCTGCTTCTTGCCGGTCGGGACTTGCGGGGCCTTGCTGCCGCCGGTGGGCTGGAAGCGCAGGCCTCTTTCATGTTTGGCCATCAGTTGGGCGCGTCGAAAATGCCGGTCGACAGGTAACGGTCGCCACGGTCGCAGATGATCGCGACGATCACCGCGTTTTCAACTTCTTTGGACAGGCGCAGCATCGCAGCCACGGCACCGCCCGAGGACACGCCGCAGAAGATGCCTTCTTCGCGGGCCAGGCGACGGGTCACGTCTTCGGCTTCGCTTTGCGCCATGTCGACGATCCGGTCCACGCGGTCAGCCTGGTAGATTTTCGGCAGGTATTCGTGAGGCCAGCGGCGGATACCCGGGATCGCCGAGCCTTCCATCGGTTGCAGGCCGATGATCTCGACGTTTTCGTTCTGCTCTTTCAAGTAGCGCGAAACGCCCATGATGGTCCCGGTGGTGCCCATGGAGCTGACGAAATGGGTGATGCTGCCCTGGGTCTGGCGCCAGATTTCCGGGCCGGTGGTGGTGTAGTGCGCCTCGGGGTTGTCACCGTTGGCGAACTGGTCCAGGACCTTGCCGCGACCTTCGGCTTCCATCTTCTGCGCGAGGTCACGGGCACCTTCCATGCCCTGCTCCTGGCTGACCAGGATCAGCTCGGCGCCATAGGCCGTCATGGCCGCCTTGCGTTCGGCACTGGAGTTGTCCGGCATGATCAGGATCATCTTGTAACCCTTGATCGCAGCGGCCATGGCCAAGGCGATCCCGGTGTTGCCCGAGGTCGCTTCGATCAGCGTATCGCCGGCGTGGATCTGCCCGCGCAGTTCGGCGCGGGTGATCATCGACAGCGCCGGACGGTCCTTGACCGAACCCGCCGGGTTGTTCCCTTCGAGCTTGAGCAATAGGGTATTGCTGGTGGCGCCGGGCAGGCGCTGCAAACGGACCAGCGGAGTGTTGCCGACGCAATCGGCGATGGTTGGGTACTGCAAGGTCATGGCGTATTCGCAATCCAGACTGCGGGGGCGCCTATCATACCGGCAAACCTCGCAAGGCCATATCACGCAAAGTGTGATGCTTATGGTTTATGGGAATAAGGCTTGGTTTTGTGGTGAATGGATCGGCCTCATCGCGGGCAAGCCCGCTCCCACAGAGGGCTGAGGTGATCACACATTTTGCGGTTGAAACACCGTCAGTGTGGGAGCGGGCTTGCCCGCGATGGCGTCGTCAAGAGCATCACCATCATCCGCCAACAACCGCATATTCAGCCGCAACCCGGTCCCGGTGTTCTGCGCCCAAAGTTGTCCACCCTGACGCTGCACCGCATTGCGCGCAATGCTCAGTCCCAACCCGAATCCACCATCCCCCGGCCTTGAGCCGTCAAGACGGGTAAACGGCAGGAAGATCCGTTCCAGATCGGCCTCCGCCACACCGCCGCCCTGATCCTCCAGCCACAGGTACCAGAAATCGCCATCACGCCGTCCGCCTAATTGGACAATGCCTCCGGCCGGCGAATGACGAATCGCATTTCGCAGAATGTTTTCCAGTGCCTGGGCCAGGGTATTGAGATGACCGCGCACCCAGCAGGATGAGTCCACCGTGCATTGCAACCGGGTATCCGGCCAGCCACTTTCATAGCAGGCATTCTCGGTGAGCATTTCCCACAGCGCCTGGATCTGGATGGCTTCGTCGGGCAGCCGGGTGCGTTCGGTGTCCAGCCAGGCCAGTTGCAACGTGTCTTCCACCAGGCGCTGCATGCCATCGACCTCACGACCGATGCGTTCGCGCAACAACTCCAGCCCCTGCTCACTTTCACTGGCCACCCGCAGGCGGCTCAAGGGCGTACGCAATTCGTGGGACAAGTCGCGCAGCAGTTGCTGTTGCAAGGCCACGGTACTTTGCAGGCGCTCGGACATGTGATCGAACGCCCTGCCCAACTCACCCAGTTCATCGGAACGATTGGTGGTCCGGCTCGATAGCCGTACGTTCAGCTGATCGGCACGCCAGGCATTGGCCTGCGCGCGCAGGTGGTTGAGTGGCACCACCAACAGACGGTACAACCCGACGCACAGCAGCAGGGTGAACAATCCCGGAATCACGCCGTTGGTGATCACCCGCCAGAACACTCGGTAATGCCCGGGAACGAAGCGCTTGGGCAGCTCGATCACCAGGCTGCCGACGGAAGGATCGCCGGGAAAGGGTATGCGCATCCAGGGCCGGCCTTTCTTGTGGATCGGCCAATCGAGGCCGCGCAAAAAAGTCAGGCGTTCGACTTCCTTGTCGGTCAGCGCCTGGTTGCTCAAGGACTGCAAATCACCGCCTATGACACCGACCCAGCCTTTTTCCCGCTGATGCATGCCTTGCAGCCAGTCATCGATGCCGGCGCTCTGGCGCTGCTGCCAGGCCTGTTCGGCTTCGGCGGCGTAGCGCGTCAGGGTGCCGCGGGCCTCATCGGAGAGGAACTGGTTGCGCTGCTCCATGTAACGGCCCCAGGACCAACTCAACCAGATCATCAGCAGACAGAAAGCGACCAATAGACAAGCCAGTTTCCAGAACAGCGAATGCCTGCCCGGCAATTTACATTTCATCGGCGGCGCTCAGGATGTAGCCCTTGCCCCATACCGTACGCACCTCGCGATCGGTGTAGCCAATGGCCTTGAGCTTGCGGCGAATCTGGCTGATGTGCATGTCCAGGCTGCGGTCATGGGCTGCGTACCCACGCTGCAGCACCTGCTGATAAAGGAAGGCTTTGCTCAATACTTCGTCGGCGCTGCGGTGCAGCGTCTCCAGCAAACGATATTCACTGCGGGTCAGGCCGCCAGCCTGCTCGCCATAAAACACCTCGAAGCTTTCATCGTCGAAGCGCAGGTTGTCCATCGAAGGGGTCGGTACCGGGGGTGCGGGCCGACGGTCGAGGGCCACCCGTCGCAGAATGGCTTCGATGCGTACCCGCAACTCCACCATGCTGAAGGGCTTTGGCAGGTAATCGTCGGCCCCCAGGCGAAAGCCACTGATGCGATCGGCCTCGGCGCCGAGGGCCGACATCAGCAACACCGGGGTGGCATGGCTCTGGCGCAATTGGGTGAGTACCGCCAGGCCGTCCAGGCCCGGCAGCAGAATATCCATCAGCACCACGTCGAAGGGTTGCCGGCGGGCGATGTCCAGGCCCTCCTGGCCGTTCTGGCACCAGGTCACCTGGAAGCCGCTGCGGTCCAGGTGCTCGTGAACATAGGCGCCGAGCACCGGGTCGTCTTCGATGGACAGGATTCGGGGAAGGCCGGCAGCGATGGGAGTCATGACTATCTGCAAATAATTCTCAGTTGATCGATTATTCAAGATTGCTTCGCCAGGGGCAACCCACGGTTTGTCCGTATCGCCAAAGAGCCGCCCGGGCCGACGAATGACAGCACCATTTATACGAAGATTGCCCGCGAGCAAATCGCTACACTGCGCAAGTGGTGCATGGCGGATGCATGTGCAGTTCTATGAATAGCGGGATGCAGGAGAGATGCGTGCTCAAGAAACTGGGAATCAAAGGCCGCGTGCTGTTGCTGACCCTGTTGCCGACCAGCCTGATGGCGTTGGTGCTGGGGGGTTATTTTACCTGGATGCAACAGACTGACCTGCAAACCCAACTCATGCAGCGCGGCGAAATGATCGCCGAGCAGTTGGCGCCACTGGCGGCGCCAGCGATGGGCCACCAGGACAACGAACTGCTCGAGCGCATCGCCACCCAGGCCCTGGAACAAACCGATGTACGGGCCGTGACCTTCCTGGCTCCCGACCGCACCCTGCTGGCCCACGCCGGGCCGACCATGCTCAACCAGACACCCTCCGGCACCGGCACGCAGATGCTGCGCCGCAGTGGCAGCGATGCGACCCGCTACCTGCTGCCGGTGTTCGGCAAACACCGCAACCTGGCCGGCGACGTGATTCCCGAAGAAGCCGACCGCCTGCTGGGCTGGGTCGAACTTGAACTGTCCCATAACGGCATGCTGTTGCGCGGTTACCGCAGCCTGTTCGCCAGCCTGATGCTGATCATCGGGGGACTGATCGGTGCGGCACTGCTGGCCCTGCGCATGGGCCGCACGATCAATCGGCCGCTGAGCCAGATCAAGCAGGCCGTGACTCAACTCAAGGACGGTCACCTGGAAACCCGCTTGCCGCCTCTCGGCAGCCAGGAGCTGGACGAGCTGGCGTCGGGCATCAACCGCATGGCCGGCACCCTGCAAAACGCCCAGGAAGAATTGCAGCACAGCATCGACCAGGCCACCGAAGACGTGCGCCAGAACCTGGAAACCATCGAGATCCAGAACATCGAGCTGGACCTGGCGCGCAAGGAAGCCCTGGAGGCGAGCCGGATCAAGTCCGAATTCCTCGCCAACATGAGTCATGAAATCCGCACGCCGCTCAACGGCATTCTCGGTTTCACTCACTTGTTGCAAAAAAGCGAGCTGACCCCACGCCAGCTCGACTACCTGGGCACCATCGAAAAATCCGCCGACAGCCTGCTGGGCATCATCAACGAGATTCTCGACTTCTCGAAAATCGAGGCCGGCAAGCTGGTGCTCGACCATATTCCGTTCAACCTGCGCGACCTGCTGCAAGACACCCTGACCATCCTCGCCCCCGCCGCCCACGCCAAGCAGCTGGAACTGGTGAGCCTGGTATACCGCGACACGCCGCTGTCCCTGGTGGGCGACCCACTGCGGCTCAAGCAGATCCTGACGAACCTGGTGAGCAATGCGATCAAGTTCACCCGCGAAGGCACCATCGTCGCCCGCGCCATGCTCGAAGAAGAACACGAAGACACCGTGCAGTTGCGCATCAGCATTCAGGACACCGGCATCGGGCTGTCGAACCAGGACGTGCGCGCCCTGTTCCAGGCCTTCAGCCAGGCCGACAACTCGCTGTCGCGGCAACCCGGCGGCACTGGCCTGGGCCTGGTGATTTCCAAGCGCCTGATCGAACAGATGGGCGGCGAGATCGGCGTCGACAGCACGCCAGGGGAAGGCTCGGAATTCTGGATCAGCCTGAGCCTGCCGAAAACCCGCGACGATGCCGAAGACTTGCCCGCCGCGCCCTTGCTCGGACGCCGGGTGGCGGTGCTGGAAAACCACGAGCTGGCGCGACAGGCGCTGCAGCATCAACTGGAAGACTGTGGCCTGAGCACCACGCCGTTCAATACCCTGGAAAGCCTGACCAATGGCGTCACCGCCGCCCACCAGACCGATCAGGCGATCGACCTCGCCGTGCTCGGCATCACCAGCAACGACATGCCGCCGGAACGCCTCAACCAGCACATATGGGATCTCGAACATCTTGGCTGCAAAGTGCTGGTACTGTGCCCGACCACGGAACAGACACTGTTCCATCTTTCCGTGCCCAACCCCCACAGCCAGCTCCAGGCGAAACCGGCCTGCACGCGCAAGTTGCGCCGCTCCCTGTCTGACCTGGTCAGCCCGCGCCCGATGCGCAATGAACCGGGCGAGCCGCTGTCCAGCCGGGCCCCGAAGGTCCTGTGCGTCGATGACAATCCAGCCAACCTGATGCTGGTGCAGACCCTGCTCGAAGACATGGGCGCCAAGGTGCTCGCCGTGGAAAGCGGTTATGCCGCCGTCAAGGCAGTGCAGAACGAGGCATTCGATCTGGTCTTGATGGACGTGCAGATGCCCGGCATGGACGGACGCCAGAGCACCGAGGCGATCCGCCAGTGGGAAAGCGAACGGCATTGCACGCCGCTGCCGATCGTGGCCCTCACCGCCCACGCCATGGCCAACGAAAAACGCGCGCTGCTGCAAAGCGGCATGGACGACTACCTGACCAAACCGATCAGCGAACGGCAATTGGCGCAGGTGGTGCTGAAGTGGAGCGGCCTGGCACTGCGCAATCACAGCCCGGAGCGCTCCGGCGACGGGCATGGCGGCGCCCATGAACTGCTGGTGCTCGACCACGAGGAAGGATTGCGCCTGGCCGCCGGCAAGGCGGATCTGGCGGCGGACATGCTGGCCATGCTGCTCGCCTCCCTGGAGGCCGACCGCGAAGCCATTCGCCTCGCCCAGCAAAGCAATGACCACAACGCCCTGATCGAACGGGTCCATCGCCTGCACGGCGCGACGCGTTACTGCGGCGTACCGCAATTGCGCGCGGCCTGCCAACGCAGCGAAACCCTGCTCAAGCAACAGGACCCGAAAGCCAGCATGGCGCTCGATGAACTCGACCGGGCGATCAATCGTCTGGCGGCCCAGGCGCGCATGAATGCTTGATGCAGCGCAAACACTGTAGGAGCCGGCTTGCCGGCGATGACGGCCGCAAAATCCACGTAGCCCTTGAGGCTGCGATCGCCGGCAAGCCGGCTCCTACAGAATTGGGATAGAGAGGACATCATGCGTACGATTTTTTTCAGCAGCCAGAACTACGACCGCGACAGTTTTCTCGCTGCCGAACAACCGGCCGGTATCGAGCTGCAATTTCAGCCTGCGCGCCTGAGCCTCGACACCGTGGCGCTCGCCCAAGGCCATGAAGCGGTCTGCGCGTTCATCAATGATGACCTCGGCGCGGCGGTGCTCGAACGCCTGGCCGCTGGCGGCACACGCCTGATCGCCCTCCGCTCGGCCGGTTACAACCACGTCGACCTGCCGACGGCAAAGCGTCTGGGCCTGGCCATCGTGCGCGTCCCGGCCTACTCGCCCCACGCCGTGGCCGAACATGCGGTAGCGCTGATCCTCGCACTCAACCGCCGCTTGACCCGTGCCTACAACCGCACTCGCGAAGGTGACTTCAGGCTGCAGGGGCTGACCGGTTTCGACCTGGTGGGCAAGACCGTCGGCGTGGTCGGCACCGGGCAGATCGGCGCTACCTTTGCAAAGATCATGAACGGTTTTGGCTGCAAGCTACTGGCCTACGACCCCTACCCAAACCCGCAGGTCGAAGCCCTCGGCGCGCGTTACCTGAGCCTGCCGCAACTGCTGGCCGAATCGCAGATCATCAGCCTGCACTGCCCGCTCAACGAGCAGAGCAAGCACCTTATCAACCGCCAATCACTGGCGCAGATGCAACCGGGCGCGATGCTGATCAATACCGGGCGTGGCGGCCTGGTGGACACCCCGGCGCTGATCGACGCCTTGAAAGACGGCCGCCTGGGTTACCTGGGACTGGATGTGTATGAGGAAGAAGCGCAACTGTTCTTCGAGGACCGCTCCGACCTGCCGCTGCAAGACGATGTGCTGGCACGGTTGCTGACCTTTCCCAACGTGATCGTCACCGCGCACCAGGCCTTCCTGACCCGCGAAGCGCTGGACGCGATTGCCACCATCACATTGCGCAACATTTCAGCCTGGGCGGCGGGTACCCCGGAAAACCTGGTGACGGGAGACTGAAACGGATCGAAGGTCATCTGCCTGCGCGATGCGGTGTGCAAGCCCGTGATAGCATATCGCGCATATTTGGAGGACCCATGGTCGAACACGATTTCCGCTACAGCCTGATGAACCCGCAACACACCCTCACCGAATGCCGCGCCCTGGTGCCGGGGCGTTATCAGGTCACCGGCAACGGTGGCTCGATTCGCAACAACGACGTGCTGGTCGTGACCCTCAAGGGTGCCAAGGACTTGTCCATGCGCCTGACCGTCGAAACGGTTCGCCACCTGATCAACCCGCCTGGCCAATGGGTCGCGGTGGCCAGTGGCCCGGTGTTCGGCGAACTGGCGATTCACACCTGGCAAGTGAACTGTGACAGCTGCGCCAAAGAGCTGAGCTTCGAGTTCGCTGTCGATGCCAAGCTGGTCAACAAGGCCGAAAAGCCGGCCGCCTCCGCGCGAATCGCCGAGCTGGGCTGGACCACCGTCGGCGAGAAACACCTGTGCCCGAAATGCCAGGAGCCCGCGTGATGAAACGCCTCGCTCTGACCGCCATGGTCGGCGCCAGCCTGCTGGGCTGCGCCGCCGAGCCGGTGCAACTTGAACCAAACCGCAGCTACATTCTGGAGTGGATCGGCGAGCGGCCGCTGATGGACTACAGCCACCTGACCATTACCCTCGGTGAAGATGGCCGGGCCTATGGCAATGGCGGCTGCAACCACTGGTTCGCGCCGTACACCCTTGATGGCGACAAACTGACCTTCGGCAAAGTCGGCAGCACCCGCAAAATGTGCGCGCCGGCACTGATGGAACAGGAAAAGCGTTTCCTTCAGGCCCTGGAAAACGTCCAGCGCTGGGACGTCTCCCCGATCGAGCAGATCCGCTTCTGGCCGGCCGAAGGCAAACCGCTGCGCTGGTGGCTTGAGGAGGGTTGATCGCCCTCTGTTTCATGTGAATGACTGTGGTGAGGGGGCTTGCCCCCTCGCCACAAAAAGCCCGATCGCCACAGTGTTCAATTTTTCGCCTGCAACGCCTCAAGCTTCGCCATCACCCCCGCCGCCGTCTGCTCCCCCATCAACTGCTCACGCACCTTGCCCTTGTTATCGATGATGTAGGTCACCGGCAACGCCTCGCTGCGCGGTAGCTCAAACACTTCGGAAGGGTCCTGGGCCAGCACCGTGAACCTGATCCCCAGTTTCTCGCTCGCACTCTTGAGCTCTTGCCCCTGGACGTTGTCGAAGTTGACTCCGAACACACCGATTTTCCTGTCCTTGAGTTGCTCGGCCAGGGTGTTCAACTCCGGGATCTCGGTTCGGCAAGGCCCGCACCATTCCGCCCAGTAGTTGAGCACCAGCCATTTGCCGTCCAGCCGGTCGGCGGCGATCTTGTGGCCGTCCTGGTCGATGCCATAGTCATTCCCGCAGCCCCCCAGCATCAACGCTCCGATGATCGCCAATGCTGCTGCCAGTCGCCTTGTCATGTCGTGTTCCTTGTCAAAAATTGAATGCGCCTGCGACCCATCGCCTCTCACGGTTCTGGATTGCGCGCTGCACAGTTAGAATAGCCGCCACCTTACGCAAGATGCGACCCGCTCATGACCGATCTGACGCTTTATCACAACCCGCGCTGCTCGAAATCCCGCGGTGCGCTCGAACTGCTTGAAGCCCGTGGCCTGACCCCGACCGTGGTCCGTTACCTGGACACGCCGCTGGACGCCGCGCAAATCCAGGGCCTGCTGGGCAAACTCGGGATCAGCGCCCGGCAACTGCTGCGCACCGGCGAAGACGAGTACAAGACCCTCGACCTGGCCGACACCAGCCTGAGCGAAGCGCAATTGATCGCCGCCATCGCCGCCCACCCGAAACTGATGGAGCGCCCGATTCTCGAAGTCGGCGACAAAGCCATCATCGGCCGTCCTCCGGAGCAGATCCTGGAACTGTTGCCATGACTGCGCCTTACATTCTGGTCCTGTACTACAGCCGCAGCGGCTCGACCAACGAAATGGCCCGGCAGATTGCCCGTGGCGTTGAACAGGCCGGGCTTGAAGCGCGCCTGCGCACGGTGCCGGCGATTTCCACCGAATGCGAAGCCGTGTCCCCGGAAATTCCCGACGAAGGTGCGCTCTATGCCAGCCTCGACGACCTGAAGAACTGCGCCGGCCTGGCGCTCGGCAGCCCGACCCGCTTCGGCAATATGGCCGCACCGCTCAAGTACTTCCTCGACGGTACCAGCAACCTGTGGCTGACCGGTGCCCTGGTGGGCAAACCGGCGGGTGTGTTCACTTCCACG
The DNA here is from genome assembly GCF_009764265.1 of Pseudomonas sp. PB101. GTDB lineage: Bacteria > Pseudomonadota > Gammaproteobacteria > Pseudomonadales > Pseudomonadaceae > Aquipseudomonas. Next base: position 16,450 of record NZ_RWIR01000073.1, read on the forward strand.
GCGAGCCTGCACGGCGGCCAGGAAACCACCTTGCTGTCGATGATGCTGCCGCTGCTGCACCACGGCATGCTGATCACCGGCTTGCCCTACAGCGAATCGGCACTCCTGGAAACCCAGGGCGGCGGCACGCCGTACGGCGCCAGCCACCATGCCGGTGCCGACGGCAAAAGCGGCCTGGATACCCATGAAGTGGCACTGTGCCGCGCGCTGGGCATGCGCCTGGCGAAGACTGCACAGAAACTGGAGAGCTGAGGTGGCCAAGAAGCCGAAGATTCTGCCCACCCTCGAATGGCTCGAACCACGCGTGAAGGCGATGCGCGTCATCAGCCTGCTGTGTTTTTTGGGGCTGGTGGGACTGTTGTGCGTCTACTACCTGCTGGTCGCAGACCTGCATGGCGCCCGGCCCTGGGTGATTCTGCTGATCGAACTGGTGCCACTGTTGATATTGGCGCCAGGAATGATCATCGGCAGCCCGCGCGGGCATTCGTGGATGTGCTTTGTGGTGAACCTGTACTTCATCAAGGGCGCATTGGCGGCCTATGACCCGAACCGGCAGATCTTCGGCTTGCTGGAGATGGGCGCGAGCCTGGCGGTGTTCTGCTCGGCGCTGCTGTATGTGCGCTGGCGGTATCAGTTGAACCGCAAGCTGGCTGGCGAGGGTGAGATTTCCGTCGCCTGATCGGGCCTCATCGCTGGCAAGCCAGCTCCCACAGGTTTTTTTGTGTCGATCACACATTTGTGATTCAACAGAGATCCTGTGGGAGCTGCGGTGCGACGATTCGACTTGCCCGCGATTCGGGCGACTCGATCTTAATGATTCACTGTATAAGCCAGCATCATCGAAATCTGGCTCATCGGCCGCCCGCCGCTTTCTTCATGCCACCGGTTGAACACGTCCTGCACCAACGCCAGGTCGCGCAGGCTGCTCGGCACTTTGTCGATGATGTCCTGCGCATTCAGTGCCGCCACCACGTCATAGCTCGGTACAAAGGTGTCCTTGCCGATCATCCGCAAGAAGCGCGGGGCTGACAGCCCGCCCAACTGATGGCCGCGTTTTTTCAGGAAGGTCCAGAGCCCGACGATATCGGTCACCGGCCAGTCGGCGACCAGCGCACCGAAGCTGCCCTTTTCATGGGCCACGTCCAGTATGAACTGCGCATTGCGCGGCACGCTCTTGAGCTTGCCCAGGTGACGGATGATCCGCGTGTCCTGCATCAGGCGCTCAAGGTGCTCGGCGCTCATCAGCACGACTTTTTCCGGGTCGAACCTGAAGAACACTTCTTCGAAAGCCGGCCACTTGGCATCCACCAGGCTGTGCTTGAGCCCGGCGCGGAACACCCGCAGCGCCATCGTCGAGAGGTAGCGATCGTCGCTGATCTTGCGCAGTTGTGCGGGAGTCTTGGGAACGGGCAGATGGGCTTCCAGTTCAGCCGCCGAACCGAAGCGGTTCAGGCAGTATTCGTTCAGCCACTTGTAATCGCGCATGCCCTCTCCTGAGGAATGAAAAATGAACTGCCCACTTGCAACAAAACCTGTGGGAGCCAGTCTGCTGGCACCCACAGTAATGGTGTTTAGAGGTTGACCACGTTGACGAAGCGCGATGCCGCGGACTCGTCAATCTTCAGGCTGGTGAAGTCAAACAGATTGCGGTCCGCCAATTGCGACGGGATCACGTTCTGCAGGCTGCGGAAAATGCTCTCGGTCCGGCCCGGGGTCTTGCGATCCCAGTCCTGCAGCATGTCCTTGACCACCTGACGCTGCAGGTTTTCCTGGGAGCCGCAGAGGTTGCACGGGATGATCGGGAATTGCTTGAAGTCCGAGTAGGCCTGAATGTCTTTTTCGTTGCAGTAGGCCAGCGGGCGGATCACCACGTTACGACCATCGTCGGCGCGCAACTTTGGCGGCATGGCCTTGAGCGAACCGTTGAAGAACATGTTCAGGAAGAACGTTTCGACGATGTCGTCGCGGTGGTGACCGAGGGCCATCTTGGTCGCGCCGATTTCGTCGGCAAAGGTGTAGAGCGTGCCGCGACGCAGACGCGAGCATAGCGAGCAAGTGGTCTTGCCTTCCGGAATCAGCTCCTTGACCACCGAATACGTGTCTTTCTCGACAATGTGGTATTCGACGCCCAGTTCTTTCAGGTAGGCCGGCAGCACGTGCTCCGGGAAGCCCGGCTGCTTCTGGTCCATGTTCACGGCCACGATCTCGAACTTGATCGGCGCGACCTTCTGCAAGTGCATCAGCACATCGAGCATGGTGTAGCTGTCCTTGCCACCGGACAGGCAGACCATGACCTTGTCGCCGTCTTCAATCATGTTGAAATCGGCAACCGCCTCACCGGCCAGTCGGCGAAGGCGCTTTTGCAGTTTGTTCTGGTTGACCGTGAGAGTGCCCATGACGCGAAATCCGTGAGGTGTGACGAAAGGCGGGCATTTTACGCAAAAACGCCTCAGGGGCGAAGTGTCCCGCCAAAAGGGCTGGCCGGCACAGACCCGGCGGCGATTAACAGCTGTGTTTACAGCGCGATTTGCTCTAAAGCCCTTACTCCCTCTGGGGAAACTCCTCCCTATACTGCGACATAAGGTCGCATTCAAATTTCAGACCTGTGACTTGCTTGGCCGCATTGGCCCGTAGGCGCTCCACTGGGGGGCGACGGTAAAGACAAGAGGAGTGACTGGCATGATCCATCACGTAGTGGGGCTCTTCACCCACCCTGACCAAGAATGGAAAGACATCCGTGGCGACCAGGAGGAAAGCATCAGCCACATGTACCTGACTCATACCCTGATCCTGGCGGCGATCCCCGCCGTGTCGGCCTTCATTGGCACCACACAGGTCGGCTGGGTCATCGGCAATCGGCCTCCCGTGATGCTGACCGTGGAAAGCGCGATATGGATGACGGTCATGTCGTACCTGGCGATGCTCGGGGGTGTAGCGGTCATGGGCGCATTCATTCACTGGATGGCCCGCACCTATGACGCCAACCCAAGCCTCGCCCGCTGCATTGCATTTGCAACCTACACCGCTACACCGCTGTTCATCGGTGGCCTCGCCGCCTTGTACCCGCACCTGTGGCTGGGCATGATCATCGGCACCGCCGCCATCTGCTACACGGTGTATTTGCTGTATGTGGGCCTGCCGACATTCATGAACATTCCATCTGACGAGGGCTTCCTGTTTTCCAGCTCGGTACTCGCCGTAGGCCTGGTGGTGCTGGTCGCCATCATGGCGTTCACCGTGATCGTCTGGGGACTCGGCGTGGGGCCGGTCTACACCAGTTAGCCGCACATCACTGAAAACCGGAACCGCCGACAAGGGCCGCCGCAAGGCGGCCTTTTCATTCTTCAGCAACGAGACGGCTCACGACCATTCGTCAACCTGGCGATTCGCAAGATCCGAGGGTTGCGGCATACTCGAGCGCTCTGGAGATCCATCAAGCATGCCCGAGCAACTCAATACCCGCGTCGAAGACTGTTTCCAACAAGCCGAATCCTTTTTCAAACGACCTTTCAAGCGCCCCGTGGTGAGCCTCAAGCTGCGCGGGCAAAAAGCCGGTGTCGCGCATCTGCACGAGAACCTGCTGCGCTTCAACCCGCAGTTGTACCGGGAAAACACCGAGGACTTTCTCAAGCAGACCGTGGCCCATGAAGTCGCACACCTGATCGCCCATCAGCTGTTTGGCGACCGCATCCAGCCCCATGGCGAAGAGTGGCAATTGATCATGCGCGGTGTGTACGAACTGCCGCCCAACCGCTGCCACACCTATGACGTCAAACGCCGCAGCGTGACCCGCTACATCTACAAGTGCCCGTGCGCCGACAGCGACTTCCCGTTCTCGGCCCAGCGCCACGGCCTGGTTCGGCAGGGACGGCGGTACTTGTGCCGGCGGTGTCGCAATACCCTGGTGTTCAGTGGGGAGATGCGGGTCGAGTAGTTGGATTTCCGGTGTATGTGCTGCAGCCATCGCGAGCAAGCTCGCTCCCACAGTGGTCGGGGTTGTCCACAAAACTTTTAATCAACGCTGACCCCTGTGGGAGCGGGCTTGCCCGCGATAAGGCCGGATCAGACGCTAGAGAATTACCTTGGCAAACCGCAATTCGGCAATCCGCTCAGCACTGAACCCCAACTCCCCCAACACCTGATCCGTATGCTGCCCCAGCGTCGCACCGATATGCTTCGGCTCTGGCAAGCCATCGGAAAACTTCAGCGGGCACGCCATCTGCGCCTGGCTCGAGCCATCGCCACGAGGCACATCGGTCACCAACTCCCGCGCCTGCAACTGCGGATGACTTAGCGCTTCTCCCAGGCTCAACACCGGCTCGACACAGGCATCCAGTTCGGCGAACAGCGCGCGCAAATCGGCGAAGTCATGCTTTTCGAATTCGACCTTCAACGCGTCTTTAAGCTGTTTCTGATGCGCCGGTTGCGGTGACAGGCCAAGTCCGGCCAGCGCCTCCAGCCCCAACGCCGTGCACAACTGTTTCATGAAGGTCGGCTCCAGGCTGCCCACCGACAGCCAGCGCCCATCCCGGGAGCGGTAGTAATCGTAGAAGCTGCCGCCATTGAGCACCTGGTTTTCCGGGCCTGGCTCGACACCACAGGCCAGATATCCGGCCCCCGCCAGTGCATTCAGGCTGACCGCGCAGTCGGTCATGCTGACATCCAGGTGCTGGCCCTGGCCCGTCTGCTGCCGGGCAATGACCGCCGCCAGCAAGCCAATCACTCCGTGCAGCGAGCCACCGGCGACATCCGCCACCTGCATGCCCAACGGCAGCGGCCCGCTGTCGGCCCGGCCGGTGTAACTCGCCAGCCCGGACAGGGCCAGGTAGTTGATGTCATGGCCGGCGCGGTCCTTGTAGGGACCGGTCTGGCCGTAGCCGGTGATCGACACATAAATCAATCGCGGATTGATCGCCTTCAGGGCTTCGTAACCCAGGCCCAGACGCTCCATGACACCGGGGCGGAACTGCTCGAGCACGATGTCATAGTCTTGCAGCAACGACTTGATCACCTCCAGCGCCTCGGGCTGCTTGAGGTCCAGGGCGAGGCTGCGCTTGTTGCGGTTGAGGTACGCATGACTGGCTGACACGCCTTGATCGTGGGGCGGCAACACCCGCAGCAGATCCATCCGGGTCGGTGATTCGATGCGCAGCACTTCGGCGCCCATGTCCGCCAGCAGCAACGAGGCAAACGGCCCCGGCAGCAGGGTCGAGAAATCCAGAACCTTGAGTGATGCCAGTGGACCGAGCATGAACGTTCTCCCTGAATGATGCCCCCCAGACTAGGCAGTCGAACGCTCAGGGGCAATCACCTTATGTGCCAGTGACGCTGACCTTTGTGCTCATCTCGCAGGCAGAAAAAAACCCGCCGAAGCGGGTTTTTTCATCACGACAAGGTTTACTTGGCGCTGGTCGGGGTTGCCCCTTCGACATGCCCCAGAACATCGTCTTTAGGCTCATCGGCAATGCCGCGACCGCCCGAAGCCAACTCGGCCTGCAGCACGTCGGTGTCCAGTTCCTTGACCCACTTGGCAACTACGATGGTGGCCACGGCGTTGCCGACCAGGTTGGTCAGGGCGCGAGCTTCGGACATGAAGCGGTCGATGCCGAGGATCAGCGCCAGGCCGGCAACCGGCAGGTGGCCAACAGCGGACAGGGTGGCTGCCAGTACGATGAAGCCCGAACCGGTCACACCGGCGGCGCCTTTGGAGGACAGCAACAACACCACCAGCAGGGTGATCTGGTGCGTGATGTCCATGTGGGTGTCAGTTGCCTGGGCAATGAACACGGCCGCCATGGTCAGGTAGATCGCGGTACCGTCGAGGTTGAACGAGTAACCGGTCGGGATCACCAGACCCACGACAGACTTCTGCGCGCCCAGACGCTCCATCTTGATCAGCATGCGTGGCAGTACCGATTCCGAAGAAGAAGTACCCAGCACGATCAGCAGTTCTTCACGGATGTAGCGGATCATTTTCAGCACGCTGAAGCCGTGCAGGCGGGCGATGGAGCCCAGCACGATCAGGATGAACAGCACGCAAGTGATGTAGAAGCAGGCCATCAGTTGACCCAGCTGCACCAGCGAGCCGACACCGTAGGCACCGATGGTGAACGCCATGGCGCCGAAGGCACCGATTGGCGCGAGCTTCATGATCATGTTGATGATGTTGAACATCACGTGCGCGAAGCGATCGATGAAGTCCAGCAGCGGCTTGCCGTAGGCACCCAGGCGATGCAGGGCGAAACCGAAGATCACCGAGAACATCAGCACTTGCAGAATGTCACCGGTGGCGAAGGCGCCGACGATGGTGGCCGGGATCACGTTCAGCAGGAAACCGACGACGCTTTGGTCGGCACCGGCCGCCACATAAGCGGCAACCTTGGAGGCATCGAGGGTGGCGACGTCGATGTGCATGCCGCTGCCCGGCTGCACGATGTTGACCACGACCAGACCGACCAGCAAGGCAATGGTCGAAACGATCTCGAAGTACAGCAGCGCATAACCACCGGTCTTGCCCACCGACTTCATGTCCTGCATGCCGGCGATACCACTGACGACCGTACAGAAGATGATCGGGGCGATGATCATTTTGATCAGCTTGATGAACCCGTCACCCAGTGGCTTAACGGCCACACCGAGCTGCGGGTAGAAGTGACCGAGCGCGATACCGATGACAATTGCAACGATCACCTGGAAATACAGGGATTTGTACAGTGGCTGACGAGTCGTCATTGCAAAGTTCCTCCAGGGTGCCCGTGACAACATCCATCTGTTGCCCGCAACACCGCAATTGCGAACCCTCCTGCACTGGAGGGATTTGTTTTTTCGAGCTGCGCAACGGCAGGCATCTGCACGTTGTATCGCAAGGCCCGTGCCACCTCCCTTAAAATCCCTGCATGCCTTTTGATATCAGGGGTCGCAGCGAATTCCCTGTCAGCGGACGGCTGCAAGCATGTGGCGGATTTCCGCCCTTCCACTAAAAGTCGTCCTGCAATTTGGCGGATATCCGCCCTGTTCATGCCCGCAGCGCGCAGCTACCATCGGTCGCTCAACGGTCAGAACTGCTGCCATGCGCGAACGCACCATTGCCAGTCATTTCGCCCGCGCCGTCCTTGGCGGTGCGCGTCGGCACGGCTACGACTACTCGGGCCTGCTCCAACAATTGGGAATAAGCCCCGAGTTGCTGGATGAGCCACGGGCGCGCATCGCTCCAGAGCAATTCACCCAACTGATCAAGGCCTTGTGGCTGGCACTCGACGACGAGTACCTGGGGTTCGGGCAAGCCCCGAGCAGGCCGGGCAGCTTCGCGATGATGTGCCATGCCGTGATTCACTGCCGCAGCCTGGATAAGGCACTCAATCGCGGCTTATTGTTTTATAGCCTATTCCCCGGGGCTCCGCGCCTGACCCTGAACCGCGAAGATGAATGGGTTCGCCTGAGCCTCGATGACTCGCAGCTTTGGGACCCGGATCATTTCCTCAGCGAAAGCCTGCTGGTGATCTGGCATCGTTTCGGCAGTTGGCTGATCGGCCAGCGCATTCGCCTGGAACAGGCCACGTTCAGCTACCCCCGACCGGAACACGGCGCCGAGTACGACCTGCTGTTTTCCTGCCCGCTGGCGTTTTCCAGCCCTCAGAGCAGCCTGTTGTTTCACAGCCGCTACCTGGCCATGCCGCTGCTGCAGGATGAACGCACGCTCAAGCATTTCCTCGAGCGCTCCCCCGCCGACCTGCTCTCACGCCCGGACGATGGCGACAGTTTGAGCAGTCGCTTGCGCCGCTTGCTCAGCCGCGACAGCTCATCCTGGCCCGATCTGGAAACCGTGGCCGCGCACCTGCACATCAGCCCGCAGACCTTGCGTCGGCATTTGCGCGAAGAGGGTTCGAGCTTTCAGGAGTTGAAGGACCAACTGCGCCGGGACATCGCGATTTACCACCTGAGTCGCGCCGACCTGTCGTTGCAACAGATCGCCGAGCAATTGGGGTTTTCCGAGCCCTCGGCGTTTCACCGGGCGTTCAAGAAATGGACGGGGCTGACGCCGGGGGCTTATCGGGCGCAGGAAAACTGAGTTTCAGGGCTCAGTTACAGGGTGAATTCACTGGCCTCATCGCGAGCAAGCTCGCTCCTACAGTTGACCGCGTACCCAAGGTAAATGCGTTCCCTGTGGGAGCGAGCTTGCTCGCGATGAGGTCCGACAGAGCACCACTAAACCACCGGAAAGTGAATCCGGAACGCCGCCCCGCCCATCGGCGAATCACCCAGGGTCAGCTTGGCGCTGTAGCTCTCGATGATGTCCTTGACCACTGCCAGGCCGATACCCTGCCCCGGATGCTGACGGTCCAGGCGCTCGCCGCGCTCGAGAATCCGTGCGCGCTGATCCTGGGGTACACCGGGGCCGTCGTCCTCGACACACAACTCGGTGCCGCCGAGGGTTTCACGCACGCTGATGCGTATTTCGCCGAGGCACAGGCGATAGGCGTTTTCCAGCAGATTGCCCATCATCTCCAGGAGAGCCCCCTGCTCGATAGGTACGTAGCACGGGTCGGGCAGGTCGAACGCGACGTGCACGCCCTTGTCGCGATAGACCTTGTCCAGCGTGTCGCACAGGCTTTTCAGCACCGGGTGCAGGTGCACCTGATGACGCACCAGACCGCTTTTGCGCAGGCTGGCACGCTGCAACTGATAGCTGATCTGCTGGCTCATGCGTTCGATCTGGGCTTGCAGCACCCAGGCCTGATCACGATCCTCGGGACGCTGGGCCATGTCCTCGCTGACACCCTGCAACACTGCCAGCGGCGTTTTCAGGCTATGGGCCAGGTCATCCAGCGAATCACGGTAACGGCTGCGCTGCTCATGCTCACTGTGCAGCAAACGGTTGAGAGAACCGGTCAGGCGCAGCAATTCCCGCGGATGCTCTTCACTGAGGCTTTCGCGGGTGCCTCCTTCGATCTGGTCCAGTTCCTGGCTCAAGCGCCGCAATGCCTGCAAACCCCAGGTCAGGCCGATCCACAGCAACGCCAGGAGCACCAACAGTGCCGCGCCAAAACCCAGGTAAAGATTTTCGCGCAGGCCTTCGAGGGTCAACTCGTACTCACGAACCGGCTGCAGCGCCACGATGCTGAAGGCTGCATTTTTGCCGCCGAGCAACTTGACCTCGACGTCGTAGACGAAGAACTCCTGGCCATTGTCTTCGCGGATCCGCGCAAACTCGTTGCCACGTCCGTCGTAGCGTGGCTTGTAGTTGATGCGTTCTTCCCGGGTCGCCTTTGAGCGCCAGACCAGATGCCCTTCACGGTCATAGATGTAGCCGAGCAACCGGCTGTCGGTGAGGTTGAAGCGCTCGTCGGGCAATTGCGCCGGCATCTGCAAGCTGTTGTTTTCCACCCGCGCGGCAGAGATCAATGTGGTCACGTCCGAGGCCAGGCGCTGCTCGATGGAGTCCTGCAACGCCAGGCTGAATGCCCCCTGCATCGCCGGCAACAACGCCAGCATGAACAACACCGCCAACAGCGTGGCGGCGAGCATCAAGCGAATGCGCAGCGAACGGATCAAGTGCAACGCTCATTGAACAGGTAGCCCAGGCCGCGCACGGTGTCGATCGGCTTGAACCCGCCCGGCCCTTCCAGTTTGCGGCGCAGACGGCCGACCAGCACCTCGATCACGTTCGGATCACGCTCGTCGTCATCCGGGTAGAGCTGTTCCATCAAGCGGTCCTTGGGCACCACTTGCTGATGGTGGCGCATCAGGTACTCCAGAATGCGGTACTCATAGGCGGTCAGTGCCAGGGGTTGTTCGTCGAGGGACGCCTGTTTGCGATTGAGGTCCAGCAACAACGGACCCGCGACGATGGTCGACTGGGTGAAACCGCTGGAGCGGCGCAGCAAGGCATTCAGGCGAGCCTCCAGCTCTTCGAACTGAAACGGCTTGACCACGTAATCGTCGGCACCGGCGGCCAGGCCTTCGACCTTGTCCTGCCAGTTGCCGCGCGCGGTGAGGATCAGGATCGGGAAGGTCTTGCCACCTGAGCGCAACTGACGAATCAGATCGAGTCCGCTCATGCCCGGCAGACCGAGGTCGATCACCGCCAGGTCAAAGTTGAATTGCGCGGTCTGGTACAGCGCCTCCTCGGCATTGGCCACGGACTCGACCACGTGGCCGCTCTCCCTCAGGCGGGTTTGCAGGTGATGACGCAGCAACGCTTCATCTTCGACGACCAGCAGTTTCATAACGCTCTCCCGGGCAAAACAACATCTCCAAAGGCGCAACGTCGCACCTCAATAACTGACATGGCAACGCCGGATCAGACACTCGGGCTGATCCGGCGCAGGCCGCTTTCGAACGCTTGTCAGAAAGCGTAGTTGGCGGACAGATAAGTCTGGGCGCTGCTGGTCAGGTCCAGCGAACCCTGCTTGCTGCCACCGCGCTCATTCATCTCGGTGCTCGCGTTGCTGCGCAGGTAACGGTAACCCAGTTCAACCGAGGTGTTCTGCGAAACCTGTTGCAGCACACCCGCCTGACCACCGATGGCGTAGCCAATATTGCTGTCGCGGCTGAAGCCTGGCGATTCCTGGGTCATTTTGGTCAGGCCGGCCGTGGCACCACCGAACAGCCTGGTGCTGGCGCCCACCGGGTAAAACAGATCGTAGCTGCCCAGGAGGTTTTCCTGACGCAGTTTAATGCCGTTGTGCGAGCCCGATACATTGTCGTAAGTGGCGTAGTAGCGGCCCTTGGTGTTTTGCTGGCCCAGACGAACACCCCAGGTGGTGTCCTTGCCGATCACGCCATCGGCGTTCGGGTGATCGAAGTTGTCGTTCAGGGCGTGGGATTTTTTGATCTTGTTGCTGGTCTGTCCAAGAGTAAGGCTGGCGAAGTTGTCGTCGGACGCGAAGGCTGCGGTGCTTGCGCCCAGAACCGTGAATGCCAGTAGCAGTTTTTTGAATCCAGTCATTGGGAAGTTCCTCATGTGCCGTTTGCTTTTTGGGTACGGGGCAAGGTTACTCAGCGCGCCCTGAACTCCCCCTGAACGCACTCTGAACCTGGGCTGAACCGCCCTTTCGCGAATGTTTCGACACGTTTCAACAGGAGTTCTGAGGCTCGACGCCGATCGACTGGGCCATGGTGATCATGGCGGGCCGGACATTGGCTACAACAAGGCCGCGGATGAAAAATCCTGGGCGGACATGCAGGCGTTTTTCAAAAAAATCTTTGGTTAACCCTGTCATCTGTGGCGAGGGGGCTTGCCCCCTCGCCACAAAAGCCACCTGCCACTACCCAGCCCCAAGCCAACCCGGCAAAATGCCTGACATGAATCCAGTCCCCGCCCTGCCCCTCTGCTGCACCCCCCTCGATGACCATTGGCCGCTACCCTTCGTGCTGCCCGATACGGTCCTGTTGAGCACGGTCTTCGATAGCGCACGCCTGGCCAGCGATGACTTTCAGCGCAGTGCCGTGGAGGCGCCGGCGACCATTCAGCGCTCCGTGGCCAAACGGCAGGCGGAGTTTCTTGCCGGACGGGTGTGTGCCCGGGCCGCGCTCCAGCGCCTGGAAGGCTTGAGCGTCATTCCGGCGATTGGTGAAGACCGCGCACCGGTCTGGCCTGCGCATATCACTGGCTCGATCACTCACAGTACGGGCCGCGCCGCGGCCATCGTGGCGAACAAAAGCCATTGGCGCGGCCTGGGCATGGACCTGGAAAACCTGCTCAACGTCGAACGCGCCGAACGCCTGGCCGGGGAAATCCTCAACCCACCGGAGCTACAGCGCATGGCGGCCGGTCCTCGCGATCAACTGGCGTTGCTGGTGACCCTGACTTTCTCGGTCAAGGAAAGCCTGTTCAAGGCGCTCTATCCGATCGTTCAGCAGCGCTTTTACTTCGAGCACGCCGAAGTGCTGGAATGGCGTGAGTCGGGGGAGGTGCGGTTGCGACTGCTCACTGACTTGTCCAGCGAATGGCGCAACGGTACGGAGCTGGATGCCCAGTTCGGGGTCAAGGATGGACAGTTGTTGAGCCTGGTGAGCATCAAGGCCTGAGGTTTATTGCTGCCTGTTAGGGCCCCATCGCGGGCAAGCTCGCTCCCACACTGGATCTATGTCACGCCACAAACCCCTGTGGGAGCGGGCTTGCCCGCGATGGGGCCCGAGCATCCACCGCACATCTCAACGCTTCTCCTGATTGCGCGGCCAGCTCAGGCTGAAACACGCCCCGCCCAAGCTCTTGCTCTTGCCGATCAACGCGCGCCCGTCGTGCCAATGGATGATGCGTCGAACAATGGACAGGCCTAACCCATGGCCTCCTGACGCGCGAGTGCGGCTGTCGTCCAGACGCAGGAACGGGGTAAAGATCTTCTCCCAGGCCGACTCCGGCACACCCGGCCCGTCATCCTCGATATCCACCCGGCATCGCTGCTGCCCCACCTGATAGCTGATGGTCACCCGCGATTGCGCATGGCGCATGGCGTTGGTCACCAGATTCTGGATCGCCCGGTGCAGGTAACGCGGCTCGGCCTCGACCCAGGCATCGTCGTTATCGGCCGCCGACAGGCACAACCCCCGCTGTACCGTGACCTCGGCGCGCAACGGCGCCAGCTCCTCGATCACTTGGTTGACCAAGGCATCCAGATCAATGCGCTGAAAGTTCAGCGCCGGAGAACCCTGTTCGAGCCGTGCGTAGGTCAGCATCTCGTCCACCAGCCGGTCGAGGTCCTCGATATCGTTGTCCATGCCCTGGCAGTATTTTTCCAGGGCCTGCGGCGTGGTGGCCGAACCGATCATCTCCAGGCCAAAACGCAGGCGCGCCACCGGCGTGCGCAATTCGTGGGACACCGCGCGCACCAGTTCGCGTTGGATCGCCAGCAACTGCTGCAAGTGCTCGGCCATGCCGTTGAACGCCGAGGCCAGCCGCCCCACCGAGTCCGCGCCGCGTGCCGGCACGCGGGTCTCCAGGCTGCCCTTGGCAATGCGCGTGGCGGCGGCCTCCAGGCCACGCAGACGGCGCTCGAGCTGACGCACCAACAGATAAACGATCAAACCGATCAGCGTAAGGCCCAGCGCGGCGATCAGCACCAGCCACTCCGGTGGATAAGGATTCATCTGGTACAACGGGCCGATTTCCAGGACCCACGGCGTGCCGACCATACCGGCAAACACCCGGATCGAATCGCCCCCCTTGCCCAGCGCCATCACGGTGTCGCCCTCGGACACCCGGCGGCTCTGGTCTTCGTCCATGTCCGCTTCATCCACCGTGACCAGGCGCAGATCGAAGCCGAAACCCTTGTCTTGCTTCAATTTCGCCAAGCGCAAGGGCTGGTCGGCAACCGGGGTGCGCACCAACTCATCGGTCAACAGGTAGATGGTCGCCCGGGCCAGTTGTTCGCTGATCTGCTGCACCTCCCCGGTGAGCATCAATTGCTCCTTGTCGCTGACCAGCTTGTAGACCTTCGCCGCGTGCGGCCCGGTCTGTTCCACCAAGGCCTGGCCGCGCAACACACGGGTGCGCTGGGTCAGGTCGAGGTCGGTCTCGACAAAAGTTTTCAGCGCCAGCGGAATGCCCAGCAGCCGCTCCCACACCAGCAAGGCGCGGTGGCGCTCGGTCTGGTTCATCGGTTGCAGGTTGTCGGCCATCAGCGCAAAGGTGCCGTGGGCCAGGCGCTCGCGGTATTGCTCGCTGCGCACCTGATTGAGCAGGTGCAACGCCAGCACACCGAGCACCGCCACCAGGATCAGCGCGGCGCACATGCCGCCATAGATACGCAGGAAGATCGAGTTCACAGGGTCTGGTCTACGCAAGCCTCGGGAACGAACAGATAGCCCTTGCTGCGCACGGTCTTGATCAGCCGTGGGTGTTCCGGGTCATCGCCGATCTTGGGGCGGATGCGCGAGATGCGCACATCGATGGAACGGTCCTGACCGTCATAGCCGATACCCCGCAGCGCGGTGAAGATCTCTTCGCGCGAGAGGATGCGCCCGGCATTGGCCACCAACAGCCAGAGCAGGTCGAATTCGGCGCTGGTCAGCTCGATGCCGTTGCCCTGCAACCAGGCTTCGCGCAAGGCGTTGTCGACGATCAGCGGGCCGAACTGTAGACGCCGCTGTTTTTCCGGGGCGACTTCGGGTGCTTCACTGCGCCTCAGCAACGCCTGGATGCGCGCCAGCAGCAAGCGCGGGCGTACCGGTTTGCAGACGTAGTCGTCAGCGCCCAGGTCCAGGCCGAGAATCTGGTCGGTGTCATCGGTTCGGGCGGTGAGCATCAGGATCGGGCCGTCGTAACGGGCGCGAACCTTGCGGCAGATGCTCAGGCCATCTTCACCGGGGAGCATCAGGTCGAGGATCACCAGGTCCGGTTGTTCCGTGATGATGCGGTTCGCAGCGAGCGCACCATCCCCTTCGATCGATACACGCAGGCCATTGGCTTCGAGGTAATCGCGGGTCAGTTCGGCCAGTCGCTGGTCGTCCTCCACAATCAATACCTGCCAGGCTTCTTGCTCCACGGGTGACCTCTGCTTGCCAAAACACTTATAAAGGAAGGATCCGCCCGTCTTTTTGTAATGATTCGGGGGGACAAATATGTATACACGCTGGGCCGATTGTATAAACGTCGCCCGTCGAGAACACAAGCAGGTAAATGCGTTCGGACGACAGGGTTTTTTGTGATAGGGTTCGCGCCCTTAAAAATCCGAACGGCTGTTTTCAATCGCTGAAAATCAGTGAAAAACAGTCCGCTCCAGCTAGCTCGCGGCCTACACGCCCGTTCCATCTTTCACACACAATTTACGCACAGGTTTATCCACAGGCAGTACGTTGCAACCCCCTCAAAAACGCATTATCTTGTACCTCGGCGCTAAAAAAACCCTACATGTAGGGTTTTAGCTTAAAAGCCCAACCACATTTCAGACCACAAACTCAAGCGCTTATTGCCAGTTTATGGTTGAACCAAGCACGATTTTACAAGCCCAAACCGCACAGGCGGATGGCACCGTTTTTTCAGGCCCGCATGGCCGGAACGGTACGGGTGTTGCAGTCATGACTGGCACCCCAGAAAGGAATCCGGCTTCGAGCTCAGGCTCGGGGCCAAAGACTTCGGCACGGAAGCGGCATCATTAGCCTTTTTCCTACTGTCCCGAAGTTGTTATGCCCGACGCCTTGTCGGTTGTAGTGCTTCAGGACAGAACGGTGGGCACCGTGATGGTGCCCAAACAAACATAGAGAATGTGGAGACACCCCCCCATGCAAACCGACACAACTCGCGAGAACCCGCAGGGCACCTTGCCGCAGGCCGCTGATTCGAATTCGGATCTGTCCGCCACCGCGCCTGGCCAACTGCGCGTGATCAAGCGTAACGGCACTGTCGTTCCCTACACCGATGACAAAATCACCGTCGCCATCACCAAAGCGTTTCTCGCAGTTGAAGGCGGCACCGCTGCTGCCTCGTCGCGAATCCACGACACCGTTGCCCGCCTGACCGAACAGGTCACCGCGACCTTCAAGCGTCGCATGCCATCGGGCGGCACCATCCACATCGAAGAAATCCAGGACCAGGTCGAACTGGCCCTGATGCGTGCCGGCGAGCAGAAAGTGGCTCGCGACTACGTGATCTACCGTGACGGTCGTTCGAAAGAACGCGCCGCCCACGCCCCGGCCGAAGAAGCGGTCAACGCTCACCCGTCGATCCGCATCACCCGTGCCGACGGCACCTTTGCTCCTCTGGACATGGGTCGCCTGAACACCATCGTCACCGAAGCGTGCGAAGGCCTGGAAGAAGTCGACGGCGACCTGATCCAGCGTGAAACCCTGAAAAACCTGTACGACGGCGTGGCCCTGACCGACGTCAACACCGCCCTGGTGATGACCGCCCGTACTCTGGTCGAGCGTGAGCCGAACTACTCGTTCGTGACCGCCCGCCTGCTGATGGACACCCTGCGTGCCGAAGGCCTGGGCTTCCTCGGTGTGGCCGAAAGCGCCACTCACCACGAAATGGTCGACCTGTACGCCAAGGCCCTGCCGGCCTACATCGCCAAAGGTATCGAGTTCGAACTGCTGAACCCTGTGCTGGCCTCCTTCGACCTGGAAAAACTGGGCAAGGCGATCAACCACGAGCGCGACCAGCAATTCACCTACCTGGGCCTGCAAACCCTGTACGACCGTTACTTCATCCACAAGGATGGTATTCGTTTCGAACTGCCGCAGATCTTCTTCATGCGCGTGGCCATGGGCCTGGCGATCGAAGAGAAGCAGAAAGAAGACCGTGCGATCGAGTTCTACAACCTGCTGTCGTCCTTCGACTACATGTCGTCGACCCCGACCCTGTTCAACGCCGGCACCCTGCGTCCACAGCTGTCGAGCTGCTACCTGACCACCGTGCCGGATGACCTGTCGGGCATCTACCACGCGATCCACGACAACGCCATGCTGTCGAAATTCGCTGGCGGCCTGGGCAACGACTGGACGCCGGTTCGTGCGCTGGGCTCGTACATCAAGGGCACCAACGGCAAATCCCAGGGCGTCGTGCCGTTCCTCAAAGTAGTGAACGACACCGCCGTAGCGGTTAACCAGGGTGGCAAGCGCAAAGGCGCTGTGTGTGCCTACCTGGAAACCTGGCACATGGACATCGAAGAGTTCATCGAGCTGCGCAAGAACACCGGTGATGACCGTCGTCGTACCCACGACATGAACACCGCCAACTGGATCCCTGACCTGTTCATGAAGCGTGTCTTCGACGACGGCAAGTGGACCCTGTTCTCGCCGTCCGAAGTGCCGGACCTGCACGACCTGACCGGCAAGGCCTTCGAAGAGCGCTACGAGTACTACGAAGCCCTCACCGAATACCCAGGCAAGGTCAAGCTGTTCAAGACCATCCAGGCCAAAGACCTGTGGCGCAAAATGCTCTCCATGCTGTTTGAAACCGGCCACCCATGGCTGACCTTCAAAGACCCGTGCAACCTGCGCAGCCCGCAGCAGCACGTCGGCGTGGTTCACAGCTCGAACCTGTGCACCGAGATCACCTTGAACACCAACAAGGACGAAATCGCCGTTTGCAACCTGGGCTCGATCAACCTGCCGAACCACATCGTCAACGGCAAGCTGGACACCGCCAAGCTGGAACGCACCGTGAACACCGCCGTTCGCATGCTCGATAACGTTATCGACATCAACTACTACTCGGTGCCACAAGCGAAGAACTCCAACTTCAAGCACCGTCCAGTCGGCCTGGGCATCATGGGCTTCCAGGACGCTTTGTACCTGCAGCACATCCCTTACGGTTCCGACGCTGCCGTCGAGTTCGCCGACAAGTCGATGGAAGCGGTCAGCTACTACGCGATCCAGGCGTCCTGCGACCTGGCTGACGAGCGCGGCGCATACGAGACGTTCCAGGGTTCGCTGTGGTCCAAAGGCATCCTGCCGCTGGATTCGCAACAGATCCTGATCGAAGCACGCGGCCAGAAGTACATCGATGTCGACCTGACCGAGTCCCTGGACTGGGCACCGGTTCGCGCCCGTGTACAGAAAGGCATCCGTAACTCGAACATCATGGCCATCGCACCGACCGCGACCATCGCCAACATCACCGGCGTATCGCAGTCGATCGAACCGACCTACCAGAACCTCTATGTGAAGTCGAACCTGTCGGGCGAATTCACCGTGATCAACCCGTACCTGGTTCGCGACCTCAAGGCTCGCGGCCTGTGGGACTCGGTCATGATCAACGACCTGAAGTACTACGACGGTTCGGTGCAGCAGATCGAGCGCATCCCGCAAGAACTCAAAGAGCTCTACGCGACCGCGTTCGAAGTGGACACCAAGTGGATCGTCGACGCGGCCAGCCGTCGTCAGAAGTGGATCGACCAGGCTCAGTCGCTGAACCTGTACATCGCCGGCGCTTCGGGCAAGAAGCTGGACGTGACCTACCGCATGGCCTGGTACCGTGGCCTGAAAACCACTTACTACCTCCGTGCCCTGGCCGCGACCAGCACCGAGAAGTCGACCATCAACACCGGCAAGCTGAACGCTGTTTCCAGCGGCGGCAACCACGGTGAAGATTCGGTCCTGGCAGCGCCTGCCGGCCCTGCTCCAGTGCCGAAGGCTTGCGCCATCGACGAGCCGGATTGCGAAGCTTGCCAATAAGCTGAGCCTGTAGGCGTCGCAAGGCGCTTACTCGAAACCCCCGATCAGCCTCTGGCGGATCGGGGGTTTTCTTTTGCCTGTACGAATTATTGTGTCTGTGCAGGCCCCATCGCGAGCAAGCTCGCTCCCACAGTTGATCGTGCCCCCTGTGGGAACGGGCTTGCCCGCGATGAGGCCATCACCTCCAACACAAAACCTCAGGGCACAAAAAAGCCCCTCTTTCGAGGGGCTCCTTGCACAGCTCAATCCAGCATCAAGCCATCTGAATGATGGTCTGCATGATGGTGCTCTCGGTGGAGATGGTCTTGGCGTTCGCCTGGTAGTTGCTCTGCGCCTTGATCAGGTCGACCAGTTCGTTGGTCAGGTTGACGTTGGAGTCTTCCAGGGAGTTGGAAACGATCGAACCCAGGGTGCCAGTCTCTGGCGCATCGTAGCCCGGGATGCCCGACGTGTAGGTTTCTTTCCAACTGCTGCCGCCCACCGGCTGCAGGCCTTGCTCGTTGGTGAAACTGGCCAGGGATATCTGGCCGATCGGCTTGGTCTGGTTGTTGCTGAAGTTCGCCAGCAGCACACCGTTGCCGTCGATGGTCAGGTTGGTGATCTGGCCAGTGGCGTAACCGTTCTGTGCCGGAATCGAACGCGCGGTATCAGCGTTGAACTGAGTGGTGTTGGCCATGGCAATGGTCAAGCCTGCCGGGTCGGCTGACGCGCCGTTGGGTGTCCAGACGCCATTGGTGACACTGCCCGGAGTCCAGTTGGCGACCTTCAGATCACTGCTGATCACCGAAGTCGGTGGCGTGGTTGGCGGCGTCACGGGTGTGCTGACCGAAGTCAGTTTACCGGCGGAATCGAACGACATGGTCGAAGCAATCGGAGCGGTAACCTTCGGATCACTGCCATCCGGGTTGCGGCCATCGATCAGCGTATAGGTGTCCCAGGTGTTCGCGCCAGTCTTGACCATGTATTGATCCATGGTGTGCTGGTTACCCTGAGTATCGTAGATCGGGGTACTGAACGACTTGGTAAAGGTCTCGGTCTTGGACGGGTCGAACTTGTTGGCCGCAACCGTCTGATCGATCACCGGCGACGTGGAGTTCAGATTGATCGTCGACGACACGTTGCTGGTGGACTTCGGCGCCAGGTTCGAGGTGTCGATCCGCAGGTCGGTCAGCACGCCGTTGACGATCTTGCCGTTGGCATCCACACCGTAGCCTTGCAGGCGGGCAGTGCCGTCGCTGTTGGTGACGTAGCCGTCCTTGTCGGTCTTGAACGTACCGGCACGGGTGTAGGTCAGCGAACCGTTGTTGCTCAGGACGAAGAAGCCGTTGCCCTGGATACCCATGTCGAGCACGTTGCCGGTGTTGCTCACGTCACCCTGGGTGAACTGCTGGGAAACGTTGGCCAGACGCACGCCGTTGCCGACGGTCTTGCTGCCGGTACCCAGGCGGGTCGCCGAGTACACGTCTTCGAATTCTGCACGGGACGATTTGAAACCGGTGGTCGCGACGTTGGCGATGTTGTTGCCGGTCACGTCCAGTTGTTTGTTGGCTGCAAAGAGACCGCTAAGGCCGATATTGAAAGACATCATCCACTCCTTTATGCCGGGTTAGTCGGCTTTACATACCAATGGTTTGTACTTTGGACAGGGCAACGCTGCCCAGCCCGGCCAGATTGAGCATCAACTCACCGCCGGTCTGGCTGATGGTCACGCTGTTGACGGTCGCGGGCAGGTTGGTGATCAACGCGACGGACTGGCCATCGATCGTCGTCGTGGCGCCGAACGTGTAGGTGCCGGCAGGTACCGTTTCACCCGCATCGTTCTTGCCGTCCCAGATGAAGCTGGCGTTGCCGGCCTTCTGCGAACCGAGGTCGATGGTGCGCACGGTCTTGCCGGTCGAGTCGGTGATCTTCAGGGTGGCGGACGTCACCGAAGACGGAACGACCACTGTGCCGCTGAGGCTCTTGGTGGTGTCGACCACAGCCTTGTCACCCGGCGCGATGACCGAACGGCCAACCAGCGACGACGCCTGCAAGGCCTGGGACGAGTTGTAGTTGCTGGCCAGACCGCTCACGGTGTCGTTGAGCGTGGTGATGCCTTCCAGGCTGCTGAACTGCGCCAACTGGGCCACGAACGCGCCGTTGTCCTGGGGCTCCAGCGGGTTCTGGTTTTTCAGCTGGGTCACCAGCAATTGCAGGAACGCATCCTTGCCCAGCGCCTGGTTGCCCGAAGCGCTGCCGGCTGCCGACGCGAGGCCGTCAGTCGTGGTGTTGGTCTTGATCGAGGAGTTGGCCAGGATGTCGTTGAGGCTCAAACCGCTGGTGGAATCGGTAACACTCATCTGAGTCGCCCCTTATCACTGACCGAGGGTCAGGACCTTCTGCATCATGGTTTTGGCGGTGTTCATCATTTCGGCGTTGGTCTGGAACGAACGGCTCGCGGAAATCATGTCGGCCATTTCTTCAACCACGTTGACGTTCGGGTAGTAGACGTAGCCCTTGGCATCGGCTGCCGGATGGTTCGGCTCGTAGCGGGCCTCGAGGTTGCTCTGGTCTTCGACCACACCGAGCACCTGCACGCCTTGACCGGCGGCATCCTGGCTCTGGAACAGCGAGTCGCTGCCGCCGCTCTGGCCGCCCTGGAACATGGTGGCGAACACCGGGTGACGCGCGCGGTAGGTCTGGTCGATGCTCGACGAGACGGTCTCGGCGTTGGCGATGTTCGAAGCGACGGTGTTCAAACGCGTGGTCTGCGCACTCATGCCGCTACCGGCAATGTTGAAAACACTGGATAGAGACATGGCTTACTCTCCGCGCAGGGCTGATACCAGCCCTTTGAATTTGCTGTTGAGCAGGGTGAAGCTGGCCTGGAAGCCGACCGCGTTTTGCGCGTAGTTCGACTGCTCCAGCTGAGCGTCCACAGTGTTCTGGTCGATCGACGGTTGCATCGGCGTGCGATACAGCAACGACTCGTCGCCGTTGCCCAGGCCTTCAGCTTCGATATGTCGGCTGTTGGTCATGTTCAAGGCAAAAGTGCCGCCCTTGGTTTTCTCGTTCTGCTCGGCGAGCACTTTCGAGAAGTCCAGATCCCGAGCCTTGTAGTTCGGGGTATCGGCGTTGGCGATGTTGTTGGCCAGGACTTCGGCACGCTGGGCGCGGAAGCCCAGGGCTTGTTCGTGGATACCGAGCGCTTTATCGAAGCTGATGCTCATGTCGGGAAACCTTCGGGTGACCTGATTTTTCGTAGGATCAACTTAGCAAGCCCCATGCCAATTCAAAAAAGCCCGAAAACCGGGGCTTTGCCGGCCGTGGCAACGCGGCAATGCCAGAAAAGCGGCAACGGTTTTCCGCCGCCTGCCGCTTTTCTGCCGCTTGGCACCACGTCACCTTGTAGGAGCCGGCTTGCTGGCGATCCAGGCGCCGCAGTCATCCAGACAGACCGTGTCATCGTTCATCGCCAGCAAGCCGGCTCCTACAAGGGCATGCGGTGTAAATTGGAAATCAGCAGGCATAAAAAAACGGGAGCCCCAAAGGGCTCCCGTTTTTTGACAACACCAACGAAATCACTTCGCCTGGTAAATGATCCCCGGACTGCACTGGACCATCTGGTAATGATCCGGCAAGCCGTTCAGCGCTTCGGAAGCACCGAGGAACAGGTAACCGCCCGGCTTCAACGTGCTGTGGATGCGCAACAGGATGTCCTTCTTCACCTCGGCGGAGAAGTAGATCAACACGTTGCGGCAGAACACGATGTCGAACTTGCCGAGGGCCGCGTAACTGTCCAGCAGGTTGAAGGAACGGAACTCCACCCGGCTCTTGATCGGCGCCTTGATCGCCCAGCGCCCCGGCCCTTTCGGGTCGAAATAACGCTGCAGGCGCTCGGGCGACAGACCGCGGCCGATCGCCAGGCTGTCGTATTCGCCGGTCTTGCAGTTGTTCAACATGGTGCCGGACAGGTCGGTGGCAACGATCTGCACGCCCATTCGCAACTGGCCCATGTTGACCCGCTCGAACTCGTCGATGGACATCGACAGCGAATACGGTTCCTGGCCCGACGAACACGCCGCCGACCAGATACGCAGGCGCTGGCCGGGACTGGCCTTGATCGCTTCGGGCAGTACCTTGTTCTTCAAGACTTCAAACGGGTAGGTGTCACGAAACCACAGGGTTTCGTTGGTGGTCATGGCATCCACCACCTGTTCGCGCAAACCGCTGCGCGGCTGGGTCTGCATGCGCTGAACCAGCTCACCCAAAGACTTGATGCCTTGCTGTTCCATCAGTTTGTTGAGACGGCTGGAGACCAGGTACTGCTTGTTTTCACCGAGCAAAATGCCACAGGCTTTTTCCAGGAATACCCGGAACTGTTCGAAATCCAAATTACCCGTAGACAATGATGCCGCCTCTTAAATCGTGTTGACTGCCAGGGGCGGGGCCCCTAGCTGATATCTGCTGCTTTGATCCGGTCGACTACCCGGGATGCCAGGTCATCAGGACGGAATTTGGCCAGGAAGTCATCGGCACCGACCTTCTTGACCATCGCCTGATTGAATACCCCCGACAACGAAGTATGCAGGATGATATGAAGCTTTTGCATGCGCGGGTCGTTGCGGATTTCCGCCGTCAGGGTGTACCCGTCCATCTCCGGCATCTCGATGTCGGAGATCATCATCAGGAACTCTTCTTCCGGCTTCTTGCCCTCGTCGACCAGTTTGCGCAGGTAGTCCAGCGCTTGCCGACCGTCGTTCAACGCCACCACTTCGACGCCGACCGTTTGCAGGCAACGCGTGACCTGCTTGCGTGCCACCGACGAGTCGTCGACCGTCAGCACGCGCAACGACAGCGCCTTGTGCTGGGTTTCGACATCCACCACACCGACGGAAATCGCTTCCGGCGTCGGCGCCACTTCCGCCAGCACCTTCTCGACGTCGATGATTTCGACCAACTGATTGTCGACCCGCGTCACCGCCGTCAGGTAGTGATCGCGTCCGGTGCCCTTGGGCGGCGGATGGATCTCTTCCCAGTTCATATTGACGATGCGCTCCACCGAGCGGACCAGGAAACCCTGGGTCTTGGTGTTGTACTCCGTGATGATCACGAAGGGATTGTTCTTGTCCTTCAATGCACCCGAGCCGGTCGCCATTGCCAGATCAAGGATCGGAATGGTCGCCCCCCGGATGTTCGCCACACCGCACACGACAGGACTGGACTTGGGCATCAGCGTCAGTTTGGGGCATTGCAGCACCTCCCGAACCTTGAAGACGTTGATCCCGTACAGCTGCTGGCCGTCGAGACGGAACAACAACAGCTCAAGGCGATTCTGCCCCACCAGTTGCGTGCGCTGGTTTACCGAATCCATTACACCAGCCATGCCCAGACTCCTACACCAACGCCAAGTGTTGTTGCGACGCGCCTTGATCACTAAACGGCACGGCGCTTGCTTTTTTAATCGTTATGAACACAGAACCGACATTTTTTCGACGCCTGACCACACCCTACCGCAAATGGCTTGGTGTGCTGGCGGCCGTTTGCCTGTTCAACGCTGGCAGCCCTGCCCTTGCTGACGCGGTTACCTTGCCTGACATGCTTATCGGCGTCACTCAGGGCTTTCTTGAATTCACCGTAGAAGACTATCTGGCTACCAGTCAAACGGAAGGTCGCTACGAGATCGAGGTCAAGCAGCTCGATCCGCGCATGCACATGCCCATGTGCGACAAGGAATTGACAGCAACGCTGGAGAGTTCCAAGCCCCTGGGACGCGTCACGGTCAAGGTCCGCTGCGAGGGTTCCTCCCCCTGGACCGTGTACGTACCCGCTCAAGTCCGCCTGTTTCGCGACGTCGTCAGCGCCGCCCGGCCACTGCGTCGCGCCGCCATTGTCGAACCCGGCGATGTGGTGCTGCGCGAGCGCGACATCAGCCTGATCAGCCAGGGCTACCTGACCTCCCTCGACCAGGCGATCGGGCAGCGTCTGACCCGACCAATGGTCGCCGACCAAGTGATTACCCTGGTGCATATCGAACAGGCCGAGGTCATCCGCAAGGGCGATCAGGTGGTCATTACCGCACGCAGCGGTACGCTCAGCGTGCGCATGCCGGGTGAAGCCCTGTCGAACGGCAGCCTGAGCGAACAGATCCGGGTGAAAAACCTCAATTCCCAGCGGGTCATCAAGGCGCAGGTCATGGCGCCGGGGCAGGTGGAAGTGTCCATGTAAGGCTCTGAGTTCATCGCAATGTGGCGCTTGCCGCGGCTGTTCCCTAGACTGTGCTCCATGCAGGGCAAGCGCTGACGCGCGCGAGGTTCATTGATAAATGAGCCTAAAGTTTTCCAGGGAATGGCCGAAAACATGGCAAGCGTCCAAATTCCCAGAGGTTTTTTATCATGGTCATCGATTTCAGCCGTTTGAACAGCTCCTCGTCCCTGACGGGCAGTACACGTACCAGCGCCAGCAAGGACAGCGCCGAAACCGGCAAAACCGCGCCGCTGGAGTCCGCGGCCGAACAGGCCGGCACCGTCAAAAGCGGGGAATCGGTACATCTCAGCAATGAGGCTCAACAGTTGCAGAAGGTCACTGACAAGCTGCGCGATCAGCCTGCCGTCGACAACGCCCGCGTGGCCGAGTTGAAAGCAGCGATTGCCGATGGCAGCTATAAAGTCGACAGCAACCGTGTAGCCAGCAAACTGCTCAACTTCGAAGCCCAGCGCTAGGCCACCGCCGGCGCCAGGCTTTTGGACGCTTAAAACCCAAGGCCAGCCATGCACGACACTAATCTACTGCAACTGATCACCGACGATTTTGCCCCGGCGCAACACCTGCTGGAATTGCTGCGCACCGAATCCCTCGCCTTGCATGGCCGCGACATGCCATTGCTCGAGGACATCCTGGCGCAGAAACAGGCATTGGTCGTCTTGCTCGAACAGCATGGCCGCAAGCGCAGTGAAATCCTCGCCAGCCTCAACCTGCCGACCAACCGTGGCGGTCTTGAGCAATTGGCCAGTCAATCGAGCATTGGCGAGCAATTGCTCGCGCAAAGTGACGTACTGACCGATCTCCTGGCCCAGTGCCAGGCCATCAACGCCAACAACGGTCAGTCGATCCTCACTCAGCAGGTCGCTACGGCCACTCAGCTGAAAATCCTTACCGGCGGTGAAACCCCGGCGCTTTACGATGCCAGCGGAACATTCTCCAAGCTTGCTAAGCCGCGCCCGCTCAGTCAGGCTTAGGCCGCTCGATGAGCCCGCTCTATCCAAGACGCGAAAGATGCTGGCAGAATGCTGGCCAGTCGTAGTCAAATTTTGTCTGGAGATTGATTAACCGTGTCCAATGCCTTATCCGTGGATGATTCGCCGCAGCCACCCAAGGTGCTCTCCACGCCCTTGGAAATCTCCAGCAACCTGCGCCAGCTGCTCGAAAGCCATGACCCGCTGATCATCACGTTCCATGAGCGCAGCCAGCGCTTCCAGAGCTATCTGGTGGACCTGGACCGTGAAAGCAACATGATCGCCCTGGACGAAATGATCCCCCGCGATGGCGAGCGCTACCTGATGGCGGGCGAACCCTTCAGGGTCGAAGGCTTCCACGAAGGCGTGCGCATTGCCTGGGAAAGCAACGGCCCATTGAACATCGACGAATCCGGTGGCAGCCGCTGCTATCGCGGGCCCCTGCCCGATGAAGTGTCGTACCACCAGCGCCGCAACGCGTTCCGCGCGGCGCTGAAACTGGCCCAACTGGTCAACGTCAACCTCGACGGCGAAAAGCTCAAGGCCCCGATCAGCGGCAAACTGCTGGATATTTCCGCTACCGGCTGCAAATTGCGTTTCGACGGCGACATCACCGGCAGCCTGCAACTGGGCCAGGTTTACGACCGTTTCAACGCCGACCTGCCCTTTGGCAAGATGACCGCTCCGGTCGAGTTGCGTTATCTGCACTTCGAAGAAAAGATCTCCACCACCTTCGCCGGCGTTCGCTTCCACAACATGAGCGGGCTGGTGCAGCGCCAGGTCGAGCGCTTCGTCTACCAGTTGCAACGCGAAGCACGTCGGTTCGACAAAGACGACATGTAATAGAGCGTCAACAAAAAACGGGCAGTCCCTTGCGGTGACTGCCCGTTTTTTTATGCCCTGGATTTATGGCCTGGCTTCGCTGAAGTTAGGGTCCCGCCCTGTATCCGGGTCTTGTGGCGGCTGACCGGTTTCAGTTTCGGTTACAGTTTCAGGTTCTGCTTCAGGCTCTGGCCCGTTGCTCACCGGATTTTGCATCTGCTCCTGCACCACCTGCTCGTCAACACGCGGATCGAGGCAGGCCACCAGTGGTGAACTCGTCATGTTGTCCGGCATGGCCACGTGATGCAGCGGCGCATCTTCCACCTGGTGCAGGTTGGTCACGGCTTTCGGACGAATCCGCCACACCAGCACCAACGCAAAAAAACTGAAAAACGCGTAAAGCATCTGGCTGCCGAACAGCTTCATCAGCACGCCTGCCACCAGCGGTCCGATACTCGCGCCAACGCCGTAGGTCACCAGCAACATCGCCGTCAGGGACACCCGGCGATCACCCTCGACATGGTCGTTGGAGAACGCCACCGCCAGCGGATACAGGCAGAACTGCACCAGCGAACAGATGAAACCGGCGATAAACAGAACCTCCAGCGGCACCTTCGGCATGATCGCCAGCGGCAGTGCCGCCAGGGCCAGGCTGAAAGCGAAACTGCGGATCAACACAGCCCGATCGTAGCGGTCGGACAACCAGCCCAACGGCCACTGCACCAGCAACCCGGCAAAAATGCAGCTACCCATGAACAGACCGACCTGCTCCGTGGATAACCCTTGCTGCGAGGCATACAGCGGCGCCAGACCATAAAACGAACCGACGATCAGGCCCGCCCCGAGCACCGTGCTCAATGACTGCGGCACGCGCTTGATAAAGAACCGTGGTTCCATGGGCGCCGGATGCAAGGGCGCGGGGTGAATCCGGCGCGTCAGGGCCACCGGCACCAGGCACAGGGCGAAACACAGGGCAACCAGCATCAGCAGCTCCAGCCCCAGTGCCGGATGCATGACCAGGATCAGTTGCCCCAACACCAGGCCCAGGTAGGACGCGATCATGTAACCGCTGAACACCAGCCCGCGCTGTTTGGCTTCGGCCTGCTCGTTCAGCCAGCTCTCGATCACCATGTACTGGCACATCATGCCGAGGCCGACGATCACCCGCAGGAACAGCCAAGCCGGCAGCCAGTCGACCAGGCCATGGCCCAGCACCGCCGCGCCGACGATCCCGGCACAGGCCGAGTAAGCCCGGATATGCCCGACCCGGGCAATCAAGCGGTGACCGATCTTGCCCCCCAGCACCAGGCCGAAATAGTTGGCGGCCATCAACGCACCGACCCACAGGCTGTCGACATTGTCGGCCGCCAGGCGCAAGCCCAGGTAAGTACTCAACAGGCCCGAGCCGATCAACATCATCAGCGAGGCGAAATACAGCGCTCGAAAGGATTTCCAGATTTGGCGCAACGAGCGACTCCTTGCAGTGAGAATCGGCTATCGCTAAACGATAGCCGGATGTCGACGGGTCGTCAGGCCTGGGCTGCTAAAACACGCCGTTCCCAGGGAGTAATTTCATCATAAAAACTGGTCAGTTCCAGGGTCTTCGAAGCGATGTAGCCTTCGATGAATTCCGCACCGAACAGTTCCTTGGCCAACCGGCTACGTTTCAGACGCTCGAGTGCCGCATGCAAGGTACAGGGCAGCGAAAGATTATCCGGCACTTCGAACTCCCCCTGGATCGGCGCGCTCGGCTCCAATGCGTTCTCGATGCCATGCAACCCGGCCGCCAGACTTGCGGCAATCGCCAGATAGGGGTTGGCATCGGCTCCGGGCAAGCGGTTCTCGACCCGACGGGCCACCGGCAAACTGGCCGGGATGCGTAGGCCCGCCGCCCGGTTGTCGTGGGACCAGCAGGCATTGTTCGGTGAGGCGTAGGGGTGGCACAAACGCTGGTAGGAGTTCACGTTCGGCGCAAACAACGCGGTGAAGTCGGCCATGCAGGCTTGCTGGCCGGCAACGAAGTGGCGGAAGGTGGCTGTCTCCTGCCCCGCCTCATCGCTGAACACGTTACGCCCCGAACCGATTTCGACGACGCTCTGGTGAATATGCATCGAACTGCCCGGCGTATGCGCCAGCGGCTTGGCCATGCACACCACGCTGAGGCCATGCTTGAGGGCAACTTCCTTGAGCAAATGCTTGAACAGAAAGGTCTGGTCGGCCAGCAGCAACGGATCGCCATGCAGCAGATTGATCTCGAATTGGCTCACGCCCATTTCGTGCATGAACGTATCGCGCGGCAACCCCAGGGCCGCCATGCACGCGTAGACCTCATTGAAGAACGGCCGCAAGCCATTGTTGGAACTGACGCTGAACGCCGACTGACCATCCTCGCGACGCCCGTCCAGCCCCAACGGTGGCTGGAACGGCTGGGTCGGGTCGGTGTTCGGCGCAAACACGAAGAATTCAAGCTCGGTCGCCACCACGGGCGCCAGGCCACGGGCCGCGTAACGGGCAATCACCGCCTTGAGCTGGCCACGGGTCGACAGATTGGAGCTGGTGGTGGTGCCCAGTTCATCCGCGTCGCAAATGGCGAAGGCACGGGGCGGGTTGCTCCAGGGCAGGCGGTGAATCTGTGCCGGGTCCGGAATCAGTGCGAGGTCGCCATCATCGCTGCCGTAAAAACGTGCTGGCGGGTATCCGCCCATGATGCATTGCAGCAGCACACCCCGCGCCAACTGCAACCGTCGACCGTCGAGAAAGCCCTCGCTGGTCATCACCTTGCCCCGTGGAACGCCGTTCAAATCCGGCGTGACACATTCAACTTCATCAATGCCCGTCAATCGCTGCGCGAGTGAACTCAGGCCAACGGTCGTCATGACGCTATCCTTGTTATTGTGCGGGCCGCGAACGGCGACCGTACAAAATAGGCTCCGCGTGTTCGGAATTTCAAGCAGCGTCGATAAATATGCTGCCGGTCAGGGCAGGTACAGGCGGAACACGCCACCCCCCAAGGGTCCGCCATTGCTGATTTCGGTACGTCCGCCGACGCCGTTGCGCTGATGCAGCGCGGCGATTCGCCCGGCGAAGTACAGACCCAACCCGGTGCTACCGGTGGTTTGATTGATGCCCTGCACGTAATCGGCCTGACGCTCGAGCATCTGCGCCGGATACCCCGGGCCATCGTCATTGATCGTCAACACCAGTTGCCCGGCTTCGTCGCTGACGTTGATCAAAACGGCATGCCGTGCAAAGCGGATCGCATTGTTGATGCAGTTGGCCAGGACCGAGGCGATCAACTCACGATCGAAGAAACCCAGCGGGCTCAGCGGGTCCACTTCATAGGTGGCCATGATGCCGCGGCTGGCGAACACTTCCTGATGACACGCCAGCTGCGCTTCGATGAAGTCGTCCAGCTCATGGTAGGCCGGTTGCAACGGCATCTGGTTGACGCCGAGCTTATACAGCCCCAGCAACTGCACCAGCATGCCGTTGAGGTGGGCGAACTCGAAGTCGATCACGCCCTGCTCCGGCGTCTGCTGCGCCGACGCCGGCAATCGCGCCAACCACTGGCTGTGGGCCTGCATCAGCATGGCCAGCGAGTTCTTCATATCGTGCACGGTCGAGGCAATCACCGTGGAGAAATCCAGTGCCTGTTGGTCGTCGTTCATTGGCCAAACGCCTTGCTTTTCAGCTTCTGGTAACGCGCAAAGCGCGCGTCGGAGTCGGGCATCAGACCGACCATTTTCAGACAGGTCCGACATTCTTCCAGCTCCGCCGAAGCAACGCCGGTATCGGTGCCGTGCAACAACGACTGCGCCAGGTTGAGGGCGATACTGATGTTCTTCGGTTGCATCGCCAGGGCTTTGCGAAAGACCTGCCGCGCCTCGACCAGATTGCCGGTCTTGTACACGCGCACGCCCTGGCGGTTGAGTTCCGCCGCGGCATTGCCGGAATTGAGGATGCTCGGGTCGTCGGTCTGCTTGGCGATGTCCTTCATCACCGCCGGATCGTCGCCGTAGATTTCCACGCAGTTTTTCAGCATGGCGGTGCCGGCCTCGGTCTGCCCGAGCATCTTCAATTGCTTGGCCACCAGCAACGCCGCTTCGGCGCTCATGAATTGCTCCATGCCATCGAGGCGCAACAGCGCTTGCTCGGTGAGCTTGTCGGCCGTTTCCGCATCGTTGATCAGCATGCTGGTGGCCTTCATCAAGCGCGCACGAATCTGCAGGCCAGGGTCGCCAGGGTTGTCCTTGGCCACGGCGCTCAGCGTGGTATTGATTTCCAGCCGGGTACGGGTATCCAGGCCCCTGTCGCTGCCCTTGCTGATCAAGGCGTGAGCCAGGCCGAGGTTGCTTTCAGGGTCCTTGAAGCGTGACTGCGCGCCCTGGGCCACCGCCTGACGATAGGCTTTGGAAGCGGTGTCGAAGTCCTCGTTGGTCATCGCCAGCTTGCCGAGCAATGCTTGCCGGCGCACCGCCAGCGGCGACAGGCGAATCGCCTCTTCGAGAACGCGCTGCGCGCCCTTGGTGTCGCCTTCGGCGACCAGCACGTCAGCCATGCCGTCATACAGCGACGGCATCATCGGGAAGACTTTCAGGGCTTTTTCGTAGACGCCTTTGGCCTGTGCGACCTGACCGCGCTTGAACAGCAACTTGCCCAGGCCGGCAAACGCCCACGGCAAAGGACGGTCGGCGATGATGCCGTCGTAAAGACGCTCCAGCGCCTCGTTCTGATTGAGGTCGCGCAAGGCATCGGCGCGATAGCGCAGGCACAACGGCGAATAGCGGATGTCCTGCTTGCACAGGGCGATGCAGGCGTTGAGCACCTCCATCGGCTTGCCCCGGTCGAGGGCCTGCAGGATCGGCTTGAGCAGCGTCTTGCGCTGCTCCAGGCGCTCCAGACGCTGGGCCAGGCTGGAACGGTTGAACGGCTTGGTCAGGTAGGCGTCGGGCTCGTGCTCCAGCGCGCTGAGCACCATGGCCTGGCTGGTTTCGGCGGTGACCATGACGAACACCGCTTCATGGCTGATCAGCTTCTCTTCCATCAGGTCTTCGAGCACCTGCTGGCCGTTCTTCTTGCCGTCGCCCAGGTGAAAATCCTGCAGGATGAAATCGTAGGCCTTCTGCGAGCACATTTTCAGCGCCTGCTCGCCCGTGTCGGCAGTGTCCACTTCCTTGACGCCCAGTTCGCGCAACATCGACCGAACCGAACTGCGGAAGTCCGAGAAATCATCGACGATCAGAAAACGCTTTTGGTGATACGACAGCATCGAAGATTTCCAGGCAATTTAAGAGGAACAACCCAAAGGCAAATGCGCAGCCGGCCCCTGACTGTCCGGGTTATCGGCCAGCAGTGGCGTTCCCTTGAGAACCTTCCCCAACGCTTACTCTGAATAAGTGAAGGCACTACTGAAAACGAGACATCGCGCACAAAAAAGCCCCGCCGGAAGCAAATTTCCGACGGGGCTTTTGTGCACAGCGAAGCGCTGATGAATGATGGTGTCCCAGGGCAGGTTCGAACTGCCAACCTTCCCCTTAGGAGGGGGATGCTCTATCCAATTGAGCTACTGAGACACAAGTCGGTCGCGAAGAAACGCGACGCGATGGACGGCGTGCATGTTAACGGCCGGGCCTGCATTTGTCATGTCGTCCGTAGGCTTTTTAAGTGTAGGAAGAAGCCTCTGCCGGGCGCGGATTCGTTTACCGTGCAAATTGCATCACCTCAAAAAGCCATCATTGCAAAATGCAATGCAGCGCCTTACCAAAAATAACTTAATACATTGTTTTTAAAGAATTTAATTGCCGATAGACTCTGGCATGCGAGCTGCTTCCACTGTTCTCACAGAACAACCGAGGCCAGCGCCATGAATAGTGCCCTTTTACTCTCGAATGCAATCGCCCTGACGGTTTTGCTGGGTTTTCATTATTTCCCCGAGAGTGGTGCTACGCAGGTTGCCCAGCGAATGCCCCATTACCTTCAACTGCAGAAAGCACCGCAGTTGGCCGTGATGAGCGACCAGCACGGCTTTGTCAGCCAGGACGTCAGCCAGGAAAACATCCTGGTAGCGACTCCACCTGCCGAACGTTTGGTTTTTTGAATGACCCCCACCAGGAGCACAGCATGTCCAAATCAGCCGCGAGCTTTCTCATCCTCGCCTTGTCGAGCGGCATTTTTCATCGGGTCTTGACCCAGGACATGGTCGTCACCCTCCCCCTGATCGCCTGCGGTGTATTCAGCGCTCTGTTCGTGCTCGCATTGATTGCCGGGCGCAAGATCAAGTTTGATCCGGTACTGCGCTGATCCTGGCTTGGCAGTCCCGGTGCAAGGGCCTGCCATCCATCCCCAATTCATCCCCTCTATACGACTCCCCCTAGTAAATCGGCCATTTGCCACTATTCTGTATAGGTATGGAACAGTGATCGAGTGCGTTGTTTCTGCCCTTGGGCAACCTTTTGTCGGGCGGAGAAAGCGTTAAGCGATACGGCCGGTCGAACTTTTCAAACCAGTCCGCATTTCTGATAATTGGTGCTGGCAGAACGCCTTTATCCAGTTCAATATTTGTCACAGAATTGACGCCAAGGATCTGGCTGGCTTGAGGCATGATGCGCGCTTCTATCAATTCAGGTTGAACATTTGGTCAGAGCGCTTGTCCTACCAGACATCCTGCGGCCAATCCCGAAAACCGCTCCCCTGAACTAACCGGTTAAATATATGCGCCCATTGAAACAGGCAATTTATTCCAGCCGTACGGCTGACAAGTTCGTCGTACGTCTGCCAGACGGAATGCGTGAACGCATTGCCGAAGTGGCTCGCAACCATCATCGCAGCATGAACTCCGAAATCATTGCGCGCCTTGAGCAGAGTCTTATTCAGGAAGGCGCACTGGGAGAAGAGTTGAGCATGCGCCTGGACAGCCCGGAGCTTTCCTTGCACGAACGCGAGCTGCTGCAACGCTTCCGCCAACTCTCCCACCGACAGCAGAACGCCCTCGTCTCGCTGATCGCACATGATGCTGAAATGGCCGCCGACGCGTCCTGATTCAGCCAGAAAGCTCAAGCCAGCCTGATCGCTGGCTTTTTTTTGGGCATTTACTGGACACTGCTTCCTTGTAGGAGCTGGCTTGCCAGCGATGGTCGTTAACGATAACGCGTGTACCTGGATAAACGCGGCGCATTTGAGTCCATCGCCAGCAAGCCGGCTCCTACAATTCCCCGGTTGCTAACGATATCGCGTGTGAACCGGATAAACGCGGCGCACTTGAGTCCATCGCCGGCAAGCCGGCTCCTACAGCTATTGCGTTGTCGGTGCTTCCTGAAATCCGGGCACAAAAAAACCCGCCAATTGGCGGGTTTTTACTGGGCAGTGCCTCAGAGCAGGAAGATTGTTGCCAAGCCGAGGAAGATGAAAAAGCCGCCGCTGTCGGTCACGGCCGTGATCATCACGCTGGCACCCATTGCCGGATCGCGCCCCATCTTCGCCAGGGTCATCGGAATCAAGACCCCCATCAATGCCGCCAGCAGCAGGTTGAGCGTCATCGCGGCGGTCATCACCACGCCCAGAGACCAGCTGCCGTACAGCAGATAGGCAACGACACCGATCACCCCGCCCCAGATCACGCCGTTGATCAACGCGACGGCCAATTCCTTGCGCATAAGGCGCGAGGTATTGCCGGTACTCACCTGGTCCAGCGCCATGGCCCGGACAATCATGGTGATGGTCTGGTTGCCCGAGTTGCCGCCAATGCCCGCCACGATCGGCATCAATGCCGCCAGCGCCACCAGTTTCTCAATCGAACCTTCAAACAGACCGATGACCCGGGAGGCCACGAACGCGGTAATCAGGTTGATCGCCAGCCAGGCCCAACGGTTGCGCAGGGATTTCCAGACCGAAGCAAAAATGTCTTCTTCTTCCCGCAGACCCGCCATGTTGAGAACTTCGCTTTCGCTCTCTTCACGGATCAGGTCGACCATTTCGTCGATGGTCAGACGGCCGATCAGCTTGCCGTTCTTGTCGACCACGGGCGCCGAGATCAAGTCGTAACGCTCGAACGCCTGGGCGGCGTCGTAGGCGTCTTCGTCCGGGTGAAAACTTACCGGGTCGCTGGCCATCACCTCGGCAACCTGTTTGTCCGGATCGTTGACCAGCAAACGCTTGATCGGCAACACGCCCTTGAGCACGCCGTCGTAATCGACCACGAACAGCTTGTCGGTATGGCCCGGCAACTCTTTGAGACGGCGCAGATAACGCAAGACCACTTCAAGGCTGACATCCTCGCGGATGGTCACCATCTCGAAGTCCATCAACGCACCGACCTGCTCCTCGTCGTAGGACAGAGCCGAACGCACGCGCTCGCGTTGTTGCTGGTCGAGGGTCTCCATGAGCTCATGGACGACGTCTCGCGGCAGCTCGGAGGCCAGGTCAGCGAGTTCGTCGGCATCCATGTCCTTGGCCGCAGCCAGGAGCTCGTGATCGTCCATGTCGGCGATCAGCGATTCACGAACCGAATCTGATACTTCAAGAAGGATGTCGCCGTCGCGATCGGCCTTGACCAATTGCCACAGCGTCAGACGATCGTCCAGCGGCAGGGCTTCAAGGATGTAGGCGACGTCGGCGGAGTGCAGGTCATCGAGCTTGCGTTGCAACTCGACGAGGTTCTGCCGGTGGACCAGGTTCTCGACCCGGTCATGATGCGGGCCTTCCTGGCGGTGAGTCAGGTCTTCTACTACTCGCTGGCGCTGCAGCAACTCAACCACCTGAGCCAGGCGATCCTGCAAGCTTTCCTGCGTTTTCTTTACTTCGATTTCAGACATAGGCGAACTCCACTCCCAGCAGCGGGGCACGCCGGAAGGATCAATCAGTCAATTCATGATTGGTAAAACTAGGTACTGAGTAACTACTGGGTAAGTCCATGGAGGTATTCCACAAGCCCCGGCGGGGCTGACGGGCGCAATGATACACCGCCTGACGGTTTTAAACGTTAAAAAATCTTGGCTGAAACAAGCGCTTGCACAACAAACTTGAGCATTGTCCTGATCCGTGAAAATGCGACGACGCAATCCGAGAGGAAAACACACGCCCCTTCGAAAATTGTAGCCGCCAGCCTTGAAATGGAATGCACCCAGGACGCCCGGGTGCACGCAGAGGCGATCTTCAACCGGCAAGAGCCAGCAAGACGCCGGGCACGCGTGGCGTTCAACAGGAAGGGAAGCAAGAAGGGAAAAGCCAAACGCCAGACGGCAAAAAGCCCGCATGAAATGCGGGCTTTTTGTTTGTATGGTGCACTCGACAGGATTCGAACCTGTGACCGCTCGGTTCGTAGCCGAGTACTCTATCCAGCTGAGCTACGAGTGCAATTTGTGTTTTTAGACCAGATCACAACTGGTTGAAGCCAAGTCACTTACATTACTATAAATGACTCTTAAATGGTGCACTCGACAGGATTCGAACCTGTGACCGCTCGGTTCGTAGCCGAGTACTCTATCCAGCTGAGCTACGAGTGCATTTGTTGCCGCGCATTATAGGCCGTCTAATCTCTATGTCAAACACTTTTTCTAGTAATTTCAACAACTTACCGAAAAAGCCAGATTACGACGTACTAAGCAAATAATGGCGGAGAACGGGGGATTCGAACCCCCGACACCCTTTTGAGGTGTACTCCCTTAGCAGGGGAGCGCCTTCGGCCACTCGGCCAGCTCTCCGCAACACGGGGCGTATATTAACCAGCTTCTTCCCCGTTTGCAAACATAAAAAACGATAAAAATTAATGGCTTGGTTCTTCGTCCTTCTCTTTCTTGATACGCAGGTAAATTTCTTCCCGGTGAACCGCTACCTCTTTGGGGGCATTAACACCGATGCGCACTTGATTTCCTTTGACGCCGAGCACGGTCACGGTGATTTCGCCATCACCGATAATCAGGCTTTCTGCGCACCGACGAGTCAGAATCAGCATACCTTTCTCCTCACGCATTTCATTTCAGGGACAACAGTCTGCAAAAAAAAGGCAATCGACCTACAACCAAAACGGCCGAAGTCCTACATGCCTGAGTATTGACCAGCGCGAGCAAAAGAACAGCCAACGGGTCGCGCCTTGCAAAAAAACAAGGGGCGCGGTCAAACCGCGCCCCTTGGCAAACGCATCACTCGCCCTGGCGGGCCGGTGCGTCCAGTTCGAAAGCCGTGTGCAGGGCGCGCACAGCCAGTTCCAGGTACTTCTCTTCGATCACTACGGAGACTTTGATTTCCGAGGTCGAGATCATCTGGATGTTGATGCTTTCCTTGGCCAGGGATTCGAACATGCGGCTGGCCACGCCTGCGTGGGAGCGCATGCCAACGCCGACGATCGACACCTTGGCGATCTTGGTGTCGCCCACGACCTCACGGGCACCCAGCTCGCCAGCGGTCTTTTCCAGCACGGCTTGCGCCGCCTGGTAGTCGTTGCGGTGCACGGTGAAGGTGAAGTCGGTGGTGTTATCGTGCGCGACGTTCTGCACGATCATGTCGACTTCGATGTTCGCGGCACTGATCGGGCCGAGAATCTTGAAGGCAACGCCCGGGATGTCTGGCACGCCACGGATGGTCAGCTTGGCTTCATCGCGGTTGAAAGCGATACCGGAAATGATCGGCTGTTCCATGGTTTCCTCTTCATCAATAGTAATGAGGGTGCCCGGACCCTCCTTGAAGCTGTGCAGTACGCGCAGCGGAACGTTGTACTTGCCAGCGAATTCGACCGCGCGGATCTGCAGCACCTTGGAACCGAGGCTGGCCATTTCCAGCATCTCTTCGAAGGTGATCTTGTCCAGGCGCTGAGCCACGGACACCACACGCGGGTCGGTGGTGTAGACGCCGTCGACGTCGGTGTAGATCTGGCATTCGTCAGCCTTCAGGGCTGCCGCCAGCGCCACGCCGGTGGTGTCGGAACCGCCACGACCGAGGGTGGTGATGTTGCCGTGCTCGTCGACGCCCTGGAAACCGGCGACAACCACCACGCGACCTGCCTTCAGATCACCGCGAATCTTCTGGTCATCAATCTGCAGGATACGTGCTTTATTGTGCGCGCTATCCGTCAGGATCCGCACCTGGTTGCCGGTGTACGACACCGCTGGCACGCCACGCTTGATCAGCGCCATGGCCAACAGGGCAATCGTCACCTGCTCACCGGTGGAAACGATCACGTCCAGCTCGCGCGGAACCGGTTGGCCGTCGCCACTGATTTGCTTGGCCAGATCGATCAGACGGTTGGTTTCGCCGCTCATTGCTGACAGCACAACCACCAGGTCATCGCCGGCATCGCGGAATTTCTTAACCTTGTCGGCGACCTGCTCGATTCTCTCGACGGTGCCGACCGAGGTGCCTCCAAATTTCTGTACGATCAAAGCCATTTCAAAGCCGCCTCTGCCCATGAAGGGCGCCCAAATAATCACTCAAACAGCGTTGCGGCCCGCCACTAGACTGCGAGCCGCACGTACTGCCTTATAGACCCTGCTCTACAAACGGAACGGTCAGCGCCAGTGCCGCGTCCAGTGCGCCAGCGTCGGTACCGCCGCCTTGCGCCATGTCTGGACGACCACCGCCCTTCCCGCCCACTGCCGCAGCGGCTTGCTTCATCAAATCACCGGCTTTGAGTTGGCCAGTCAGGTCTTTGGTTACGCCTGCAACCAGAACGACCTTTTCCTCATGGACACTGCCGAGCAGGATCACTGCGCGGCCGAGTTTGTTTTTCAGTTGATCGACCAGCGCCAGCAGCTCCTTGCCATCCTGACCGTCCAGACGCACGGCCAGCACTTTCACGCCCTTGACGTCCTGTGCCTGGGCCGACAGATCGTCGCCCGCGGCACTGGCAGCCTTGGCTTGCAACTGCTCGAGTTGCTTCTCCAGCAGACGGTTGCGCTCCAGCACAGCCGACAGCTTGTCGATCAGGTTGTCGCGGCTGCCCTTGACCAGGTTGGCCGCTTCCTTGAGTTGTTCTTCCGCCGCGTTCAAGTAGGCCAGCGCTTGCGCACCGGTAACTGCCTCGATACGACGCACACCCGATGCCACACCGCCTTCGCTGATGATTTTCAGCAGGCCGATGTCGCCGGTACGGTTGGCGTGGATACCGCCGCACAGCTCGACGGAGAAATCGCCGCCCATGCTCAGTACGCGCACGTTGTCGCCGTACTTCTCGCCGAACAGCGCCATGGCGCCTTTCTGCTTGGCGGTTTCGATGTCGGTTTCTTCGGTTTCAACTTCGGAGTTCTTGCGAATCTCGGCGTTGACGATGTCTTCCAGCGCCTTGATCTGCTCAGGCTTGATCGCTTCGAAATGGCTGAAGTCGAAGCGCAGGCGCTGACTGTCGACCAGCGAGCCTTTCTGTTGAACGTGATCGCCCAATACCTGACGCAATGCGGCGTGCAGCAAGTGAGTTGCAGAGTGGTTCAGCGAAGTGGCGTGACGCACGTCGGCGTCCACGTGGGTTTCCACCGGAGCGCCAATCGTCAGGCTGCCCGAATCCAGCACGCCGTGGTGCAGGAACGCGCCGCCGGTCTTGGTGGTATCGCGTACATCAAAACGCGCGTTGCCCGCCTGCAGAAAGCCGCAGTCGCCGATCTGGCCGCCGGATTCAGCGTAGAACGGCGTCTGGTTCAGAACGATCACAGCCTCTTCGCCTTCACTCAAGACGTCGACGGACTGGCCATCCTTGTAGATCGCCACGATTTTTGCCGAACCACTGGTATCGGTGTAGCCGGTGAATTCGGTGGCCACGTCAACCTTGACCAGGGTGTTGTAGTCCAGACCGAACGAGCTGGCCGAACGCGCACGCACACGCTGGGCTTCCATCTCACGCTCGAAACCGGCTTCGTCGATGGTCAGCTCGCGCTCACGGGCGATGTCGGCGGTCAGGTCCATCGGGAAACCGTAGGTGTCATACAGCTTGAACACCACGTCGCCCGGCACCACGGTGCCTTTGAGCTCAGCCAGGTCCTGCTCGAGAATCTTCAGGCCGTGCTCCAGAGTCTTGGAGAACTGCTCTTCTTCGGCCTTGAGGACGCGCTCGATGTTGCTCTGCTGCTTCTTCAGTTCCGGGAAGGCTTCGCCCATCTCGGCAACCAGCGCGGCAACGATCTTGTAGAAGAAGCTGCCGGTGGCGCCCAGCTTGTTACCGTGACGGCAGGCACGACGAATGATCCGGCGCAGCACGTAGCCACGGCCTTCATTGGACGGCAGGACGCCGTCGGCGATCAGGAAACCGCACGAACGGATGTGGTCGGAAACCACTTTCAGCGAAGACTGATCGCCATTTTCGCAGCCGATCGCCTCGGCCGACGCACTCAGCAGGTTCTTGAACAGGTCGATTTCGTAGTTGGAATTGACGTGCTGCATCACCGCACTGATCCGCTCCAGGCCCATGCCGGTGTCGACCGACGGCGCTGGCAACGGATGCAACACGCCATCGGCGGTGCGGTTGAACTGCATGAAGACGTTGTTCCAGATCTCGATGTAGCGGTCGCCGTCTTCTTCAGGCGAGCCCGGTGGGCCACCCCAGATGTGGTCGCCGTGATCGTAGAAAATCTCGGTGCATGGGCCGCACGGGCCGGTATCGCCCATGGTCCAGAAGTTGTCGGAGGCGTATGGCGCACCCTTGTTGTCGCCGATGCGGATCATGCGCTCGACCGGCACGCCGATTTGTTTGGTCCAGATGTCATACGCTTCGTCGTCCGAGGCGTAGACGGTGACCCAGAGCTTTTCCTTCGGCAGTTTCAGAACGCCGGTCAGGAAGGTCCAGGCGAAGGTGATCGCATCGTGCTTGAAATAGTCACCGAAGCTGAAGTTACCGAGCATTTCGAAGAAGGTGTGGTGACGAGCGGTATAACCGACGTTTTCCAGGTCACTGTTCTTGCCGCCGGCACGTACGCATTTCTGGCTGCTGGTGGCGCGGGTGTACGCGCGCTTTTCCTGGCCCAGGAAGCAGTCCTTGAACTGGTTCATCCCCGCGTTAGTGAACAGCAGGGTTGGGTCGTTGCCCGGAATCAAAGAGCTGGAGGCTACACGGGTGTGGCCTTGCTCTTCGAAGAAGCGAAGGAAGGCTTCACGGATTTCTGCGCTTTTCATTAGGTTCTTCCACGGAGGCTGCGGCCAAAGGCCTGTTCGAAACGTCAACAGACGAAGCGACGGCAAAGGGCCGCATTATATCGGCCCTGCGCGCGGGGTACAGCGTGTTTATACGATAGAAACGGTCAATTGGACGGCTAACGCTATCACTTGCGCGAAAAGTCGACGAATGTCGCGACGACCTGCTCGATTTGCGCACGGCTGACGTCCATGTGCGTGACCATGCGCAGACGCGCGGCGGCACTGAGCTTGACCCCGCGTTCGGCGGCAAACGCCTTGAGCGCCTCGGCCCTGTCGCCCATCTGCACGTAAACCATGTTGGTCTGCACCGGCTCGACCTCGAAGCCCGCCGCACGCAGGCCTTCTGCCAGCAATTGTGCGTTGGCGTGGTCATCGGCCAGGCGCTCGACGTTGTGATCCAGCGCATACAGGCCGGCCGCCGCGAGAATCCCGGCCTGACGCATGCCGCCACCGACCATCTTGCGCAGGCGCCGGGCCTTGCCGATCAGCTCAGCCGAGCCGCACAGCACCGAACCGACCGGCGCGCCCAGGCCTTTGGACAGGCACACCGAGACGGAATCGAAATGTTGGGTGATTTCCCGGGCATCGACACCCAGCTTCACCGCCGCGTTGTACAGACGTGCGCCGTCCAGGTGCAACTGCAGGCCATGCTCGCGGGTAAAACTGCGCGCCCGGGCCAGGTACTCCAGCGGCAGGACCTTGCCCTGCATGGTGTTTTCCAGCGCCAGCAAGCGGGTACGGGCGAAGTGGAAGTCATCCGGCTTGATCGCGGCGGCGACGTGAGCCAGGTCCAGCGAACCATCGGCCTGCACGTCCAGCGGC
The DNA here is from genome assembly GCF_009764265.1 of Pseudomonas sp. PB101. Taxonomy (GTDB): domain Bacteria; phylum Pseudomonadota; class Gammaproteobacteria; order Pseudomonadales; family Pseudomonadaceae; genus Aquipseudomonas. The sequence continues at coordinate 57,534 of NZ_RWIR01000073.1, forward strand.
TGCGGCTGGATCGAGCCGAGCACCGCCGCGCCACCGCCTTCGTACTTATAAGTGTGGGCCTGTTGGCCGACGATGTACTCGTCACCGCGCTCGCAATGGGCCATCAACCCCAGCAGATTGCTCATGGTGCCGGTCGGCACGAACAGTGCCGCGGCGAAACCCAGGCGCTCGGCCAGCTCGGCTTCCAGGCGGTTGACCGTCGGATCTTCGCCATACACGTCATCGCCGGTGGCGGCTTTGGCCATCGCGTCGAGCATGCCAGCGCAAGGTTGGGTGACGGTGTCGCTGCGAAGATCGATAACGCTCATGAATCTGGCCTCGGTAAGCAGGGGAAATCCCTTTCAGGAAGGAATTACTGCGGGCATGGCGGTGAATATTCAACCCTTGGACCCGGATAATGCCCGCTAATAAAGCGAAATACTCGATAACAATCATCCAAAAGCATCGATGCGGATGCCGCAAATATGTGTTAAAAACGCTGCGCCGCCACACTTTCCGGCGGCAAAAACGTTCTCAGGGCGGGGTGCAACTCCCCACCGGCGGTAATTGCGCGCAATGCGCATAGCCCGCGAGCGCTTGCTGACAGACACGGCAAATGGCCGTGAATGAAAGCAAGGTCAGCAGACCCGGTGTGATCCCGGGGCCGACGGTCATAGTCCGGATGAAGAGAGAACGGGATTGGCACCAAAGGGCCGTCCGCCAGCACTCGTGCGAGCGCGCGTACCCTCAGATCCCCTTCGATTCATAACGCCCTGTTTTTCACACAAACAGGAGTCAGAACATGCAACCCACCGCAATCGACAGCAAAAGCAAAAACCATCACGGCGAACGCGTTGCGTTCATCCAGGCCTGCTGGCACAAGGACATTGTCGACCAGAGCCGTAAAGGCTTCGTCGCCGAAATGATTGCCCAGGGTTATCAGGAATCCGACATCGATTTCTTCGAAGTCGGCGGCGCCTTTGAAATGCCCCTGCACGCCAAGTTGCTGGCCAAGACCGGCCGTTACGCCGGCATCGTCGCCGCAGCCCTGGTGGTGGACGGCGGCATCTACCGTCACGAGTTCGTCGCCCAGTCGGTGGTCAGCGGCCTGATGCAGGTTCAGCTGGAAACCGAAGTGCCGGTGTTCTCTGTGTCCCTGACCCCGCACCACTTCCATGCCGGCGAAGAACTGCATCACAAGTTCTTCTTCGATCACTTCGTGCACAAAGGCCAGGAAGCGGCAAAGACCTGTGCCGATACGCTGCACAAGATTCGTGCGCTGCGCCGCACCGAGCCACGCGCGGTAGCCGTCTAAACACAAAACCTGCGATCCGGGTGAAACTTCCGGCTTCACCCAAATCAACTGTGGGAGCGAGCTTGCTCGCGATAGCGGTGTTTCAGTCAACAAATTCATCGTCTGAAAGCCCGCTATCGCGAGCAAGCTCGCTCCCACAGGGTTTTCCCACAATGGTTCTGTGTCAGGCGAGGTTTTCGTCGGTGGTCGGCACGACCAGGATGCCGGCACGCAAGCCGTTCTTCACCTTGGGGTTCGGGAAGATGATCCGGGCGCCCTCTTCTTCGATGATCCAGCGGGTGTTGGCAATGTCTTCCGCCAGCAGGTAACCCACTTCCAGCTCTGAAAAGTTCTCGATGTCCGCCGGCAGGTTCAGGCGGAAGCTGTCGCTGTGCTTGATGATTTCGCGCGCCACGCTGTACAGCTGCAACCCGTCCAGTGCATCTTCCGTCAGTTCCGGTTCAGTGCCTTCGATGATCTGCTTGAGGCGCGCCTCCAGCAGCGAGACATTGACCCCGTCGTTCTGACCGAACGGCCGCGCCTTGCCCAGCTCCAGGGTGAAGGCCTCGGCACCGAGCTTGTCGTAGGTGTAGGAGCTGAACACAATCGACGGCTTGTTCTGCAACAACACCGCTTCCATGCCGGCAGCACGCAGGCGCGCCAGTTCCTGACGCGAATGCTGGCGGTCTTCCTTCCACGGGTACAGGGCGAACTGCTCGATCTTCGAGCCGCGGATCGCCGTGTGCAGGTCGTAATGCAGGCGCTGCCGGTCAGGCAGGCTGAAGAAACTCGCGGCCAGGCGTTCCAGCTCACAGGCACGCAAGGCTTCGGAGCCACTGCTTTGTTCGTGACGGCCGTTGAACAGCCGATTGACGTCCTGCTCGACGAAACGCTCGCCCTTGCGAATCGCTTCCGGGTTGCCGAACAGGAACAAAATGCGAGCACGCGGCTTCAGATCGCCGCGGGCGATGTCGTGCAACAGGCGATCGAGCAATTCGATCGGCGCTGTTTCGTTGCCATGGATCCCCGCCGACAGCAGCAGGTCCAGGCCATTGTCACGCGCTTCAGGCGGCCGGACTTCCAGCGCACCTTCGCTCAACCAGCGCATGCGCACGCCTTCGACAGTCAGTTGAGTCTTCTCCGCCGGTTCGCGGCCGGCGAGGGTCAGTTCAAGCAGTTTGCCGAGGGCGAGCATAGAGCGGTTTCCTTAGTGGTCGTGGTTGCAATCCGGGCCGTGAACGTGATCCTCGTCGTCGCCGACGTCAGCCGGTTCCATCTCCAGTTGCAGACTTACCAGATTAGTCGCCAATGGGCGCAGCAGCAGGTTGGCGTACTCGGCATCGCCTTCTTCGACGTCCACGCCGATCAGCAACTGGCCACGGCCGTCCTGCTGGATCCACAGCTCTTTGCCTTGCCACAGTACCGCGACACGGGTGCAGGAAGTTTCCAGTTGCGTGCCGTCGGTGTCTTCAAGGATCAGCTGCAGGGAATCACTCATGTTTTACGCTCTCGTTTGAGATGAAGCGACGCGCTGCCATGGGAGGCAGCGCGCCGTCGATCAATTGATCTGGAATGGATAAACCGCGCCCAGTTTAAGGATTTGCGTCAGTTCATCCAGTGCCGTCCGGCACTCAAGCAGCAATTGCGGGTCCGCCAGATCGTTTTCGGTCATGCGGTCGCGGTAGTGCTTCTCGACCCATTCGGTCAGAGTGCCGTACAACGGTGCCGTCATGATAACCCCTGGGTTGACGGCCGCCAGTTCGGTTTCGTTGAGGGCCACGCGCAACCGCAGGCAAGCCGGGCCACCGCCGTTCTGCATGCTCTGCTTGAGATCGAAGACTTTCACTTCGCGGATCAGGCCGCCGGAGCTGGTCAAACCCTGCAGGTATTGCCAGACGCGCTCGTTGCCACGGCATTCTTCCGGCACGATCAACAGCATGGAGCCGTCAGGACGCGACAGCAGTTGGCTATTGAACAGGTAGGAACGTACCGCGTCTTCCACGCTTACCGCGGAACGCGGTACGCAGACTGACTGAAATTTCCCACCGACCTTGGCGAGTTTGCTCTGCAGTTCAGCGAGCATCTGCTCGGTCTCGAGGAACGCGTCCTCGTGATAGAACAGCACTTCGCCGTTACCGACCGCAATCACGTCGTTGTGGAACACACCCTGATCGATCACCGACGGGTTCTGCTGGGCGTAGACCACGCCGTCATCGCTCAGGCCGTGCAAACGGGCAACGGCCTGGGACGCTTCGAGGGTCTGGCGCGCCGGGTACTTCTGCGGCGCCGGGTAGCGGGTATCGAACGCGCTGCGACCGAACACGAAGAACTCGACACCGGCTTTGCCGTACTCATGGCAGAAACGCGTGTGGTTGGCCGCGCCTTCGTCACCGAACTGCGCCACGGCCGGCAAGGCGGCGTGGTGGGCAAAGTGTTTCTGGTCGGCGAACATCGCCCCCAGCACGCGGCTGGTGGTCGGGTGTTCGATGCTGCGGTGATATTTGCAATTGAGGTTGGCGGCGGTGAAATGCACGCGGCCGTCAGCGGTGTCGGCGCTCGGGCTGACGGTGGCGGCGTTGGCCACCCACATGCTCGAAGCCGAGCAACTGGCCACCAGCAACGGCATCGCTTCCTTGGCAGCGCGCTCGATCACTTGCGCGTCGGTACCGGCAAAGCCCAGGCGACGCAGCGCGGCCACATCCGGGCGCTCCTGCGGTGCCAGCACGCCTTGCTGGAAACCCATCTCCATCAGCGCTTTCATTTTCGCCAGGCCTTGCAGCGCCGCTTCCTTGGGGTTGGAAGACTGCTGGCTGTTGCTCTGGGACGCGACGTTGCCGTAGGACAGGCCGCCGTAGTTATGGGTCGGCCCCACTAGACCGTCAAAATTGACTTCATAGGATTTCATCAGCGAGGCTCCACGAGAATCTGTTGTTATAGGCTTGCGTAACTATTCAGTAAGACCGGGTCGCGGCCATCGCGGGCAAGCCCGGCTCCCACAGGTTCAGCATTGCTCACAAATTTCGTGTACGACGCGGTCCCTGTGGGAGCGGGCTTGCCCGCGATAGGCATCACGCCATCTTCACGCCAGGTGTCAGGGTGGCAGGCAACACCAGGCTCGGCGTTTCCAGCGACGCCACCGGGTACGCGCAGTAATCCGCCGCGTAGTAGGCGCTGGCGCGATGGTTGCCCGAAGCGCCTACGCCACCGAATGGCGCGCTGCTCGCGGCACCGGTCAGCTGCTTGTTCCAGTTGACGATACCGGCACGGCTTTCCAGCCAGAATTGCTGGTATCGCGCCTCGGAATCCGACAGCAGACCGGCGGCCAGACCGTAGGCGGTGTCGTTGGCCTCAGCGATCGCCGCTGCAAAATCAGCGTAGCGGATCACCTGCAGCAACGGGCCGAACAGCTCTTCGTCTGGACGATCGGCAACGGCGCTCACGTCCAGGATGCCCGGGGTCAGCAAGGCCGATTGAGCCTGAGGCTGAGTCATTTCCAGCAGCGCCACGGCGCCGTTGGCCAGTAGATGCTCCTGCGCATCCATCAACGCTTTCGCAGCGCCGAGGGAAACCACCGAGCCCATGAACGGCGCCGGTTGCTGATCGAAGGCACCGACTTCGATAGTCGCGCTGACCGCCACCAGACGCGCCAGCAACGAATCGCCCCAGGCACCCTGCGGCACCAGCAAGCGGCGGGCACAGGTGCAGCGCTGGCCGGCGGAGATGAAGGCCGACTGAATGATGGTGTACACCGCGGCATCCAGATCAGCGACCTGATCGACCACCAGCGGGTTGTTACCGCCCATTTCCAGCGCGAGGATCTTGTCCGGGCGACCGGCGAATTGCTGGTGCAGGTGATTGCCGGTGCGGCTGGAACCGGTGAAGAACAGACCGTCGATGCCAGGGTTCGCCGCCAGGCCGATGCCGGTTTCGCGAGCGCCTTGCAGCAGGTTCAACACACCCGCCGGCAGACCGGCCTCGATCCAGCACTTGACCGTCAGTTCGGCCACTTTCGGCGTCAGCTCGCTTGGCTTGAACAGCACGCTGTTACCCGCCAACAGTGCCGGTACGATGTGGCCGTTCGGCAAGTGGCCGGGGAAGTTGTAAGGACCAAACACCGCGACCACACCATGTGGCTTGTGGCGCAGTACGGCGGTGGCGTCGCCCAGCGGGCCGCTCTTCTCGCCGGTACGTTCGCGGTAGCTCTGCACCGAGATGGCAATCTTGTTAACCATGCTGGTGACTTCGGTCGCCGCTTCCCACAGGGGTTTGCCGGTTTCTTCGCCGATGGTACGGGCCAACTCGTCAGCGTGATTCTTCAGCGCGGCGGCAAAGGCTTCCAGCACCGAAATGCGCTCTTCCAGGGTACGTCGCGCCCAGTCCGGGAACGCCTGACGCGCCGCTTGCACGGCCGACTCGACCTGAGCGGCGGTGGCACCGGCACCGGACCACAGCACTTGCTGGGTCACCGGGTTCAGCGACTCGAAGACTTCGCCCTGACCTGCCAGCCATTCACCTGCGATATAAAGCGACTTCATTATTTCGACTCCCGAGCTGCGGACAACGCCACGGCGCGCACTTGATCGCCAGCGTTGAGTTGAAGACGTTTGGCGGTCTGCGGATCGACCACCAGGGTGCCGGCGGCCAGACGTGCCGGTGCAGCAGTGATGCGGCAGTCTTCGCGCTTGCGGTTGTGAATGATGAATGGCGTGGCATCGTCGCCCGGCGTGCCGACGGCCAGCACCAGTGCCTGGCTGTCGCGCACTGCGCGGATCTTGCCGGTTTCGCATTCGATGGCAGGACCTGCGTCGAAAATGTCGACGTAGCCTTGGTAGCTGAAGCCTTCGCCCTTGAGCATGGCCAGCGCCGGCTCGGTGTCCGGGTGCACCTGGCCGATCACGTTGCGCGCATCCGGCGACAGGAAGCAGGTGTACAGCGGGAATTTCGGCATCAGTTCGGCGATGAACGCCTTGTTGCCCACGCCGGTCAGGTAGTCGGCCTGGCTGAATTCCATCTTGAAGAAGTGCCGGCCCAGGCTTTCCCAGAACGGTGAACGCCCGGCGTCATCGGACACCCCTCGCATCTCGGCAATGATCTTGTTGCCGAACAGTTGCGCGAACTCGGCGATGAACAGCATCCGCGCCTTGGACAGCATGCGACCGTTCAGGCCGGTGCGGTAATCGGCGTGCAGGAACAAAGAGCACAGCTCGGAGTTGCCGGTCAGGTCGTTGGCCAGGAACAGCGTCGGGATTTCGCGATAGATGTTCAGCTCTTGCGAAGCGCTGACCGTCAGGCCGACCCGGAAGTTGTACCAGGGCTCACGCAGGCCGACGGCGCCGGCAATGGCGGAAATACCCACCACGCGACCGTCGTCGTCTTCGAGCACGAACAGGTAGTCCGCATCGCCCCGCCCGGCTTCGCCGCGAAAGGTCTTCTCGGCCCAGCCGACCCGATGGGCCAGACGTTCTTCGTTGGCCGGCAAGGTGGTCAGGCCGGTGCCGGTGCTGCGGGCCAGGTCGATCAGAGCGGGTAAATCGCTGCTGCGTACGGGACGAACGATCATGCTATCTCCTCAAACGGGCCGCTTGCGCCACCCGTGAAACTTCGCTGCTTTCTAGGCATCAATTGCGACGTTAAACCGCCACCAGGCGCACGCTGGCACCCTCGCCGACGCCCAGGGCTTCGGCGGCTTCCAGATCCAGGGTCACCGGCTTGCCCGGCGCGTAATCGAGCTCGAGCATCACGGCGCGGTAATCCTGCAACTGGGCATTGGCCACCAGATACTGGCGACCGACACCTTTGACTGGCTCGCCGATCTTCACCGGCACCACACGGCTCTGGGCGATCGAACGAATCCCCGAGACACGGGCATGCAGGGTCGGGCCACCGTCGAAAATGTCGATGTAGTGATCGGTCTCGAAGCCTTCGCGCATCAGGATGTCGAAGGTGATCTGCGCCCGTGGATGCACCTGGCCCATCGCTTCTTGCGCGGAGTCCGGCAGCAGGGGCACGTAGATCGGGTAATGCGGCATCAGTTCGGCGAGGAACGTCCGGCTCTTCAGGCCACACAGACGCTCGGCTTCAGCGTAGTTGAGGTCGAAGAAGTTGCGGCCGATGGCATCCCAGAATGGCGAGTCGCCGTTTTCATCGCTGTAACCGACGATCTCGGTCACCACGGAATCGGCAAAGCGCTCCGGATGGCTGGCCACGAACAGCAGGCGGCCACGGGAATTGAGCTCCGACCACGGCGAACCCACCAGGTCGCGCTGCACGTAGAAACTGGTCAGCAAGCTGTTGCCGGTCAGGTCGTGGCACTGCGAGAGCACGTGGATCTTGTTGTGGATCTTCAGCTCCCGCGAGGCGTGCACGAAGGTTTCGTTGCGGAAGCTGTAGAACGGCTCGGAGTAACCGGCCGACGCGACGATGGCCGAGCAACCGACCAGCTTGCCGGTGGCAGAGTCTTCGAGGACGAAGAAATAGCTTTCCTCACCGTTGAAGCTCACTTCGGCGGCGAACGAGGCTTCGCTTGCCGCGATCTTGTCGCTCAGGCGCTCAACGTCATCCGGCAAGGAAGTGACACCAATCGGACTGTCCGCAGCCAGACGCTGTACCTCGCCCAGATCAGCCATTTGCGCGGGGCGCATCACCAGCATGGTGTCACTCCTTTCTCGTAAAACTCTTATAGGAAAAAACACCGGGTTCACCCTGAAACACCCCTTGTAGGAGCCGGCTTGCTGGCGATGGCGGCAGGTTGATCGCCGCAAGGCTTTCGGGCCTCATCGCCAGCAAGCCGGCTCCTACAGGTGTGGTGAGTCAGAGCGGATCCGGCATACAAAATTGGGTTCGACGCCTGAAAAGTCAGGCATCGAAGGGTCTATCAGGCTTGCGTCAGTTTTGCCGCGGCACGTTCGAAGCGATCCAGGCCGGCATCGATATCGGCGTCTTCCACCACCAGGCTCGGGGCGAAACGCACTACGTCCGGGCCGGCTTGCAGAATCATCAGGCCTTCTTGCTCGGCGGCGTTGAAGATGTCCTTGGCCTTGCCTTTCCAGGCGTCGCTCAGCACGCAACCGATCAACAGACCCAGACCACGGACCTGAGTGAACAGGCCGTACTTCTCGCCGATCTGCTCCAGGCGCGCCTTGAACTTGTCGTGCTTGGCATTGACGCCGGCCAGCACTTCGGGGGTGTTGATCACGTCGATCACGGCTTCGGCGACAGCGCACGCCAGCGGGTTGCCGCCGTAAGTGGTGCCGTGGGTGCCGACGACCAGATGCTTGGCCAGCGCTTCGGTGGTCAGCATGGCGGCAATCGGAAAACCGCCGCCCAGGCTCTTGGCACTGGTCAGGATGTCCGGCGTCACGCCGTAATGCTGGTAGGCGAACAGGTGGCCGGTACGGCCCATGCCGGTTTGCACTTCGTCGAAGACCAGCAACGCATTGTGCTCGTTGCACAGCTCGCGGGCGCCTTGCAGGTAGGCCAGTTCGGCCGGCAACACGCCGCCCTCGCCTTGAATAGGTTCCAGTACCACGGCGCAGGTCTTGTCGGAAACGGCGGCTTTCAGCGCGGCCAGATCGTTGTACGGCACGTGGGTGATGCCGGTGATCTTCGGACCGAAGCCATCGGAATACTTGGACTGGCCACCGACGTTCACGGTGAACAGGGTACGACCGTGGAAGCTGTTGAGCGCCGCGATGATTTCGTACTTCTCGCTGCCATAACGGTCGAACGCGACACGACGGGCCAGCTTGAAGGCGGCCTCGTTGGCTTCGGCGCCGGAGTTGCAGAAGAACGCACGCTCGGCAAAGGTGGCGTCGACCAGTTTGTGCGCCAGGCGCAGGGCCGGCTCATTGGTGAACACGTTGGACACGTGCCACAGCTTGTTCGCCTGCTCGGTCAAGGCACCGACCAGCGCCGGATGCGCGTGGCCCAGCACGTTGACGGCGATCCCGCCGGCGAAGTCGATCAGCTCGCGACCGGACTGGTCCCAAACGCGGGAACCGGCGCCACGCACAGGAATGAATGCGGCAGGCGCATAGTTGGGAACCATTACCTGATCGAAATCGGCGCGTTGTACCGCAGCGTGCTCAACGGACATCGGAGTCTCCTGAAGAGAAAACACTCGCCTGAAACTGGCGAGCTTGGTGAGGATTGTAAGGACAGTTTTCAGCCCGGCCTTGCCGCCAAGCGACAACTTCTTATAGCGCAAACCCCGGATTTTCCCGGGTTTACGGCAATGCGACATATAGGGTCGCAAAGGCGCAGTTTAACTGGCGGCGGGTGTTTGCGGCAGGTCGTCGTGTCGTAACCCCGGCCGATTCGAAGAAGGCGGTAGATATGTACCGCGCGTCGTCGTCGTTTACGGGTTCTCCTGACGGTCTATCAACCGCGATGGTGGACCTCCCCCATGAATACCGAAAACCCCGACATCCCTGAGACCTTCAGGCCCGACGCGCATTATCAGCACCTGATGAACGTCATTCCTCCCTGGCTTCGCCAAACGACGCCACAACGGCGCGAAGCGCTGAGCAACAGCAAGCCAGGACTGCCCCCCCACACCAGGCATGCATCCGCAGATCAGCACGCCGAACTCGCCCAACTCATCAGCAGGCAGGCGACAAGCCAGAACCGGGTCGATCAGTCCCTGGCGAATCTGTTGAACCCCGCCGCCTTCGCCGAACCCATGCTCAAGGGCGCACTCAAGACACGTTTCGGTGTGGAAGCGGACGTCAATAATATCTTTCTGCGTCTGTACATCCCCGCGCACATACCCTGGTTGCGCCTGAAGTCCGGGGCCGCACGCATCTGGACGGTATCGTTGCTGGACGCCGCGCTGCACAACTTCGAAAGCGCCGAAACCGAAGACGACGCCTTTGAGCCTGCCTCGACTTACATCACTGCGCCCTCTTCCACCGGGCAGTTCAGTACCCTGCCACAGATTCTGGACAAGATACCCATCGCCGCGTTCACCCGACTATGCCGTGAACTCGACATTGGCGAGCGCTATAAAAGCTATCTGGAGGACAACCTGGGCATCAGCAACCCGGTGACGGCGGCGGTCCTGCAAGCGAAAATTCGCCAAAGCCAAAAAACCGCACTGGCCGCCGCCCTGCATATGGCGCAGATGCAAAACCTGCTGGCCAGCGACGATCATCGACTGCTCACCGATGCGCACGGGCAATTCTGGAAGCCTCATGAACTGACCATCATGAATGCCCGCCTGACCGGCGTCGTGCTGTTCGCCCCGGAACTGGAGCGCGCCCGCCAAACGGTGGGGGTCGTGGCCTGGATTCCTGACGACCCCGAACATCCAGTCAAGCAATACCCCTCTTCGGCGGCATTCGCCGAGGAACTGAGCCAGCGCTTGCGGGTGCCCGACTATCAACAGTTTTTCAGTCGTTTCATCAGTCATGAGGACCGCGGTTACTTCTTCGCCGAACTGAACAACCGCCTCGACCCCATCACCTGGCAACCGGTCCCGCCTGGCGATCCACGGCCGACCTGGCGAGAAAGCCCCAACCAGCGCCCCGACCTGCAGATGGCCGTCCTACCCATCAGAGGCGACCTGTGGGTTCATCTCTATCAACGCAAACTCGACAAGATCCTCAATGACGCCCGCGTCATCGCCGTGTCGACGGCCACGGTCGACCGCAAGGCGCGATGGGCGTTGTGGGACTCCTTCACGGAAATCGCCTCGGCGCTGCTCAACATCGCCGCCTTCATCGCGTTGCCGTTCGTCCCGTTCCTGGGCGAATTGATGCTGGCTTACATTGCCTATCAGTTGCTCGATGAAACCTTCGAAAGCATTGTCGACTGGGCAGAAGGCCAGACGAGCGAAGCCTTCGAGCATTTCATGGGGATGGTTGAATCTGCAGTGCAACTGGGCACTTTCGCGGCAGGAGGCGCGATTGCCGCCAACGAATTCCGCGCGGTCCTGCCCCGGGAAATCGTGCAATTCATCGACCGCTTCAACTCGGTGAAACGACCCGATGGCGAAACCCGCTATTGGAAGCCCGATCTGACGGTTTACGAACAAAACGTCGCGATTGCCAAAGACGCGAAACCCGACGCGACGGGACTGCACGCCCATCAGGGCAAAACCCTGCTGACGCTGGAAAACAGCCACTACTCAGTCACCGAAGATCCACTGACCGGGCAGCATCGCATCCAGCACCCCACTCGTCCCGACGCTTACCAACCGACCCTGAAGCATAACGGCAACGGGGCCTGGCAAACCGAACTCGACCAGCCACTGACCTGGGACCAGGCCACCCTGCTGCGCCGTATCGGCCCGGACATGCAGCGTTTTTCGCCGACCGAGCGCGAGCGCATCCTCAGCATCAGCGGCTGCCACGAAAACGCCTTGCGCAAGATGCACGTCAACGCCGAACAGCTGCCGCCACTGCTGGCCGACACACTCAAACGCTTCAAGATCGATCAGGACCTGCAGACTTTCATCGAGAGAATCGGCAGCGAACGTCCAGAGCAATACCTGCAGGCCGATCCGGTCATGCAACTGGAATTGCTGTGCGACTACGGTGACTGGCCAGCGGACAAGGGGCTGCGACTGCTCGATGCAACGGGAAACACCGTCTGGGAGCGCATCAAGAATAACCAGGTCGTGGTGCAGATCAATCAAGCGCAGCTGGACGATGGCGACCTGATCAAAACCCTGCTGCACCACCTCGACAAATCTGACGCAAGATCATTACGCCGCGACCTGGCAACGCTCGCCGCAGAAAAACGGGAGACGCTCTTCAGTGAGCGCTACCGCAAAATCGAACAAGGTGCGCGCCCCTTGGTCCAGCGCATCATCGACAGCGAACCCGACTTGCCAACCAGCCTCGCCGAAGCGCTGCTCGACAGCGCCAGCGCTGAGGAACGCCAGCTACTGGAGCGGGGAACTTTGTCCAAACGCCTCACTGAACTGGCACAGGAGGCCGGTTTGCAAGTGCGCGTCTCTCGCGCTTACGAAGGGTTCGACTTGTATTCGACGCGCAACAATCTCGACACCGATCGCCTGGCGCTGCACACGCTGGAACGCCTGCCTGGCTGGTCGGGGCAACTGCGCCTGGAAATCCGCCAATACACGCACAACGGGCCGCTGATCGACAGCATTGGCGAGCCGGACGCGCCCTTGCGCAAGGTGCTGGTGTTGACCGATGAAGGGGCTTATCAGGCCTTCGATGACGCCGGTGAACAGCTCAGCAGTACCGACTCCCTCTATGCCAGCCTGTTACAAGCAATGCCCGACAGCGAGCGAATCGCCCTGAACATCAACATCGGTGAGGGCGATAGGCTCAAGCAATTGATTCGCACCCACGCACTCACCCGAGTGGCTTTGCGTACGCTGCTGGCGCAACACCCAAATCTCAAGCCTGCATACGACCCGGCGGTCATGCGTTTGCTCGGCGGGAGCGATGGTTATCGCATGATGCCGGTCAATACCCCGTCATTGCAAAATCACATCTTTCGGCTGTTCCCCCATCTGAACGCAGAGGAACTCGAGGCCTTTGCCGCACGATTGCAACGAAATCCCGCCGGACCGCGGGTAGAACTCCAGCGTCTGTTTTATCAACACGCGCAATTGTTCGACGAACTGAGCGTTTGGCGCGACGAGATCCCGCTGTATGTTCCGGGCACGCAAACCAGGTTGAGTGTCGAACAAATCGTCAGTCAACGGCATGCGCGCCGGGAATTCATCGCCAGGCTGCTCGACTGCTGGCGGCGTCAGGCCACCTACGACAGCGCCCATGGCGAGCCGGTTTCCTTTGAGTTTTCCCAGCCGATCTTTGGCGAGATGCCAAGGCTGAACGTCGATTTCCCTCAGGTGCGCAGCGTGATGCTTGAAGGTCATCGTGCCACCCGCGGCGTGAATGACTTCCTGAAAGGGTTTTCCGCGCTCAACCGCCTGGCGCTACGCAACTTCGAACTGGGTCAGCTGCCGGATGCCATTGCACAATGGCCGCAACTCGACGCACTGATCCTCAGCGACTGCGCCGTGACCCTCACAGAGCAGAGCCGCGTCACCCTTTCTGCCCTGAACCGATTGAGCGCGCTCGACCTGTACAAAAACCCGCTCGGCCTGTGCCCGTCCCTGGAAAACATGCCGTACCTCAACTACGTCGATCTTTCCGGTACCGGGCTGTCCGAACTGCCTCCCGGCCTGTTGACGCGACCACGCCTGCGGACCGCCCTGCTCAATGACAACCGGATCGAGGAACTGTCCCCCGCGCTGTTCAAGTTGCCCCGCAAAACTCAAGAAGGTTTCGACCTGGGTGGCAACCCCGTTTCCTCCGCCGACCGCGAACGGATAAAGATCCATTTCAATCAGACCGGGTGCGACTTTGGCGTCCTTGCCGAACAGGCCGACATCCAGCGCTTGCAAAGGCTCTACCCGCTAATGGATCAGGAAGAGGCCAGCGCATTCATCTATCGCCTGCCTGGAACCCTGGCCGAGGGTCGAATCGAAATAACGCGCCTGGAAACCGAGTACGACACCCTGCGTACCGTACTGGCCGCCTGGACCGCCGACATCCCCGCGCTGCACCCGGACACCGGTGAACCCTTTACCCCGCAGCAATTGTTGATCGAACACGCCACCCGCGATGAATTCAAGCAACTGATGGAACGCTGCTGGCGTCGAGAGACCGAGATGGACGATCTCAATCAGGTACTTGACCCCGGCTACGAGCTGGCGCTGACCACCATCATCACCGGCGAACTGCCTGAACTGCCTGCGGACTTCAGCCACGTCTCACTGCTGTACATGCACAGCGAAGCCGGGCTGACCGGCGGTGTCGAGGGTTTTCTGCGCAGTTTCCCCCATCTGAAGCACCTGACCATCCGCGAATACGCCCTGCACCAGATACCTGAGGCCGTATTCACCATGGGCAAGCTGACTTCACTGTCGCTGAGCGAGTGCGACATCACACTGAACACTCAATCCGTGCTGGCGCTGGCCCAACTGGATCGCCTCGACTACCTCGACCTGAGCAACAATCCGCTGGGGCTGACTCCCGATGTCAGTCAGATGCCGAACATGTCGTCACTGCATCTGTCTCGCACGGGTATCACTGAGCTGCCGCCAGGCCTGCTGAAGCTGACGAGCCTGGATGTCGCTGACCTGAACAACAACGCTATCAGTCACATCCCCGACGACATTCTCGAGCTGCCAATGGACATAGCAGAAAGCATCAACCTCAGGGGCAACCCGCTGGATGCGCAAAGCGTGCAGACACTGATCGCCTACTTCAAAAAAACCAGCATCGACTTCGGTGTCGAAGCCGTGATCGAACAGGCTGAATTGGAAGTATCGAGCTCGGGGGATTCCGAACCGGACGAATAACCGGCAGCTGACTCAGCCGCGCTCCGGCGGCACCGATGACAATTCGAACGGGCTGCTGCTGCGCCGCTGGTTGCGATCTTCGCGCGGCGTGGCACCGAAGAAATTGCGATAGGCGCTGGAGAAATGCGGCCCCGAAGAGAAACCGCAGGACAGGCCGATCTGGATGATCGACTTGCTGGTTTGCATCAACATCTGCCGGGCCTTGTTCAGGCGCAGCTCCAGGTAGTACTGGCTCGGCACACGGTTGAGGTATTGCTTGAAAATCCGCTCCAACTGCCGACGGGACACGCACACATGCTGCGCGATTTCGTCGGTGGTCAGCGGCTCCTCGATGTTGGCTTCCATCAGCAGCACGGCCTGGGTGAGCTTTGGATGACTGGAGCCGAGGCGATTCTGCAACGGAATACGCTGACGTTCGCCGCCCTCGCGGATACGCTCGACCACCAGTTCTTCCGACACCGCACCTGCCAGCTCCGCACCGTGATCACGGGCCAGCACCGCCAGCAACAAATCGAGCACCGACATGCCGCCGCACGCGGTCAGGCGATCGCGATCCCAGTCGAACAGGTGGCTGGTGGCGATGACCTTGGGGAAACGCTCGGCGAAATCGTCCTGCCAGCGCCAGTGCACAGCGGCGCGATAACCGTCGAGCAAACCCAGCTGCGCCAACGGGTAGACACCGGCCGACAGGCCACCGATCACACAACCGGAACGCACCAGTTGCTTGAGCGCACTGCTCAGCGCCGGCGCCAGCGTGGTCGGCGGTTCGTCAGCGAGCAGGAACAGTTTCTGGAAGTTTTCCAGCTTGCCGGTCCAGGCCTCACCGGGCAATTGCCAGGCACTTTCAGCGGGAGGTTCTGCCTGCAGGAACGACAATTCGTAAACCACGTCCGGATGCACACGCTGGGCAACACGCAAGGCCTCCTCAGCCAGCGCAAGCGTCAGTGCTTTAGTGCTGGGCCAAATCAGGAAACCAATTCGATGGGCAGTCATGGTGGGCAATCCGAAGCGAAGAACTGTGATGAAGGCATGGGCCAATGCTAGCCCGTAAATGAACGCAAATCTCAGAACCGGCAGAGATCAAACCTGTAGGAGCCGGCTTGCTGGCGAATAGCGGTGGGTCAGTTTGCATATCTGCTACAGACATACCGCTATCGCCAGCAAGCCGGCTCCTACAAGGAATCGGGGCCAGCCGCTAAGTTGCGAAGCATGCACTATCGCGGTGCACAACGGCAGCCCTGATTACTTCAAGCTGCCGGACAGGAATTGCTGCAAACGCTCGGATTGCGGGTTCACCAGCACTTCACGCGGGTTGCCGCTTTCTTCGACCACGCCTTTGTGCAGGAACACCAACTGGTTCGACACTTCACGGGCGAAGCCCATTTCGTGGGTCACCACGACCATGGTCCGGCCTTCCTGGGCCAGGGCCTGCATGACTTTCAGCACGTCACCCACAAGCTCCGGATCGAGGGCCGAGGTCGGTTCGTCGAACAGCATCACTTCCGGTTCCATCGCCAGCGCACGGGCAATCGCCACGCGCTGCTGCTCGCCGCCGGACATGTGGCCAGGGTAAGCATCCTTACGATGGGCCACACCGACCTTGTTCAGGTAGTGCTCGGCCTTCTCGCGGGCTTCGGCCTTGGACATACCGAGCACGTGGACCGGCGCTTCCATGATGTTTTCCAGCGCGGTCATGTGCGACCACAGGTTGAAATGCTGGAACACCATCGACAGGCGCGAACGCATGCGCTGCAGCTGTTTCGGATCGGCCGCCTTCAGCGCGCCGTCCTTGTTCGCCACCAGCTTCAACTCTTCGTTGTTGAGCAGGATCTTGCCCGCGTGCGGCTGCTCCAGCAGGTTGATGCAGCGCAGGAACGTACTTTTGCCGGAGCCACTGGAGCCGATGATGCTGATCACATCGCCGGCTGCCGCTTTCAGGGACACGCCCTTGAGCACTTCGTGACTGCCATAGCGTTTATGCAGGTCTTGGACTTCAAGTTTGTACATGCGGTCGGTTCTCACAAAAACAGTCAGTCAGTCGTTGAGCAAGCGCCCGTGACGCAGCGCTTCGCGCCCCGCCACCTTGGCCAGCCAGAAACCGGGTTGGGCATAACGCAGCCGTTCAATGGCAAACAGCACCCCGGACGTACCAGCACACACCGTGCTGACCCGATCCGCCAACGGATCGATCACTTCAAAAATCTCGTCGCCGGCTTCAACCCATTCACCAGGTTTGCGCAGGAAACTCACCACACCGGGGTGCGGTGCCAACAACAACTCGGTGCCTTCGAACGGCATGCCTTCGCAAGGATCCTGCGCAGGCTTGGGCCATTCACCGCCGATCAGGCCTTGCTCGGCGAGGAACGCCAGGATGCCTTCGGCGTGGGCGCACGCTTGCTCGCGACCGGTGTCGGCCTGACCACCCAATTCAATGGTAGTCGCCAGGCAGGCCAGTGGAATCTGCGCGTCCGGGAACAGGCGCGACAGACGCAGCCACGGCAACGAACAGGCTTCGTCGAACGAACTGCCACCAGAATCTTCCGCCAGCAAACCGACCCGCACGTTCAGGTGCGCGGCCAGCGAACGCCACTGCGGCCAGTGCTGCGGCAAGGCATACAGGTGCAGCGCCGCCTCGGCATCGCAATGCAGATCCAGCACCACATCCGCCGTGCAGGCATGGCTGAGCAGGACGCGCTGCATGCCCTGCAACTGGCTGCTCGCCTCTGGCAATGCAGCCAGGTGATCGGCCATCGCCTGACGGATCAGGCGAATGTTGGCGTGTGGATCATCGCCCAGGCTTTCAGCCAATGCAGCCGCAACCGGTGCGCTCAACTCGACGAAATCGCGGTTGAAATTCTTGCCGCTGCCGGCTTCGAAACGCCCTTGATGATTGCCCTGAAGCAGTTGACCGAGGCCCAGCGGATTAGCCACCGGCACCAGTTCAACGACACCGTTGAGCAAGCCTTGGGCTTCGAGTTCGGCCAGGCGTTTTTTCAGCTCGAAGGCTGTGCGCATGCCCGGCAGCTCGTCGGCGTGCAGGCTGGCCTGGATGTAGGCCTTGCGCTCGCCGCTACCGAAGCGGAACACCGAAATCCGGCGTTCGCTGCCCAGGTGGCTCCACGGCAAAGCATGATCGATACGTTCCATATCAGTGCTTCCGCGGGGCCAGGTAGCCCAGCCAGCGGCGCTCGGCCATCTTGAACAGTTTCACCAGGATGAAGGTCAGGCACAGGTAGAACACACCGGCCGTGATGTAAGCCTCGAACGGCAGGTAGAACTGGGCGTTGACCGTGCGCGCGGCGCCGGTGATGTCGATCAGGGTCACGATGGACGCCAGACTGGTGGTCTGCAGCATCATGATCACTTCGTTGCTGTACTGCGGCAGCGCCCGACGCAGGGCCGACGGCAGCAGGATGCGCTTGTACATCTTGAAGCGCGACATGCCCATGGCCTTGGCCGCTTCGATCTCGCCGTTCGGCGTGGCCCGCAGGCTGCCGGCGATGATTTCGGCGGTGTAGGCACTGGTGTTGATCGCGAACGCCAGGCACGCACAGAACGTTGCGCTGGACAGCCATGGCCAGAGGAAGCTTTCGCGCACGGCTTCGAACTGCGCCAGACCGTAGTAGATCAAAAACAGCTGCACCAGCATCGGCGTGCCGCGGATCACGTAGGTGTAGAGCCAGGCGGACATGTTGACCACCGAGTTCTTCGAAACGCGCATCAGGCCCAGCGGCAATGCGCACAGCAGGCCGAAGAACAGCGACAGCGCGAGCAGTTTGAGGGTGGTCAGCAGGCCGCCGAAGTACAGCGGCAAGGCCTCCCAAATGACGTTGTAGTCGAAGATCATAGATCAGCCGCCCTTACGCCTACCGAGTAGCGCTTCTCAAGGTGACGCAATGCCAGCAACGACACACTGGTGATCACCAGGTACATCGCCGCCACTGCGAGGAAGAAGGTGAAAGGCTCGCGGGTGGCATCGGCCGCCTGCTTGGCCTTGAACATCATGTCTTGCAGACCCACCACCGAAATCAGCGCGGTGGCCTTGGTCAGCACCAGCCAGTTGTTGGTGAAACCCGGAATCGCCAGACGAATCATCTGCGGCACCAACACCCGGAAGAACACCTGGAAGCTGCTCATGCCGTAGGCCATGCCGGCTTCGGCCTGACCCTTGGGGATCGCCATGAAGGCGCCACGGAAGGTTTCCGACAGGTACGCACCGAAGATGAAGCCCAGGGTACCGATACCGGCGGCCAGCGGGTTCAGGTCGATGTAGTCGTCAAAACCGAGCAGCGGCGCGACGCGGTTGAGCAGGTCCTGGCCGCCGTAGAAAATCAGCAGGATCAGCACCAGGTCGGGAATACCGCGGATCACCGTGGAATACAGGTCGCCCAGCCAGGCCAGCCAGCGCACTGGCGACAGACGCAGTGCCACGCCGATCAGGCCCAGCACAATGGCCAGAGCCATGGACGACAAGGCGAGCTGAAGCGTCAGCCAAGCGCCATCGAGGATGACAGCCCCGTAGCCTTTCAACATGATTCAGGTCCTCGAACGTTGGGATGAAAAAATGGCGCAAACCTCAGAGATCCTGCTGCTTGCGCCATTTCGGACTTGTCGCCTGGGCGTGTTACTTGCCGTAGATATCGAAGGCGAAGTACTTGTCCTGGATCTGCTTGTACTTGCCGTTCTCGCGAATGGCAGTGATCGCAGTGTTGATCTTGTCTTTCAGCGCGTCACCCTTGCGCACCGCGATGCCTACGCCGTCGCCGAAGTATTTGACGTCGGTGAACGCCGGGCCGACGAACGCGAAGCCTTTACCGGCGTCGGTTTTCAGGAAGCCGTCATCCAAAAGCGTAGCGTCTGCCACGGTGCCGTCGAGGCGGCCGGCGGCCACGTCGAGGTAAATTTCGTTCTGCGAACCGTAAGGCTTGATCTCGGCACCCAGCGGGGCCAGGACTTCGCGGGCGAAACGCTCGTGGATCGAACCACGCTGCACGCCGATGTTCTTGCCCTTGAGCTCAGCCAGGCTGTCGCTGACTGGAGTGCCGGCCTTCATGACCAGGCGAGCCGGGGTGTTGTAGTACTTGTTGGTGAAGTCCACGGACTTCTTGCGATCTTCAGTGATCGACATGGACGACAGGATCGCGTCGATCTTGCGCACTTTCAGCGCCGGGATCAGACCGTCGAACTCTTGCTCGACCCACACGCACTTGACCTTCATCTCTTCGCACAGGGCGTTGCCGATGTCGTAGTCGAAACCAACGATGCTGCCGTCCGGTGCTTTGGACGCGAACGGAGGGTAAGCCGCTTCGATACCGATTTTCAGAGGTTTTTCATCGGCGAAGGTTGGCAGGGACAGCACGGACAGTGCCAGGGCGCCAAGCAGCACGAGTTTCTTCATCTTGGGACTCCATCGGTAAAGGGCAAAAACGGCAGAGTGAGCAACAGCCCAATATGCGAATGAGTGGAACCGGAAAGCAGTGCTGCGTCCTACATTGCGCGTGCGAATTTTCAACACGGGCAACGACGAGCGAGTGATCGGCATTCTAACGACAGGCCGGAGGCCGATATTTCTTCAATGCGACAACTAATTACAGAAGCACCGAGAAAGTCGTTTTAGCGCGTTGACAGCCCTGCAAAATCATGCAAGAGCAAAAGACATGGAACCGATCTATGTTGCAAATTGCGGGCCTATTATTGGCAAACCCTTCTAATCCGGCAAGCGCAGCGTGGGGTCTTATTTTTCATCCACGGTTTATTGCCCCTGATTTGGGGCCTGGCGTTTCCCAATGCCCCGTAATGGCGCGATGCGGTTACACATTCAGTAACCTGAAAGATCCCAGGTAACAGTAGGAAACCTCCGACGGCTGAAGCCGATATTTATTGGCCCTGTTTATCGGGTGTCTGAAAGATCGCCATCGCGGGCAAGCCCGCTCCCACAGTATTTTGTGGTGTGACTTAGATCGCATGCACACCGCAAATCCCTGTGGGAGCGGGCTTGCCCGCGATGAGGCCAGTCCAGCCAACACAAAACCCTCAGACACAAAAAAGCCCCACCAGGCTCACACCTAGCAGGGCTTTCAGCGACTAGGAATCAGCGCTTACGCAACATTCATCGTCTTGTGCGTATCAATCAAATGCTGCACCACACTCGGATCAGCCAGGGTGGAAATATCCCCCAACCCATCGTACTCAGCCGTAGCAATCTTGCGCAGAATCCGCCGCATGATCTTGCCCGAGCGAGTCTTCGGCAGCCCCGGCGCCCACTGGATCACATCCGGCGATGCAATCGGACCGATCTCCTTGCGCACCCAGTTCTTCAGTTCCAGGCGCAGCTGCTCGTTCGGCTCTTCGCCGTTTTTCAGGGTGACATAGACATAAATGCCCTGCCCCTTGATGTCGTGCGGCACGCCGACCACCGCCGCTTCGGCGACTTTCGGGTGCGCGACCATCGCGCTTTCGATCTCGGCGGTGCCCATGCGGTGGCCGGACACGTTGAGCACGTCGTCCACGCGACCGGTGATCCAGTAGTAGCCATCGGCATCGCGACGGGCGCCGTCACCGGTGAAATACATGCCACGGAAGGTCTTGAAGTAGGTGTCGACGAAGCGGTCGTGGTCGCCAAACAGGGTACGTGCCTGGCCTGGCCACGAGTCGAGAATCACCAGGTTGCCCTCGGCCTCGCCTTCGATGATGTTGCCCAGGTTGTCCACCAGGGCCGGCACCACGCCGAAGAACGGCCGCGCCGCCGAACCCGGCTTGAGGGCATGGGCGCCTGGCAGCGGGCTCATCATGTTGCCGCCGGTTTCGGTCTGCCACCAGGTGTCGACGATCGGGCAACGGGACTTGCCGACGTTCTTGTAGTACCAGTCCCAGGCTTCCGGGTTGATCGGCTCGCCCACCGAACCGAGCAGGCGCAGGCTGCTGCCATCGGCGCCTTCAACGGCGGCGGTGCCCGAGGCCATCATGGCGCGGATCGCGGTCGGTGCGGTGTAGAGGATATTGACCTTGTGCTTGTCGACGATCTTCGCCACCCGGGTGATGTCCGGGTAGTTCGGCACGCCTTCGAACAGCAGCGTGGTCGCGCCGTTGGCCAGCGGGCCGTAGACAATGTAGCTGTGGCCGGTGACCCAGCCGACGTCGGCGGTGCACCAGTAGACTTCACCCGGACGGTAATCGAACACGCGCTCGTGGGTCATGGCCGCGTACAACAGGTAGCCGCCGGTGGTGTGCTGCACGCCCTTCGGTTTGCCGGTCGAGCCCGAGGTGTAGAGGATGAACAGCGCTTCTTCGGCGCCCATCTCTTTTGGCGCGCACACGGTGCCGGCCACTTTCATCAGGTCTTCGTACCAGATGTCGCGATGCTGGTTCCACTTGATGTCGCCACCGGTGCGCTGGCACACGATGACTTTCTGGATGCTGCTGGTTTCCGGGTTGGTCAGCGCGTCGTCGACGTTGGCCTTGAGCGGGATCTTCTTGCCGGCACGAATGCCTTCGTCGGCGGTGATCACCACTTTGGATTTGCAGTCGATGATGCGACCGGCCAGGGCTTCCGGCGAGAAGCCGCCGAACACCACCGAGTGAATCGCGCCGATCCGGGTACAGGCCAGCATGGCGACCACGGCTTCGGGGATCATCGGCATATAGATAGTCACCACGTCGCCGCGGTGCACATCCTGGCCGCGCAGGGCGTTGGCGAACTTGCAGACCTGCTCGTGCAGTTCGCGATAGGTGATGTTGCGGCTCTCGGCAGGGTCGTCGCCCTCCCAGATGATCGCCACCTGATCACCGCGCTCGGCCAGATGACGGTCGAGGCAGTTGTAGGAAACGTTGAGGGTGCCGTCGGCGAACCATTTGATGTCGACGTGGTGATCGTCGAAGGAAGTCTGCTTCACCGTGGTGAAAGGCTTGATCCAGTCGAGGCGCTTGGCTTGCTCGCGCCAGAAGCCGTCCGGGTTGACGACCGACTGCTGGTACATGGCCTTGTAGGTCGCCTCGTCGGTCAGCGTGTTAGCCAGAACCTCGGGACGAACGGGATACAGGGAAGCCGCACTCATCTTTCTTACCTCGGTGGAATAGTTGTTTTTGTATGGCCCTGTTGTAGCCGGGCCGGGCCTATAGAACCATTCGACGATGGTAGTAACAAGCCCCTACAAATTGTCGTGAAAACCCGTCAAACCCACTACCGCCGCGGTACCTGTGGGAGCGAGCCTGCTCGCGATGGTCGTCAACGATAACGCGCCAAATCTGACACCCCACGGTGCTCTCTGGCTCATCACGAGCAAGCTCGCCCCCACAAAAGAAGAGGCTATTCAGGGATTGTTACAGGATCTGTCAAAAGTGTTTATCAAATCCACGGCTATATGGACGAGGCGCCCACGCCTAAAATCAGCCACGCCGACAAGGCAACCTGATTAACCCAGTTGCAGCCCCCACGAAGGCAGTTAATCAAACACTCCGGTACTGAAGTTCCACACGCAATCTCAAAAGGATTGCGTGCCCCCTTTCGACCTCCAAAAGGTAAATCCGCAATGAAAGCTTTATTAGTTCTGGCCCTCGGCAGTCTGTGCGCAACCGCCATGGCAAACGAGGTCCCGACTGATGTCGCGCAGCAACAACCGGCCATAGAGGAATACACCTACTCCACCCATCTGGACATCGCCAAAGTGATCTCCATGAGCGAAGCGCCAAACGTCTGTGAAGTTGTGCCGATGAAAATGGAATACGAAGACTCCCACGGCCAACGGCATATCCTGCGCTACAGCATGATGGGCAACGGCTGCACCAACGGCTGACCTCCTGCCTCACCCCTACTCCCGAAAAGGTTCCAACCATCCGCCGCAATCAGGCAGGTGAAACGTCGCAGCCTACCTATCGATTAAACAGATTGTTTTAAGCACTTATTTGCGCTTTTTAATCGAAATTGTCGGCGTAAAATCAACTGCAACCCAAGACAAACAACGCTGACGAAACTGGAGCAACGACCATGAAAACCCCACTGATCCTCGCCCTGACCCTCTCCGTCCTGGCTGCCAACACCTTCGCCGCCGATGGTTACGACCGCACCGGCTCGGCCGCTTACACCACTGAAGCAGCTGTCGCTTCCGACGGTTACGACCACACCGGTTCAGCCTCCTTCGCAGCCGATGGCGCAGATCACGTTGGCGCCGGCAAACTCGCCTCCGACGGCTCTGACCACACCGGTGCCGCCCGCCTCGCTGCCGATGGCGCCGATCACGTCGGTGCAGGTCGCCTGAGCTGATCCGCCTGCGTGACTTCACAGCCCGACTTCGGTCGGGCTTAGTTGTGTCTGGAGCCGGAGAAAACCCCACCGAAACACAAGATGTAGTGAAAAAAGCCTTTTTTGGTTATTTCTTGTACAAAAAAATCCCGGGGCAAAAAATCAAGAAAAAAAATCTTCCCCCCGCCAACATCGCCCAAAGCCCTGTAAACCCTCGCTCCGACCGAAATGCGGCCGCCGTCGACCGATCCGTGAGCCATTTCGCCGCACCACAGCTCGCAAAACTTCCCTATAATGCGGCCTTAAACGGGCCTGCAATATCCCCTTACAGGGATGAAAAGCCAGTCTGAAGCCCCGCACAGGCGATCAACGCTTGCTGCGCCCATCAGTGGCTCTCGGAACCCCGTACAAAATTCTGTTTGATGCCTGCGTATAGCTGCCGCAAAAAACGATTCCTTTAGATCCAACGCGGCCGGTACGGCCGTGTGAAAAACCGACCCATCCAATTTCACACGGGCACACTGGCCCTCACGCAGGAGACGACACGTCATGCTGAGCTGGGACGAATTCGACAAAGAAGACACGGAAGTAGCAGTCAAGAGCGCCAACGCTGGCCACGCCACCGAAGCCAACATGGACCGTCTCGACAGCGCCGGCGGTGCCGCCGCCCTGGAAGCCCGTGCCGTGACCGCTGCTGACTCCGCCGCCGTTGCCCGCGCCAAAGCCGCCCTGGATTCCCTCGACGTCGCCGAAGGCCTCGCCGAACTCGAAGGCGCCTCCGCCCGTGTCGCCGTTGACGAAAAGCGCATGATCAACTGCCGCGCCGACCTCAACCAACTCGTACCTTTCAAGTACGACTGGGCCTGGCAGAAGTACCTGGACGGCTGCGCAAACCACTGGATGCCGCAAGAAGTCAACATGACCGCCGACATCGCCCTCTGGAAAGACCCGGAAGGCCTGACCGACGACGAGCGCCGCATCGTGATGCGCAACCTCGGCTTCTTCTCCACCGCCGACTCCCTGGTTGCCAACAACCTGGTCCTGGCCGTGTACCGCCTGATCACCAACCCGGAATGCCGCCAGTACATCCTGCGCCAAGCCTTCGAAGAGGCGATCCACACCCACGCCTACCAGTACTGCATCGAATCGCTGGCCATGGATGAAGGCGAAATCTTCAACATGTACCACGAGATCCCATCGGTCGCGAAAAAAGCCACCTGGGGCCTGAAATACACCCGCTCGATCTCCGATCCGAAGTTCGAAACCGGCACCGTCGAAACCGACAAAGAGTTGCTGCGCAACCTGATCGCCTACTACTGCGTTCTGGAAGGCATCTTCTTCTACTGCGGCTTCACCCAGATCCTCTCCATGGGCCGCCGCAACAAAATGACCGGCGTCGCCGAGCAGTTCCAATACATCCTGCGCGACGAATCCATGCACCTGAACTTCGGCATCGACGTGATCAACCAGATCAAAATCGAAAACCCACATTTGTGGGATGCCGAAATGAAGGAAGAAGCTTCGCAGATGATCCTGCAAGGCACTCAGCTGGAGATCGAATACGCACGCGACACCATGCCTCGTGGTGTGCTGGGCATGAACGCGGCGATGATGGAGGACTATCTGAAGTTCATCGCTAACCGTCGTTTGTCGCAGATTGGGTTGAAGGAAGAGTACCCAGGGACGACTAACCCGTTCCCTTGGATGAGCGAGATTATGGACTTGAAGAAGGAGAAGAACTTCTTTGAGACTCGGGTTATTGAGTATCAGACTGGTGGGGCTTTGAGCTGGGATTGATTCTGGTTTTATTCGCGATTCGCTAATCGCATTTAAATAGCAGAACTAAAAAGCCCCGATCCAATCGGGGCTTTTTAGTTTCAACAGCCAATCTTTAAGCAAGCTTAGGCGTAGCTCTCTTCACCCTTCGCCTCTTCAGCAAAGCGTTGGTCGTAAACCCTTACCTTGTCGAATAGGATACCAAACACCACTTTCGAGATCTTTGACGCCAGTAATGGTGGCACTGCGTTTCCAACTTGATGGAACTGGTCGGTTCTACTGCCTTGGAAGAAATAGTTGTCTGGAAATGTCTGGATACGGGCGGCTTCTCTAACAGACAAACTTCGGCATTGAGTTGGGTCGTAGTGGATGAAATAGTGTCCGTCTTTGGAGATATGACTTGTGATAGTTGTGGCATACCTATCTTCAATCTGAACTCTAAATCGATCGCTAAACTTTCCTGTTTCCCAGTTCTTATGGTCGGGCGCCAATCCCTTTAGGAAGAATCCCTCATGTCCTTTAGGCGAAGAACCATGAAGTTTTGCATACACAGCAGCAAATAGGTATCTACGTAGATCCGTCGGCATATGCCCACGAGACTCATGATTTAGCCAATATTCTAAATTTTCGTCTAAATACCATTCGTCCAGGCTCAAACTATTAGTCGAGCCATCATCCTTCGCATCCTTTCTTTTTACCCTTCTCCCACCAGGACTCACCGGCACGTCTGGCCCCTCAAAGGCTCTAGACAGGTCTTGAAACCCAGACCATAGCTCTACGTTGACAGGATTGGTCTGGCTTTGAATATAATTCAGCTGTTCTGTAACAACATCAATCCAGCCTGCTTGGCTGTCCTCGGTTTTTGAAAGACCACTGCGAAGTCTAGGCAGGTTATTTAGCACTTGCCCTACTGAAACCTTTGACTCTTTGCATTTATCAGAAGCCAGCTTTACCCAATCATTCGACGCAGGGAGACTATCTGTAGCAATACCTAAAAGGATTACCCGATGCCTTGCTTGGGGAATACCATAATCCTCCGCCCTAATGATAAAGGCTTTTGGATCAATCTTTTCCACATCCTCACCAGGACCAAAAGAACTGCCAGTTACCAGAGAGTAAATACGGTACTGTTTGCCCGCCCCCTCTAGATGAAGAGCTTGGCCAGGGTCCGAAAGGTCCTTTAAAATGTTCGAAAATATCCGTTCATTGTTAACCTTGGATGAGAGAATTCCCTTTACATTTTCCATGACGAACATTGTGGGCTGCCTCTCCCGAATGATTCGCAGGTATTCCTTGTATAGGAAATGTCGGTGGTCTTCCTCTGCCTTGTAATCGACCTTGGACTGGTTCCGCGCGCGCCCCACGATCGAATATGCTTGACATGGAGGTCCACCGATCAGCACCCACGGGCGCCTTTCGTTCAGTCCGTCGTTCAGGGCTTCATCTAGGGTTATATTGCCTTGGTCACTCCCCAGAGTGATGCACTTGGCTTCCTTCCCCGCCAAGTCCCACAGGTACTCTGTATTAACAGAAGGCTCAAACATGTCTGGGGCTTTTGGATCGTTGCAGAAATTGTAGTATTCAAAAAGCAGGTCTGGTCTTCGCTTTTTGAGCAGTCGATAGAACGCACGTAACCGGAGGGTTTGCCAAGCTTTTGGGTCTTTTTCCGCAGAAACAACGATCTCAAAGCGATCCCCCCCACCAGATGAAGTAAAACCTTCCCCAAGCCCTCCAGGGCCGGCAAAGAGGTCTACGACCTGGATCGGCTCATTGAGAAATCCGATAGGCTCAGGGGTCACATCTTCTGGAAGATTCAGATTTATCTGGGAGTCATTTATGGACATAGTCAGCAAAGAAGTCAGGTCTCGCATGATGGCTGGCATCCGTGGTAGCGATACATCTCCGGAAATAAAAGTCCGGCGCATGCTGCATCGGTATGGTTTCAGGTATCGCTTGCATCAACGGAATCTACCTGGAAGACCCGATCTGGTGCTCTCGCGTTATCGGGTCTGTATTTTTGTTCACGGTTGCTTCTGGCACAGACACCCCGGCTGCCGATACGCGACCACTCCGAGAACCAATGACGAATTCTGGCGAACAAAGTTTGACCAGAACGTTGCCAGGGATGCCAAGAACAAGGAGAGTTTGTTGGCATCAGGGTGGCGCGTTTTCGAACTGTGGGAATGCGGCATACGTGGGCCGGAAGCCGAAATTATCTGGATCTTGGATGCGATCAGGGATTGTAATCAAAAATCCGTCTCTTGGCCTGACCTCTTTATGGGTAAAGCATCAGAAATTCGCAGGTCAGCTAAGCCAGACTGACAAAAAGCCTAGACGCCGATTCCTAATTTTCTCCGACTTAGCCTTCTCCCAAACGCCAAAAAATTTACGCCGCCCCTCCCTTCCCCCTAGCAAACGTCTTTTACAAGACGACTACCAGCAAACCGCCCACAAAAAAACTTGACGACTTAGCAAATATTTACTAAATATTTACTAAATATTCGAGAAAAACCTGATTTATTTGTAGGATATGTGAGACCTCAATGTCAGAAAAAAGAGAAAAATTCGTAAGGCTTGCAGAGCAACGTGTAAATCGTGCTCTCAACGACGTCCGTCTGATCGGAAACCTTTCCAACAGAAACGCCTACAGCTTTACCGACGAGGACGTAAAAAAGATCTTTAAGACTCTACAGAAGGAGCTGGACCAGGCCAAAGCGCGCTTCTCTGACGCTGAAAATGCCTCTGGTGGCGACTTCAAGCTGTAGCAGAAATTGATCTGGATCCACTACTAGTTGGGAGAGTTTATTGTGGTTCATTGGCAGTTCCGCCCGCTAAATCCGAACGAGACTTCGGGGTCTAGCATTTCAGACGACAATTTCGCGGACGAAGAGCGCACCAGCGTTGAAATTCTCGTCCGCGAAACTCTCCAGAATCCATTGGATGCGCGAAGCAGCGAAAGCGTCGTTCGCGTTGAATACAAGCTGGTCACGGTGGACTTAGCCACCACCAAGTTCGCTCGATCCATCTTCTCAGACGATTGGATCAAGCACTTCCGGGCCGGCGAACTGATAGAGAGCGATGCACTCCCTGCCGAGATGAGGTTTCTTGTCATCGAGGATTTCGGAACGACCGGTCTGGAGGGCTGCTACACGGACTCCTCATGTGAGGGCTCGACTGAAAATTGGAATGCATTCTGGTTCCGCGAAGGCGAAGGCGCGAAAACGACAAAATCCAATGGTGGGGCTGGTCAAGGAAAAATCACCTTGTACTTGGCTAGTAAGTTGAGAAGCGTTTTTGCCTTAACTAAGCGCAAATCAGATGGCGTCGACCTTCTCTTCGGCTGCTGCCGCTTCAAACGTAACTACAAGCTGCCCGACGACAATAGGCGCTGGGCAAAGGAAGCAAGGTGGGGAGCAATAAGTAACCCTAACGAACTGGCAGTCCCCGTCGACAGAACTCAGATGCTTGACGGAATTAAGGCCGAACTCGGATTAGCTAGGGGAGCAGAAGCCGGCACGACCTTCATTGTCCCTATGCCAGCAGAGGACATCACGGAAAAGGCGTTGCGCAATGCCGTGGTCAACGAGTTCTTTTTCGCCATCAATCGTGGTCGCCTAGTGGTGAAAGTCGGCAATGTTACATTGGATACGTCAAGTATTGCCGGCGTGGCGGATGACATGGGAGGGGATTGCCGGCTGATCAAGGGTTATCGAGAATTTCTCGCACTAACTGCGAGGGACGTAAATGTAGCGGCCACAGCCACAGCGAAGGATTCATGGTCGAGAGAAGCGAAGCTGACAGTTAGTGCATTCGAGGAGGCTGAGCTGACATCATTGAAGGAAAAATTTGGCACCTCCGAAATGGTTTCGGTGGATTTCCTCATCCCAGTCAAAAAGAAACAACCGAAAGAAACTTCAACCGCAAAGTTCCGCGTTTTCCTCCAGCAAGACGAAAACGCAGAGCAGAGCCAGGAGCTGTTCGTTCGACAAGACTTAGGAATCGACGGCGAAAAGAGATTGAAGGCGGCACGGACCATCGTTCCGGTGATGGCGCTTACCTTCATACAGGATCCCAAACTCTCTGATTTGCTAGTGGCAGCCGAAGAACCGACCCATCGCAACTGGAATGCTCGGCGGCCGAAGGTTGTGGCTCAGTACTTTTCGCCCAATGATGCGCTGAATGCGGTTCGCAACGCAGCGCTTCGACTAGTACAACTGATCTCACCGGAAGGCAAGAAGGATGAAACAGCCTTGGCGGTTTATTTCGCCGATCCGGCTTCCGAACCTGCCAAACGTTTAGGTGGTGGCGGAGTGACGCCGGAAACACCCAAGGGTGAGCAACAACCGCCGAAAGAAATTCCGAAGCCAAAATCCAAGCCTGTTGTACTCAAGATTCTCGATGACGGATTCGAGGTTCGTGCGAAAGCAGCAGAAGGAATCACTTTCCCGATTGATTGCAAGATTACTTTGGCCTACGCCACTGTGGTGGGTGACGCATTCAAGCTGTGGGATGCCGCCGACTTCTGGATCGGTGATGATTCGTTGTATCCACGTGAGCATTCAGGGATTTCCGAGCCTGCCACTGCACTAAATACGATGAGCTTCCGCTTGGACGATGAGAACTCTTGGCTGGCAGTTGACGGCTTTGATCTCAACCGACAGCTTGAAATCCGCGTGAAGTATCAGGAGGTGTCCGATGGGGCAAATAACGAGGACAACTAATCCCACCCGACTGAGGCAAATCGACAAGAAGCATTTCGTGGTACGAGTCAGAAATGATTCCTCTAACGGCAGAGTTTTCTGGCTGGACAGCTTCGATTATGGGGCGGCTGATCTTGATCCTTCCGTGCAACTGGGCTGCATCGTCCATGCTGGAAGTACAGAAGAATACTTCGAACTTGGCCCTTTGTCCGATTTCAAGAAAACGCCTACGAGCATCCGGGATATCGCCACCGACAAGCCGTTGAAGTTCAGGTTCATTTTTAACAGACCGGGCGAATCATTGCTCGTCGGATACACGGATGGTGTCAGGGCATTGGATGAGGCCGGAAATCTCGGCTCCAGCTTGGTGGACATCGAGCCCACCGATCTGCACGGCATAGCTTGGAAACTTGTACTTCCAGAGGGCAAGGGGGCCGGCGAAAAACCGAATGTGCTAGTGGAACGATCTTTGTTCCCCACCGCCGTTTCTGCAGTAAATCAACCTTGGTTTGGCGTTCTTGTTATGCCTGAAGTCATGCGCCAAGTTGCAATAGCAATAGCAAAAGACCCATCGGCACTCGATGACTCGGAAACTTGGATTGCAGCATGGGCGGACTTCATAGCCGCATTGGGTGCTAATCCTCCCATCGAGTTCGAGGAAGACGACATTCTAGCTCAAGAGGCTTGGGCCGATGACGTTGTCACGAGGTTCGCAGCAAAGGGAATTTTCAAACACCACATGGCTGTGGCTTTGGCAGAGATGGAAGGTGAACAGTCATGACGAGTCAGGTCCGATCACTGAGTGAAGTCGGCATCGCCAAGCTTGCAGCATGGATCGACAACCCTACCAGCGCAGCTCCAAAAGAGCTTTTGAAGGACGATACATTTACCGATGTTGTAGATGGTGAATACCAGATCGATTTGTCCAGAAACTTTTCAACCAGCTTCGAGCTGGGAGAATATTTGGCAAACCAAGTTTTTGTAGGCAACGTGGACCGATTTGCCCTCTTGTCGAATCATGGTATGTGGGCATGGATTTCGTTAGTTTTCATCGAAAGCTTGGTGAGTAAAAGTCGAGGCACTGGTGTAGGAAAGCCTTTGGCAAAACCGCACTACATCATGCAGTCTCCGCGACTAGCCTACCGCCTGGTTGCTCGAACTGCATGGGACCTGGTAAGTCTACATGGGGCGGCAGCCAAGGTTGCCTTGGGTTCCCTGAGATCACCATGGGGTGAAATGGCCGAACAGATGACGTCGCGCCAGGAAATCTACGCCCATCGAAGTTTTTGGCCGGTAGCCAATTCGCTCTACGCCATGCCTGATGGTTCGGTAAAAAAAGGGGTGACTTCTCAGCGCCTGAAGAAAGATCGCTGCGACCCGAAGAGCAAAGCCGGGTTAGGTGGCATCCGTCGCCTACCTTTCACCTTCAGACAATTCGAGCGCACTTACAATTTGCGTCAGATGGCCAGCGAGGAAATTGCGACACTGCTGCCGAGTGAGTACGTCAAGTGGCGTGCGGGAAGCTGATCAAACAATCCGAAACTGCGCACTCAAAAACAGATTCACCAGAAACTGGTTGTGCGCAGTTTCTCACATCGCACAGGAGTGCATGCGAGTCGATTTCTGGCAGAGCAAGCCTAGTGAAGAATACTGAAAGACATCTCAAAACCCAGCAAACACTAGGCAATTTATAGCTGGTGGGTGACCACTGGGAATGCCATACAAAAAACAGAGATTTCCTACGTCTTAAGATCCAATATACGTTCAATGTATGATGCCTAAGGCCTACATACCTTTTGCCTCAAAAGTTTGTCGTTTTTGTAGGGTTGACTATACAGCGTTGAGCCCCTAGGCTTTCGATTCGGCGCCTAAGAAACGCCTTAAACCAGAGCGGTCCTCCGCACCCGACAGTCATGCGGCTTTTTTTCGTCTGCGGTTTCTCTACGTCTGCGAAAAATCCCCGTTATGTCGGGAGTGGGCGAATACAAGACCCGAAAGGGGAATATGTCCGGCCCGTCTCTGGTGGGTTTCTTAGCTCCCGACACCCTTAACGAATGCCCTAAGAAAGCAGCCAGAGGTAATGGAAATGCCTGACTATCCGACCTTCACGATGAAGGTGAATCGCCGTACCCACAGATCCAGCCACGCGCTTCCGCTCCAGGAGGCACGCCATGCCTGAATCACTCAAGCCTACCCTTTTCACCCGTCACAACGTCAACCTGCACGCTCTTCTTCTAGAGAACCAGGCGTGGTTCTGCGCGCATGATCTAGGGCGGCTGATGGGTAAACACCTTGATGAACGTATGACGCGCAAACTCGATGCAGATCAGAGACAAATGATGTTCGTCGATGTTTATGGCGCTGCGAAAGAGCGCTTGATGGTGAGCGAGTCAGGTGCGTACGCGCTGCTGATTTATCACTACTACCCTGAGAATCGATTACTGCGGGAGTGGCTGACTCATCAGGTGGTACCAGCGCTGCGTGATGCACGGCCATCTGGAATGGTGGAGCGTCCGACGCTGAGTGTGCTTGATTGGCCGAAGATGTCACTCTGTATGCTGCATTGGCAGGATGAACCATGGATTCGGTTGCGGGATATGCCGTGTGTGTTGGCGGATGATCCGTTCAATCGGCGTGAGTCTTGGTGGAGGAAGGCATCGCGATTGATGCGCGGATTCTGATTTCGTCCATCTCAAAATCCGCTGTTTAATTTTCAGACAGCGGACTTTTTATTTCGCCCTGTCTTCAATGATCCCAATCCGTATTATCTGATGCACCGCATTTGCTTGTTTTGCGGGTATTGCACGGATCTGCCCACCCGTTTGCTTTCGACTTGAACTGTCATTCGCATCGGATTTGACCAGCACGTTTCGTAACTATGACCGGTAGAGAACGCCTCTGAGCTGCAGGCGGACATCGGTAGAAATCGGTCCAGTCCGCCAGCTCTCCACACAGTACCGCTACAAAGCGAACGGTTACAGCCAGCTATAGTGTCCGCCACAGACAGTATCAGCTAGGGCTGTCTAAGGTTCGATGACTCCCCCATCCAAGAAGGGCCTCTCTTTTTGGTTCAGAGCTCTAGCCTCGGGGCCATTCACCCCTCGGGAATACTCACCCGAAAACGCCCACCACTGAACCACCTCCTGCGCCCTTCTGTAGAGATTACGCAAAAAACAACTCTATAAGGCCTTTCTTAATGAAGGCATTTTGCCTGCAAATGCAATAAAATATGTTTTTTCTGGCCCTCCGCAAGCTAAAGTGATTTCAGAGAGGGCCAAAAAGACCGAATGCTGGTTGAAAGTAAGAGACCGCTCTTACTCCTCGCAACTGCAAGTGATCCTCGAGCTGAAGTAAGGAACTCTTTAGCCATGAATATTGCTGGAAATACGGTTCTTGATTCAGGCTGGGATGCAGAGCAGTTTCGGGTGATCGAGGGGAGTCCGGATGCCCGGGTCGTCGTCGAGGCGGGCCCCGGAACGGGAAAGACGGCTGTCGCTTGCGCGCGCCTCGCCTATTTGATTGCTCAAGAAGATCTTGAGCCCAGCAACACTTGGATGATCAGCTTCACGAGGGCTGCAGTAGCGGAGATTCGTGCGCGGCTGCACTCTTACGTTGGCGATGCTTCCTTTGCTATCAGGATTGCGACCATCGACTCGCATGCGTGGTCCATCCATTCCGGGCATGATCCGAGTGCCAGGCTGACTGGATCCTACGAGGAGAACATAGACCGAGTCATCGAGCTGTTGAAGACAGACCCAGATGTGGCAGACGAGCTGTCACAGATAGAACACGTCGTAATTGACGAGGCGCAAGACCTCGTTGGGCGGCGAGCGGATCTGATCGAGGCTCTAGTGGAGCGGCTGCCTTCGGACTGCGGGGTCACCGTTTTCTCCGACGAGGCCCAAGCAATCTATGGCTTTTCTGACAACAGCATCGAGCGCCGTAATGGGGATGGGGCCGAGCAAGGGCAGTCGTTGCTCGGCCGTTTGCGGTCCGAGAAAGTTCTGGGTTTCACAACACTGGTCCTGAAGGAGATTTATCGTACGTCCTCTCCTGGGCTTCGGAAAATTTTCTCGGAATTGCGCCACGATATCCTCGACAAAAAAAAACACCGCGACGGATTGCATGCCGAAACAGCGGACAGAATCCGAGAGTTGGCGGACCAGAGCGGGCTAAATTGGATCAATATGAAGGTTGCCGATTTCACCAGCGACGATCTTCTTCTATTCAGAACTCGTGCTGAAGTACTCATGGCGTCGCAGTTCTGTGAGCTTCCCCATCGGCTACGTCTATCAGGGTATGGCGGAACCCTGCCGGCATGGCTGGCGATCTGCTTTTTTGATTTCGTAGACCCATTCCTCGCAGAGCGGCATTTTCTCGACCTCTGGGCCTCGCGCATAGAGGGAAAGGCTGCGCCTCAGTATGGGCCTGTCGAAGCTTGGCGGCATCTCATGCGCGTCGCAGGACGTCAGGATGGGTCGATCGACATACAAAAACTGAGGCGGCGGCTAGGCCAGCCCCGGCCCCCGGTCGAGCTGACTCTCCCTGATTACGGCCTACAAGGGCCGATCGTAGGGACGATCCACGCGAGCAAGGGACGGGAGTCGAGCAATGTCGTTCTGCTGCTACCGAATGCTACGGAATTCGAGTGCATTGAGGATGAAGCCGAAGAGGCCCGCGTGCTTTTTGTCGGAGCTACGCGCGCGCGCGCATCCCTCATTGTTGGAGAGAGTAGCTCCCTCAGAGCGTCAACATTGCGATCGGGACGGGGTCATCGCTCGACGAGAAAACGCCAATCGGTGATGGTCGAGATTGGGCGAGACGGCGATATAACGTCGCGTGGTCTTGTCGGTTGTAACGAGTTCAGCGCAGCGGATGCATCGGCAAGCCAAGCTTTTCTAACCAGGGTCGCCGATGTTGTCACCACCTACAAGCTGGAAGCTGACCCCAATCTAGATTGGCGCTACAGGATCCATACCGATAGCGACAACCTCTGTGTTGGTGCACTGTCCCGCAACCTCACGCACGACCTCTGGGAGATACTTACGTACAGAAACCAGAAGCAAAGCCACAGGCCACCGAGCTACGTGAACCATGTGAGAGGTCAGGGCTGTGAAACGATCGTTCTGGGCCCAGACGACAGTGATCTCGAAACCCTTCATGAGCCTTGGGCCTCCTCTGGTTTCGTACTCGCACCGAGAATCGCGGCGTTCCCCCCCTTCTACTTTCATGGCCGGAGGTAGCGCCATGCAGGACAAATCGCAGGACAGAGATATCGTTGCTATTAGACTTGCCGAGGATTTGGTCGGGCCACGTACAGAGGGTGAAAAACTAACGACACGTCCATCCGATGTCTATCTCACCGGCATCCTATGGCCCCAGCACACGGCAATGTTCGGGGAAGATGATGAGAGACTTGGATCTGCGGGGGTCGGTTCGGGCGAGGAGAGCGACGGTGAGGCCGAAGTAGTCAGAACTGGGTCTCTTCAGAAGCCATCCGTTGCAGGCATATCGTTCAGCGTTGCTTCCATCGGCACACCACAAGTACGGGTCATCTGTAGCTTCGCTACGTACCGGATCGAAAAGCTCGACGATGTCGATATTTGGGTTCGACAGCCACATATAGTCGATATTCCAAGTCTCGATTTATCGGCAGGCCCAACGCGGAAGATAGCGCTTGCAGCGCTCTGCAAGGGGCTACCCGATGTCTCGCTCAATGTCCGATCCATCAATGCAGGGAACGCCGTCTTAGCTACTCTGACGCTCGTGAATTCGGTCGTGCCAGAACAGGGCCGAAACGAGATCGAAGCCGCATCGCTATTCCAGACAGAGCTTCGCATTGAGCCCTGCGAGGGCACTCTTTTAGTACCGAAGCCCCCTATGCGTGTCATCTCGCTGCCTCAAGTAAAAAGCGGTAGGACCAGCTCTATCAGCGACGAGGAAAGCGGAGCACTGCTGTACAGGAATGTGGCCGAGTTCGCTGTCGGGCACGTCTGCTCGGCCGAATGGGAGCATGACAACCATGCAGCCGATGTTCGACCCTGTGCACTATGGGTGGGAACGACGTGGGTCCCCTCCGCTATTGTCGAGAGCGTCGACCCGAATGGTCATGTCTTCTTTACCGAGCTTGGAAAAGAGCACGGAGCCTTCGATCCGCTTTCGGCCGAATCTCTGGCTTCCGCCGACAGAACGACGCTCCAGCAGGGACTGCAACTCTTTTGTGATACCTACGAGCGTTGGATAGGAGTGCAGCGCGAGCGACTCGATAGTGTGATGGAGGTGAGCTCCGAGCTGAAGTATATAGCTGAGGCACATCTTGCCCGATGTGATGAGGCGCTTGAACGCATCTCAGCATCTGTTCTCGAACTCCACACTAATCCGCGACTTCAGAGAGCATTTCAGCTGGCGAATCTCGCTATGCACTTGCAGCACTCGTGGGACAGCTCAAAGAGCCAACACGGTCCTTTGCGCTGGCGTCCTTTTCAGCTGGGCTTTCTTCTGCTGAGTGCACCGTCCTCGGTTATCCGCGAACACAAGCATCGAGGAATCATGGATCTCCTTTGGTTCCCCACCGGGGGAGGCAAGACCGAGGCCTATCTCGCACTGATCGCATGCATTGCTGTATATCGTCGGCTCTCCGATGACCCGGCTGACCATGGTGGTGTCTGTGCCCTCATGCGCTACACACTACGACTGCTGACGACACAGCAGTTCGCACGGTCGGCGGCCATGATCTTGGCATTAGAGGCGATACGTTCTGGCCGGGCGGCATCTCCTGATGGCTTGCCACTTCAAGGTGATGCGCCATTCTCGATTGGCCTTTGGGTCGGAGGAGATGCAACCCCCAACAAGCGCGCAGATGCATTTGCTTCTCTTCGAGGGGCATTGGAGGTGGCATCACCGAAGCAGCTCACTTGCTGCCCCGCATGTGGCGAGAAGCTGCAATGGTCGATGGCGAGTGCAACCTCGCCCGTTGACGCCGAATGCACGAATAGTTCGTGCAAGATACGCGGAATATTGCCCGTCTTTACAGTAGACGATGACGTCTACGAAAACCGGCCGACGTTGTTGATCGGAACTGCCGACAAGTTCGCACAGATCGTCCGCGAGAAGAGAACCAATAGACTGTTCAGTATTTCAGACGGATCTCCACCTGATCTCATCATCCAGGACGAGCTGCATCTTATCTCCGGTCCTCTCGGAACTATCGCTGGTTTGTATGAGACAGCATTCGACTTGCTATTCGCCGCGCGCGGATATCGCGCAAAGGTCATCGGCTCTACAGCAACAATCCGTAGGGCGTCAGAGCAAGTGCTGGCACTGTTCGATCGTGAAGCATTCCAGTTCCCCCCGCCAGCAATTGATCACGACGACTCCGGCTTTGCAGTTCGTGATCGGCGGCCGAAAGCGGTGGGAAGACGCTATCTTGGTATCACTACGGCCGGTAGATCGGCAAAGTTCACCCTGCAGGCCGTCGCAGGCTCATTGTTGCAAACTGCTTCCGCGGCATTCAGCGATGATGTTCGCCGAGATGCCTACTGGACGCTCGTCGGGTACTTCAACTCAATTCGTGAGCTTGGTGGCGCGCTTGTCCTCATGCAGGACGACGTTACTGACAGTATCGCGCTCTACGCTAACGCACGCAGCGAAGAGAAAAGATCCCTCAGGAACGTTGAGGAGCTGACTTCCAGAAGAACACAGGAAGAAATCCGCGAGATGTTAGACGTCCTAGACATTAAAGTCGGGCTTCCTGGTGCAGTCGATGCGGTATTAGCGACGAATATGGTCAGTGTTGGCGTGGACATCTCCCGGCTAGGACTGATGCTGGTCAACGGGCAGCCCAAGACAATTGCCGAATATATCCAGTCCACCAGCCGCGTCGGTCGAGGTGAGGTGAGCGGGCTTGTAGTCTCTGTGCTCAACAACGCCAAAGCACGTGACCGTTCACATTACGAGACGTTCTGCAGCTGGCATCGCACACTCTACAGGGATGTAGAGGCAACGAGCGTCACCCCATTCGCCTCACGGGCTCGCGACAGGGCATTGCATGCAGCGCTAGTGGCTGCTGTACGTCATCTTGTTGTCGACATGCTCGACTCTCCTCGAATGGATGATGATGCAGAGGACGAGGCTATGGATCTCATCGACCTGATCGTCGAGCGCGCGAAGCGGGTCGATCCCGAGGAGACGGCCGTAAGGGAAGAGCTTGAGCGCCGTCTTGACACATGGCGAACAAGATCCCCTGCGGTGTACTGGAGCGACTACAAGGGAGGGGGTTCTCTTCTCCAGAGTGCAGAGCGGGCCGCGGCTCGTCGGGCTGCCAACCGCGAAACGGGAGCTGCTTGGCCAACCCTCAACTCCATGCGGACCGTGGAAGCTGGAACCCCTTTCAGGATGGCCCCTGTTCTCAGGGCAAAGGATGACACGCATGAAGAATGAACTTCAGGATCTGCGACGCAGCGCAGTTGTTTCAACTTTCGGCCCAGGCTCAGTTGTAGACTTCAGGGCTGGTGGAGGAGCTGTTTCGGGCATAGCTGCTGGACTGGAGGAGTGGGATCGCTCGTTTCCTCCTGCAGGACTGGCCCACCCACAGGTGACCCGCGAGCCACGCTTACAGAAGAAGCTTGGTGTTAAAGGTTTCAGGACTCCCCCTGTCACGTTTGAGCGGAGGAAAGATGACGGACCAGATACCAGGCGTCTTGTCGCCGTGCGTTTTCCGAAATGGCTGCAATGTCCGCGCTGCGATATCGTCAAGCCGGAACGCCGATGGGCAAACGATCCGGGCGAGGCCTATCGCTACTGTCCGACCTGCACCGAAAAGTCTCCTGGACGCGACAAGGTCTTCGTCATCCCGGTTCGCTTTGTCATGGCCTGCAAGCATGGTCACTTAGACGAGTTTCCTTGGGACTGGTGGGTGGCGCACAAGTCGGAGTGCTCGACTTTGAAGCGTGATAATCCGGAACGCCATCCCGGTCTTATACTTCGAGCGGAAAGCCCAGGACTTGCCGGTCTCATCCTCAGTTGTCCGAAATGTGGTGCGCGTCGGTCGATGGACGGCATTTTCTCGAAACAAACCTGGAAGCAAGGTCCGAAATGTCGGGGGAATCGACCATGGCTGAGCGACGGCTACGAAACATGCGACAGGGAGCAGTATGCCGTTCAGCGAGGTGCCTCCAATCTGTACTTTGCGGTGACAGAGTCAGCCCTCAGCATCCCGCCTTGGTCTGACCGTCTCCAGGAAGTTCTAGGTGAATGGTGGAGTTCTCTTACGAATCTTGATGACCCGTCGAGGTTGGAGGAGTACATCGGGATCCTTGCCATGGGTGATCTGGAAAGCATTCTGCGGGAACTGAAGATGTCGCCCGCGGAGTTGGCAGATGCGATCCGGATCCGCCTCACGTCGTACGAACAGTTGCAAACCGACGACCTGCGTCCGGCAGAATATCGGCAGTTCGTCACCGAACTCGGTCGCAGCCGGACCTCCGACTTCGAAACCCGTAGAGAAGCTGTATCCCCAGAAATAGCTCCCTGGATCTCCCGAGTGGTGCGGGCTGTGCGCCTCCGCGAGGTCCGTGCAATCAAAGGGTTCACCCGGATCAACCCGCCGGGCGACCCGGACTCGCCCGAAGTGGCACGGCTCTCCAAGGTTCCGCTTGATTGGCTACCGGCGATCGAGGTACGTGGTGAAGGCATCTTCCTTGCGCTGAATGAAAAGCGGCTGTCCGATTGGGAGAATCGACTGGATGTCAGTGCACGTGCATCCGAGTGCGAGGCTAAGCACCAAGCGAACTGGAAGGAACGGTACGGAGACGACGCAAAGCCACCTCAGGAAATCACCCCGCGATACATGCTGTGCCACACCCTCGCGCACGCTCTTATGCGCCAACTGACTCTGGAGTGCGG
Source organism: Pseudomonas sp. PB101 (assembly GCF_009764265.1). Lineage (GTDB taxonomy): Bacteria > Pseudomonadota > Gammaproteobacteria > Pseudomonadales > Pseudomonadaceae > Aquipseudomonas. The sequence goes on from NZ_RWIR01000073.1 coordinate 97,769, forward strand.
CTACTCCTCCGCATCGCTGCAGGAGAGGATTTATGCCGGGATTGGTGATGAGCGCATGGCCGGGCTTCTGATTTATACCGCGACACCAGACTCGGACGGAACTCTTGGTGGTCTTGAGCGGCAAGGAAAGGCAGGCCGCATCGAAGGCATTCTGCAGCGTGCAATCGACGCGATCGAGTGGTGCTCATCCGATCCACTCTGCATCACGGATATGATGGGGGCGATCAACAGCTATTCACACTCAGTTTGCCACGCCTGCTGTCTTGCTCCGGAGACATCATGCGAAGCTTTCAACAGCTTCCTTGACCGCGCTCTCTTGATCGGTGATGGGACAGATTCGGGACTTGGATATTTCGAACACATGCTGAGGAGAGGCTGATGGCGGTGCTCTGGCCAAGGAGTTTGCCACGTTCGGTACTGGACGATTCGAAGCGCTGGGCCGAGGTTCAGGTTTACAACCGCCTCGCCGAAGTTCTCGACGACACTTTCCATGTCTTTTACTCGAGTCCTTGGCTGGGGACCGATAGGTTGGGAAATGAAAAGGACGGCGAATGCGACTTCCTGATCGCACACTCCCGCTACGGTATCCTCGCGATCGAGGTCAAAGGGGGGAGGGAAATCTCGTTCGACCCGATGGATGCTCAGTGGCGCAGTACAGATCACCGTGGCTTCGTTCACAAGATCAAAGACCCGGTGTCGCAGGCACGTAGTGCAAAGCATGAGATTCTGAAGCGCCTCAAGGAATCAATGAGAGGTACAAAGCGTGTGATACATGCTGCTCATGGGGTTATTTTCCCAAGTGCTGGATCACCTCGTGGCAATCTCGGCGCTGATCGCCCGGCTTTTATATTCTGTTGTTCAAATCAGTTTCAGCGAGGTCTGCATGAGTGGATCGCAGATAGGCTGAAAGAAGGGCAGCTACCTGATAACTATGATTCTCTCGGTCGCGACGGTATAGCGGCGCTGGAGAGATTGCTGGCACATCCCTTCACCCTGAGTTTCCGCATCGGTGCCGCACTTGCTGAAGCTGAAGGAACGTTCCGCGTCCTTGAGCCCTCCCAGTACCATATCCTCGATGTCATCGCCGATATCCCGCGGGCACTAATTCAGGGTGGTGCAGGCACAGGCAAAACTGTAGTGGCGATCGAGGAAGCGCTGCGCTCCGCCGCTACTGGCAAGAAGACACTTCTGACTTGTTACAGTCGCCCGTTGGGAATTGTCCTTGAACGAAGACTGAAAGCCGTAGCGAACCTAACGGTCGCAAGCTTTCACATGCTGTGCGGGCGCATGGCAGGTCAGGCAGGAGTCCAGACACCTACCGGCATCAGCGAAAGGGAACTCTATGAGAACGTGCTGCCTGATGCCCTCTACAGTGCGATGGAAATCAAGCCTGCGCTTAAGTGGGACACGATCATTGTTGATGAAGGCCAGGACTTCCGTGCCGAATGGTGGATCGCGATCGATGCCTGCCTGAACAGCAATGGTCACCTCCGTGTTTTCATGGATAGCAATCAGAATGTCTACGACAGCGTAGGGAATGGCATTCATGATCTGAGCGTAATTCCCGTTCGGCTTTCCCGAAATCTTCGCAACACAAAGAAAATCCATGAGGCCGCTTCGGTGCATTATTCGGGCCACGAGATAATTGCCGATGGGCCCGACGGCCTCGAGGTTTCTTGGATCAACGCTGATAATCCTGGGGCGAAAATTGAAGCTGCGTACAGGGAGCTTCGACGGCTCATAAATAAGGAGGAAGTGGTTCCGGGTGACATAGCAGTTCTTGTCAACGGACCCACCGGCCGGACGAGCTTTCTCGAAAAAAGCTTCGGGACAAATATTCCGTTTACAGACGCCGAAACACTGGTGCTCGAAGATGTAGTTGTCGATACCGTACGGAGGTTTAAAGGGCTGGAACGGCCGGCAATAATTCTCATTGTCAGCGGCGACGAAATGGAGCGTCGCGAACTGGCTTATGTCGCGTTCTCGAGAGCACGGGCCTATTTGTGCGTTGTGTGTTCCGAAAATGACGCACGGTGGCTTTCAGAAAAGTAAAAACACAATGACTAACGTACCACCATTCGGTTTTCGTACGTAACAACACTGAATAGGCTCCGTATCCCCTGAAACCTCCGAGGCCCACCAAGAGACGCCATGCGAATGGCCCCTGATACTAGGACATATTGGGGTGTCCACTTTGGGCTGATTTTTGCCTATCGCCACCGGCAGTTATGGGTAGTTCTCTGCCCGTCATGGTTACGAAACATGCTGGTGGAATCCGATTCAATCGGTGGGCAGATCGAACGCAACAAGCGGTCAAGTGGAGTGCAATTTCGCATTGGAGCCACTGCGTGACCCAACGGGGATAAATCCCCTCGCCACAGCTTGGTGGTTGGCTTGAGAGAGGTGGTGATTGTGGGCATCGCAAACTGGCAAGTTCACACAAGTTTGGTGGGTAGTCATTGATTTGCAGCGTATTGAAGGCAGTGCAACCCGCCCGCCTCCCGCTATTAATGCCCTTCCCCGCGTGAGCCCAAGCCCACCATGAAATTCGACCTCGTCCGCTGCCTAAGTCTCGACGAAAAAACTGCCGGTTTCGGTGTGAGCGCCAATCCTGCGGGAACCAGTTCCGATACGGCCCACAGCTCTGCGGATACTGCCCTGTACCATGCAAAACGCTCAGGCCGAAACAGTGTAGATGTGGCAGACGAGCAATACTGCTGAGGTACCTCCTACATTGACGCTGTATCTGAGAAGCGCGAATCGGCTCCCGCCGGATTTGCACTTGATCAAGGCGATTGAGTGCGCCCCAACCGCCCTCCCAGCGCTTCAGCCAGTCGCCGCTCAGCGCTGCACCTCCCCCTCCACATAATCCACCCGATAATTCGCCACATAACTATCCACCGCCGTCCCAATCGTAGGAAAAAACGCCGTCTCCCCCAATCTTGCAAACAACCCAAACCGCTTCAGCTTGTCCTTCACCGGATCCTTCATCTCGGCAAAGCACAACTCGATCCCCGCCGCATGCAACCTGTCATCCAGTTCGGCCAACATGTCGGCAGACGTCACATCGACACTGGTGACCGGTTCTGCGGCGACCACCAGCCAGCGCACAGGCGTGGGTGATGCCGCCACGGCGTCCAGCGCGCGGTCGCTGAACAGTTCGGCGTTGGCGAAGAACAAGGGGGCGTCCCAGCGGAACAGGACCAGGCCGGGGATCAGGCGTGCGTCGGGGTAGCGTTTGATGTCGTGGTAGCCCTTGACGCCGTCGGCGCGGCCCAATACTGCGGAGTACGGGCGCCAGGCGTCCCAGAGGAATTCGATGATCGCGATCACGATGGCCAGGCCGATGCCTTCGATCGCGCCGAACACGGCCACGCCGACGGTGCAGACGATCGACAGCCAGCATTCCCAGCGCTGGATGCGATAGATCCGGCGCAGGTCGGTGATTTCGATCAGGCCAATGGCCGAGGCGATCACGACGGCCGCCAGGGCGCTGGACGGCAGGTGTTGCAGCAGGTTGGGTGCCACCACCAACAGCAAGGCGACCGCCAGTGCGCCGACGACGCCGGTCATTTGGGTTTTGGCGCCGGCGGCCTCGGCCACGGGCGTGCGTGACGAGCTGCTGCTTATCGGGAAGCCCTGGAAAAAACCGGCGGCGAGGTTGGCGATGCCGAGGCCGACCATTTCCTGGTTCGGGTTGACGTAGGTTCGGGTGCGCGCCGCATAGACGCGCGAGAGCACGCTGGTGTCGGCGAACGAGACCAGTGCGACGGCGCATCCGCCGATCAACACCGGGACGATGTCGGCGCGGGTGATCCAGGGGATGGCGAAGCCGGGCAAGCCTTGCGGGAGCGAACCGAGGACCGACACACCGGCGCGTGTCGCGAGGTCGAGGACACCGACGGCGACTGTCGCGCCCACCACGGCGATCAGGATGCCCGGCAGGCGCGGCCATCGTTTGAGCAGCAGGATCACCGCCAGCGTGAGGCCGCCCACCATGAAGGTGATCCAGTTGATCTTTCCCTCCGTCAGCGCCGAGACAATGGCCGCTATGTTTCTCAAGGGGCCGTCGGATTCAATCGAAAAACCGAACAGCTTGGGCAACTGGCTAATCAATACGGTCAGTGCGATGCCGTTCATGTAGCCGTAGCGGATCGGTTTGGACAGCAGCTCGGTGATGAAACCCAGGCGCGCCATACCGGCCAGGATACATACCGCTCCCGAGACGATCGCCATCATTCCCGCAAGGGCGACGGCGCGCTGCGGGTCGCCGCCGGAGAGTGGAATGATGACGGCTAGGATGACGGCCACCAGGGAGGAGTCCGGTCCCATCACCAGAATGCGGCTGGGGCCGAACAAGGCATAGAACAGCAGCGGAACGATGGTCGCGTAGAGGCCATAAATGCCGGGCACGCCCGACGCCACCGCATAGGCGATACCGACGGGCACCAGCATGGTGGTCAGCACCAGGCCGGCGACGATGTCGTCACGCAACCATGCCCATTGGTATTCGCGCAGCACGCCCAGCCCCGGTAGCCAGCGGCGCCAACCGTGCCGTTCATCCCGGCGGGCTATGCGGCCCGGTTCCGGTAGAGGGGGCGAAGCATCTGAGTGGCTCATAAACCGCCCTGTTTGATGGACGATGCAGACTCGGCGATATCGAAGTGATCTCATTGTAGCCCTTGCTTCGAATGCGCCATCACTGGAAGCTGGTCACCTAATGGATTTGGAACCCGACATGAAATTCGACCTCGCCTACTGCCTCAGCCTCGACGAAAAGCTGTCGATCTATGACGTTCGGGATCTGAATTTCGACGAGACGATGGCGTTCGATTCGGCGAAGGAGCATTTCCAGTGCCCGAACGATGCCTGCCGTCTGGCGTTCGATGCGACCAATGAGTTGGGCACGTTCAACGCCAGGAATGTGAATTACGTGCGCACGCCGCACTTCAAGAACCTGCCGAGTACCCGGCATGTCGAGGGCTGCCCTTATGTCAGCTTGAAGACACCGGCGCCAGGTGTGGATGAGGCGGAAACGGATGATAGTCGCGAGGAAAACTTTCCGTCGGAATTGTTACTGAGCCGGCGTGAGTATGTGCGCAAGCCCAGCGTACCGGAGGTGATTGCGGATGGCGCCCGGGATGAGCCGATGGCACCCAGGGCGGCCAGCCATGTCGAGCAACCGAGCCGGGATTCGACACCGGACAAGACCAGCGTCTTCGCCCATCCGGTGGAATGCTTCGTTTCAAACTTCGACGACAAGGATTTGCTCAAGCGCGTGCCGCTGAAGATTGGCGAGCACACCGCGCCTTACGGGTCGTTTTTCAAGAAGATCGAATACCTGCAGGACAACAAGGGGCTGATTTACTGGGGCAAGGTCAAGGAGATCAAGGACTACACCCAGAGCTTTCGCATCGATTTCGAGAAGAAGGTCTGGTTCGAGAAGAAGCCTTACTCGGTCAACGTCTACCTGAGCAAGAAACTCATCGACAGCTACCGCAAGCGCAAGGCGTTCCTTGAGGAGATCAAGCATGCCATCGAGAGCGGGCGGGAGTTGTATTGCTTCTTTTATGGCGTGACGCCCGAGCTGAAGCAGGTGCCGAGCAAGAAAAACCCCGAGCAGACGTTCGGGGTGTTCAGCGCCAACATCGAGAATCTGGATCACTTTATCGTGCGGGAGGCGCCGGGGTTGGCGGACAAATAAGGGCAGTGCCGTTCGTCTGCCTGAAAAGACAAATCAAAAAATGCATTTGATCCGGGCTCAAAACAACTGTACAAAAACACAGTATATTTTGACCAACACTCTCGAGCCCGGAGAACACCATGGCCTCTCAAGCGATGAAAATCACCCTGGAACGTATCGCCCTCTTCCAATTCACCCCGGCCCACTGCGCCCAGGCCCGAGCGATGCTGGGCTGGAGTGTGGAAGAGCTGTCGCGGGAATCCCGGGTCTCGGTACAGGCCATTCAACGTTTCGAGGCGCGCCAGGAGGTGCTGGATGTCACGCGCCTGGCGTTGGCCTATCGGCTCGAGGCCGAAGGGTTGGTGTTTTTCCCGGGGTTCGCGCCGGGTCGGGGGATGAATGTGAAAGGGTCAACGCCGAATCCGGTGGGGCGGGCGGATTTTGCGATGGTGGAGTGAGCCGATTCATCGGTTGACGATAAATGGCCTTCTGTAGGAGCGAGCTTGCTCGCGATGGACTAAAGGACAACCTGTTTAGTCAGGAAATCCGCGTTATCGTTAACGTCCATCGCGAGCAAGCTCGCTCCTACAGGACAGCCACCACCCGATCACTCTCCCCTTCCACCGCCAGCCACCACGCCCCACCGCGCTGCGGATGCATCAAGTTGAACGCCTCGCCCATTTGCGGTGTGGTGATCGATACGTTGCGTTCCCAGGCCAGGGCCAGGATGCGGTCGAAGGGTTCGTACCAGGCGTGCATCGACAGGTCGAAGGTGCCGTTGTGGATCGGCAGTAACCAGCGGCCCTTGAGGTCGAGGTGGGCTTGCAGGGTTTGTTCGGGTTGCATGTGCACGTGCGGCCAGTCGACGTTGTAGGCGCCGGTTTCCATCAGGGTCAGGTCGAAGGGGCCGTGCTGTTCGCCGATGCGCTTGAAGCCGTCGAAGTAGCCGCTGTCGCCGCTGAAGAAGATGCGTGTATCGCCGTCGATCATCACCCACGAGGCCCAGAGGGTGCTGTTGCTGTCGAACAGGCCGCGGCCGGAGAAGTGTTGAGATGGGGTGGCGATGAACTGGATGCCATCGACTTCCGTGCCTTGCCACCAATCCAGTTGGCGGACTTTGTTGGCGTCGATGCCCCACTTGATCAGGGTGTCGCCGACGCCCAGCGGGGTCAGGAAATATCGGGTCTTGTCCGCGAGCGTGAGCACGGTCTGATGATCCAGGTGGTCGTAGTGGTCGTGAGACAGGATCACCGCTTCAATCGGTGGCAATTCTTCCAGACTGATCGGTGGCTGGTGGAAACGCTTGGGGCCGGCCCATTGCACGGGCGAGGCGCGCTCGGCGAAGACCGGGTCGGTGATCCAGAACTTGTCGCGCAGCTTGAGCAACACCGTGGAGTGGCCCAGGCGATACACGCTGTGGTTGGGCGCGGCGATCAGCGCTGCTTGAGTCAGGGCTTGCACCGGGACGGGTGCGCTCGGGCGGGTATTTTGCGGTTTGTTAAACAGCGCGTTCCACAGGATGCCCATGGTTTTGCCAAAGCCGAGGCGTTGAACCGGCGTGAAGTTCTGATACTGCCCTTGAGCCTGTCGGGACGCTTCAGGTGTGGAGGCGTTGTCCGCCGGGGAGTTTGAATTGGCCATGACTGAATGACTCCAGAAAAACCGCGTCTGACGCGATTCTCCGCTTCGGGACGATTTAAATGGCCAAGGCACGCACGCATCAGCCGGACTTTCTATTTTTACCGGGCAGGATTAACAAAACATTACACTGCACAGTGTAGTTTCTAGGTTGCATCAAAGTCGATCGCAAGTAAACTGCTGAGTGTAATTCTTCCCCTCCACCCTGCCGAAGCGTACTTATGACAGCTCCACAGCGCCTCACCGACCGAAAACGCCAAGCGATCATCCAGGCTGCGATCAACGAATTCCGTGACAACGGTTTCGAGATCACCAGCATGGACAAGATTGCCGCCACTGCCGGCGTGTCGAAGCGCACGGTGTACAACCACTTCCCCAGCAAGGAAGAGTTGTTCGCCGAGATCCTCAATCAGTTATGGATCCGGGTGACGGCAGAACAGGAAACGTTCTACCGGCCCGAGCTGCCACTACGCGATCAACTGCGCGTGTTGCTGATGGCCAAACTGCAAATGCTGGGTGACGACAATCTGCTCGACCTAGCGCGGGTCGCTATTGCCGCGACCATTCATTCCCCGGAGCGGGCGCAGGACATGGTGGCCCGAATGGGCGCGCGCGAAGAGGGACTGACGGTGTGGATTCGGGCCGCTCAAGCGGATGGCCGACTGAAGGCCGTGGCTCCCGAGTTCGCCGCTCAACAGATCCATGGCCTGCTCAAGTCTTTTGCATTCTGGCCGCAGATTTCCATGGGGCAGCCCAGCTTGTCCGCCGAGGAGCAAAATACGGTGGCGGATTCCGCGCTGGACATGTTCCTGGCCTGTTACCAGCTGTAGATCAGTTGCCTGGAGCACAGGCTGGAATTAAATGGCTTCGAAGGACACTGATTATTCCGACTGGAATAAATGACAATATGCGCCGACTTTACCGATGAACGGTGATTCTAAACCCCATGGGGTAAAGTGTTTCGGAATGAATCTGGCGCAGGGAATTATGGATAATCAACACGGCAAGGGTTTGTCATTTGCCAGACGCATCTACATGCCTCGAACCATTGGCTTGGGCATCGGCAGTTTCAGTGTGGCCGCCGCACTGTATCCGTTGCACCTGCCGGTCTGGGTCTGGGTTTTGTTGGCACTCAATGGTTTTGTCTGGCCGCATCTCGCTTATCAACTGTCGAGTCGCTCGGCTTTTCCCTACAAGGCCGAACGGCGCAATCTACTTTACGATTCGCTGTGCGGTGGGTTTTGGGTCGCGACGTTTCAGTTCAATCCACTTTGCACCGTGACTATTCTGGCGATGATGGCGATGAACAATGTCGCCGCCGGTGGCCATCGGATGTTCCTGTTGGGCAGTCTGAGTCAGGTGGCAGGCATGATGATTGCCTGGTCACTGTTCGGCGCGTCATACACCCTGTCGACCACGCAACTGCAGGTGTGGGCGTGCTTGCCGATGCTGACGCTCTACCCGTTGGCGGTGGGCATGGTCTGCTACCGGTTGGCAATCAAGTTATCTGAACATAAACGTATGCTGAGCGCCTTGAGTCGCACTGACAGTTTGACCGGGTTGCTCAACCATGGTGCCTGGAAGGACTTGCTGCAACTGAAGTTTCGCGAGTGCAGCCAGCGTCATCAGCAGGCCACCATCGCGCTGATCGACATCGACCACTTCAAGGTCATCAATGACACCTACGGTCATATCATCGGTGACTCAGTGTTGCGCCAGTTAAGCATTGAGCTCAAATGCAACCTGCGCGAAAGCGATCTGGCCGGCCGCTATGGGGGTGACGAGTTTTGCGTGATCCTGCCCAACATGCCGCTGAACCAGGCCATGGACGTTATGGAGCGATTGCGCAAAGTGTTGCAAGACTATCGGCATCGGGAAGTGCCCGAGTTGCGGGTCAGCCTGAGTATCGGCCTGGCGGCTTATCAATCGTCGTTTACCGATGCAACGACCTGGCTCGAGGACGCTGACAAAGCCCTGTACATCGCGAAAAACACCGGGCGCAACAAGGTCAGTGTCAACCCAGGCAGCATTGGCCTGGAAACGTCGACCGCATGATGTAGCAGCTTGACGATTGCGCTGCTCGAATGACGCTGAGGCTATAGTGAGCCTCAGTCCCAGCGCCAGACAGAGAGCATCATGACCACCACTCGCCACGACACCACCGCCCCCGTCGATCATCTGCGTTTCCATCGCCCGCATGCCCACCTGGCGCCGACGTTCGGCAATGACAAGTTTGCCCTGCGCGCCGAAGCCTTTGCGCGGTTCTTCGGCACGCCGACTTTTCTCGGTGCACAAACGCTGATCGTGGTGGCCTGGGTGTGCCTCAACCTGTCCGGTGTCACCCACTTCGATGCGTACCCGTTCATCCTGCTCAACCTGGCGTTCAGCCTGCAATCGGCCTATGCCGCGCCGTTGATTCTGTTGGCCCAGACCCGTCAGGCCGCGCGGGACAAGGCCCAATCCGATGCCGATGCGCAGCACCGCGAAGCGCTGGCGATCGCCAACAGCGAGCGGCAGGCGGATGCCGCGAAAAACGCCGCGCAACTGCTGGAGTTGCTTGAGCAGAACACCCGTCTCACGGAGATGACCAAGGCCCTCACCGAGCGCATCGAAAGCCTGACCACGCAAATGCACGAACATTTCGTGCCCAAACATGAGCCCAAGGCCTGAACGGTTTCACGGCAGTTTCAGTGCCCGTCCCAACTCATCGAACAAGGTGACCACCGAGCGCAAGGCACGGCAATCGGGACGGGTCAGCAGCCACAGCGCGGTGTCGTATCCGTGCAACGGCTCGCTCAGCGGCTAATAACGCCAATCTATAGTGGGCACCAGGAATCAACAAGTGCAGAGGCTATCCATGGAAAACCATCCGATTCGCATCGCCCTGATCGGTGACTACGACCCGCAAGTCACCGCCCACCAAGCCATTCCCGTAGCCCTTGAGATGGCCGCTGAACACAGTGGTCTGAATGTGCAATGGCAGTGGCTGGCCACCAATGAAATCCACGCCGAGGCAGCGCTGCACGCATTCGATGGTTTCTGGTGTGTACCGGCGAGCCCCTATCGCAACATGGACGGTGCATTGCTGGCGATCCGTTTTGCCCGCGAACAACAGCGACCTTTCCTAGGCACCTGCGGCGGTTTTCAACACGCCGTGCTGGAATACGCGCGCAATGTGCTGGGCTGGTCGGACGCCGAACACGGCGAGACGGCGCCCGATGCCGCACGGGCAATCCTCACGCCGCTGACGTGCGCGCTGGTGGAAGCGGTCGATACCATTCATTTACGTGAAGGCTCGTTGCTCGCCCAGGCGTACGAAAGCGCCGAGATTCATGAAGGCTATCGCTGTCGTTATGGGGTGAATCCGCAGTTCGAAGAGGCGCTGCTCAAGCGCGAACTGCACGCTGTCGGCCACGATTCGGAACAGGGACTGCGCGCGGTCGAACTCTGCGGGCATCCGTTTTTTGTCGCGACCTTGTTCCAGCCCGAGCGGGCGGCGCTCAAGGGCGTCTTGCCGCCGTTGGTTGGCGCCTTTGTCGAAGCTTGTTCGGGGCGCTCCAGCCTGTAAATGATGCGGTGTGCTTGAGGCAGCCATCGCGGGCAAGCCCGCTCCCACAGGGATCTCCAGTGGACACAAATTCTGTGAACGCCAGAGATCCTGTGGGAGCGGGCTTGCCCGCGATGAGGCCAGAACAGTCACCAAAAAAACTCAACCCTGAACCAAACAACGAACCGCCGAAATCTCCGGCACTTCCACCCGACTCATATACACCCGCAACGGCTCGGTGATGTTGATCCGGTCATCGATGTTCTGGTCCAGCAGCAACTGAATCAATTCGCGCTTTAACGTCATGATCTGTACAGGCCCCGGGGCCCAGACGAATTCGCTGGTCGGGATGATGCCGTCGTCCGCCACGTCCATGCCGAACGAGTCTTCGCTGAAGCGCACGATGTAGTGGCCGGTCTTGCGGTTGAGGCCAACGAAGCCTTTGAGTTGGTCGGCAGCCTGACAGATGAGCTGGGAGGTGATGCGCATGGTAAACCCCGCAATGGTGAGCATTGATTTGCACGCAGGGCCTGCGTTTCCCTCTGCCGGGGAAATTGCAGGGCCCCAGCGTACTGCAAACGGGTGCACAAAAGTGCTGACGAACATCAGCTTTAGACAGGTTTATGTCGGTCTCGCGATAGCGCCTGCAAAGATCAGTTGTTAAAAGGGACTGCTCACTCATCACGAAAGGAACTCGACCATGCCTGCAACCTTTACCAAAAGCGCCCTGTTCTTGAGTCTGTTGCTCGGCCTCGGCCAGGTGCAGGCCGCCAGCGAGCCCACTCCCGCCGCACTCGCGACGCGCCTGGGCATTCCGTATCCAGCGGTGATCGCTCACCGTGGTGCGTCTTTCGATGCACCGGAATCCACCGCCGCCGCCTACAAGACCGCTCGCGACCTGGGCGCCGACTACCTGGAAATGGACCTGCAGCGCAGCAAGGACGGCGTGCTGTTCGTCCTGCACGACAACAATCTGCAACGCACCACCGACGTCGCCAGCAAATTCCCCGAGCGCAAGGACAGCCCGGCCAATGCGTTCACCATGGCCGAGCTGAAAACCCTGGATGCGGGCAGCTGGTTCAATGCCGCGTTCCCGGATCGCGCGCGTCCCGCCTTCGCCGGCCTGAAGATTCTGACCCTTGATGAAATCATCGACATCGCCGAAGGCAATGCCCTGCACAAGCCCGGCCTGTACATCGAGACCAAGGAGCCCAAGCAGTTTCCCGGCATCGAGCACGACCTCAAGGCCAAACTCCAGGCGCGCGGCTGGCTGAATCCGGGCGAATCGAAACCGACGAACAGCCCGCTCGCGGTCGGCCAGGGCAACGGCAAAGTGGTCCTGCAGACCTTCGAGAAGAGCAGCCTCGAACTGCTGCAAAAGGAAATGCCGCAGGTGCCGAAGATCCTGCTGTTGTGGGTCGGAGAAGGCAGTATCGAGCCCAAGTCCAACGTGACATTTGCCGAGTCCGGCGAAAAGGACAAAGCCGCTTACTACGCCAAACAGCAACCGAAGGACAAAGCCGAATTCCAGCAATGGGTCGACTACGCCAAGGCCCAGGGCGCCATCGGCACCGGCCCGTCCGCCGCACTGAGCGAAGGCGGCGACCAGAGTTATTCGGACCTGGTGCAACCCTGGATGAACCAGTACACCCACGACCAGGGCCTGCTGGTGCACGTCTACACCATCGACGATGCGGTGGACTACCAGAAAGTCATGGGCGCCGGGGTCGACGGTATCTTCACCAATCGCGCCAGTGAGCTGTTGAAGTTCTATAAACGTCCGGCGGCGGCAAGCGTGGCGCAGGTGCTAAAGAACAACGGCTACTAATCCAGAGTCGTGCAAAACCCTGTGGGAGCGTGGCTTGCCCGCGAAGAGGCCATCAGCTCAAACATCAACGTTGGCTGACACTCCGCTATCGCGGGCAAGCCGCGCTCCCACAGGGATTGGATTGATGCAGGACATGACGGAGGTTTTAAGGGTGGATTAAGTTACACACGCTAACCTGATCTCACTTAAACGGATCACCCAAGGAAAGAATCCCATGAAGACCCTGACTGCCTTGTTCACCGCTGCAACCCTGACCCTCACCGCGGGCCTGGCCCAGGCTAAAGATGTTCCCGTCGACCAGATCCCTCAGTTGGTCAAGGACGGCAAGATCAAGCCGCTGGAAGAGTTGAACCAGATCGTGTTGAAGCTGCACCCGGGCGCCACCATCACCGACAGCGACCTGGACAAACACTCGACTATCTACGAATACGAAGTCGAACTGCGTGACGCCAGCAATGTTGAATGGGACGTGGATTTGAACGCCGCCACCGGCGAAGTCCTGAAGAACAAGCAAGACGACTGATACACACAGTAAAGAGCCGCACGATTTTCGGATCGTGCGGCTTTTTTGCGTCCAGGATTCAGACCGAAGTGCCAAGCCCTCATCCTGCAAGGCCTGCGTCACAAGGCTGTCATCAGCGCTTGCGATGATGCCGCTCAAGTGAACCTGCAAAACACGTGACAGGCACCTCCCCTTGCGAGCCCTCATGAACCACAGCATCGATCACAGCCATCGCGATACGGATCTGTTCGGCCTGCTCTACGGTTTCAGCTTTCGCCCCGGTGAACCCGGTCGGGAAATCAACTCCGCCGAGGCCCTGCACTATCTGCAACAACCGGAAAGTGACGAGCAATTTCTCTGGCTGCACCTGAACCTCGCCCACGCCGCATGCGAGCGCTGGATGAAAAGTCATCTGGAGTTGCCCGAGGAGTTTTTCGAAGCGCTGCACGAAGGCTCGCGCTCGACGCGCATCGAGCATGTCGATTCGGCGTTGCTGGCGGTGGTCAACGATGTGGTGTTCAACCTCAGCAACATGGTCTCCTCGGATGTCTCGACGCTGTGGGTGTGCGCCCGCAGCCGGCTGATCATCAGCGCCCGCCTGCAACCGCTGCACTCGGTGGACAAGTTGCGCTCGTCGGTGAAGGCCCGGGAGTGCTTTCGCTCCCCGCTGGAGCTGCTGGTGCATTTGCTGCGCGACCAGGGTGAAGTGCTGACCCAGATCGTGCGCAAGACCAGCCAGAGCGTGGACCAGATCGAGGACGAGTTGCTCTCCTCGCGCCTGTCGACCAACCGCGCCGAACTGGGCGCCAATCGTCGGGTGTTGGTGCGCCTGCAACGGCTGCTGGCGCTGGAGCCCGGCTCATTGCTGCGCCTGCTCAACCGGCCGCCGCAATGGCTGCAAAAGGAAGACGTGAAGGAGCTGCGCAAATCCACCGAGGAGTTTGCCCTGATCATCAACGACCTCACGGCGCTGGGTGAGCGGATCAAGCTGCTGCAGGAAGAGATCGCCGCCAACATCAACGAACAGACCAACCGCACGCTGTTCACCCTGACGGTGGTGACGGTGCTGGCGCTGCCGATCAACATCATCGCCGGCTTCTTCGGCATGAACGTCGGCGGCATTCCGCTGGCCGGTGATCCGCAGGGGTTCTGGATCCTGGTGGCGCTGGTCGCAAGCTTTACCGTGATTGCCGGGCGCTGGGCGTTTCGCAAGCAGCGGGATTACTGAACGCACCCGGGCCCCTGTGGGAACGAGCTTGCTCGCGATAGCGATATATCAGCTGACAACAATGTTGAATTTGCCGACGTCATCGCGAGCAAGCTCGCTCCCACAGTTTTAAGCGCTCGATTTCAGATCAGCAGCCTGCGAAAAACCCAAACACTGACCCAGAGCAGTCTCCCTGTAACAATTGGCAACGATTATCACCGGTACACCTCCCTTCTCAGGAATGTCCGTGATGGCTACACCCTCCTTCACCGCCGCCCAGGCACCTGCCGGTAGCGCCAGACCGCAACTGGACAAGAAGCCCGGCCTGATCACCATCGTGGTGTTTGTTGCCGTGATGGCCATCGGCTTGCTGTTTACCGCCTACAGCCTGATGCACGACATGAACGAACTCGGCACGGTGGTGACCACCTGGACCCCGTTCCTGCTGCTCGGCGTGGCGCTGCTGATCGCCCTGGGCTTCGAGTTCGTCAACGGTTTCCATGACACCGCCAACGCGGTGGCCACGGTGATCTACACCCACTCGCTGCCACCGAACGTTGCGGTGGTCTGGTCCGGTTTCTTCAATTTCCTCGGGGTGCTGCTGTCCAGCGGCGCGGTGGCGTTCGGCATCATCGCCCTGCTGCCGGTGGAGCTGATCCTGCAGGTCGGCTCGTCCGCCGGGTTCGCGATGATCTTCGCCCTGCTGATCGCCGCGATCCTGTGGAACCTCGGCACCTGGTGGCTGGGGCTGCCTGCATCGTCATCGCACACGCTGATCGGTTCGATCATCGGCGTCGGCGTGGCCAACGCCCTGATGCACGGCCGCGACGGCACCAGCGGCGTGGACTGGGCGCAAGCGACCAAGATCGGCTACGCACTGCTGCTCTCGCCACTGGTGGGCTTCGGCTTCGCGGCGCTGCTGTTGCTGGCCCTGCGTGCGTTCGTCAAGAATCGCGCGCTGTACAAGGAGCCCAAGGGCGAGACCCCGCCGCCTTGGTGGATTCGCGGCTTGCTGATCTTGACCTGCACCGGCGTGTCGTTTGCCCACGGTTCCAACGACGGCCAGAAAGGCATGGGCCTGATCATGCTGATTCTGGTGGGTACGCTGCCAATGGCGTATGCGTTGAACCGCACCATGCCGGCCGATCAGGCCTTGCAGTTCGCGGCGGTGGCCGAAGTCACCCAGCAAGCCCTGGTCAAGGCGGCGCCGCTGCCAGCGCCAGCCGATCCGCGCCCGGTGCTGTCCGAATACGTGCGCAGCAAGGAAGCGACCCCGCAACTGGTGCCGGCGCTGGCCGCACTGACCGGCAGCATCGGCGCCGAGGTCAAGGGCTACGGTTCGCTGTCGAAAGTCCCGGCCGAAGCCGTGGGCAACGTGCGTAACGACATGTACCTGACCAGCGAAACCATTCGCCTGATGGACAAGAACAAGGTCGGCAATTTCGACGCCGACACCAATGGCAAGCTGCAACTGTTCAAGCAACAGATCGACAACTCCACGCGCTTCATTCCGTTGTGGGTGAAGATCGCCGTGGCCATCGCTCTGGGCCTGGGCACCATGGTCGGCTGGAAGCGCATCGTGGTGACCGTCGGCGAGAAAATCGGCAAGACCCACCTGACCTACGCCCAGGGCGCCTCGGCAGAAACCGTGGCGATGCTGACCATCGGCGCCGCCGACATGTTCGGCCTGCCGGTGTCGACCACTCACGTGTTGTCCTCGGGCGTGGCCGGGACCATGGTCGCCAACGGCGGCGGCCTGCAGATGAAGACCATCCGCAACCTGCTGATGGCCTGGGTGCTGACCTTGCCGGCGGCGATCCTGCTGTCGGGCAGCCTGTACTGGTTGTTCACGCAGTTGTTCTGAATGTGGGAACGGGCTTGCAGGCAATCATCCCGGCGGGTTTTCCCGCCGGGATTTTTTTCGTCCAGCGGCACGGCATTTGCTCACATGCTCGACGGCTTACGCTTTATTGACGCGCCACGCGTCCGCCAGCCCTTCAGTTTGTAAATGGGATGCCGACTCATAAGGCACTCGATGTATTCAGGAGAGGAACCGTGAATCTGTACATCAATCAGCTGCAACACAAAGCTGACTTCAAAGAAGCCATTTATGCGGGCGATATTTTCCTGAACACGCAGTTACGCGCCGCCAAAGAACTCTGTGCGTTCGCGCAGGAAAGCATTACGGCCGCCTTCGATGGCGAAACCAACCACCAGGCGCTGCACACGCTGATGCCGGTGGAAGAGTTCGTGGTGCTGGTGACTCGCCTCAAGGGTCAGTTCACCAACAGCCTGCGGGTCAAGGAACTGATCCGCAGCTTCACCGACGAAATCGGTGCCGCGCCCGAGGAATTCATTTTCGACGTACCGCGCATCCGTGTCGTGCCCAACTACGACTACCTGCACGCCGGCGTCAGCTATGCCTACAAGCCCCATCGCGATACCTGGTACGGCGGCGTCGACTGCCAGATCAATACCTGGATGCCGGTCTACACGATCCAGCCTGACCAGACCATGATGATCAACCCGGCCTACTTCGATGCCCCGGTGAAAAACACCTCGGCGCAGTGGAGCCTGACTGACTGGATCGACGTGCAGCGCCAGCGCGCCAAGGACAACGTCAAGGAAGAGGCGCGCCAACACCCGGTGCCCACCGAAGCGATCAACACCACCTCAGAACTGCGCATCGCCGGCAACACCGCCGAGATGCTCGTGTTCTCGGGTTCGCACCTGCACGGCACCGTGCCCAACTACACGCAACAAACCCGCTTCAGTGTGGACTTTCGCCTGATGCACCTCGACGACCTCAAGCACCGGCGCGGCGCGATCAACGTCGACAGCGCCTGCCCGGATGTCGGCGCCGGCTTCAAAGACTACTTCCACGTCCACGACTTTTCGAACTTCCAGGGAATCCAGCAATGACCAAGCGTCGCATCACGCCCGCCGAGGCCCAGTACAACGAAACCCGCACCAACGTCCTGAAACGGGTCGATGCCGAATACGTGGCCGACGCTCCGTTCGTCTTCGCCAACCGCATTGGCGTCACGGCCGCGCTGTCGCGCATGGAACTGTTCAAGAAGGTTGCAGAAGTGCCTGGCGCAATCATTGAGTGCGGCGTGTACAAGGGCAACTCGTTGATGCTCTACATGCACCTGTCGATGATTCTCGAGCCCTATGCGATCAATCGTTCGATCGTGGGTTTCGACACCTTCGAAGGCTTCCAGAGCATCGACAAGAAAGAAGACCCGGCCGACGTCAACGAGACCATGTTCGCCGACACCGACCAGTCGCTGATCCAGGACATGATCGACGCCAACGACCTGTTGCGCCCGGTCAACCGCATCCCGCGTTGCGAGCTGGTCAAGGGCGACATCGTCAAGACCGTGCCGGAGTGGGTCAAGACCCGTCCGGACCTGGTCGTGGCCATGCTGATCCTCGACACCGACCTGTACGAGTCGACCAAAGTCGCGCTGGAAACCTTCCTGCCGTACATGCCAAAAGGCGCCATCGTGGTACTCGACGAAGTCGCCTACCGCAACTTCCCGGGCGAAACCAAGGCCCTGCGTGAAGTGCTCGACCTGAACAAGATCGAACTCAAGCGCCTGCCGTTCGATTCGTGCGTGGGTTATTTCCACGTCTAACGCAACGACGTAAAACCTGTGGGAGCGAGCTTGCTCGCGATGAGGCCGCTACATTCAACATCACTGTTGACTGAACAACCGCCATCGCGAGCAAGCTCGCTCCCACAAGGGCCAGGTTCCCACCGGGGCCGGGGTCAGACTTCTGACCGGATCACCTCTCCCAGCCAATCCATGAACACCCTCACCCGCAACGGCAAATGCCGCTGCCTTGCATACAGCAGTGACGCCTCCAGGGACGGTGCGGTGAACTGCGGCAACACCTCGACCAATTCACCGCTTTGCAGGTATTGCCGCATGCCCATCCTCGGCGCCTGAATCAGGCCGAACCCACCCAGACAGGCGGCCTCGTAGGCATCGGTGCTGTTGACCGTGACACTGCCGGCCATCGGCAGGCGCTGCACCTGCCCCTTGTCGACGTACACAAACCCTTCCGAACGCGCGCCCAGCACACCGACGTAGTGCACCAGCCGATGTTGCGCCAGATCCTCCAGCCGCTCGGGCATGCCATAGCGCTGCACATACGCAGGGCTGGCGCAGTTGACCATGGTGAATTCACACAGGTGCCGCGCCACCACCGATTGATCCGGCTGGGCGCCAATGCGCAGCACGCAATCGAAACCTTCGGCGAGCAGATCGACCCGGCGGTCGGTGCTGCTGATTTCCAGTTCAAGCAGCGGGTGCTGCGCCATGAACTGCGGCAAGCGCGGCATCACCACGCGACGGGCGAGAATGTTCGGCAGGTCGATGCGAATGCGCCCGACCAGCGACGCCTCGTCCTGGCGAAACAAACCCTCGATTTCGTCCATGTGCGACAGCAGATCCTTGCTGCGTTCGTACAACACCAGGCCATCCTGGGTGGCCTGCACCTTGCGTGTGGTGCGTTGCAACAAGCGGGTGCCAAGCAAGGCCTCCAGGGCCTGCACATGCTCGGACACCGTCGAGCGCGGCAGGCCCAGGCTTTCTCCGGCCAGGGTGAAACTGGACATCTCGCTGACTCGGACAAAGGTGCGCAACAGTTCCAGTTTATTCATCGGCCTGCTCTTGTATTGTTCGGTTTATCCGACCAGTTATTCCGGTTTAGCCATGTTTATCACCAACAAGCGGATAAATAAACTTCCTCACATCAACCGCCCATTGCATCTGAGGAAGTCCCATGAACCGTAAAATCGCACTGATCACCGGCGCCAGCCGCGGCCTCGGCAAAAACGCAGCCCTGCATCTGGTCGCCCAAGGCATCGACATCATCGGCACCTACAACAGCCGCGCCGATGAGGCGCAAGCACTGGTGGCCGAGATCGAAAGCCTGGGCGGTCGCGCCGTCATGCTGCAACTGGACGTCGCCCGCAGCGAGCATTTCGGCGCCTTTGGCGGCGAAGTCGCCAAGGGCTTGCACAGCCACTTCCAGCGCGAACGCTTCGACTTTCTGGTGAACAACGCCGGGATCGGCCTGCACGCCGACTTCGTCGACACTACGGTCGAGCAGTTCGACCTGTTGGTGAACATTCATTTCAAGGGGCCGTTTTTCCTCACGCAGACGTTGTTGCCGTTGCTCAATGACGGCGGGCGCATCGTCAATATTTCCAGTGGCCTGGCGCGCTTCAGCCTGCCGGGGCACAGCGCCTACGCGGCGATGAAAGGCGCGATGGAAGTGCTGACCCGCTACCAGGCCAAGGAGCTCGGCGCACGCGGCATCAGTGTGAATATCCTGGCGCCGGGCGCCATTGAAACCGACTTCAGTGGTGGCGCGGTGCGCGACAACCCTGAGTTGAACACACTGGTGGCGAACAACACGGCCCTGGCTCGCGCCGGATTACCGGATGACATCGGCGCCGCGATTGCGCTGCTGCTGGCGCCCGGTAGCCAGTGGATCAATGGCCAGCGCATCGAGGCGTCGGGGGGGATGTTTCTGTAAGGCTGCCTCGCCACAAGAGCGGTGGTCAGCACACCTGGCGCACGACCATCCGCTCACGCACCACGTCATACACCCAGTGATAGATGTAGGTGTATGGCAGGAAGAACAGCAGCACGCCGATATCCAGCACAAACGCCTGCCACAGGCTGATGTTCAGCCACCAGGCGATCAGCGGCACGCCCAGCGCGACCAGCCCACCTTCGAACATCAGCGCATGCACCACGCGGACCCAGGCGTTATGTGCGATGGCGAGGCGCTTCAGCGCCCGGTCGAACATGCCGTTGAACACCACGTTCCAGGCCAGGGCCAGCGCGGCCATGGCGACGGTGACGGCGCCCATGTCCAGCATCGGTTTGTCCATGATCCAGGCCAGCAACGGGGTACAGATCAGGATGGCCAGCAATTCGAAACCGATGGCCTGGAAAATACGTTCAATAATGGATTTGTTGGCGCTCATGGCCGAGCTCCCTGAAGTGACTGTGGTTGCCATGATCCATCATCACACCGATACTTCATAACCAATAACCATCGATAAAGGCGATAGTTCATGGCTTCTCACGAAGTGCTGCTGGCGTTTGTCGAAGCGGCCACCCAGGGTTCGTTTTCTGCGGCGGCGCGCAAGCTCGGTCGCAGTCAGTCAACCATCAGCGCAGCGGTGGCCAGCCTGGAAATCGACCTCAACCTGACGCTGTTCGACCGCAGCAGCCGCAAGCCCGCGCTGACCCCGGCCGGGCACGTCATGCTGCAACGGGCCGAAGAGATCCTCGCCGCCACCAGTCGCCTGGAAATGACCGCGAGCCAACTGTCCCAAGGGGTGGAAGCGAAACTGACGGTGGCGCTGTCCGACACCTATCAGTCGGACCGCTTCGAGGCGTCACTCAGTGCCTTCGAGCAGCGTTATCCCGACCTGGAACTCGAATGCCTGATCGCCGAATGCGACGACCTGGTGTCCCTGGTGCAAAGTGGTCGGGCACAGATTGCCTTCGCCGAAATGCAAGACAGCTACCCGCCGGACCTGGTCAGCTCGACAGTGGACGAGCGCACCGAAATCGCCTTGTTCGTGTCACCGGCACATCCGTTGGCGACGCTGGACTACGTCGATCAGGACGTGCTGCAGCAGCACCGCGAGCTGCGCCTGGCCACCATCATCAATCCCTATGAAAGTCGCGCGAAGGGCCGCGTCTGGTCGGCGCCGAGTTATCTGATGCTGCTGGAAATGGCCCAGGGCGGATTCGGCTGGGCGCCGCTGCCCCGCTGGCTGGTCGAGCGCTTCGGGCCAGGCTCGTTGCAGGAACTGGTGGTGCGTGGCTGGCCGAAAACGGTGTCGGTGGATGCGTTGTGGTCGCGGCTGAATCCGCCGGGGCCGGCGGGGAGTTGGTTGCTGGGCAAGATGCTGGAATGAAGGTCCTTCGGCCCTTATCGCGAGCTCGCTCCCACAGGTTCAATGTGATACCTGTGGGAGCGGGCTTGACCGCGATGAGGCCAGTCAATTTCACATCAACCCAACGCCCTGAGCCGCTCTTCGATAAACCGCCGCTCCGGCTCTTGCCGGGTCAACTCCAGCGCCCGCTCCCACGCCGCCCGCGCCTCTTGCTTGCGGCCCAGTTGCCGACAAAACTCCGCCCGCGCCGAATACGCGAGGTGGTAATCGAGCAGCTCCCCCCGCTGCAGAATGGCGTCCACCAGCGTCAGCCCCGCCAGCGGTCCATCGCGCTGTGAAATCGCCGCCGCGCGATTCAACTCGATCACCGGTGACGGCACCGCCCGCAGCAGCACGTCATACAGACCGACAATCTGCGGCCAATCGGTTTCCCCCGCCGTCGGCGCTTCGGCATGCACCGCCGCGATGGCCGCTTGCAGGCAATAGGGTCCGAAGCGCCCCATGGTCAGCGCCTGTTCGATCAGCGCGCAGCCTTCAGTGATCAACCCGGCGTTCCACAGCGAACGGTCCTGTTCGTCCAGCACAATCAGCTCGCCGCTCGCCGAGGTCCTGGCCGGGCGACGCGACTCGTGCAACAACATCAATGCCAACAAGCCCATCACCTCCGGCTCCGGTAACAATTGCACCAGCAACCGGCCCAGACGGATCGCTTCGCGGGTCAATTCCTCGCGGATCAGTTCGGCGCCGATGGACGCCGAATAACCCTCGTTGAACACCAGGTAAATCACCCGCAACACGCTGTCCAGACGCTCGGGCAACTCTGCCAGCGTCGGTACTTGATAGGGGATTTTCGCATCGCGGATCTTCGCCTTGGCGCGCACGATGCGCTGGGCGATGGTGGCCGGCGCCGAGAGGAAGGCCCGGGCGATTTCTTCGGTGGTCAGGTCGCAGACTTCGCGCAGCGTCAGCGGCACTTGTGAGTCCGCCGCCAGGGCCGGGTGGCAGCAAGTGAAGATCAGCCGCAGGCGATCGTCTTCCACGTCTTCATCACTCCAGTCGGCCTGCTCCAGTTCCTCCAGCTGCGCGATCAGCAGAGGCTGCGACGCGGCAAAACGTGCACGCCGGCGCAAGGCATCGATGGCCTTGAAACGGCCCGCGGACACCAGCCAGGCCCGCGGATTGTCCGGCACGCCGTCACGCTGCCAGCGTTCGACCGCGATGAAAAACGCCTCGTGCAAGGCCTCTTCAGCAAGGTCGAAGTCGCCGAGCAGGCGGATCAAGGTCGCGAGGATTCGCCGCGAATCCTCGCGATAGACCTGCTCGACCCGCGCCTGAACCGGCAGCCCGGGCATCTCAAGGATTCAACTGCCGAACGGGGCGCACTTCGACACTGCCGACCCGGGCCGCCGGAATGTTGCCGGCGACCTGGATGGCTTCGTTGAGGTCCTTGGCATCGATCAGGTAAAAACCGGCCAACTGCTCCTTGGTTTCAGCGAACGGCCCGTCGGTGATCGACATCTTGCCGTTGCGCATGCGCACCGTGGTGGCAGTCTGCACCGACTCCAGCGCCTCGGCGGCGACCATCCGGCCGCTGCCCTGGATCGACTCGGCATAGGCCATGCACTCTTCATCCTTCGGGCTTTCCGGCAGCGAATGCAGCAGGCGCTCATCGCTGTAGACCAGGCATAAGTACTTCATCACGCTCTCCTTATTGAACGGATCAACTATGGCCGCGAATCGGCACTTTGGCACAGCTTTCGATAAAACAACTCAGGGCTTGAGGTCGAACAGCGCCGCGCCGGTCTGCATGTCGAACGGCGCCGACCAGTGCTCATGGACGATCCGCCACAACCCGTCTTCCTGGCGATAGCATGCGCTGCCGCGCATCCAACAGGCCTGGGTTTCACCCTTGTCGTTGGTGCCTCCGCAACGGGCCAGCCAGTGGGCGAAGGCAATCTCCTGGGACGCTTCGATGCAGATGTCCTGGAAGTCGAAAATGTGCGGGCCGGGGCACATCTTCATGCAATCTTCCCAATGCGCGCGGTACGCCTCCTTGCCCTTGAATTGCAGGGCCTTGACCGCGTCGAAGGAGACGATGTCGTCGGCATACAGGGTCATGATTTTATCTACGTCCTTGGCCATCATGGCCTGACGATAGGTTTCGATCAGGTTCTGGATCTGGGTTTGCGAGTTCATGGTGGTTCTCCGTGGTTTTTATTGGAAGACACCCTTGGTCGTCTGGCGATCCGGTAAATCGACAGGTGAAATAAAAATAATCCAAACGGCCGGAATCGCTAGAATCGCAAGTTCTATTCATGTTGGAAAAAGGACCCTCCCGTGACAGCCCGACTCGTGCCCTACGAAAGCCTGAACGCGCTGCAGCGCCAGCAGGTCGAGGCCATCGAAGTACATCCGGAACAGATCAGGTTCAGCGGTGACATTCACGGTGCACTGCACTCTCTGCTGTCCAAGCCGGGCCCGGGAGTCAAAGGGTTTGCCCTGCTGGTCGAGGACATTCCCGTGGCGTTCCTGCTGCTCAAGCGCCCGCCCGCGCTGCCCGCGTGGGCCGATGAACACAGCGCGACGCTGCATGCGCTGCAAGTCGATCAACGGTCTCAGGGCAAAGGTTATGGCAAGGCTTGCCTGCAAGCGCTGCCCGAGGCCGCGCGCCTAGCCTGGCCGCAGATCAAGGGGCTGGAATTGTCGGTGGATGCGGACAACGAATCGGCGATCGGCTTGTATGCCAGGTTTGGCTTTGTCGACAGTGGCGAGGCGTACAGGGGGCGGATCGGGTATGAGCGGCGGATGGGGTTGGTGTTTTGATTGTACTGACACAACACCTTCCTCTGTAGGAGCGAGCCTGCTCGCGAAGGTCGTCAACGATGACACGGGCAATCTGGATAAACGCGGTGTGCCGGAGTTCTTCGCGAGCGGGCTCGCTCCTACAGGGGATCTGCGGTGGGTTCAGAGATTGAGCACCATCTCATGCCACGCCATGCCGCCATGGTCGGACGCCGAGGGTTTGATGTAGGCAAAGCCAAAACCGGCATACAACGGAATATGCCGCTCCTTGCACATCAGGTTGATGCTGACCTTGCCCATCGCACGCATGCGCTCGATGAACTCGCCCATCAGGAGTTTGGCCAGGCCCTGCCCCTGATAATCCGGGTGCACCACCACCGACATGATCACCACGTGCGGCCCGACCGGGTCGTGGCCGATCAGCTCCTTGAACGCCTCGTCCGACATTTCCACCTGGAACGCCGCACCGGAATTGATGAAACCGGCTACAACCCCGTCCACTTGCGCGACGATAAACCCCTCGGGCCAGGTGGCGATGCGGGTGGCAATCTTCTCGCGGGTCGCGGCTTCGTCGCCCTCATAGGCAAGGGTTTCGATGGCAAAGCAGCGGTCCAGATCGGCGGGGGTGACGTTGCGGATGACGGTGTTCATGGCAGCTCGGAATCAGCGTGGGAAAGGCCGGGGATGATAAATCAGCCGCCGTGGGACATCGAGAGACGAATCGGTGGATCCGCCTCCCGCGTACGTCACGCCTTGATCGGCAACCAGATTTCCAGCTTGCCGGTGTTGAGCTTCGGGTTGAAATCTTCGCTGTAGCGTTCGAATTCCGGGGCCGCCAATAGCTCGTGGCCGGACTTCGGCAGCCACGTGCCATGGATGTACTGAAAGGTTTGCGGCAGGGTGTCCAGCGGTCCTTGATGTTCGAACACGACGTACTTCTGGGGCTGAATCTCTACCCATCGATATGTGTCCGGCAAATCGTCGAGCTTGCTGATCTCGACCCCGGCGATGTAATCGAAGCCGCCCTTGCCATCGAAATTGCAGCAGACGCCGTAGGTAACTTCGCCTTTCTGGCCCGGAATCCGGCCCAGATGCGGGATGAATTTCTCCCAGAGTTCGGGAATGCCCTGGGTGGTTTGCTGGGTGAATTGACCGCCCAGCCCCGCAATCAGCAGGAAGTGCCCGTGCTCGAAGCGCGGTTGCGCCAGCTCGACGCTTGCTAACTCATCCATGACTCGACTCCTGACGCATAAAAATGGGTTCGGCTGGGAGTATAGAAGCCTTACCCGATTCGCCCAGTTACAGAGCGTGCAATTGCTCGACGGCTGCGGCACCGACGAACTCGTTATAGCCCGATAGAATCACGTAGACTGCGAAATAGCAGAAGATCGCTGCCGATGCCATGTAGGAATAGCGCAGCAACTTGTCGCCCAGCAACTTGCCGCCGTGGCTGGCGGCGAAGCACAAGCCTGCCGACCAGAGCAGCCCGGCACACAGGAAACCGCCGAGAAACAGCGCCGAACTGATCGGGCCACCGCCACCGGAACGGGCGATCAGGGTGCCGCCAACGGCCGCGAACCAGAGAATCGCACTGGGCGAAGACATGGCCAGGAAAATCCCGCGCAAGAATTCCTTGCGGTGGGAGTTGTTCCCGACCTCTGCCGTCTCGGCCAGCAGCGCCTCGTGGTGAATCGCCGAATAGACCATCTTCGCCGCGAAGTACACCAGCAGCGCCGAGCCACCGATCCACAGTACCCAGCGCACGGTTTCGTACTGCAGCAACACGGTCATGCCGGCCAGTGCCAGTACCGCGTAGATCAGGTCGCCGACGCAGGTGCCGAGGCCCAGCGCGAAGCCCTGGAAATAGCCGCGCTGCATCGCCAGGGTGATCATCGCGATGTTGGCCACGCCGATATCCAGGCACAGCGAGAGGCTCAGCAAGAAGCCGCTGGTAAATTCCATCGAACCCTTTCCTTCGGACAAATTTGTTTACATTGAGGCTGGACAGTCTGCCACAGCTGCCCGTACATTCCGCCACAGGTCACCGCAGTGACCAGCGTCGCTCGGACGGTTCCGGGCGCTTACGTTATCCGAGGCAACAATGGCCGAACAAGGTTCGCCGCGCCGCTTTGCGCGCATAGATCGACTCCCCCCCTACGTTTTCAACATCACCGCCGAGCTGAAGATGGCCGCCCGTCGTCGTGGCGAAGACATCATCGACTTGAGCATGGGCAACCCCGACGGCGCCACGCCGCCGCACATCGTCGAAAAACTCGTGCAGGTCGCACAGCGCGAAGACACTCACGGCTACTCCACGTCCAAGGGCATTCCGCGCCTGCGCCGGGCGATTTCCAACTGGTACAAGCAACGCTACGAGGTCGACATCGACCCGGAAAGCGAAGCCATCGTCACCATCGGTTCCAAGGAAGGCCTGGCGCACTTGATGCTGGCGACCCTGGACCAGGGCGACACCGTGCTGGTGCCCAACCCGAGCTACCCGATTCACATCTACGGTGCCGTGATTGCCGGCGCCCAGGTGCGTTCGGTGCCGCTGGTGCCGGGCGTGGATTTCTTCGCTGAACTGGAACGGGCCATTCGCGGCTCCATTCCGAAGCCGAAGATGATGATCCTCGGCTTCCCGTCCAACCCGACCGCACAGTGCGTTGAGCTGGATTTCTTCGAGCGCGTCATCGCCCTCGCCAAGCAGTACGACGTACTGGTGGTGCACGACCTGGCCTACGCCGACATCGTCTACGACGGCTGGAAAGCCCCCTCGATCATGCAAGTGCCGGGGGCCAAGGACATCGCGGTGGAGTTCTTCACCCTGTCCAAGAGCTACAACATGGCCGGCTGGCGCATCGGTTTCATGGTCGGCAACCCGGAACTGGTCAACGCCCTGGCGCGGATCAAGAGCTACCACGACTACGGCACCTTCACCCCGCTGCAAGTGGCGGCGATTGCCGCACTGGAAGGCGATCAGCAATGCGTGCGCGACATCGCCGAGCAGTATCGGCAGCGCCGCAACGTGCTGGTCAAGGGCTTGCATGAACTGGGCTGGATGGTAGAAAACCCGAAAGCGTCGATGTACGTCTGGGCGAAGATCCCCGAGGCTTATGCGCACCTGGGTTCGCTGGAGTTCGCCAAGAAGCTGCTGGCCGAAGCCAAGGTGTGTGTGTCACCGGGCGTCGGGTTTGGCGAGTACGGCGATGATCACGTACGCTTCGCCCTGATCGAAAACCAGGACCGGATTCGCCAGGCCGTGCGCGGGATTCGCGGGATGTTCAGGGCGGATGGCCTGGTCACCAAAGCCAACGCCTGACACAAAACCTGTAGGAGCCGGCTTGCTGGCGATCGCATCGACTCGGTCAGACGTTAAACCGAGTCGCCTGCATCGCCAGCAAGCCGGCTCCTACAGAGGCAAAAAAACCGCATCGCTGCGGTTTTTTTGTGCCTGTCGAATCGCTTAAACGAACAGCGACAACAACAGGATAAAGCCCAGGCCCACCACCGACAGGATGGTTTCCATCGCAGTCCAGGTCTTGAAGGTTTCGGCCACGGTCATGTTGAAGTACTGCTTCACCAGCCAGAAACCGGCGTCGTTGACGTGGGACAGGATCAACGAACCTGCACCGGTGGCCAGCACCAGCAGCTCACGGTTCACACCCGGGATCATCCCCACCACCGGCACCACGATGCCGGCGCCAGTGATGGTCGCCACGGTCGCCGAACCGGTGGCGATACGAATCACCGCCGCCACCAGCCAGGCCAGCAGGATCGGCGAGATCTGTGCGTTGACCGCCATGTGGCCGATCACGTCACCCACGCCGCTGGTCACCAGCATCTGCTTGAAGCCACCACCGGCACCGATGATCAGGATGATCGCGGCGGTCGGCGCGAGGCTCGCATCCAGCCATTTCATCATTTGGCTGGAACCGATGCCCTGCTTGTAGCCAAAGGTATACAGCGACAGCAGCAACGCCAGCAGCAACGCCGAAATCGGGTGACCGATCAGGTCCATGAAGGCGCGGAAGATGTTGCCATCAGGCAGCACGACGTCAGCAAAGGTCTTGAGCAGCATCAGGAACACCGGCAACAGCACGGTCACCAGCGTGATGCCGAAGCTCGGCAGTTCAGCCGAATCGGTTTCGCGCGCCAGTTGATCCACCAGCTCCTGGTTCGGATGACCGGGAATGTGCTTGGCAATGAACGTACCGTAGATCGGGCCAGCGATGATGGCGGTTGGCAGCGCAACGATCAGGCCGTACAGAATGGTCTTGCCGATGTCGGCACCGAACACGCCGATGGCCAGCAGCGGACCCGGGTGCGGCGGCACCAGGCCGTGCACGGCGGACAGGCCGGCCAGCAGCGGGATACCGATCTTGATGATCGACACGCCAGTGCGCCGGGCCACGATGAACACCAGCGGAATCAGCAGCACGAAGCCGATTTCGAAGAACAGCGGAATGCCGACCAGGAACGCGGCGAACATCATCGCCCACTGCACCTTGTCCTTGCCGAAGGCGCGGATCAGCGTCTGCGCAATCTGATCCGCCCCACCCGATTCGGCCATCATTTTGCCGAGCATGGTGCCCAGCGCGAGGATGATGCCGACAAAGCCAAGCACGCCACCGAAGCCGTCCTGGAACGCCTTGATGATGGTGCCGATCGGCATGCCGGAGGTCAGCCCGAGGAAAGCTGCGGCAATGATCAGGGCAAGGAAGGGATGCAACTTGAACTTGGTGATCAGAACGATAAGCCCGATCACCGTGACCACTGCATCGAGCAGCAGGAACGTCTCGTGGGACATGCCAAACATTAGGGGTGTCTCCTGGTTGTTGTTGTTATTAAAGCGGGTTAATCAGAAGTCGTGAGGACAGCGCTGTCTTTGCGAGCACAGTCATACCGCCTGTTTCAGGCCGTTCGCCTGCCACCACACATGAGCCTGCGCAGCCAGTTGCTCGACGCTATGGGTCGAGGCATCCAGCGCCAGGGTCAACGGCTCGCCGACCGGCGATTCGAGGGTGGCGAACTGACTGTCGATCAGGGTCGACGGCATGAAGTGGCCCGGCCGATGGGAGACGCGGTCGGCGGCCACTTCGGGGGTCAACTCCAGGAACACGAAGCCCAGGCCCGGCAAGGCACTGCGCAGGCGTTCGCGGTAAATGTGCTTGAGCGCCGAACAGGTCAGCACCGGGCGCTGGCCCATGGCGTCGACACGGCGCAGTTCATCGCACAGGCTGTCGAGCCAGCCGGCGCGGTCTTCGTCGTTCAGGGGGGTCCCCGCGCTCATCTTTTCGATATTGGCGGCAGGGTGGAAAGAGTCGCCTTCAATGGCAGTGGCGCCGCTCAATTGGCACAGGGCCTCGCTGACGCACGTCTTGCCGCAACCGGCAACGCCCATGATGACCAGGGCGGTGATGGGATGATTCATGTAACACCTCAGCGCGCAGACAGCGCTACCTTTGCCAGTTATGACACTAGATCAAAAGCAGAAGTTGCCGACGCCTTTCTTGTCATTTTATGGGTTGCAGCAGGTTAGGTCCCAACGCCAAAAAGCGAGGATCAGGCGAACCCCCGCTCACGCATTTGCAGCTGCATCGAGACAGCGCTACCTTAGTGCCTTGAATTTTGTTTGGCAAGCCGTCGATGAACACAACCAAGAACGATAAAAATACCCGTACCACTGGCCGCCCTACCCTGAACGAAGTTGCCCGACTGGCCGGCGTCAGCCCGATCACCGCTTCGCGCGCCCTGCGCGGCGTCAGCACTGTTGCCACCGAACTGGTGGAAAAGGTGCAGAAAGCGGCGCTGGATCTCAACTACGTGGTCAACCCTGCCGCCCGTGCCCTGGCCTCGGCCCAGAGCCATTCCGTCGTGGTGCTGGTGCCGTCGCTGTCCAACCTGCTGTTCATCGACACCCTGGAAGCCATTCATCAGGTTTTGCGGCCCAAGGGCTTCGAAGTGCTGATCGGCAACTTCCACTATTCGCGCGATGAAGAGGAAAACCTGCTGCGCAACTACATGGCCTATCAGCCCCGTGGCTTGCTGCTGACGGGTTTCGACCGCACCGAAAGTTCGCGGCGGATGATCGAAGCCAGCAACATTCCCTGCGTGTACATGATGGAGCTGGACAGCGCCGCCGGGCTCAACTGCGTGGGCTTTTCGCAGTTGGCGGCCGGCGAAACGGCAGCCGAACACTTGCTGTCTCGCGGCCGCAAGCGCCTGGCCTACATCGGCGCGCAACTCGACCAGCGCACCTTGCTGCGCGGCGAAGGTTTCCGCAAAGCCCTGCAAAAGGCCGGTTTGTATGACCCGGCGCTGGAAGTGCTGACACCCCGCCCGTCGTCGGTCGGCCTGGGCGGCGAACTGTTTTTGCAGATGCTCGCCAGCCACCCGGACGTCGATGCGATTTTCTTCGGCAACGACGACCTGGCTCAGGGCGCGCTGCTCGAAGCGCTGCGTCACGGGATCAAGATCCCCGAACAGGTGGCGATCCTCGGCTTCAACGACTTGCCCATGTCCGAACACATGGTCCCGCGCCTGAGCAGCATCAACACCCCGCGCGAAGCCATCGGCCGCCGCGCAGCGGAGCAGATGCTGACGCTGATGGCCGGCAATACCGTGGCCAGGCCGGTGCAGGACATGGGGTTTGAGTTGAAGGTGCGCGAGAGTACATAAGCACGACACAAATCACTGTGGTGAGGGGGTTTGCCCCCTCACCACAGGTTCGGCGGTCAATCCTGCGGATCGAGGTTATCCAGCACCCGGTTCACCGCCAGCTCGGCCAGCATGATGATCTGTGCGATCGCCAGTGCCGTATTACGCTGGCTGCCTTCCAGAAACGTAGCAAAGTCATTGGTCATCACACTCGCCGAGGCCAGTGATTCGCAGGCGTGCGCCAGCAATGTTTCGTTATTGATGCCGGGGGAGATGGAGAACATCGGGCTGGGATTGCGTGGGGGGTTCGGCGTGGGTTTGAACATAGTGGTGCTCCTAGAGTAATGGAGCTGCCACGTCTCGCTGCGATACGAAGGGTGGCAGCTGTACGCGGGTCGCAGACCGGGACTCTAGAACCCGGTAGACCCGAAGGTCTCCCACGCACAGCCGCCATAACGCGATTCGATCACGAACGGTGGACGCTATGCGTCTAGAGATACCCGGGCTGCGAAACCCGATCGCTGAATTTGCAGCGACACGGAACGATAGAGTCCGGATACCAAGCGCACAAGTCGGCGGATTCTGGCGTAGTTGTAGGCAAGGGTGCAAGAAACAGTAGCCTGCGCAACCCCTCTGAAGCCGCTTGCCGTCAGACCATTCCTACACAGCATTTCGAAACATCTTTTACCCTCCGCGACCCGAGCGTCGAGTGCAGAATCCACAACCTTTTTCTCGCGGATATTGCTATGCGCAAAGCGATTTTCCTGACGTTCTTGCTCGGCCAAGCGATTCCGGCACACGCCTCGCAGCCGGACGACTGGACGCAGTTTCTAAGTGATCCACGTTTCATGCCGGCAATCAAAAGTTGCCTCGCCTTGCACCCGAAAGCCCAGGGGCCAGCCGTTGTCATGAATGTTTGGCATGCGAACCTGGAAGAAGCCGGGGTCATGACAACCGACCTGAGCGGCCGCAGGAACAACTGTTTTGCCCGCAAGGACACGGGGCTTTCAAGCCATTCCGAGACGGTGTTTGATCTGCCCGGCCCACTGTTTGTATCAGTGGATCAAGCCAAGGTTGCCCCCAAAGGCGAGTGTATCGAGCCAACCCCGGTGTACATCGACCAACAGCTTCAGGGCTGGATCCTCAAGCAACCTGCCCTTCATCCATACATTCCCAGTGCCTGTTCGACCCCGATCTGGACCGACCTGCTGCCGAGCGCCTGAAGTCCAATCAAGAGCCGAACGCGGCGAGCGGATTTCAACTAACCTTTTAGAGCAACGAATGTCGCCCTCTGCTGGGCACGCTGTTAGATTCCCGTAGCGCACCAATTCGCTAACGGAGTAGCTCAATGGAACACACACTGAAGATCCTGGGTAAAGCCTCGTCGATCAACGTCCGCAAGGTTCTGTGGACCTGCGAGGAACTGGGCATAACCTACGAACGCGAGGACTGGGGCAGTGGCTTTGCCTCGACCCACAGCCCGGAGTTTCTGCGGCTCAATCCCAACGCGCTGGTACCGGTGATCATTGATGAGGCGGGCGTGCTGTGGGAGTCCAATACCATCTGCCGCTACCTGGTCGGCAAACACCATCACCACCATGCTGATTTGCTGCCAACCGACCCGGCCGCCCGCGCCAGGGTGGAGCAGTGGATGGATTGGCAAGCCACCGAGCTCAATCCGTCGTGGAGATATCCGTTCATGGCACTGGTGCGCAAGGACCCGGAATTCCAGGACCCGCATGGCCTTGAGGTCGGCATCCGTGGCTGGAACCAGAAAATGGGCATCCTCGAACATCAACTCGCGACCACCAAGGCGTATGTCGCCGGGCCCCGCTTTACCCTGGCCGATGTGGTCATCGGTTTATCGGTCAATCGCTGGCTGATGACACCGATCGAGCGCCCGGACTACCCCGCCGTCGATGAGTATTTCCAGCGCCTGGCGCAGCGTCCGGGTTTCCTCAAGCACGGCTGCAACGGCTTGCCTTGAATGGCCGCTGCAATTGGTGCTCACTTGGCATCCCCACCAAATAGTGTAGAGACCTTGATACTCACTATTTTGTCACCCCGGGACTGAAGGTGATCGATGGCATATATTTCTGTCCACGCTGCGGAAGGGTCTGTTTTTTCGGGAGCACTGAATGGGCAACACTCATCACCAATTCCAATTTCCTTTAGAGTGCTGGTTTCTATTACTCCCACCCCATCTTTCCTGTTCACCCCGTATACGATCGAGGCGTAGGCTTTATTGTTATATTTCCACGACGATACCTGCAGGCTCATATCGTAGTCTGCGAGATTGAATGGACTGAATTCTTGCTTACTGCGCAATGACACTTTCCTGCCGGTGTAATACGGGTGCTCCCAGACGCAAAAATAACCATAGTCGCAGGTGCTCTCCGGTTGAACGGAGTCCTTGGGAGGGAAAGTCATAACGACTGCTCCATCTCCATAAACCACTTGGGTAGTACTGACCTGCCGCGCTCCCGCTTTTCTGGCGAGCTGTTGATCAATCTGCTGTTGTACCTCGCCCTTCTGTAATTCAGTCATTGTGGGATTGAATAATGTGTATGTGCTTTGCCCTACCGACTCTTGCTCAGCATTTGCGCCGAGGCAGACAACTAGTGAAAAAGCAGTAACAACCCATTTGATTTTCATATTAAATCTCGTCCATGCGAGTTTAGAGCACCCCGGCTTTTATCCGACGTTATATCGGTAAACCAGCCACGTATTCGAGAACACATAGTCCAACCAACTCGATAGTCAGTCTACTGTCAGAACTAACAGGTATCGGACTCCGAGCGGCCCGGAACAAGGGCAAGCCAACAGACAAAAATGGTCCTGTCTCCCTGCGGGTAACGGCGCAGGGAAATCTTGCAGATCGAATGATTATTGGCTTGGATGTGATAACGCAGCCCGATTGCCGGGCTCCGTAAAGCAGGCTCAATGAACGAACGCCCCAACCTTCCCGGCCCTCTTGTCAGCGCGCTATTTGCCGGTTTTTTTGGGTCCCTCTACCGGGACCCTTTTTCATTTGCTCATTTTATGTAGGAGCGAGCTTGCTCGCGATGGTCGATAACGATTACGCGTTTTGTCTGGCTAAACGCAGCGCTCTAGAGTCCATCGCGAGCAAGCTTGCTCCTACAAGTTGCTCTGCTTAGTTCAGCTGCAATGTCGAGTTGAACTGACTGATCGCGTCCACCACGTGGCGCGAGCCCTGCTGGATTTCCAGGATCACCTCCCCTGCCTCGTTCGCCAGTTCCACGCCGAGGCCGGTTCGGCTCAAACTCGATTGCATGCTCGACACCGCGCTCAGCGACAGATCGTGGTTCTTGCGCACCACCTCGACGATCTCCAGCGTCGCCTGACTGGTGCGCGCCGCGAGGCTGCGCACTTCATCGGCCACCACCGCAAATCCGCGCCCGTGCTCACCGGCCCGCGCCGCTTCAATCGCCGCGTTGAGCGCCAGCAGGTTGGTCTGATCGGCAATGCCGCGGATGGTCTGCACGATGGTGCCGATGATGTCGGACTGCTTGCTCACGGCATCGATGCTCAGCGCCGCTTCGTTCAGGTCTTTGGAAATGTCCAGGATGATCTGCACCGTCTGCTGCACCACCTCGGAACCCTTGCGTGCACAGACGTCGTTTTGCACCGAGGTGCTGTGGGCCGATTCCGCGGCGGTTTGCAGGGTGGTCATCTGGTGAGTGATGTCGCTGGCAAACTTGACCACTTTGTACAGCCGGCCCTTGGCGTCGAACAACGGGTTGTAGGACGCTTCGAGGAATATGGTCTGCCCCTGTTTGTTCCTGCGCTCGAAACGATGGGAGTGATATTCGCCACGGTTGAGCGACGCCCAGAAATTCCGGTAACCCTGGGACTCGGCTTCGGCTCGGTGGCAGAACAGGCTGTGATGCTGCCCCACTACCTCGTTGAGCGAGTACTGCATGGTTTTCAGGAAGTTTTCGTTGGCGCTGATGACCTTGCCTTCGGGGGTGAATTCGATCACGGCCATTGAGCGGCCGATCGCGGCGAGCCGGCTTTCGTTTTCGTGTTCCCTGTTGATCCGGGCGGTGATGTCGGTGGCGACCTTGATCACGCTTTTCACCTGGCGGTCGGGGCCGAGCACCGGCATGTAGCTGGCTTCGAGCCAGATCTCCCGGCCGCTTTTATGCAAGCGCAAAAAGGTCCCGCTCAGCGGCTCGCCCCGCGCCAGGTCGCGCCACAGTTTGGTGTAGTCATCGCTGCGGTAATACTGCTCTTCACAAAACACCCGGTGATGCTTGCCGCGCACTTCGTCGGCGCTGTAGCCCATGGCACTGCAGAAGTTTTCGTTGGCATCGATGACGATGCCATCCGGGGTGAATTCAATCATCGCCATCGAATTGCTGATCGCCGCCAACTTGGCATTGGCCTCGGTCAGCGCACAGCTGAATCGTTCGATTTCCAGCAGGTCAGCCTTGTGATGTAGGTTGAACATGGTTGTATCACCTTCCGCGCGATTTTTTGATTGATGAAAGTTGCAGGTCTTTCAAATCCACCACTACGTTCCGTGGAACAGGCACACGCATCCCTCCAAAAAAGAAGGACTAGTCAGGTGATAATCGATGATCAATCGGAGGGTCCTTATAGCGACACGCTCATCAAGACATCCTTCTCTTGATAGCCCGCATGCGGGCCAGCCCTAACAGATTCACAACAAATTCCATTTAGCGGACAGCTCCCTGTGATCAAGTGTCGGTGCCTTTGATTGCGCACTCTGGCAGCACCACACCGACCGCCTCATCACGGTCGATACAGTTAGTTACACCTGATCATAGACAGCCACGTTGTGCTTGCAAGGCCACTAGTCGGCCAGTATCGAGGACAAAATCGGTTCAGCGTTTTTTTGCGGCTTACCGCCTGTCGAGTCCGTTGAACCCGAGATCGCATCGCGATGCGACAAAACTACAAACTGGCACTCACCCTGGTAGCCACCTCCCCCGGTACCCAGCCCTTCCACACCTGCGGTTGCTCTCGCAAAAATGCTTCGGCTACTTCGCGGGGTTTCTGGCGTTTTTCGCTCATCTGGCCCAGGGTCTGGTTCAGCAGGTCGATCGGCAGGTCGACCTTTTCAAAGAACGTCACCAGATCCGGGTATTGCGCCTTGAACGGTGCCGATACGCCGATGGCCAGGCTGGCCGGCATCGAGCGCGTGCCCTTGGGGTTCGGGTTGTTGGCGTCGGCCAGGGTTTTCCAGGCTTCGGCGTCGAACGGCGGTTCGTCGAGTTTCACCAACTTGAATCGCCCCAGCAGCGGTGTCGGCGACCAGTAGTAGAACAGCACCGGTTTGCCACGGCGGATCGACGACGCCACCTCGGCATCCAGTGCGGCACCGGAACCGGTGCGGAAGTTGACGTAGCTGGCGGTCAGGTCATAGGCCTTGAGTTTCTGGCTGTTGACGATTTCCGAGGTCCAGCCGGTCGGGCTGTTGAGGAAGCGTCCGCGGCTCGGGTCTTCGGGGTCGCGGAATACGTCCTTGTACTTCGCCAGATCGGCAACGGACTTCAGTTCCGGGGCCAACGGCTTGATGCCGCGCTCGGGATCGCCCTTGATCACGTATTCCGGCACCCACCAACCTTCAGTGGCGCCTTTGACCGTATCGCCGAGGCCGAAGACCTTGCCCTCGGCGGCAGCCTTGACCCAGGCGGGACTGCGTCCGGCCCACTCCTCGCCGATGACCTGGATATCGTTTTTCGCCAGCGCCGCTTCCAGGCTGACGGTGCTGCCCGGCAGCGTGTCGGTCGGGTAACCGTAACCTTTTTCAACGATCAGGCGCAGGATTTCGGTGATGAGGCTGCCACTTTCCCAAGTGATATCGCCGAAGTGAATGGGTGCGGCTTTTTCCGTGGCCCAGGACGGGTGGGACAACAGGCTCAGGGCCAGCAACGAACTGCCGAGCAGGGTTTTGATCGATCTCATGCGGACCTCTTGTTCTGGAGTGGACGGTTCAGGGATTGATTGGCGCTGTGCCGGTCGCACAGGGCCTGGGAACGGGTCATGTAGTCGCTGACCGAGCGCAGCGAAATGCCCAGGGCTGTGGCAATTTGCGCGTAGGTCAGGCCGTCGATCCGCGACAGCAGGAAGGTCGAACGCACTTTGCCGGGCAAGCGCTGAAGACTGCGATTCACCCGGGTCAGGGTCTGGGACAACTGGGCCAACTGCTCCGGCGATTCGGCATGCACCGGCTCGGCGTGTTGCAGTTGGTGAAGATACCGACGCTCCAGATCCGCTCGACGCCAACGCTGATAGAGCAGGCGCCGGGCGATGGTGGTGAGCAAGGCACGGGGTTCGCGTATCGCCGTCAGGCCAGGGGCTTCGAGCAGTTGCACGAAGGTTTCGCAGGCAATGTCTTCGACACCGGCGGCATCGTTCAGAGACTGACGCAGGCGTGTGCAGAGCCAGTGATAGTGGGCACGGAACAGGCTGTCCACGTGTTTGCGATGGAGAATATCGGTGCCGGACATAGGGGCTCCTGGGTTAGGGGTCGCTGAATGTCCGGTGGTCCGGTGAGGCGGATCCTAGCAAGGAGCCTTATTCTTTAATAAGACTTAAAACTTATTTTTATATTCCAATTAGATAGTTTCGCTGTACCTGTGGGAGCGTGGCTTGCCCGCGAAAAATGGACCTGTCGACCCAACATCTGCGCCCTATCGCAAATCCCCATACCCCAACACCTCGGCCTCACGCTGATAATCGAGCACAACCTGATAGTCGCTTTCGCTGGCGGGCAGCACCTGCGGCAAACCGAGGATTTCGGCAACCTCAGGTAACTCGCGCAGCGCCTGGTTCATCGCCTGCAATAGCGCTTCAGCCTGCTGAGCGCTGACGGTGGCCGAGGTGATGTAGGGCAACGTCGGGCTCAAGGCACTGCGCTCAATCACGCGCAAACCGGCCACTTCCTCTGCGGCGTGGCGCGCCAGATAGGCGAAGGTCACGCTGTCGATGGCCGCCAGGTCGGCAAGGTCTTCGCGTAACCAGTGCAGGCTTTCGCGATGGCTGCCGCTGATGCCGATCTGAGAAAAAAACCGCCCCTCACGCTGCAACGGCGCCAACCGGTGGCGCAGCAGGTTCATGCCGCTGTTGGAATCCCGGCCATTGATCACGCCCCGGCTGCCTCGAAAATCCGCCAGGGTTCGGCGCGCATCGTCGGTGCGTGCCAGGATCAGGCTGCAATGGTTGCCGCCACTGCTGTCCGGCAGTTCATACCGAGGGCGGCCCAGGACCCGGACCTTGCCGCGCAATGCTGTCATCAGCGGGTAGCCGCAGGTTTGCGCGAGCAGCAAGTGCGGCGACAACCACACATCCGACAGCGACAGGCCTTCGGCATCACGGCGGGTGCCGCCCAGGTGCTCGAGGATTCGCGCCAGCCAGCGTTCGTTGGCCTGGTGGATCAGCTCGGGGGCGGTGTACATCTGTAGTTCGGCGATGTGTTGGGTCATCGAAGTTTTCCAGAGCAGCGTAGCAAATCAGTGAAACGGATGCCTCGGGCTGTCGATGGCTTTGACGCCATGTTCACGCCACAACTGCCCATAACCCTGCACCAGAAACCCGCCACTGCGCGCCAGCCATTGCTCGCGGCGGGCCCGGTAAGCGCGGGGCAAGTCGTACCAGGGCAACCCCGGCAACTCGTGATGCACCAGATGGAAATTGAGGTTCAGGAACAGCCAGCGCCACGGCCAGGCGGCTTCATTGAGCACGGTGCGTTGTTCCGGCGCGGCATGAGGTCGATGTTCATAGTAGGAGCGAATCATGGCGATCGACAGCGCCGGCACGCTGATCAAAAACAGGTAATGCCAGAGCGCAAACACGCTGAAGTGCGCGATGAACAGCAGCATCAACAGCGTCAGCGACCCGTGACTCAACCACATCAGCCAGGCCTGACGATTACCCGCTTGCAATCGCTGCAACTCTTCGCCGGCCAACGCCAGCAAGGCCAGCGGCGCACCCAGGGCAAAGCGGCCGAGCACGGTCTTGTTCAGCCAGTGCAGGCTGCGCACCAGCAGAGAACTGCCCTGCCACTGCCCGGCACTCAGGTAACGGCTTTCCGGGTCGCGACCGGGGATGGTCAGGTCTTCGTCACGGTGATGCAGCAAATGACTATCGCGATACAGGGTGTACGGATACCAGACGGCAAACGGCGCGTAGCCGAGGATCTTGTTCAGGGCTGGCCAGCGCGTGGGATGACCGTGCAGCAGCTCGTGTTGCACCGACAACCACAGCACCAGCAATGGAATCAGCAACAGCGTGCTCCACCACACACCCAGGCGATGGCTGTTCAACACGATGCCGAACCAGGCGCCATACACGCCGATCAACAGTAACCAGGTCGGCCATTCGGTACGGGCGGTAAAGCGTCGACGCAGGGTTTCGATTTCTTCTTGGTGGGCGCTGTCGAAGTAATGGGGCATGGCGTTGCTCAGATCGGGGACCAATCCCCTTCTGTGCAATGGCCGTGGGAAATCCTGCAGATTATTTTCAGGAGGATCGCTCCCATGTTGCATGGGAGCGATCGATCATCGCGGGGATCAGTGACCGAACACGCCGACCTTCTTGGCCTTCTTGTCCGCGCGTTTTTCAATGGCGGTTTTCACCGGTTTCTTTTTCGCCGATTTCTTTGAATCCATACCTTTGGACATGATGCGTACTCCACTCGAGGGGATGTGAGATCAGGTATACACCTATCCCGGCGCGCGCGTTCTTTTATAATCGCCGGCTTTGCACACCGACAGTCCGAGACCATGCCCGACATCCAGTTCACCCTGCTCGACGAGCCGTTATGGCCCTTGATGAACAAGTTCTACCGCGCTCACCAATCGTCGATGAAAGCCGTGCGCGACGCGCAGCTGTGGGTGGCCCGGCGTGACGGGATTGTTGCCGCTTTGTGTTTGCGCCCGGTGTCCGGCGGGCATTGGCTGACCGGGTTGTTTGTCGATCCGCAGTGCCGGGAGCAAGGAATCGCCGCCGGGTTGATCGCGGCCGCGGTGAAGGATTGCGAACTGCCGGTGTGGTTGTTCTGTCATCCGGACCTGCGCGGGTTTTATGAGCGACACGGGTTTACGTTTGATCCGCCGATGCCTTACGCGATGGTTGAGCGATTGAGCCGATATGCGCGCAGCAAGCCGATGATTGCGATGGGGTTGGAGCCTGCTCAAGCCTGATGAAGATCTAATGTGGTTTGTGGTGTGCTTAATCGTCCGCGTTGGGATCCAGGTCCGGGAACATCACCTCGGTGAAGCCGAACTTGCTGAAGTCGGTGATGCGCGACGGGTACAGGCGGCCGATCAGGTGATCGCACTCGTGCTGCACCACCCGTGCGTGGAACCCTGAAGCAAAACGCACGATCGGTTCGCCCTTGGGGTCGAGGCCTTCGTAGCGAATCTGCTGGTAACGCTGCACCGCACCGCGCAGGCCCGGTACGGACAAACAGCCTTCGAAGCCCTCTTCCAGCACCGGGCTCAGCGGTGTGATCAACGGGTTGATCAGGATCGTCTGCGGCACGGCGTCGGCATCCGGATAACGTTCGCTGTGCTCGAAACCGAAGATCACCAGTTGCAGGTCGACGCCGATCTGCGGAGCCGCCAGGCCAACGCCTCCCACACTTTCCATGGTCTGGAACATGTCATCGATCAGTTGCCACAGCTCGGGGCTGTCGAACATTTCGGCCGGCACCGGCGGGGCAATGCGCAGCAGGCGCTCATCGCCCATTTTCAGAATTTCACGAATCATGATCAGGTTTCATCAATGGTTGGTTTGGGTTGTGAATGATCACGGCCCAGTCCCGAAACGTGGTGTTTTTCCTCATGGACGGGACCATGCTCGCCGGCAACTTTTTCGCCCGGGTCCTTACCCTCCCGCGACATGTGCTCGATCACCGCATTCATCTCCGCGCCCAGCAACAGCACCGCGGCGGAAATGTAGAAGTACAGCAACAGCACGATGATCGCGCCGATACTGCCATACATGGCGTTGTAGTTGGCGAACTCCTTGACGTACAAACCGAAGCCCAGGGAGGCGATGATCCACACCACCACCGCCAGCACCGAGCCCGGGGTGATGAAGCGGAATTCCTGTTTGACGTCGGGCATGACGTAGTAGATCAACGCAACCGCGACCATCAGCAGAATCACGATCACCGGCCAGCGCACGATGGTCCATAGGGTCACGATGAAATCCTCAAGCCCGACCTGCGCGGCGATCCAGCCCATCACTTGCGGACCGAGCACCATCAGCGCCGCCGCAATCAGCAACATGCCGGCAATGCCCACGGTGTAGATGACCGACAACGGAAAGCGTTTCCACAGCGGGCGCCCTTCGACCACGTCGTAGGCCGCGTTCATCGCGCTCATCATCAGCCGCACACCCGCCGAGGCGGTGTACAGCGCAATCACGATACCCACCGAGAGCAAACCACCCTTGGACTGCTGCAGTTGGTCGATCACCGGGTTGACCTGTTCCAGCGCTTGGGGCGGCAATACAAGTTCCGATTGCAGGCGCAGCCAGGAGAAGAAATCCGGCAGGTGCAGGAAGCCGATCAGGGCAATCAGGAACAGGATGAACGGAAACAGCGAAAACAGCATCTGATAGGCCAGCGCCGAGGCATAGGTCGACATCTCGTCGTCGACGAACTCGGTGACCGTGCGCATCATCACACGGTGCAGGGGCAGGCCTCTCATGTCCGGAAAAATCATTCGCGTCTCCATTCGCCGCTTACGGATTGGGGTTGGAGTCTGGCGACTCAGGGGCCGTTTTCTATCATCAAGGTAGCCCAGTTGGCGACTTTGAAACAATTTCCGGGTGCAAGTTCAGGCTGACACAAAAACGGCCATCCGAGATGGCCGCCTTTGTTTTCATTAAAGGCCGGATCAGGCGTCATCGATACCTTTTTTGAGCGCATCCTTGGCCTTGCCGACTGCTTGCTGGGCCTCGCCTTTCTTTTCCTGCATCACGCCCTCGGCACGCATCTTGTCGTTACCGGTGGCCTTGCCGACGCCTTGCTTGACGTTGCCGGCGGCTTCATTGGCCATGCCTTTGACTTTATCGCTTGTGCTGCTCATGGTGATTCTCCTGTGAGCATTTCAATAGACGGAAAAATCGCTACACAAGGTTGACCGGGGGCCTTTACAGGGAGTTTCATTTATTTTCTCCGCGACATTTCATCGTCCGGTGCAGGTTGCGCTTTATGTTTGCCGGCCAACCCCCGAGAATGCGCAACACATTCAGGCCATGGCGCTGAAGATCCAATCCCGTAGGAATGTTATGAAACTTGATAAAAAGCAGGCCATTGCCCGCAGAAACCAGGAACTTGGCGGTGCTGTGCTTGGCGTCAACAACTGCCACTTCGCCGAATTGAACCGCAATCGCAACATCTGGTGGTTCGACCTCCCGGTGACGCGCCTGGCCGTCGGTCAGTACGAGTGGATTCACCTGCTGATGCACACGCCAGCCACCGACGAGCTGCTGCACCTGAAAGTGCCGACCGTGTTCCTGCGCGAGAAACTCGAAGGCCTGGTGGTGCGCAATGAAGGCAAGCGCAAGGCGGCATTGAGCCTGGAGCTGAGCGCCGACAAGGACTCCTTCCTGCAGGACATGCGCCCGACGGGCACCAACGTCAACTTCGCGCCGTTCCGCTTGTAGGAGCCGGCTTGCTGGCGATTGCGGTATATCCGACGCATCAATGTTGACTGATACTCCGCCATCGCCAGCAAGCCGGCTCCTACAGGTCGTCTACCTGTGTCCGGCGTCAACAAAAAGCCCCGCATCTGCGGGGCTTCTTGTTTTACGCGGTGGCTTTCTTCGCGTTGATCTTCTTCAGTTCTTCATCGCGCAATTCACGACGCAGGATCTTGCCGACGTTGGTGGTCGGCAGTGCATCGCGGAATTCCACGGAACGCGGGACCTTGTAGCCGGTGACGTTGGCGCGCATGTGCTCCATCACCTGTTCCTTGGTCAACGTCACGCCCGGCTTGGCGACGATGAAGATCTTGATCGCCTCGCCCGACTTCTCGTCCGGTATGCCGATGGCCGCGCATTGCAGCACGCCCGGCAAGGTGGCCAGCACGTCTTCGAGTTCGTTCGGGTATACGTTGAAACCGGACACCAGGATCATGTCTTTCTTGCGATCGACAATGCGCATGTAGCCGTCTGGCTGGATCAGCGCGATGTCACCGGTCTTCAACCAGCCTTCGCTGTCGAGCATTTCATCGGTGGCTTCCTGGCGCTGCCAGTAACCCTTCATGACTTGCGGCCCTTTCACGCACAGTTCGCCGATTTCGCCCAGCGGCTGCTCGACACCGGCATCGTTGATGACTTTGCACAGGGTCGACGGTACCGGAATGCCGATGGTGCCGATCTGAATGTTCTGGATCGGGTTGACCGTGGCCACCGGGCTGGTTTCGGTCATGCCGTAGCCTTCGCAGATGGCGCAACCGGTGACCGCCTTCCAGCGTTCGGCCGCGGCCAGTTGCAGGGCCATGCCGCCCGACAGGGTGACTTTCAGCGCGGAGAAGTCCAGCTTGCGGAAACCTTCGTTGTTGCACAGGGCCACGAACAGTGTGTTCAGGCCGACAAAGCCGCTGAACTTCCACTTCGACAGTTCCTTGACCATCGCCGGCAGGTCGCGCGGGTTGCTGATCAGGATGTTGTGGTTGCCGATCAGCATCATCGCCATGCAGTGAAAGGTGAACGCATAGATGTGATACAGCGGCAGCGGGGTGATCAGGATCTCGCAACCTTCATTGAGGTTGGAACCCATCAGCGCCTTGCACTGCAGCATGTTCGCCACCAGGTTGCGATGGGTCAGCATCGCGCCCTTGGCCACGCCGGTGGTGCCGCCGGTGTATTGCAGCACCGCGACGTCGCCGCTGGCCGGATTGGCTTCCGCCACTGGCTGGCCCTGGCCTTTGCTCAGCACGTCGTTGAACTTGACGGCTTTTGGCAAGTGGTAGGCCGGCACCATCTTCTTCACGTACTTGATGACGCTGTTGATCAGCAAGCGCTTGAGCGGCGGCAGCAGGTCGGCGACTTCGGTGACGATCACGTGCTTGACGCCGGTTTTCGGCACCACGGTCTCAGCCAGGTGCGCCATGTTGGCCAGGCAGACCAGGGCCTTGGCACCGGAGTCGTTGAATTGGTGTTCCATTTCCCGCGCGGTGTACAGCGGGTTGGTGTTGACCACGATCAGCCCGGCGCGGATGGCCCCGAAGACGGCGACCGGGTACTGCAACACGTTGGGCAGTTGCACGGCAATTCGATCGCCGGGCTGCAAATCGGTATGCTGTTGCAGATAAGCGGCAAACGCACCGGACAATTCGTACAGCTCACCGTAGGTGAGTGTCTTGCCCAGGTTGCTGAATGCCGGCTTGTTGGCGAAGCGTTGGCAGGATTGCTTCAACACTGCCTGAATATTCGGATACTCGTCTGGATTGATGTCGGCAGCAATCCCGGCAGGGTACTTATCCTTCCAAAAGTCTTCGATCATGGAAGCCCACTCCTCAGCAACGCGAATTCAGCACCGCATTTGATGCGATTATTATTGGTGTTTGGTCATTGGTGAATCTGGGCTTTTACACAGGCCAAGAAGCACAAAGCGCGCCGAGAGTAGCAGCTTTGCCAAGGGTCGACTAGAGCCAAAAGCGGCCTCCACGGTCACATTTGTGACTCAAGACTTACAAGCAGTCATTTTAGAGCAAAAAATCTATTAATCTCTGGAGCCCACGTAAACCGGGGCTTTAGCGTCTGCCAAAAAACATCGTCGGAACGCCGCCCGGGGCAAGCCCGCTCCCACAAAGTTCGCGTCGTACACAAGGTTTGTGCACAACAATGAACCTGTGGGAGCGGGCTTGCCCG
This sequence comes from Pseudomonas sp. PB101, assembly GCF_009764265.1. Classification (GTDB taxonomy): domain Bacteria; phylum Pseudomonadota; class Gammaproteobacteria; order Pseudomonadales; family Pseudomonadaceae; genus Aquipseudomonas. Next base: position 142,448 of record NZ_RWIR01000073.1, read on the forward strand.
CGATGCGCGAAGCGCGCTCTCTAACGATTACGCGATATCCCGCAACTCCCGCCGCAAAATCTTGCCCACCGGCGTCATCGGCAGCGATTCGCGCAGCACGATGTGCTTGGGTACCTTGTACGCCGTGAAGTTCTCCTTGCAGTAAGCCTTCAGTTCTTCAAGGCTGACCCCCGCTTCACGGGCCACCACGAACAGCTTCACCGCCTCTCCCGACCGCTCGTCGGGCACACCGATGACCGCACAGTTGGCGACGTTCGGGTGAGCCATCACCACGTCTTCGATCTCGTTCGGGTACACGTTGAAACCCGAGACGATGATCATGTCCTTCTTGCGGTCGACGATGCGCACGAAACCGTCCGGGTCGATCACCGCGATGTCACCGGACTTGAACCAGCCCTCGGCATCCAGCACCTCGGCCGTGGCATCGGGTTTCTGCCAGTAGCCCTTCATGATCTGCGGGCCTTTGATGCAGAGCTCGCCGCGCTCACCCAGCGGTTGTTCGACGCCGTCATCGCTGATGACTTTCAGCGTGGTGCCCGGCACAGGCATGCCGACCGTGCCGATCCGCGACTTGTCGCCATAGGGGTTGGTACAGGCCACCGGCGAAGTTTCGGTCAGGCCGTAACCTTCGGTGATGCGGCAACCGGTCAGTTGCTCCCAACGCTCGGCGGTCGCCTTGACCAGCGCCGTGCCGCCGGAGTTGGTGAGCTTGAGGCTGGAGAAGTCCAGGGTCTTGAAATCCGGATGATCCATCAGCGCGACGAACAGCGTGTTGAGACCCAGCAACGCCGAGAACCGCCAGTTCTTCAGCTCCTTGATGAAACCGCCGATGTCACGCGGGTTGGTGATCAGCACGTTGTGGTTGCCGGTCACCATCATGCACATGCAGTTCGCGGTGAAGGCATAGATATGGTACAGCGGCAGCGGCGCGATCATGACCTCCTGGCCTTCGCGCAACAACGGCTGACCGTCGCTGCCGAACTGTCCAAGACAGGCCCGCGCCTGCTGCATGTTCGCCACCAGGTTGCCGTGGGTCAGCATCGCGCCCTTGGCCAGGCCTGTGGTGCCACCGGTGTATTGCAGCACGGCGATGTCGTCGAGACCGACGGTCAGCGGCTTGATGCCCAGGCCACGGCCCATGCGCAACGCGCTCTTGAAGGAAACGGCCTGGGGCAAGGAATAGTCCGGGACCATCTTCTTGACCTTGCTCACCACGGTGTTGACCAGCCAGCCCCTGGCGGTGGGCATCAGGTCGCCCATCTTCGCTTCGATCAGGAACTGGATGTCGGTGTCGGGGAGCACTTCCTGGACTTTCTGGCCGAACATGTTCAGGTACACCAGCGCCCGGGCACCGGAGTCCTTGAACTGGTGACGCATTTCCCGTGCGGTGTACAAGGGGTTGGTGTTGACCACGATCAACCCGGCGCGCAAGGCACCGAACACGGCAATCGGATATTGCAGGACGTTGGGCATCTGCACCGCGATGCGGTCACCCGGTACCAGGTCGGTGTGGGCTTGCAGGTAACCGGCGAAGGCAGCGCTCTGGCGTTCCAGTTCGGCGTACGTCAGGGTCACGCCCATGTTGCTGAACGCGGGGCGGTCAGCAAACTTCTTGCAGGAACGTTCGAACACCTCGATCACCGACTTGAAGGCTCCCAGATCGATATCCAGGGGGACGCCGGCCGGGCGTTTGTCATTCCAGAAATCAGGTTGCATTGTTCTTGTCCTCTTTACCTGAATCTATCCGGGGCCACTGTTCTGTCATTTCTCAAGAAAAATGCAAAAAGCGGAGCTTCACGGACACTAGCAGTTATGACGTAGCAGGCAAATATGCCAACCGCCGTCATTGATCGCATGAATCTTTCTGCCGTGGCGTAGCCTGATCAGACGCCCATTCAAGGATGCGCTATAAACTGCAACGAGCTGTTTCCAACCAGGCAGCCCCATGCAAAGGAACCGCCATGATCCACGACACTTTCTGGCTGACCACGAGCGACCACAGCCGGCTCTTCGTCAACCAGTGGCTCCCCGACGGCAGCCTCAAGGCAATGATTCTGCTGGCCCACGGTATGGCCGAGCACAGCGGTCGCTATGGCCCCCTCGCGGAAAAACTCTGTGACCAGGGTTATGGCGTGTGCGCGCCTGACCTGCGTGGACATGGCAAAACTGCCGAAAACGGGACACTCGGGCATTTCGCTGATAACGACGGTTGGTGCAAGGTCGTGAGCGACCTGGCCAGCCTCAACCAACACATCGGCCAGCAACACCCCGGCGTACCGATCGTACTGCTCGGGCACAGCATGGGCAGTTACATTGCCCAGGCTTATCTGCTGCACCACAGTGCCAGCCTGCACGGGGCAATCCTCAGCGGCTCGAATTTCCAACCCGTAGCGCTTTATCGCGCGGCACGGCAGATCGCCCGTCTCGAACGCCTGCGCCAGGGCGGCAAAGGGCGCAGCGCCTTGATCGAATGGCTGTCCTTCGGCTCGTTCAACAAAAAATTCAAACCGGCACGCACATCGTTCGACTGGCTCAGCCGTGATCCGGCGCAGGTCGATCTGTACGTCAACGACCCGCTTTGCGGCTTCCGTTGCACCAATCAACTGTGGATCGACTTGCTCGGTGGCTTGCAGCAAATCAGCAAAGCGTCCAATCTCGCGCAGATCGACCCGGGCCTGCCGCTGCTGGTGATTGGCGGAGAATGTGATCCGGTGAGCGAAGGTAAACGTCTCAAGGATCTGGCCGACGCGTTGCGGGCTAACGGCAGCCAGCACCTGCAACTGACCGTTTACCCCCAGGCACGGCACGAACTGTTCAACGAGAGCAACCGCGATGAAATCATCGCCGATGTGCTGAACTGGATCGCACAGGCCTTGAGCACTCCTCGGCCACACCGATCCGAATAGTTTTTTGTGAATTTTTTAATTCGTCACAGGAATTGAGACAGATGACCCAGGTTACCAACACCCCTTACGAAGCCCTCGAAATCGGCCAGACCGCCAGCTTCAGCAAGACCGTCGAAGAGCGCGACATCCAGTTGTTCGCCGCGATGTCCGGCGACCACAACCCGGTGCACCTGGATGCCGAATACGCCGCCAGCACCATGTTCAAGGAGCGCATCGCCCACGGCATGTTCAGCGGCGCGCTGATCAGTGCCGCGGTCGCCTGCGAACTGCCTGGACCGGGCACCATCTACATTGGCCAGCAAATGAGCTTCCAGAAACCGGTGAAGATCGGCGACACCCTGACCGTGCGCCTGGAAATCCTCGAAAAACTGCCGAAGTTCCGCGTGCGCATTGCCACCCGCGTGTTCAACCAGCGCGATGAACTGGTGGTGGATGGTGAAGCGGAGATCCTCGCGCCACGCAAGCAGCAGAGCGTGACGTTGACGGAGTTGCCGGCGATCAGCATTGGCTGATTGACCTAGCAAAAACAAACACTGTGGGAGCGAGCTTGCTCGCGATAGCGTCAGATCATTCAACATCACTGTTGAATGTCAGACCCTCATCGCGAGCAAGCTCGCTCCCACAGTTTTTAGCGTGATTTACGAACGTGCACGCGCCTGGTTACGCAGGGCTTTTACCTGATCGTGATTGCGTTGCACGCCATGGTACTGACGCTCAACCAGGTCACGAATGCCCACCAGGTTGTGCTTGTTGATTTTCTCCATGGCGTCGCGATAAGCCTTCAACGCATGGTCCTCACCGCGCTCGGCTTCATTGAGAACGGCTTCCTCGCCCTTGCCGGTGAACATCGACTTCACGTCGACCCAGCGACGGTGCAAGTCACCGCTGACACTGGTGGAGGTTTCCGGATCGCCACCCATCGCACGCACGGCAGACTGCAATTCCGCAGCGGCCGTACCACAATCGGCCGAGCGATTGATGAACAGGGTCTTGAGTTCAGGGTGCTTGATGTCTTCAGCGCAAGTCTTGAACCCGGCCTGACCGTCCTTGCTGGTTTCAATCAGGTCATTGAGTACAGAAATCGCTTCTTTATTCATGTCGGTCATTTTCAATTCCTCGCGGTTGATGAAAGATGCAATGAGTAGTGCACCGTGCATGCCAGCTTGGAACCGCCTACTTGTTCGTTATTTTTCAATTAGTTATCGAATAACTGAAAATCTGTATCCGTTTTATTTGCATGATCTGTCATTTGGCCTGCATGCAGAATGCCTGTATTTTCCAGACTGACTGAATCAAGACGACTGATCGATGAATCCTGAAAAGCTCGAATTGCTGATCACCCGCGAAATGCCCTTCGGCAAGTACAAGGGGCGAATCATTGCCGACCTGCCCGGCCCTTACCTGAACTGGTTCGCCCGGGAGGGTTTCCCCCATGGCGAGTTGGGCGGCCTGCTGGCCCTGATGCAGGAAATCGATCACAACGGATTGTCGGACTTGCTCGAACCCCTGCGCGCCAAACACGGCAAACCGGCCCCGCGCCACTGAACATCTACCGAGTAGCCCATGCCCGACAACACCCGCCGCGCCCGTGATGAAGCCTTCTGGCAAACCTTTGCCGACCGCTACGATGTCGAACCCGGCCCGATCAACCTGGAGAACGGTTACTTCGGGCGCATGTCGCGCACGGTGGTCGAGGAATACCAGCGCAACATCGAACTCATCAACCGCAGCAATTCGGTCTACGTGCGCCAGCGCTTCGAACAGGGCGACAGCCTGAAGATCCGAGCACAACTGGCCAGGTTGATTGGCGCACCCGCCGACAGCATCGCCCTGACCCGCAACGCGTCGGAAGGCTTGCAGTCGCTGATCCGCAACTACAACCGGCTGCAGCCCGGCGATCAGGTACTGGTTTGCGATCTGGAATACGACACGGTCAAGGGTGCCATGCGCTGGCTGGCACACAATCGTGGGGTCGAAGTGATCGAGATCGAGCACGCACACCCGGCGACCTTCGACAGCCTGCTTGATACCTATCGGGAGGCCTTCGCCCGGTATCCGCGACTGAAGCTGATGGCCCTGACCCACGTCACCCATCGCACGGGGCTGGTGATGCCGGTGCAGGCGATTGCAGCCGCTGCGAAGGAACATGGCATCGACGTCATCCTCGACGGCGCCCATGCCCTCGGCCAGCTGGAGTTCGATCTCACCGAACTCGGTATCGCTTTCGCCGGTTTCAACCTGCACAAGTGGATCGGCGCACCGTTGACGCTCGGCTTTATCTACATCGCCCCCGAACGCCTGGCCGACATCGACCCGGACATGGGCGAGATGCATTTTCCACCGACTGACATCCGTGCCCGTACCTCGTACAGCACCCCCAACATCCCGGCGTTGATGACCCTGCCGCTGGTGCTTGAAGAGCATCACGCCATGGGTGGCGCTGGCGCCAAGGGCGCGCGCCTCAATTACCTGCGTAACCTGTGGGTGCGCGAAGTTCGCGAACTTGCGGGCATCGAGGTGTTGACCCCGGATGATCCACGGCTGTATTGCGGCATTACTTCGATGCGCTTTACCCAACAGGCCGATCAACAGGTGATGGTCGAAAGGCTGCTCAACGACTACAACCTGTTCACCGTGGTGCGCAGTGGCGCGGCTTGCGGGCCGTGCATCCGCGTGACACCGGGATTGACCAGCACTGCCGAGCATATGCAGCAGTTGATCAGCGCGCTGAAGGAACTGCGCGTCGTGAACGATAACGGGTAAATCCTGATGGCCAGCGTCGCTCTCGGGTTTTTCGCGAGCAGGCTCGCTCTTACAAGGGTTAGTGGATGTACGCAAAATCTGCAGCCAACCAAAATCATTGTGGGAGCGAGCTTGCTCGCGATGGTCGTGAACGATAACGGGTGAAACCTGATGCCCAGTGGCGCTCTCGGGTTTTTCGCGAGCAGGCTCGCTCCTACAAGGGTTAGTGGATGTACGCAAAATCTGCAGGCAACCAAAATCATTGTGGGAGCGAGCTTGCTCGCGATG
>NZ_RWIR01000074.1 GCF_009764265.1 Pseudomonas sp. PB101
TGTCCAGCACGTTGCAGAACTGCGGGTTGGTCGCGGCGTTGTTGACCAGGATGTCGAGGCGGCCGAACTGTTCCTTGATGCCGGCGAAGACCTGGCTGATCTGTTCCATTTCACCGATGTGGCAGGCACTGAATACGAGAGTGAGCACGCTGTTGAGTGGAGCACTGATTGCATTCTCTATATGACTTTTGATACGAGAGTCCGGTTTTTCTATCGCAACGTGTTCTAGCTAACCTGTCAATTATGACAGTTTCTAGAGTGCCAGTTTTCCCTGATAGTTAACGGACTGTTTTTGTCCATAGCTGAAAAGGAATTGTCGTCATGACCGCCGAACTAAACGCTGCAAACGTTGCAGCAAGCCCTTGGGAACGAGCCATATTGTTGATCAACGGCAAGAAAGTGGAGTGGGGGGAGGAGCTCGTTTTGCTCCGTGGGCAGGAGAACGATGTGACAGTGGAGGTCTCACCGGAAATTGCCAAGGAGATCAAACTGGGGCTGGTTGAGGGTGGCGAATTGAACATCGGTGCATCGCCGAATTTTGACGATTGGGTGGCTCCCGTCAATGGCCAGTTCGATTGGAAGATTACGCCGGACGCTGGCAAGAGCGGTCGTATCACCCTGGTGTTTTTAAGCCGGGAAGTGGACCTGCCGTGGGAACATCGTAGCCTGGTGATTTCGAGCAATCTGGCGGATGAGGCTGATGTCAAGATTGATGATAAAGATCCTTCCGGTGCTGGTACCGCTTTCCTTAGAACGAATCGTCGCAACATAAAGCTGGTGCCAAAGCCAAATAGTCCGTTAGCTGGGCTTGCCTTCATTATGCGGCATGAAGTTTTAAGTAAACTATTGCCTGGCGCGGTCGAAAGTGTTCCTGCTATTGGTGCCGAAACATCAAACCTCGAGTGGGATGTTGGTTGTATTGCTGCAGGAGATGGTGCTTTTCGGTTGGAGTTATACTGTCCGAGGCTTGACAGTTCAGTTTATATTGAGTGCAAACAAATTGATGTCAGCTATAACGTAGCCGGCAAAAATGTAGAAATGATTGATGGTGTTGGTGAGGCCACTATTGGGGATTGGGGCAAGCATATTTTTTTAGTTA
>NZ_RWIR01000075.1 GCF_009764265.1 Pseudomonas sp. PB101
TGTCCAGCACGTTGCAGAACTGCGGGTTGGTCGCGGCGTTGTTGACCAGGATGTCGAGGCGGCCGAACTGTTCCTTGATGCCGGCGAAGACCTGGCTGATCTGTTCCATTTCACCGATGTGGCAGGCGATGGCGGTGGCCTTGCCGCCGGCGGCAATGATCGCGTCGGCGACGTGTTGGCAGCCTTCGAGCTTGCGGCTCGAGACGATCACGTGGGCGCCTTGCTGGGCCAGCAGTTTGGCGATGGCTTCACCGATGCCACGGCTGGCGCCGGAGACGAAAGCGATCTTGCCGTCGAGGTCGAACAACTGAGTCTTGGACATGGGGTTCCCTTATGAAAAGTCTTGTTGTTGAGTCAAGTGCCGGGTGTCGCTGATGCTGTCGGGTGGGGCGGGTTGCTGCGTTTGGTCATTGAACGAGCGTTATCGTTCGCGACCATCGCGAGCAGGCTCGCTCCTACAGGGGGTTGTGTGTAATCGAGCAGCATCGGGGCGCGTCGAGGTCAGAGGGTGGATTTCTGGATGACTTGCAGGCTCATTTGCTCCAGCAGCTTGTTCATGTGAATGAACTGCGCGAAGCGTTTGTCCTGGGTCTGGCCGTGGTAGAAGCGGTAGTAGATCTGCTGCACGATACCGGCCAGGCGGAACAGGCCGTAGGTGTAGTAGAAGTCGAAATTGTCGATGCGGATGCCCGAGCGTTCGGCGTAGTAATCGACGAATTCGCGGCGGGTCAGCATGCCCGGTGCGTGGCTCGGCTGGCGGCGCATCATCTGCACGGGCGCCGGGTCGTCGGCTTCGATCCAGTAGGCGAGGGTGTTGCCCAGGTCCATCAACGGGTCGCCCAGGGTGGTCAGTTCCCAGTCGAGCACGCCGATGATCTGCATCGGGTTGTTCGGGTCGAGGATGACGTTGTCGAAACGGTAGTCGTTGTGCACGATGCTGGAGGTCGGGTGATCGGCTGGCATCTTGTCGTTGAGCCAGGCTTTGACCGTTTCCCATAGCGGCGCATCCGGAGTCAGGGCTTTTTCGTAGCGATCGCTCCAGCCCTTGATTTGCCGCGCCACGTAACCTTCGGGCTTGCCGAGGTCGCCCAGGCCGTAGGCGTTGTAGTCGACGCGATGCAGTTCGACGAACTTGTCGATGAAGCTCTTGCACAGGGCTTCGGTTTTCGCCGAGTCCAGCCCGAGTTCCGGCGGCAGGTCCGAGCGCAGGATGATGCCGTTGACCCGTTCCATCACGTAGAACTCGGCACCGATCACCGACTCGTCGGTGCAGTGCACGTAGGCTTTCGGACAGTACGGAAAACCGTCGCGCAGTTGATTGAGGATGCGGAACTCACGGCCCATGTCATGGGCGGATTTGGCCTTGTGGCCGAACGGCGGGCGACGCAGGACGAATTCCTGTTCGGGGTATTCCAGCAAATAGGTGAGGTTTGAAGCGCCGCCCGGAAACTGGCTGATCTTCGGCAAACCGCTGAGCCCCGGAATATGGGCCTTGAGGTAGGGATCGATCAGGCTGGCATCGAGCTCTTCGCCGGTGCGGATACGGGTGGATTGGTCATTAAGCGCCATGCTTATCCCTTCTGCTTATTCTGGAGGCCTGAAACTATTGGCTAATCTAATGCGCACACTCCAGACCCACAACCGCGAGCGGCTCTTATAGGTGAGCGTGTTGCCGGCCAATCATTGTTTTTGATACAGCTGTTTGAATTGCCGTCAATGAGCGACCCGGCTCTTGGCGGGCGGCAAGTCGATCGGCGTCAGCACCGGTTGGTTTGCGAAAAACGCCACGAGGTTCTTGCCCACCAGCTCGACGGTGCCTTGGGTGGCTTCCGGGGACAGCCCGGCGACATGGGGCGTGAGGATCACATTGCTCAGGTTCTTGAGTGCATCCGGTACTTGCGGTTCGTGATCGAACACATCCAGTGCAGCACCGGCGATCCGGCGTTGCTCGAGGGCCGTGATCAGGTCCGCGGTGGCAATTACGCTGGCCCGGGCGATGTTGACGATAAACCCCTGGGGACCCAATGCGTCGAGGACCTGGCGATTGATCAAGTGCTTGGTGCCCAGGCCGCCGGGCGTGGCGACGACCAGGAAGTCCGAGGCGCGCGCCAGTTCGGTCGGGGTCGAGCAGAACGTGTAGGGCACATCGCTGCGATGCTGGCGGTTGTGGTAGCTGATGCTCATGTCGAAGCCGGCGCCGGCGCGTTTGGCGATGGCCATGCCGACCGCGCCGAGGCCGAGGATGCCCAGGCGTTTGCCGGCGAGGGAAGGGCGCATGATCTTCGGCCACTCGCCGCGCCGTACGGCGGCATCACAGCGGGGTACGTCGCGCACCAGCGACAGCAGCAGCGCCATGGCATGGTCGGCGACGGACGAGGCGTTGACCCCGGCGCCGTTGGTGACGGTGATGCCCCGGTCAGCGGCGGCCTGCAGGTCGACGTGTTCATAGCCGGCGCCGATCACGCAGATGATCTTGAGGTTGGGCAGCGCGGCGATTTCATCGGCATACAGCCCCAAAGGGCCGCGGGTGAGTACGGCGTCGATCTGGCCGGCGTGGCGGGCGATGGCTTCGGCGCGCTCGGCGGGTGTCGGGGCCAGAATCAGGTGGAAGCCCTGATGTTCGAGGATAGGCAGGTAATCATTGATGGTTTCAACCAGTACCAGAACGGTTACAGGCATGCTTGGCTCCCTGTGGGCATCGGAAAATCGGCAAAACGTCGCTTGAGATTGCAGATTCAAGGATAGCTTGGCAACCGCCAGCGATGGTCGTTAACGATGACGCGTTTGAACGGGATAAACGCGGCGCATTGGCGTCCATCGCCGGCAAGCCGGCTCCTACGGTTTTCCGGGCATGAGAGTGGCGCGGGCAGCCTCGAGAATTTCGTCCGACAGCGGATCGCCGCGAGTCGCCCGGGACAGCATCAGTGCGCCGAACATCATTGAGTACTGCGCCAGCGCCTGCTGCCGTTTGCAGGCTTCGTCCTCTGTGTCCAGCAGCGAACCGAGGGAATCGAGCAGGTCGTTCAGGCCCTGCACGTACGTTTGCCGCAAGCCACTCTGGGCGGCCTCATGGCACATGTCTCCGGCAAAGGCCACCACCGGGCAGCTTTCGCCCGGGTTGTCCCGGCTTTCATTGGACAGGTACGGTTCGACCACGGCGCGGCGGGCAGCGTCCTTGCTGTCCTGGTCGGCCACCCGCGCTTGCCAGTTTTGCGCCGCTTGCTTGAAAGCCCTTGCGCTGGCTTCTTGCGCAAGCGCTTCCCTGGATTCGAAGTGGCCGTAGAAACCGCCGTGGGTCAGGCCCGCCGCCGCCATCACTTCGACCACACTGATTCCGTGCAGGCCGCGTTCGCGAAACAGCCGTGTGGCGGCTTCGACTATGGTCTCGCGGTTGAGGTCGGCTTGTTTGCGGGAAACTCGGGGCATGGGTCACTCTCGGGTCTGCAGGTTGACTATCAGAGGGCGTATTGGGCAATTCCGTTGCCGAACGACCAATTCTCTTTTTTCACTTCCACCAGATTGATGAAAACGTCCTCCAGGCGCAACGCCAGCTCTGCGTGAAGGCTCTCGGCGATGGTCTTGTAGAGGCGTTTTTTCTGCTCGATGGTCCGGCCTTCGCTCATGGTGATCTGGATCACCACCAGTTGGTCCGTGCGGTCGATGCCCAGGTAACCTGGATCAAAGATGAAATGCTGCTCATCGTGTTCGTTGAGGATCTGGAAATTATCGTTTTCCGGCACGCCGATGGTGCTGTGCATGGCGGCGTAGATCAGTTGGCCGATGCGCTTGGCGTGGGTGGGGTCCTGATGTTTTTTGATGTCGACGCGAACCAGTGGCATGGGAAGACTCCAGGAGGAATGCAGGTGGGTTAAAAATACATGATGGTAGACCTTTATCAAGTGGTAAACGCCATCTTGCGATGAAGCGCAGGATCTGAAAGCCGCACAAATTCCTGTGGGAGCGGGCTTGCCCGCGAAAGCGGTGTGTCAGTCAACTCAACGCTGAATGTGCCGCCGCCTTCGCGGGCAAGCCCGCTCCCACAGGTTATGTGTCGTTCATTATCGTCAACCTGGTACCACCGTTCCTCACCTAAGTCTTTGCTTCTGTTCACTAATCCTCCAGAATCGCGCCCCTGTTTCGGCCAAGGCGCTGCCTGTCGGGTATTCCGACGCGTCCTGGCCGGGTGGCAAGTGACCGGAATGTGGAGATCCCACCGGATGAATGATCAGGCCAATAGCGTCAACAAACGCTATGTAGCAGCAACACCCGCGACGCTTTCGAACTGGAATCGCCAGGACACCACCTGGATGCTGGGCCTGTTTGGCACGGCGATTGGTGCGGGAACCCTGTTTTTGCCGATCAACGCAGGCCTGGGCGGTTTCTGGCCGCTGCTGATCCTGGCGTTGCTGGCGTTCCCGATGACGTTCTATGCACACCGTGGGCTGACCCGGTTCGTGCTGTCCGGTCGCGAAGGCGCCGACATCACGGAAGTGGTGGAAGAGCATTTCGGCATCAAGGCCGGTGCGCTGATCACCTTGCTGTACTTCTTCGCCATTTTCCCGATCCTGCTGATCTACAGCGTGGCGCTGACCAACACCGTGGGCAGTTTCCTCGAGCATCAACTGCACATCACGCCGCCACCGCGCGCCGTGCTGTCGCTGGTGCTGATCCTCGGCCTGCTGGCGGTGGTGCGTTGCGGCGAGCAACTGATCGTCAAGGCCATGAGCCTGATGGTCTACCCGTTCATCGTTGCGCTGCTGTTCCTGGCGGTGTACCTGGTTCCGCACTGGAACGGCGGCATCCTCGCCACCGCCAGCAGCGTGCCGGCGCCCTCGGCGTTGCTGCACACCTTGTGGCTGGCGATTCCGGTGATGGTGTTCTCGTTCAACCACTCACCGATCATTTCGGCGTTCGCGGTGGACCAGAAGCGTCGCTACGGTGAGCACGCCGAAGAGCGCAGCTCGCAGATCCTGTCCCGCGCCCACCTGCTGATGGTGGCGATGGTGCTGTTCTTCGTTTTCAGTTGCGTGCTGACCCTGTCGCCAGCGCAACTGGCGGAAGCCAAGGCGCAGAACCTGTCGATCCTGTCGTACCTGGCCAACCACTTCAGCAATCCGACCATCGCCTTCGCGGCGCCGTTGATTGCGTTCGTGGCCATTTCCAAGTCGTTCCTGGGCCACTACATCGGCGCCAGCGAAGGCCTCAAGGGGCTGATCGTCAAGAGCGGCAAGCGTCCATCGGCCAAGGCCCTGGATCGCATCGTGGCGGCGTTCATGCTGGTGGTGTGCTGGATCGTCGCCACGCTGAACCCGAGCATCCTCGGCATGATCGAAACCCTCGGCGGCCCGGTGATCGCGGCGATCCTGTTCCTGATGCCGATGTACGCCATCCGCAAGGTGCCGGCGATGGCGCGCTATCGCGGTCAGGCGTCCAACGTCTTTGTGACGGCGGTGGGCCTGGTGGCGATTTCGGCGTTGATCTATTCGTTGAGTGCTTGAGTAGAGAGCCAAGAGGCGCTGAATACTTTGTGGGAGCGGGCTTGGTCCGGGCGGCGTTCCGACGATGACGTCCTCACAGGCGGCATAGATGTCGAATGTGCCGACCTCATCGCGGGCAAGCCCGCTCCCACAGGTTTGTCGGTGTCAGTTAAACCAGGCATAAAAAAACGCCGCCCATCTCACGATGGGCGGCGTTTTTCATTGCGTTGCTACGTTAGGCTTGAACGACCGGGATGTTGGCGTTCGCAGCAGCTTCACGGAACTCGGCGATCTGGTCGAAGGACAGGTAGCGGTAGACATCGGCCGCCATGCTGTCGATCTTGCCAGCGTATTCCATGTACTCCTCGACGGTCGGCAGGCGACCCAGGATGGAAGCCACCGACGCCAGCTCGGCCGAAGCCAGGTAGACGTTCGCGCCGTCACCCAGACGGTTCGGGAAGTTACGGGTCGAAGTCGACACGACAGTCGAGTTCGGCTCTACACGTGCCTGGTTACCCATGCACAGCGAGCAGCCCGGCATTTCCATGCGCGCGCCGGCCTTGCCGTAGATGCCGTAGTAGCCTTCTTCGGTCAGCTGGTGAGCGTCCATCTTGGTCGGCGGCGACAGCCACAGACGGGTTGGCAGCTGACCCTTGACCTGTTCCAGCAACTTGCCGGCAGCGCGGAAGTGACCGATGTTGGTCATGCACGAACCGATGAACACTTCGTCGATCTTCTCGCCAGCAACGCTGGAGAGCAGGCGAGCGTCGTCCGGGTCGTTCGGCGCGCAGAGCACAGGCTCCTTGATGTCGGCCAGGTCGATCTCGATGATTTCAGCGTATTCGGCGTCTTTGTCCGCTTGCAGCAGCTCAGGGTTGGCCAGCCAGGCTTCCATTGCTTGGGCGCGACGTTCCAGAGTACGTGCATCGCCGTAGCCTTCGCCGATCATCCAGCGCAGCAGGGTGATGTTGGACTGCAGGTATTCGGCAATCGACTCTTTGGACAGCTGGATGGTGCAACCGGCAGCCGAACGTTCAGCCGAGGCGTCAGACAGTTCGAACGCTTGCTCGACGGTCAGTTTTGGCAAACCTTCGATCTCCAGGATGCGACCGGAGAAGGCGTTCTTCTTGCCTTTCTTCTCTACGGTCAGCAGGCCAGCCTGGATCGCGTAGTAAGGAATGGCGTGAACCAGGTCACGCAGGGTGACGCCTGGCTGCAGTTCGCCTTTGAAGCGAACCAGGATCGACTCAGGCATGTCCAGCGGCATGACGCCGGTGGCTGCGGCGAACGCAACCAGGCCGGAACCGGCCGGGAACGAGATGCCGATCGGGAAACGGGTGTGCGAGTCACCACCGGTACCGACGGTGTCCGGCAGCAGCATGCGGTTCAGCCACGAGTGGATGATGCCGTCGCCCGGACGCAGGGAAACGCCGCCGCGGGTCATTATGAAGTCAGGCAGGGTGTGGTGGGTGGTCACGTCGATCGGCTTTGGATAAGCCGCGGTGTGGCAGAAGGACTGCATCACCAGGTCGGTCGAGAAGCCCAGGCACGCCAGGTCTTTCAGTTCGTCACGGGTCATCGGACCGGTGGTGTCCTGGGAACCGACGGTGGTCATCTTCGGTTCGCAGTAGGTGCCCGGACGAACGCCGGTCACGCCGCAAGCCTTGCCGACCATTTTCTGCGCCAGGGTGAAACCCTTGGTGCTTTCAGCTGGTGCTTCAGGCTTCTTGAACAGAGTCGAAGGTGGCAGACCCAGCTCGGTACGAGCCTTCTCGGTCAGGCCACGGCCGATGATCAGCGGGATACGGCCGCCGGCACGTACTTCGTCCAACAGGACCGGGGTCTTCATTTCGAAGGTGGTCAGGACTTCGTCGGTGCCGTGCTTGCAGACTTTGCCAGCATGCGGGTACAGGTCGATCACGTCGCCCATGTGCATGTTGGAAACGTCGAATTCGATTGGCAGTGCGCCAGCATCTTCCATGGTGTTGTAGAAGATCGGAGCGATCTTGCTGCCGAAGCAGAAACCGCCGGCACGCTTGTTCGGCACGTAAGGAACGTCGTCGCCGAAGAACCACAGTACGGAGTTGGTCGCCGATTTACGCGAAGAACCGGTACCGACCACGTCACCGACGTAGGCGATAGGGAAGCCGGCGTTGCGCATTTCTTCGATCTGCTTCATCGGACCGGTGACGCCTTGTGCGTCAGGCACGATGCCGTCGCGAGCCATTTTCAGCATGGCCAGGGCGTGCAGCGGGATGTCCGGGCGGGACCAGGCATCAGGCGCAGGGGACAGGTCGTCGGTGTTGGTTTCGCCGGTGACCTTGAACACGCGCAGGCTGATCTTGTCGGCCAGGGTCGGGCGCTTCACGAACCACTCGCCGTCAGCCCAGGATTGCAGGACGCCTTGGGCGTGAACGTTGCCGTTCTTGGCTTTTTCAGCCACGTCGTGGAAGGCATCGAACATCAGCAGGGTGTGCTTGAGTTCTGCGGCAGCTACTGGCGCCAGTTCGGCGTCGTCCAGCAGGTTGACCAGCGTCACGATGTTGTAGCCGCCCTGCATGGTGCCGAGCAGTTCAACAGCGCGTTTCTTGTCGATCAGGGGGGAGTTGGCTTCGCCTTTGGCGATGGCGGACAGGAAACCGGCCTTTACATAGGCTGCTTCGTCCACGCCTGGCGGAACGCGATTGGTGATCTGGTCAACGAGGAATGCTTCTTCGCCAGCCGGGGGATTTTTCAGCAGCTCGACCAGGCCTGCAGTTTGTTCGGCGTTTAGCGGCTGGGGAACGATACCCAGTGCTGCGCGCTCTTCGATATGTTTGCGGTAGGCTTCAAGCACAGTTATTACCCTCATCAGTGGTCCCAAATGGGTGTCCGGGACGCTCATCCCGAAATTGCCGTACTCATGCGCTGCATGGCGTTGTGAGCCACTTAGCCAGAATTACCGACAATTCCTTACAGAAGCTGCTTTCAAAGTTTTACGCCTGCAGAACGGGAGCTGATGAGGGTTGGCGTTGGGCTTTTCCCCGCTGGAAAAACCCATCGCCAACACCGCTCTGAAGGAACGACTGTGCTCGTGACGCTTTGAAAACAGCTTCTAACGGACATTGGCGCCTAAAAAGGCAGGCTGATTCTACGGCAAAAAAAAATTTAAGGTAAGTCAGTGTTTATTGGACTTTGGTGGAGGCGGCCAGCAAGGTGCCATTGACCTTAACCCTTTGACTTTGAGGGGTGATGAATATCGGACAAAGGGCTAACATGCCGGCCTGTTCTGCTTTTCGCGTTTTTGCCTACCTATGCCCAATCAGACCATCAAGACGCCGTGCGTCGGCCTTTGCTCCACTGTCTACGGTGACCTGGTGTGCCGTGGCTGCAAGCGTTTCCACCATGAAGTGATTCACTGGAACGGTTACAACGAGGAAGAAAAGCGCGCGGTATGGCTGCGTCTCGAGCAATTGCTGTCGCAAGTGATGGCCGCCAAGGTGGAAATTTTCGATCCGGCGCTGCTGCGCATGCAGCTGGAGCAGCGCAAGATCCGCTTCGTGCCCCATCAGTCGGAATATTGCTGGGCCTACCAGTTGATTGCCCGTGGCGCACGGGTGATCAACAACCTCGAAGCCTACGGGATGGTGTTGCTGCCGGAATTTCGCGAGTGGAACCTGCCGGAATTGCGCGATGCCATTGATCGGGAGTTTTTCCTGCTTTCCGAGGCGCATTACCAGCGCTACATTGCGCCGGGGTTTCTGAAAGACGTCTTTGGCGGGTGAGCCGCTGATATGTGGCGAGGGGGCTCGTCGGATCGCCGCACCGTCCCGTTCGGCGGCGCAGCCGTCGCAAATTGAGCTGGCACAGTACATCTGCCGGAATGCAGGGGGCCGCTTCGCGACCCAACGGGGCGGTGCGGCGGTCCGACAAGCCCCCTCGCCACAAAAGCATGTTCGGCCTCAACGCTTGACGGCCATTTCCTCCAGATGATCCTCGATCTCCTGCGGCTTGAGCACCAGCACATCGCTCTCCACCGCATCGAGCACCACTTCCGCCGTATTGCCGATCAACGCCCCTGACAACCCGCTGCGGCCCACGGTGCCGATCACCGTCACCGCCGCCTGCAGTTTGTGCACCATGAACGGAATCAGCACGTCCGCCGGGCCTTCCTCGATGTGCAGGTGTTCATCGTCGATGTCGAACTCCGCCTGGAACGACCTGCATTGCTCGCGGTAGCGCGCCTGGATGGTTTCGCTGAGTTGAAAGGTCGGGTCGGCCGACGACAGCATCGGCGACGGGTGGGCGCTGATCACGTGCAGGTGGGCCTTGGCCAGGGTAGCGATGTCATAGCCATGATCAATGATGGTGTCGTGCAGGTGGCGGTGTTCGAGGTCGGTGTTGCCGACATCGATGGCGGCCAGGATCACTTTGTCTTTCCATGAACCGGCGGTTTTCACCAGCAGCACCGGGGAAGGGCATTGGCGCAGCAGTTTCCAGTCCTCGGGTGTCAGCAGGGCCTTTTTCAGTGCGCTGTCGGGAAAGTGCTGCTTTACCACGAGACCGCAGCCTTCGGCTTGCTGCACATCGATGATGGTTTGATGCAGGCTCTGGTTCCAGGCCTGCTCGGTGGTGACGTTGTAACCGTCTTCCAGCAAAGCGGCCTTGAGCACACCCAACATGCCGCTGTGATCATGCTTGGGGTCGCACACCAGCAGATGCAACTGGGCCTGGGTCACACCGGCGATCAGCTTCGCCCGTTTGAGCGCCAGGCTTTCGGAGTGTTCGGGGTCGATGACCACCAGAATGCTGCGTACGGCTTGCATGATCGCTATCTCCTGAAAATGAAAAGGCACGGCGTTGCACAACTATAGTTGCTGCCAACGATTCGGTGACTTGATGCATATCAACGGTTGGCGACTGGTGGTCTGCGGGCAGGCCGGTATAATCGGCGCCCTTCGTTTTGAACCTATTTTTCCGTGAGCCCCATGATCCTTCCCGAAATTCACGAGTTCCTTGGCTGCCGCACCCCCGACGGCTGGGTTCAAGCCGCGCTGGCCGACCAGGAAACCCTGCTGATCGACCACAAGAACTGCGAATTCAAGGCTGCCAGCACCGCATTGAGCCTGATCGCCAAGTATCACTCCCATGTCGACCTGATCAACATGATGTCGCGCCTGGCCCGGGAAGAGCTGGTGCACCACGAGCAGGTCATGCGCCTGATGAAACGCCGCAAGATCGGCCTGCGCCAGCTGTCCGCCGGGCGCTATGCGTCGGGGCTGCGCAAGGTGGTGCGCAGTCACGAGCCGGTGAAACTGGTGGATACCCTGGTGGTGGGCGCTTTCATCGAGGCGCGCAGTTGCGAGCGTTTCGAAGCGCTGGTGCCGCACCTGGACGAGGAACTGGGCAAGTTCTATTTCGGTCTGCTCAAGAGCGAGGCGCGGCATTTCCAGGGTTATCTGAAACTGGCCTACCAGTATGGTGACGCCAAGGACATCGCCCAGGTGATCGACAAGGTCCGCGCCGCCGAGCAGGAACTGATCGAGTCGCCGGACGTCGAATTCCGCTTTCATAGCGGTGTACCGGCTGCGGCGTAACCTGCAAAGCGCCACCACCGGACAGTCGTCAGTGAATTTTGGTGGCCCTGAACTACAGTCAACGGGTCACCGGTCATGCTGTAGACGATATTTTCAGGGATCATTCCAATGCAAGCGTTCACGATCAAGCAAATCGATCACATAGTCCTGCGCGTCGAGGATCTCGAACGAAGCATCACTTTTTACGGCGATGTATTCGGCGCCGAACTGGTCAAGCGCCGCGACGATCTGGGCATGGTGCACTTGCGGGCGGGTGCCTCGATGATCGACCTCGTCGACATCCGGGGCGAACTCGGCCGCAAGGGCGGTGCTGCCGCTGCCCGCGAACGGCGCAATGTCGATCATTTCTGCCTGCGCATCGAACCGTTCGACGAGGAAGCGCTGATCTGTCACTTGCAATCCTTCGGCCTGGCACCCGAGAAAGCCGCCGTGCGCTTCGGTGCCGAAGGCAGTGGGCTGTCTATCTATTGCTTCGATCCGGACGGCAACCAGGTCGAACTGAAAGGGCCGTCCCAAGCGTAAGGATCATGCCCGTTTGGTTTTCAGCCCAGATCACTCAATGACAAAAACACGTGTTTTGGCATTGGCGTAAACCGGTCACCGCGCAGTTGGCTGATGGCATACGCCGCGCTGGCGGTGCGGCCATTACCGTCGCCGAACCCCTGAAAGCCTGCAATGGCCGCCAGCAAGTGTTTGTCAAAGTGCTCATGGGCGGCATCCAGGGTTTTCAGGTGTTGGTCCATCAGCGCAAAACCGCTGATGCTGCCGCCATATTTCGATGGCGCACCTGCGTTGCGCACCGAGCCAGCGAGTTGGGGGACGAGCCGGCTGTGGATCTCCTTGATGACGGCAGAATCGGTGAGCGATTTATTGTTGCCCGCGTACTCACGCAGTAACGCAACGATGTTTTCGAAGTCGTTGCCGTCGGACGTCGATCCCTTCAGCATCCAGGCGCCGGCTCTCTGCGCATTGTCGGTATAGCCCTGGGGATTGAAGGCGGATTCGGGCATGACATCGGCATAGGGCGCTTTGCCCAGATCCTGCTTCAACACACTCTGCTGGTGATTCTTGAGGTAGCTGACTTTCTTTGTTTCAAGTTCGGCGACAAAGCCCAGCGTTTCCGAATAGTCACGGGCGCCTATGGTGAACCGGGTTCCATCGAAGCGGCTGGGCTTGCCTTCAATGAACGCGATCAGTAGGTCGTTGGTGGCCTGATGGCCGATCAACGACTCCAGCTCCTGGAGTGGTCGCGCCGGGAGTGCGGCTTCTCTGATGGCATTGTTAAACAGATGCTCCAGCTCCGCGGATGATGCGCCCTTGGGCAGGAGAACGTTTTTCTCACTGAGCCGCGCAACGATCTGTTCGACGGTTTCCAGCGTGTCATCCTTGAACAGCGCACGGGCATGGGCCACTGTCGGCAGGCTCATGCGCAGTTCGGCAGCGGCCCCGGATTTGCTGAGCGCCTTGATCAGGTCGTAGGAGCCGCTGGAACTGCTCGTCAACCGACGCAGCTGTCCGGCACCCAACCGTGTGATCGAAAGGCCGTGGGCACCCAGTTTAAGGGCGCCCTTGCCGATCAGTCTGGCACCGCCCTGAATCAGTTGCGGAACGCCGTCCAGCGGGTTGAACAGCGACAGCACGAAACGTGAGCCGACCTTGCCCAGGCTGAGCAGTCTTGAACTGCTGGCGAATACTTTGGTAAAGGCGCCGGCGCCCCCCACGAAGGTGAACAACAGCAGGGTCGCGTCCATCACACAGCTGAACAATGCACTGTCGCGGCGGCTTTCCTTGCCCGATGCGAGGCCTTCAATGCATTCCTTGAACGGAATAAGAATGTTCAGAACTGTCTCGAGAAGACGCTGCCATTGTTCGTAGCTTTCTTCCAGTTCGGTTTTGTCGTAACCCATGGCATAGAAAGCATCGTAGGGCAGGGGCGGCTGGTGTTCTGCCAAATGCTGTGCGAGCTCACTGAATCGTCCGCAGTTGTAGCTTTCCATCGGGCTGCGCTGATAGGAAATCCAGCTCGCTCTGTCGAAACTGGCAAATTGCTCCAGCAGAACGTTGCGTGTACCGGGTAGCGAGCCGTTATCGAGCGCCTTGCCTTTGAAGTAGACCTCGCTGTCAATGGATGCCTTGAACAGGAAAATTTCTGTCTTTAACGCTCCCTCGCCCTTATCCCTTCTGTTATTGCTGTCGGGGCCGGGGATCTGACGGGTCAGCTCTTGATTTATCCGGCACGCCCCCAGCAGTGCGAACAGGTCGTAGGCAGTCACCTCCTCGTTGACTTTACTCAGCATGACGATCCCATAAGGTGCGACTTTTTCGCCTGATCGGTGTATCTGGCCATCAATCCCGATCGGGGGAACGGTGAGCACCCGGTATAGCGCCAGATAGCCCTGTTCGATGGCTACCCGGTCTTCAAGAGGGATTTGCGACAGTGCGAGACGAATGAAAGTCGTCAGGCCTTTTTTATGCAGTGCGTATTGGCTGTCGACTTCCCTGGCATACAGCGTGTTAACGGGTTCGAGGCTATGGAGTCGTTCCCGTTCAAAGGTGTAAGCCGTCAATCGGCGCGCCAGATACAGGTCAAGTAGAGACTCCGGCGCGCTGGCGTAATCGCTTATCTTGAGTTCCGGGTCCAGTCCTGTTGCCTGGATCACAGATCGTGCGATCGCCCTGCGACTCGGCGGAGCAGTGGAAATGTTCTTGAAGGCTTCGCGTGTTTCCTCAAGGAAGGCGTTGTATTGCGTTGTGGCATGCTCGACGAGTGTTTGCGTCGGCAAATTTTCGGCATTCTCCAGGTCAAGACCATTGATCGTGTTCCAGTCCAGAACACAACGGGTCAGGATCAAGTCATGCAGTGCCTGTTGGGCGGGACTGGCAGGCGCGATGGCGCCCAGTTCGTTCAGGCTTGCATAGGACATGCGGCGCGACAACCCGGGCGCAGTGGCTTCGGCGAGCATCACTGACTTGCGTAGCATGACCCAGCCCGAGGAACCCAATTGCAGTGCCGCTGGCACATACACCAGGAATTCAGGTGCAAGGCCGGCGAATATCAATTGCAACGCCAGAGGTGCAGCCGTTGCCTGAACAAAGAACGAATTGACGACGATGTCGGTAAACTTTTTCCTGATGTCGTAAGGATTCGCCTGAACATAGCGTGGTTCGTATAGGTGAAACGAGCGGTAGAACTGCTGCTCACTCTCTTCGGCCAGACCAAAATCCAGCATGACCGCGGCAACCAGCAACCTGCTGCACTGATGAGGCGACAGAGGTTTTTCGGCAGAAACCGCGTTGAGATTCATGGCTTCGAAACAGGCTTGGGCGAAATCCCTGGCCCTGGGAGCTTCGACAATCAGCTCCCAGCTTTTTTCGGGTTCTTCCTGCAGGAATGCGGCGGATCGATTGCCGTCAAACAAGGTGTCGGTTAAATAATTGAGCAGGGGTTCCGGTCGGACGCTGTCCTTGTTCACCACCCGCGCAATTTGTTGTTTTATCAGTAAATGCTGATCTGGCGTAATGGCGAGCAACGTTTCCTCAGTGTCACCCGACAGGCCCCAATAGTTTCCATAGGTGGGCGGCGCTGGAAGTTCAAGTTGTAGCAGGCTGATGAGATTGGAAATGTCGGGAATGTTTTTTGGTGTGTTCAGTTGATGGAACTTCAACCAGTTCTGCAGTGGAATATAGTCACTTGAGGAAACAATGCTCCCGGTCAATGCTGCGGTTTTTGCCAGAAGTTCTATATCAGCTTTTGATGTGGGAATGGCGCGGGTCACTGCATCGGTGACTTCTTCGAATTCAAAGTGTGTGGCCGGTGATTGAGTGGTTTCAGCCTGTAGAAGAGTGCCGTCTTCGGTAATCAGGATGAATTCGTCCGAAGTCGGGCCGTAGGGGCCGGAAAGTCTTGCGAATTCTGGCTGTCGAACCAATTGGCGAAGCACGGTTTTACTGGAACGATGGCTCTGTTCGAAATCACTGCCCTCAATGATTTTAACGATGATGTCATTGATTTCGACCGTTTCGTTCGCCCGGGCACTGGCTGGCAAATTGTCCTTGTCTGATAAGTCGAAAATTAACGTCAAAGTGCTGGCAATGGCTTGGCGCTCTTCCATGTCCGCAGTCGCGGGTAATGGATTGAACAGGTTCAATGGTTTATTCATGAGAATGGCCACCTTCCTTGGTAGGTAAGTTTTTGAGTGAGTCGTAAAGGTAGGCGACTATATCGGAAGGAGGAAGATTGATGTCTCGTAGTTGATTGCAAGTTATTTAATGGTTGCTGAAAGTGTTGGAGGCCATTTGTTTTCGGCGGCGGTGTAAGTGTGTGTTTAACTCAAAAAGGTTTTTCACGTAATTCCGGAAAACACCGGTACCTGTAGGAGCCGGCTTGCCGGCGATGGTCGTCAACGATAACGCGTGCGTCCTGACTAAGCGCGGCGCACTTGAGTCCATCGCCGGCAAGCCGGCTCCCACAGGTATTACGGTGTTTCCTGTCAAACGTTCAGCTTCAGAAATCCCACGTTGTGGTCAGCATCACGTTGCGTGGTTCGCCGTAGTAGGTGGTGTCGAAGTTGCCCAGGCCCGTCAGGTAGCGTTTGTCGAAGACGTTGTTGGCATTGACGGTGAAGCTCAGGTTCTCGTTGAACTGGTAGCGGCTCATCAGGTCGACGAGGGTGTAGCCGCCTTGCTTGATGCGGGTGTAGTCGCCCACGGTCGGGCTGTAGATCTTGCCGTAGAACGCGCTCTGCCAGCTGATGCCGCCGCCGATGGTCACCTGGTCCAGTGCGCCGGGCAGGCGGTAGGTGGTGAACGTGCGCACGACATGTTCCGGTTTGCTGGTCGACAGCGGGAAGCCATAGATGCGCTGCTCATCGGCGTCACGGGTGCGGGCGTAGGTGTAGCCGGCCGACACGTTCCAGCCATCGGTCACTTCACCGGCCAGTTCCAGTTCCACGCCTTTGGTGGTCGCGCCGTCGATGGCTTTGTAGATGCCTTCGTTGGTCACCGGGTTGGTGCCGATCGATTCGGCGACACCGTCTTGTTCGATGCGGAAGAAGGCCAGGCTGGCGTTCAGTCGGCCGTCGAAGTAAGCGGCTTTCAGGCCGGCTTCGTAGCTGTCGCCTTCGACCGGTGCCAGGGTCGAGCCGTTGATGTCCTTGTAGGTTTGCGGCTGGTAGATGCTGGTGTAGCTGGCGTAGGCCGAGTAGGTGTCGTCCAGGTCATAAACCACGCCGGCGTAGGGCGTGACCACCCCATGTTCCTTGTAGCTGGCATGGGTGTCATCGAGGCCGGCACCCGGATAGTACGAATAGTCTTCGTTGTACTTGTAGGTGCTCAAGCGGCTGCCGAGGATGATCGACAGGTCGTCGGTCGCGTGCAGGCGCGTGGCCAGGTACAGGCCGTTCTGGCTCTGGGTGCGTTCGTACTTGCCGTTTTTCGGGAAGTTCTGTTCCGGCAGATCACCGTTCCAGTCATAGATGCTGCCCGGGACCATGGCGAAGGCGCTGGTGTCGAAGGTCGCGCCGGTCTGGCGTGAGTGGGAGGCCATGAAGCCCGCCGTCAGCTCATGTTCGCGGCCACCCAGGGTAAAGGGGCCGGAGACGTTGACGTCAGCGGTGTTTTGCACGCGATGACCTTCCCAGCGCCCCCAGTACAGGAACATGCCTTCGCCGGTGGCGCGGTCCGGGTTGCCGCCGCTGGCCGAGGCCAGGCGAGTGTCGTGATCGGTGGTTTTCTGGTCGAGGGTAGCCTTGAACTTCCAGTCGTTGGCCAGGGCCTGTTCCAGGGAGGCGAAGTAGGTGATGTCGTCGAAGTCGCGTCGGCTCCAGTCGGCGCCCGGGTTGAAGTGACGCGGGAAGTCGGTGCGCCCGCCATCGGAGAAGTACACCGGGTTGCCGGTCCAGGACGAACCGCGCGGGGTGGCGCTCGATTTGTCGACACCGAAGGTCAGCAGGGTGTCGGGTGTCAGGTCGGCTTCGAGGATGCCGTAGAACAGGTCTTTCTTCTGGCTGTAATGGTCCTGGTAGGAGTTCTTGTCGGAATAAGCGCCGACAAAGCGACCACGCACGCTGCCGGAATCGTTCAGCGAACCGGAAATGTCACCGACGCTGCGATAGGCGTCCCACGAACCGACGGTGCCGCTGATCGACGCCTTGAATTCCTTGGTCGGCTTCTTGCGGATCAGGTTGACGGTGGCGGACGGGTCGCCCGCACCGGTCATCAGGCCGGTCGCGCCCTTGACGATCTCGATGCGGTCCAGGCTGGAGGCGTCGTCGCCGTTGGCAGGGTTTTCACCGTAGACACCGTCATACGGAATGTTGATGCCGTCGTACTGGAAGTTGGTGATGGCAAAACCACGGGCGGAAAATTCGGTACGGTCACTGTCGTACTTCTGCGTCGAAATGCCGGGGGTGTTGCGCAGAGCATCGCCGACGCTCTGCACGCCGCGGTCGTCCATCTGCTGGCGGGTGATGACCGTCACCGATTGCGGCGTCTCGCGGATCGACAGGGGCAGGCCGGTGGCCGAAGACGTGGAACCGGTGGTGTAGGAGCGGGTGCCTTCGGTGGTGGCGCCGAGCGCCTGGCCGGAAATGGTCGTTGCCCCCAGTTGCAGTACGCCGTCGTCCCTGGCCGGCTTCTTCCCGGCATCGGTTTCAGCGGCGTGGGCGGCGAGGCTCAGCAGGGCGGCGGGCAGGGCCAGCGCCAGAGGGCACAAGGCAAAACGGAAACGGGCGACAAGCTGGTGCGACATGGGGATCCCTTGCATCGAATCGATCGGTAGTTGAAGTGCTTCTGAGGGGTTAACCGAACGAAAAACGCAAAGGGGAACCGTTGTGCGAAAAAAATTGATAATTATTCTCAGCGGGTCAGGCCGAGACGCTCATGCCACTGGGCGATGGATTCTTCGGG
Organism: Pseudomonas sp. PB101; assembly: GCF_009764265.1. GTDB lineage: Bacteria > Pseudomonadota > Gammaproteobacteria > Pseudomonadales > Pseudomonadaceae > Aquipseudomonas. The sequence continues at coordinate 17,960 of NZ_RWIR01000075.1, forward strand.
GTACAGATCGAACTGCTGATCCGGGCTGCACCTGGACCGTCGCGGCTACTGGACAGGCACCAGAATCGCGTCGCCGGTCGCCACCAGTTTCAGTTGATCGCCGGTTTGTGCGAACAGCTCGGCGCGGGCGAACACCTGCTTCTTGCCGGCCTTCAGCACGCGGCCCCGGGCGACGAACACTTCACCCACCGCAGGCGCGAGGCAATTGACCGAGAAATGCGAGGCCAATACGTTGCCGGCGACCGTCCCGGCGGCAAAGCCGCAGGCGGTATCGAGCATCGCGCCAATCAGGCCGGCATGCAGGAAGCCGGCGTATTGCGCCATGTCGGCTGCGCGAAAAGCCAGGGTGAGTTCGGCTTCGCCGCTTTCGGCGCGGGTCACTTCGAAACCGGCCCAGCGGTTGAAGGCCGAGGTCGAGTTGATCTGTTTGAGTGTGTCGAGCATGGCGAATCCCTCCGGTTGAGGCATCAACATGCGCCGGGTGCGGGTGGATGTCATGCTCCATAAGGGAAGGTGATGGGCAGGTGGGTTGGTGGTGAATGGGCTGGCCTCATCGCGAGCAGGCTCGCTCCCACATTTGGAATGCAATCCCCTATGGGAGCGAGCCTGCTCGCGAAGAACGATTACACGGTCCCACTGGACGCCCACCAACGGCCAAGTCAGCATGGCCCCCTAAAAAACCGGGATCAAAACCCAATGCGACGATTACCTTCCCTGGCAGCCCTGCGCACCTTCGAATGCGCCGCCCGCCATGCCCATTTCGGCCGTGCGGCGGCCGAGCTGTGTGTCACCGACAGCGCGGTCAGCCATCAGATTCGCCAGCTCGAAGAGCAGCTCGGTGTATCGCTGTTCGTGCGCGAGGGCCGGCAGATTCGCCCGACCCTGGCCGCCGGGCGCCTGATGCAGAGCTTGCAACAAGCCTTCGAGCTGATTGGCGAGGCCTGCGATGAACTGCGCGACCCTTCATCCCTGGCGGTATTGCGCCTGGCGGTCACCGCCGAGCTGGCGCAGAAGTGGCTGATGAGCCGGCTCACGGATTTCTACGCGCGTTACCCGCACATCACCTTGCACCTGTACGAGCAACCGATCGACGCCACGGCGCCCGGGGAGGACATCGACCTGGCGATCACCTACGGCACCGGTCCCGTGGACAGCTCCGCGTATTTCGTCCGGCCGCTGCCGGCGCTACAGTTCTTCCCGGTGTGCAGCCCCGGGCTGTTCAACCAGGGCTCGCTGAAAACCCCGAAAGACCTGGTTCGCCATTGCCTGCTGCACGACGATCAGGACGGCAAGACCTGGACCGCGTGGCTCACCAGCCATGCCGGCGACCAGCGCCCCGACCGGCAGCTGTATTTCGCCCACGCCGGGCTCGCGCTGGAAGCCGCCGCGCAAGGGCAGGGCGTGGCCATGGGCGACAACCTGACGGCCCAGGAAGATTTGCTCAGCGGTCGCCTGGTCCGGCCATTCACGTCCAGCATGACCGCCCTGGGCCAATACGCGCTGGTGTGCGAACGGGTGCGGCTGGAACGTCCGGCGGTGGCGCAGATGCTGGAATGGTTCAACGATCAGTTGCTCGATTGATGAGTTGAATTCAAGTATTCCGTAATATTCATCGTTGGCGAGCCAGGCGCCAACGCCCTTAGCCTGTGGTCATTCCAATCCCTGCTGAAGAGGTTTGACCATGGCCCGTTTGCTCGACACCACCCCCAAACAGGACGGTTTCCGTCTGCCCGGCGAATTCGAAGCCAAGTCCGGCTGCTGGCTCGGCTGGCCGGAGCGCACTGACGTGTGGCGCAACGGTGCCAAGCCTGCGCAGAAAGTCTGGGTGCAGATCGTCACCGCGATTTCCATGAGCGAACCGGTGACCGTGTGCGCCTCGGCGGCCCAGTTCGCCACCGCACGCCGGCAGTTGCCGCCGCAAGTGCGCGTGGTGGAAATGACCTGCAACGACACCTGGTTCCGCGACAGCGGCCCGTGTTTTGTGGTCAACGACCAGAGCGGCGAAGTGCGCGGCGTCGACTTCGAATTCAACGCCTATGGCGGCCTCGACGGTGGCTTGTACTACCCGTGGGACAAGGATGACCAGATCGCGAGCAAGATCCTCGAAATCGAACGCTTCGACCGCTATCGCGCGCCGCTGATCGCCGAACTGGGCGGCATCCAGAGCGACGGCCAGGGCAGCATCCTCACCACCGAACAGTGCCTGCTCAACCGCAATCGCAACCAGCATCTGGGCAAGGACGAAGTCACCCGCCGCTTGACCGATTACCTTGGCGCCGAGCAGGTGATCTGGCTGCCACGGGGCTGCAAGTTCGACGAAACCGATGGCCATGTCGACGACCTCGCGTGCTTCGTGCGTCCCGGCGAAGTGGTGTTGCAATGGACCGACAACCGCGACGACCCGCAGTGGGAAATCTATCAGGAGGCCTACGACATCCTGCGCAGCACTCGTGACAGTCGTGGCCGCGAGTTGATCGTGCACAAGCTCCCGCAGCCGGATGTGCTGGAGTGGACCGCCGAAGAAGCCGAAGGCCTGGACCAGCAGGACAGCACCCATACCCGCCAGGCCGGGACGAAAATCTGCGCGTCGTACATCAACTACTACGCCGGCAACAGCTCCATCGTGGTGCCGCTGTTCGGTGATCGCAACGACAAGGTGGCGATGGCGACCCTGGCCGAGCTGTTCCCGCAGCACAGCATCGTCGGTATCGAAAACTCCCGGGAAATCCTTCTCGGCGGCGGCAACGTCGCGTGCATCACCATGCCGCAGTACGCGGGCAAAGGAGTGTAACCATGGGCCTGCACAAACTGACTCAAGCAATACTGCTGGTGCTTGCACCCCTGTGTGTGCAGGCCGCCGATACTGCCAAGCCGGTGGTCAACCTGTACATCTGGGGCGAGTACCTGGCCCCCGACACCTTGAAGAATTTTGAAGCGAAAACCGGCATCCATGTGGTGGCCGATCATTTTGACTCCCTGGAAACCGTCGAGACCAAGTTGCTCACCGGTCGCAGTGGCTACGACCTGGTGCTGACGGCGGGGCAGCACCTGTCCCGGGCCATCGAGAGTGGCGCGGTGCAGACGGTCGACAAGCAGCAGCTGCCGCACTTTGCCGGCGTCGGCGAGGAGTTCCGCCAGCACATGGCGGTGTTCGATCCGGGCAACCGTTATGCCGGGATCTACGCCTGGGGCACCACGGGCGTGGGCTATCAGGAGGAGGCGGTCAAGCAGCGCCTGCCCGACGCGCCGACCGACAGTTGGGCCATGCTGTTCGACCCGGCCGTGGTTTCTAAATTCGCCGATTGCGGCGTCAGCCTGCTCAACGATCCCAACGAAGTGTTTGCGGCGGTCATGAAATACATGGGGCTGGACATCAACCGCCAGAACCTCGACGACCTGAAACTGGCCGAACAGCAACTGGCGAAGATTCGGCCGTACATTCGCTACTTCGACAACGACCTGAACATCAGCGACCTGGCCAACGGCAACACCTGCGTGGCGATGTCGTGGAACGGCAACGTGGGCATCGCGGCAGGCCAGGCCGAGGCCGCGGGCAAGCCGTATTCGCTCAAGTACCGGATTCCGAAGGAGGGCACGCTGATCTGGTTCGACGCCATGGTCATTCCCAGGGACGCACCGCATCCAAAGGCTGGTCTTGCCTTGATGGACTACCTGATGACCCCGGAGGTGATCGCGCCGATCACCGACACCATCCATTACGCCAATGCGATCACGGCGGCGGATGCCTTGGTCGACCCGGCGATTCGCAACGATCCGGGGACGTACCCGCCGGCGGCGGTCAAGGCTTCGCTGTACAGCAAGAATGACAATGGCAAGGCGTTCAACCGGGCGTTGATCCGGGCGTTCAGTCGGTTGAAGTCGGGGTTGTAGTGTTATCTGGTCTGACGCCATCGCTGGCAAGCCAGCTCCCACAGGTCAGCGTCATACATATATTTTGTGTACGACTCGGACACTGTGGGAGCGGGCTTGCCCGCGATGAACGATAACGCGGTCTATTTGTTAGGCACCCGCCACAAATACCAGGCCGCCACCGTCCGATACGGGCTCCACCCCAACCCGATCTCGATCATCTGCTTGCGCGTCGGCTGCACGTCCAGCCCCTTGAGCCGTCGATAACCCTCACGCACGCCAAAATCATCGGCCGGCAGGATATCCGGCCGCTCCAGGCTGTAGATCAGCAGCATTTCCACGGTCCAGCGACCGACGCCGCGCAACGTGATCAACCGTTCGATCAGCGCTTCATCGTCCATGGCCAGCGCCGTGGCGTAATCCGGCACCACGCCGTCCAGCGACGCCTGGGCGATGCCCTGGATGGTCGCGATCTTGCTCGCGGAAAACCCGCAACTGCGCATCCGGTCGAAATCAGTCGCGACGATCTGCTCGGGCCGGGGAAACGCACCCGAACCAAACAGCGCCAGCAGGCGGCCGACAATCGCATCGCCGGCCCTGGCGTGCAGTTGCTGATAGGCAATCGCCCGCACCAGCGACTCATACGGATCACGCGCCGGATGCGGTTGGTGCAGGCACGGGCCGATGGTGTCGATGTGGCGGCGCCAGTCTTCATCGATGGCGGCCAGGAACCGGCTGGCGGCCAGATAGCCGTCGGACATGGGCTCAGGCTTTCCCGGACGGTTTCAGCAGGGCGTTCACTTCGCCATAGGTCAACGCCTTCAGGTCATGGCTGTCGAACTTGCCGGTTTGCAGAAAGCTTTTGGCGATGCCGGCCATGGCGCCGTAGAGGAATTCGGCGATGCCCGACCCGGCGCTCAGGCGACGAACGCCGAGTACTTCAAGTGCTTCGGGCGACGGCAGGCCGGGGAGCCCGAGCACATTCAGTGGCAGCGAGGTGCCGTGGCACAGCGCCTTGATCTCGTACTCGGCGGTAACGCCGGCCGCGAACAGGCCGTTGGCCCCGGCCGCCTGATACAGCGCGGCGCGTCTGAGGGTTTCGGCGACGCGATCTTCGGCAGGCACCAGGCCGCGCAGGTAGACATCGGTGCGTGCATTGATGAACAGGTTGACGTTGCGCCGTTCGGCCACCTGGCGGGCGGTTTCAATCTTGCGTACCAGCAACTCCGGCGGCGAGGAACCGTCCTCGATGTTGATCCCGACGGCGCCGGCGGCGATCACCGCGTCAACCACCTGTGCCACGCGTTCCAGGTCATCGGAATAACCGGCTTCGATGTCCACGGTCAGCGGCACACAAATGACCCGGGCAATTGACTCGACGGTCGAGACCAGGCGCTCAAGGGGCAGGGTATTGCCGTCCGGATAACCATGCACCCAGGCCACCGCCGCGCTGCTGGTGGCCACGGCCTTGTTGCCCAGTTGCTCCACCAGTCGCGCCCCGGCGGCATCGGCGACGTTGGTGAGGATCAGCAAACCCTGCTGATGCAATTGGTGCAGTTGATTGTCGAGCCTGTCCATCGAGCTTCCTTCCTTTTGAAAAAGACGTGGGGGTTCAGAGCGCCAGCTGCTCCGTGAGCTGCACCGGCGCGTTCTCCAGCCTGAGCAGAAACGCCTTGCGTGGCTGGCCTCCAGCGTAGCCGGTCAGCGAGCCGTCGGCGCCGATCACCCGGTGGCAGGGCACCACAATCGATAAGCGGTTATGCCCGTTGGCCAGGCCCACCGCCCGGCTGGCACCGGGCTTGCCGAGGATCGCCGCGATGGCGCCGTAGGTGGTGGTCCGGCCGTAGGGGATCTTCGCCAGTTCCGCCCAGACCCGGCGCGAGAACTCGCTGCCGGGCATGTGCAAGGCCACGCTGAACTCGGTGAGCGTGCCGGCGAAATACTCGGACAATTGCGCCTCGATCTGCTGCAAATGCACGTTGTGCCCCGGTGCCACGGCATAACCGAAACGGTTTTGCAGCGCTTCAACCTCCGGGGGCAGCGATGCCTGGTCGAGAAACTCGAGCAGCACCAGCCCACGCCGTTCGGCCATGGCGATCATCGGCCCCAGCGGTGTGGTCAGGCGCGTGAACAGCAGCGGCTCGCTGTTGGCCGCGCGGCCCGGGGTGATGTGGAACGACTTCTGGAAGGCATCGCGGAAACCACTCAGGGACTCGTAGCCGGAATCGAAGGCGACGGCGTCGATGGAGTCGCCCTGTTTGATCCCGCCCAATGCCATGCCCAGGCGCCGGGCGCGCAGCCAGGCGTGGAAGGTCATGCCGAAATGCTGCTTGAACCAGCGCCGCAGTTTTAGCGGCTCGATGCCTGCGGCCAGTAGCTGGGCGTCGGTCCAGCGCTGTTCCGGGTCGGCGTCTACCGACTTGAACAATGTCTGCACCCAGTCGGGCGCGCTGGCGGCGGTGTCCAGTGGTTTGCAGCGCAGGCAGGCGCGGTAGCCCGCCGCCAGGCACTGTTGGGCGTTGGCAAAGAACTCGACATTCTCAGGCTTCGGGCTGCGGGCGGTGCAGCCGGGGCGGCAGAAGATGCCTGTGGTCTTGACCGCCGTAAAGAACACGCCCTCGTAGGAGGTGTCTCGTTCGAGCATGGCGCGAACCATCTCGGTGCGGGGCGGGAGCAGCGTTTTTTGTAGGTTCATGGGCGCAGCATAGATCGCGTCAGGGGTGGTCTCCACCGGAAAATCGACAGCGAATTTCGTTCATTGCAGGCAGTACCCTGTGGGAGCGAGCCTGCTCGCGAAGGCGGCGTGCCAGTCACCTCGATACTGGATGACACTACGCTTTCGCGAGCAGGCTCGCTCCCACACTGATTACCAACATTTCAGGCGCGTCTGGCCATCAGCAGTACCGATGCCGCTGCCGACAACAACCCGGCGCAGCAGCGGTTGAACATCCGCTTGCCCGACGGCCTGGCGAACCAGCGACGCATGTGCAGGCCCATGTAGGCATAGGCGCCGATGGCGATCCACTCCAGCACCAGGAACAGCGCGCCCAGCACCACGAACTGCGGCGCAATGGCGTGGGTCGAGTCGACGAATTGCGGCAGGAACGCGGTGAAGATCAGGATCGCCTTGGGGTTGCCGGCCGCCACCAGGAACTCCTGTCGGGCCAGTGCCAGCGTGCCAACGGGCGCGGTGCTGACCACGTTTTCGACGCCAGGATCGGCGCGCCACAATTGCCAGGCGAGGTAGAACAGGTACGCCGCGCCGAGGATCTTGATCGCGTAGAACAACAGCTCGGAGGTCTGCAGCACCACCGCCAGCCCCGCCGAGGCCAGGGCAATCATCCCAGCGAACGCCAGCAACCGGCCGATGCCGGCCACGCACGCGGTGCGGTAGCCATAGCGGGTCGAATTGCTGACCGACAACAGGTTGTTGGGGCCGGGTGCCATGTTGAGGGCGAAGCAGGCCGGCAGAAACAGCGTGAGGGTGGCGAGGTCCATGATCGGCTCCTGTAGCAAGAGCGCTATTTTTATCACAGCCAGGCTGAGAGCAGACCCATACAGTCATGGGCCTGAACCACCGTATCAGGTGTTATCTGGCGAATTTTTTCGCCCCGGCGACGCAGAGGATCACGGCAACGGTGACACCCAGCATGCCGACGCTGACATGCTCATGCAGCAGGGTGGCGGCCAGGGTCAGCCCGAAAAACGGCTGCAGCAGCTGCAATTGTCCAACGGCGGCGATCCCTCCTTGGGCCAGCCCGCGATACCAGAACACGAAGCCGATCAGCATGCTGAACAGCGAAATGTAAGCCAGGCTGAACCAGGCCGGCAGGCTGATGCCGCTGAACGAAGCCGGCATGCGCATCCAGCTGAGCAGCGCCACGACCGGCAGCGACAGCACCAGCGCCCAGCAAATCACCTGCCAGCCACCGAGGGTGCGCGACAGCTTCGCGCCTTCGGCATACCCCAGGCCGCAGGCGAGGATCGCCAGCAGCATCAGGATGTCGCCTTGTGGGGACGCGGTCAGCCCTTGGGACAGGGCAAACCCGACCACCAGCAGGCTGCCCAGCACCGAGAAAATCCAGAACGCCGCCCGTGGCCGCTCGCCGCCGCGCAGCACGCCGAACACCGCCGTTGCCAGGGGCAGCAGGCCAACGAAGACGATGGAGTGCGCGGATGTCACGTATTGCAGCGCCAGCGCGGTCAACAGGGGAAAGCCGATGACCACGCCCAGGGCAACGATGATCAGCGGTATCAGTTGCTGGCGCGCCGGGCGTTTTTCCTTGAACAGCCACAGCAGGCCTAGCGCGAGTATTGCCGCGATGGTCGCGCGCGCGACCGTCAGGAACACCGGGTCAAACTCCAGCACCGCCACCCGTGTCGCCGGCAGCGAGCCGCTGAAAATCACCACGCCGATCAGGCCGTTGATCCAGCCGCTGGTGCTGTTCTCCAGCGTCCGCTGTTGCAGGTTCGAGGTCCGTTCCATTTGGCTCACGCTCATTGTCTGATTGCACGAAGCCCATCGTATGAGCGACTATCGATACAATCAAAAAATTGTCATGGATACATCTCGACATGCCACGATCGCGCTATAAAACCCTGGTGGATGCCTTTGCCGCCGACATCCGTTCCGGCTGTCTGCCGCCCGGCACGCGCCTGCCGACTCACCGGCAACTGGCAACCGAGCACGGTCTGGCGCTGGTCACCGCCAGCCGGGTGTATGCCGAACTCGAGGGCATGGGACTGGTCAGCGGCGAAACCGGACGCGGGACCTTTGTTCGGGAAACTTCGCTGCCGCCGGGGCAGGGCATCTCCCAGCATGTGGTGGCGGCGGGGATGCTTGACCTGAATTTCAACTACCCGTCATTGCCCGGCCAGGCCGACCTGTTGCGCAATGCCTTGCGGCAGCTGGCGTTGTCCGGTGACCTCGAGGCGCTCCTGCGTTATCAGCCCCACGCGGGACGCCTGCATGAGCGGGCCTCGGTCGCGCGCCATCTGGTCCAGCGCGGGCTCAACGTGCCGGCCGAACAGGTGTTGATCGTCAGCGGTGCCCAGCATGGCCTGGCGGTGACGCTGATGACGGTGCTCAAGCCCGGTGATGTGATCGCCGCCGATGCGCTGACCTATCCCGGTTTCAAGACCCTGGCCGAGAGCCTGCATCTGGAAGTCTTGCCGATTCCGGTCACGGACACCGGACCTGATCTGGTCGCGCTGGAAAAACTCTGCCGCAGCCGATCGGTGCGGGCCGTTTACTCGATGCCGACCTTGCACAACCCCTTGGGCTGGGTGATGGATGCCGCTCAGCGCGAGCAACTGGTGGCGATAGCGCGCCAGCATGACCTGACGATCATCGAGGACGCCGCCTACGCGTTCCTCGCCGAAAACGTACCACCACCCTTGGCCGAGCTGGCGCCGGAGAGAACGGTGTACGTCTCGGGCCTGTCGAAGAATGTCGCCACCGGACTGCGCGTCGGCTTCATTGCCGCGCCGGCGCAATGGGTCGCCGCCTTCGAGCGCACCATCATGGCGACCACCTGGAACACCCCCGGCGTGATGACCGCCATCGCCACGGCCTGGCTCGACGATGGCACCGTCGGCCAGCTGGAGGCGCAAAAGCGTGCGGACGCCCAGGCCAGGCAGGCCCTGGCCCGCGAGGTGCTTGCGGGGCTCAAGACCATCAGTCACCCCAATTCCTACTTCATCTGGTTGCCGTTGGCCGAAGACGCCCGGGCCGACCAGATCGCCATGGCGCTGATGCGCGAGCAGGTCTCGGTGTCGCCGGCCGAGCCCTTTGCCATTTCGGCTCACGTGCCCCACGCGATACGCCTGGCGCTGGGTTCGGTGGACATGGACTCGCTGCGTCTGGCCTTGGCCAAAGTGAAAAGTGTCGTGGATTACTACTCATAGCGAGACAGGGGAGTTTTGTTCAATACGCGAGCCGGCTGGCTCATTACCTTGAGGGCCTTGTTCAACTCGATGGAAGAAGGTGTGCAATGAGTCTGATGATATCCATGGCGGCGTTTGCGCTGGTCGCGTCCATCACGCCGGGGCCGGTGAATATCGTGGCGTTGAGTTCCGGCGCGCGCTTTGGCTTCAGGGCCAGCCAGCGTCATGTGGCCGGGGCCACGCTGGGGTTTGTCCTGCTGCTGGTGCTGATGGGATTGGGCCTGCATGAGCTGTTGCAACAGTGGCCGGCACTGACACAGGTGGTGCAATGGGCGGGTGTCGCTTTCCTGTTGTACATGGCGTTCAAGCTGGCGGCTGACAATGGGCAGGTGCAAGCCAGTGATTCGGCGCAAGCCCCGTCGATGCTGTATGGCGCGATCATGCAGTGGCTCAACCCGAAGGCCTGGCTGGCTTGCGTGGCCGGCATGGGTGCGTTCGTCGCCGATGGCGAAGCACGCCTGGTCTGGCAGTTCGCGGCGATCTATCTGGTGATCTGCTATGTGTCGGTGGGGTGCTGGGCGTATGCCGGGACGTTTTTGCGTGGGTTTCTGAACAACCCGGCGGGGATGCGATTGTTCAATCGCGCGATGGCGTTGCTGTTGGTGGTGAGTGCGGTGTATCTGCTGTTGCCGTAACGGCAGTCACCACAGACTCAACCAAACCACAGATTCAGCCTATGCCTCAGCCGCGATACTGCCCCGGCGTCGCCGCCAAATGCTGTTTGAACGCCCGTTGAAAATGCGCCTGATCGGCGAACCCGGCTTCCAGTGCCACGTCGGCAATCAGCTTGCCGCTGCGCAATTGATCCCGGGCGAACTGGATGCGCCGGTTCACCAGGAACGCGTGGGGCGTCATGCCGTAATGCTGTTTGAAGGCGCGGATCAGGTAGGACGGTGACAGTTGCGCCGCCTCGCAGATGTCTTCGAGCCTGAGGGTTTGCGTGCAGTGTTCGCGGATGTAATCGGCGGCACGCTCGAGCTTGAAATTGGGTTCGCGCAGCGGCTGATCGACCGGGTTGAGTCGCAACTGGACTTCAGTGAAAAACTCCACGGCCACGCTGTGTTTGCGCAGCACATCCTGCCGCGGATCGACCAACACCTCATACAAGCCCGCCACGCCGGCAAACAGGCTGGCGTCCTGGGTATGGGTCAGCGAAAAACGGCGAAACGCCGAGTCATCGCTGAACCCGAGCTGGTGCTGCAAGTCGGTTAGCCACGGCGTATCGACGTACAACATCAGGTACGACCAGGGCTGGTCTTCGATCGGGTTGCAGGCGTGGACGTCGCCGGGGTTCATCAGCACCACCGTGCCGACGCCGACCTCGAAGGCCGACTGCTCATGCAGATAGGTGCTGCGCCCGGCGGTGATCGCCCCGATGGAAAAGTGCTCGTGGGCGTGCCGGGTGTAGCAGACTTCGCGCCCGTCGGCGATGGAACGGGCCTCGATGAAGGGCAGGGCGTCATCGCGCCAGAAGCGCGGGGCCTGGTCGGCGTTCTTGGCTACGGCGTGCTTCATGCTCGGTCCTCGGCAGGTCAGTGCCCGAGTGTATTAGCTCTCGCCGTCAAAGGCTCGTTGCAGTGTGGCGATGTCGAGTTTTTTCATCTGCATCATCGCCTGCATGGCCCGTTGCGATTTTTTCGTGTCGGGGTCCTTGATCATGTCCATCATGGCGACGGGGACGATCTGCCACGACAGCCCGAACTTGTCCCTGAGCCAACCGCATTGCTGGGCCTCGGGTGCGCCACCGGCCGAAAGGTTGCCCCAGTAATGGTCGACTTCTTCCTGGCTCAGGCAATTGACCTGAAACGACACCGCCTCGCTGAACTTGAACAACGGCCCGCCGTTGAGGCCGGTGAAACTCTGCCCGTCGAGCTCGAAGCTGACGGTCATCACCGAACCTTCGGGCCGACCGTGGAACTCGAAGCCGGCGTGGCCGTAATGGGTGATGGCGGTGATTTTCGAATGGTCGAAGATCGAGCAATAGAACTTCGCCGCCTCTTCGGCCTGATCGTCGAACCACAGGCAGGGCGTGAGTTTTTGTACACGTTGCATGGCGGGCACTCCTCGGCAGGTTATGCATGCTGGATTACAGCGTAGCCAGCCTGAATGGGTTCGGCAGTACCGTAGATCGCCAAACGGGGTGTTTCAGGGGGGCGCTCAGAACGCCCAGCGGGTGGTCAGTTGCAGGGTGCGCGGTTCGCCGTAAAACCCGGTGCCGAAGTTGCCCAGCCCGGTGTAGTAGGTTTTATCGAACAGGTTCTTCACGTTCAGTGTGGTGCTCAGGTGCTCGTTGAAGCGATAGCGCGCCATCGCGTCTACCAGGGCGTAGCCCGGCTGGGTGATCGTGGTGTCATGACCGAAGTTCACGCTGTCGGCGGGGTCGGGGCGGAACACGTTGCCGAAGAATTCGCTTTGCCAACTCACGCCTGCACCGACGGTGAGCCCGTCCCACGCCCCTGGCAGGCGGTAGGTGCTGAAGACTCGCACCACCTGTTGCGGTGCAGTGGTTTGCAGCACCGAGCCGTAGACGTAGTCACCCTTGGCATCGCGGGTGTGGTTGTAGGTGTAGCCGGCCGACAGGTTCCAGCCATCGCGCAATTCGCCGGCCAGTTCGAACTCGAAACCTTTGGTGGTGGCGCCCTGGACGGCGCGGTACACCGACTCGGTATCCACGCCGCTGACATACTCGGCGATGTTGTCCTGCTCGATGCGGTACAGGGCGAAACTGGCGTTCAGGCGTCCGTCGAAGTATTCGGCCTTGATGCCCGCTTCAAGGCTTTTGCCTTGCACCGGATCAAGCAGTTGCCGGTTGGCGTCCTTGCTCATTTGCGGCTGATAGATGCTGGTGTAGCTGGTGTACACCGACCAGGTGTCATCGAGGTCGTAGACCAGCCCGGCGTAAGGCGTGACGACACCGCTCTGGTGATAGCTGTCGCGCAGGTCGGCGGTCTGCGGGTCGCTGTAGTCCAGGTCGTCGTGTCCGCTGAAGTTGCTGACACGGGTGCCGAGGATCAGCGCCAGGTCATCGGCGGGTTTGAGCCGGGTGGCCAGGTAGGCGCCGGTCTGGCGCTGGACGATGTCGTCGCTGCCCACCCGCGGGATCTCGGGTTTGGCAAACTCGCCGCGCCAGTCGAAGATGCTGCCGTCCACCGGCGGGTACACCGAGCCGTACACCGGGATGTCCTGGCGCGTATTCATCGACATGAAGCCCATGATCAGTTGGTGTTCGCGGCCTGCCAGCGTGAACGGACCGCTCAGGTTGACGTCGATGTTGTCCTGCACCTGGTCGCCCTTGAACCTGCCCATGTACATGAACATGCCTTCACCGCTGACCGGGGCCGGGTTGCCGCCGCTGGCAGAGGCGAGGAAGGTATCGTGCTGGCGGTGCTTGCGGTCGTAACTGACCTTCAGCGCCCAGTCGTTGGCCAGTTGCTGCTGCACCTTGGCGAACAGCGTCTGGTTGGTGAAATCACGACGGCTCCAGTCGGTGGCCGGGTTGAAGGAACGGGAGAAATCGGTGCGCGAGCCGTCGCTGTAGTACATCGGGAAACCGGTCCAGCTGGCGCCCCGGGAGCGGGTGTCTTGCTGGTCGATGCCGACGGTGACGAGGGTGTCCGGGGTCAGGTCGGCCTCGACTATGCCGTAGGCGATGTCCCGGGTGTTGCGGTAGTGATCGACGTAGGCGCTGCGGTCCTGATAGACGCCCACAAGACGCCCGCGGACATTGGCGCTGGCGCTCAGCGGGCCGGAAATGTCGCCTTCGCTGCGGTAGTTGTCCCAGGAGCCGACGGTGCCGCTGACCGAGGCCTTGAAGGTCGAGGTCGGGCGCTTGCGAATCAGGTTGACCGTCGCCGAGGGATCACCCGCCCCGGTCATCAGGCCGGTCGCGCCCTTGATGATTTCGATGCGGTCATAGGGGGCCATGTCGGTGCTGGTGGTGCCGTAGTCATAGACGCCGTCGTAGTCGGTATTGACGCCGTCGTACTGGAAGTTGGTGATCGGCAGGCCCCGGCTGGAAAACTCCCAGCGCTCGCTGTCGTAGTTCTGCACGCTGATGCCGGGAGCGCGGCGCAGGGCGTCGACGATGCTGGTGGCGCCCTGGTCGTCCATCATTTGGCGAGTGATGACCGTGACCGATTGCGGCGTTTCGCGCAGGGACAGCGGCAGGCCGGTGGCTGAAGACGTCGAGCCGATGGTGTAGGCGTGGGAGTCCTCGCTGATGGACCCGGGAGCCTGCCCGGAAATATTCGTCGCCCCCAGTTCCAGTGCGCCCTGTTCGACAGGAACGGCGTGCAACACGTAGCCGCCGTCCCCCTGGCGTTGCGCTTGCAGGCCGCTGCCTTGCAGCAGGCGTTGCAAGGCTTGCTGCCGGCTGTAGACACCGTTGAGGCCAGGGCTGCGTTTGCCGGCAGCGAGGTCATTGTGCCCGGCGAGAAAAATCCCGGCCTGTTCGGCAAAGCTGTTGAGGACGCTGACCAGCGATCCGGCCGCAATGGCGTAATGGCGTGCCTGGCTGTCGGGTTGTTCGCGGTTGACGAGGGGGCCGGCATGAGCCGGCGCCACTTGCATACCCGGTACGCCAATCGCCAGCGCCAGCACCAGCGGATGCACGGCGAAGCGGTTGCGGGTCAGGGTGGCGCGCGGCATGGAGTTCCCGGGAGTCGGATCATTCGGCATTCGAAGTGCTTGAAGAATTAACCGAACGAGAAAGGCAAAAGGGAACCGCTGCGCCAGAAAAAACCTTCATCAGGTTTTCGGGCCGACGCTGACCCACCATTCCAGCGTCTTGTGCACCCGCACCGGCAATGCCGCTTCGAGCAGGCGCAAGGCCTGGTCGGTGTCCTTGAGCGGGAACGAACCCATGACCGGCAGCCCGGCCACTGCCGGGTCACATCCCAGGTGCCCGGGACGGTAACGGCTCAGCTCTTCGAGCAACTGCCCCAATGGCAGGTTGTCCGCCAGCAACAGGCCTCGGTGCCAGGCTTCGCGGCCGGCCGAGGCAGCGGTCGCTGCAGGCAGGTGGTTTTGCGTAAAGCACAGCTGTTGTCCGGCCTTGATCACCTGCACCTGACCCTGGGGAGTGCGGACTTCGACTGCGCCTTCGTAGACGTTCAGCAACGTTTGCCGGTCCTCCTGGCGCACGCTGAAACGCGTGCCCAGCGCACGCATCCGGCCCTCGGCGGTTTGCACCAGCAGCGGACGACTGGTGTCCTTGGCGGTGTCGATCAACACTTCTCCGGCCTGCAACAGCAGTAACCGTTGGACGCTGTCGAACTGCACATTCAGCGCACTCAGGGCGTTGAGCCAGACCCGGCTGCCATCGCTGAGCCGTGCTTCGCGGGTTTCGCCGGTGCCGGTGGCGAGGTCGGCGGTCCAGCGGGACAGGGTCAGCGGCAGGGCGCTTTGCCGCCATGCGCTCCAGCCGAGCCCGCCGCCCGCCACCAGGATCAGCAGGCTCTTGACCGACTGGCGGCGGCTGATGGAAGCGCGACCGCTGTTGCGTAACACGTGGCCGGCCGCCTGTTGATGATTGTCCTGTAGCGCGGCAAAGCGCTGGCTCACGCGCTCGACGTAGTGCCATGCAGCCTGATGTTCGCCGCTTTGCGCCAGCCAGGCTTGCCAATGCTCGCGCTCCTGCTCGCCGACCTGTTGATCGTTGAGCTGCACGTACCAGCTGGCCGCCTGTTCGAGGCTGGCATGGCTGATGGCGTTCGTGGCGGCGCGGGTCATTGAATCAGCAGGCCGTCGAGTTCGGCTTCGAGCATTGCGCAATGCATCAGGGCCTGGGCCAGGTACTTTTTCACCATGCGCTCGCTCACGCCGATTTCCTCGGCAATGTTGCGGTAGGGCAGCCCATGCACCTGCGCCAGGATGAACGCCTCACGCACCCGCTGGGGCAGGCGCTGCAGCATGGCATCCACTTCGTACAGGGTTTCGACAATGATCGCCCGCTGCTCCGGCGAGGGCTGGACGGCCTGGGGCTGTGCGGCCAGGGTCTCGAGCCACGCCTGTTCCAGCTGTCGACGACGCCAGTGGTCAATGCACAGGCCACGGGCGATGGTCGCCAGATAAGAGCGTTCGTGGGTTTCCCCGTCAAACACCTGAGGCCGCTTGAGCACCCGGATGAAGGTGTCATGGGCCAGGTCGGCGGCATCGAACGCATTGTTCAAGCGTCGGCGCAGCAACTCGTGCAGCCAGTGGTGGTGGCTGGCATAGAGGTTCTGGACGCTGGAGGAGTCGGCAGCCGTCATCGTGAGTACATGTCCATGGGTGATCCGTTCACCCGCGTAAATAAGAATTGATCGCGATTAAAACAAAAGGCCTATGACTGTGCAAATGATATTGGTTTGCTTTTATCAGGCCCGAGCGGGCTTTGATTGGGTGTGCAGTCTTAATGACTCCATATAGAGTCATAAAGACTATTTTGTGCTCGAGTCAAATAGACTCTTATTTCTTGAGGTCATTGATTTACAAGGGAGTATTTTCTGGCACGAAACATGAAGCAGGCAACGTACAACTGAACGCCATCAGGAGTACGCCACCATGTTCAACTTCTTCAGCAACCCCCGCAACGTCCTTCAACTGTCCAGCCACGTGCTCGGCGCGGGTCTGGCGATGCTGCTGGCCGGCATCTACGGGGCCTATCTCTACGACGGACATCTGTCGATCGTCGTGCTGGTGAGCCTGCACGCCATGACGATTATCGGCCCGACCCTGTTGAAAATCGGCTATGTCATGCGCCTGCTTTCCCAGTACCGCCTGAGCCGAGGCCCGGTCCGGGTGGTGGCTTGATGCGCCGGCTTGCCGTTGCGCCGCTCTTCAGCCTGGGCTTTCGCCCGTTCTTTCTCGCCGGGGCCGGGTTCGCCAGCCTCGCCGTGGCAATCTGGGCCGTGTGGCTGTATGGCCGTTTACCCGGTGCGCAACCGCTGGGCGGCATGCTGGCCTGGCATCGACATGAAATGCCCTTCGGCTTTGCCTCGGCCATCATCGCCGGGTTCCTGCTGACGGCGGTGCCCAACTGGACCGGCCGGCCGGCGCTCAAGGGCTGGCCGCTGATCGGCCTGATGCTGGTGTGGCTGCTGGCGCGGCTGGCCTGGTGCCTGCCGCTGCCCGCGCTCTTGCTACTGGCCTTGCAGGCTCCGTTTCTGCCGCTGCTGGCGTGGGTGCTGGGGCGCGATCTGCTGGCTGCGGGCAAGCGCGAGAATTATCCGATTCTGTTGATGGTGGCGCTGTTGGCCGGATGTCAGGCATTGACGTTGCTGGGCTTGGCCGTTGATGACGGCAATCTGCAGCGGCATGGCGTGCTGAGCGCCTTGTGGCTGGTGGGCGCGCTGATGAGCGTGATCGGCGGGCGGGTGATCCCGTTCTTTATCCAGCGCGGCTTGAACCGTCCGCCAACGCCTGCGGCGCACCCGTTGCCGGGCAAGGTGCTGCTGGTCAGCGCCATGCTCGCGGCGGTGTCCTTTGCCGCCGGCTTGAACGACGTTCCGCGCATATCGCTGGCGCTATTGTTTGCGTTGATCAGCGGTTTGCATCTGCTGCGCCTGTGGCGTTGGCATGACCCTGGCCTGTGGCGCGTGCCGCTGCTGTGGTCGCTGTACCTGGCCTACGCCTGGCTCGCGGTGGCGGCGCTGGCCATGGCGCTCTGGCACCTGGGTTGGTTGCCGCAACAAAGCCTGGCCACCCATGCGCTGGCCGTCGGCGGTATCGGCGGGTTGATTCTGGCGATGATCGCGCGGGTCGGCCTGGGGCATACCGGGCGCCTGTTGCAGCCGTCGAAGGCGATCGTTGCGGGTTTTGCCCTGGTGATGCTGGCGGGGGCGTGTCGCGTGTGGCTGGTGCCGTTCTTCGGCTATGGCCTGGCGCTGTCGGCGCTGTTGTGGTGTGGCGCGTTTGCGCTGTTTGTCGGGCGCTACACCGGCATTTTGTTGGGGCCGAGGCTCTAGCGAGCGCTTCCATGGCCGCCCATCGAGGCGGCCTTTGCATGACCGGTGGTCGATGCACCACGGCCTGGCGGTAAATCTGCGCTTAGCTGAAGGGATAACCCGAGGCGCGCGCAGGTTGGACAAGGCCGCAGCGACGCCCCTTCAGATCACCGTGAGTCTGAGGAATTGCGCCATGCTGACCCTGAACATCAATGGCCAGGATCAGGAGCTGGATGTCCCCGCCGACATGCCGCTGCTCTGGGTCTTGCGCGACGTCGCCCACCTTACCGGCACCAAGTTCGGCTGTGGCATGGCCCAATGCGGGGCCTGCACCGTCCACGTCGACGGCGCGCCGCTGCGTTCCTGCATCACACCGGCGACCGCCGTCGCCCATGGACAGAAGATTCTCACCATCGAAGGCCTGTCGACGGACGGCTCGCACCCGGTGCAACAGGCCTGGGCGGAGCTCGACGTGGTCCAGTGCGGTTACTGCCAGTCCGGGCAGATCATGTCGGCCGCGGCGTTGCTGGCGAAAATTCCGCAGCCGACTGACAGCGACATCGATCAGGCGCTGTCCGGCAACATCTGCCGCTGCGGCACTTACCCGCGGATCCGCGCGGCGGTCAAGCGCGCCGCCGAGCTGGGTTGAGGCGGCCATGAACAGGATCAATGCATTATCGCGTCGTGGTTTCCTCAAGGGCAGTGCGTTGCTGGGCGGCGGTCTGGTGGTGGCGTTTGCCATGCCCGGCGCTCACCGGTTCGCCATGGGTGCGGAGAACCAGGGCAACGTGTTTGCGCCAAACGCCTTCCTGCGCATCGGCAATGACAACAGCGTCACCGTGTTGCTGGGGCACTCGGAGATGGGCCAGGGCATCTGGACCGGCCTGACCATGCTGATTGCCGAAGAGCTCGATGCCGACTGGTCGAAAATCCGCGTCGAGCATTCCCCGGCATCCGCCGCCGATTATGGCCTGCCTGGCTTTGGCGGGATGCAGATCACCGGCGGCTCGACCTCGACCTGGATGGAATTCGACCGCTATCGCCAGGCCGGCGCCGCCGCGCGCTTGATGCTGATCGACGCGGCCGCCAAGCGCTTCAATGTCGCGCCGTCCGAGATCCGCACCGAGTCGGGCGTGGTGATCGCCGGTGAGCATCGCGCCACCTATGGCGAATTGGCCGACGCCGCCGGGCAGTTGCCACGGCCGGACCCTGCCTCGATCAAGCTCAAGGAGGCGAAAGACTGGCGGCTGATCGGCAAACCCACCCAGCGTCTGGACACTCCGGAGAAAATCACCGGCCGGGCGAAGTTCGGCATGGACGTGCAGTTCGATGGGCTGATGACGGCGATGGTTGCCCGTTCGCCAACGTTCGGTGGCAGCGTCAAATCCTTCGAAGGCGCCGAGGCGCTGGCAATTCCGGGCGTGCACAAAGTGGTGCAGGTGCCGACGGGCATCGCGGTGATTGCCGATCATTACTGGGCGGCGAAGCTGGGGCGCGATGCGCTGAAAATCGACTGGGATCCGGGGCCGAACGCCGGGCTCAACAGCCGGGCACTGCTGGAAAACTTCCGCAAACTGGCCACCACGCCCGGCCTGAATGTCGCCAAGGCGGGCGATACCCAGGCTGCGCTGGCGAAAGCGGCCAAGACCATCGACGTTGAATACAGCGTGCCTTACCTGGCCCACGCGCCGATGGAACCGCTGAACTGCACCGTGAGCATCACCCAGGACAAATGCGAAATCTGGACCGGCACCCAGTTCCAGACCCTGGACCAGATGATCGCCGGGAAAATCACCGGGCTCAAACCCGAACAGGTGCAGATCCATACCGAGTTTCTCGGCGGCGGTTTCGGGCGCCGGGCCAACCCGACCTCGGACTTCGTCAGCGAAGCGGTGTACGTCGCCAAGGCCGCCGGTGCACCGGTGAAAACCGTGTGGGCGCGGGAGGATGACATTCGTGGCGGCTATTACCGCTCGGCGTTCCTGCACCATGCGCGCATCGGGCTGGGCGCTGACGGCCTGCCACTGGCCTGGAAGCATGTGCTGGTCGGGCAGTCGATCATGGCCGGGACCTCGCTTGAAGCGAGCATGGTCAAGGACGGGATCGACAAGACTTCCGTCGAAGGCGTGGCCGACAGCCCCTACATCGGCGCCCTGGCCGATCACCAGATTGAACTGCACTCCCCGAAAACCGGGATCAGCGTGCTGTGGTTGCGTTCGGTAGGGCACACCCACACCGCGTTTGTCATGGAGTCGCTGATCGATGAACTGGCCACGGCGGCGGGCAAGGATCCGGTGGAATATCGGCGCGCCTTGCTCAAGGAGCATCCGCGTCACCTCGGCGTGCTCAACCTTGCGGTAGAGAAGGCCGACTGGAAGGCACCGCTGCCCGATGGCCATGCGCTGGGGGTGGCGGTGCATGAATCGTTCGGCAGTTACGTGGCCCAGGTGGCCGAGGTGTCCCAGGAAAACCTCGCCATCCGCGTGCATCGGGTGGTGTGTGCGGTGGACTGCGGCATCGCGGTCAACCCGAAGAGCATCGCCGCGCAGATGGAGTCGTGCATCACCTTCGGCCTGGGCTTTGCCTTGCACAGCAAGTTGACGATCAAGGACGGGCAAGTGGTGCAGTCCAACTACCACGACTATCAGGTGCTGCGGCTCAACGAAATGCCGGTGGTCGAAGTGCATATCGTGCCCAGCAGCGACAAGCCCGGCGGCATCGGCGAAACCGGCGTGCCACCGACGGCGCCGGCGGTGGCCAACGCAGTGTTCGCCCTGACCGGACAGCGTCTGCGCGAGCTGCCGTTGCAGCTGTCGGGGGTGTGAGATGAAACGCCATCATTGGTTGCTCGGGACGGTGGTCCTGGTCTGTCTCTTCGCCTATGCATCGCACGTGTTCGCCGATGACCGCGAGGCCTTGCAGGCGTTCGACACCGTGCAGAAAGTCTTCCAGAGCCCGCGTTGCCAGAACTGCCACATCCCCGGGGATGCGCCGCTCCAATTCGATGCCGGCGTGCCCCACGCGATGAATGTCGTGCGCGGCATGGACGGCAAGGGCTCGGCCGGCTTGCCCTGTGCGACGTGCCATGCGCAAGGCAACCCGCCCGCCAGCTACGGTCCCCACGCGCCGCCCGGAGCGCCACACTGGAGCCTGCCGCCGGCAGCCCAGCGGATGGCCTGGATCGGCCTGCCGGCCGACCGGTTGTGCGCGATGATCAAGGATCGCGCGAGCAACGGCGATCGGGATTTCGCCGCGCTGATCAAACACGTCAGCGAGGACAAGTTGGTGCTGTGGGGCTGGAATCCTGGGGGTAATCGCGCACCGGTACCGGTGCCGCACGATGTCTTCGTCACCCAGTTCAAACGCTGGGCCGATGCAGGAGGGCCGTGCCCGGTGACGGGTAGCTGACCAACGGCACGCTTGCGGGGAGTCAATGCGGGTATGGGCGACTCTAAAGTGCATACCCGTCAAAAGGAGTCAACAATGTTGATCTCAGGCAAAACGGGCAAATCGGGCCGCTCCACAAGCCCCTTGCTCACGCCACAGCAAGAACGGGAGCGGCTGCGTGAAATGGCGCGCCTGGCCGAGCGAGAGCTGGCCGGCGTGCAAATGGCAAGCATGGATGAGCTGACGCTGCTGTCCAATCGCCATGGCTTCACCGCGCTGGCCCGCCTCGGACTGGACGCTTGCCAGGAGCTGCAGACGCCGGCGACGCTGCTGTACTTCACCCTCGATGAGTTCAAACGCATCAGCTATCTGTACGGCCGGGCCAAGGCTGACGATGCACTCAAGACCTTCGCCGACGTGCTGCGTATCGCTTTTCGTGAAAACGATGTGGTCGGCCGGCTCGAAGGCGACCGCTTCGTGGCGCTGCTGACCGGATCCAGCAGCGTGGAGATTGCGGCAATCAAGGCTCGGCTCAATGAGATACTCGATGAGCGCAACGCTATGGCGCAGCGCAGTTATGACATTAGCTTCAGCGTCACCCAGGTCGAATATGATCCCGTCATTCACGGCTCGATCGAGGAACTGCTGGGTGATGCCGAGAGTGTGATGAACCGTTAGAACAGTGGTGAATAGGCGGGCCTCATCGCGAGCAAGCTCGCTCCCACAGTAGAATTGTGGTGCTCACAAAACCTGTGGGAGCGAGCTTGCTCGCGATGGCGTCCTAACAGGCACCACCTATTTGGCAAACAACTGCCCGATATCCTTGAACGCCTTGAACTCCAGCGCATTGCCGCAAGGATCAAACAGGAACATCGTCGCCTGTTCACCCACCAGCCCCTGAAAACGAATCCCCGGCTCGATCACGAAGCGAGTTCCCAGCGATTTCAGCCGCTCGGCCAGCGCCTCCCACTCGTCCATCCCGAGCACCACGCCAAAATGCGGCACCGGCACATCGTGGCCATCCACGGCATTGGTGTGCGCGGCTTCCTGCGCCAGGTTTTTCGGTGCGAGGTGGATCACCAGTTGATGGCCGAAAAAATTGAAGTCCACCCAGTGATCGCTTGAGCGACCTTCTTCCAGGCCAAACACCGCGCCGTAAAAGTGCCGGGCGGCAGGCAAGTCGTAGACCGGTATGGCCAGGTGAAAAGGGGACAGTTGCATCGGGCGAACCTCGCTGGTGGGTGTGGGTTGAGTTTAGCCCTGTGCTTTTTGATTGAAAGACGATAATTTTTGCAGCGAGCTCAAATTATTTCGATCAATCGAGGCCGCCATGTTACGAGAACTGAAAACCTTTATCGCGGTGGCACGCCATGGCACCTTCGCCGCCGCGGGCATGCACATCGGCCTGACGCAATCGGCAGTCAGCGCGCAGATTCGCAACCTGGAACAGGCCCTGGGCATCCGTCTGTTCGATCGCACCGGCCGCCAGGCGCTGCTCAATGCGGCGGGGCAGCGTGCGTTGCCGATGGCCAGGGAAATGCTCGAAATCTTCAGCCGCATGGCGGTCAGTGACGATGTCAGCGAGTACCGCGGCGAACTGAAAATCGGTGCGGTGGCGACGGCGCAGACCGGGCTGCTGCCGCAGGCGCTGCTGCGCTTGCGGCAACAGGCACCTTTGCTTGAGCCCAAGCTGGTGCCCGGTGTGTCGCTGAACCTGCTGAGCCAGGTGGACACGGGCGAAGTGGACCTGGCGATCCTGATCAAGCCGCCGTTCGAGTTGCCCAAGGAACTGTTCGCGCAGGTGATTCGCCGGGAACCCTTTGTGCTGATCGTGCCGGCGGACCTCGAAGGCGATGATCCATTGCAACTGCTCGCCGAGCATCCTCATGTGCGCTACGACCGCAATTCGTTTGGCGGGCGGCTGGTGACGCGGTTTCTGCGTGAACAGAAGATCGAGGTGCAGGTGGCGCTGGAGCTGGATGAGCTGGAGGCTATTGTGAAAATGGTCGAGTGTGGGTTGGGGGTGTCATTGCTGCCCGAAGCCGGGTTATGGCTTGAACACGGGGCCAAGGTACGAATCATCCACTTGGGCGAGTTGACGTTCTATCGGGAGATTGTCTTGCTGCAGCGCTATAGCCAGCGAAATCAGCCGATTCAGCAGTTGTTTGCGCAATGCCTGACGCCGATAGCTGACTGAACATAACCCCTGTGGGAGCGAGCTTGCTCGCGATAACGGACTGACATTCACAATTGATGTCGACTGACAGACCGCTATCGCGAGCAAGCTCGCTCCCACAAAGGGTGATGTTTGTCCGTGAAATCTCGGGCATAAAAAAACCCGCCGGAACAGGCGGGTTTTTTTGGCTGGTCGAAGATTACTCTTCGATGCTGCCCATGGCCGTGGTGTTGAAGCCACCGTCCACGTACATGATTTCACCGCTGATGCCGGACGCCAGGTCCGAGCACAGGAAGGCGCCGGCGTTGCCGACTTCGTCGATGGTGACGTTGCGACGCAGCGGGGTTTGCGCTTCGTTGGCGGCCAGCATCTTGCGGAAGTTCTTGATGCCGGAAGCGGCGAGGGTGCGGATCGGGCCGGCCGATACGCAGTTCACGCGAGTGCCGTCCGGGCCCAGGGAACCGGCCAGGTAGCGTACGCCGGCTTCCAGGGAAGCCTTGGCCATGCCCATCACGTTGTAGTTCGGCATGGTGCGCTCGGCGCCCAGGTACGACAGGGTCAGCAGGCTGCCGTTGCGGCCTTTCATCATTTCGCGGCCGGCCTTGGCCAGGGCCACGAAGCTGTAGGCGCTGATGTCGTGGGCGATGCGGAAGCCTTCACGGGTGGTGGCTTCGGTGAAGTCGCCGTCCAGTTGGTCGCCCGGGGCGAAGCCGACGGAGTGCACGATGCAGTCCAGGCCGTCCCACTTCTTGCTCAGTGCTTCGAAGACCTTGGCGATTTCTTCATCGCTGGCCACGTCGCACGGGAAGCACAGCTCAGGGTTCGAACCCCAGCCTTGGGCGAATTCTTCGACACGACCTTTCAGTTTGTCGTTCTGATAAGTGAAGGCAAGCTCAGCGCCCTCGCGATGCATGGCGGCAGCGATGCCGGATGCGATGGACAGCTTGCTGGCGACACCGACGATCAGTACGCGCTTACCGGCGAGAAAACCCATGTGTTGCTCCTCTTTCAGGTTATTGCGCAGTGGCTGGAGCCAGAAAAGCGGCTTCCAGCAACTGCTGTGTATACGGATGTTGGGGGGCGGCAAAAATGCTTTGCGCGTCTCCCTGTTCGACCACTTGGCCATGCTTGACCACCATCAACTGGTGGCTCAGCGCTTTCACCACAGCCAGGTCATGGCTGATAAACAGATACGTCAGGTTGTACTTGCTTTGCAGTGAACGCAAAAGCTCCACTACCTGGCGTTGTACCGTGCGGTCGAGGGCCGAAGTCGGCTCGTCCAGCAAAATCAACGCCGGTTTTAACACCAATGCCCGGGCAATGGCGATTCTCTGCCGTTGCCCTCCGGAAAATTCGTGGGGGTAGCGGTGCCGGGTTTCCGGATCCAGGCCTACCTCCTTCAGTGCTGCAATGATCGCTTGTTCCTGTTCCGCCTCGGTGCCCATCTTGTGGATCCGCAGGCCTTCGCCAACGATCTGGCTCACGCACATCCGCGGGCTCAGGCTGCCAAACGGGTCCTGAAACACCACTTGCATCTCCCGCCGCAGCGGGCGTACCTCGTTCTGCGTCAGGCAGTCCAGCTGCTTGCCTTCGAAGCGGATCGCGCCTTTGCTGCCGATCAGCCGCAAAATGGCCAGCCCCAGCGTGGATTTGCCGGAACCGCTTTCACCCACGATCCCCAGGGTCTGGCCCTGGGGCAGGCTGAAGTTGATGCCGTCCACCGCCTTGACGTAATCCACCGTGCGCTTGAGCAGGCCTTTCTTGATCGGAAACCAGACTTTCAGGTCCTCGACCGCCAGCAATGGCGGGCCGATCACGTTGCTTGCAGGCTTGCCGCCGGGCTCCGCTGCCAGCAGTTCCCGAGTGTACGGATGCTGCGGCGCGCGGAACAGTTCTTCGCACGATGCCTGTTCGACGATGCAACCTCGCTGCATGACACATACGCGATGCGCAATTCTTCGCACAAGGTTCAAATCGTGGCTGATCAACAGCAACGCCATGCCCAGGCGAGCCTGCAGTTCCTTGAGCAATTCGAGGATTTTCAGCTGAACGGTCACGTCCAGCGCGGTGGTCGGCTCGTCGGCGATCAGCAGTTCCGGCTCGTTGGCCAGGGCCATGGCGATCATCACCCGCTGCCGTTGGCCGCCGGACAATTCGTGGGGCAGGGCCTTGAGGCGCTTGTGCGGCTCGGGGATGCCGACCATCTCCAGCAGCTCCAGGGTGCGTTTGGTCGCAACCTTGCCGGTCAGGCCCTTGTGAATGCCCAGCACTTCGTTGATCTGTTTTTCGATCGAGTGCAGGGGGTTGAGCGAGGTCATCGGCTCCTGGAAGATCATCGCGATGCGGTTGCCGCGAATGTGGCGGATGGTTTTTTCTTTCAGGTCCAGCAGGTTCTGCCCGGAATACGAAATGGTCCCGGACGGATGCCGGGCGAGCGGGTAGGGCAGCAGGCGCAGGATCGAATGCGCGGTCACCGATTTGCCAGAGCCACTTTCACCGACCAGCGCCAGGGTTTCGCCGCGCTTGATGTCGAAGCTGACGCCTTCGACCGCCCGCTGGCAGCGATTGCCGACGACAAACTCGACGGACAGGTCGCGCACTTCGATCAGATTGTCATGATTCATTTCACTTCCTCGGGTCGAAGGCATCGCGAGCGGACTCGCCGATGAACACCAGCAGACTCAACATCAAGGCCAGCACGGCAAAGGCGCTGATGCCCAGCCATGGCGCCTGCAGGTTGGATTTGCCCTGGGCCACCAGTTCACCCAGCGAAGGGCTGCCCGCCGGCAGGCCGAAGCCGAGGAAGTCCAGGGCGGTCAGGGTGCCGATGGCGCCCGTGAGGATGAACGGCATGAAGGTCATGGTCGAGACCATCGCGTTGGGCAGGATGTGGCGAAACATGATCGCACCGTTCTGCATGCCCAGGGCGCGGGCGGCGCGTACGTATTCCAGGTTGCGCCCGCGCAGGAACTCGGCGCGCACCACGTCCACCAGGCTCATCCACGAGAACAGCAGCATGATCCCCAGCAGCCACCAGAAGTTGGGCTGCACGAAGCTGGCGAGGATGATCAGCAGGTACAGCACCGGCAGCCCGGACCAGATCTCCAGGAAGCGCTGCCCGGCCAGGTCCACCCAACCGCCATAGAAACCCTGCAAGGCCCCGGCGATCACGCCGATGATCGAGCTGAGCACGGTCAGGGTCAGGGCGAACAGCACCGAAATGCGGAAGCCGTAGATCACCCGGGCCAGCACGTCGCGGCCCTGATCGTCGGTGCCCAGCAGGTTGTCCGCCGAGGGTGGGGCCGGGGCCGGGACTTTCAGGTCGTAGTTGATGCTCTGGTAGCTGTAGGGAATCGGCGCCCACAGCACCCAGGCGTCCTTGGCCTTGAGCAGTTCGCGGATGTACGGACTCTTGTAGTTGGCCTCCAGCGGAAATTCACCGCCGAAGGTGGTTTCCGGGTAGCGCTTGAGCGCCGGGAAGTACCAGTTGTTGTCGTACTGCACCGCCAGCGGCTTGTCGTTGGCGATCAGCTCGGCGCCCAGGCTGGCGCCGAACAGGATCAGGAACAGCCACAGCGACCACCAGCCACGCTTGTTGGCCTTGAACAGTTCGAAGCGTCGGCGATTGAGTGGGGACAGGTTCATCTCAATGCTCCCGGCTTTCGAAGTCGATGCGCGGATCGACAAAGGTGTAGGTGAGGTCGCCGATCAGTTTCACCACCAGCCCGAGCAGGGTGAAGATGAACAGGGTGCCGAACACCACCGGGTAATCACGGTTGATCGCCGCCTCGAAGCTCATCAGGCCGAGACCGTCGAGGGAGAAAATCACCTCCACCAGCAACGAGCCGGTGAAGAAGATGCCGATGAAGGCCGAGGGGAAGCCGGCGATCACCAACAGCATGGCGTTGCGGAACACGTGACCGTACAGCACGCGGTGGTTGGTCAGGCCCTTGGCCCTGGCGGTGATCACGTACTGTTTGTTGATTTCGTCGAGGAAGCTGTTCTTGGTCAGCAGGGTCATGGTCGCGAAGTTGCCGATCACCAGCGCGGTCACCGGCAGCGCCAGGTGCCAGAAGTAGTCGAGGATCTTGCCGCCCATGCTCAGTTCATCGAAGTTGTTCGAGGTCAGCCCGCGCAACGGGAACCAGTCCAGGTAACTGCCGCCGGCGAACACCACGATCAGCAGGATGGCGAACAGGAACGCCGGGATCGCATAGCCGACGATGATCGCCGAACTGGTCCAGACGTCGAAGTGGCTGCCGTGCCGCGTGGCCTTGGCGATCCCCAGCGGGATCGACACCAGGTACATGATCAGCGTGCTCCACAGCCCGAGGGAGATCGACACCGGCATTTTTTCCTTGATCAGGTCGATGACCTTGGCGTCGCGGAAGAAGCTGTCGCCGAAATCCAGCGACGCATAGTTCTTGACCATGATCCACAAGCGTTCCGGCGCCGATTTGTCGAAGCCGTACATGTGCTCGATTTCCTTGATCAGCGCCGGGTCCAGGCCCTGGGCGCCGCGATAGGCCGAGCCTGCCACCGAGACTTCGGCACCGCCGCCGGCGATGCGGCTGGTGGCGCCTTCGAAGCCTTCGAGCTTGGCGATCATCTGCTCCACCGGCCCACCCGGAGCCGCCTGGATGATCACGAAGTTGATCAGCAAGATGCCGAACAGGGTCGGAATGATCAGCAGCAGTCGCCGAAAAATGTACGCCAGCATCTGATTACTCCGTGCCCGCAGGATCGGCCTGCAGTGTGGTTTCGACTTCTATTGCCGGCTTGATATCGGGCTTGACCCACCAGGTGGCCGTGCCGATGTCGTATTTGGGCGAGACCTTTGGATGGCCGATGTGGTTCCAGTACGCCACGCGCCAGGTCTTGATGTGCCAGTTGGGTATTACGTAATAGCCCCATTGCAGAGCGCGGTCCAGCGCACGGGCATGGGCCACCAGGCTCTTGCGCGAATCGGCGTTGATCAGTTGCTCGACCAGTTGATCGACCACCGGATCTTTCAGGCCCATGGAGTTGCGGCTGCCGGGTTTGTCGGCGGCCGCCGACATCCAGAACTCGCGCTGTTCGTTGCCCGGCGAGTTGGACTGCGGAAAGCTGCCGACGATCATGTCGAAGTCCCGGGAGCGCACGCGGTTGATGTATTGCGAGACATCGACCCGGCGAATCACCAGGTCGATGCCCAGGTCGCTCAGGTTGCGCTTGAACGGCAGCAGCACCCGTTCGAATTCGGTCTGCGCCAACAGGAACTCGATGACCACCGGTTTGCCGGTGGCATCGACCATCTTGTCATCGACGATGCGCCAGCCGGCCTCCAGCAGCAGTTGATAGGCTTCACGCTGTTGGGCGCGGATCATGCCGCTGCCGTCGGTGCTCGGGTTCTGGAACGCTTCGCTGAACACCTGCGGCGGCAGCTTGCCGCGAAACGGCTCGAGGATCGCCACCTGATCGGCATCGGGCAGGCCGGTAGCGGCCATTTCCGAGTTCTCGAAGTAACTGCGGGTGCGCGCGTAGGCGCCGTTGAACAGTTGCTTGTTGGTCCATTCGAAGTCCAGCAACAGCGACAGGGCCTCGCGCACGCGCACATCCTGGAACACCGGGCGGCGCATGTTGAACACGAATCCTTGCATGCCGGTCGGATTGCCGTTGGCAATCTGTTCCTTGACCAGCCGGCCTTCGGTGACCGCCGGAATGTTGTAGGCGTTGGCCCAGTTTTTCGCGGTCATCTCCAGCCAGTAGTCGAACTGCCCGGCCTTGAGCGCTTCCAGGGCCACGGTGTTGTCGCGGTAGTAATCGGTGGTCATCACGTCGAAGTTGTAGAAACCCCGATTGACCGGCAGGTCCTTGCCCCAGTAATCCTTGACCCTCTCATAGCGCACCGAGCGCCCGGCCTTCACTTCGCCGACCTTGTAGGGGCCGCTGCCCAGCGGGATCTCCAGGTTGCCCTTGTTGAAGTCGCGGTCGGCCCACCAGTGCTTGGGCAGCACCGGCAACTGGCCGAGGATCAGCGGCAGTTCGCGATTATTGGAGTGCTTGAACCTGAACAGTACGGTGAGCGGGTCTTCGGCGACCACTTCCGCGACGTCGTTGTAGTAGCCGCGGTACATCGGCGCGCCGTCCTTGGTCAGCATCTGGAAGCTGAATACCACGTCTTCGGCACGGACCGGGTGACCGTCGTGGAAACGCGCTTCGGGCCGCAGGTAGAAACGCACCCAGGCGTTGTCCGGGGCTTTTTCGATCAGGCGGGCGATCAGGCCGTACTCGGTGAAGGGTTCGTCCAGGCCTTGCTTGGCCAGCGTGTCGTAGATCATGCCGATATCGTCCGCCGGCACGCCCTTGCTGATGAAGGGGTTGAGGCTGTCGAAGCCGCCGAAACCGGCCTGGCGGAAAATCCCGCCCTTGGGCGCGTCCGGATTGACGTAGTCGAAGTGTTTGAAGTCGGCCGGGTATTTCGGCGGCTCGTTGTACAGGGTCACGGCGTGCTGCGGGGCGGCGCAGGCCAGCCCGGCGAACAGCAGGCCGCCGGCCTGCAGGAGCAGGGTGCGGATGGGGGTCATTGATCTTTCTCCGAAGATTTCAGCCACCACGCGTTCAGGCCCAGGGTGTAGGGCGGCGTGGTGACGAAGGCGAGCCGGTTGCGGTACGCCAGGCGGTGATAATTGAGGTACCAGTTGGGCACGATGTAGTGCTGCCACAGCAGCACCCGGTCGAGGGCCTTGCCGGCGGCGACCTGTTCATCGCGGTTTTGTGCGGCCAGCAACTGTTCGAGCAAGTGATCGACCACCGGGTTGGTGATGCCGGCGTAGTTCTTGCTGCCCTTGACCCCGGCCTGGCTGGAATGAAAGTACTGCCACTGTTCCAGGCCCGGGCTGAGGGTCTGGTTGAGGGTCATCAGAATCATGTCGAAATCGAACTGGTCGAGGCGCTGCTTGTATTGCGCGCGATCGACCGTGCGCAGCCGCGCATCGATGCCGATGCTGGCGAGGTTCTCGACATAAGGCTGGAGGATGCGTTCAAGGTTCGGGTTGACCAGCAGCAGTTCCAGGCGCAGGGGTTGCCCGGCGGCGTTTTGCAGGCGCTGGCCATTGAGCTTCCAGCCGGCTTCGGCGAGCAGGCCGAGGGCTTTGCGCAAGGTCTCCCGGGGGATGCCGCGGCCATCGGTCTGCGGCAGGCTGAACGGTTCGGTAAAGAGCCTGGCCGGCAGCTGTTCACGATAGGGCTTGAGCAACAGCCATTCGTGCCCGACCGGTAATCCGCCCGCCGAGAACTCGCTGTTGGGGTAGTAGCTCATGGCTCGCTGGTAGGCGCCACTGAACAGTGTGCGGTTGGTCCATTCGAAGTTGAACATCAGCCCCAGCGCTTCACGGACTTTGGCATCCGTGAACGTCGGCCGGCGGCTGTTCATGAACAGGCCCTGGGTCTGGGTCGGGATCTGGTGGGGGATCTGCGCCTTGATCACGTCACCGCGGCGTATCGCGGGGAAGTTGTAGCCGCTGGCCCAGTTCTTCGCCTGATGCTCGATGTAGATGTCGAATTCATCGGCCTTGAACGCCTCGAACGCCACGTCGGCGTCACGGTAGAACTCGACTTCCATGCGGTCGAAGTTGTACTTGCCGCGATTGACCGGCAGGTCCTTGCCCCAGTAGTCCTTGACCCGTTCGAAGACGATCTGCCGCCCCGGCGTGACCGATGTGATGCGATACGGCCCGCTGCCCAGCGGCGGTTCGAAAGTGGTGGCCTTGAAGTCGCGACCTTTCCAGTAGTGTTGTGGCAGCACCGGCATTTCGCCCAGG
The DNA here is from genome assembly GCF_009764265.1 of Pseudomonas sp. PB101. Lineage (GTDB taxonomy): Bacteria > Pseudomonadota > Gammaproteobacteria > Pseudomonadales > Pseudomonadaceae > Aquipseudomonas. Next base: position 49,066 of record NZ_RWIR01000075.1, read on the forward strand.
CGCAGGATCAGCAGCGGATTGCCGGCGCGCTTGAACACGAAACGGATGCGCCGGGGGTTGAGGATGTCGACCCGCAGCACTTCCTGAAGGCTGGTGCGGTACAGCGGATGGCCTTCCTTGAGCAGCGTGCGGTAGGAGAACGCGACGTCGTAGGCGGTGATTGGCGTGCCGTCATGGAAGCGCGCTTCGGGACGCAGGTTGAACACCACCCAGCTGCGGTTCTCGTTGTACTCCACCGACTGGGCAATCAGGCCATAGCTGGACGCGGGCTCGTCACCCGAAGGCGCGTACTGCCCGGTGCCGACCATCAGCGGTTCGTTGAGCTCGTTGATGCCGTATTGCAGGAAGTTCGGTGTGGTGACCGGGCTGGTGCCCTTGAAGGTGTACGGGTTGAGCGTATCGAAGGTGCCAAACGCCATGACCCGCAACGTACCGCCCTTGGGCGCTTGCGGGTTGACCCAGTCGAAGTGGGTAAATCGGGCCGGGTACTTGAGCGTGCCGAACTGCGCATAACCATGGCTTTCGCTGATCGTCGCGCTTGCGGTGGAGCTCAAGGCCAGGCTGATCAGGAGCAGGGGCAGGGGACGCTTCAAATAGAGGATCCGATCCAGGCGGCTTGGGCTTTGTGGACCGTACAGTAACAGCTTGTATGGACAGGAAAAAGACGGGGCCGGGAAGGGGCTGGTTTTTTGTAGGAGCTGGCTTGCCGGCGATCAAAACGATGCGATCCATCAGTTTGATCGCATCGCCGGCAAGCCGGCTCCTGCAGGTTAGTGCGGATTGGCCACGGTGAGCATCTGGCCAGGCTTGAGCGCCTGACCGACGCGCGGGTTCCAGCGCTTGAGGTGCTGCATCTCGATATTGAAGCGCTTGGCCACGATGTACAGCGAGTCGCCTTGCTGGACCTTGTACCTGGTCTGCTGCTGCTTTTTGCTGTTCGCTGCGATCACGGTGTTGACGCGCCCGGAGCTGCGTTTGCTGTTGTCCTGCATGACCAGGGTCTGGCCGGGCTTGAGGTTCTTGCCGGAGAGCTTGTTCCAACGTTGCAGGTCCTTCACGTCAACGTTGTTGGCCTTGGCGATGGAGCCCAGGTTGTCACCGCGCTTGACCCGGTAGGAACGCTTGGCGCTGGCGACCTGGGTGTCGCTTGCGCCTTCGAAGACCGGCTTGAGCGACTTCTTGCTGATCAACTCTTCAGGGCGCATGGTCTGCAGGCTGCTGGTCAGCAGCTGCGCCTTGGAAGTCGGCACCAGCAGGTGTTGCGGACCGTCGATGGTGGTGCGCTGCTTGAAGGCCGGGTTGAGCTGGAACAGTTCGTCTTCGTCGATGTTGGCCACTTCAGCGACCTTGGACAGGTCCATGCGCTGGTTGATTTCGACGACCTTGAAGTAAGGTTCGTTGGCGATCGGGTTGAGGTTCACGCCGTAGGCTTCCGGCGCCATCACCACTTGCGACAGCGCGAGCAACTTCGGCACGTAGGCCTGGGTTTCGGAGGGCAGCGGCAGGTTCCAGTAGTCGGTCGGCAGGCCAAGGCGTTCGTTGCGCTCGATGGCCCGGCTGACGGTGCCTTCGCCGGCGTTGTAGGCCGCCAGGGCCAGCATCCAGTCGCCGTTGAACATGTCGTGCAGTCGCGTCAGGTAGTCCAGCGCGGCGGTGGTCGACGCGGTGATATCGCGACGGCCATCATAGAAACGGGTTTGACGCAGGTTGAAGTAGCGCCCGGTGGACGGGATGAATTGCCAAAGACCCACCGCGTCGGCCCGGGAATAGGCCATCGGGTTGTAGGCACTTTCAATCACTGGCAGCAAGGCCAGTTCCAGCGGCATGTTGCGCTCTTCGAGGCGTTCGACGATGTAGTGAATGTAGAGGCTGCCACGCTCGCCGGCGTTTTCGAGGAAAGATGGATTGCTGGCGAACCACAGGCGTTGCTGTTCGATGCGCGGGTTGACACCCAGTCCATCCTGCAACTGGAAGCCCTGGCGCATACGCTCCCAGACGTCCTGAGGAATCTGCGGGCTGGGTTTTTCGCTGAGCCAGATCGGCTTCTGCTTGGCGCGCGCGGCGATGTTCGGCGTGTGCGCCGCATCGGTCTGCGGCGCATGGCTGGAACAGCCCGCCAGGGTGGCGGACACAGCCACCGCGATGGCTTGAGCCAAGCGGGTCAATGCGTCTGAACTGATGGCTTTACGAATAGGTGACGACATTGGCTGGAAGTTAGTTCCGGGCAAAAATGTCGGGCGATTCTAGAAAGCGCACCCTGCGCGGTCAACCTTTCAGAATTGTTGCAACCTTTTGAAAGCCCTTTAGAACGTATCTTTCCAAGCCCGAAGCGCAGCAAAAACCATATCGGGCGCCGAGTTATCGGTGCCGGTCCGTTCGTCCGCTTTTTCTTTAACGGATGTTTCGCCGGCGCGCAAAAACGGGTTTGTCAGCTTTTCCAGCGCCAGTGTCGACGGCAGCGTCATGATCCCGGACTCCCGTTGGCGGCTGACTTTTGCCAGGCGTTCGGCGGTGTGCGGATTGTTCGGTTCGACGGCTGCCGCGAACTTCAGATTGCTCAGGGTGTATTCGTGGGTGCAGTAGACCAGCGTGTCTTCGGGCAACGCCGCAAGGCGGGTCAGCGAGCGATGCATTTGTTGTGGCGTGCCTTCGAACAAGCGCCCGCAGCCAGCGGCAAACAGGGTGTCGCCGCAGAACAGCAGCCCGTGATGGTAATAGGCTATATGCCCCAGGGTGTGGCCCGGGACCGCAAAGACGTCGAAGTCCCAGCCGAGCACGCTGACCTTGTCGTTGTCCTTGAGCGCGACGTCGCGCGCCGGGATCTTTTCGCTGGCCGGACCATAGACTTTCGCGTTGGTCGCTTTCTTCAGCAGTTCGACGCCGCCGACGTGGTCATGATGGTGGTGAGTGATCAGAATATCACTCAGTACCCAACCCGGATTGGCGTCGAGCCAGGCTTGTACCGGGGCGGCATCGCCCGGGTCGACCACCGCGCAGCGTTTGCTGCCGTGGTCTTGTAACAACCAGATGTAGTTGTCGGTGAAGGCGGGCAGGGCTGTGATCTGTATCATCGTCGGATTCGCCAAGCGGAAAACATTGGCGCATCTTAGAACTTCCTGGCGCGTTGGAGAATGCAATGACTGATAAAGCGTTCGCACAGGCCGATCCTGACTGGCTGGCGTTGATCAGCGCGGCCCGCGAGTGGCTGGAAGGCCCGATCGGGCAATTCCTGCTGGACGAAGAACGGCGCATGCTCGAAGACGAACTCGGGCGGTTCTTTGGTGGCTATCTGGTGCATTACGGCCCTTCGGCCCAGACGCCGCCGTCAGCGCCGCAGGTACAGCGCAATGTGCGCCTTGGCGCGCCGTTGCCGGGGGTCGAGATTGTCTGCGAGGAACAGGCCTGGCCGCTGAGCGAGCATGCCGCCGATGTGGTGGTGCTGCAGCATGGCCTGGATTTCTGCCTGTCGCCCCACGGCCTGCTTCGCGAGGCGGCGAGCAGCGTACGCCCCGGTGGGCATCTGCTGATCATCGGCATCAACCCCTGGAGCAGTTGGGGCCTGCGGCATGTGTTTGCCCAGGATGCGCTGCGCAAGGCGCGCTGCATTTCACCGTCACGAGTCGCGGACTGGCTGAACCTGCTGGGCTTCGCGCTGGAGAAACGCCGCTTCGGGTGCTATCGTCCGCCCCTCGCGTCACCGGCGTGGCAGACCCGCCTGGCCGGCTGGGAGCGCAAGGCCGGTGACTGGCAACTGTCGGGTGGCGGCTTCTATTTATTGGTGGCGCGCAAGATCGTGGTGGGCCTGCGACCGGTCCGTCAGGAACGGCGCGAGCCGATGGGCAAGTTGATTCCCTTGCCGATGGCCAAGGTCAACCGGCGCAACATCGAACCGTAATACACACTTTTCATTTGCGGCCGGGCCTGTCCCGGCTTCGGGCGTCGTCGATCAGCGATCGGCGGGCCGGCGCATTTTCTGGATAGATTGGCATGAGCGATAGCGTAGAACTGTTCACCGACGGCGCCTGCAAAGGCAACCCCGGCCCTGGCGGCTGGGGCGCACTGCTGGTGTGCAAGGGCGTCGAAAAGGAACTCTGGGGCGGCGAAGCCAATACCACCAACAACCGCATGGAGCTGATGGGCGCGATCCGTGGCCTGGAAGAGCTCAAGCGGCCCTGTGAGGTGCTGCTGGTGACCGACTCCCAGTACGTGATGAAAGGCATCAACGAGTGGATGGACAACTGGAAGAAGCGCGGCTGGAAAACCGCGGCGAAGGAGCCGGTGAAAAACGCTGACCTGTGGAAGCTGCTCGACGAGCAGGTCAACCGCCACAAAGTCACCTGGAAATGGGTGCGCGGACACATTGGCCATCACGGTAACGAACGGGCCGACCAGTTGGCCAACCGTGGCGTCGATGAAGTGCGCGGGTACAAGCAGACGTGAGTTCACATCGGACCCTGCAGGAGCCGGTTTGCCGGCGATGCTCGTCTGGTTTTAGTCGATCTCATGACCGCCATCGCTGGCAAGCCAGCTCCTACAGATGGCTCGGTGTATCTGAAAGACCCCGGCGAGCGTGTTAACATCGCCGCTTTTGCACGATTGACCGATTGAGAGCTGAGCACTGATGGCCACCAGATCCGTTGTACTCGACACCGAAACCACCGGCATGCCGGTGACCGACGGCCACCGGATTATCGAAATCGGTTGTGTCGAGTTGATCGGCCGACGCCTGACGGGCCGGCACTTTCATGTGTACCTGCAACCCGATCGCGAAAGTGACGAGGGCGCCATCGGCGTCCACGGCATCACCAACGAATTCCTCGTGGGCAAGCCGCGTTTTGCCGAGGTGGCCGACGAGTTCTTCGAGTTCATCAAGGGCGCGCAGCTGATCATCCACAACGCGGCGTTCGACGTTGGCTTCATCAACAACGAATTCGCCCTGATGGGGCAGCAGGACCGCGCGGACATCACGCAGCACTGCTCGATCCTCGACACCCTGATGATGGCCCGGGAACGTCACCCGGGGCAGCGCAACAGCCTCGATGCCCTGTGCAAGCGCTATGGCGTCGACAACTCCGGCCGTGAACTGCACGGCGCCTTGCTCGACTCCGAGATTCTCGCCGACGTCTACCTGACCATGACCGGCGGGCAGACCAGTTTGTCCCTGGCCGGTAACGCCTCCGATGGCAATGGCTCCGGTGAAGGCGCGGATAATTCGGCCACCGAGATCCGTCGTTTGCCGGCGGACCGCCAGCCGACGCGGATCATCCGCGCGAGTGAAGACGACCTGGCCCGCCATGCGGCGCGGCTGGAAATCATCGGCAAATCCGCGGGTGCTCCGGCGTTGTGGGTGCAGTTGGTTGAGGCTGAAGCGCAGGCTTGACCGAGCATTCGCCACACAAGCCCCCTCGCCACAGGGGAACTCCGCGTCGCCACAAGTTGGTGCGTCCCGCTCGCTACATCCGCTGCAACACTCTACCCTGAGGTGATTGGCGGGCTCTGGTCTGCCGCCTCAGGACACTGAGCCTCATGTATAAAGATTTGAAATTCCCGGTCCTGATTGTCCATCGCGACATCAAGGCCGACAGCGTCGCCGGCGACCGCGTGCGGGGCATCGCCCGGGAGCTGGAGCAGGAAGGGTTCAGCGTCGTTTCGGCGGTGGACTACACCGAAGGGCGATTGGTGGCGTCGACTTACCATGGCCTGTCCTGCATGTTGATAGCGTCCGAGGACGCCAGCAGCCATTCGCATTTGTTGCAGAACATGGCCGAACTGATCGGCCTGGCGCGAGTGCGCGCACCGGATCTGCCGATCTTCGCCCTGGGCGAAAAAGTGACCCTGGAAAACGCACCCGCCGACGCCATGGCCGAACTCAATCAGTTGCGCGGCATTCTTTACCTGTTTGAAGACACCGTGCCTTTTCTTGCCCGGCAGGTTGCCCGCGCCGCGCGCAAGTACCTCGATGGCCTGTTGCCGCCTTTTTTCAAGGCGCTGGTGCAACACACCGCGGACTCCAATTATTCGTGGCACACCCCCGGTCACGGCGGTGGCGTGGCGTATCACAAGAGTCCGGTCGGGCAGGCGTTCCACCAGTTTTTCGGGGAAAACACCCTGCGCTCGGATCTTTCGGTGTCTGTGCCCGAGCTCGGCTCCTTGCTCGATCACACCGGCCCCCTGGCTGAAGCCGAGGCCCGTGCTGCACGTAATTTCGGCGCCGATCACACCTTTTTCGTGATCAATGGCACATCTACGGCCAACAAGATTGTCTGGCATTCGGTGGTCGCTCGCGATGATCTGGTGCTGGTGGACCGCAACTGCCACAAATCGGTGCTGCACTCGATCATCATGACCGGCGCGATCCCGCTGTACCTGTGTCCGGAGCGTAATGAGCTGGGGATCATCGGCCCGATTCCCCTGAGCGAGTTCAGCCGCGAATCGATACAGGCCAAGATCGACGCCAGCCCGCTGACCAAGGGGCGTTCGCCGAAGGTCAAGCTCGCCGTGGTGACCAATTCCACCTACGACGGCCTCTGCTACAACGCCGAGCTGATCAGGCAGCAACTGGGCAATAGCGTCGAGGTGCTGCACTTCGACGAGGCCTGGTACGCCTATGCGGCCTTTCATGAGTTTTTCGCCGGGCGCTACGGCATGGGCACATCCCGTGATGAAGGCAGCCCGTTGGTGTTTACCACCCATTCCACCCACAAATTGCTGGCGGCATTCAGTCAGGCTTCGATGATCCATGTGCGCGATGGCGGTGCGCGGCAACTGGACCGGGATCGCTTCAACGAAGCCTTCATGATGCACATCTCGACCTCGCCGCAGTACGGCATCATCGCTTCGCTGGATGTGGCTTCGGCGATGATGGAGGGTCCGGCCGGGCGTTCGCTGTTGCAGGAAATGTTCGATGAGGCCCTGAGTTTTCGCCGGGCGCTGGCCAACCTGCGCCAGCACATTGCCGCGGATGACTGGTGGTTTTCGATCTGGCAACCGCCGTCGGCACAGGGCATCGACCGGGTCGTCACCGAGGACTGGTTGCTGCAGCCCGATGCCGACTGGCATGGCTTTGGTGGCGTGACCGACGATTATGTGTTGCTCGACCCGATCAAGGTCACGCTGGTGATGCCGGGGCTGACGGCCGGTGGCGCGCTGAGCGAGCGCGGGATTCCGGCGGCGGTGGTCAGCAAATTCCTTTGGGAGCGTGGCCTGGTGGTCGAGAAGACCGGGCTGTATTCGTTCCTGGTGTTGTTCTCCATGGGCATCACCAAGGGCAAGTGGAGCACCTTGCTCACCGAGTTGCTGGAGTTCAAGCGCAGCTATGACGCCAACGTCAGTCTGGCCAGTTGCCTGCCTTGCGTGGCGCAGGAGAATGTCGCGCGGTATCAGGGCATGGGCCTGCGCGATCTGTGCGATCAGTTGCATGCCTGTTATCGCAGCAACGCCACCGCCAAACACCTCAAGCGCATGTACACCGTGCTACCGGAAGTCGCGATGAAACCGGCGGACGCCTATGATCAATTGGTGCGCGGTGAAGTCGAAGCCGTGTCGATCGATGCGCTGGCCGGGCGGATCGCCGCGGTGATGCTGGTCCCGTATCCTCCTGGCATTCCACTGATCATGCCGGGCGAGCGCTTTACCGAGACGACCCGTTCGATCATCGATTACCTGGCATTTGCCCGTACGTTCGATAGCAGTTTCCCGGGGTTCGTTGCTGATGTGCACGGATTGCAACATGAAGATCAGGGCAATGGGCGGTGCTACACCGTCGATTGCATCAAGGAGTGAGGACCTTTCCCAGTATGCAGCCGGTTATAAATCCGATTTACCCAGGGTTGTCGGTACGGGTTGCCGATGACGGTTTTGCCGCCTACATCTGGGGCAGTGATTTCAGTTTTGAAGTCGCGGCCTATGGAGCGGCCGAAATAGGCAAGCCAGTGGCACAGTGGCCGGTCACGCCGATCACGCCTTATCGCAAGTGCTACGGCATCGATCCCGAAGAATTCAGCAGCTTTCGCGATGGCACCGACAGCGCGATTTTCATGGCCTATCTGGATGATCAGCCGGTGGGGCACCTGGTGGTCAGTACCAACTGGAACGGTTTTGCCCATATCGACGAGCTGGCGGTGCATGCACCTGCCCGGCGGCACGGCGTGGCCAAGGCCCTGCTGGATGTGGCGCAATTCTGGAGCCGCAAGAAAAAACTTCCGGGCATCATGCTCGAAACCCAGAACAACAACCTCGGGGCCTGCAGGCTCTATGAGCGTTGCGGTTATGTGATCGGCGGGATCGACCACCTGCGGTATCGCGGCATCGATCCGAACACCGCCGAAGTGGCGCTGTTCTGGTACCGCCTGTTTGAAAACCCGCTGGAAAACCCGCTCAGTTCGTCAGCATCGCCGCGGCTTGTTCCGTGACGATGGCCAGCAGGGCCTGGACCGCCGGAGACGCTTCGGCGTTTTTCAGGGACAGGGCGTAGAGACTGATCGGGACGGCGGGTGCCAGCGGGCAGGTGTCCAGTCCCGAGGCCTTGGCGCCGAGGGCGGTGAACGGGTCGACGATGGCCAGGCCTTCGCCGGCCTCGACCATGCTGCGCATCATCTGGTGTGTTTGCACCCGGGTCTGAATCACCGGGGCAGGGCGCAAGCCGTGCAGTTTGTTTTCCAGCGCCGGGCTCAGCGGGTCGTGCCCCTCCAGGCCGATCATCGATTGGCCGGCCAGATCCTGTAGGGAAATGTATTTCTGTTTTGGTTGCAGCCAGCCATGGGGGGCGAGCAACTGAAGTTTGCCCTGGGCAATCACCTGGCAATCGAGGTCGGCGTGATCGGGGTCGTGCAGGCTCAGCCCCAGGTCGCTTTCACGCAGCAGCAGGCTTCTGACGATGTCGCGGGTCGGCTGGCTCAGCAGGGTGCAGGGCGCGTCGGGCAGGCGTCGGCGCAGGGCCGCGATGCTGTGTGGCAACAATTGGTTGGCCAGCGGCGGGGTGCAGATGATGCGCAGCGGCGGCGCCAGGTATTGCCTGAGGCTGTTGGCCAGGCGCTGTACTGGTTCGAGCGCATCGTAGACCCGGGCAATTTCCACCTGCAGTTCCCGCGCTTCGCGGGTGGCCTGCAATCGTCCGCGAACGCTGGCGAACAGCATGAACCCCAGTTGATCCTCGGCATCACGCAGCAAACGCTCGACTTCGGTCACCGGCAACTGCAGCCATTCGGCGGCGGTGCCCAGGTGACCGGTCTGCAGGAGCGCCTGGATCACTTCGATATGGCGTAAGCGCATGCGTGAAGTCCATGTTCAGCAGGTGGAGGAGTCAGTGGCTGAATCCTACCCCAAGTCCGCGCATATGACTTCTGCTCATAACGATGGGTTATGAAACGCTGGCGGTTTGCGGTTCACGAATGATGGTAACGCCGGATTGCACCAAAAGAAATTCATTGTCGTCGACCTTGTTGACACGGTCGCCAATGGCCAGCTTGTAGGTGGTCACAGGCCCTGAATCGCCTGCCGCCGAGGTGGATTCCTGGAACTCGTGCACCGAATAAATACGGCCTTCCGCATCTCTTGCATGGAACTGACCGACGAGTACTGCTGCCATCTGCTTAGAACCTCTGGAGATAAATCACTCAATTTGCGGCTCTGTAGACCGTGCCTGGGTGAGGTAAGTTTTCCTACGGGAAAAAAATAGTCAGGGACGCTGTTTTCAGTCGCCCGCTGCTTGAATCGTCATCTATAACTACAAGCTCTTCATATCGGACAGTCGAGACATTCCCATGAGCAACGTCTATACGGTCGCCGTCGTGGTCGGCAGCTTGAGAAAGGAATCGATCAACCGCAAGGTCGCACGGGCCCTGGCAGAGCTGGCGCCGGCCAATCTCAAGCTCAGCATCGTCGAGATTGGCGATCTGCCGCTCTACAACGAAGACATCGATGGCGCTTCACCGCCGGCAGCCTACAGCACTTTCCGACAACAAGTGAGCTCATCCGACGCGGTGCTGTTCGTGACCCCGGAATACAACCGCTCGGTGCCGGCGCCGCTGAAAAATGCGATTGACGTGGGTTCGCGTCCGTATGGCAAAAGTGCCTGGAACGGCAAGCCGGGAGCGATTATCAGCGTTTCGCCGGGGGCCGTCGGCGGTTTTGGCGCCAATCACAACGTGCGACAGTCCATGGTGTTCCTCAACGTGCCGCTGATGCAGCAACCGGAGGCCTATCTGGGCAACGCCGGTTCGGCGTTCGACGAGGCGGGCAAGTTGTCCGAGTCGGTCAAGCCGTTCCTGCAAAGCTTCATCAATGCCTTTGGGCAATGGGTCGAGCAGCACAAGAAAGTTTAATGTTCGGCTGCCAGCGCTTCGTCCTGCGAAGCGCTGGATAACCGGCTACAAATCATCGTTTGCATTTCCGACAGCCAGGCGGCCGTTTGCTCCGCCGTCGGTTGTGCCGTGATGCAATAACGGCGGCCGCCCCAGGCCATGATGACCCAGGCTTCGATCGTCGATGCGGATGGCTGCATCGGCAGGTCGCTACACGCAGCCAGGGCTTCCCGCCATTTTTGCGACAGTTCCTCGTACACCCTGTGATGATGCTTGGGTTCGGCGATCTGATGCTCGATGAGCGACACCGCGTGGTTGAACAGGGGTTGTCGGGCATCGTCGGGGTCGCAGGTCAGGCACACAAGGCGCTTGATGCGGGTTGGCCAGTCCAGGTCGGTTGGCTGGATGACGTCTTGATCCATTTGCGCCAGCAGTACATCCAGGCGATGGCGGATGTAACCCGACAGCAGGGCTTCCTTGCTCGGGAAATAGTCATACAGCGTGCCGATTGCCACACCGGTTTCCAACGCCACTTCGCGGGTGGTCAGCCCTGACCAGCCGTCACGATGCCAAATCCGAACAAAGGCTTCGTAAATCGCCTCGACGGTGAAAATCGCCCGAGCCTGACTCGGCCGTTTCAGCGGCTTGGCGCGGGAATTGACGGTGGGCGAACCGCCCTGGGTGTTTCCGAACCCGCTCTTCATTGGCAGTCATTACTCTTGAGTGACCCGCCACTGTGACGCAGCAGGAGACCGAACATGCAAGATTTCACCACGGTAACACGCCTGATTACCCGCAAAAATGCCCTGGACCAGAGCCGGGTAGAGCAGGCGCAACGCAGCCTGATCCCGGCCGCTGGCGAGGTGATCCTGAAGATTGACCGTTGCGCGTTGACCACCAACAACATTACCTACGCGGCTTTTGGCGATTCAATGAACTACTGGGGGTTTTTTCCTACAGGCCTGGAGGACTGGGGGCATGTTCCGGCTTGGGGGTTTGCGGACGTCATTGCGTCGACAGTGGCAGGCATCGGGGTGGGCGAGCGGTTCTACGGTTACTTTCCGCTGGCCAGCCACCTATGGATGCGCCCTGAACGCGTCACCGAGCGTGGCTTTTACGATGGCGCCGAGCACCGGGCGGGGTTGACCTCGGCGTACAACCAATACACGCGCTGCAGTTGGGATGCGTACTACAGGCCTGAAACCGAAAACCTGCAGATTTTGCTTAAACCGCTGTTTCTGACTTCGTCGATGCTGGCGGACTTCCTGCAGGACAACCGGTTTTTCGGGGCGACCCGCCTGGTGTTCTCCAGTGCTTCCAGCAAAACCGCCTACGGCACGGCAGTGTGCCTGGAAGATCATCCGCAGCTGCAACGTGTGGCGCTGACGTCCGCCGGCAACAAGGCGTTTGTCGAAAGCCTCGGCTGTTACGAACAGGTGGTGCCTTATGCCGGGTTGGCAAGCGTCGCCGATGACCGTCCCACGCTGTACGTGGATTTTTCCGGCGACCTGGGGCTGCGGGACCGGGTCCACCAGCACTTTGCCGGGCAACTGGTCCATAGCTGCTTCGCCGGCTCTGCGCAAACCACCGATGAGGCACAGTTGACGGCAATCGAAGGGCCGCAACCGGTGTTCTTTTTTGCGCCGATCCAGATCCGCAAGCGCAATGCGCAATGGGGGCCGGAAGGGGTCAGCCAGCATATAGGCGAAGGGTTGATGCGGTTTTTTCAGCAAGTGACGGAAAGTGAAAAGCCATTGCTGGAGGTCATTGAAAGTCGGGGTTACGAGGCGGCGCAAAGCGTCATTTCCCGCTTGTTCCATGGCCAGGTTCCACCCGTCGAGGGGCATGTGATTCGCTTGTGATGTGATTCGGCGAGGTTTTCCGTTTAGACCAGGCGGGCCTCATCGCGAGCAAGCTCGCTCCCACATTGGATCTCAGTCATACGCAAGTTCTGTGTCCATTGAAGATCCCTGTGGGAGCGAGCTTGCTCGCGATGGGGCCAGCTCATACACAGCAAAGCTCAACCCTGTCCCGGCACATTCGGCCAAAGGTCCGCCACCAGAAACAATCGCTCGGCCTCTTCCCAGTCACCATCGGCATTTTCCGTCAATCGCACCAGTAGTTGTGCCGGCGCCAGCGGGTCCAGGTCATTGAGCCAGGCCTGCATCTGCCCGGGGTTCCAGGTGTGCTCCACCGAATAGTGCGCCGGCGCCAGCCAGGCATGGCGGGGCAGGGGTTGCCAACGCCCCGGCGGGCTTTGGGCCAGCAATGCCGGCCAATCCTTTTGATGCAGCCAGCGCCCGCGCAAATGCTGCGGATGGGCACCCGACGGCGGGGCGGCTTGTCCGGGCCACGGATACAGTAAATACCCTCCCAGCCAGAGATGTGCGCTGAAGGCCTGGATATCCAGCGCCGCCAGCACTTCCCGGCTCTCCGGGCGTGCGGAGATCGGCAATTGATGCTGGCTCAGGTGCGCCAGCTTGCGGTCGAGTCGATCGTGGCAGCCAGGACCCAGCCACTGGGCGGTGTCTTGCCCGTCGCCGGATTGCGGGCCGAGGTAGAGCTTGATCGCCAGTTCCAGGTGATGCACGCCGTCGCGGTCGCGCAGCAGCATGTCCAGCTCACCCAGGGTGTGGCCCTCGCGGCGAATCGGCAAGTTCGCGGCAATCAGTTCAATGCCCGGGGCATGCTGCACGGCGAATTGCCACAGGCGTTCGTAGTACAGGCCCAGGCGGCGGGTCCGGGCCTGGGCCAGCCAGTGCAGCAAGCCGTAACTGTCCCGGTCCAGCTGCCGCAGCCAGTGTTCCAGACGCTCCGGTGCCAGCACCCAGTCGCTGCCGGCCAATGGATGGCGCTGCGGCCACGGGGTATCGGCGAGCATGGGTGGCGCGAGGATGACCCACGCCAGGTCACGCACTTCGGGATGGCGTAACTGGTGGGGCAGGTGGAGCAAATCGGGAAATAGCATCATCTTGCGAGCATAGCCCGAAACCCGGGCACACCCTTGAAGCTGAAAGGATTTTGTCTACGGGCGGCTTTCGCCCATAATCGTGGTTTTCGCCGCCACACAGATTTCCGCAGGAGCCCCATGGAGCAATTTCGCAATATCGGCATCATCGGTCGCCTGGGCAGTTCCCAGGTGCTGGATACCGTCCGCCGACTGAAACGGTTTCTGCTCGATCGTCACCTGCACGTGATCCTCGAAGACACCATCGCCGAAGTGCTGCCAGGGCACGGCCTGCAAACCTCGTCGCGCAAGATGCTCGGCGAAGTCTGCGACATGGTCATCGTGGTCGGTGGTGACGGCAGCCTGCTCGGCGCCGCCCGGGCACTGGCCAAACACAATATTCCGGTGCTCGGCATCAACCGCGGCAGCCTGGGCTTCCTGACCGACATCCGCCCCGACGAGCTGGAAACCAAGGTCGCCGAAGTGCTCGATGGCCACTATCTGGTGGAGAACCGCTTCCTGTTGCAGGCCGAAGTCCGCCGCCACGGCGAGGCCATCGGCCAGGGCGACGCCTTGAACGATGTGGTGCTGCACCCCGGCAAATCCACGCGAATGATCGAGTTCGAGCTGTACATCGACGGCCAGTTCGTCTGCAGCCAGAAGGCCGACGGCCTGATCGTCGCGACGCCGACCGGTTCCACCGCCTATGCGTTGTCTGCCGGCGGGCCGATCATGCATCCCAAGCTCGACGCTATTGTGATTGTGCCGATGTACCCCCATACCTTGTCGGGTAGACCGATTGTGGTCGACGGCAACAGTGAGCTGAAAATCGTAGTGTCCAAGGATATGCAGATTTACCCGCAAGTCTCGTGCGACGGGCAGAACCACTTTACCTGCGCGCCCGGCGACACCATCACCGTGAGCAAAAAAGCCCAGAAGCTGCGGCTGATTCACCCGCTCGACCACAACTACTATGAAGTCTGCCGGACCAAGCTCGGCTGGGGCAGCAAGTTGGGGGGTGGAGGCGACTGATGCTCGATCCCGCGCGTAGCTACGACCTGATCGGTGACGTGCATGGTTGCGCTCTGACCCTGGAGCACTTGCTCGACCGACTCGGTTATCACAAACAGGGTGGCGTCTGGCGCCATGCTTCGCGCATGGCGGTGTTCGTCGGCGACATCATTGATCGCGGTCCGCGGATTCGCGAGGCGCTGCACATCGTTCACGACATGGTCGAGGCCGGTCAGGCGCTGTGCATCATGGGCAACCATGAGTTCAATGCGCTGGGCTGGGCCACGCCGGCGTTGCCTGGCAGCGGCAAGCAGTTCGTGCGCGAGCACACGCCGCGCCATGCCCGTCTGCTGCACGAAACCCTGACCCAGTTCGAACACCATCCGGGCGACTGGCACGACTTCCAGCAATGGTTCTATGAGTTGCCGTTGTTCGTCGATGCCGGGCGTTTTCGCGTGGTCCATGCCTGCTGGGATGCCGGGCTGATCGAGCCGCTGCGCGCGTTGTTCCCCAACGGTTGCATTGACGAGCCTTTTCTCCAGGCGTCGGCAGAGTCGGGTTCATTTGCCTGCACCGTGTTCGACCGGCTGCTGCGCGGCACCGACATGCGCTTGCCCCACGGCCAGACCATGACCAGCGGCGACGGCCTGGTGCGTTCGTTCTTTCGCACCAAGTTCTGGGAAGACGATCCGAAAACCTACGGCGACATCGTGTTCCAGCCCGATGCACTGCCGGAACCGGTGGCCCTGACGCCGCTGACTTCCACGGAAAAAAACAACTTGCTGCGTTATGGCAGCGACGAGCCGCTGTTGTTCGTCGGCCATTACTGGCGCAGCGGCAAACCTGCACCGATCCGGCCGAACCTGGCCTGTCTGGATTACAGCGCGGTGCTGTACGGCAAACTGGTTGCCTATCGACTGGATCAGGAAACTCGCCTCGATCCGCATAAATTCGTCTGGGTCGATGTCGAGCGGCCGGAGGTTTTGCAATGAGTGCTGTAGCGGTATTGCGTCTGCCATTGGCAGTGGACTTGAGCGGGTTCGTCACGCTGCTCAAACGCATGCAAGTGCCCCATCGGGTCAGCGAGGAAGCTGGCGAGCAGGTGCTGTGGGTACCGCAGAACATCAGCGAAGACGTGCGTGCGCTGTACGAACGTTTTCCGGCGGGCGACCCCGATCAGCAACTGGACATTCCGGTGGCGCAAACCGTCAAGCGTCCGGGATTCGTCGAGCAGTTGAAATACGCCAGGGCCACCGCGCTGGTATTGCTGCTGAGCATCATCGTCGGCGCGGTCACGCTACTGGGCGACAACCTTGAAACGATGCGCTGGCTGACCTTCCTCGAATTCCGCGTGGTCGGCGACTACATCCATTTCACGCCACTGGCCGACAGCCTGGCGGCGGGGCAGTGGTGGCGCCTGTTCACGCCGATGCTGATCCACTTCGGCATCCTGCACCTGGCGATGAACGGCATGTGGTACTGGGAGCTGGGGCGACGCATCGAGTCGCGCCAGGGCAGCATCAACCTGATCGGCCTGACCTTGCTGTTCAGCCTGGTGTCCAACTACGCCCAGTATTACTTCAGCGGCCCGACCCTGTTCGGCGGTTTGTCCGGGGTGCTGTACGGCCTGCTCGGGCATTGCTGGATCTTCCAGCTGCTGGCGCCGAACCCGGCGTATCGCCTGCCGCGCGGCGTGCTGGTGATGATGCTGGTGTGGTTGCTGCTGTGCCTGTCCGGGCTTGTGTCGATGATCGGCTTCGGCGAGATCGCCAACGCGGCCCACGTCAGCGGGTTACTCATCGGATGCTTCAGCGGTTTGTTGGGCGGTTTGTATAACCGCCGTAAACTGGCCGCCTAAATCAAGAACATGCAATAAAGAGACGGAGACCCAATGTCCTCTTTTAACGAAATGATCAAGAACATCACCCCCGATATCTACGAGAGCCTGAAACTGGCCGTGGAAATCGGCAAATGGTCCGACGGTGGCAAGCTCACCGCCGAACAACGCGAGCTGTCGTTGCAGGCGATGATCGCCTGGGAAATCCAGAACCTGCCCGAAGACCAGCGTACCGGCTACATGGGTCCGCAGGAGTGCGCCTCGAAGTCGATCGAAGTGCCGAATATCCTGTTCAAGTCGGATGCCATCCATTGATCGAGATTGGCCGCGGTGCAATCAGCAAAATGTCGGCGCGCCTTGACGGGCCGAACGTGCAATACGCTTTCCGTCTGGGCGAAACCGAGGTCCCGGTCAATCCGTTGATCGGCACCACGGTGCGCCTGGAATACCTGGGTGCGATCCACTGCATCCATTGCGGACGCAAGACCAAAACCAGTTTCAGCCAGGGTTACTGTTACCCGTGCATGACCAAGCTGGCCCAGTGCGACGTGTGCATCATGAGCCCCGAGCGCTGCCACTTCGACGCCGGCACCTGCCGCGAGCCGGAATGGGGCGAGAAGTTCTGCATGACCGACCACGTGGTGTACCTGGCCAACTCGTCGGGGGTCAAGGTCGGGATCACCCGTGCCACCCAGTTGCCGACCCGCTGGCTCGACCAGGGTGCGAGCCAGGCCCTGCCGATCATGCGCGTATCGACCCGGCAACAGTCGGGTTTCGTCGAGGATCTGTTGCGCAGCCAGGTGGCCGACAAGACCAATTGGCGTGCTTTACTCAAAGGCGATGCGGCGGCGGTGAACCTGGCCGAGGTCCGCGATCAACTGTTCGACAGCTGCGCTGAAGGGCTGCTGGGGTTGCAGGAACGATTTGGCTTGCAGGCGATCCAGAAGGTTACCGACGTTGAGCCGCTGGAAATCCGCTACCCGGTCGAGCAATACCCGGCGAAGATCGTCAGCTTCAACCTGGACAAGAACCCGATTGCCGAAGGCACGCTGATGGGGGTCAAGGGTCAATACCTGATCTTCGATACCGGCGTGATCAACATTCGTAAATACACGGCTTACCAGCTCGCCGTGCATCAGTAAGGACTCCAGCATGCGCACCGAACAACCGAAGATGATCTACCTCAAGGACTATCAGGCGCCCGAGTACCTGATCGACGAAACACACCTGACCTTCGAGTTGTACGAGGACCACAGCCTGGTCCATGCGCAACTGGTGATGCGCCGCAACCCCGAGCGTGGCCCGGGCCTGCCGCCGCTGGTGCTGGACGGCCAGCAGCTGGAACTGCTGTCGGTGACCCTGGCCGACCAGGAACTTGCCGAGGCGCAGTATCAGCTGACCGAGAACAATCTGACCCTGCACCCGACCAGCACCAGCTTCACGGTCGATACCAGCGTCAGGATCCACCCGGAAACCAACACCGCGCTGGAAGGTCTGTACAAGTCCGGCACGATGTTCTGCACCCAGTGCGAGGCCGAAGGCTTCCGCAAGATCACCTATTACCTCGACCGCCCGGACGTGATGAGCACGTTTACGACCACGGTGGTCGCCGAACAACACAGCTATCCGGTGCTTCTGTCCAACGGCAACCCGATCGCTTCCGGCCCCGGCGAAGACGGCCGGCACTGGGCGACCTGGGAAGACCCGTTCAAGAAACCGGCGTACCTGTTTGCGCTGGTGGCCGGTGACCTGTGGTGCGTCGAAGACAGCTTCACCACCATGAGCGAGCGCAACGTGGCGCTGCGCATCTACGTCGAGCCGGAAAACATCGACAAGTGCCAGCACGCCATGAACAGCCTGAAGAAATCCATGCGCTGGGACGAAGAGGTCTACGGGCGCGAGTACGACCTGGACATCTTCATGATCGTCGCCGTGAATGACTTCAACATGGGCGCCATGGAGAACAAGGGCCTCAATATCTTCAACTCCAGCGCCGTGCTGGCCAAGGCTGAAACCGCCACCGACGCCGCGCACCAGCGGGTCGAGGCGATCGTCGCCCACGAATACTTCCACAACTGGTCGGGCAACCGCGTGACTTGCCGCGACTGGTTCCAGCTGTCGCTCAAGGAAGGCTTCACCGTGTTCCGCGATGCCGGTTTTTCCTCGGACATGAACTCGGCCACGGTCAAGCGCATCCAGGACGTGGCCTACCTGCGCACCCACCAGTTCGCCGAAGACGCCGGCCCCATGGCCCACGCCGTGCGCCCGGACAGCTTCATCGAGATTTCCAACTTCTACACCCTGACCGTGTACGAAAAGGGCTCGGAAGTGGTCGGCATGATCCACACCCTGCTCGGCGCCGAAGGCTTCCGCAAAGGCAGCGACCTGTATTTCGAACGCCACGACGGCCAGGCCGTGACCTGCGATGACTTCATCAAGGCCATGGAAGACGCCAATGGCGTGGACCTGACCCAGTTCAAACGCTGGTACAGCCAGGCCGGTACCCCGCGCCTGGCGGTGAGCGATTCCTTTGATGCCGCGGCAAAAACCTACAGCCTGACCTTCCGCCAGAGCTGCCCGCAAACCCCGGACAAGGTTGAAAAACTGCCGTTCGTGATCCCGGTCGAACTGGGGCTGCTGGACGCCAAAGGCGCGGCGATTACCCTGCGCCTGTCCGGTGAGGCGGCCGCGCAAGGCACTTCACGGGTCATCTCGGTGACCGAGGCCGAGCAGACGTTCACCTTTGTCGACATCGCCGAACAGCCGTTGCCGTCGTTGCTGCGTGGCTTCTCGGCACCCGTGAAGCTGAGCTTTGCGTACAACCGCGATCAGTTGATGTTCCTGATGCAGCACGACAGCGACGGCTTCAACCGCTGGGATGCCGGCCAGCAATTGTCGGTGCAGGTGTTGCAAGAATTGATTGGCCAGCAGCAGAAGGGCGAAGCGCTGGTACTCGATCAGCGTCTGGTGTCGGCGCTGCGTGCGGTGCTGTCGGACGAGTCGCTGGACCAGGCGATGGTCGCCGAAATGCTCTCGCTGCCGAGCGAAGCGTATTTGGCCGAGATCAGCGAAGTGGCGGATGTCGATGCCATTCACGCTGCTCGCGAGTTTGCCCGCAAGCAACTGGCGGACGCGTTGTTCGAAGGTTTGTGGCTGCGTTACCAGGCCAATCGCGATTTGTCCAAGCAGACGCCGTACGTGGCCGAAGCGGAGCACTTTGCCCGCCGCGCATTGCAGAACATTGCGCTGTCGTACCTGATGCTTAGCGGCAAGCCCGAAGTGTTGGCTGCAACCCTGGAGCAGTTCGATGCTTGCGACAACATGACCGAGCGTCTGACCGCGCTGGCGGTGTTGGTCAATTCGCCGTTCGAGGCCGAGAAAGCCAAGGCGCTGGCCAGTTTCGCCGAGCACTTCAAGGACAATCCGCTGGTCATGGATCAGTGGTTCAGCGTTCAGGCCGGCAGCGTGTTGCCCGGTGGTCTGGCGCGGGTCAAGGCGTTGATGGAGCATCCGGCGTTCAACATCAAGAACCCGAACAAGGTGCGGGCGCTGGTCGGTGCGTTTGCCGGGCAGAATCTGATCAACTTTCATGCGGCTGATGGGTCCGGGTATCGGTTCCTGGCCGACCTTGTGATTGAGTTGAATGGCTTTAATCCGCAGATTGCTTCTCGTCAGTTGGCGCCTTTGACTCGCTGGCGCAAGTATGACGGTGCGCGTCAGGCTTTGATGAAGGGGGAGTTGGAGAGGATTCGGGGTTCGGGGCAGTTGTCCAGTGATGTGTTTGAGGTGGTCAGCAAGAGTTTGGCCTAAGTCTGTTGTTGACCTTGGCGGCCTTTGGGCCGACCAGGTTCTTGGTTGATTGAGTACATATCCGTTTTTTTGGTTACGGCTGCTTATGGTTTCGCCCTTACGGCGAGTCACTTTTTTTACAAACGCCTAAAAAAAGTAACCAAAAAAACGCTCGCCCCTGGCGTCCGGCCCCTCGCTTAGGCTCGGGGTTCCTTCGCTCCGGCATTCATCCGGGGGCATCGCCCTCCGGTTGGCTTCGCTGGCACCTACATGCGATGAGTTCGACTGCGTCGAACGGCGCTGCGCGCCAATC
>NZ_RWIR01000076.1 GCF_009764265.1 Pseudomonas sp. PB101
CTTGCGAAAACCTACATTGCCGTTGATATAAGCCTCAATGGCCGTAATTTTGAACTGAAGCGAAAACTTGCCCATGGAAACACCGCCAAAAGTCAGGATTGGTGTCCAGCTTTTGGGGTGCAGTCCACTTTGTAGGAGCGAGCTTGCTCCGGGCGGCGTTCCGACGATGGTCGTGAACGATAACGCGTCAAACCAGATACCCAGCGGCGTCGTTGCGTTTTTCGCGAGCAAGCTTGCTCCTACAGGATTCCAGGATTCCAGTATCCCAAGATCACCTACATTTGATAGATCGCTTCCACCCGACGAAACCCTCGGCTAAGGTGCGCGGCTTCCAATTCCCTCTCCGCATGAAGGCCCGGCATGACCGAACACAACACTGACCCGCTGCACGGCGTGACGCTGGAACAGATCCTCAATGCGCTGGTTGAACATTACGAGTGGTCGGGGCTGGCCGAACGCATCGATATCCGCTGCTTCAAGAGCGAGCCGAGCATCAAGTCGAGCCTGACGTTCCTGCGCAAAACCCCGTGGGCGCGGGAGAAGGTCGAACGCCTGTATGTGAAGTTGATGCGCACCAAGCGACCGCTCTGATGACGGTTGACGTTGACGTGCGGCGACGATTGTTCTGGCTGGCAGCATCCCTCGGCTGGGCCGCACTGAGCATCCAGATGTACCTGGTTTGTTATTACCGCTGGAGTAGCGGCGGCAGCCTGATGGGCGCGCTGATGAGTTTTTTCAGTTACTTCACCGTACTGACCAACATGTTGATGGCGGTGGTGCTGACCTGCGCGGCGACCCGTCGCGAGTCGGCTGCCCGACGCTGGTTCCTGCAACCGTGGGTGAGCAGCGGCGTGGCCGTGAGCATTGCCATGGTCAGCCTGGCGTACAGTTTTTTGCTGCGTCGACTGTTTCATCCCGAAGGCTGGCAGTTTGTTGTCGATGAACTGCTGCACGATGTGATGCCGCTACTGTTTCTGCTGTTCTGGTGGTTCTGCGTACCCAAAGGCACGTTACGTCTCATGCATGTGCTGCTGTGGCTGATCTATCCGTGTGTCTATTTTGCTTACGCGTTGCTGCGCGGGCACTTTCTGAGCAGTTACCCCTATTGGTTTCTGAATGTGAACTTGTTGGGTTATCCACAGGTGTTCATCAATGCCGCGTGGGTGTTGGCAGGGTTTGTGACGATTGCGTTGCTGGTGATCGGGCTGGATCGGTGGCTTGGGTCTCGTGCCAAGAGTCAGTGTTTGTAGTGTCTGATGCGCCGCCATCGCGAGCAAGCTCGCTCCCACATTGGAACTGCATACACTCGCCCTTGTGGGAGCGAGCCTGCTCGCGAAGAGGCCCGAGAGCAGATCACTCTTCGTCGCTGTCCCCCAGTTTCCAGTACCCCACCGCCTTGACGAACTGCTCGTCCAGCCCATGATCATCGAGCAACACCCGCCGAATCTGCCGCGAAACCTTGCTCTCGGTCGCCACCCACGCGTACAGGCTGCCGGTTGGCACCTGGATCTGGCGCACGGTGCTCAACAAATGATCCTTGCCGCCTTCGCGCAGCACCCAGATCACATTGACCTCGGCCGGGCTGTGCAGCACTTGCTGCTCCTTGCCGTTCTCCACTTCGACGATCACCAGCGCACGGCGGTTGGCCGCCAGGCCTTCCAGGCGCCGGGCGATGGCGGGCAGGGCGGTTTCGTCGCCGATCAGCAAGTAGCTGTCGAAGATATCCGGCACGATCATCGAACCGCGCGGTCCGCCGATGTGCAGGAACTGCCCCGGTTGGGCTTGCGCCGCCCAGGTCGAGGCAGGGCCGTCACCGTGCAGCACGAAGTCGATGTCCAGTTCCAGGCTATCGAGGTCGTAGCGGCGCGGGGTGTAGTCGCGCATCTCAGGCAGCGGGCCGTTGTCCTTGCCGGCACCCAGCACCAGGGTTTCCAGAGCGGCAGCCTGCTCGGCGTTCTGCGGGAACAACAGTTTGACGTGATCGTCCGTGCCCAGGCTGACGAAGCCTGCCAATTGCGGGCCACCCAGGGTAATCCGGCGCATGCGCGGGGTCAGGTCGACCACGCGCAATACCTCCAGGCGACGGCGTTTGATTTCGTGCATGACACGGTGAATGGTGCTGATCACTTCAGTCATTCGGCTTTCTCCTGAACGGGTTGAACGGCGGGGCCGTCGACGATGGCTTTGGCGGTGTCGTTGAGCAGATCACGAACCCGCAGGATTTCCTCGGGGCTCCAGCGCCCGTGGTGCATTTGCAGGGCGTGGCGCAGGTTATGCACCGCTTCGTGGATTTCCGCCGGACGATCATGCCCGCGCAGCGAACGCTTGCTGACGTCGATGCGCATCCGCACGCCATCCAGTGCAACGGCTTGCTCTTGCAGGAACAGACGTCCGGCATCGGTAATTGTGTAGCGTTTTTTCCCGCCTTCGGCGTCGCCCAGAATCAGTTCGCTTTCTTCCAGGAACGTCAGGGTCGGGTAGATCACGCCGGGGCTGGGGCAGTAAGCGCCCTCGAACATGCCTTCGATCTGGCGGATCAGGTCGTAGCCGTGGCACGGCTGTTCGGCGATCAACGCCGGCAGCAGCAATTTCAGATCGCCGGGGGCAAACACCCGGGGGCCGCGGCCACCGCGTTCGCGGGCGGGACGTTTCTCGAAGCCGTCACGGCCGTCGCCGTGTTCACGGTGGGGGGAATGATGGTCTCTCATTTTTGCGTTCTCTCGTCGTCTTTAGATGTAACTTAAGATATATCTTAAGTGGATGGCAAGCCCTCCCGACCAGCGGCCACTCCTGACTGCAAAATGGAAATCAGCGTCAAACCCCAAAAAATAGTGATCAGCGGAGCGGGTCAAAAGGTCAAAATTAGTGTTAACTCTCTAATCTATTGTCCTTGTCCACTGTTTACGGGTAGTGTGGTATTGGTCTTACAGACGCTACTTGGTTAATATCTCGCAGGTCATGCTGTTAAAACGCTATTTGTAGTATTTCTCTTACAGCCAAACATTCAGTTTATATGATTTTCTGCTTTTTTCTGTCTGCGCTAATAGCACTTTGGCTACGCATTCGCAGGAACCTTCCTGCTTACTTTCAAGAACAATTGGTCGATCATCTTTCGGCGTTGAAAGTTCAGCTGGGCAAATGGCTGCTCGTGACAGTTTTTACTCAACATGAACTTTCAGCACACCATCCTTTTTAAAGACAGGTACTGAAAGATGTTCAAGAAAATCGCGTTTGCTGCTCCCCTGGCTGTTCTGGCCCTGAGTTCATCGATGGCGTTTGCCGCCACCGAAGCCCGGCACTCCATCAGTTTGAAGGCAACTGTCAACTCCGATGACTTCTACGCGGTGCCGGTTGATTTCGACCTGGTCAACAAGGATCAGGACATGAGCTACAACCCAGGCATCGACGCCATGAAAACCGTCGACGGGCACTTTGACGTCCTTCACACCGCCGGTAAGGTCAACGCACGACTCGAAGGCGTTCCAAAGTTGATCGCCGGTAGTAAAACCATTGATTTGAAAGTCGAGCTCAATGGCAAGACATTGAATACCACTTCGCAGGAAGTTGTCGGAGATACTGATTCCAATACACGCTACCGCGCACCTTTCAAAATCAGTGCAATCACCAGCGGCAAACCTGATGCAGGCGAATACACCGGTGTTGTCATGTTGGTCGTTGAGCCTTCTGTCTAAACAAGACTTTCGACACTAATACGCTTACTTGTTCCAGGTAACGTACTCGGTCGGCAAACTTTCCGGTTTGTCGACCGTGTTTTGACTTCTTCGTAATCAGAGTATTCGTTCATGTTCCCGATGACGCCCATCGCGGCGGCGCTTGCGCTGCTGTTATGTAGCAGTGCATTTGCGGCGCCCACTTCCATTGATAACACGCCACGAAGTTTGCTGGCACAGGCCAAGGGCCTGCCGGCCGAATTCGAAGAACATTTCTTCGATGTACCGCTGGCGGTTCGGGTCGAGCTCGACCAGCAACCCCTCGGCGAGGCGATGATTGTGTTGTCCCGCGATGACCGGGTGACGTTGCTCGATTTCACCGATACCAGCGAAAGCCGCTTCAGTGCAGGTGAGCGCGAAGCCTGGGCCGATATTCTCAAACCCGGCGTGGCGCTTGGCTCCTGCAGCGGGCAATGCCCGGAGCAAATGCTGGCGGCGCACTACAACCTTGAAAATTCATTGCTGTCGATCGTCACCGAAAATGCCGAGCGCGACAGCGAAGCCAAACGTTATTACGAGCAACCGCAAGGCGGCAGCAGCGGCCTGATTGTGCGTAACCAACTCAATCTCAACGGCGGCCAGGACCAGGACCTGGGCGGTCGTTTTGGCCTGGAGGCCAGCGCCAGCCTGGGCAACTGGACACAGGCTTTCAACATGCAACTGTCTCGCCTTGGCGGCCCGGACGACAAGCTTTATCACGCCGTGAATGAGCTCTACAGCCAGCGTGAACTGGAAGGGAGTTTTTTTCGTCTGGGTTACTTCACCCCCAACTCCGAAGGCCTGACGCGCCAGCCCCGTTCATTCGGCACCAGCCCTGATACCGCCGTAGGGGTGATGTATGGCAGTTCCGACAGCCTGGCGATCGACAGCCCCAAGCCCAGCGTGTATCCGGTGTACGTCACGGCCAACCGTCAGGGCTCCGTGGAGATCTATCGCGATGGTTTGCTGATCAACACCCAGTCGGTGCCGGCGGGTTTGCAAACGCTCGATACGCGACCCTTGCCCGGCGGTATTTATGAGGTGGAAGTGCGGCTGATCGAAGACGGTCAGGTGACGTCCACCACCCAGGAGTTGATCTATAAGCCGAATAACTGGCGCAACTTTGATGAGCGCTGGCGCTACAACCTGTTCGTCGGGCAGGAAAGCAAACTGCTCAGCAACTGGGACCAGCAGGACAGTGGCGACGCGACGGCAGGCGCTGCGATCAACTATCTGCTGCACCCACGGGTGATTCTCGGGCTGTCCGCGCGGCAGGTTCGCAACACGCTGCAGTATGGCAGTTCCATCGATTGGAGCCTGGCCAACAGCGTCAGCCTGTATGCCAACGTTTATCAGACCGAAGACCACGGCACCGGCGTCGATTTGCAGGCGCTGTACAACTATGGCTCCGGCAGTCTGGTGGTGAGCCACAACCGCAGCTGGCTGGACACCACCAACACCTATGACACGCTGCCCGACGGCACTCGTGTGCGCCAACGCAATGTGTTCACTGGCGAGACCAGCAATTCATCGCTGGCGTTGAACCACCGGATCAGCCGCAAGAGTTCACTCAATGCGCGGGTCTCGCACAGCGAAGGCAACGTCGAAGGTGTCGGCGTGGACCTGGGCTGGACCCAGCGCACCGTGTTGTTTGGCAGCGATGCCAACTGGCGGTTGTCGCTGTTCGATCGCCCGGGCAGTTACAGCAGCGGCGATGCGCGCAATCGTGGAGTCGACCTGAGTATCAATATGGCGTTGGGTCGCCCGGGCCAGCAGATCTCCGGCAGCATCGGCAGTCGCACCGCCCGTGATGGCAGCCGTGACAACAACGGCTCCGTCGGTTTCCGCCAGGACCTGCAGGACCACGTACTGCAAAGCGTCTCGGTCACCGCGCTCACCGACACCTATGGCGTCGGTCTGTCGAGTCTGGCGAACTTTCGCACCGAATCCATCAACGGTGACGGGTTCATTCAGCGCTCATCGTTCAACGACAACTTCACCGGTGGCCTGAACCTCGACAGCACGCTTGTCGTTGGAGCGCGGCGCATGGCCTTGACCAGCCAGCATCAGGGGCGCGGAGCGGGGATGATCGTCGACGTCGAGTCCGACATCGACGGCATTGCCTTGCGTGCCGACGACCTAAGCGGTGGCAGCGCGGCATTGCGCCCGGGGCGCAATTTCATTCCGCTCACCGCCTACAAAAACAGTTCGGTGAGCTTCGACTTCGAGGGCAATCACGTGCCGGCGGCCAGCATCGAGCCGGCGCGCTCGCGTTATCACTTGAACAAGGGCGGCGTGGAGTACCGCAAGGTCCGGGTAATGAAAACCCTGACCGTGCTGGGGCGTCTGATCGACCCGCAAGGCCGGCCGCTCAAGGGCCACCACGTGATCAACCACGCCAGCCGTGGCGTGAGTGAAGTCGACGGCTTCTTCTCGATGGAAATGCATGCCGGCTCGCCAACCCTGCAAGTGCGTTACGCCGATCAGTTGCTGTGCCAGTTCCGACTCGATACCGACAAGCACCGCAGTGAAAACAACGTATTGATGATCGGCGATTTGCGTTGCTCGCCGGACACGCTGGCGGATGCCTCATTCACTCGACAGGAGGCCAGTTGAATGGTGAATCCCAAGACCTTACTGCCGCAATGGTTGTGCCTGCTGGCGCTGTTTGTAGCGCCCTCGTCCGAGGCGGTGAATCAGGAAATCAGGGCGTTGTTCCGCCCCGATTCGGCGAATCCGCAGCGCAACACGTTCATCAACAAGACCCCGGTCAGTGGTTACTGCGCGGATTATCCCGACCAGTGCGAAGACAACCAAATGTTCAGCATCCGCCTGCCGATACGCTTCGATTCGGCCAGGGCCATGCAGCCCAATGACTCGCCGCGCAACAGCTCGATGTTTACTGTCCCGGCGCAATGGCGTGCGTTGACAGTGACGAATGCGCAGACCGGGGAAACGGAACGGGTTGAGGTACGCATTGCCGGGTTTGGTTCTCGGTACGTGCTCAGCGATACGGCGGCCAACCTCACTGGTGCCGTGAATGCGCTTGAAGGGCATCGGGCCTTGTGGGGTGGCCCGGGTGGCGGCTGGGTAAACCCGCCATCTCCTTGTCAGTACAGTGGCGTCGGTTGGTACAACGAAAGCTATTACCAGTTTTTCTGGAAAACCCCGGTCCAGGGCACCTGCGTGAAAACCGCCAGTTTTCTGATTCCAGCCATGTCGTATGAGCATCTGGATTTTGCTTATGAACTGCGAACGCCTAACCCGCTCGGCATGTCGTCAGGGCTGTACACCGGCGATCTGAGCTATCGCATCGGTCCTGCTGGTGACTTCGACATGGGCAACGTGATGCTGCCCACTGACGGTGATCTGACCTTGAACTTTGTGCTGGATGTTCAGCACACCCTCAAAGTCGAGATTCCACCCGGCGGCGAAAAAATCCAGCTGGTGCCCGCCGGTGGCTGGCAAAGCTGGCTGCAGGCAGGGCGGCGTCCGGTGAGCCTGTTCCGCGATCAGACGTTCAACATCTCCGCCTCGTCGCGTTTCAAGATGCTAATAGATTGCGGGCCTGGAATTGGTAGCGAATGCGCACTGGAGGATTCCGAGGTGAACCAACGAGTCGAGCTGTTCGTCAGTGTCAGCCTGCCCAATGGCATAACCGACCTTTCCGGCCAACCTGTGAGGCGTTTGCGACTGAAGCACGGTGCGGGGAATGAGCTGTATTTCAAACCCGGTTTCTATGTGGATCGGGAACCGGGAACCCTGCATTTCGAAGTCCCGCCCCATTCGATGGCAAGCATGCTGCGACCCGGTAGAGGCGGCAGGTATTCCGGCGTTGTCGTGGTGTATTGGGATTCGGAAATCTGATGGTGCGAACTGCGAGTAAGCAGGCCACTGTCCGTCGCCGATTTGCGCCGTACGAGTCAATTCTACAGGGAGTTTCAGTGTGAAGGCTGGCAATGGGATTCAGCGGCGATTGTTAAGTTTTTTCGTAGCGCTTTTCAGTCTGGTGGTTTCGGTGTCGGCGCAGGCCGCTTCCATTGAGGTCACGGCTTCATTCAAACCTGATCCGGGCAACCCGATGCGTAACGAATTTATCAATACAACGCCATTCACCGGACACTGCTCCATTTACCCGACATTTTGCGAAGGGCTATCCATCTTCAGCATCCAGGTGCCGATCGAATTCAATTCCAATGGCCCGATCGAAGCCCGGCACAGCGATATGCGCAAAGGTGCGATGTTCAAGCCCCCGACCGAGTGGGCGTCACTACAGGTTATTCATCAAGAGACCGGAGATCCGTCGATATTGCAGGTGCGCATAGCATCGATTGGCGGCCGATACTACCTGCCGGACCGGGTTCAAAACATCATCGGTGAGGGCGCGCCCGACAGTAATCCGGACGCGCACGCGATGCTGTGGAGTGGGTACAACTGGACTTATCCGCCCGCACCCTGTGGCTACACCGGAGGCATGTTTGTCGAACCGACGTGGCGTTCGTTTTTTTGGTTGACGCGACCAGGCAGTAGCTGTGTCCCGACGGCCGCTTACCGGATTGAAAGCCTGCGCTATGACATGTTTCAGATCGGCTACGAGCTTCGCACCCCCAATCCGCTGAAGATGTCCCCGGGACGCTATGTCGGCAGCCACACCTACGGGGTCGGTCCCGGACGTGATTTCGACATGGGCGACATCATGTTGCCCAGCGATGACAGCCTGACCATCAACTTCAATCTCGATGTTGAGCACACCCTCCAGGTAGAGATTCCTCCCGGTGGTGAAAACGTCCAACTGGTTCCGGTGGGCGGCTGGCAAAGCTGGTTGCAGGCCGGGCGTCGGCCGGTGAGCCTGCTTCGAGACCAGACGTTCAACATCTCCGCCTCGTCGCGTTTCAAGATGCAGCTGGAATGCGAGACGCCAGGGATTGTCACCGATTGCCAGATTCGAGACCCCGTCACCAAGTACGCGGTGGAACTGCAAGTCAGCGTCAGCCTGCCCGATGGCTTGACCGATATGTCCGGGCAACCGGTCAAGCGGCGTCGCTTGCGTACCGGACAAGCCAACGCGCAACAGTTCCAGCCCGGCTTTTACGTGGACAGGGCTCCCGGCATCCTGCATTTCGAAGTACCGCCATACGTCATGGAGTTCATGTTGCAGCCCGGTAGAGGTGGCAACTATGCAGGTCGGGTCACGGTGATCTGGGACTCGGAAGTCTGATGGGCCGCGTATCGATACAGGGAGGTTGTGTTTTGTTCAATGTGAAGAGGTTTATGGCTATGAAGCGTTTGTTGCTGTTGATGGGTTTGAGCGGTTTTTCCCTGGCCATTTCGGCCGGGCCGCAGATTAACGTCGGCACGGTGTATGACTATCTGGACGGCGAGAAGAGCACCTACCTCAAACGCGTGTTCAACAGCGGTGACAGCACGGCGTTCGTCAAGGTCAATATCCTCGAAATCGTCTACGACGCCGACGGGGGGCACCAGGAAATACCGGTCGGGACGCAAGCGGATGGCAGTGGCCGGAATGGCTTGATGGCCAGTCCCGCGCGACTGATCGTGCCGGCCAAGGGCATGCAGGGCACGCGCCTGTTACACATGGGCGAGCGTGACACCGAGCGTTATTTTCGCGTGCGTTTCATTCCTGTGGTGCCGGAGAAAGAAGACGAGTTCGCCGTGTCGAGTGAAGAGCGCGAAGCCTACAAAGAGAACTTGTCGGCGGGGGTCAACGTCATGACCGGTTTCGGTACGGTGTTTTTCGTACGCCCGAAAAACAGCCGCTTCGACAGCGTCATCGATGACAGCGCCGGTGTTTACCGCTTGCGTAACAACGGCAACACCGTGGTGCTGATCGATGAGTTTCGCAACTGCTCGCTGAAAAACGAAACCGAGTGTGAGCCGGTCACCAAGCATCACGTTCTGGCGGGAAAAACCTTCGAATTCGAAAAGAAACCCGGTCGTGAGTACCGTTTCAATCTGGTCGAGGGCGCGTCGAAAAAAGCGTTGCGCATTGCCAGCCAGTAACAGCGCAGGGGCGAGTGGCATGTGCTTGCTCGCGATTTTGTTTTTGACGTAGCAGGTAGCAGACATGATCAAGCAATCAGCCATCGGCATGTGCGCTGGCGTGATGGCGCTGGTGAGTACCCTGGTGTTCGCGGCGCGGGAAGAACACAGGTTCTATGTCTCGGTGGACATTCCGACACTGGGCTTTTACGTGATCCCGGCCGAAACGGACTGGATACATCGCGAACAGATATTGCCATGGAACATTCACAGCAAAACCCTGGAGGGGATGCGCAAGAACTTCGACGTCAAGCATGACACCAGCGCGATTGAAGCACGGCTGGAAGCCGAGCCTTATTTGTCTAACGGGCGCGACGAGCAGAACATCTCTTTGCGCGTCAGTTTCAATGGCCAGGAGTTGAGCCATGATCCGCAACCGCGCGAAGTGGTATCGGCAGCCCAGGCCAGGGCCGGTGGACGCTTCCCGCTGGAGATCCAGCCGAAAGTGCCCGCCGGCGGATACAAACCGGGTGTTTATTACGGCAATGTGCGAGTGATATTCATCGCCGCAGCGCCTTGATGTGCGGCAGCCTGATGGGGCAGGCTGCCGTTGGCCATTATTGGCCAGCTTTGCGCAGGGCCTCTCGGGTCAAGCGTCTGGCCAGTTCTTTTTCGTTGTTACCGAGGTCGACGAGCATTCGGTCGAAGCTTGCTTCGCTGATCGGCTCATCGGCAAAGACTACGGTCTCGGGCACCGGCAGATCGTTCATGAGCAACTTGAGCTGGTTGCGCAGGTCGGCTTTGCGAACGTCCGACGTCGCCTCGAGCCACTGAAGCTGGGTTGTACGCAGGGTCTCCAGTTTCTCGTATTTGCTCTGGTACAGTCGTTTGTTCGCCTCTATTTCAATCGGCCAGGTTTCGCGCAAGTAGTGCTCCCAGAAATCCTGTTCAAGCATCGTGTCGATCAGGCCGTCGCCTTCACCCAAGGCCAGAACCGTGTCGTACGCCTGATCAATCATGGCGTCCGTTACGCCGGCAACCGGTCGGTACAGCATGCCTTGCGATTGCCATGGCAAGTTCAACCGCGTGGCGAGACCGGTCTGGTACGCCAGGTAGACTTCAACGTCATCAGGGTTACCTCCACGACTGGCGACATCGGCCCGGGCAACTTCGTTGACCTGATCCAGTCGTGCGGCACCTTTGGCCAGGGTCACCAGTTTGCGCTGAAGCGCTGCACGGTCAGTGGTGAACGAATAGGCCTCGGAGGCGAGCACGCGAATGCCCATGCTGTTGAACAATTGCGCACCGGCATCGGCGCAATCGACGGGGGCGATGGCCATGGTGTAGAGCTGCTCGCGCAGATGAGTGTCGATATGCACGGCATCGAGCATGCGTGCCATGCGCTGTACCAATTGCTGGCGAGCAGGGCCACCAGCGACAGAGTCAGACGAGTGTTCCTGGTTGATCAGGACTTCGATAAACGCATGGGACCGGGGGTCGTCGGACAGTTCCTGGAAAGTGCTGATCCGTTCTACTCCCAACCCCGGTACATTGGCCCAATCGTTTGCAGTTGCCCCGTAATTCGCCGGGATAGAAATCACCAGAGGCTCGGGAGGCAATCCCACTGAGTGACGAATATCCTGGTATTGCAGTTGGTTCGTCTCTGACAAATTACCGACGTTGAGTCGGGTTCGGGCAATGACCCAGGCCTCCGGTCTGCCTGGCACTACCTCGGGAATAACGCCGAGAGGATTGTCCCGCAGGTCCAGGAGAAAACCCCTTGGTCGGGTTTTGCCCAGGGTGCCGTCGGGCCAGGTGGTCAGGCCGGTGTTTTTCAAGGCCACAAGCTTGAGCCTGGGCATGCGCCCAATGTCCGGCGCCATCGCCAAGGGGTTGTTGTCGAGCCTGAGTATTTCCAGGTAAGTCAGTGACTTGAGACGCAGTACTGCATCGGCATCAAGCACAATGGCATTGTCGCTCAACTGCAGGCGTTCCAGCCGGTGCATAGCCCCGATCCTGTCGGGCAGCGTCTTGAGTTCGCAACGTCTGGCGCTGAGTTGGCGCAGGTTGGGGAAGTCTTGCAGCAAGCCATCCGGCGTTGCCTTGAAACGCGTGTTGTCGAGCTTCAGTGCCGTCACTTTATCGAGGAATTTTTTCAGCTCCGGTCGTTTCGGCCATGAAGCTTCCAGATCCACGGATGAAAGCTCCCGTGACAGATCCAGCGCATAGCCATCCGGATTGGCACGGTTGCCGAGTCCACTGTTCTTTCGCTCGAAACACTCAAGCAGGCGCTCTGCAATGTGCAGGCGCGTGCCGCGTAGCGGCATCGGATTATCGGCATCCAGCCCGGCGAATTGATGCTCCCAGAGTTCGACCGTCCGGCGTAGTTCGTCGAGGTCTTTTTCCTGTTCATCGAGAAGTTTCATCGGTTCGCCCTTTTCGATCAGGGCCTGGGCAAACACGTCTACCTCGTTGTCACTGAAATGTGGATGCAGGTCATGAATCCGCTCGTGCAGTGTCGCGCCTGAACGGCTGGTCCCGGCACCGCGCACCAACAGCACGGTCTCATGCTCGGCCACGGTACGAATCGGTGGTGTGGCCAGAACTGTCCGGCGCTCGGCTGGTGTCTCGATCCTGGCGATGATCCACTGCTTGAAGAGCTCGGTATCGCCCGGTCGATAGCCCAACGCTCTGAGTTCATCCTTGCCTATGGCCTGGAGCAGAGAGGGAAGAAGCTCATCGGCCGTATGGATCTGACGGTCCTCGGCGTCGCGCACTGCATATTTTCCGGACTCGTCGCGAACCATGATCCGTACTTGTGCCGCATCTTCGGGCCCGGCGCTGCAGCGCAGTTCGCCGTCGAACGTGCCCTGGCGGATTTCGATGCGCAACTTGCCGAAGATATCGGTTTGCATGCGCAAGGTGCCCAGCACCAGGCGCTCGGTATCGCCGCTGACCAACGCGTCGTCGTACAGGCCGTGGGCGGCGCGGACCGCCTGCGTCTCGAACTGAAGCTCCCGGGCCTGGCTTTTCAGGCGCAAGGGCAGGCGCTTGTACCGGGTCATTTGCTGGCGCTCCGACGGGGTGGCACCGGCGAAGATCTTTTGCGCGACGGTTTCAGGCAATTCGGGATAGCCGCTGAAAAGTGCGGCCATTTCCGGGGGCAGCGCAGGAGGCGGATTCACCGGTGCCCCCAGGCGTTGCAGGGTGTCGGTCAGCAGGGGTGGTGGCGGGGCGTGCTCGATGTGCATCCGGCGCAGCTCGGCTTCTTCGGTACCGCTGATCTGACGGATCTGCTCCAGTTGCGTGTCGCTGAAGGCATCGGTTGTATGACCAATGCGCCTCATCAATGTCGAACCTTCCCACTCGCGCGGGTTTTCCGTTTCACAGACCCAGGCGCCCTGATCATTGTGACGCAGTGTCGGTGCATAGGCATCGAACCGCTGCGGATGGCGGATGCGCTGTTGCCCTGTGACCGGGTCGTCCAGCACTTCGAAGTGTTGATCGTCCAGGCGCAAAATTCGCCGGCCTTGATGCTGGTAAATACCTTGTCCATCCGGCTGGGCGTCAGCCGCAAGAACTACATCGGGTCGCTGGTACGGGGTCAGGTCAGGGTTCCACAAACGCGTCTCACCGTTTGCCAATTGCACCGGTTTCAGCCCCTCGAAGAACGGTGAGAGTTTCGCTCGCGCGACATTACCGATTGCGCCACCCGCCGCAAATGCGCCCAGTTGGACGACGCTTTCCAGCACGCTGATGACTTGTTCTGCAAACTCGGCAAAATGGCCCTCGGCCAGATCGACGATACCCTCGACCACTTCGTCCGTCAGTTGATAGGCGGTGTAGGCCAGCATCAGTTCGCCCAGGCCTGGCACAAACGGCGTCGCCACCAGCAGCGCGACGTTGAGAATGTCCGCCAGCATTTTTTCCAGGTTATCCCACCAGGCCCAGCGGGCCATGCGGTCGGCGTAGTCGGTGGAAATCGCGATTTCCCGCGCATCGTTGAGAATCTTGTTGAGCTTCTGTTGGTAGTAGTAGCCCCAAAGATCCTTCTTGAAAGTGGTTTCCTTGTCGGTCTTGACGTTCGACAGGCTGAATTTCAAGTCGGGGTTGGCCACGGGTGTTTCACGCCAAGTGGGCAGGCTGGAGCCAGGTGGGACCGGCTGCCATTTGATTTTGCTCAGGCGGTCATTCAGTCCGGCAAAAAAATGTCCGCGCTGCTGATGGGGCACGAATTGGCTGAAGTACTGTTGATAACTTTTGCTGGAGGTGCCGTCGCGCAGCTGGCGTGTGAGCTCCGCCATGAAATCGAGTATCGACGGGTATCGCTTGAGGGGATGTTCCGGGTCATGGGGAACATAGGCGATGACCGGTACGGCACGGGTGGCTGTGTCCAGATCGGGGGCAATCAGCACAATTCCGACCAGGCGCGTGTCCATCATCGACAGGTTGTAATAGCTGACGGGCTGCCCGCTCCATTGCAATTTTGAGCGATCGTCGAGCATGCCTTGCACGACGTCATGGGCCTCCTGGTCGATGTCCTTTTTCATCAGCGCCATGTGCGCCGCGATGTTGAGGGCGGTCTTGTGGCTGAGGGTGACCTTGTGGCGCAGGACGGTGTCGGCCACGGGGTTGTCCGACAGCAGGAACTCGTTCAGGTGTTGTTGGTAGCGTGCGCCGATATCCAGTTCGCGGCACAACGATTTGAACTGCTCGATGCTCAGCTTGTGCTTGAGCTTTACTACGCCGAAGTGCCCACGGGCGTTGGGGCGGGTGATGAACTCCGAGTCCTGGGTGAACGCCTCGTCACGGGAAAAATTGTGCAGGGCGGCGTCCAGCAGCGAGACGGTACGGCTGGTGGTGCCTGCGGAAAAGTCATGCACCCACCAAGACGTTTTCGCCGGTGCATACAGCCGCAACCAGGTCTCTTCGACGTCATCTTCGACACCGAAGCGGTCCTTCAGCGCCTGTTGCAACAAGGGTTTGGCGAAGGCGTAGACATCCTGCAATTCGCTCAGGGCCTGGTCGACATCGTTTTGCGCGGTCCAGCCGAGTTTGATGTCCCTGTTCAAGCGTTCCCGTAGCGCCTGTGCAGCGTCCAACTGCCAGGCGGGAAGGATCACGCGGTTAGCCTTCATTGCAGTGATACGAGACAGTGATGCTTCTGATAACCAGGAAGGGATGGCCTGCCTGACCAGTTCGAAATGGACGCTTTGATTCGCCGGGTCGTTGCCGGGCGGGTTGGAAGTCTGTTGCGTGTGGAGCATGGCTTGATCGTCCGTTGATCATGGATGGAGCGATCAGACTAGGCAGGCACCCTGCACAAAAAAAGCGCAAAAACAGGGTCGGAACGACGTCAATCGCGCCCCGAACCCTGCAAAAAACAGGAGTGAAAAATACAGGGTTACCGCCACGCGGACGCCTGTGTCGATCCGCGCCTAGCGGCGAACGGTTGCCTCGGTTGTCGAGGTTGGCTGGCACATGGTGTGGGTGCCCGGTTGCAGGTACGGCGTCAGGATCGGGGCCATGCCCTTGAGCACCTGCACCGGCAATGCCGAGGTGAAGGTAAAGCTCTCCGCCGAACGGCCCGGCACGAAAGCGGTCAGTGTGCCGAAGTGGGTGTCGCCGATATAGAACACAAACGTGGCCGTGCGGTTGAGGGATTTCGAACTGAGGATTCGTCCGCCCGAGCCTATGGCTTCGATACGGTTGTCGCCAGTACCGGTCTTGCCACCCATGGCCAACGGAGTGCCGTCGGGCAGTTTGAAGCTGCCGGCAACACGTTTGGCCGTACCGGCATCCACCACTTGCGAAAGGGCTTCGCGCATGGCCCTCGCTACCTCGGACGGCATCACCCGTTTGCCGACGTCGGGGTCATTGATCAGTTGGGTTTCATAAGGGGTGTTCGCGGCGAAATGCAGGCTGTCGATGCGCAGGGTCGGCATGCGCACGCCATCGTTGAGGATGGTGCCGATCAATTCGGCCAGGGCAGCGGGGCGGTCGCCGGAACTGCCGATGGCGGTGGCCAGCGAAGGCACCAGGTGGTCGAACGGGTAGCCGACTTTCTGCCAGCGCTGGTGAATGTCGAGGAACGCCTCGATCTCCAGCATGGTGCGGATGCGACTGTCGCGGGCGCCCTTGTGCCGGCTTTTGAACAGCCAGCTGTAGACTTCCTGGCGCTCGAATTTGCTGGCGTTGACGACGTCGCCCCACTTGGCGTCGGGGTGGTTGAGCAGGTAGCCCATCATCCACAGGTCCAGCGGGTGAACCTTGGCGATGAAGCCCTGGTCCGGCAAATCATAGGCACCGGGACCGTAGGCTTCGTAAAGCCGCACGAGACGCTCGTCAGTGAGTTTTTCCGTGAGCTTGGCCCCGGTCAGGTGCGAGCGCACGAAGGCGTTGAAGCTTTCCTGGCTGGCATGTGGCAGCAGGTAGCGATGTACCGCGGCCATGCGGATCGGCGTAGGGCGCATGCTGTCGAGGAAGGTTTCGAGGCGTTCCTGGGTGTCCTTGTTCTTGTACTTCTTCCAGAACTTGAGCAGGAACGAAGTGCCCTCGCGGTCGGCGAATTCGGCCAGGTATTCCTGGCGCCGAGGGTCGCGGTCGTCCTTGAGCAGTTCGGCACTGCTGTTGGGGCCGGAGTAGATGGTGTAGCGCACCAGGTCACGCATCAGACGAATGAACGGCAGGTTGATCGACTCGCGCAGGGCGTCGCGCAGGGGAGGTATCCGGCCGTTGTCTTCCTTGCGGAAGTTGTGGAACACATGCAGGCCGCCCCCGGTGAAAAACGCCTCGCCGGGGCTGGCGGAGTATTTGCGGTCCAGGGCTGCGCCGAGCATTTTTTGCAGGTCGCGGTCCTTGTTTTCGATCAGGTAGTCGACTGCCCAGCGGCTCAGGCGGTCCTGGTCCGGCACCTCGACTTTCTTCAGGTCCGGGACGGCCATGCCGGCGTATTTGTCGTGCAGCTCGGCGATGATTTGCAGGTAGGTGGTCAGCACGCGCATTTTTGCGGTGGAGCCCAGTTCCAGTTTGCTGCCTTCGTTGATGTCGAATGGCTGGTCGGTGCTGTCGGTCTGCACCCGAACCCGCGAGCCGTCCGGGGTCAGTTCGAACAAGGTGAAGCTGTAGCGCACCTGGGTGGTGCTGGTCGTGGTCAGAAGGCGCTCGCCGATCAGGCCGATCTGCGTGGCAAAGGCGGGGTCGGCGAGTTTTTTCAGGTAGTCGGTGGCCTGGCTCTGCAACTCGCCTTGCAGGGTGCTGGTGGCGGAGAGGTCGAGGCGGTCGAGGTCATACAGCGGGCGATTGAGCATGCCGGCCAGACGGCTGCGCGCGACACTGATGCCCTTGTTGGTTTCGATCGGTTGAATGGTCGGTTGGGTGGCCCAGTCGCGGTAGGTGACTTTGCTGGCCAGGGCGGCAGCGGCGAATTCGGCGTCGATCACATGGTTTTGCGCCAGCAGGCGAATATGGCTGTCGGTGAGGTCGGCCAGTTCATCATGGCCCTTGGTCAGGTAATGCGACGGACGGCGCTGGGCGATCATCAACGACAGCATCTCACGCAGGGCCAGGCCCTTTTCCGCCATGGTCTTTGGATCCGTCGCGGTGCTGGACAGCGCTGCGTTGGCCTGGTTGAAGTCGGAGCCGTACCACACGCGCAAGCCCTCGGCCATGCCATGCACTTCGCCATGGCCCGGTACGGCCGACAGCGGCACGCTGTTGAGGTAGTCGCGAACCACGTTTTGCCGGGCTTCGAGGGTCTGTGGCCCGGCCTGATAGGCGCGTACGGTGGCGGAAATCATCTGGCGAATCTTTTCCGCGCCATTGACCGTCAAGCCATCGGGGGAATGCCGGTACTTCTCCAGCTGAGTGGCCAGGGTACTGCCACCGGCGGACTGGCCGGGGACGTGCAAAATCTTGGCCACCTGGGACCACGCCGCCATGCCGAACCGCGGCCAGTCCACCGCCGGGTTGGCCAGCGGTTGCCTGGGGTCGAGCAGGAAGCGGTTCTCGATGAACAGCAGGCTGCTGACCACCACCGGCGGGATCGAGGCGAAGGTTGAGTAAAGCTGTTGCGGGTAGTTGTACCGGTACAGCGGCGCTGCACGGCAATCGGTGATCGACAGGCCGGCCTGGATTTTCTCCGCATAAGGCACGAACAGGCCCTTGTCGGTGTACTTCAACAGCTCTGGAGAAAAGCGCGTTTGCGCCTCGACGACGAAATCGCGCTTGATCAGGCGCGGCAGGAATTCATCCAGCGAGCTGTAGCCCAGGCGTCGATCGAACGGACCGTCGCCCGGATAGCGAATCGCATCGCTGGGGCCGGGCTTGAGCTCGTAATTCAGTGACGCGGCGTATTTGCTGACT
The DNA here is from genome assembly GCF_009764265.1 of Pseudomonas sp. PB101. Lineage (GTDB taxonomy): Bacteria > Pseudomonadota > Gammaproteobacteria > Pseudomonadales > Pseudomonadaceae > Aquipseudomonas. The sequence goes on from NZ_RWIR01000076.1 coordinate 18,075, forward strand.
TCCCGGGCCTGGAACTTCGAGGTGCGCATCTCCCTCGCAGCCGCCAGCCCCACGACGATCGCGATAATCAACAGCAATAGCCAGAACGCTCCCCATCCGTGCCTGGAACGACGGGGTTTTTCAGGTATAGGCGCTTCATCCACACTATCAGTCGGGACCACGGTTTTACTCGAATCGGTTTGCCATAAAGCGCCCATAGTCGACTGATCCATTCACGCAGATTGATCGGACTTGACTGAAGCTTAGACGGTGGTTGGCGCGGGTGAAAAAAATGTGCAGGGCAGAATGATGCACGGACGCAGCGATAATCAGTGAATTGAAGCACTTGTGGTGAGGGGGCTTGCCCCCGTTGGACTGCGAAGCAGGCCCCTCCTGTCGCGTCTGACACACCGCAGTTACCGGTTTTGCGTCTGCTACGCAGCCGAAGGGGGGCAAGCCCCCTCGCCACAGGTGCTGCTGCGGCTGAAGCGTGGTGGCGGTCTGTAATGGCCGAACTAGAGCCTTTTATTGGGTAAGTACGACTTTGGCAGGGGCATGACGATGCACCATTGTTGTGCAATACTCGGCGCCGTTTTTCCCACTGATCTTGCGGGTTTTTCCTACAAGACGACGCTGCCCACGAGGCAGGGCCGGTTCGGGAAGCGGGGGCTTATCGGTCAGCGCTTCGCCACTTGGTGGTCATATCCAATAACAAGACGAGGTTGTCCCCCATGCCCGTAGGCAATCACCTGCCCCAGGGCGAGACCGCTCAGGGCGGTCCGCTTAAACGTGAACTCGGCGAGCGACATATTCGCCTGATGGCACTCGGTGCCTGTATCGGCGTCGGCCTGTTCCTGGGCTCGGCCAAGGCTATCGAAATGGCCGGCCCGGCCATCATGCTGTCTTACATCATCGGCGGTCTGGCGATCCTGGTGATCATGCGCGCCCTCGGCGAGATGGCCGTGCACAACCCGGTCGCCGGCTCGTTCAGCCGTTACGCCCAAGACTACCTGGGCCCGCTGGCGGGCTTCCTGACCGGCTGGAACTACTGGTTCCTGTGGCTGGTGACCTGCGTCGCGGAAATCACTGCCGTGGCGGTCTACATGGGCATCTGGTTCCCCGATGTGCCGCGCTGGATCTGGGCGCTCGCTGCGTTGATCAGCATGGGTTCGATCAACCTGATCGCGGTCAAGGCCTTCGGTGAGTTCGAGTTCTGGTTCGCCCTGATCAAGATCGTCACCATCGTGGCGATGGTGTTCGGCGGCATCGGTATCATCGCCTTCGGTTTCGGCAACGACGGCGTGGCGTTGGGGATTTCCAACCTGTGGACGCACGGCGGCTTCATGCCCAACGGCGTGCAAGGCGTGTTGATGTCGCTGCAAATGGTGATGTTCGCCTACCTCGGCGTGGAGATGATCGGCCTGACCGCCGGTGAGGCGAAGAACCCGCAAAAGACCATTCCCGACGCCATCGGCTCGGTGTTCTGGCGGATTCTGCTGTTTTACGTCGGTGCGTTGTTCGTGATCCTGTCGATCTACCCGTGGAACGAAATCGGTACCCAGGGCAGTCCGTTCGTGATGACCTTCGAGCGTCTGGGCATCAAGACCGCTGCTGGCATCATCAACTTCGTGGTGATCACCGCCGCGTTGTCGTCCTGCAACGGCGGTATTTTCAGTACCGGGCGCATGCTCTACAGCCTGGCGCAGAACGGCCAGGCGCCGGCGGGATTCGCCAAAACGTCGAGCAACGGCGTGCCGCGTCGCGCCTTGCTGCTGTCGATTGGCGCCTTGCTGCTGGGCGTGTTGCTCAACTATCTGGTGCCGGAAAAGGTGTTTGTCTGGGTGACGGCGATTGCCACCTTCGGCGCGATCTGGACCTGGGTGATGATCCTGCTGGCCCAGCTCAAGTTCCGCAAAGGCCTGAGCACCAGCGAAGCGGCCGGCCTGAAATACCGCATGTGGCTGTATCCGGTCAGTTCGTACCTGGCGCTGGCGTTCCTGGTGCTGGTGGTCGGCCTGATGGCTTACTTCCCGGACACCCGCGTGGCGCTGTATGTGGGACCTGCGTTCCTGGTGCTGCTGACGGTGTTGTTCTACGTGTTCAAGCTGCAACCGACGAATGTTTCGCAAGGTTCGGCGCGTTCGGCTTCGTAAGTTGTAATGCCTGAACGACAAAAACCCCGGTCGATTGGCCGGGGTTTTTTGCAATTTCAGGCGGGGGCGATTTGCGTTGAGCGGTTCAAACGCTTGTTGAACTCCAGCCACGCTCCCAGCAACGCCATCAACCCGGCCCCCACCAGCGCCGTGAAGATCTGCATGGCAAACGCATCGTCGGTCAAGGCATTGACCATGTCCGCCAACGGCGCCAGCAGTACGCCCAGGCAGAAAATCTCCAGCGAGAATCGGCCCATGCGGCAACTTTGCTGCGCCAGCCAGTTCTGCGTCCACGGGCCGTCGGGAATCAGTTTCGCCGTGACGTAGGCCAGTGCGAGGAAGTGCAACAGGCGCGCGGGAGACAGGTTGGTCTTGCTGATGGGGTACAAGGCGTTCTGCAGGCTCGCCGGCACCACGGCATCGTGCAGCTCCGGCCAACGCCACAGGACGGTCAACACAGCCGCGACCACGGCATACAGCGCTGCAATGACAAACAATGGCTGGCGCAGCAAGGGGCGGGTTTCGGGCAAGCGCGGGCGCTGACTGTGAATCGCCGCCGCACCGCCCAGCACGAACAGCAACTGCCAGGCGACAGGGTTGAAGTACCACACGCCGTCCTTGATGGCCGCCAGGTTCCAGCCCGCCAGTGGCACCATCAGATACAGCGCCAATGACATCGCGACCACCACCCAGGCCTTGCGCATCAGCAACGGCAGCACCAGCGGCAAGCCCGCCAACAGCACGATATACAGTGGCAACGGGTCCATCAGGTTCGGCTTGAAGCGCAACAGCAGTTCATCGATCAGGGCCTGCTGCGGGTTGCTGATGAAATGATGCATGCCCATTTCCTCCACCAGATCCCGTGTTTCCACATGGCTGTTGGCGAAAAACACAATGCCCATCAGCATCGCCAGCAAGAAGATATGCACCACGTAGAGCACCCACGCCCGGCGCAGGATTTTCACGCAGGCGATCAGAAAGCCTTCGCGCGCCAGGACTTTGCCGTACGCCAGCACGGCCGCGAAACCGGCCAGAAACACGAAAACCTCGGCCGCATCGCTGAAGCCGAAGTTGCGCAGGGTGATTTGCCCCAAAGGATTGTGAGGCACGTGATCCCAGAAAATGAAGATCAGTGCCAGACCACGAAAAAAGTCGATCCGGTGATCGCGCGTTAACGTCATGACAGCAGGCCCGTAACTGCGAGTGAAAATGGGGTTGGCCGCGCAAGCAGAAGGTCGCGCGCCCAAGCGGCGGCGCGCAGGGTGGACTGATTCGTCCTCAATTGCAAAGTCGGGGTATTTCGGAATGTCTCCTGGCTATGCCTGAGGTCATGGCCACTGGTCTGAAAAGTGCCTGGACCTGCGATTTCTGACAGCAGACAAGCTCCAATACGTATGGGGCTATCAGGTTCCAATAAAGGGCTGACGGCATGAGGCGCTTGTGGAAAGGGTTGTCCAGCTACACGGTGATCGGGGTCGCCAATACGCTTATTCATTGGCAAATTTTCTTCCTGCTGAGTGTGGCGGCCGGATTCAGCCAGGCTGTCAGTAACCTGGCAGCGTTTTGCGTTGCCGCCTCGTTTTCCTTCTACATGAACGCGCTCTACACTTTTGACAGCAAGGCATCGGTGGGTGGCTATCTGCTGTTCATGTCGGCGATGGGCGCGCTGAGCTATGGCGTCGGTCATGTCGGTGATCTGTACCGCTTGCATGGCTTGCTCACTGTGGCGCTGTTTTCGGCGTTGAGCCTGGTGTTTGGCTTCCTGTTTTCCAAGTACGTGGTGTTTCGCGAGCGTGACGCATGAAAATCTCGCTGATCGTTCCAGTGTTCAACGAAGAGCAGGCGATCGAGCTTTTCTACCAGGCTGTGCGGCGTGAGTTGAAGCTCGACGCCGAGGTGGAGATCGTGTTTGTCAACGACGGCAGCACCGACCGCACGGCCGAAAAGGCCGCCGTTCTGGCACGAGCGGACAATCAGGTCATGCTGATCAATTTTTCCCGCAACTTCGGCAAGGAACCGGCGCTGTTTGCCGGCCTGGAACATGCCACCGGCGACGCAGTGATACCGATGGATGTTGACCTGCAGGACCCGATCAGTGTGATCCCGTTGTTGATCGAACAATGGCAGAAAGGCGCGGATGTGGTACTGGCGAAACGCCGGGACCGTCATTCCGACAGCTATTTGAAGCGCCACAGTGCGGCGTTGTTCTATCACCTGTTGAATCGTATTTCCTACACCCGCATCGAAGAAAACGTCGGCGACTTCCGCCTCATGGATCGCAAGGTGGTCGATGTGATTCGCGCACTGCCCGAGCATCAGTTGTTCATGAAAGGCGTACTGTCCTGGGCCGGGTTCAATACCGTGCTTGTCGAATACGAGCGCGCCCCTCGCGTGGCGGGCAACAGCAAATTCAACGGCTGGAAACTGTGGAACCTGGCGCTGGAAGGCGTGACCTCATTCAGTACCGTGCCCTTGAGGTTATGGACTTATGTGGGGGGCGCCGTGTCGATCTTTGCCGTGCTGTACGCGGTGTACATGGTGCTGGACAAGGTTTTCTTCGGCAACAGCGTGCCCGGTTATCCATCGTTGATGACCGCGATCCTGTTCCTCGGTGGCGTGCAGTTGATCGGCATCGGCATCCTCGGTGAATACGTCGGCCGGATTTACATCGAGGCCAAGCATCGGCCCCGGTATGTCATCAAAGACATCATCAAAACGACTCACCAGTCGACAGAAAACCCCTCAATGACGAAGAGCGCCTGAACGCAATGGAGGGCGTGGCGGATGTTCGAGTGAGTCAGGGCAGGCAGTCTCTTTACCGCGCGGGGCTGATCGTGCTGGTCATGCTGGCGGTGATCGTTCGATTCCACGCCATTTCAATACCGGTCATCTGGTATGACGAGGCCTTTAGCGTGCTGCTGAGTGAGCGAGCGCCAGGACTGATCTGGTCCACAACGGCGCGGGATGTTCACCCTCCGCTCTATTACGTCATTGTTCATTATTGGATGTTGCTGTTTGGGAACAGTGTGATTTCCTTGCGCGGTCTGAGCGCGCTGGCGGATGTCGGCACGCTGGTGCTTTGTCTCAAGCTGATGAGCCTTGTCGCTACGCGCAGAGCGACCTGTTTTGCCGGACTGATGCTGGTGTTGTTGCCGATCTCGGTTCGCTACAGCCAGGAAGTGCGTATGTACAGCTTGCTCGGCTTTTGGCTGATGGCGGCCACGATTGCCCTGGTTTGCTGGAACCGGAAACCGCAAGCGAGGCGCTACGCGGTCCTCTACGTGTTGCTGATGTCAGCCGCGTTCTACACCCACTACTTCGCCGCGTTCTGTGTGCTGGTGCATTGGCTGTACTGGTCGGGTTTGGGCGCTGGCAAACCCGTGGCGCTGCCCGTTGGAAAGTGGTTCATGGCCAATGTCGCGATTGTCGTGCTGTATGTGCCGTGGTTGCCTCATCTCTTTGATCAGCTAAGGCGCATGAATGGGCTCGAGTGGGTTGCGCCCACCACGTGGGAGATGCTGCCGGGCGTTGTTTCACGTTGCATCGCGATGATTTCTGCGGACGGTAGCGGGTTGTGGTGGGCGATGGCGATCTCTGCTTCGATGATCGCGTGTTGTGTGATCGCGCTGTTGAATGATCGACAGGACCGCCGCTCAACGCTCTTGCTGATCAGCTATTTTTTTGTGCCGGCCATCACTGTGTTTTTGGTTTCCTGGATCGTGCCGGTCTTCGTCACCCGGTATCTGGTCTTCGCCGCCGTCGGTTTGCCCCTGATGGCTGCGGTGGCGCTGGATCGGTTGGCGGCGCGGCGGCCGCTTGTTGCTTACCTGTGTTTGAGTCTGTTTGTCGTGGCACAAGTGCACGGCGTGCTGAAGGTGTACGCGCAGGACGACGGATTGAATGGCACCGACGTTCGCAAGCTGGCCAGGCTGGACAGGGTGGCGCAGGGCATCAATCGTCAGGCGCAGGTGGGCGATGAGATTGTCATCGACGGTTTGTTCTGGTATCTGCCATTCAGTTACTACAACACCACAGGCATCCAGCCCAGGCTCTACATTTCCCGACTGCCAGGCGGGGAGCCGAATGGACCGTATGACTACGGTGGCTGGAGTCTTGTCCCGCAACGTCTGGACTGGATTTTTTTCAGCGACGTCTCGGCATTGAAACCCGCCGCAAAAAGAGTCTGGTGGGTGACCGGCAATCCCAGGCCGGAGGATGTGGTGACCTTCCCCAAGGACTGGAAGCAAACGCTCACTGTCCAAGGGGATGAAGTCCAGGCACGGCTGTTTATTCTGGAGGGTCGGCCCTGAAGTCATTTCAGACCTTCAGTGCCGAAACGTTGATTTCTATGCCGCCTCCATCTCATTGGGCTCGAAGCTATCCGCCCGGGCCATCTGCCACATCCGCGAGTAGAACTCGCCGTTCACTTCGCCGGTCAGCAACTCCCCCGGTTTGAGGAAAACGTGCAGCTGCGAGAACAGCTTGATCTCGGTCGCCGACATGCGTCGCACCAGATGCTTGGCGGACAACTGCGACGGATGTTCGAGGCCGGCGGCGGCGAGCATTTCCGCCAGGGCCTTGAGGGTGTTGCGGTGGAAGTTGAATACACGCTGGGCCTTGTCCGGCACCACCAGCGCGCGCTGGCGCAGGGTGTCCTGGGTGGCGACGCCGGTCGGGCATTTGTTGGTGTGGCAGCTCTGCGACTGGATGCAACCGATGGCGAACATGAAGCCACGCGCCGAGTTGGCCCAGTCGGCGCCGATGGCGAGCACGCTGGCGATGTCGAAGGCGCTGACGATCTTGCCGCTGGCGCCGAGCTTGATCTTGTCCCGCAGGTTCAGGCCGACCAGGGTGTTGTGCACGAACAGCAGGCCCTCGCGCATCGGCACGCCGATGTGGTCGGTGAACTCCACGGGCGCCGCGCCAGTGCCGCCTTCCTTGCCGTCGACGACGATGAAGTCCGGGAGGATGCCCGTCTCCAGCATGGCCTTGGCGATGCCCATGAACTCCCACGGATGGCCGAGGCAGAACTTGAAGCCCACCGGCTTGCCGCCAGACAGCTCACGCAGTTGCGCGATGAAATGCATCATTTCGATCGGCGTGGAAAACGCGCTGTGGCGCGACGGTGACACGCAGTCTTCGCCCATCAGGATGCCGCGGGTCTCGGCGATTTCCTTGGTGACCTTGTGCTTGGGCAGGATGCCGCCGTGGCCGGGCTTGGCGCCCTGGCTCATCTTGATTTCGATCATCCGCACCTGTGGCGTGCGGGCTTGCGCGGCAAAGCGTTCCGGGTCGAAGCGGCCGTCGCTGGTGCGGCAGCCGAAGTAGCCGCTGCCGAGTTCCCAGGTCAGGTCGCCGCCGTTTTCCCGGTGATAGGGGCTGATGCTGCCTTCGCCGGTGTCATGGGCGAAATTGCCCAGCTTGGCGCCCTGGTTCAGCGCGCGGATGGCGTTGGCGCTGAGGGAGCCGAAACTCATGGCCGAGATGTTGAACACCGACGCCGAATACGGCTGCGTGCACTGCGGGCCGCCGACGGTGACGCGGAAACCGCTCGGGTCGCTCAAGGGTGCCGGGCGCATGGAGTGGCCGATGAATTCGAAACCCGACTGGTACACGTCGATCAGCGTGCCGAAGGGTTTGTCGGCGCTTTCATTCTTGGCTCGGGAGTAGACCAGCGAGCGCTGGGCCCGGGAGAAGGGCAGGGCGTCGCTGTCGGATTCGAGCAGGTACTGGCGGATTTCCGGGCGGATGCCTTCGACCAGATAACGGATGTTGCCCAGGATCGGGTAGTTGCGCCGCACGGCGTGCGGGCTTTGCAGCAAGTCGAACAGGCCGATCAGGCTGAGGACAGCGGTGACGGCAGTGATTGGCCAGAGCCAGTCATATTGAAGAAACGGCAGGCTGGCGAGGGTAAAGATCACGCAGACGGCAAAGAAGGCGTAGCGGCTCAGGAGTGACAGGCTCATACGGGTTCCTTGGGTTCGGACTCAATAAATTTGGCTAAACACAAAACACTGTGGGAGCGAGCTTGCTCGCGATGGCGGCGGTTCAGTCGACATCAATGTTGAATGAAATATCGCAATCGCGAGCAAGCTCGCTCCCACATAAAAGCAAAGTGTTCCACAGGCCAATCAGGCATTTTGTGCCTGCAGAAAAATCGAAAACAGCTCGGACTGGGATTTGATCCCCAGCTTGCTGTACATGTGTTTCTTATGGACTTTCACGGTTTCGACAGAGATTTCCAGCTTACGGGCGATTTCCTTGCTGGAGCAACCGCTGAGCATCAAACGCCCGACATCCAGTTCCCGGGATGTCAACTGAGCGCCTTTGAGCTGGCGCACCGAAGCCTCCAGTCGTACCCGCCAATCGACTTGCGGTGGAGCGGGGACCAGGGCCACGACTTCGTTGATTTCATAGGGTAGACGCTGGCGCATCAGGCCGAGCACCCACGGCTGGATCAACGACAGCAAAGCAATCTGCTGGCCGCTGAAGCGCTGGGTGCTGCCCAGTGACAGGCACAGCGTACGGTCGCCGTCGAGCTGGCAATTGAACTGGATTTCGTCGGCCACCACATTCAGACGAAAGTAACGCTGGTAGTACTCCGTCAGCTCAAAGTGCTCCGGCGCCACTTCCGACAGGCGAAACAGGCCGCTGCGCGATTGTTCGCGGCAGGCGATGTAGAAGGGGTCGAGCAGGTACAGCCCGCGCAGGTAATCCTGGAACAACGGGTCGGGGCTGCCGTCCTCGCCGGGGCATTCGGCGAACACCTGCGGGCGCTGATCGGCACTGAAAAGCAGGGCCACCCAGCTGTCGAAGGGCACGTACTGATCCAGCAGTCGTACAAGCTGGGTCCAGAAATTGGGCTTGTCCAAGGCGTCGATCAGTTGCCCCACCGAACGATGCCAGGCGATGTCGTCCAACGAGAGTGCCATGCCTCTATCCCTTTCGTGTTTCCCCGCAGCGTGATGCCCGCCCGGTTGCCTGCTGCGCATACTGGCGCACAGACACCGGTCGGGCAATCTTTCTGCCGCACGGTCTATGACAAGGAATACCCATGAAGGTCGAACTTGCCCAATTGGCAGGCCGTGACAACGACACGGCTTACAGATTGGTGTGGTGTACCTGTCTCAAACGTAAGTGGCTTGTCCTGTTAGCCGCTTTTTTTCTTCGTGTTTTTGCTTGTCACGGGGAAGGGCATTGATGCAGTAGTTGACGTAATAGAAGGTGAAAAGCACGATATAGACTAGGTTCATGCGCAGTTCGAAGTTGTGTTCAGCCAAGGCATATGCCCTTAACACCCTTCGTACACGGAAACACCAGAGAATGGACAACAGAAAACATAGTATGAGCAGAACACCTATAAGGTCGAGTGCATAGTAGTGAGGTACCAAGCCGAGATATCCGATAGAACTGATGCTGATCAGGTAGAAGACAAATAAAGCCGGGCTTATCGTCTTGATGTGAGTGACCTCTTCAAGTGCCGTGAAGGTTTTGTACATCCAGACATTCAGGTAGAGCCCGCCAGTTAATATTCCCAGTAGAAAGAGAGGAAACGTTCGGGTGTTGATTTTATCTTTCAGCGTTGAAATGTCGGACATGTAGAGTGCTCCAGTGGCGGCAGGATGGGGGGGATCAATCGATGAAAATCGGCAGGACACGCTATCAAGGTCGCGAGTAGGAAATTTCCGGGGTGGTTGGCAGATAGTTCCGGATCGCCCTTGGCCCAGGTTTGAAGGCGTGGGATTCTGTGCGCCCCTCAACATGGACCTGTGGTCACCGATGTCTCCTTCTACTGATATTTCGCCCAATCATTCCGGGCTCATCCGCATCGCCGCCGCCCTGTTGATCGGCCCCGACGGTCGCACGTTGCTGGTGCGCAAGCGCGGGACCACGGCGTTCATGCAGCCGGGTGGCAAGATCGAGCCCCATGAGCTGCCGGTTCATGCCCTGGCCCGGGAGCTGGAAGAAGAGCTGGGGCTGGACATCGACCCGGAGCAGGCCGTCTACCTCGGTCACTTCTCGGCGCCGGCCGCCAACGAGCCGGGTTTTGTCGTCCACGCCGAGATTTTTTTGCTGCACATCGATGTCGACGTGATGCCAGCGGCGGAGATCGAAGAAGTGATCTGGATTGACCCGCTCACCGACGGCAGTGTCCCGTTGGCGCCATTGACACGGGACCTGATCCTGCCGTTTTATCGAGCATCGTTGACTGCTATCGCCTGATCATCCCGCAAAGGACTTCGCCCATGATCCCGCTTCAAGACCTGCTGATTTTTGCGGCTGCCGCATTGCTGATGGTGCTGACGCCGGGGCCGAACATGATCTACCTGATCTCCCGTTCGATCTGCCAGGGGCGCAAGGCCGGGGTGATTTCGTTGCTTGGGGTGGTCGCCGGTTTTCTCGTGCACCTGTTCGCTGCCGCCGCCGGTCTGACTGCGGTGTTCCTCGCGGTGCCGGTGGCCTATGAGGTGCTGAAGTGGGCCGGTGCGCTGTACCTGTTGTGGCTGGCCTGGCAGGCGGTCAAACCTGGCGCGCGCTCGCCGTTCGAGGCGCAGCAGTTGCCCCCGGATTCGTCACGCAAGCTGATCACCATGGGCTTTCTGACCAGTGCCCTGAACCCGAAAATCGCGGTGTTCTATCTGTCGGTGTTTCCGCAGTTCATCACGCCGGAGCACGGCTCGGTGTTCAGCCAGAGCATCATCCTCGGCCTGACCCAGATCAGCGTCAGTTTTTGCGTCAACCTGATGATCGCCATGTTTGCCGCGGGCATCGCCTCGTGGTTCGTCAACAATCCGACCTGGCTGGCGATGCAGCGCTATTTCATGGGCTTCGTGTTGTCGGCCCTGGCGGTGCGGCTGATGCTTGAGCAAAAACGGATGGCCTGAACATGTGGATCGAGCGACTGGATGCCAGCCATGCCCTGGACTATCGGGCACTGATGCTTGAGGCCTACGACCTGCACCCACAGGCCTTCACTTCGAGTGTGCGCGAGCGGGCGGCGATGCCGCTGGGCTGGTGGGAGTCGCGCCTGACCGGCAAGCTGGACGTGGTGCTCGGAGCATTCGAGGAAGGCCGGTTGGCCGGCATTGTCGGCCTCGCGTTCGAGCCCAGGGAAAAAGCCCGGCACAAGGTGACGCTGTTTGGCATGTACGTGACCGCCAGGGTCCGTCAGCGCGGGCTCGGCTATAAACTGGTTCAGGCCGCATTGGCCGAAGCGCAGGACCATGCGGGTGTGCGCCTGATCCAGTTGACCGTCACCGCCGGCAACGCTGCCGCGTTCAACCTCTACCAGCGCTGCGGTTTCGTCCAGTACGGCCTGGAGCCGATGGCGGTGCGGGTGGGGGAGGATTACTTCGACAAGCTGCATATGTGGCGCGAACTCTGAAACCAGCGCAATCCCCCTGTAGGAGCCGGCTTGCTGGCGATGGCGGCGGACCGTTCAACAATAGTGTCGCCTGATACACCCTCATCGCCAGCAAGCCGGCTCCTACAGGTCTGTATCGATTTAACGAACTGCGCTAACCCCATCCAGCGTCGAAAACGAGGTGTCCTTGGCCGTCAGCAAGAAATCACGCATATACGGCGCATCGAGCATGTCGGTGCGCACCGCCGCGTACAGCGTGGCGAACAAGCCTTTGTCACCCAGCCGCTTGGCTTTCACATAACCCCGCGAACTGTATTCATGCAGGGCCCAGTGGGGCATGCCGCACACGCCGCGACCGCTGGCCACCAGTTGCATCATCATCACCGTCAGTTCCGAGGTGCGGACCTGGGCCGGTTCGATGTCGGCGGGTTCGAGGAAGCGGGTGAAGATGTCCAGCCGGTCTCGCTCCACCGGGTAGGTGATCAGGGTTTCCGGGAGCAGGTCTTCAGGGACGATATAGGCCTTGCTGGCCAGGCGGTGTTGGTTGGCCACCGCGAGCATCGCTTCATAGGTGAACAGCGGTACATAGGTGATCCCGGCCAGGTCCAACGGATCGGAGGTCACCACCAGGTCCAGATCACCACGGGCCAGGGCCGGCAGAGGGGCGAAGGAGAAGCCCGAGGCCAGGTCCAGTTCGACTTCCGGCCAGGCATCGCGGAACTGGTCGATGGTCGGCATCAGCCACTGGAAGCAGCTGTGGCATTCGATGGCCATGTGCAAACGCCCGGCGGTGCCACCGGCCAGGCGACTGATGTCGCGCTCGGCGGCGCGCAACAGCGGCAAGGTGGCGTCGGCCAGTTGCAGCAGGCGCAAACCGGCGCTGGTGAAGCGCACCGGTTTGGTCTTGCGCACGAACAGTGGCATGCCCATGCGCTCCTCCAGCTCCTTGAACTGATGGGAAAGGGCCGATTGGGTCAGGTGCAGGCGGTCGGCCGCATCCACCAGGCTGTCGGCTTCGCGCAAGGCGTGCAGGGTCTTGAGGTGACGGATTTCAAGCACCGGGGGCTCCATGAGGAAAACTTGTCGACAAGTCGAAAAGGTTGAGTTTGTCTAATGTTGCTGCCGCTGTCGACCATCAGCACGGCGGAGCACGTTGCGTGCTCCGCCGTTGCTGCTTTACAGCGTGGAAAAGTGTTTGTTGCCCAGCGGTTTGCCAATGTCACCGCGCCAGATCGCCTCGACCGTACCGCCACCGGCGGCCACGTCCTTCTGCCATTGCAGGCCGAGGTTGCGTTGTGACGGCAATTTCAGATGGCCTTTGACGAAGTCGCTGAATTGCGGTTTGACCGAGGTGTAGTGAAAGTGGGCGTACCACAGGGTTTGCGCCGGTTCGCTGCGCAGGTCGCGCACCTCGTACTCCTGAAGGAAATCCCGTCGTCCGTCGGCGCGTTTGCCCAGATCGCGCAGGCTTCCTTCCTTGCGAATGTCCACCACCTGCTGTTCACGCAGATAGTCCAGATAACCTTCGGTCGGAGTCTTGCTGTTCAGGCTTTGTTCGATGCGCAGGGTGCGCCCGGTGCGCAGCATCTCCTTCGCGCGATTGCGCAGTTGTAGCGCTACGGCATCGGTGGGGGACAAGCGTTCGATGGCTCGGGCGCGCATGGTCAGCTCGGTGGCCTCGCTGCCCATCATGTGCTCGAGGTCGACCGGCAGCATGTTTTGCCGCGCGTAGCCTTCGACTTTGCGGGTGTAGGCGTTTGCCGCCTCCAGCCTTTTCCTGGCTTCTGCCAGCAATGGCCCGACATCCGTCGGCAGTTCCGGCTGCACGGAACCCGTTGGCTCGCTGAGGTGATATTTGCCATTGGAGCGTGGCAGCCAGGTTTCCGTGTGGCCACCGACCCCTTCGACGGTGAAGCGCTTTTGCCGGGTGACGGCGTCGGTGCTGGCGATACCGATCAGCAACTGGTTGTCTTCGGTCTCGAACAATTGCTGTCCGGGCCGGCCTTCCTTGGGCACCACCGAAGGGCGCGTCTTGATGGCTTGGCGTGCAAAGTCTTCAACCTTGTCCAGGTTGTCCAGGAACACCGTGACGTGCTCCAGGTCCAGGTGCTGTGGATAGCCGAGTGTCCAGGCGCCCAACTGGCGACGGAACTCGGCATAAGTGGTCAGGCAGTCTTCGAGAACTTTGTTGCGCTGACTGACGCTTGCGCTCACGTGGGGTAGCTGGTGTTGGGTCAGCAACGCGCGCCCGAGCTTGTTGCGGGCCGTTTTCAACTGCAAGTGGAAGTACGTCCAGGACAGGTCGGTCACCGCGTCATAGTGGGTGATGATTTCGAGGGTGTGCGCGGTTTTCAGATAGAAGTGATTGGCGTCGCTGAATTTCTCATTCACGATCGCCATGTCGTGTGCCATCTTCGATTTTTGCGCCCGGTTAGTGATCCGGCGGTTCCAGCGATTGGCTTCCTCTACTGTCACATAGACTTGATCGAAGTCATTGAGAAAGTCTTTGCGGGCCTCCTTGCGTTGTGCCATGAGCTGCAAATGGGCGACGGTATCGGTGCCCGGCGTAGTGTCCGAGCGGTTGACCAATTGTTCGATACGGTCGAGGTGCTCCAGCAGCCGTTCCTTGAGCAGACCGATCCGTCGCACCGAGCGGTCGACGATGACCCAGGCGCAACGGCTTTGAATGTCTTCGATTTGTGCACGTTTGCGGCCATGGCTGTACAGCATCAGCTCATCGAGATTCAGGTAGTGAGCCTGGGCGATGTCGATATCGGCCGCGCAGGCAGCATCGGTACGGGCGCGAAAGGCCGGGCGCTGATCGAGTTTGAGGCCAAAGTAGTGCTCCAGCGTGATGTTGCTGCTGCGGGTGAGCGTATCGAGTTGTCGGGTGTAGGCGTCGGCGGTATGGGTCAGGGTCAATTGCCGGCGCAGGGCCCGATCCGTCCACCAGCGCGGCAGCCAGCGGCGAATGGCGGCGGGCCAGAGCGGGTCGAGCCCTTCGGCCAGGTGCCCGAGCACGGCTCCGCCGCCCACGCCGCCGCCTTCGATCACGGTGCCGTACACCCGATAGTGAGTGTTCCACTGGCCGGCCTCATCGAGGGCGATCGGTTGTTTGTAGGTCCGCGTAGACGTGCCGCTCAAGCGCCAGCGCGGTGGATTGTCCGCCAGTTCGATGCGGTAGATACGGCCCTGGCTGAGCATGAAGTTGCCGTCGGCGTGTCGATAGACGTTGCGATAAATGCCTTCGGTGCCCGGTTGCAGGCCCGCGAGGGAAATCGGCTTTTCATATTCATAACCCTTGAAGCGTTCCAGGGACAGTCGGGCGTGGCGTGGCGTCGATACCTGCAAGGCCCGCGGGCTTTTGCCCAGTGCCCGCCACTGACGATTGCGCGTGGCGGCGCGGGCGACAGCAGGGGTAGCCGTGGTGCCGGGGAGAATGTCCATGGCGGCGTCGATCAGCGACAACAGCACCGCTTCCACCTCGGCCAGGCCATGGCCGACATCACCGCGCAGAAAGGCCGCCACCGCCAGGTTGGCGCTGTTCCAGGCGTCGTACAGGGCGATGGCCGTACCGATGAAGGGCAACATGCCCACGGCCATTTTCAGGTAGTTGAACATGGCGCCGGACTTCAAGGCGACCTGTTCCAGGTACAACGCATCATTGGAGCGCGAAGTTGCCCGATGGGCTTCCAGCAAACGGCCCATGTGCGCATTCAGCAAATGCGCTGCCAGGGAGGTGCTGGCTGGCCAGGGCGTACCGACGCCGATCAAGCCGTCGAAATTTTTCACCCGGGCCTGGTTGATCCGGCTGACGTGATGGGCGAAATCCCCCTTCAAGGCACGGCCGGCCAGGCAGTTGACCATCGGGTTGCGCAGGCAGTCGTTGAACAGGCGCATCCGTGCCTGCTCGAGGCTGTCGAACTGGCGCAGAAAAACGCCGTCGGGGCTGTCGGGCAGATACAGCAGGGTCAGGCCGCTGATGTGCTCGACGATAAAGGTGACGCCGGACAACGTGCTCGGTCCCTGGGCGTGGGTGTCCTTGCCGCCCACCGTCAGGTGTGCCGGCAACAATTCGATGCGCTTGCCGTCGCTGGCAAAGGCTTCACGGCTGGTGGCGTCGATGGCGATTTCCAGCACGCGCTGGCCGTTGGCATCGATGTCCTTTGCCAGCACGGCGAATTCGCCTTGCAGGCGAAGCATCAGGCGCCAGGGTTCGCTCAGGCATTCGTGCCGATATTCATGACTGAACGCCGAGGCCGTCGAGGGGCCGAGGAAGGTCTCGCGGATCAGCGTTTCATACTTCCCGGCCAGATCCAGCTCGGTGACCAGCTTGCGCAGCCAGGACGCATTTATGGTGCTTTTCAGTTTCTGCTGTTGTGCGGCGTCGGCACCGCTGACCTCAACCTTCATGAACGACAGTCGCCACCACATTTCCTGATCGATGTTGCTCAGCGTCAGCTCACCGAGGGGCAGTTTGCTGCGCTGTTCGCTGGCGATCAGCATGTTTTGTTGAGGGGTGCCGGGTGCGGCGCCTTCCATCACGACTTTGCGCCAGATGGTTGAATCCGGAACGTCGAGCAGCACCTCCACTTGCTGGCTGAGGTTGAAGTCTTGGCGCAGCCGGGCGTCGATAGCCTTGATGGCGAAGGCTTCCCGGGGCGGCAGCTCGCGTTCGAACCACTGGTGAGAGCGTCGCATCGCGGCGATACAGGACTTGAACAGCGTCTTGAGGCGCTCACGCTGCACGCTGGACAGTTCGCGATGCCATGATGGCAATTGAGCGGCCAGCGCACTGCTGCGGGTTTGTTTGACGATGTGTGCGTACACCAAATCCCGGGCGGCCGAATGGGGCACGGTCATGCGGGCGAGGGTCTGTTCGCGCAGTTTTTCCAGTTCGGCCGCACGTTCGCTGGCACGCGACGGCACAGGATTGGCCGCGATGATCCGGGCCGCCTGTTGTTCACAGCTGTGAAGCTGGGTCTGCAAGGCGTATTCAAACGGCGGGCCATTGAGCGGCAAGACGTGCAGTGCCAGGGCAGGGTCATTGGCCGGGCGTTTGAACAGTGACTGTTCCAGCTGCTGCCTGGAGGCAAAGCGTTGCAGTCCACCGAAGCGTCCGGGCCAGTAGAGCAACAGGCTGTCGGTCGAATGCGCCAGCAACGCCGAAGGTTTGGCAAACAGCAGAACGCCGTCCAGTTCTTCGGTTTGCGTGCGGGGTGTATCGCCTTCGGTGTCCGTTGCCGACAGTTCCAGTCGCGCGACCACCAGGTCGGCTGCCCGGGGCTGATCGGGGGCATCCAGCACGCTGATGAGCCACTGGTGTTCTTCACTGTTGATCTGATTCAGGCTCAATTGCAATTCGGCTTCGGCGCGCAAGCCGTCCTGGCGTACCTGGTGCAGGGCGGTGTAATGCGGGCCTGGCTGGTGGCGCAGCTCCAGCCATTTGAGTGCATCGGCTATGTCCAGCAGCGCCGTCGCGGCAGTGTTGCTGGCCTGCTCAGCAGCGCTGAGGGCGTCGAGTTGCTGGTGCAGGCGTTGTAGGCGGGGATCGTCGGCGGCACCGGTAAAATCATCACCGAGCAACGCCTCCAGTGCCGCCCGTTGTTGTGCCAGTGCACGGTGACGCACACCCAAAGGGATATCGGGGCTTAGCTGGCCGAACAGGGCTGCGCTGTCATTTACCTCCACCAGCGGCAGCTCGGGGGGCGCGGCCAGTGCAGCAGCATTGCCGGGCCGGTCGACGGGGGCCACGGACAAGCGGGATAACAGGCTTTCTGCGCTGGTGTGCAGCACCGTCTTGTCGAGGACGGTGTACTCGAACTTGGCCGGGGCCGCAGACAGCTGGGGCTGATCGATCAACCAGCGTTCCAGTTCATTGCGGGATTTGAATGTCATCCAGGCGGATGAATGCGAAGGCAGATACAACAGTTGAGCGACCGGCTGATCGGTATCCTGGGTGATGACCAGCGCCCCTGACAGCAGGTTTGAGAGATCTTTGTCATTCTTGAGAATCAGCTGTTCGACATAAACAGGGTGTTGTTCGTCCGGGGGCGCCTGTTCCGGGTCGATGATGGTCAGTAACGTTCCGATCTGCCTGGCATCGAGAATTCCCTGGGCGAAGGCCCATTGGCTCGACGTCTCGAAATGCTGGCGGTACAGGCGGATGGCTTGTGCCCGGCGCGAACGATCGGTGCCCAGCGCGCGTGCGCTCCACCAATCGCTATCGAGAGAGGCTTGCGGGCTCTGCGCCATCAGGGTGAGCCACTGTTCGCGGCATTCTTCCCAGCGCGCCGAGGCGCTCAGGCTCAGGCCTTGATCCGGGTTCACGGGCAAAGGGAAGGTGAGGCCGAAATCGGCCGCAAGGGGGGTGGTTTCGTCAACCATGACGATGAGTCTCCAGAGAGCCGGGCTGGGCCGGCGGTACGGGCATTAGGCCGCGGTCGACTGGAGGTCGGGTGGTACATAGTTATTGTGAGGGCGGGATGACCGCTCGGCACTCTTCATCAAACTGTCATGGAACTGTGGCAGCGCGCTTGAACAAACTTCATCAGACTCGCGCTCTACTGGGGTTCTGCGTTTTGGTGTTTTTTCATGGGTGCTGCATTCTTTTCACGAATCGTATTTCTGGCCGCGCTGTTGTTCGGCCTGCCTTCCCTGGCGGCTTCGCGTTGTGATGTCAATGTTCCGACCGAACGGGTGGATCTGGCCCAGGTAAGCTTGGCGTACCAGAGCATCGGTCGTGCGTCGGACCCGGCCTTGCTGCTGGTGATGGGCCTGGGCGGGCAGTTGATTCACTGGCCGGACGAGGTGGTGGTCGCTCTGTGCCAGCAGGGTTTCCGGGTGATCCGCTATGACAATCGCGATGTCGGCCTGTCGACCTGGCGGCAAGCTCCGGCCGAAGCCAACCTGACCTTCGAAGTGCTGCGCTACAAACTCGGCTTGCCGGTGTCGGCGCCATACTCGCTGACCGACATGGCTGACGATGGCCTGGGCCTGATGGACGCCTTGCACATCGATCAATTCCACGTGCTGGGCGCCAGCATGGGCGGGATGATCGCCCAGCACATGGCGGCCATGGCACCGCAGCGGGTCGAGAGCCTGACCCTGATCATGACCAGCTCCGGCGCCGAAGGCTTGCCGGCGCCGAGTGCGGCGCTGGTGCAACTACTGGCGCGGCGTGGTGCACCGAACCGCGAGGTGGCCCTGGAACAACAGGCCGACCTGCTGGCGGCGCTGGGCAGTCCGATGGTCACCGACGATCGCCAGGCGCTGCTGCATCAGGCGGCGCAGTCCTATGACCGGGCGTTCAATCCCGAAGGCGTGAAGCGCCAGATCATGGCCATTCTCGCCGAGCCGAGTCGGGTGGCGCTGCTCAATCAGTTGCGGGTGCCGGCGCTGGTGGTGCATGGCACGGCCGACCCGCTGCTGCCGGTGATGCACGGGGTGCATCTGGCGGCGCATCTGCGCGGCAGTCAGTTGATCCTGATTCCGGGCCTGGCCCATCGCTTCCAGGAGGCGTTCAAGGCGCCGTTGCTGGCGGCGGTATTGCCGTACTTGCGCGAGCACCGTGAGGACACTTCGCACTGGGCACAGATCGAGCCTGTGGCCGATCACAATCTCCTCTGATCCCCGGTCACCTGTTAATGGCTCAGGCCGTACTTTTTCACTTTGTCGAACAACGTGGTCTTGGCCATGCCCAGTTCCTGGCTGGCCTGGGTCAGGTTGCCGCCGCTGCGTAGCAAGGCATCGCTGAGCAGGTTGCGCTCGAACGCTTCCACCGCTTCGGCAAAGGCCAGGCCCTGGTTGCTGCTGCCGGCACCGGTTTTCTTGAACGCAGGCAGGCCGAGGGCAAAGCGCTCGGCGACGTTGCGCAGTTCACGCACGTTGCCCGGCCAGTCGTGGCTCATCAGGTTCGATACGGTCTGGTTGTCCAGCTCCGGCGCGATGCGGTCGAAGCGCAGGGATGACTGCTGCAAGAAGTGTTCGAACAGTTGCAGGATGTCTTCGCGGCGCTCGCGCAGGGGTGGCAGTTCCAGGGTCACCACGTTGAGGCGGTAGTACAGGTCGCTGCGGAATTCTCCGGCCTTGCTCGACTCGACGAGGTCGGATTTGGTCGCTGCGATGACGCGGCAATCCACCGCCACGCTCTGGTTCGAACCGAGGCGTTCGAGGGTGCGTTCCTGCAATACCCGCAGCAGTTTGATCTGCAAGGGCAGGGGCATGCTTTCCACTTCGTCGAGGAACAGCGTGCCGCCGTCGGCGTGTTCGATCTTGCCGATCCGGCGTTTGCCCGCACCCGTAAAGGCGTTGGCCTCGTGACCGAAGATTTCGCTTTCGAAGAGGTTTTCCGGCAGACCGCCGCAGTTCAGGGCGACGAACTGCTTGGTGTGCCGCCGACTGAAATCATGCAGGCAGCGCGCAACCAGTTCCTTGCCGGTGCCGGTCTCACCTTCGATCAATACGTTGGCCGAGGTGTCGGCGACGTTGGCGATCAGTTCCCGCAGGTTTTGCATGGCTGGCGAGCGGCCGATGATCCGCCCTTCGAGGGAGTCGCGCTCGGCCAGTTGCCGGCGCAGCGACGACACCTCCCGCGCCAGGCTGCGTTGCTCCAGCGCGCGGCGGGCCACGTCCACCAAACGCTCCGGGGAGAAAGGTTTTTCCATGAAGTCGTAGGCGCCTTTCTGCATCGCGCCAACGGCCATGGAGATGTCGCCGTGCCCGGTGATCAGCACCACCGGCAGGCTGCGGTCGCGGGCCTTGAGGCGGGTCAGCAATTCCAGGCCATCGATGCCCGGCAGGCGAATGTCGCTGACGACGATGCCGGCGAAGTCGTCGCCGACCCGCTCCAGGGCTTCTTCGGCGCTGCCCACGCCAATGCACGGAATGTCTTCCAGGGTCAGCGCCTGTTGGCAGCCGAGCAGCACATGAGGGTCGTCTTCGACGATCAGTACACTAAGGTCGTTGTTCATATTGGCTCGGCGGGAGTGGGGCTTACCAACGGTAAACTGAGGACGAATGCGGTACCACCGCTGGCCGGGTGCTCGACACCCAGGTGACCGCCGGTGGCGGCGGCCAGGCTGGCGGAAAGGGTCAGGCCAAGGCCCAGGCCCTGTTCGCCGGGTTTGGTGGTGAAGAAGGGTTCGAACAGGTGCTTGCGGGCTTCGGCGTCGATGCCGTGGCCATTGTCGCGCACCCGCAGGCGGTATTTGCCATCGAACGCTTCGCCTTCGAGCCACAGTTCGGGTAGCGGCTGCGCTTGCATGGCGTCGAGGGCGTTGCCGATCAGGTTGACCAGGATCTGCTCCAGGCGGGTCTGGTCGATCTGCACCTGCACAGCGTCGAAATGGCGGTGCAGCTGCGTGTTTTTCATTCGTCCATCGAGCAACTGCAACGCCGCGTCCACGCCTTTGCCGAGGCAGGCCTGGCCCTTGTCGTCACCGCGCCGGGCGAACGAGCGCAGGCTGGCGGTGATCCGGCCCATGCGGTCGATCAGTTCGTTGATGGTCTTGAGGTTGGTGCTGGCGACGTCGAGCTGGCCGCGTTCGAGGAAGCGCACGGTATTGCCGGACAAGGTGCGCAGCGCCGCCAGCGGCTGGTTCAGTTCGTGGGCGATGCTGGTGGACATCTGGCCGATGGCCGCGAGTTTTCCGGCCTGTACCAGTTCATCCTGGGCACGGCGCAAGGTCTCTTCGGCGTGCCGGCGTTCGCGGATCTGGCCCTTGAGCCGTTCGTTGCTGGCGCGCAGGTCGGTGGTGCGTTCGGTAATCCGACGCTCCAGCTGATTGTTGGCTTCCTGCAAGGCTTCCCGGGCCGCGAGACGGGTGGCGATCACCTTGCGCCGCTCGTTCCAGGCGATCAGCAGAAAGGCGCAGAGGGCAAAGGCCACCGCCACCAGAATCCCCTGGTTGATCGCTTCGCGGCGCAAGTCCTGGAGCGGCGTGAGCAGGGTGAAGTTCCACGGCGTATCGCTCAAGGGCCGGGTTTGCGACAGGTAGCTGATGTTTTCATCGTCGGCCACCAGCTCGCTGTTGGCCGGGAAGGTGAGTTTTTCCACGCCTTCGGACAGGGTTTCCCGGGCCAGCGGTTGCAGTTCGTTGAGCGGAAACCAGTAGTACTGCAGGCTGCGGGCGAGTTTTTCCTTGGTTTCTTCGCTAAGCGGCAGCACCGATTTCAAACGCCGGGCCGGATCGCTGGACAGAATGATGATGCCGTTTTCGTCGCTGACGAAGGCTTCCAGGCGTGCCCGTTGCCAGCGTTCTTCCATGGCTTCGAGGCGGACCTTGACCACCGCGACGCCGATGATCTTGCCGTGTTCTTCCAGGCCATGGGCCAGGTAGTAACCGGGTTCGCCGTTGGTACTGCCGATGCCATAGAAACGCCCGGGCTGACCGCGCACGGCGTTCTGGAAATAGGCGCGAAAGGACAGGTCTTCACCCAGGTAACTGTCGACATCGCGCCAGTTGCTGGTGGCCATGACGCGGCCGGTGGTGTCCATCACGTAGATGGCCCGACTGCGGCTGCGCCGGTTCAGGCCTTCGAGGTAATCGTTGACCGCTTGCCGGTGTTCCGGGGTCGGGTCGGCCAGCAGCTGCGAAACACTGGTTTCGAGTTCCAGCAGGCTGGGCAGGTAGGTGTATTTGCTGATTTCGCTTTCGACGGCGCGGGCGTGCAGTTCCAGCTGGCGCTGGCCGTTCTCGCCGAGGCTGCGGATGCCGTAGTGCTCACTGATCCAGAAGCCGATATAACCCAGGCCGATCATCATGGCGATGATCAGCGGCGGCAGGAACAAATGACGAACCAGGCGGGGTTTCACGGCGAGTGATGGCGACGTTGCGCGATAAAGATTGGGGTCGCATTTCATCACAGATGCCTTGGGTCAACCACAACACAAATCTGCAAGCCACCGCCGCCCCCTGTGGGAGCGAGCTTGCTCGCGATGACTTCATCACAGTCAACATTGATGTTGAATGTCAGTCCGCTATCGCGAGCAAGCTCGCTCCCACAGGGGATTGGTGAGGCTTCGAGCTCTTAGTGCTGCAGAATCTTGTTGAGGAAGTGCTGTGTACGCTCGGCACGGTGGCTGATGTCGCCGAAGAACTCTTCTTTCTTGCAGTCTTCGATGATCTTGCCCTGGTCCATGAAGATCACGCGGTCGGCCACTTTACGGGCGAAGCCCATTTCGTGGGTCACGCACATCATGGTCATGCCTTCGTGGGCCAGTTGCACCATCACGTCGAGCACTTCGTTGACCATTTCCGGGTCGAGCGCCGAGGTCGGTTCATCGAACAGCATGACGATGGGGTCCATCGCCAGCGCACGGGCAATCGCCACACGCTGCTGCTGACCACCGGACAGTTGGCCCGGGTGCTTGTGCGCATGAGCCGACAGGCCTACACGCTCGAGCAGTTGCAGGCCTTTCTTGGTCGCCTCTTCCTTGCTGCGACCCAACACCTTGATCTGCGCGATGGTCAGGTTTTCGGTGATGGTCAGGTGCGGGAACAGCTCGAAGTGCTGGAACACCATGCCCACGCGCGAACGCAGTTTCGGCAGGTTGGTCTTCGGGTCGGCGATGGAGGTGCCGTCGACCACGATGTCGCCTTTCTGGAACGGTTCCAGCGCGTTGACGCACTTGATCAGGGTCGATTTGCCGGAACCGGATGGCCCGCACACCACGATCACTTCGCCTTTTTTGACCTCGGTGCTGCAATCAGTCAGTACCTGGAAGTCCCCATACCACTTGTTGATGCTTTTGATAGAGATCATACGGCGAACCTTTTTTGCAGACGCTTGACCAGCTGCGAGGCGGCAAAGCTGATGATGAAGTACACGAGACCCGCGAAAATCAGGAACTCATTGGAGCGGCCAATGATGTCGCCACTGGCGCGCGAAGCATTGAGGAAGTCCACCAGGCCGACCGCGTAGACCAGCGAGGTGTCCTGAAACAGGATGATGCTCTGCTGCAGCAGCAGCGGTGTCATCTTGCGGAACGCTTGCGGCAGGATGATCAGGCGCATCATCTGGCCGTAGCTCATGCCAAGGGCCTGGGCGGCGCCCATTTGACCTTTTGGAATCGACTGCACACCGGCGCGGACGATTTCGCAGAAGTACGCCGCTTCGAACATCATGAAGGCCACGATGCACGAGGCGAACGCGCCGATCGGGGTGTCTTCGCCGGTGATCCAGCGCAGCACGAACGGCACCGCCAGGTAGAACCAGGTGATCACCAGCAGCAACGGGATCGAACGGAAGTAGTTGACGTAGGCGCCGGCCAGGTTCGACAGCAGTTTGTTGTGCGACAGACGGCACAGCGCCAGGAGGGTGCCGAGAATGATCCCGCCGACCACGCCCATGGCCATCAGCTTGAGGGTCATGACCATGCCGTTCCACAGGCCTGGCAGGGACGGGATGATGCCCGAGAAGTCGAATTCCATCATTTACCCCCTACGGAGATCAGGCCCGGTACGGCGACTTTCTTCTCGACCAGGCGCATCAGCAACATCAGGCTCATGTTCAGGGTGAAGTAGATCAGCGTGGCCAGGGTAAAGGCTTCGAACAGGTTGGCGGAGAACTCGGCGGTCTGTTTGGTCTGCGCGAGCAATTCCATCAAGCCGATCAGCGAGGCCACGGAAGTATTCTTGAACACGTTCAAGAATTCCGAGGTAAGCGGCGGAATGATGATCCGGTAGGCTTGGGGCAGCAGCACGTTCCAGTAGATCTGCGGCAGCTTGAAACCCATGGCGCGGGCCGCGGATTCCTGGCCTTTTGGCAGGGCCTGGATACCGGTGCGTACCTGTTCGCAAACGCGGGCGGTGGTGAACAGGCCCAGGCACACGACGACGCTGAGGAACGCCGAGGTGGTCGGGTTCAGGTCCTGCTTGTACCACTCTTGCAGGTCCGCCGGCAGCAGGTCGGGTACCAGGAAGTACCAGATGAACAGCTGAACCAGCAGCGGCACGTTACGGAAGAGTTCGACGTAGCAGGTGGCGATGCCCGATACGATGCGGTTCGGCACGGTACGCATGACGCCCAGGATCGAGCCCAGTGTCAGGGCGATGATCCAGGCCGCGATGGCGATGGCGATGGTCCAGCCCAGACCGGTCACGTACCAGTCGAGATAGGTCTCGCTGCCCACGCCGGTGGACTTGAAGAACACGCCCCAGTCCCAGTTGTAATTCATTAGGGTCTCCCCTCAGTTCGATCGATGTACAAGTGCCCGCTTGGGGGAAGCTCCGTTCCCGCCCGACTGGAGAGTCAGGCACACGCGATCGGCTCGACAGCCACCGGTCCGAGTGTTTCCAAAAAATGCCAGCAGGAAGTGACCACCTCCTGAAAGGGCGAGGGCCCTTTCAGGAGATAAGGTTAGTCAGAAATCAGGACTTCTTGTCGTCAGCCGCTTTGTCGGTCGGATTGGCGATCAGGGCCTTGAGTTCGTCGCTCATCGGGAAGTTCAGGTTCAGGCCTTTTGGCGGGATTGGCTGCATGAACCATTTTTCGTAGATCTTGTTGATCTCGCCCGATGCGTAGGTGGCCTTGATGGCGTCATCCACAGCCTTTTTGAACGGCTCGTCGCCTTTGCGCACCATGCAGCCGTAGATTTCGTAGGACTGTGGAGTGCCGGTCACGGCCCAGTCGCTGGCCTTCTTGGCCTTGGCCGCTTCACCGGCCAGCAGGGCGTCGTCCATCATGAAGGCCACTGCGCGGCCGGTTTCCAGCATCTGGAAGGACTCGCCGTGGTCTTTGGCAGAGATGACGTTCATGCCCATCTGCTTGTCGGCGTTCATTGCCTTGAGCAGACGCTCGGACGTGGTGCCGGCGGTGGTCACGACGTTCTTGCCGGCCAGGTCAGGGAAATCCTTGTACTTGGAGTCTGCCTTGGACAGCAGGCGGGTACCGATTTCGAAGATGCCGACGGAGAAGTCGACTTGCTGCTGACGCTCGACGTTGTTGGTGGTGGAGCCGCACTCGAGGTCCACGGTGCCGTTCTGCACCAGCGGGATACGGGTTTGCGAAGTCACCAGGTTGTACTTGACCTGGAGGTTCGGCAAGTCGAGGTCTTTTTTCAGCGCTTCGACGACTTTCAACTGGATGTCGTGGGAGTAGCCGACCGGTTTGCCGGTAGCGTCCGCAATGTAGGAAAACGGAATGGAAGCGTCGCGATGGCCCAGGGTGATGGTGCCGGACTCTTTGATCTTCTTCAGGGTGCCGGTGAGTTCGGCGGCGAAAACCGGAGTGCTGATCAGAGCGGCAGCAATGGCTGCGCCCAGGATATGGGGAACGATGCGCATCAAATTTTCCTCGACTTTGTTTTTTTTATGGAGCCAGTTCATCGGCCCTTTTGTGCTGCAAAACACCTGAGCGCGATGATGAGTACGCGCAAAGGACATTCGTCGAAGAAGTGTAGAGCATGACTCGTGCCAGACCAGTGCTGATACATCAAGATATTGATTTATAAGGAAATAAAATATTTTTTTGCGCGAATATTGAAGCCCTGTGGTCCGGTTAACCGAACCGACCCGCAGGTCGCGTTCGGAAAACCGAATGGCGGGGCTGTTCGTAGGAGCCGGCTTGCCGGTGATAGCGGTCTCCAGATCGCCATCGCCGGAACGCCGCCCGCAGCAAGCCGGCTACAGGGATGTATGTCAGGGATATTTGCGCTTGTCGGGGGCCGGCGGGAAGTACTGGTACAACCAGGTCTCGCTCAGTGTGCGATCGTTGGTGCGGATGAACAGGCGCAGTTCGACGGGCTCCACGCTGTCATTGGTGGGGTACCAGTCAAACAGGACACGGTAACCTTTGATGTCATCGAGTTTCAGGATGCTGAAATCCTTGACTTCGCCGTTCGAACAAGTGACGACCGGCTCGATGCCCGCGCCCTCGGGCAAGCGGTCCAGGCCGCCGCCGGTGAAGTCCACGGCGAAGCGACGGGCCCAGACGGGCGGGTAGTGCTCGCCCGGCGCCCAGCCTTCGGTGAAGCCGCCCATCCCGGAGCGGGTGGCGTTGACTCGCGCCAGCGGTGTGCCGACCGGTGGCAATGCGCTCCAGTAGAGCTTGTAGCCGTAGTTCAGCGAGTCGCCTGCAGCCACCGGTTTCTTGGGTGTCCAGAAGGCGACGATGTTGTCCATGGTTTCGCCGGTGGTGGGGATCTCCAGCAAATCCACCGAGCCTTCGCCCCAGGCCGTGGTCGGTTCGACCCACAGGCTCGGGCGGCGGCTGTACCAGTCGACGGTGTCCTGATAGCTGGCGAACTCGTGGTCGGTCTGCACCAGGCCGAAACCCTTCGGGTCCGTGTCGGCGAAAGCGTTGAATTGCAGGGTCGCCGGGTTGTTCAGCGGGCGGCAGATCCACTCGCCGTTGCCGCGCCACATGGCCAGGCGATCGGAGTCGTGGATTTGCGGGTGAATGGTGTCGCACATCCGCCGTTCGTGGGTGCCGCAGCTGAACATGCTGGTCATCGGCGCGATGCCAAGCTGGTCGATGGCGGTGCGTGCGTTGACGTGGGCGTCGACCTCCATCACCACGCGCTCGGCCTGGCAATCGATATCAAAGCGGTAGGCACCGGTGGCGCTCGGCGAGTCGAGCAGGGCGTAGACCACGAAGCGGGTGCTGTTCTTGTCCGGCGTCTCGAACCAGAACTTGGTGAAGTCGGGGAATTCTTCACGCTTTTTGGCGTAGGTGTCGATGGCCAGGCCACGAGCCGACAGGCCATATTGGCCAGTGGCATCCACTGCGCGGAAATAGCTGGCGCCGAGGAAGGACACCACATCGTGCTTGTCCAGTTCAGGGGCCTTGAACAGCTTGAAACCGGAGAAACCCAGGTCGCCCTTGAGCTGTGCGGTGTCGACCGTGGTGTTTTCATAGTTGAACAAGGACGGGCGGAAATGCACCTCGCGGGCCATCCGGGTTTTCGGGTCGACGCTGTACATGCGCACCGGCTGCTTGAACCCCATGCCGACGTGGAAGAACTGCACGTCCAGCTGGCCCTTGTTCTCTTTCCATAGCGAATGGTCGCCGTCGTAGCGGATCGCATTGAAGTTCTGCGGCGTCATGCTCGCCAGGGTCGGCGGCAACTGTTGCTTGGTGTCCTGGTAGCGATTGCTGGCGAGCTGTTTGGCCTGGAGCTTCAGCGCCTCGAAATCGAACGCGCTGGCCTCGCCGTCAGCGGTGCCGCTGGCGGCCCAGGCTTGGGTGGCCAACAGGCCCGTGGCGGACAAGCCGGTGTAGGCCGCGATAGCCATGGAGGCTTTGAGCAAGTTCCTGCGGTGCATAAATACAACCTGTCGTGAGCAATCCCGCGCCGTTCCTGGCACGTGCTGGATCAGAAATATCGGTTCGGACATGCCTTCGGCCAAACGCAACGGACTTTTTAACAGATGCCCGATAGCTTAAACCGTTCGATTGCAGAGCAAAATTGATTGATGGCATTGCGCTGGCTCGGCAATGAAACAAGACATGTCGGGAAACAATTCCGACAGTGGTTTCTGATTTAGAGGGCATTTCTGCTTTTTTCGACTAATTACTCTAAAAACTGCTTTTCAGCGCCCGGAATATTTCTATTCTGTGCACATGACCGGTTTATGCCCTTCGGGCCGGTGCGGTTCAGTTGGCACGAGTCGCTGCTGAAAAAGGGTTAGGGCGATGCGGTTTTTTTGCAGTTTTCTTTGACGTATAGAGAAGGACATCGTCCATGTCGAAAGTACAAGGCATTACCGAAATGTTGGGAATCTTTCCGTGCCTGGCCATGGGGCGACGCAGGCGTCGGCTCAATAACGAGGAAATGAAGTTGGTGGAGCGCTATCGGGAGTTGTCAGAGAACGACAGGATTGCGATGAGGTATCTGGTGGATGCGATGAGGAGTGTTTCGAGGTTTTGAAGAAAGGGGGGCATCCCGTCCTGGCTGGATGCCCTCATCTACCAATCCTCAGAGCGCTCGGATCGCTGATGCAATACGCGCAGCACTTGTACCTGGCCTTGGGAAAATCGGTAAGGGGCGATAAAGGGAAAACGGCCAAGTACCAACTCTCGGACATCGGGCATGCCTGAAGGCCTGCCCGAGCCGGGAAACTGTTCCAACAGTTCAAGGGATTGCAACATCGTGGAAATGATTTCGAGAGCGGCTTTTGTGCCAACTACCTTTCGGTAGTGCTCGTTGATGGCTTCGAGATCGCTTTCGGCTTTTTCAGTCAGTACTACGCTCGGCACGTTTTGCCCACTTAGCCTTCACGGCATCCAGATCGGTGAGTTTCCCCGCGTTGGCATCGGCGATGCCGTCACTGATGGCTTGCAGATGCCAGGACTCGGCTTCCACATATCGAACCAGTGCACGCTTGAGATGGTACTGACGATCTCTGTCGGTCGCCGCAGCCAATAAATCCAGCTGCTGAGCCAATTGTTCTTCGACGCGAAAAGACAAAACGGGTGAGGCCATGATGGCTCTCCTAAGGTGTATACGCTGTAAACGACGTAAACACCCTAGGCCGAGTCGGGATTTTCGTCAACCGCAGGCGTGCATGGGCTGTACGAAACTCTAGTGTGGTAAACACCAACGGGAGAGAGGGATGTGTTGCCGGATGCTAATGCATCGGAATGCGGTTAGCCGACTTCCCCCACCGCCCGATACGCCTCATCGATCGCCGCATGGGCATAAGCGCTCCAAGCCGCGTCCGAGTTGGCGATGCTCACCCGTCCTACTGGCTGACGTGCCAGTTCCATCAGTTTCTCGCTCTCGTCGGCGTCGTCGTACAGGCTGTTGGAGAAGTACGCGTAGCCGTGTGACCAGCGGTTGACGGTGATGGCGAGGATGTCGGTTTCGTGGTTGAAGCCGCCAGGGCCGAGCATGCGTTGCAGTTGGTCGCGCAGTTGCGCTTCCAGTTGTTCGAAGCTCTGGCCGTACAAACGGCCACGGCCGGCGCGGGCCTGGTCGCGGGCGTTCATGCCGCTGTTGGGGCTGGTGGGCACGTAGACCATGTGCAGGCCGATCGGCTGTGTCGGGTCTTTCGGGTGGTCGTAACCGCCCATGCTCACCGGGTAGTCGAGTTTGATGCGGCTGTAGGGTTGGGTCGCCGCATAGATTTCATGCACGCCGAGCTTCTGGAACGACTGCCAGTTGCGGATCACCACCTTGGTGTAGACCAGCGGGAACTTCACGTTCTGGCTCAGGGCATGGGATTGCTCAGGCGGCAAGTCGCGCAGCAGGTACGGGATGATCATGTTGTAGCAGGCCATGATGCAGTGTTTGCCGCGCACCTGGCTGAGCTGGCCGCCACGGCTGTAGCCGACGTTCACGCCGCTGCCGACGTTGCGTACGCTCACCGCTGTACTGTTCAGGCGAATGCGTACCGGGGCTTTGGCCTGATCGAGTCTGGCGTAGTCGAACGGGGCCAGGACGATGTCGTCCATGGTGTGGCCTGGCGCCACGGCCGGAATCAGGCTGCGCACCAGCAAGCGCGCCAGCGAGGCGTTGCCGTCGGGGAAGTGGTAGATGTAGGGCTCTTCCATTTCCGCCTGGGCTTCTTCGCTGATCGGCTCCAGATTCATCGCGCTGAAACCTGGGAAACCGACCGAGTAGGCGTCGGACGCGGCGACCGCGTCGATGCTCAGGGCCATGAAGTCGTTGGTACGGCTCTGGAAGTACTTCACCGCTTGTGCCGACAGTCCTACGTCCTTGAGCAGGAAGTCCTGATAGCTGGTGGCTTCCAGGTGGGCGGTTTTTTCCTCGGTGGTTTTGCCGGCCAAGTAATCCTTGGGTGTCATGTGCAAGGCGATCAACGCCTGGCGGTCGGCTTCCGGCAACGGGAAGTCGTTGATGAAGTCCGGGATGGCGCGGGCGTGCAACTGGTCGGGGGCGATGTCGTCGGCCACCATCGGCGTCGGGTCGCCGGTCACCAGTTTGTCTTCGCCGAAGTTTTCCTTGTCGAAGAACACCCCGCGGGACAGGCCCAGGCCAGGGTAGAACTGGCGATCAAAGGCTGTCTCGAAGCGCTTGATGTTCACGCCGAGTTTCTTCAGCAGGCCGTTCACTTCCTTGCTGTACAGATGGTTCGGCGACTGGAAGGCTTCACTGCCGCCGTAGCCGATGATCATGCGACCACCGGCGGAGAATTCGTTGCGCTTGGCGTGACCGCCGAAGTCGTCGTGGTTTTCCAGAATCAGGATGCGCGCTTTCGGATGTTTCTCACGGTAGAACCACGCAGCGGACAGACCGCTGAGGCCGCCTCCTACCACCACCAGGTCATATTCTTCGGTGATCGGCAGCTTGTCGGTGTCGAAGACCTTTTTCTCCCAGCCCATCTGGTGGGCAATTTCGAACGAGCCGACGTGGCTGCCCCGCAGGCCGGTGAGGGCCGGTGGGTAGTAGCGCCCGTCGGGGGCGGCCTGGAGAAGTTGCATAGGAGTCATGCCGGCAGCGATGGTGACAGCGACGCCGTTGAGAAAGTCGCGGCGGGTGATATCCATATTTCTTCCTTGTTGGTGTTTTTAGATCGCCCCGGCGCCATGTCGGCACCGGGGCGAATGCCGTTACCGGCTGACTTTCCAGGCATCGCCCGCAGGTGCCTTGCCGTGGTCATACGGCTTGGCAATCCACATGTAGAGCAGGCCCAGGCCAATGACGATGGCGGTACTGAGCACCATCGCGTAGTTGATGTACCACGCAGCGTCCGGCGTACGTGGCCAGGCCATGTTGATGATTGCCCCGACACCATAGACCAGCGCGCCGATGTTCACCGCCCAGCCCCAGGCGCCGAGGGTGAATTTGCCGCTCGGTTTCCAGCCCTTCATGCGCGCATACAGGGCCGCCAGCACGATCATCTGGAACGCGAGGTAGATACCGATCGCCGCGAAGCTGACGATGGTGGCGACCGCGTCCTGCAGGAAGAAGCCGAGGATGATGATGAGCGCCGGCAGGACGCCAGAGACGAACAGCGCGGCAACCGGAACCTGAGTCGTAGGAGAAATCTTCTTCAGCAGTCGGCTGCCGATGACCATTTCGTCACGGGCGTAGGAATACAGCAGACGACTGGCCGCTGCTTGCAGGCTGATCACGCAGGAGATGAAGGAAATCATCACCACACCCATCACGACTTTCGAACCCACTGGCCCGAATGCGTTGTTGAGGATGGTGGTTACCGGGTCCTTGTCGGTGCCGTTGATCACCGCTTGCATGTCCGGCACCGCGAGGATCAGCGCCAGGCAGGCGAACATCGCCGCGACGCCGCCGATGTAGATGGTCATGCGCATGGCAATCGGGATTTGCTTGCTCGGGTTCGGGGTTTCTTCGGCCACATCGCCGCAGGCCTCGAAGCCGTAATACAGGAACATCCCCGCCAGCGAAGCGGTGAGGAACGCCGGCAGGTACGAGCCGTCGACGCTGATGTCGAAGGTGTTGAACAACACGCTGAGCGGTTGATGACGCTCGAAGATCAGCAGGTACACGCCAACGATCACCGCGCCGACCAATTCGCAGAGGAAGCCGAACATGGCAATGCGCGCCAGCACTTTGGTGCCGCTGAGGTTGACCAGGGTGGCGAACAGCGTCAGAAACAGGGCGATGATGATGTTGGTGTTGTTGCTCGGCTCAAAGCCCATCATGGCGGCGAGGTACGGACCGGCACCCACGGCAACCGCCGCGATGGTCACGCACAGGGCGATGGAGTAGATCCAGCCAACCATCCACGCCCAGCGCTTGCCCACCAGGCGACGGGCCCATGGGTACACACCGCCGGAAATCGGGAACTGCGAAACCACTTCGCCGAAGATCAGGCACACCAGCAACTGGCCGCAACCGACCAGCAGGTAAGCCCAGAACATCGGTGGCCCGCCTGCGGCCAGGCACAGGCCGAACAGGGTATAAACGCCGACGACCGGGGACAGGTAGGTGAAGCCCAGGGCGAAGTTTTCCCACAGGCTCATGCTGCGATTGAAGTTGGAGGTGTAACCCAGTTTGCGTAGTTGCTCGGCATCGCTGTCGGCAACGACTGCAGAGAGATCGGGTGATGCACTCATGTGTGTTTGCTCCGGAAAATCGGCAGATTTCGGATGTCCGAAACCGTGGCGGGGCCTTGGGAGCGCCGCCCGGATCAGTGGTTATTGTTTTGTCTTCTTTGGGGTGGAGCCTGGTGGTGCGTATTGCCGGTTTCTGCCTTGAAACCGGGGTGACCCAATCGCGGGCAAGCCCGCTCCCACAGGGATCGGGTTTGCCTGAAAGGTTTTTAATGCTTGAACATCACATGCCGAACGACTGTGTAGTCCTCGAGCCCGTACATGGACATGTCCTTGCCATACCCGGACAGTTTCTGACCACCATGAGGCATTTCGCTGACCAGCATGAAGTGCGTATTCACCCAGGTGCAGCCGTACTGCAAGCGCGCCGACAGGCGATGGGCGCGGCCGACGTCGGCGGTCCACACCGAGGACGCCAGGCCGTAGTCCGAGTCGTTGGCCCAGCCCAGCACTTGCGCTTCATCGCTGAACTGGGTCACCGACACCACCGGCCCGAACACCTCGCGACGGACGATTTCGTCGTCCTGTTGTGCATCGGCCAACACGGTCGGTTCGAAGAAGAAGCCGTTGCCTTCGACCGCCTTGCCGCCAGTGATCAAGCGAATGTGCGGCTGGGCGATGGCGCGCTCGACGAAACCGGCAACGCGGTCGCGGTGTTGCGCGGTGATCAGCGGGCCGAGTTCGGTCGACGGGTCATCCTGCAGGCCGTACTTGATGCTGCTGACGGCGGCGCCGAGTTTCTCCACGAACTTGTCGTAGATGCCTGCCTGGGCATAGATGCGGCAGGCGGCGGTGCAGTCTTGCCCTGCGTTGTAGAAACCGAAGGTGCGGATGCCTTCGACGGCGGCATCGATGTCGGCGTCGTCGAAGATGATCACCGGGGCCTTGCCGCCCAGTTCCATGTGCATGCGTTTGACGCTGTCGGCGGTGCTGGAAATGATGTTCGAGCCGGTGGCGATCGACCCGGTCAGCGACACCATGCGCACTTTCGGGTGAGTGACCAGCGGGCTGCCGACACTAGGACCACGGCCGAACACCAGGTTGAGCACGCCCGCGGGGAAGATTTCCGACGCCAGTTCGGCCAGGCGCAGGGCGGTCAGCGGGGTTTGTTCCGACGGCTTGAGCACCACGGTATTGCCGGCGGCCAGGGCCGGGGCGATTTTCCAGGCGACCATCATCAACGGGTAGTTCCACGGCGCGATGGAGGCGATCACGCCCACCGGGTCGCGGCGGATCATCGAGGTATGCCCCGGCAGGTACTCGCCACCGGCCGAACCGCTCATGCAACGGCTGGCGCCGGCAAAGAAGCGGAACACGTCGGCAATCGCCGGGATCTCGTCGTTCAGTGCGGCGCTGTAGGGTTTGCCGCAGTTGTCCGATTCCAGCTTGGCCAGTTCTTCGCCGTGGGCCTCGATGGCGTCGGCGAGTTTGAGCAGCAGCAGCGAACGTTCTTTCGGCGGGGTCTGCGACCAGCTATCGAACGCGGCATCGGCAGCGCGCACGGCGGCATCGACCTGGGCTTCGCTGGCTTCGTTGATTTCCACCAGCACACGGCCGAGCGCCGGGTTGAATACAGGTTGGGCGGGGCCTTCGCCGTCTTGCAGTTGGCCGTTGATCAGTAATTTGGTTTGCATGTTCATGTCCTCTTTGGCGCTTTTATTGTTCTGTAGAAACCGGATCACTGTAGGAGCGAGCCTGCTCGCGAAGAACGTCAGAGCGCCGCGTTCATCCAGGCAGCCCTCGTCATCGTTAACGTTTTTCGCGAGCAGGCTCGCTCCTACAGGAGATGTTGGTCGTCAGTTATTTCCCACCGCTACCCGCAACGCTTTCGCCGCCACGGGTCAGGTAATAGGCACCAAGAATCGGCAGCATGGTCACGATCATCACCAGCATCGCCACGACGTTGGTCACCGGCACGTCCCGTGGGCGGCTGAGCTGGTTGAGCAGCCACAGCGGCAGGGTGCGTTCATGGCCGGCGGTGAAGGTGGTGACGATGATTTCGTCGAACGACAGCGCGAACGCCAACATGCCGCCGGCCAGCAACGCCGAGCCGAGGTTCGGCAGGATGATGTAGCGGAAGGTCTGCCAACCGTCGGCACCGAGGTCCATCGACGCTTCGATCAAACTGTGGGAAGTGCGACGCAAGCGGGCGATGACGTTGTTGTAGACGATCACCACGCAGAAGGTCGCGTGGCCGACGATGATGGTGAACATCCCAGGTTCGATGCCCAGCGTCTTGAAGGTAGCCAGCAACGCGATCCCGGTGATGATCCCCGGCAGGGCAATCGGCAGGATCAGCATCAGCGAGATGCCCTGCTTGCCGAAGAAGTCCCGGCGATACAACGCGGCCGAAGCCAATGTGCCGAGGACCATGGCGATCAACGTGGCAATCGAGGCGATCTGCAACGACAGCTTGATGGCTTCGAGCACGTCCGGCCGCGAGAACGCCACGCCGATCCACTTCCAAGTGAAGCCCTTGGGCGGAAAGCTGAACGCTGCGTCTTCGGTGTTGAAGGCGTACAGGAAGATGATCAGGATCGGGAAGTGCAGGAACACCAACCCGCCCCAGGCGGCAATGCGCAGGCCCAGGGAAGCTTTTTCAGAGTGCATCGAAGGCCCCCAGACGTTTGACGATGGACAGGTAGATGGCGATCAGCACGATCGGCACCAGGGTGAAGGCGGCGGCCATCGGCATATTGCCGATCGCGCCCTGCTGGGCATACACCATGCTGCCGACGAAGTAGCCGGGCGGGCCCACCAGTTGCGGCACGATGAAGTCGCCCAGGGTCAGCGAAAACGTGAAGATCGAACCTGCGGCAATGCCCGGGATCGACAGCGGCAGGATCACTTGCATGAAGGTCTGGCGCGGCTTCGCCCCGAGGTCGGCGGAGGCTTGCAGCAGCGACGGCGGCAGGCGTTCCAGCGAGGCCTGGATCGGCAGGATCATGAATGGCAGCCAGATGTAGACGAACACCATGAAGCGCCCCAGGTGCGAGGTCGACAAGGTGCTGCCGCCCACCCCCGGAATGCCCAGCACGAACTGCAGGACCGGCTCCAGCCCCAGGTGCTGCACGAACCACTGCGCCACGCCACCCTTGGCCAGCAGCAGCGTCCAGGCGTAGGCCTTGACGATGTAGCTGGCCCACATCGGCATCATCACCGCGATGTAGAAAAACGCCTTGGTCTTGCCCGTGGTGTAGCGCGCCATGTAGTAGGCAATCGGGAATGCGACGATGGCGCTGGCGATCGACACGACGATCGCCATGCCCAGGGTGCGCAGGATGATGTCGAAGTTCGAGGGCTGGAACAGCGCCGCGAAGTTGGCCAGGGTCAGGTCAGGAGTGACCGCCATGGTGAAGTCATCGAAGGTGTAGAAACCTTGCCACAGCAGGGTCAGCAGCGAACCGAGGTAGATCGCGCCGAACCAGATCAGCGGTGGCACCAGCAGCATCGACAGGTACAGGTTCGGCCGGCGATACAGCAGGTTGGAGAACCGGCGCAACGGCGAGCCGCCCGACGGGTTTTGAGAGATAGCCAAGGTGTTCATGTCACACCCCGCCCGCAACGGTGTCGTGCAACGGGATCATGGCTTCGCGCGCCCAGCGTGCGCTGATGCGCTGGCCGGTCTGGTGTTGTGCGCTGGTGTCCAGCCATTGGTTGTTGGCCTTGCTGATGTTCAGGGTCTGGCCGTTTTCCAGTTTCAGCTCGTAGCGGGTGGCGCTGCCCTGGTACTGGATGTCGTGCAGCAAACCGCTGACTTCGATCTCGTGGCTGGCCAGCGGGCCTTCGGCGAAACGCACGTGTTCCGGGCGAATCGAGAACGGCTGCGGATTGCCGCTGAGCTGTTTTGCCAGGTCGCCGCGAATCACGTTGGAGGTGCCGACGAATTCCGCGACGAAAGTGGTGGCCGGTTTCATGTACAGGTTGCGCGGGCTGTCGACCTGTTCGATGCGGCCCTTGTTGAACACCGCCACGCGGTCGGACATCGACAGCGCTTCGGTCTGGTCGTGGGTGACGAAGATGAAGGTGATGCCGAGCTGGCGTTGCAGCTT
Organism: Pseudomonas sp. PB101; assembly: GCF_009764265.1. Classification (GTDB taxonomy): domain Bacteria; phylum Pseudomonadota; class Gammaproteobacteria; order Pseudomonadales; family Pseudomonadaceae; genus Aquipseudomonas. The sequence goes on from NZ_RWIR01000076.1 coordinate 54,623, forward strand.
CTTCAATTCGCTCTGCATTTGCTCGCGCAGCTTCAGGTCCAGCGCGCCGAGGGGTTCGTCGAGCAGCAGCACCCGTGGACGGTTGACCAGCGCACGGGCCAGGGCCACACGCTGGCGCTGACCACCGGAGAGCTGCACCGGCTTGCGCTCGCCATAGCCGCCGAGGGCAACCATTTCCAGGGATTCTTCGGCACGCTTGAGGCGCTCGGCCTTGCCGATGCCTTTGACCTTCAAGCCGTAGGCGACGTTGTCACGAACGTTCATGTGCGGGAACAGCGCGTAATCCTGGAACACGGTGTTCACGTCGCGCTGGTACGGCGGCAGGCCGGCGGCCTCTTCGCCATGAATTCGGATGGAACCTGCACTCGGTTGTTCAAAACCGGCGATCAGGCGCAAACAGGTGGTCTTGCCCGAGCCGGAAGGCCCCAGCATGGAGAAGAACTCGCCGTCCTGGATGTCGATGGAAACCCGGTCTACGGCTTTCACTTCGCCGAATTGACGGGAAACGTTGGTGAACTGGACTGCAAGCGTCATGGTGCGGTGCTCCAAAAAGGCGAAGGCCGTCGCAGCGGCCCTGCCTGGACTTCTGAAAAAACAAAAACTTTTATCTGCTGGCCGAGCGCGGTAGCGGCAGCGGCGGTGACACTGTGGGAGCTGGCTTGCCAGCGATGGCGTCAGCACAGTCACTACTGTGTTGCCTGACACTCCGCTATCGCGGGCAAGCCCGCTCCCACAGGGATCTGTTTCACTTCAAGGGTTAACGGCCGCCCATGATCGCGATGTAATCCTGGGTCCAGCGGCTGTACGGCACGAACTTGCCGCCTTCAGCCTGCGGGGTTTTCCAGAAGGCGATCTTGTCGAACTGGTCGAAACCGTTGGTCTTGCAGCCTTCGGCGCCGAGCAGTTCACTGCCCTGGCACGCCGCCGGAACCGCTGGCAGCGAGCCGAACCACGCCGCTACGTCACCCTGGACTTTCGGTTGCAGCGACCAGTCCATCCACTTGTAGGCGCAGTTCGGGTGCTTGGCCTCGGTGTGCAGCATGGTGGTGTCGGCCCAACCGGTGGCGCCTTCTTTCGGGATGGTCGAGGCGATTGGCTGTTTCTCGTTCATCAGGCCGTTGACCTGATACGGCCACGCGCCGGAGGCGACCACGCCTTCGTTCTTGAAGTCGCTCATTTGCACGGTGGTGTCATGCCAGTAGCGATGAATCAACGGCTGCTGGGCGCGCAGCAGGTCGAGCACGGCCTTGTACTGGGCTTCAGTCAGTTCGTAGGGGTTCTGGATGCCCAGTTCCGGCTTGGTGGACTTCAGGTACAGCGCCGCGTCGGCGATGTAGATCGGGCCGTCATAGGCCTGCACGCGGCCTTTGTTCGGCTTGCCGTCGGGCAGGTTTTGCGCATTGAACAGCACGCCCCAGGTGGTCGGCGCGGTCTTGAAGACGTTGGTGTTGTACATCAACACGTTCGGACCCCACTGATACGGGGTGCCGTAGGTTTGCTTGTTGACCACGTACCAGGGGGCATCCTTGAGGCGCGGGTCGATGTTTTTCCAGTTCGGGATCAACGCGGTGTTGATCGGTTGCACACGCTTGCCGACGATCAGGCGCAGCGAGGCGTCGCCGGATGCGGTCACCAGGTCATAACCGCCCTTGGCCATCAGGCTGACCATTTCATCGGAGGTGGCCGCCGTCTTGACGTTGACCTTGCAGCCGGTTTCCTTCTCGAAACCGCTCACCCAGTCATAGGCCTTGTCGCTTTCGCCACGTTCGATGTAGCCGGGCCAGGCCACAATGTCCAGTTGGCCTTCGCCCGCCCCGACAGCTGTGAGCGGCTCGGCGGCCTGGACAGCGGCGCTGGCCAGCAGCGCGGTGGTGATTGCACTGATCAGTGCGGTCTTGTGCACGAACATGGGAATTCCCTCTTCTTTAATTATGGTCGGGGCAGTGTTTTGAACGTGGTGAAGCATGCCGTTGATGGCTTGTTATTAGCGTAGTCAGAGATGCTCGCCATGGCGGGCCATGATGTGCCGCACCACGCTGTAGTCCTGGAGTGAGTCGCTGGACAGGTCTTTGCCGTAGCCCGAACGCTTCAGACCGCCATGGGGCATTTCGCTGACCAGCATGAAGTGGCTGTTGATCCAGGTGCAGCCGTACTGCAAACGCGCCGCGACCTGCATCGCCTTGTCCAGGTTCTGGGTCCAGACCGACGAAGCCAGGCCGTATTCCGAATCGTTGGCCCAGTCCACCGCTTGTGCCAGTTCGTCGAAACGGGTCACGGTGACCACCGGCCCGAACACTTCGCGCTGGACGATCTCGTCACTTTGCTTGCAGCCGGCCAGCAGGGTCGGCTGGTAATAGAAGCCTGCGCCGGAATGCACCGCCGCGCCGGTGACCCGCTCGATGTGCGGCTGGCCAAGGGCGCGTTCGACAAAACTGGCCACGCGATCACGCTGGCGGGTGCTGATCAGCGGGCCGATTTCGTTGTCGGCGTCGCGTTTGCCGGCAAAGCGCAGGCTGCTGACGGCGGCGCCGAGTTCGGCCACCAGACGGTCGTGAATTCCGGCCTGGGCATAAATGCGGCAGGCGGCGGTGCAATCCTGGCCGGCGTTGTAATACCCGTAAGTGCGCACGCCTTCGACCACCGCCTGGATGTCGGCATCGTTGCAGACGATCACCGGGGCCTTGCCGCCGAGCTCGAGGTGGGTGCGCTTGAGGGTTTTCGCTGCGGCCTGGAGGATTTTCTGACCGGTGACGATGTCGCCGGTCAGCGACACCATGCGGATCTTTGGATGGCTGACCAAATGGCTGCCGACGCCTTCGCCGCCACCGCAAACGATGTTGATCACACCCCGTGGCAGGATTTCGGCAAGTGCCGGGGCCAGGGCCAGGATCGACAGCGGCGTGTGCTCCGAGGGCTTGAACACCAGGGTGTTGCCGGCGGCGAGGGCCGGGGCGATTTTCCACGCGGCCATCATGATCGGGTAGTTCCACGGCGCAATCGACGCGACTACTCCGATAGGATCGCGACGGACCATGCTGGTGTAGCCCGGCAGGTATTCGCCACTGAGCTGGCCGGTCTGGCAACGCACGGCGCCGGCGAAGAAGCGGAATACGTCGACCGTGGCACTCAGGTCATCCTGACGGGCCAGGTGCAACGGCTTGCCGCAGTTCATGGATTCGAGGCGGGCGAGCAGGTCGGCGTTTTTTTCGATGGCGTTGGCGATGTCCAGCAACAGGTTCGAACGCTGCTGAGGCGTGGTCCGTGACCAACCGGCAAAGGCGCGGTTGGCGGCAAGGATCGCGGCTTCGACCTGCTCGGTGCTGGCTTCGGCGATCTGCGTGATGATTTCGCCGGTGGCGGGGTTGAGGATCGGCTCGACACAGCCTTGGCCGGCGACTAATTCACCATCAATCAATAATGCGGTGAACAACGGGGTCTGCGCGCCAGCCATTTTTCGGGTTCTCTTTTCTTGTGTGGCCATGGTGTTCCCAGTGATGGGGTCCCGGCCGTCTTATATAGATGTAACAAGACTAGTGCGCGGACCCGAGGACAACAAATACTAAATACTGAAGGTGGCGTTCGATTAAATAGATGGCTTGCGCCCGCCGTGGGGTTGTTCGCGTGCAACCGTGAGGAACGGGTCCACCAGCGCCGGCCGCGCGGTGCCGCGACGCCAGGCCAGGCCGACGTCGAGGGTCTGGCTGAGGTCGGCAATCGGTCGGGCTTCGATGATGTCGCCCTCCAGTGACCAAGGGCGATAGGTCATATCGGGCTGAATCGACACGCCGAGGCCGGCAGCCACCAGGCTTCGCACCGCTTCGGTCGAGGCCGTGCGCAGGGTGATGCGCGGTTGCAGGGAGGCTGCCGACCACATGCGCTGGGCGTTGCGGTCCATTTCATCGACGTTCAGCTGAATCAGCGGCTCGCGGGCCACGTCGGCGAGGTTGATGCTGTCGTGCTCCAGCAAGGGGTGTTGGGCGGGCAGCCATAGTCGGTGCGGCGAGTGAGTCAGCACTTCGGTCTGCAAGGCGTGGCGGTCTTCGAGGTTGGAGAGGATCAGCACACCGACATCGATCTCGCCGCTGACCAGCAAATGCTCGATGTACGGGCGCTCGTCTTCCATCACGCGGATTTCCACGTTGGGGTAGGCGCGCTGGAAGCGGGTGAGCAAGTCCGCCAGGTAATACCCGGCCACCAGGCTGGTCACGCCGACGATCAACTGCCCGGCCACCTGGTCGGTGCTCTGTTGCAGGCTGCGCTTGGCGTTATCCACGGTGGCCAGGATCAGGTGCGCCTGACGCAGGAATTGATGGCCCTGGTGGGTCAGGGTCATGCCCTTGGCGTGGCGGCTGAACAGGCTGACGCCGATTTCTTCCTCCAGTTGCTGGATCGCCAGGGTCAGGGTCGACTGGGAAATGAACGCGGTCTGCGCGGCGGCGGAGATCGAACCGGTCTCGGCCACGGCGATGAAATGGCGGATCTGACGCAAGGTCATCATGGGAAAGTACCCGGTGGGCTGTTTTTATCGATTAGCGAGAGTCTATATCTTTTTTTTCGATAGATAGCGTCTCGATGCAACATCTGGAAGCACTCTCGCGCACGGGGCGTGGGCACTTTCCAACTAGGCTGGTGGCCTTATTTCAGGTTAAACGTCCTGTGGAGGCGAAAAATGAACACCCGTGGATTGCTTGATCAACTGCTCAAATCCGGTCAGGACCTGTTGCAGAACAAGGCTGGCAGCTCTTCGCAAAAAGGCACGAGCGGCAGCGCCGGTGCCCTCGGTGGTCTGCTCTCCGGCGCAAGCGGCGGGGCATTGGCGGCCGGCGCCATGGGCTTGCTGCTGGGCAGCAAAAAGGCCCGTAAAGTCGGGGGCAAGGTCGCGGTCTACGGCGGACTCGCCGCGTTGGGCGTGCTGGCCTACAAGGCCTACGGCAACTGGCAGGCCCAGCAGGGCACTGCGCCAGAAACTGAACCGCAAACCCTCGACCGCTTGCCTGCCGCGCAAGTCGAGCAGCACAGCCAGGCGATTCTCAGGGCGCTGGTGGCCGCGGCCAAGGCTGACGGACATGTCGACGAACGTGAGCGCGCACTGATCGAGGGCGAGTTCATCAAGCTCGATAATGACCAGGAGCTGCAACACTGGCTGCACGCCGAACTCAACAAGCCGCTGGACCCCGCCGACGTCGCCCGTGCCGCGCGCACGCCGGAGACCGCCGCCGAGATGTACATCGCGAGTGTGATGATGGTCGACGAGGAGAACTTCATGGAGAAGTCCTACCTGGATGAACTGGCGCGGCAACTCAAGCTGGAGCCGGGGTTGAAGGCCGAGCTCGAGAAACAGGTGCGCCAGGCTTCGATGTAATTGTGGGAGCTGGTTTGCTAGCGAAGGCGATCATTCAGTCACTAGTGGGTTGTCTGGCACAACGCTTCGCTGGCAAGCCAGCTCCTACAATGCAGGTCTTTTCAGCCACACCCCATCCCCAATGGCCGATCCGTCGCCCGTTTCCACCCAATCGCCACTGGCACTCATCCCCTCCTTTAGCGGACATTCCCCATCCAGAGCCCACCGGCTTGTCCGCGGGATGAGCGGCGGCGTGCATCCGTCTTATAAATGAAACACCGCCCTCGGCTATACTCCCCGCATTTCGAATCAGGCCCGAGGATTGACTGTGAAGAACTGGACGTTGCGCCAACGCATTTTGGCGAGCTTTGCGGTAATTATCGCCATCATGTTGCTGATGGTGGTCGTCTCGTATTCCCGCCTGTTGAAGATCGAAAGCAGTGAAGCCAGCGTTCGTGAAGATGCGCTGCCAGGCTTGTATTACAGCTCGATGATTCGGGGCGCCTGGTCCGACAGCTACCTGCGCATTCAGGCCATGCTGGGTCTGGAGGCAGGGCAGGGCTTCAGTGCCGAGGATACTGAAAACTTCAAGGCTTACGCCGCACGGCTGCAAGAGCAGATGGAGCTCTACCGAGGGACGATTGCCGACGAAGAGGACCGGGTCCAGTACGCTGAGTTCGAAAAACGCAGCGAGGACTACCACCGTATTCTGGCGGCGGTGATCGAGTTGTATAAACGCAACCAGAACAGCGAAGCCATCAACCTGTACAAGGGCGAACTGACCCCGGCCTGGACGGCGGGCCGCATGAAGCTCAATGACATTTTGCGTCACAACAAGTCGGTGGCAGACAGGGACATCGCAGCTATCGACGATGCGGTAGTCACCGCCAAAACCATCATGGGCATTTCCCTGCTGGTGGCGGTGCTGGCCGCCGGCCTCTGCGGCCTGCTGCTGATGCGCGCCATCATGGCGCCGATGAACCGCATCGTGAAGATCCTCGAAATCATGCGCACCGGCGACCTCAGCAGCCGCCTGAACCTGGAGCGCAAGGACGAATTCGGTGCGGTGGAGACCGGTTTCAACGACATGATGACCGAGCTCACTTCCCTGGTGTCCCAGGCTCAGCGCTCGTCGGTGCAGGTAACCACGTCGGTGACCGAGATCGCCGCGACGTCCAAGCAGCAGCAAGCCACCGCCACGGAAACCGCCGCCACCACCACCGAAATCGGCGCGACTTCGCGCGAGATCGCTGCCACTTCCCGGGATCTGGTGCGCACCATGACCGAGGTTTCCACCGCCGCCGACCAGGCTTCCGTAGCCGCGGGCTCCGGGCAACAGGGCCTGGCACGCATGGAAGAAACCATGCACTCGGTGATGGGCGCGGCCGATCTGGTCAACGCCAAGCTGGCGATCCTCAACGAGAAGGCCGGCAACATCAATCAGGTGGTGGTGACCATCGTCAAGGTCGCCGACCAGACCAACCTGCTGTCGCTCAACGCGGCCATCGAGGCCGAGAAGGCCGGCGAGTACGGGCGCGGTTTTGCCGTGGTCGCCACCGAAGTGCGGCGCCTGGCGGACCAGACGGCGGTGGCCACCTACGACATCGAGCAAATGGTGCGCGAGATCCAGTCGGCGGTATCGGCGGGGGTCATGGGCATGGACAAGTTCTCCGAAGAAGTGCGTCGCGGCATGTCCGAGGTGCAGCAGGTCGGCGAGCAGTTGTCGCAGATCATTCATCAGGTCCAGGCGCTGGCGCCACGGGTGCTGATGGTCAACGAAGGCATGCAGGCCCAGGCCACGGGTGCCGAGCAGATCAACCATGCGCTGGTGCAGTTGGGTGATGCCAGCAGCCAGACGGTCGAGTCCCTGCGCCAGGCCAGTTTCGCCATCGATGAGCTGAGCCAGGTGGCCGTCGGGCTGCGCAGCGGCGTTTCGCGATTCAAAGTCTGATGAGCGAAATCACGGCCAAACGCGCTACCGTGAAGCAGGCGCCGCATGCATTGTTCCTGGTGTTTCGCATCGGCAACGAGCGCTATGCCTTGAAGGCTGTCGAAGTGGCGGAAGTGCTGCCGCGCCTGCCCTTGAAGCCGATTGCCCATGCCCCCGCCTGGGTCGCCGGGGTGTTCGCCTATCGCGGCACCGTGGTGCCGGTGATCGACTTGAGTGCGCTGACGTTTGGAACGCCTGCACAGGCTCGTACCAGCACCCGGCTGGTGCTGGTCAACTATTGCCCGGATGAAACCGGCGAAGCCCGACTGCTCGGGCTGATCCTGGAACAGGCGACCGATACCCTGCGCTGCGATCCGGCGGACTTTCAGCCCTACGGCCTGGACAATCGCCAGAGCCCTTACCTGGGGCCGGTGCGCAAGGATGAGCAGGGTCTGTTGCAATGGGTCCGGGTCCGCGATCTGCTGAACGATCAGGTGCGCGCCTTGTTGTTTCCTTCGCCGCCCATGGACCCGGCGCTGCTGGAGGCGCGGTCATGACCAGTGACCAGCGTTTTTTCGACTTCCTCAAGGAAACCATCGGGCTCGACGTGACCTCGGTGGGACCTGCGATCATCGAGCGAGCGGTGCGCCAGCGCAGCATCGTTGCGCAAGCCGTGTCGGCCGATGAATATTGGCGCACCTTGCAGGGCTCGCGGGACGAGCAGCAGGCATTGATCGAAGCGGTGATCGTTCCGGAAACCTGGTTCTTCCGCTATCCGGAGTCCTTCGCCACGCTGGCGAAACTGGCGAGCAAGCGTCTGAGCGAAATCAACAACCTGCGCGCCCTGCGGATTCTCAGTCTGCCGTGCTCCACGGGCGAAGAACCGTACTCGATCGCCATGGCGTTGCTCGATGCGGGGCTCAAGCCGCACCAGTTCAAGGTCGACGGCATGGACGTCAGCCCGTTGTCGGTGGATAAAGCCAGGCGTGCCTTGTACGGCAAGAACTCCTTTCGGGGCGACGACATTGCGTATCGCGACCGTCACTTCACGGCCGTGGGCGATGGCTATCGCCTGGACCCGCGCGTGCAGGAACAGGTGCGCTTGCAAGTCGCCAACCTGCTGGACCCGGGCTTGCTGGCCGGTGAGCCGCCCTTCGATTTCGTGTTTTGTCGCAACCTGCTGATCTATTTCGACCAGCCGACCCAGAAGCAGGTTTTCGAGGTGCTCAAGCACCTGACCCACGTTGACGGGGTGCTGTTTATCGGCCCGGCCGAAGGCAGCCTGCTCGGGCGCTTGGGGATGCGCTCGATCGGTATCGCGCAGTCCTTCGCCTTCAGTCGACAGGCGACTCCAGACCCTGAGCCCTTGCCGGCATTCGTTCCAGCCCCCTTGCCGGTGCCGCAACCGTTGCGCAAGCCCGCGCCTGCGCCAGTGCGCAGCCGTCCCTTCGCCAGTGTCGTGCCGCTGCCTTCTGCGCCGAAAACGCCCGGCAGCGATACGACCGTGCTGCTGGCGAACATCGCCGCGCTGGCCAACGCAGGCAAAAGCGCCGAGGCGCGGGCCGCTTGTGAAAGCTATTTGCGCAGTCATGAACCGGTAGCCCAGGTGTTCTATTGGCTGGGGCTGCTCAGCGATGTCGCCGGCAATGTCCTGGAGGCCCAGGGCTTTTATCGCAAGGCGTTGTACCTCGAACCGCAACATCCCGACGCGTTGATGCACCTGGCCGCACTGCTGCAGGCCCAGGGCGACGCGGCGGGAGCCAGACGATTGCAGGAGCGTGCCGCCCGCAGCGAGCGCGCCGCCGACAGTGAGCGTAAACGATGATCGCCTCCGACACCTTCAGCGTTACCCGGGATGCCCAGGCCATCGACGACTGCTGGAACCGCATCGGTATCCACGGCGACAAGTCCTGCCCCTTGCTGGCCGAACATATCCATTGCCGCAATTGTGCGGTGTACTCGGCGGCCGCCACACGCCTGCTGGACCGCTATGCGTTGCAGCAGGAGGATCGCGGGTCGGTGTCCGTCGCGGTCGAAAGCGAGGTGAAAACCCGCTCGTTGTTGATGTTCCGTCTGGGTGAAGAATGGCTGGGCCTCGCGACCCGCAGTCTGGTCGAGGTGGCGCCGCTGCAAGCGATTCATTCCTTGCCGCATCAACGTTCGCGCGCCTTGCTCGGCGTGGCGAATGTGCGCGGTGCGCTGGTCGCCTGCCTGTCGCTGGTGGAGCTGCTCGGGCTCGACGCCACCGGCAATCCGGTATCGGGCGCGCGGGTCATGCCGCGCATGCTGATCATCGCGGCCCACGGCGGGCCGGTGGTGGTGCCGGTGGACGAAGTCGACGGGATTCACGCCATCGACGAGCATATCCTCGACAGCGCATCGCGCTCGGGGGCTCAGGCCAGCGCCAAATACACCCGTGGCGTGTTGCAATTCAAAGGTCGCAGCCTGCGTTGGCTGGATGAAGAACAGCTGCTGTCCGCCGTGACCCGGAGCCTCACATGACCCCCGAGCAAATGCGCGACGCCTCTTTGCTGGAGCTGTTCAGCCTCGAGGCCGAAGCCCAGACCCAGGTCTTGAGCGCCGGCCTGCTGGCGCTAGAGCGCGACCCGACCCAGTCGGACCAGCTTGAATCGTGCATGCGTGCCGCGCACTCGCTCAAGGGCGCGGCGCGGATCGTTGGCGTCGATGCCGGGGTCAGCGTTGCCCATGTGATGGAAGATTGCCTGGTCAGTGCCCAGGAAGGGCGCCTGTTGCTGCGCCCCGGGCACATCGATGCGTTGCTGCAAGGCACCGATTTGCTGATGCGCATCGCCACGCCGGGCAACAGTCCGCAAGCCACGGACATCGAGGCCTACGTGGCGTTGATGGCACACTTGCTGGATCCGACGGCGCCGCTGGCTGCGCCTGCAGCACCGGTGATGGCCGAGTTGCAACTCGAAGCACCCGCGCCCGTGGTCGAACCGCCACCGGAACCCGCCCCGCGCAAGACCAAGCGCACCACCGAAAACGGTGAACGTGTGCTGCGGGTCACCGCCGAGCGCCTGAACAGCCTGCTCGACCTGTCGAGCAAATCCCTGGTGGAAACCCAGCGGCTCAAACCGCACCTGGCGACCATGCAGCGCCTCAAGCGCATGCAGAGCAACAGCCTGCGGGCGCTGGAGAATCTCAACGTGCATCTCAAGGATCACGCCTTGAGCCTGGAGGCCCGGGAAGCCCTTGAGGATGCGCGGCGCTTGCTCGCGCAGTCCCAGCAGTTGCTCATGGAAAAGAACGCCGAGCTCGATGAGTTCGCCTGGCAGGCCAGCCAGCGGGCGCAGGTGTTGTACGACACGGCGCTGGCTTGCCGCATGCGGCCGTTTGCCGATGTGCTGACCGGGCAGGTGCGCATGGTCCGGGATCTGGGGCGCGACCTGGGCAAACAGGTGCGCCTGGAAATCGACGGCGAGAAGACTCAGGTCGACCGCGACGTCCTGGAAAAGCTCGAAGCGCCGCTGACGCATCTGTTGCGCAACGCGGTCGACCACGGCATCGAAACCCCGGAGCAGCGCCTGCTGGCGGGCAAGCCGGCGGAAGGTCTGATCCGCCTGCGCGCGTCTCATCAAGCCGGCCTGCTGGTACTCGAGTTGAGCGATGACGGTAACGGCGTCGACCTGGAAAAGGTCCGTCGCAGCATCGTCGAGCGCAGTTTGTCGCCCGCGCAAACCGCCGCGCAGTTGAGCGAAGAAGAGCTGCTGACGTTCCTGTTCCTGCCCGGTTTCAGTCTGCGCGACACGGTCACCGAGGTGTCCGGTCGGGGCGTCGGCCTGGATGCGGTGCAGCACATGGTCCGGCAGTTGCGCGGCGCGGTGGTGCTGGAGCAAACGGCGGGCGAGGGCAGTCGCTTCCACCTCGAAGTGCCGCTGACCCTGTCGGTGGTGCGCAGCCTGGTCGTGGAAGTCGGCGACGAAGCCTATGCCTTCCCGCTGGCGCACATCGAGCGCATGTGTGATCTGGAGCCGGCGGATATCGTCCAGGTCGAAGGTCGCCAGCACTTCTGGCACGAAGGCCGGCATGTCGGTCTGGTGGCGGCCAGCCAGTTGCTGCACCGCCCGGCCAGCCAGGACAGCGGGCAAACCCTGAAGGTCGTGGTGATTCGCGAGCGCGATGCGATCTACGGGGTGGCGGTGGAGCGCTTTATCGGTGAGCGCACGCTGGTGGTGCTGCCGCTGGATGAGCGTCTGGGCAAGGTGCAGGACATCTCCGCCGGGGCCTTGCTCGACGACGGTTCGGTGGTGCTGATCGTCGATGTCGAAGACATGCTGCGGTCGGTGGAAAAACTCCTCAACACCGGGCGCCTGGAGCGCATAGCCCGTCACAGCAATCAGGTGGTCGAGGCGGCCCGCAAACGAATTCTGGTGGTGGACGATTCCCTGACCGTGCGAGAGTTGCAGCGCAAGCTGTTGCTCAATCGCGGCTACGACGTGGCGGTTGCGGTAGATGGCATGGACGGCTGGAACGCGCTGCGTTCGGAGGATTTCGATCTGTTGATCACCGACATAGACATGCCACGCATGGACGGCATCGAACTGGTCACGCTGCTGCGTCGCGACAATCGCCTGCAATCGCTGCCGGTGATGGTGGTGTCCTACAAGGATCGTGAAGAGGACCGGCGCCGTGGACTGGATGCCGGGGCCGACTATTATCTAGCCAAGGCCAGTTTTCATGACGACGCCTTGCTCGATGCAGTGGTCGAGCTCATCGGAGGAGCGCGGGCATGAGGATTGCTATCGTCAACGACATGCCCATGGCGGTGGAGGCCCTGCGCCGCGCCCTGGCATTCGAGCCGACGCATGAGGTGGTCTGGGTCGCCGGCAATGGCGCCGAAGCGGTCCGCCATTGTGCGCAGGACACGCCGGACCTGATCCTGATGGACCTGATCATGCCGGTGATGGATGGCGTCGAAGCCACGCGGCGGATCATGGCCGAGACGCCGTGTGCCATCGTCATCGTCACCGTGGATCGCCAGCAGAACGTGCACCGGGTGTTCGAGGCCATGGGTCACGGTGCGCTGGACGTGGTCGACACCCCGACCGTCGGCGCCGGCAACGCCCAGGAAGCGGCTGCGCCGTTGTTGCGCAAGATCATGAACATCGGCTGGCTGATCGGCGACAAGGGCAACCGCCTGCGCTCGGCGCCGGCACCATTGCGCCATTCGGGTTCACGCCAGAGCCTGATCGCCATTGGCTCATCGGCCGGTGGGCCGGCGGCGCTGGAAGTCTTGCTCAAGGGGCTGCCGCGTGATTTCTCGCCGGCCATCGTGCTGGTGCAGCACGTTGACCAGGTGTTTGCCGCCGGCATGGCCGAATGGCTCGGCAGCGCCAGCGGTCTCAGGGTGCGCCTGGCCCAGGAAGGCGAGACGCCGCAAGGCGGCACGGTGTTGCTGGCCGGCACCAACCACCATATTCGCTTGCTGAAAAACGGCACGCTGGCCTACACCGCCGAACCGGTCAACGAGATCTACCGGCCCTCCATCGATGTGTTCTTCGAGAGCGTGGCCAGTCACTGGAACGGTGATGCCGTGGGGGTTTTGCTCACCGGCATGGGGCGTGATGGCGCCCAGGGGCTTAAACTCATGCGCCAACAGGGTTACCTGACCATCGCACAAGACCAGGGCAGCAGTGCGGTGTACGGCATGCCGAAGGCGGCAGCGGCCATCGACGCTGCCGTGGAGATTCGCCCGCTGGACAAGATAGCGCCACGATTGCTGGAGATTTTCGCTAAATGAGCACCTTTTCCCGCAATCCTGGCCCAGGCAGTACTCAGGTGACCGCACATGAATGAATTACAGCTGGACGACTTCAAGACCGACGAAAACGCCGCCATGGTGTTGCTGGTGGACGACCAGGCCATGATCGGCGAAGCCGTGCGCCGGGGTCTGGCGAACGAAGAGAATATCGACTTCCACTTCTGCGCCGACCCGCACCAGGCCATCGCCCACGCGGTGCGCATCAAGCCGACGGTGATCCTGCAGGATCTGGTCATGCCCGGCCTCGACGGTCTGAGCCTGGTGCGCGAGTACCGCAATCACCCGGCGACCAAGGACATCCCGATCATCGTCCTGTCGACCAAGGAAGACCCGCTGATCAAGAGCGCGGCCTTCGCGGCCGGGGCCAACGATTACCTGGTCAAGCTGCCGGACAACATCGAACTGGTCGCGCGCATCCGCTACCACTCGCGCTCCTACATGACCCTGCTGCAACGGGACGCGGCCTACCGTGCGTTGCGGGTCAGCCAGCAGCAACTGCTCGACACCAACCTGGTGTTGCAACGCCTGATGAACTCCGATGGCCTGACCGGCCTGTCGAACCGCCGGCACTTTGATGAATACATGGAGCTGGAGTGGCGCCGTTCGGTGCGTGAGCAAAGCCAGTTGTCGTTGCTGATGATCGACGTGGACTACTTCAAGGCCTACAACGACAGCTTCGGCCACCTGGAGGGCGACGAAGCCCTGCGCAAGGTCGCCGCGGCGATCAAGGATGCCAGTGCCCGACCTTCGGACCTGCCGGCCCGCTACGGCGGCGAAGAATTCGCCCTGGTGCTGCCCAACACCTCACCGGGCGGCGCGCGGCTGGTGGCGGAAAAGCTGCGCCAGACCGTGGCAGCGCTGAAGATCCCGCACAATTCGCCAAGCGAAGGGTCGAGCCTGACCATCAGCATCGGCCTGTCGACCATCACCCCGAAAGCCGGCAGTAATTGCCGAGAGCTGATCTCGGCGGCGGACAAGGGGCTGTATTCGGCGAAGAACAATGGGCGTAATCAGGTGGGGGTGGAGTGATCTGCAATTTCTACCGGGCGACATAGAACCTGTGGGAGCGGGCTTGCCCGCGATGAGGGCCTGACGGTCGAAACTTTCTTCGACTGACATACCGTCATCGCGGGCAAGCCGGATCGCCGCACCGCCGGCTCCCACAGGGTTCTGCGTCGTTGCAGGGATCGCTGCTAAACCTGCCTTTTCAGCCAAGCGGACTGCCGTTGCCGGCCGTTTCCCGGTATACTCGCCGGCTTTCAAAAGTTCGCCAACGAGTGCTGCCCGTCATGGAAATCAACCCGATCCTGAACACCATCAAGGACCTGTCCGAGCGCTCCGAAACTATTCGGGGGTATCTTTGACTACGATCAAAAGCATGAGCGTCTGACCGAAGTCAATCGCGAGCTTGAAGATCCGAGTGTCTGGAACAAACCTGAATACGCCCAGGAGCTGGGCCGCGAGCGCGCTGCGCTGGCGCAGATCGTCGAAACCCTCGACGAGCTGAACACCGGTCTGGCCGATTGCCGCGACCTGCTGGACATGGCCGTCGAAGAAAACGACGAAGGCGCAGTGGGCGATGTCGTCGCCGAGCTGGCCCGTCTCGAGGAAAATCTGGCCAAGCTGGAATTCCGTCGCATGTTCAGCCACGAAATGGACCCGAACAACGCCTACCTGGACATCCAGGCCGGTTCCGGCGGCACCGAAGCCCAGGACTGGGCCAACATCCTGCTGCGCATGTACCTGCGCTGGGCCGACAAGCGCGGCTTCGACGCGACCATCATGGAACTGTCCGCCGGTGAAGTCGCCGGGATCAAGGGCGCGACCGTGCACATCAAGGGCGAATACGCCTTTGGCTGGTTGCGCACCGAGATCGGCGTGCACCGCCTGGTGCGCAAGAGCCCGTTCGACTCCGGCAACCGTCGCCACACCTCGTTCTCTGCAGTTTTCGTCTCGCCAGAGATCGATGACAAGGTGGAAATCGAAATCAACCCGGCAGACTTGCGGATCGACACCTATCGTTCCTCCGGTGCCGGTGGTCAGCACGTAAACACCACCGACTCGGCCGTACGTATCACCCACGTACCGACCAACACCGTGGTCAGCTGCCAGAACGAACGTTCCCAGCACGCCAACAAGGACACCGCCATGAAAATGCTGCGGGCCAAGTTGTACGAGCAGGAAATGCAGAAGCGCAACGCGGCGTCCCAGGCGCTGGAAGACACCAAGTCCGATATCGGCTGGGGTCACCAGATCCGTTCGTACGTGCTCGATGCCTCGCGGATCAAGGATCTGCGCACCAACATCGAACGCAGCGACTGCGACAAGGTGCTCGATGGCGACATCGACGAATACCTGGAAGCCAGCCTGAAGTCCGGGCTGTAATACCGCGATCCCCTGTAGGAGCCGGCTTGCCGGCGATCCCCGGCCGCAGGCCGGGGACAACAACCAGATGGAATATTTAAAGACATGAGCGACCAAGAACTCGATCCGCAAGCCCTGCAACAGGAAGAAAACTCCCTGATCGCCCTGCGCAAGGAAAAGCTTGCTGCCGAGCGCGCCAAGGGCAATGCCTTCCCGAATGACTTCCGCCGCGAAAACTACTGCGAGCAACTGCAGAAACAGTACGCGGACAAGACCAAGGAAGAGCTGGCAGAGGCTGCGATCCCGGTCAAGGTTGCCGGTCGTATCATGCTCAACCGTGGCTCGTTCATGGTGATCCAGGACATGACCGGTCGCATCCAGGTCTACGTCAACCGCAAGACCCTGTCCGAAGAAACCCTGGCCGCGGTGAAAACCTGGGACATGGGCGACATCATTGCCGCCGAAGGCACCCTGGCCCGTTCCGGCAAGGGCGACCTGTACGTTGAAATGACCAACGTGCGCCTGCTGACCAAATCCCTGCGCCCGCTGCCGGACAAGCACCACGGCCTGACCGACACCGAACAGCGCTACCGCCAGCGCTACGTTGACCTGATCGTCAACGAAGACGTGCGCCAGACGTTCCGCGTGCGTTCGCAAGTCATCGCCCACATCCGCAGCTTCCTGATGCAGCGTGACTTCCTGGAAGTGGAAACGCCGATGCTGCAGACCATTCCTGGCGGCGCGGCAGCCAAGCCGTTCGAGACTCACCACAACGCGCTGGACATGGGCATGTTCCTGCGTATCGCGCCGGAGCTGTACCTCAAGCGCCTGGTTGTTGGTGGCTTCGAGAAAGTGTTCGAGATCAACCGCAACTTCCGAAACGAAGGCGTTTCGACTCGTCACAACCCTGAATTCACCATGTTGGAGTTCTACCAGGCCTACGCCGACTACGAAGACAACATGGACCTGACCGAAGAACTGTTCCGCGAACTGGCTCAGCTGGTCCTGGGCAGCACCGACGTGCCGTACGGCGACAAGGTGTTCCACTTCGGCGAGCCGTTCGTGCGTCTGTCGGTGTTCGACTCGATCCTCAAGTACAACCCTGATCTGACCGCCGATGACCTCAACGACATCGACAAGGCTCGCGCCATCGCCAAGAAAGCCGGCGCCAAGGTGCTGGGCTTCGAAGGCCTGGGCAAATTGCAGGTGATGATTTTCGAAGAACTGGTCGAGCACAAGCTGGAGCAGCCGCACTTCATTACCCAGTACCCGTTCGAAGTGTCGCCGCTGGCCCGTCGCAACGACGAGAACCCGAACGTCACCGACCGTTTCGAGCTGTTCATCGGTGGTCGTGAAATCGCCAATGCCTACTCCGAGTTGAACGACGCGGAAGACCAGGCCGAGCGTTTCATGGCCCAGGTGGCCGACAAGGACGCCGGCGACGACGAAGCCATGCACTACGACGCCGATTTCGTGCGTGCGCTGGAGTACGGCATGCCGCCAACGGCGGGTGAAGGCATCGGTATCGACCGCCTGGTGATGCTGCTGACCAATTCACCGTCGATCCGCGACGTGATCCTGTTCCCGCACATGCGGCCGCAAGCGTAAGTGTTTCAATTAAAAAACCGCCTTTTCAGGCGGTTTTTTATTGCCTGTCTGGTACAAACGTATCAACTTGTTACTTTCATCTGAGAGGAAATACCTGTCGTGATTCGTGCAATGGCTCAAGAAGGTGCAGCGGGTGTCGCCACTGCGGTCGCTGAAAGTGTTCAGTACCAGGGCCGCAAGGCCAGCCGACAGGGCAGCGAGCAGCGTCGACAGGACATTCTCGACGCCGCCATGCGCATTGTCGTGCGCGATGGCGTGCGCGCCGTACGGCACCGTGCGGTGGCCGCCGAGGCGCAAGTGCCGTTGTCGGCGACCACTTACTATTTCAAGGATATCGATGACCTGCTCACCGATACCTTCGCCCAATACGTGGAACGCAGTGCGGCGTACATGGGCAAGCTGTGGGTGAACAACGAAGGCCTGCTGCGCGACATGATCGCCAGTGGCGATGGCAGCCCGCAGGCGCGTTCGAAACTGGCGGACGACATTGCCCGGCTGATGACCGATTACGTTCACCGGCAACTGGTCAATCGCCGTGAACATTTGATGGCTGAGCAGGCGTTTCGCCAGGAAGCATTGCTCAACCCGCGCCTGGCCGAACTGGTGCGCTCGCATCAGCAGATCCTGTTGCAGGGCTCTTGCCAGCTGTTCCAGGTGCTGGGCTCGCGCGAGCCGCATCAGGATGCCAAGGTGTTGACGGCGATTATCGGCCGGATGGAATATCAGGGGCTGCTCAACGTAGACGAGCCGGCCGCCGAAGAGGAAATGCTCGGCATCCTGACGCGCTACATGCACCTGGTGCTGGCGTCGGTGTAAGCCGGGCTGGTGCTTCACCCTGTGGGAGCAAGCTCGCTCCCACAGGGGAAGGTATCCACTTCAGGGCGACGTATGTTCATAGGGAGTTTTGAATGAAAGCCTGGCGTGTCGTGGTGATCGCCTTGTCGTTCCTGCTGCTCAGTGGCTGTCTGGTGACCTTCAAGGAGCCGCTGCCTGCAAGCGAGCCCGCGCCCAAAGGATTGCTCGGCAAGTGGACCAGCACCAATGCCTGGGGCGAGGCGCTCAACCTCGAGCTGACCCGCATCGGCGACAACCGCTATCAGGCCGTCAGCTATTACCGGGCCAGACCCAGGGAACGGGAGGCCTATCCCTTCACGGTGACGCGCCATGGCAGCCGCTGGTATCTGTCGGCGAAGGTGCCGGCGCAATTCGGCGGGCATTTCACCCTTGGCGGGTTTGAACTGACCGACAAACATGAGTTGGTGGTGTACAACCTCGACCTCGAACAAATCAATCAAGCCATCAAGCAGAAAGCCCTGAGTGGCGAAAGCTTCCAGACCAATGACGGCGACGGCGTATTGATCGACAGCAACGTGGATCAGGTTGCCGCCTACCTCGACGACCCGGCCAATTCCGATGTGTTCGTCGAAGCGGTCCGCTATCAGCGTCAGGCCAAAGCCAAATAACCGGCAACAACGGGTTTCTACAGGAGTTTCGCGTGGACGATTACCAACAGTCGATACGCATTTTGTCCGATCGCATCGTGCTGGCACAGACGCCGATCCGCGTACTCGATGCGGTCAAATGGGACGACAATATTCGCAAGGGCTTCCTCAAGGCCAAGGGCAAGGAAATGCCGGCGGTGGACCGCGACTATTACCTCAACCGGCCGTTGGCATTCGATTCCAGCAAAGTGAAGCTGGAGTTCCAGAACATCGAGCGCGACATCACCCGCCAGCTCGGCCAGTTCAACCCGGTCGGCCAGATCATGCGGCGCATGTGCAAGGAATACCGCATGGTGATCCGCATGCTCGAAGCGCGCGGCACCGAGGATTTCGGCCTGATTTCCCAGGAGTTGTACGGCGCCGCGTCCGACGCGTTCCACGCCGGCGACCCGACCCTGTCTGACCTGGGCATGATGTTGTCCGAATACCTGAACAACATCGACGGCCGTGGCGATCTGAAAGATGAACCGAAGACGCTGACGGCCAAGGATGCGGTCGACATGTTGCAGCATCGCTTGAACAAGGTGTTTGGCGAAGCCGAGGAGACCATTCGGGTGTTCGAGTCCGACGGCATCGTCGCCGACGCGGCGGCCGGCGCCGACTACATCAAGATCCGCTCCGACGCGATGTTCAACAACCGCGACGTGCGCGCCCTGGAAGTCCACGAAGGGCTAGTGCACGTCGGCACCACGCTCAACGGCCTGAACCAGCCGATCTGCACCTTCCTGGCCAAGGGGCCGCCCTCGTCGACGGTGACCCAGGAAGGCCTGGCGATCCTGATGGAAATCATCACCTTCGCCTCGTACCCGAGCCGCCTGCGCAAACTCACCAACCGCACCCGCGCCATTCACATGGTGGAGGAGGGCGCGGACTTCCTGCAGGTGTTCGAGTTCTTCCGCGAGCAGGGTTTCGAAATGCCCGAGAGCTACAGCAACGCCAGTCGCGTGTTCCGCGGCTCGGTGCCGACAGGTCTGCCATTTACCAAAGACTTGTCCTACCTCAAGGGCTTCATCATGATTTACAACTACATTCAACTGGCCGTGCGCAAAGGCAAGCTGGAGCAGATACCGCTGTTGTTCTGCGGCAAGACCACCCTGGAAGACATGCGCACCTTGCGCCAGCTGGTGGATGAAGGCCTGGTGGTGCCGCCCAAGTACCTGCCGGAACAGTTCCGCGACATGAACGCGTTGTCGGCGTGGATGTGCTTCTCCAACTTCCTCAACCACCTGAGCCTGGACCGGATCGAGGCGGATTACTCCAACATTTTGTAAGCCCGATGAGGTCACCTGTGGGAGCGAGCCTGCTCGCGAAAGCGGTGTGTCAGATAATAGAAGTGTTGAATGTCAGACCGCATTCGCGAGCAGGCTCGCTCCCACATTTGCTCCGTGTTTCAACTCCACACTGCGAGGTTTCAACGGATGAGAATCCTCGGCATCGTCTGCCTTCTCCTGGCCTTGAACGGTTGCAGTTCGCTGCTGTTCTACCCCGAACCCGGCCAGATGTTCACCCCGGACAAGGCCGGGCTCGAATACCGCACCGTCACCCTGATCACTGCCGACGGCCTCAAGCTGAACGCCTGGTGGCTGCCGGCGAAGCAGGGCGTCGAGGTCAAGGGCACGGTGCTGCACCTGCACGGCAACGGCGGCAACCTGCCCATGCACCTCGGCGGCAGCTTTTGGTTGCCGGAAAATGGTTACCAGGTGTTGCTTGTTGATTATCGCGGTTATGGCCTGTCCGAAGGCGAACCCAGCCTGCCGGCAATCTATCAGGACATCGATGCAGCGTTCGCCTGGCTGGACAAGGCGCCAGAGGTTCAAGGCAAGCCGCTGATCCTGCTCGGCCAGAGCCTCGGTGGCTCGATGGCCGTGCATTACCTGGCCCGGCACCCGCAACGACAGAAACAACTCAAGGCCATCGTGCTCGATGGCGTACCCGCCAGTTACCGCAGCGTCGGTCAGTATGCGTTGAGCCATTCATGGGTGTTCTGGACGTTTCAGGTGCCGTTGTCCTGGCTGGTGCCGGATGGCGACAGCGCGATCAACTCCATGGCGCAGCTCAAGGACGTACCGAAACTGCTCTACCACAGCATCGACGATCCGATCGTGCCTCTTTCCAACGGCATCCGACTGTATCAAGCTGCGCCGCCGCCGCGGGTGCTGCAACTGACCCGTGGCGGTCATGTGCAGACGTTCGCCGACCCGGTCTGGCGCACAGTCATGCTGCGCTATCTGGATGACCCGCAGCATTTCAACGGCCTGCGCCGCCTGGGTGAAATCCCCAATTACCCGGCACCCCCGAATTCTGAAGATGAACCACCAGAGAGTCCGCAATGAGTGAAGAACGTAACGCCATCCCGCTGATCATCACCGGTATCTGCAGCATCCTCGGCACCGTCGGTGCCCTGTGGTGGTACGGCTACCTGCACTTCGCCAAACCGGAGGACGCGTTGCTGCTCAACGAATTCACCATGCTCAAGACCGTGCCGGGCGAAGACTACAAGGTCTCCCTGGAACCGGCCGCGCAAGTGGCGCAGTGCATCGATGGCGTGCTGGTGCTGTTCGACATGGAACAGAAAGGCCTGACGGGCGTACTGGTCGACAGCAAGAAAAAAGCCGTGCGTTGCATGGGGCAGGAAACGCCGCAGAAGCTGGAGCAGTAAAGGCAACACAGAACCAATGTGGGAGCCAGCAGGCTGGCTCCCACATTGGTTCTGTGTGATGTCGATTTATTGTGTGTTGGCACTCACCGCCGAACGCGGCATCACCGGCTGATTGTCATTGGAAATGGTCACCTCAACCCGACGGTTCATCGCCCGGCCCGAGGTGCTGGTGTTGTCCGCCACCGGATATTCCTTGCCGTACCCCTGCGCCACGATTCGCGCGGGATCGACGCCCATCTTCACCAGCGCCGTACGCACCGATTGTGCGCGCCGTTCCGACAGCGACTGGTTGTGCGACGCCGTACCGGTGCTGTCGGTATAACCCTCGACAATCACTTTGCGGTCGGGGTTTTCCTGGAGGTACTGCGCCAGTTTGTTGATGTTCATCATGCCGTTGGAGTTCAGCTCGGCCTTGTCCGTGGCGAACAGCACATCGCCAAAGGTCACCAGCGTCCCGCGCTCGGTCTGTTTGGCATTGAGGCTGTTCTGCAGCTGTTTGATCTGCTGGTCTCGAGCCTCCAGACGCGCCTGGGCCCGTTGTGCGGAGGCGTTTTTCAGATTGGCTTCAGCGGTGCGCAGGGCGATGGTTTGCTTGGCCACTTCGACGCGCTGGTTAGTCAGATAGGCGAGCTGGTCGACTTTGGCCGCATCCTCCTTGTCCAGGTAGGCCTTGTCGGCCTTGTCCAGATAGTCGCTGGCTTCCTTGGTTTCCAGGGCTGCGACTTTGCTCGCTTGCGGGTTGGCCTGCAGGCCGGCGTAGTTGCTGCGGGCCTGTTCCAGGCTGGGGTTCGGAGGGGTAGAGCAAGCCGCCAGTGCAACGCTGGCAGCCAGCAGGGCAGGGATCATTAATTGTCGGGAATTCATGATGTCGTCCTTTGAGTCGATTGAAGAAGTACGTCTGGCCGCGCCGTTACTGAACGGTGCGCTGGCTTTCCTGACGCAGTTCCTGAACGCCTTGCTGCGAATCCTTCTGTGTCTGTTCGGCTTTCATCGCCTGGGCCTTGCGTTCGGCCACGCGCGCATCCCACTCGGCCTGCTCGGCGAGCATCCGGGCCTGGTCGTACTTTTTGTCGTGCATGGCGATTTCGGCTTGTTTGAGTTTGTCCTGCGCGGTTTTCATTTCCACGGCGGCGAACTCGGTGCCGCCCGCACTGACGGCGTCGTTGACGGCTGATTGGGTGACCGCGTACTGCTCGGTCGGCGGGTTGCCGGCGCAACCGGCCAGGAGCAGGCTGCTGCCAAGGGCCAGCGCCGCCAGCTTGAGGCCGCGCGATGGGGGAAACGAGAATGTATCGGTTCGGGATTTCATGGTCTTCAACTCCATTGGGCTGACTCCTGAAAAGCTTTTCATTCCATCCTGGGCAGGGCGCTGAAACCATCAATTGCGGGGTGTTTTGAAACGCTCGTCCCAGGTGTGGTTACTTGGGTTGACCCGAGGCTTTTTTTGAAAGTTCAGAGAAATTAGCCGGCTATCGAAAAAACCTTGATCGAGTCGACAGGGCTCTAAAGCGCAAAGTTGTGGGAGCGAGCTTGCTCCCACACTGGAGGGGGGACGGGCAAGGAGTCAGTGTTTCTGTTTGTCCTCAGGCATCGACAAGTCGTGCAGATGCCGACGGGACAACGCCAGAAAACGCGGGGTCGGCCCGACGTCTTCGTACAGCGGATCACCTTCTTCGTCAGTGGCGACCACGGTCGAGCCCTTGACGTACGGGAAGCTTCTTTCCAGTTCCTCCAGGGCGGCGCCGATCAGATCGCCGAGCAGTTCTTCGGGATGCCGTTTGGGGTACATCTCGACGATCGCGGCCAGCCGGGCGGCGGACTCCATATCCAGATGAATCGAGTAGCCGGTATCGGTCAGGCGACCCTTGGCGTTTTCTTCCCAGTGGTGGGCAAGCTCGCGGATTTTCATATTGACCTCATTGCGCTCCCGCTCGTGGCAGGCAAGGTGAGTGTGGCGACAGCCATTGTGCGGCTTATCTTCAGACTAGCTTCAACAGGCAAGGTTTACAGGCCCTTCGTCGTCTTGCTTGTAAGAACCCGTCTGGGGCGGCACTCTCTAGGTTCGTAGCCGCCCGGATTTTTTGCTGGAGACCTGCTGATGACCGATATTGATGCACGCTTGCGCGAGGATGTTCACCTGTTGGGTGAGCTGTTGGGCAATACCATTCGTGAGCAATATGGCGATGATTTTCTCGACAAGATCGAGCAGATCCGCAAGGGCGCCAAGGCTGACCGGCGCGGCTCCATGGACGCCGAACTCAGCGCCAGCCTCAATCAGTTATCCGAAGATGAATTGCTGCCGGTGGCGCGGGCGTTCAACCAGTTTCTCAACCTGGCCAACATCGCTGAGCAATACCAGTTGATTCACCGCCGTGAGGAATCCCGGGAGGCGCCTTTCGAAGCCCGGGTGCTGCCGGAGTTGCTCGCCCGCCTGCGCGCCGAGGGGCATGGCGCCGAGGCGCTGGCCCGGCAACTGGGCCGGCTGGAGATCGAGCTGGTACTGACCGCGCACCCGACCGAAGTGGCACGCCGCACACTGATCCAGAAGTACGACGCCATCGCCGCGCAACTGGCGGCGCAGGACCACCGTGACCTGATCGCTGCCGAACGTGGGCAGATCAAGACCACCTTGCAGCGCCTGATCGCCGAAGCCTGGCACACCGAAGAAATTCGCCGCACGCGTCCGACGCCGGTGGATGAAGCCAAGTGGGGTTTCGCGGTGATCGAGCATTCGCTGTGGCAGGCCATTCCCAATTACCTGCGCAAGGCCGACCAGGCCCTGCACGACGCCACCGGCCTGCGCCTGCCACTGGAGGCGGCACCGATTCGCTTCGCCTCGTGGATGGGCGGCGACCGCGACGGCAACCCGAACGTGACGGCGGCGGTTACCCGAGAAGTTTTACTGTTGGCGCGCTGGATGGCGGCCGATCTGTACCTGCGCGATGTCGATCACCTGGCCGCTGAACTGTCGATGCAGCAGGCAAGCGACGAATTGAAGGCCAGGGCGGGCGAGAGCGCCGAACCTTACCGGGCCGTGCTCAAGCAACTGCGCGAACGCCTGCGGGCGACACGTAACTGGGCACACGCCGCCTTGTCGACGTCGACCCCGGCACCGGTCGATGTGCTGCAGAACAATCGTGAACTGCTCGATCCGCTGGAGCTTTGCTACCGTTCCCTGCACGAGTGCGGCATGGGTGTGATCGCCGACGGGCCGTTGCTCGATTGCCTGCGTCGGGCGGTGACCTTCGGCCTGTTCCTGGTTCGCCTGGATGTGCGCCAGGACTCGTCGCGGCACTCGGCTGCAATGACTGAAATCACCGACTACCTGGGCCTGGGTCGTTACGAAGACTGGAGCGAGGAGGAGCGCATCGCCTTCCTGATGCGTGAATTGAGCAATCGTCGTCCCTTGTTGCCGGCGTACTTCAAGCCATCGGCCGACACCGCCGAAGTGCTGGCGACCTGTCGGGAAATCGCCGCTGCGCCGCAGGCATCCCTCGGTTCCTATGTGATTTCCATGGCCGGCGCGGCTTCCGATGTACTCGCCGTGCAGTTGCTGCTCAAAGAGTCCGGCGTGTTGCGGCCGATGCGCGTGGTGCCGCTGTTCGAAACCCTGGCCGACCTCGATAACGCGGGACCGGTGATCGAGAAACTGCTGCTGTTGCCGGGTTATCGCGCGCGCCTGCAAGGGCCGCAGGAAGTGATGATCGGCTACTCCGACTCGGCCAAGGACGCCGGCACCACCGCGGCGGCCTGGGCGCAGTACCGGGCGCAGGAGCGACTGGTGGACATTTGCCGTGAACAGCAAGTGGAGCTGCTGTTGTTCCACGGTCGCGGTGGCACCGTGGGACGTGGCGGCGGCCCGGCCCACGCGGCGATCCTGTCGCAGCCACCGGGTTCGGTGGCGGGGCGTTTCCGCACCACCGAACAGGGCGAAATGATTCGCTTCAAGTTCGGCCTGCCGGACATCGCCGAGCAGAACCTCAATCTGTACCTGGCTGCCGTGCTGGAGGCGACCTTGTTGCCGCCGCCGCCGCCTACCCCCGAGTGGCGCCATTTGATGGACGAGCTGGCCGCAGACGGTGTCAGCGCCTACCGCGCCGTGGTGCGGGAAAACCCGCAGTTCGTGGAGTATTTCCGCCAGTCGACGCCGGAACAGGAACTGGGGCGTTTGCCGCTGGGCAGTCGTCCGGCCAAGCGTCGGGCCGGGGGGATCGAAAGCCTGCGGGCGATTCCGTGGATCTTCGGCTGGACCCAGACGCGCCTGATGCTGCCCGCCTGGCTGGGTTGGGAAGCCGCCCTGAGCAAGGCACTGGAGCGCGGCGAAGGCGAGCTGCTGGGGCAGATGCGTGAGCAGTGGCCGTTCTTCCGCACCCGCATCGACATGCTGGAAATGGTCCTGGCCAAGGCCGACGCCGACATCGCGCAGTCTTACGACGAGCGTCTGGTCGAGCCGAAACTGCTGCCATTGGGTGCGCACTTACGCGACCTATTGTCGCAGGCGTGCACCATCGTTCTCGGCCTGACCGGTCAGTCGCAGCTGCTGGCACATAGCCCTGCGACCCTTGAGTTCATCCGCTTGCGCAACACCTACCTCGACCCGCTTCATCTATTGCAGGCCGAGTTGCTGGCCCGTTCACGAGTGCAGGACGTGGCGCAGGGCAGCCCGGTAGAACAGGCCTTGCTGGTGTCTGTGGCGGGGATTGCCGCCGGTTTGCGTAACACCGGCTAAGGTTTTTGCCGCGGGCTCAGGCATCCGGCAAGTGAGCCGGATGCCGCCGCAGGACGGCTTGAAAAGTGCTGTCATGCGACAGTTAATGATGGGGTTGCGACTTGGGAAACTGCGCGCAACGGTCGCAAGAAGCAGCGGTTTCTCCGACTTTCGGCGTCTTGTGTGGGCGCAGCCTGCTGTGTATCTTGATCAGCCTTTGGCCGTTTGGGCGGTCACGACCCTATTTTTGAGATTGGCCCCACGAGGCGAATCTGACGTTATCCATATAAAAAATTGAGGAGCACATCGATGCGCGTCATTCTGCTGGGAGCTCCCGGGGCCGGTAAAGGTACTCAGGCTAAGTTCATCACCGAAAAATTCGGCATTCCGCAAATCTCCACCGGCGACATGCTGCGTGCAGCGGTCAAGGCCGGCACCGAGTTGGGCATCAAGGCCAAGAGCATCATGGATGCCGGCGGCCTGGTATCCGATGACCTGATCATCGCACTGGTCAAGGACCGCATCGCCCAGTCCGACTGCGCCAACGGTTTCCTGTTCGACGGCTTCCCGCGCACCATTCCCCAGGCTGAAGCCCTGGTGACTGCCGGCGTCGAGCTGGACGCGGTCGTTGAAATCGCCGTCGAAGACGAAGAGATCGTCCAGCGTATCGCCGGTCGCCGTGTTCACGAGGCCAGCGGCCGCGTGTACCACATCGTCTACAACCCGCCGAAAGTGGCTGGCGTAGACGACGTCACCGGTGAAGAGCTGGTACAGCGCAAGGACGACACCGAAGAAACCGTGCGTCATCGCCTGTCGGTCTACCACTCCCAGACCAAGCCGCTGGTGGACTTCTACCAGAAGCTGTCGGCTGCCAACGGCAAGCCGAAGTACAGCCATATCGAAGGCGTCGGTTCGGTTGAAGCGATCACCGCCAAGGTGCTTGCAGCCCTGAGCTGAAATGTCTGACCTGCTGCATCATCCACGGCCCGCTTGCGGGCCGTAGTTGTTTATACTGACGCACTTTTTTCCGATCACTCTTGTGGATACATCGATGAGCACCTTGCTGGCCCTGGACACCGCGACTGAAGCTTGCTCCGTTGCCTTGCTGCATGACGGCAAGGTCACGAGCCATTACGAGGTGATCCCGCGCCTGCATGCGCAGAAGCTGTTGCCGATGATCCAGCAATTGCTGGCCGATGCCGGCACCACCCTGCAAGCGATCGATGCCATCGCGTTTGGCCGTGGCCCGGGTGCCTTCACCGGCGTGCGCATCGCCATCGGCGTGGTGCAAGGCCTGGCGTTTGCCCTGGATCGCCCGGTGCTGCCGGTGTCGAACCTGGCGGTGCTGGCGCAACGTGCATTGCGTGAACACGGCGCCACGCAGGTCGCCGCGGCCATCGATGCGCGCATGGATGAAGTGTATTGGGGTTGCTACCGCGAAACGGCCGGGGAGATGCGTCTGGTCGGCGCCGAAGCGGTACTGCCGCCGGAGTCCGCCGCACTGCCGGTCGATGCCGACGGCGAGTGGTTCGGCGCGGGCACCGGTTGGGGTTATGGCGAACGTATCGCCGTCAGCCTGAGCGGGCAGGACGCGGGCATGTTGCCCCATGCCCAAGACCTGCTGACCCTGGCGCGGTTTGCCTGGGAGCGCGGCGAGGCGATCGTGGCGGACGAGGCGCAGCCGGTTTACCTGCGCGATAAAGTGGCGACGCCTAAAGCTCGATAGTATTCAGGCCCGAGTTGGTCCAATCGCGGGCAAGCCACGCTCCCACAGGATTTGCGCTGAACCTTGTGGGAGCGGGCTTGCCCGCGATGGCGATCTATCGGGCGCAGCCGATCATCAGTTTCTAACCCCAGCTTTTAAACCTTTTGCCTTTTATGTGTTCTAGTTATCACTCGGCGGTTTGCGAAGTGGGTTTTGCGCCACTAAACTGCCATCACTGATTCCGAGCATGCACCTATGCGTATAGACGGCGTTTCCTCTCAGTCCTACCCCATCAAGCGCAAACCTCGCAAAGGCCGCGTGGTAGAAGACGACGCCATCGATATCGAAGGCGAACTGGAATTCCCGACTGAAGAGCAACTGGCTGCCCGTGCCGCCAAAGCCTCTGCGCAAAAACTGAGCAATCTTCCCGCCCGCCAGCAAGACATGATTTACCACCGTGCCATGAGCAAAAGCGTGGCGACAGCCCTGGCCAGCTACCTGAGCACCGCCGGTTTTGTTGATTGGGAAGCGGATGTGCTGGGCCTCGACCTGTACATCTGATGGCGCTGCCGTATTACCTCGGTTGCCCCTCCTGGAGCGAAAACGCCTGGCGCGACTACCTGTATCCGCCGCACGCCAAAACCGCCGATTTTCTTGATCTCTATTGCCAGGTATTCAACGCCGTAGAAGGCAACACGACCTTCTACGCGACCCCGGCTGCCAGCACCGTGCAGCGCTGGGCTGAAACCATGCCCGCGCACTTTCGCTTCACCGCCAAGTTTCCCCGCGAGATCAGCCACGGTGGCGATCTGCGCGAGCAGCTGACCGCCGCCGAGACCTTCCTGCAGTTACTCAACCCTCTCGGTGAACGGGTGTCGCCGCTGTGGTTGCAGCTGTCGAAAAGCTTCACGCCCCAACGCTTGCCCGAACTGGCGGGCTTTATCGATGCCTTGCAGCGGCCGCTGGCCGTGGAAGTGCGCCATGACGATTTTTTCGCCAAGGGCGACAGCGAGCGCATGCTCAACCGTCTGCTGCTGGATCGCGGTGTCGAGCGCATCTGTCTCGACCCCCGAGCGCTGTTCAGTTGCACATCGACCGAACCTTCGGTGCTCCACGCCCAATCGAAGAAACCCCGCGTCCCGCCGCGCCCGGCGGCCTTCACGCAGTTCCCGCAGGTGCGTTTTATCGGCCATCCGACGCTTGAGGCCAACGATCCGTTCCTGGAGCCGTGGGTTGAAAAAATCGCGGCATGGATCGAAGAGGGCCGCACCCCCTATATCTTCCTGCACACGGCCGACAATCTGCTGGCGGCGAAGCTGGCGCAGCGTTTTCACGCCCGGCTGATGCTGCGTTTGCCTGGCTTGCCGGCGCTGCCTGAGCTATACAGAGAACCCGTCGCCGAGCAACTTGGCCTGCTCTGAGGCGGATTTCTTCCCCTCTTCAGGAGCCTGCCAAATGGATGCGCAAACCCTTCGAGCCCAGGCGTTCAAAGCCCTTCACGAACGCCCGGGGGCTTTTGTGATTCCCAACCCGTGGGACGCCGGTTCGGCGAAAATGCTGGCCAGCCTCGGCTTCGAGGCGCTGGCGACCACCAGTGCCGGTTATGCCTTTTCCCAGGGCCGCGCCGATGGCGGCTTGACCCTCGACGATACCCTGCTGAACGTTCAGGCGATTGTCGCCGCCACCGACCTGCCGGTTGCCGTCGACCTGGAAAACGGCTTTGCCGACAACCCGGCCGATTGCGCCAAAAGTATTTTGCGCGCAGCAGAGGCCGGCGCCGTGGGTGGTTCGATCGAAGATACCACCGGCCGTGAAGACGGCCCGATCTACTGCTTCGAACACGCCGTCGCGCGGATCGAGGCTGCTGTGGCTGCCGCTCGCAGCTTGCCGTTCCCCTTCACCTTGACCGCCCGGGCGGAAAACTTCCTGCACGGCAATCCCGATCTGGCCGACACCATCCGCCGCTTGCAGGCATTCGCCGAGGCCGGTGCCGATGTGCTCTATGCGCCGGGCCTGCGCAGTGCCGAGGAGGTGCTGGCGGTGGTGCGCGCCGTGGCGCCGAAGCCGGTGAATGTGTTGATGTCGGGCGGCCTGAAGCTGACGGTCGCGGAGTTGGCTGAAATGGGCGTCAAGCGCATCAGCGTCGGTTCGGCGCTGGCACTGGCGGCGTATGGCGAGTTCATGCGTGCTGCTGAAGAAATCCAGACGTCGGGCACGTTCGGCTTCACGTCCCGGTCGATGCCGTACCAGAAGGCCAATCAATTCTTCAAGGGCTGAACATGAGCGGCGGGCGCTGGTTCCTGCTGGTGCTGCTGATCATCGGTGGCGCGGTGGCCAGCCTGTGGCGCGGCTGGTTGCAAGTGCCGGCGCAGTGGAACCCCTGGACGCCGCTCGACGTCAAGGCCACGCCGAACCTGCTGACTCGCTACAAGTTGATGCGTCTGCGCGACGATCCGCAGTTGTGCGAGCAGGCCTTGAGCAGCTCCGGTTTACGCGTGGCCCCTCAGGCCGACAGCCCTGACGCCAAATGCCCGCTGGTCAATGCCCTGCGGGTGCAGAGTGGTGATGTGGCGCTGAGCAGCAGTTTCCTCTCCAGTTGCCGGTTGGCGGTGTCGTTTGCGCTGTTCGAACATCACGCCCTGCAACCCGCTGCGCAGGCGATCTACGGGCAAGCGGTCACGCGGGTCGAGCACCTCGGCAGCTTCGCCTGTCGCAATGTCTACAGCCGCGAGAATGGCCGGCTCAGTCAGCATGCGTCAGCCAATGCGCTGGATATCGCCGGTTTTCGGCTGGCCGATGGTCGAACCGTCAGCGTGCTCAAGGATTGGTCCGGGAATGATCGGGACGCACGGTTTCTACGGCAGGTTCGCGATGGCGCCTGCGGTCTGTTCAGTGTGGTCTTGAGCCCGGATTACAACGCCGCCCATCGCAATCACTTTCATCTGGATGTCGGGCCGTGGTGGCTTTGTCGCTGAGGTTTATGCGGCGATGCGCAGGTTCTGCAGGATGATCGGGCGCGCCCAGCCATTGTCGAAATCGAGTTGTTTCTGCTGCTCCGCCCGTTCTTCCGCGGAGAACGGCGGGAACGGCTTGTCGAGCAGATCGAGTTCGAATTCGGCGATGGGCAGGTGCAGCGGACGCGGTTGCGCGGCAGGGCCAGCGTTCGGCAGCGGCTGACCGGCGTTGAGCACGATCGGGCGTACCCAGCCGCTTTCGAAGTCCTGTTGTTTTTGCTGGGCGACGATTTCATCCGCCGGGAACGGTGGGAATGGCTTGTCGGCCAGGTCCGTTTCGAATTCGGCAATCGGCAGGAACAGTGGCTCGGGCGGGCGGACCACGTTGTCCTGCACATCGCATTCGCGCTGGGACACGATGTGCGCCAGCAGGTCGCTGCCAACGGTAGGCTCAACCGGGCTTTCGAGGTCGACCGGTGGGAAATTCAACGATTGCGGCAGCACTTCACCCGACTGTTCGGCCAGCGCTCGGGCAAAGAAATCCTGCCAGATGTGGCTGACGCCGCTCAGTGCCTGGGTGTTTCGCAGGTTGTAGTCGCCGTAGGGCGAGATAAAACCTGTGATTGTGGGTTGAATGTCTGACATTTCTCTCGGTCGACGCTCAGCTCTGGCAAAATGCTCGATAGTTTTGTTATCGGCAGTTTTTGCCGATCATTAATTTTTTGAGCGTGTTTTCCGATGATTGATCAACCTGCGGCCTGCCGCATCCATGTCCAGGCCCTGGACGAGGCTTTCGAGCCACAAGCCGAGCAATGGGCCGAGCGCCTGGGCTTGCCGATGCAAGTGGTGGACGGCGAGTTTGCCTTGCAGGTAGGCGACCAGGGTTTGCAGCTGCAACAGCTGGGGCCGGATGCGCCGGGACCGGTGCGGGTGGACTTCGTCGAGGGCGGTGCGGCTCATCGCCGGTTGTACGGTGGCGGCAGCGGGCAGATGATCGCCAAGGCTGTCGGCGTCGCCCAGGGCGTGCGCCCGCGGGTGCTGGATGCCACGGCGGGGCTGGGCAAGGATGCGTTCGTGCTGGCCAGCCTCGGTTGCGAGATGAGCCTGATCGAGCGTCAGCCGCTGATCGGCGCCTTGCTGGAAGATGGCCTGGCCCGAGGTGCGGAAGATTTTGACGTGGCGCCGATCGTGGCGCGCATGCGCTTGCTCAAGGGCAACTCGATCGAGGTGATGCGCAACTGGGAGGGCGAGCCCCCGCAGGTGATCTACCTTGACCCGATGTTCCCGCACCGCGAGAAAACCGCGCTGGTGAAGAAGGAAATGCGCCTGTTCCGGCCGCTGGTGGGCGATGACCCGGATGCGCCGGCATTGCTCGAAGCCGCATTGGCGCTGGCCAGCCACCGGGTGGTGGTCAAGCGTCCGCGCAAGGCGCCGTGCATTGAAGGGCCGAAGCCGAGTCATGCGCTGGATGGCAAGTCCAGTCGGTATGACATTTATCCGAAGAAAGCTTTGAAGCCTTAAGACCGAGTCGCCTTCATCGCGGGCAAGCCACGCTCCCACAGGTTTTGTGCCGGGCCCAAGACTTGGGATCACCTCGGACCCTGTGGGAGCGGGCTTGCCCGCGAAGGCGTCAGATCAGCCAGCCAATATCTGTCAGGCCTGCTCCGGCCGATACGCCCGCATAAACAACCCCACCACTTCGCGCACATGACTCTCGGCGGCCTCGTCGTCCAATGGCTCGCCACAGCCGAAGAGCAGCCGGAAATTCGCTGCGCCCTTGAGCAGGCAGAAGAAGTGTTCTGCTGCATTGTGCGGTTTGTCGATGCTCAATGCGCCGCTTTCGTTGACCTTGCTCAACAAGCGTTCCATACCGTGCAGCATGCGCTGAGGCCCGGCCTCGAAGAAAATCAGTGAGAGTTTCGGGTCCTGACTGCCCAAGGCCATGATCAAGCGGTGCAGGTTCACTGATTCATCACTGTTGATCAGGTGATGAAAACCGCGTGCGATGTTCAGCAGTACGGTTTCCACGGCCACGCCTTCCGGCAGTTCGAAGAACAGCGTCGGCAACTGCTCCTCGCACTTGGCCATCACCGCAGCGGAGAACAGCGTCTCCTTGTCGTTGAAGTGGCTATAGACCGTCAGCTTTGACACACCGGCTTCGGTTGCAACGGCATCCATGCTGGTATTGGCATAACCCTTACTCAGAAACAGCGTTTTCGCCGCATCGAGAATCGCCTGGCGCTTGACCAGATCCTTGGGTCTGCCTGGGCCATTGGGTGCTGAAAGATTGTTTGGCATATTCGTTTTTATTACTGGACTGGTGAGTTTGCTATTAATAACATACTGCTCAGTATAATTATTCCAAGCACCATTAGCGAAAGGTCCTTCACCATGTTCCGCTATGCCTTGCCCCTCGCGTTGCCAGTCACCCTGGCTTTTTTATTGTCTGCGTGTGGTTCCGAGGAGGTGCCGCAGGTCAGCGTGCGCCCGGCCATGGTGGTCCAGCCAGAGCCTTCGGCACAGGCCATGGAAAGTTATCCCGGTGAAGTGCGCGCGCGTTACGAGCCGGATCTGGCGTTCCGCATCAGCGGTAAGGTCAGCCGACGACTGGTCGAGGAAGGGCAGCGGGTCAAGGCCGATCAACCCTTGGCCGAGCTCGATCCGCAGGACGTGCGCCTGCAGCTGGAGGCCACACGCGCTCAGGTCGCTGCCGCCGAAGCCAATCTGAGCATGGTGCGCGCCGAGCGGGATCGCTATAAAACCCTGATGGAGCGTCAGCTCGTCAGCCGTTCGCAGTACGACAATCACGAAAACCTCTACCGCTCCGGTGAAGCGCGCCTCAAGCAGATCAAAGCCGAATTCAACGTCTCCAATAACCAGGCCAGTTATGCCGTGCTGCGTGCGCCGCAGGACGGCGTCGTGGCCAAGCGCCTGGTGGAAGTCGGGCAAGTCGTGGCTGCCGGGCAAACGGTGTTCACCCTGGCAACCGATGGCGAGCGTGAAGTGTTGATCAGCCTGCCGGAGCAGAACTTCGGCCGCTTCAAGGTAGGTGAACCGGTGTTTGTGGAGCTCTGGACTCAGCCCGGCCAGCGTTTCGAAGGGCGCATCCGTGAGCTGTCGCCGTCCGCCGACCCCAAGTCGCGTACCTTCGCGGCGCGCATCGCCTTCACATCCGGCAAGGTTGCGGTGGAGCTGGGCCAGAGCGCCCGAGTGTTCGTGCAGGCCGCCGACGTGGTGCCACTGTCCGTTCCGCTGTCTGCGCTGACGGCGGAAAACGGCGTGACCTATGTCTGGGTCGTCAGCGCCAACAACACCTTGAAGAAAACCCCGGTGCGCGTGGGTGCCTTCGGCGAGAAAAGCGTACCGGTGCTCGAAGGGCTCAACGCCAGTGACTGGGTGGTTGCCGCCGGTGTCCATGTGCTTCTCGAAGGGCAGCAGGTGCGCCCGGTGGATCGCTCCAATCGCGTGGTCAATCTGGCGGACAAGGAGTAAGCCCCGATGCGCTTCAACGTTTCCGAATGGGCGCTGCGTAATCGCCAGATCGTGCTGTTCCTGATGCTGTTGCTGGCCATTGTCGGCGCACTTTCCTACACCAAGCTCGGCCAGAGCGAAGACCCGCCGTTCACCTTCAAGGCCATGGTGATTCGCACCAACTGGCCGGGCGCGACTGCCGAGGAAGTTTCGCGCCAGGTCACCGAGCGCATCGAAAAGAAACTCATGGAAACCGGCGAGTACGAGCGCATCATGTCGTTCTCCCGCCCCGGCGAATCCCAGGTGACCTTCATTGCCCGCGACTCCATGCACTCGGTGGAGATCCCGGAGCTGTGGTATCAGGTGCGCAAGAAGATCAGCGACATCCGTCATACCCTGCCACCGGGAATTCAGGGGCCGTTCTTCAACGATGAATTCGGCACCACCTTCGGCAATATCTACGCCCTGACCGGTGAGGGTTTCGACTACGCGGTGCTCAAGGACTACGCCGACCGCATCCAGATCCAGCTGCAGCGGGTCAAGGATGTGGGCAAGGTCGAACTGCTGGGATTGCAGGACGAGAAAATCTGGATCGAGCTCTCCAACGTCAAGCTTGCCACCCTCGGTTTGCCGTTGGCGGCCGTCCAGCAAGCCCTTGAAGAGCAGAACGCGGTGTCCACGGCAGGTTTCTTCGAAACCAGCAGCGAGCGATTGCAGCTACGGGTGACGGGGAATTTTCAGACGGTCGACGAGATCAAGAACTTCCCGATTCGCGTCGGTGACCGCACTTTCCGCATCTCCGATGTGGCCGATGTGCGCCGTGGTTTCAATGATCCACCGGCGCCGCGCATGCGCTTCATGGCGCAAGACGCCATCGGCCTGGCGGTGGCGATGAAGGACGGCGGTGACATTCTGGTGCTGGGCAAGGCGCTGGAAATCGAATTCGCCCGCATCCAGAAAAACCTCCCCGCCGGCATGGAGTTGCGCAAAGTCTCCGACCAACCGGCGGCGGTGAAAACCGGTGTCGGCGAGTTCGTGCAAGTGCTGGTCGAGGCGCTGGCCATCGTGTTGCTGGTGAGCTTCTTCTCCCTTGGCGTACGTACCGGCATGGTGGTGGCCCTGGCGATTCCGCTGGTGCTGGCGATGACGTTCGCCTGCATGTATTACCTCGGCATCGGCCTGCACAAGATCTCCCTCGGCGCGCTGGTTCTGGCGCTGGGCTTGCTGGTGGACGACGCGATCATCGCCGTGGAAATGATGGCGATCAAAATGGAACAGGGTTTCGACCGGGTCAAAGCCGCGAGTTACGCCTGGACCAGCACCGCGTTCCCGATGCTCACCGGTACGCTGATCACCGCGGCCGGTTTCCTGCCGATCGTCACGGCGCAATCGGGCACGGGTGAATACACCCGTTCGATCTTCGAGGTGGTCACCATCGCGCTGCTGGCGTCGTGGGTGGTCGCGGTGGTGTTCGTGCCGTACCTCGGGGAAAAACTCCTGCCGGACCTGGCGAAGATTCACGCGGCCAAGCACGGTGCCGGCCAGCCCGATCCGTATGGCACGCCGTTTTACCAGCGCGTGCGAAATCTGGTGGAGTGGTGCGTGCGCTGGCGCAAAACCGTGATCGCCGCGACCGTGGTGTTGTTCATCGCGTCCATCGTGCTGTTCAAGTTTGTCCCGCAGCAATTCTTCCCGGCATCGGGTCGCCTGGAATTGATGGTCGACCTGAAACTGGCCGAAGGCGCTTCGCTGAGCAACACCGCCGACGAGGTCAAGCGCCTCGAAGCGCTGCTCAAGGACAAGGCCGGGATCGACAATTACGTGGCCTATGTCGGCACCGGTTCGCCGCGTTTCTACCTGCCGCTGGATCAGCAACTGCCGGCGGCGAGCTTCGCCCAGTTCGTCGTCCTGGCGAAAACCATCGAGGAACGCGAAGCCCTGCGCACCTGGTTGATCGCAACCCTCAACGAGCAGTTCCCGGCGCTGCGCTCGCGGGTCACGCGACTGGAAAACGGTCCGCCGGTTGGCTACCCGGTGCAGTTCCGCGTCACCGGGGAGCACATCGAGGAAGTGCGGGCGCTGGCGCGCAAGGTCGCGGCCAAGGTTCGCGAGAACCCGCATGTGGTCAACGTCCACCTGGACTGGGAAGAGCCGAGCAAGGTGGTGTACCTGAACATCGATCAGGACCGCGCGCGGGCGCTGGGCGTGAGCACGGCGAACCTGTCGAAGTTCCTGCAAAGTTCGCTGACCGGTTCCAGCGTCAGCCAGTACCGCGAAGACAACGAGTTGATCGAGATCCTGTTGCGCGGCACCGTGCATGAGCGCACCGAGTTGTCATTGCTGCCAAGCCTGGCGGTGCCGACCGATAACGGTCGCAGCGTAGCGCTGTCGCAGATCGCGACCCTGGAGTACGGCTTTGAAGAGGGCATCATCTGGCACCGCAATCGCCTGCCCAACGTGACGGTGCGTGCCGACATCTATGACAAGCAGCAACCGGCGACGCTGGTGCAGCAGATCATGCCGACCCTCGATCCGATCCGCGCTGAATTGCCCGATGGCTACTTGCTGGATGTCGGCGGCACGGTGGAAGATTCGGCGCGTGGGCAGAACTCGGTGAAGGCCGGGGTGCCGTTGTTCATCGTGGTGGTGCTGACCTTGCTGATGCTGCAGCTGCGCAGTTTTTCGCGGACGGCGATGGTGTTTCTGACGGCGCCGCTGGGGTTGATCGGGGTGACGCTGTTTCTGTTGGTGTTCCGTCAGCCGTTCGGGTTTGTCGCGATGCTGGGGACTATCGCGTTGTCCGGGATGATCATGCGTAACTCGGTGATTCTGGT
Organism: Pseudomonas sp. PB101; assembly: GCF_009764265.1. Taxonomy (GTDB): domain Bacteria; phylum Pseudomonadota; class Gammaproteobacteria; order Pseudomonadales; family Pseudomonadaceae; genus Aquipseudomonas. The sequence goes on from NZ_RWIR01000076.1 coordinate 91,484, forward strand.
GGATCAGATCGAGCAGGATATTGCCGCCGGGTTGAAGCCTTGGCAGGCGATCATCGAGGCTACGGTTCGGCGGTTTCGGCCGATTGTGCTGACGGCTCTCGCTGCTGTATTGGCGATGATTCCGTTGTCGCGTAGCGTGTTTTTCGGGCCGATGGCGGTGGCGATCATGGGGGGGTTGATTGTTGCGACTGCGTTGACGCTGCTGTTTTTGCCTGCGCTTTATGCGGCTTGGTTTCGGGTCAGGAAGGAGACCGTTTGACTGGGTGTATATCCATTTCTTGGGTAACGGCGGCTTATGGTTTCGCCCTTACGGCGAGTCCCTTTTGTCAAACGACACAAAAGGAACCAAAAGGTCTCGCCCCTTGCGTACGGCCCCTCGCTTAGGCTCGGGGTTCCTTCGCTCCGGCATTCATCCGGGGGCATCGCCCTCCGGTTGGCTTCGCTGGCACCTACATGCGATGAG
>NZ_RWIR01000077.1 GCF_009764265.1 Pseudomonas sp. PB101
CGTACGGCCCCTCGCTTAGGCTCGGGGTTCCTTCGCTCCGGCATTCATCCGGGGGCATCGCCCTCCGGTTGGCTTCGCTGGCACCTACATGCGATGAGTTCGACTGCGTCGAACGGCGCTGCGCGCCCATCCCCGGATGAACACCTCCACTCAGCCTCCCGAGGGGGCGGGTGGATCAAGATCAAGAGCTGCAGGCGAGCTAACGCTCGGCCTGAAGAGTGGTGAAGAGCAGTGGGTGTACGCCGATCCTCTGTAGGAGCTGGCTTGCCAGCGATGGCGGCCTCACAGCCAACCAATCTCTTGCAGGCATACCCGGATCAACTGTAGGAGCTGGCTTGCTAGCGATGGCGGCCTGCCAGCCAACCAATTCCTCACAGATGTACCCAATCCCCTGTAGGAGCGGGCTTGCCCGCGAAGGCTGCCCAACAGTCAACAATGTTTATCGCCAATGCCAACCATTCAGACCATTCCCACAAGACTTTCAGCTTGCCCGTCGGAATCACGATCTCTAGCCTTTGCCCGTTCGCTGCCAATTCAGCGACCGGGACTGCAAGCCCGCGAATAGTCGTTAGGCGCCTACTTTGGGAGCTTCGCAATGATCAAAGACAGTCCTGATAACTCTGCCTCCGAATCCGAAAAACAAACGAAAACTTCAAACCGCCCCTGCCCAATTTTCACCATCCGCCAAGGCGTCGATTCCGAAACCCTGCTGGTCCATGCCTATGAAACCCTCGCTTCAGCCAATGTAATGGCAACCGAATTGTCGTCTATCCTGACCGGTCCAACCTGCAATCTGGTGCTCGGTATTCAGCAGATGATTGTCCTGGCACAGCTATCTGTGAACGGTGTGCTGGATCATCTTGAATCGCCGCAATAACACAACGAAAAAGCCCGCTGAACCTGTGAAGGTCAGTGGGCTTTTGGTTGTTGCCGACGCCTGTGACATGAAATAAGTGGATCTTGCGTCAAGTGTCGATCCGCAGGCTTTTAGGTAGAGGCACTGAAACCTGGAAGATTAACAACATCATTAGGCTTCAGTATCAGCTTCGCTGGATGAAGTCCCAGCGACAGTTGGCGCGGGCCATAGGTCTCAAATGAGCCGACCAGCGTGTAAAGTCGGCCCGGTTTGATCATGGACGGGTCATATTTCAGATAGAAATTAGGTTCCCCGGTCAAGCCGACTCCTTCACACACAAGGGCCTCGTCGTTCTCATCGCTAACGGGTTCAATCAGCTTTACATACAGTTTCGAGTCGGCAGGGTAACCGATCCTCGGCATCCAGGTCTTTTCCACGGCGATGTAGCCCACGGGGCTCAAGTAAATGTCTGCATCGTGATCCCCTCCTGCCCAGTGGAATTCTCGATCTATATCCAGCAAGAGCGCGGTGTTCTGGTGGGAGATTTTTACGTTGATGACATAGCGACTTCCGACGGCATTCAGGTTTGAATCGACACTGATATCGAAATTGATCGGACGTGCCGAGGGTAGTGTATTACTGCCCCATATGCCGTGAAGGATCGGCACAGTTCTGTCGGTAATGTTTTGTACTTTGACATTGATGTCGCAGCCTTCCGGTACTTCGTAGTCCGGAGGAAAGTGCAAGAGCGCGTTGATTCTATGTTGCGTCATAATGATTTCCTTATCCGTTGGTTCGTCGAAATGACGAGCGCTGAGCGTATCCCCAAAGCAATCAAGCTTTGGTAGGAAAAACTCTCTGTGAGAAGGCGAATCGCAGACGGAATTGATCGGAAACATCCTTGTTTCCGGGAAAGGCGAAGGTCAGTTAAGTTCGACAAAACCCGCCGCATCTTCACTGCTATGCAGCGCACCGGTTCAGGCTTGCTACCACAGCGGTTCTCGGGGCTCAGAGCGTACCAAACACCTTCTTCGCCAAACTGGTCGCCGCAGCCGCCGGGTTCTGGCGGATGGTTTCTTCCTGTTTGCCGATCATTTCGAACAAGCCATTCAGCGCTTGCTCGGTAACGTAGTTTTCGACGTTGGCGTTCTTCGCATCCACGACACCCATGGTCGCCGCTTGGCCGGCGAAGGAGTTGTATTGTTGGGCCAGGCCAACCTTGTCGGTGGCTTGCTTGACGATGGGCAGGAATTTGGCGCGAATCTGTTCGCGGCTGGTCTTGTTCAGGTATTGGGTGGCCGAGTCGTTGCCGCCGCTGAGGATGCCCTTGGCGTCTTCCACGGTCATTTTTTTCACGGCATCGACGAGGATCGGCTGGGCCTGGGTCACGGCGGTTTCCGCCGCCTTGTTCATGCTGGTTTCCAGTTCATCGACCTGGTCACCCATGCCGAACTGCTTCATTTTGCTGGCGACTTTACCCAGTTTGCCCGGCAGTTCGATTTTCACGTCGGGGTTGTTGCTGAAGCCGCCCGGGGTGCCGAGTTGTTTCACGGCCAGTTGCGCGCCTTGGGTCAGTGCGTCCTTGAGTCCGCCGGTGGCGTCTTTCTGCGACAGGTCGCTGAGGGACAGCGCCAGGGCGCTGGCAGAAATCATCAAGCCTGCACACAGGCCGGCGAAACGAAGGGTAGGGCGGAACATGGCAACTTCCTTTTTCGAAAAAGACACTTAGTAGCGGGCCGGGTCGACACGGACCTTCAGTGGTTGTGGATCGGTACCGTCCAGGCGCACGGCATGATTCTCGGTGGTGATGAACATCAGTTTGCCGTCGACTTCAATGCGCGCGCTCACCGAGTAACGGTGGTTGGGCTCTACCTTCAGCGGGTCGTAGTTGAGATGGAAGGCCAATGGCACCTGGCCTTGGACCTGGCCGCGCTGTTCGTCGATGACCTTCGCCGGGGCATCGGCGAGTGAGATGTCCTGCAGGCTGACGCTGAGGATCGCGGTCGGTGGCAGGGCGATGCGTTGCAGGTAGAAGACTTCGCCATCGAGGGAGGCCTTGGGCGCCGGTGTCGGGTGCTGGCAGGCTGTCAGCAGGACGGCGGCTGCGATAAGTGGCAGTTTTTTCATGGGGGGATCTCCGTATCGAGGGCATCAGAACCGACTGGCGCCCTGATCAATTTAGACGGTTTCGACCGGGGGAGCGGGTTGGTCCGCCGCATCTTCACTGCGATGCACCGCCACCTGACGGATCGACAGACGAATATCCGCCGGCAACACCCGTTTGGCCGCGCCTTCAGCCAGTTCGCCGAGCAGTTCGTGATAGCTCAACTTGCCCGCTTCATCGCGCTTGAGCACTTCGAGGTCGAGCATCGTCTGGATGAAGTGGCGGAACAGGCTCTTGTCGAAGAACTCCGGGGCGTTCAGGCCGTGCAGGATCGACAGGCGCTGGGCCATGACCGTGCACAGGTCTTCCAGTTCTTCGGCGCTGATGCTGTTCTGGCCGCTGTTGAGCAGCAGGGACACGGTCATGTAGAAGCGCTGCAGGGTCTGGGCGATGCTTTTCGACAGCAGGGTCAGCAACACGAAATGCCGTGAGCTTGGCGCCGGGCGCAGGTACACGTTGTTCTCGAAACGCAGCAGGCCTTGCTCGACGAACGCTTCGAGCCACTGGTCGATCACCGCATCGAGTTCGTCCAGCGACCAGCGAATGAACAGCTCCGCTTGCAGGTACGGATACAGCGCGCGGGTGTAGCGCAGGATCTGTTCGCGGCTCATGCGCGAGGCGCTCTGGAAGAAGCTCGCCAGCAACGCCGGCAGGGCGAAGATGTGCAGCACGTTGTTGCGGTAGTAGGTCATCAGGACGGCGTTCTGCTCGTCCAGATACAGGATCTTGCCCAAGGCATCGCTCTGCTCGGACAGCAGGTCCATGTCCTTCACATGCTCGATCAGCGCGCGGCCGTCACCTTCCGGCAGGGTGGTGTGCGGCGAGTACGGCACTTTGCGCAGCAACGCCAGATACAGGTCCAGCACCCGCGCCATGGCACGGTCGTCCAGGGCCAGGCGGCTGGTGGACAGCAGCGCCAGGGCAACGAGGTTGACCGGGTTGATTGCCGCCGCTTCGTTCAGGTGCTGCGCAACTTTCTCGCCGAGGCGGTTGGTGGTCTCGTTGAGCCAGGCCGGCCTGAACTGCGGGCCGAGTTCCTGTTGGCGCCAGTCCGGCTGTTCGCTGTCGAGGAATTCCGCCAGTTTGATCGGCTCGCCGAAGTTCACTGCCACCTGGCCGAAGCGCTGCTTGAGTGCGCCGATGACTTTGAAAATATCGAAGATCGATTCTTTCTTCTTGGCTGCGCCGCGCAACTCGCCAAGATAGGTTCGACCCTCCAGTACGCGCTCGTAGCCGATGTACACCGGCACGAAGACGATCGGCATGCGCGACGAACGCAGGAAGCTGCGCAGGGTGATCGCCAGCATCCCGGTCTTCGGTTGCAGCATGCGCCCGGTGCGCGAGCGGCCACCCTCGACGAAGTACTCCACCGGGAAGCCCTTGGTGAACAGGGTGTGCAAGTATTCGTTGAACACCGAGGTGTACAGCGGATTGCCCTTGAACGTGCGGCGCATGAAGAAGGCGCCGCCGCGACGCAGCAGGCCGCCGATCACCGGCATGTTCAGGTTGATGCCGGCGGCGATGTGCGGCGGGGTCAGGCCGTTGCGGAACAGCAGATAGGACAGCAGCAGATAGTCGATGTGGCTGCGGTGGCACGGCACGTAGATCACTTCGTGACCCTGGGCGACCTTCTGCACGCCTTCGATGTGGTTGACCTTGATGCCGTCGTAGATCTTGTTCCAGAACCAGCTCAGCACCACCTCCATGAAACGGATCGCCGTGTAGGTGTAGTCCGAGGCGATTTCGTTGCCATAGCGCAGGGCCTGGGCCTTGGCTTTTTCCGGGGAGATGTTCTCGCGCTCGGCTTCGTCGAGGATCGCTTGCTTGACCATCGGCTGGTTCAGCAGGCCCTTGACCAGGTTGCGCCGGTGGGAAATGTCCGGGCCGATGACCGCAGCCTTGAGGTTGCGGAAGTGCACCCGCAGGATGCGTTGGGCCATGCGCACGGTGCGCTCGTGGCCCTTGTTGTGGTCGATCAGTTCGCGCAGGTGGATCGGTGCGGAGAACTGCACGCGGGTCTTGCGCCCCAGGACGATGATGCTCAGCAGGCGACGCAGGCGCCCGGTAACGGCCCAGCTGTCGGCGAACAGGAGTTTCCACGGGCTGTTTTCGCTGTCCGGCGACTGGCCCCAGAACACGCTGACCGGAATGATCTGCGCGTCTTCGGCGGCGTTCTGGCTCAGGGCACTGACCAGGCGGGTCAGTGTCGGCGGCGCGCCGCGCTTGTCCTGGCGGCCGAGCCAGTCAGGGTCCGGCGTCAGGTAGAAGAACGCGGCAGGTTCCAGCAGGTTGCCTACCGATACCGGCAGTACCGGCCGCGGCAGGCCGGCCTTGCTGCATTCGGTGTCGACCACGGCGAGGTCGGTCAGCGAAGGGTTTTGCAGGACGTAGAACACCGGACGACTGCGGTCGAGGTTGAGGGTGAACGACGACTGGTTGATCGTCTCCGAGCGAACCCAGAGGTACAGCAGTCGGCGCAGGGTGCCAAACACAAGACGGCGGAACGGGGAGCGGGTCATACGGCTTCTGCATGAGTGAATAAAACCGAGCGTTTGCTCGGGAGGCCGATAGTGTGCCGTATTCGCTTAAAATCGGCAAAAAAGCACCGAAGTAATCTCCTGTTGAGAGTTTTAACGTCTGTCATATACTCGGCCGTCTGCTGTCGGTGCCCTTTTAGGGACGTCGCACGCAGAAAGACGTTCCCGAGGCTTTCCTGCGAAAAGCCCGATCAATAATAAAAAGGGAGTATGAACAAATGGCAACACGCGAAACCGGCAACGTGAAGTGGTTCAACGACGCCAAGGGCTACGGCTTCATTCAGCGCGAGGACGGGGTGGACGTGTTCGTGCACTACCGCGCCATTCGTGGCGAAGGCCACCGTTCGCTGACCGAAGGCCAGCAGGTTGAATACGCAGTGGTGGAAGGGCAGAAGGGGTTGCAGGCTGAGGATGTGGTGGGGTTGTAACCAGAATCTTCAGAACACCCAAAAACACTGTGGGAGCGAGCTTGCTCGCGATGAGGTCCTTTCAGCCAACGTAGATGTTGAATGTAAGTCCGCTATCGCGAGCAAGCTCGCTCCCACAGGTTTTGTGTATTGCTTTGTTATGCAGTTTTCCAGGTGATTTCTTCTTCACCGTCAGCGCTGATGCGAATCCAGCGGTCTGCTGTCTCTTCGCCTTCTTCCTCGACCCACGTTCCCGGTGCGCAACGCACTTCGACGTTGAGCGCGGCAAACGCAGCGCGGGCGCAGGCGATGTCGTCTTCCCACGGGGTTGCGTCGCTTTCCAGGTACAGGCTGTTCCACTTTCCTACGGCTTTTGGCAGCCAGGTCACCGGGACGTTGCCGGCCTTGCACTTGTACGTCTGGCCTTTCTGGATCCAGTCGGTGCACGGGCCCAATGCCGCAGCGAGCCAGGCGGAAATGGCTTTGTGGTCGACGTCGGCGTCTTTCAGGTAAATCTCGATATCGGGTTGGCGCATGGATGTCCTCACTGCGTGTCTGAAAAATCCATTCGCGGATTTAGCCGGTTTCGGGCATTCGCCCGGAACCAAAAGTTATTGAAGAACGAAATAATCGTAGCGCATTGATACGGTGGTCTCGAACGGCTCGGCCTGTTCGATAACCGCTGTCCGGCGCTCGGCACTGGCACGCCAGCCGTGGGGCGTCATCGCCAGCAGGTTGGCGCGGTCCTGCGGCTTGTCTAGCGTCAGCTTGAACGTCAACGTCTCGCTGTGGGCCAGCGCCATGCCTTTCGGCACCAGGTCCAGGTGCTTGTCGTCAATGTACTCGCGGACCTCGTCGTACAGCCGCTCGCGCAGTTCCATCAGGTGGCCGCTGGTCGGCCCGACTTTCATCAAGCCGCCGCCGACGCTGAGCAGGCGCTTGGCCTCGTCCCAGTCCAGCGGGCTGAAGACGCTCGCCAGGAACTGGCAGCTGCCGGAAGCCAACGGCACCCGCGCCATGCTGGCGATCAACCAGGTGAGCTTCGGGTTGCGTTTGCAGGCACGTTTGACCGCTTCGCGGGAGATGTCCAGCGCGTAGCCGTCAGCGTCCGGCAAGGCATCGGCGATCTGCGCGGTGTAGTAACCCTCGCCGCAACCGATATCGACCCAGCGCGCTGGCGCGTAACCGGCTGCGAGCTCGGCCAGACGCTTGGCCACCGGCGCGTAATGGCCCGCGTTCAAGAAGTCGCGGCGAGCCTCGACCATCGCCTGGTTATCCCCAGGGTCGCGGCTATTCTTGTGCTGCACCGGCAACAGGTTCAGGTAACCCTGGCGCGCGCGGTCGAACCGATGCCCGGCGGGGCAGGCCACGCCGTTGTCCACCGCATTGAGCGGCTCACTGCAGATCGGGCACGCAAGCATCAGGCGAGCAACTTGATCAGGGTCTGGTAGTAGATCTCGGTCAGCACGTCGAGATCGGCGGCCAGCACGCGTTCGTTGACCTGGTGGATGGTCGCGTTGACCGGGCCCAGCTCGACCACTTGGGTGCCCATGGTCGCGATGAAGCGGCCATCGGAGGTGCCACCGCTGGTGGACGCCTTGGTGTCACGGCCGGTGATGTCCTTGATGCTCGCCGACACCGCGTCGAGCAGCGCGCCCGGTTCGGTGAGGAACGGCAGGCCGGACAGCGCCCAGTCGATGTGCCAGTCCAGGCTGTGTTTTTCGAGGATGTCGGCGACGCGCTTTTGCAGGCCTTCGACGGTCGACTCGGTGGAGAAACGGAAGTTGAACACCGCCACCAGGTCACCGGGGATCACGTTGGTCGCACCGGTGCCGGAGTTGACGTTGGAGATCTGGAAGCTGGTCGGCGGGAAGAAGTCGTTGCCGTGGTCCCAATGCTCGGCAGCCAGCTCGGCCAGTGCCGGGGCAGCGAGGTGGATCGGGTTCTTCGCCAGGTGCGGGTAAGCCACGTGGCCCTGCACACCGCGCACGGTCAGTTTGGCGCCGAGGGAGCCGCGACGGCCGTTCTTGACCACGTCACCCACCAGGGTGGTGCTCGACGGTTCGCCGACGATGCACCAGTCCAGACGCTCCTTGCGCGCGACCAGGCGTTCGACCACGGCTTTGGTGCCGTGGTGCGCCGGGCCTTCCTCGTCGCTGGTGATCAGGAAGGCGACCTTGCCTTTGTGATTCGGGTAGTCGGCGACAAAACGTTCGGAGGCGACGGTCATGGCGGCGAGGCTGCCTTTCATGTCGGCGGCGCCACGGCCGCAGAGCATGCCGTGTTCATCGATCAGCGCGTTGAACGGCTCGATCTGCCAGGCCGCCACCGGGCCGGTCGGGACCACGTCGGTGTGGCCGGCGAAGCACAGCACCGGACCGTCGTCCTGGCCGTGGGTGGCCCAGAAGTTATCCACATCCTCGATGCGCATCGGTTCCAGGGTGAAACCGGCATCGCCCAGGCGCTGCATCATCTGCTTCTGGCAATCGGCGTCGAGCGGCGTCACGGACGGACGGCGGATCAGGTCGATGGCGAGTTGGAGGGTCGGCGAAAGGTCGGCGTGGGCCGTCATGGAAAACTCCGGAAGCTGTAAATGTGTAGGAGCGAGCTTGCTCGCGATGGACGTTAACGATAACGCGTGCGATCTGGGTAACCGCGTTGCCCTTGCGTTTCTCGCGAGCAGGCTCGCTCCTACAGGTATTGGGTCTGGCCCGCAAAATGGCGGTTATCTTAAAGCAAAACGGCGACCATTGGCCGCCGTTTAGTGCATCGGCAAAGATTTAGACCGCTGGTGCCGTTTCAGTCTCGACCGACGGTTTCGGCAGCGACGACAGGAACGCCATGATCAGTGCAGCCAGATACGGCAGCGACTGCACCAGCAGCATGGTGACCCAGAAGCGCATGTCGTTGCTCGGCATGCCGTTCACCAGGAATATCCCCAGCGCCGCGCTCCACAACAGCAGCATGATGAACATCTCTTCCCGGGCTTCCGAAATCGCTACCCAGAAGCCGTGGTTGTCGGCGTTTTTCGGCGTGCGGAAGAACGGAATGCTGCTGGTGAAGAAGCCGTACAGCACCGCTTTGGCGATGGTGTGGGACAACGCCAGGCCGGCCAGCGCCGCGCAGAAGGCATCCTTCAGGTTCACTCCAACCGCACGACGGTAGAGGAAGATGATCTTGGCGACCTTGAACACGAACAACGCCAATGGCGGGATGGCGAAGATCAGCAGCGGCGGATCGACCCGTTGCGGCACGATGATCATCGCCGCCGACCACAACAGCGCGCCGACGGTGAAGAAGATGTTCATGCCGTCCGCCACCCACGGCAGCCAGCCCGCGAGGAAGTGGTAACGCTGGCCACGGGTCAGTTCCGTGTCCTTGCCGCGCAGCAGGCTGGCGGTGTGACGCTTGATGATCTGGATCGCCCCGTAGGCCCAGCGGAAACGCTGTTTCTTGAAGTCGATGAAGGTATCGGGCATCAGGCCCTTGCCGTAGCTGGTGTGGTAATACGCGGCCGACAAACCTTTCTCGAACACGCGCAGGCCCAGCTCGGCGTCCTCGCAGATGCACCAGTCGGCCCAGCCCAGTTCTTCGAGCACCGAGCGGCGGGTCATGGTCATGGTGCCGTGCTGGATGATCGCATCACGGTCGTTGCGGGTGACCATGCCGATGTGGAAGAAACCCTTGTATTCCGCGTAGCAGAGCTTCTTGAAGGTACTTTCGTTCTGATCGCGGTAATCCTGCGGCGACTGCACCACGGCGATTTTCGGGTCGGCGAAGTGCGGCACCATGTGCTTGAGCCAGTTGCGGTCGACGCAGTAGTCCGAGTCGATCACGGCAATGACTTCGGCATCCTTGGCGGTGTGCGGGATCAGGTAGTTCAGCGCACCGCCCTTGAAGCCGGCCAGCGGTGCCACGTGGAAGAACTTGAAGCGCGGGCCGAGGGTTGCGCAGTAATCGCGCACCGGTTCCCAGACCGCCGGGTCCTTGGTGTTGTTGTCGATGATCAGGACCTCGAAGTCCGGATAGTCGAGGTTGGCCAGGGCGTTGAGGGTCTGTTTGACCATCTCCGGCGGCTCGTTGTAGCAGGGCACGTGAATCGACACTTTCGGGCGGTAGTTGGAATCGCCTTCGACCGGCAGGAATTCGCGCCGGCGCTTGTGCACCCACACCGCTTCGGCCAGTTCATGGGCTTCGGTCAGCAGCACGATAAACACCCCGAGCGCACCGAGGGCGAGCAGGAAGCCCACCGTCAGGCTGAACCAGGTGCTGTATTGCTGGCTGTAGTCGTAGCCGATCCACACCAGCACCGAACCACAGAGGAAGGCAATGAAGGTCAGGAAGGTACGGCCACGCTGGCGCAGGGCCGAGCCGTCGATCATCAGCAGGGTCAGCGACAACAGGGCCAACACCACCGAGCCAATGGCCAATACGCGCCACTGCGGAATCGCCACCACCGGGCCTTCGAAGTTGAATTTCTGCTGGCGCGCGGCGTTGAACACGCCCCAGTAGGCGCCCACGGAGCCTTCGTCGCTGGCTTTCCACGGCTGGTCAAACGCTTCGATCACGAAGTAGTTGAAGCCTTGGCGATTGAGCTTGTTGACCAGGGTTCGCAGGTAGATCGCCTGGTCCGCTGGCGACGCATCGGCGCCGCCGCGCATGCGGCCGTTGCTCGGCCAGCCCACTTCGGACAGCAGCAGCGGCTTTTTCGGGAACAGTTTTTTCAGGTCGCGGGCGCGGTCGAGGACGAACTGACCGGCCTTGTCCATCGGGATGAATTCCCAATAGGGCAAGACGTGCGCGGCGATCAGGTCGACGTGCTTGGCCAGTTCCGGGTGTTCTTCCCAGACGTGCCACTGCTCGGACGTGGTCACCGGCACTTTCACGGCTGCACGGACTCGGTCGAGCATCACGCTCAGTTCGGCGGCGGTAATTTCCTTGCGGTAAATCGCTTCGTTGCCCACCACCACTCGAACCACGCTACGCGAGGAATTGGCGATTTCGATGGCGCGGGTGATTTCCCGTTCGTTGCGTTCCTGGTCCGGGCTGATCCAGATCCCCAGGGTCACGCGCAAGCCGAACTCTTCGGCGAGTTTCGGGATGTCCTGCAGGGTGCCGTCGACCGAGTAGATGCGGATGTTGTCCGTCAGCTTGCTCATGATCTCCAGGTCGCGACGCATTTGATCGTCGGTCGGGAACTGGTCCTTCTGCGGGAACTGGCCCTGCTGGAATGGCGAATACGAGAAGCCGGAAATCTGTTCAGGCCAGTTGGGGGCGGTGACCGGGCGGTTTATCAGCGCCCAGAAGCCGGTAAACAAGGCCGCGATGGCGAGCACCACGACCAGGTTGAGTCCAAATTTACGCGATGACATAGTTATTTCGGGTTCCAAAGACTGTGGAACGAAGGAACGGTCGGACCGCCAAGGGGCGCGAATCCTACACTGGGCATTCTCTGAACGTACAGCGGACAGGGAATTACTCGACATTGGGCAATTCGCTTTCACATAAGTTCTTACACTTACCGTTTGAAGCCTAAAATTTAGTGCTGCGAAGCCCTATACTGCGCGCCGGTTTTTGAGGTGATGGTCATGAGTACAGAAGATCCGCGGTTTGCAGGCATCGCCCGTTTGTATGGCATCGAGGGCCTTGAGCGCCTGCGCGCGGCCCATGTGGCGATCGTCGGCGTCGGCGGCGTCGGTTCCTGGGCGGCGGAAGCCATGTCCCGTTGTGGCGTGGGCGAGATTTCGCTGTTCGACCTGGACGATGTCTGCGTCAGCAACGCCAACCGCCAGTTGCACGCGCTCGACAGCACCGTCGGCAAACCCAAGGTCGAGGTGATGGCCGAGCGTCTGCGCGGGATCAACCCGGACTGCACGGTGCACGCGGTGCCGGACTTCGTCACCCGCGACACCATGGCCGAGTACATCACGCCGAACATCGACTGCGTGATCGACTGCATCGACAGCGTCAACGCCAAGGCTGCGCTGATCGCCTGGTGCAAGCGCCGCAAGATCCAGATCATCACCACCGGCGGCGCGGGCGGGCAGATCGACCCGACGTTGATCCAGGTCTGCGATCTCAATCGTACGTTCAATGATCCGTTGGCTTCGAAAGTGCGTTCCACACTGCGCCGCGACTACGGCTTCTCCCGCACCGTGACCCGTCATTACAGCGTGCCGTGTGTGTTTTCCACCGAGCAGCTGCGTTACCCGAAACCGGATGGCAGCATTTGCCTGCAGAAGAGTTTTGTCGGTGATGGCGTGAAGCTCGACTGCGCCGGCGGGTTTGGCGCGGTGATGATGGTGACGGCGACGTTCGGCATGGTCGCGGCGACCAAGGCTGTGGACAAAATCGTGGCGGGTGTGCGGCGGCCGGCGGAACGGGTCAAGCCCGTGGCTTGAAACACACGCACTGTAGGAGCTGGCTTGCCAGCGATGGCGGTGTCTCAGACAGACCGCATCGCCTGGATCGCCAGCAAGCCGGCTCCTACATGGACATTTCACGCATCCATAAAGTCAGGCAGCCAACTCGCGCATGCGTTGCAATACGGCATTCAAGCCATTACTGCGAGACTCGGACAGCTGCCGGCCCAACCCCAACTGATTGAACCAGTCCGGCAAATCCACCTGCTGCAACTCAACCGCCGACAACCCGTTGACCCGCGCCAGCAGCAACGCCACCAACCCGCGAATCAACCGTGCGTCGCTGTTGGCGCTGAATTGCCAATGGCCATCGCGCAACTCACCCACCAGCCACACCTGGCTTTCACAGCCGTGGACCCGGTTGGCGTCGCACATTTGCGCGTCGCTCAATGCCGGCAGGCGCTCGCCCCATTGCATCAGCAGGCGTGCGCGTTGTTCCCAGCCGGCGGCTTTCTGAAAGGTCTCGAGCGCCGTGACGGCATCGGCAGGCAGATTCATCGCAATAGCTCCAGCGCCTGATCCAGGGCTTCAAAGAACCGTTCCAGGTCTTCGGAATCGTTGTACAGCGCCAACGACACCCGAATCGCTCCGGCCAGTTCGAAGCGTTTGAGCAGCGGCATGGCGCAGTGATGGCCGGCACGCACCGCGATCCCTTGTTCGGTCAGCAAATGCGCCAGGTCGGAGTTATGCACACCCTCGACGGTGAAACTGGCCAGTGCCACCTGGGGCTTGCCCAACAGGCGAATGCCATTGCGCGCTTCAAGGCCCTTGAGCAGACAGGCATGCAGCGCCGCTTCATGGGCGGACACGGCCGCCTGATCGAGCCCTGAGAGATAGTCCAGGGTCGCTCCCAGGCCAATCACACTGGCAATCGGTGGCGTTCCGGCCTCGAAACCCAGCGGTGCCGGGCGAAAGCGGGCGTTGTGATAATTGGCGTCCAGCACCATCTCACCGCCGAACTGCCAGGGCCGCAGCTGTTGCAGCGCCTCTTGACGTCCGAACAGCACGCCCAGGCCATCGGGACCGTAGAGCTTGTGGCTGGAGAACACATAAAAATCGCAGCCCAGCGCCTGCACGTCGTGGCGGCCATGGACCACGCCCTGGGCGCCGTCGATCACGGTCAGGGCATTGTGTGCCTTGGCCTGTGCCAGCAATTGCGGCAGCGGTTGCCACGCGCCAATCACGTTGGACAACTGGCTGACGGCCAACAGGCGCGTGCGTGGACCGATCAAACCGGCGGCGGCTTCAAGGTCGATCACGCCGTCGGCATCCAGCGGCAGGATCACCAGCTTCAGGTCACGACGGTGCGCCAGTTGCTGCCACGGCAGCAGGTTGGCGTGATGCTCCAGGGCGCTGATGACGATCTCGTCGCCCGGATTGAAAAGAGGTTCCAGGCCGTAGGCCAGGAGATTCAGCGCGGACGTCGCGCCGTGGGTAAAGATGATCTGCCCGCAATCACCGGTATTGAGCCATTGCGCGACTTTGCGGCGGCTGTCCTCGAAGGCCTGGGTGGCGTGGGCGCCGGGCAAATGCTGCGCCCGATGCACGTTGGCCGCGCCGTTGGCGTAGTAATGCGTCAGGGCATCCAGCAGGGCTTGGGGTTTTTGCGTGGTGGCGGCGTTGTCCAGATAGGTCTGGCCTTGCCGTTGCAGGGCGGCGATGGCCGGGAAATCGGCGCGCCAGGGGGAGAGCATCATCATGGTGTTCGCCTGTACACCTGCCCCCTGTAGGAGCGAGCTTGCTCGCGATGGACGTATGGACGACACGGGCTGTCTGATGCCGCGCGTTATCGTTGACGTCCATCGCGAGCAAGCTCGCTCCTACAGGGGTGCGGGTGGTCGTGTGGCTTAGTTGTGAGCGTGCAGCGCTTCGTTCAACTCGATGGCCGATTTGTGGGTTTTGCATTCCACGGCACCGGTTTCCGAGTTGCGACGGAACAGCAGGTCCGGCTGACCGGCCAGTTCACGGGCCTTGACCACTTTGACCAGTTGGTTGTTTTCGTCCAGCAGGGCAACCTTGGTGCCGGCGGTCACGTACAGGCCCGACTCGACGGTGTTGCGGTCGCCCAACGGAATGCCGATACCGGCATTGGCGCCGATCAGGCAGCCTTCACCGACCTTGATCACGATGTTGCCGCCGCCCGACAGGGTGCCCATGGTCGAGCAGCCGCCGCCCAGGTCAGAACCCTTGCCGACGAATACACCGGCGGATACGCGGCCTTCGATCATGCCCGGGCCTTCGGTGCCGGCGTTGAAGTTGATGAAGCCTTCGTGCATCACGGTGGTGCCTTCGCCCACGTAGGCGCCCAGGCGCAGACGCGCGGCGTCAGCGATACGCACGCCGGCCGGAACCACGTAGTCGGTCATTTTCGGGAATTTGTCCACCGAGAACACTTCCAGCAGTTCGCCGCGCAGACGGGCCTCGAGTTGCAGCTCGGCCAGTTCGCTCAGGTCGACCGCGCCCTGGCTGGTCCAGGCTACGTTCGGCAGCAGCGGGAAGATCCCGGCCAGGTTCAGGCCGTGTGGCTTGACCAGGCGATGGCTCAGCAGATGCAGCTTGAGGTAGGCCTCGGGAGTGGACGACAGTTGGGCATCTTCGGCCAGCAGGGTGGCGACCAGCGGCTTGTGGCTCTCGGCCAGGCGGGTCAGCAGGGCGGCCTGGGCAGCGTCGACGGCTTTGAGTGCTTCTGCCAGTTGCGAGGCCTGGGCGGTGCTGAATGCGATGGCCTGATTGCCTTCGCTGTAACCCAGGATCGGGGCGATAGCGGCGACGATTTCAGCCGATGGATTGAGCAGCGGGGCGGCGTAGAACACTTCCAGCCAAGCGCCTTGACGGTTTTGAGTGCCGACACCGAAGGCCAGGCTGAACAGGGTAGTGGACATGTGTATACCTCTAACAAAATTGAACGGGCTGCTTACTTGAGCGCGGCCGCGTAGATGTCTGGCTTGAAGCCAATCAGGGTTCGGTCACCGAGATCGAGCACCGGGCGCTTGATCATCGAGGGTTGTGCGAGCATCAGTTCGATGGCTTTCGTCTGGTCGAGATCGGCTTTGCGTTCGTCGTCGAGCTTGCGAAAGGTCGTGCCTGCACGGTTCAACACCACTTCCCAGCCGTGCTCGTTGCACCATTGGGTCAGGTGTTCGCGGTCGATACCGACCGCCTTGTAATCATGAAAGTCATAGCTGACAGCGTGTTCATCGAGCCAGGTGCGCGCCTTTTTCATGGTGTCGCAGGCTTTGATGCCGAAAAGGTGCAACGTTTTGCTTGAAACGGTCAAGGAATTGCCCCCTTTGCAGGTGCCGTAAATAAAAGGTGACGGATTATGCCATGGCCTTTCAGTTAAAACGCAAAACCTGTGGGAGCGAGCTTGCTCGCGATGAGGGCATGACAGTCGAAATCAATGTTGACTGACCTGACGCCATCGCGAGCAAGCTCGCTCCCACATGGATTGGCGCGTTCCGGGTGCGACATAGGTGCAAGGGCTACCCGTAGTCTAAGCGGCTAATATGGCACTTCAATGCTGCCGATTGTCTGGGAACCACGCTTTATGCAAACCGCCTACACCGTCCTGATCCTGTTGATGCTGGTCGGCGTTTCGCGCCTGATCGGGCGGGTGATTCCGTTGCCGTTGCCGCTGGTGCAGATCACTGCCGGGGCATTGCTGGCTTGGCCGACGCTGGGCTTGCATGTGGCCCTGGATCCGGAGTTGTTCCTGTTTCTGTTCCTGCCGCCGCTGTTGTTCTCCGACGGCTGGCGCATGCCCAAGCGCGAATTCTGGCACTTGCGCGGTCCGATCCTGACCCTGGCGGTGGGCCTGGTGCTGTTTACCGTGGTCGGCGCCGGCTACTTCATTCACTGGTTGCTGCCCGATGTGCCATTGCCGGTGGCGTTTGCCCTGGCGGCCGTGCTGTCGCCGACGGATGCGGTGGCGGTGTCGGCCATTTCCCGCAATCGGCTGCCGACCCCGTTGATGCACATCTTGCAGGGCGAGGCGTTGATGAACGATGCCTCGGGCCTGGTGACGTTCAAGTTTGCCCTGGTGGCGGCGGTGACCGGTGTGTTCTCGCTGGCCAATGCGAGTGTGACTTTCCTGCTGGTCGCCGTGGGTGGTCTGGCCGTCGGGGTGGCCCTGAGCTGGCTGGTCGGTCGTCTGCGCGCGTGGATGATCGCGCGCGGCTGGGACGATCCGGCGACGCACGTGGTGTTCATGTTGTTGCTGCCGTTTGCCGCCTACGTGCTGGCCGAGCGCATGGAGGTGTCGGGCATCCTCTCGGCGGTGGCGGCGGGGATGATGCAGAGCTGGCTCGATCTGCTACCGCGCCAGACCAACACGCGCCTGCTCAATCGCAGCGTCTGGTCGTTGCTGGAGTTCGCCTTCAACGGCTTGATCTTCCTGCTGTTGGGCCTGCAGTTGCCGGACATCATCAAGGCCGTGGCCAGTCACGAAACCTCGCTGTGGCCGACATTGCTGTATCGCGGGCTGGACGTGGTGGCGATTTTCCTGATGCTGCTGGCCTTGCGCTTCATCTGGGTGCAGAGCATTTGGCGATTGTCGGTATTGCTCAGGCGCCTGCGCGGCAAGGGTGACGTGACGCAGGTGCCGACCGCGCGTTCCTGCTGGTTGCTGACCGTGGGCGGTGTGCGCGGGGCCGTGACGCTGGCGGGTGTGATGTCGGTGCCGATGCTGATGGGCGGCGAAGTGTTTGCCCAGCGTGATTTGCTGATCTTCATCGCCGCCGGGGTGATCCTGTTGTCGTTGATCGCCGCGTGCATCGCATTGCCGATATTGCTGCGGGGCATCGAAACCAGCCCGGACGACAAACGGCGCAATGAAGTGCGCGATGCCTGGCGCAAGACCGCCGAAGCGGCCATTCATGCGCTTGAGGCAGAAGAGGTCAACCCGCAGGACGCAGCCCAGTCCGCGTTGGCGGCCGAGCTCAAGGCGCGGATCATGTCCGAGTACCGACACCAGCTGGAGGTGTTCAACGATTCCGCTGAAGCCCAGGCCCTGGCCTTTCAGATGGATCTGCTGGAGCGGCGCCTGCGTTTGAAGGCGCTGCGGGCGCAGCGCCTGGAGTTGTACAGCCTCAGCCGTCATCACCAGATCGGTGATGACGTGTTGCGTGAAGTATTGGGGGAGCTGGATCTGAGTGAGGCGAAACTCGGCCAGGTGAAGTAACCGCTGCTCTTGCAGGAGCCCGGCTTGCCGGCGATGGCGTCCTGCAAATTGCCATCGCCGGCAAGCCGGACGCCTACAGGTCTGTGGTTACTTGCGGCGTTGAATGAAGTCGCGAATCCGTTCGGCAGCCTCGACACACTCCGCCAGCGGCGCAACCAGAGCCATGCGCACGCGCCCAGCGCCCGGGTTGACGCCGTCCACATCCCGCGACAGGTACGAGCCCGGTACCACGGTCACGTGCTCCTGCTCGAACAGGTCGCGGCAGAACGCAGCGTCGTCACCCGCCACATTTGGCCACAGGTAGAAGCTGCCATCCGGCCGCTGTACGTCCATGACCGGGCTGAGGATTTCCAGCACTGCGTCGAACTTCTCGCGATACAGCGCACGGTTGGCGCGAACGTGCACTTCGTCATTCCACGCAGCAACGCTGGCCAGTTGCGTTTGTACCGGCATCGCGCAGCCATGGTAGGTGCGATAGAGCAGGAAACCCTTGAGGATGTCGGCGTCACCGGCGACAAAACCCGAGCGCAGGCCTGGCAGGTTCGAGCGCTTGGACAGGCTGTGGAACACCACGCAGCGCTTGAAGTCCTTGCGGCCCAGTTCCACGCAGGCGCTGAGCAGGCCTGGTGGCGGGGTCTGCTCGTCGAAGTACAGCTCGCTGTAGCACTCGTCCGCGGCGATCACGAAGTCGTGTTCATCGGCCAGGGCGATCAGTTTTTTCAGGGTCTCCACCGGAATCAACGCACCGGTCGGGTTGCCTGGCGAGCACAGGAACAGGATCTGGCAGCGATTCCAGATGTCCGGGGATACGGCATCGAAATCCGGGTTGAAACCGTTTTCGTCCAGGCACGGCAGGTAATGCGGCTTGGCCCCGGCGAGGAACGCCGCGCCTTCGTAGATCTGGTAGAACGGGTTCGGGCTGACCACCAGCGCGTCATCGCCACGGTTGACCACGGTCTGGGTGAAGGCGAACAGCGCTTCGCGGGTGCCATTGACCGGCAGCACGTTGCGCGCCGGGTCGATCCAGCCGTTCGGCACGCTGAAACGACGCTCGCACCAGGCGGCGATGGCTTCGCGCAGCTCCGGGATACCGAGGGTGGTCGGGTACACCGCCATTTTTTCCAGGTTGCTGGCCAGGGCCTCGGCGACAAAGCTCGGTGAACGGTGTTTCGGCTCGCCGATGGACAGTGCGATCGGGCGCTTGTCCGGGTTCGGCGTCACGCTGCCGAGCAGGGCGCGGAGCTTTTCGAAGGGGTAAGGCTGGAGCTGGGACAGAGCGTTGTTCATCGATGTATCTCGTTCGGTATGGGAGCAGGCAAACCGAGATTCCTGTGGGAGCTGGCTTGCCAGCGATGGTCGTCAACGATAACGCGTGCTTACCGGGTAAGTGCGGCGCTCTTTAGTCCATCGCTGGCAAGCCAGCTCCTACAAAGGGCAGGCTCGCGATGTTGGTTCAGATGCTGATGCGCGACAGTTTGATATCCGGTTCCTGGTTGACGCCCAGTTGTTCGACGATCGCATCCTGCAGGCGGCTGCACAGCAACGGGTCGGACAGCGGCTGATTGTTGGCGTCGGTGATGAAGAACACGTCTTCCACGCGCTCGCCGAGGGTGGCGATCTTGGCGTTTTGCAGCGACAGGTCGAACTCCAGGAAAATCGTGCCAATCCGCGCGAGCAGGCCCGGGCGGTCGGGCGCCGTGAGTTCCAGCACCGTCACCGGGCGCTGGGCGTCGTTGTGGATCGTCACCTGCGGCGCAAAGGCGAA
This sequence comes from Pseudomonas sp. PB101, assembly GCF_009764265.1. Lineage (GTDB taxonomy): Bacteria > Pseudomonadota > Gammaproteobacteria > Pseudomonadales > Pseudomonadaceae > Aquipseudomonas. The sequence goes on from NZ_RWIR01000077.1 coordinate 19,331, forward strand.
ATGCTTGAGCTGGCGCGGCACCCGGCGCTGGATGATGGTCGGGTAGTCGTCCGGGTTGCGCAGGGCTTCAGTCAGGCCGTCGCGGATCTGTTTGACCCGCGCCGGATTATCGCCAATCGAGTCGCCGTCGGTGTCGAGCACGATATAGGTGTCGAGGGTGAACTGGCTGCTGGAGGTGATGACCCGGGCGTCGTGAATGTTCAGGTTGAGCTGGTCCATCGCGGCCACGGTCACGGCGAAGAAGTCGTGCTGGTCGGGGGCATAGATGAAGATCTGCGTGCCGCCCTCGAACTCGCGCTGGGTGGTTTCCTTGATCAGCACCAGTGGCCCGCCGTCGGCCGGTTGCTGGAGGATCGCGTCGCTGTGCCAGGCCACGTCGCCGGCGGTGTGACGCAGGAAATAGTCATCACCCAACTGCGCCCACAGTTGCTCGACGTCGTCCGGGTCGGTGCCGCCGCGCACCAGGATATCCAGGGCGGCGCTCTGGGTCTGGCGGATCTGCTCTTCGCGGTCCACCGGATTCTCCAGGCCTCGACGCAGGGCGCGCTTGGTCTCGGTGTAGAGCTGGCGCAGCAGGCTGGCGCGCCAGGAATTCCACAGCGTCGGGTTGGTGGCGTTGATGTCGGCGACGGTCAGCACATACAGATAGTCGAGGCGGGTTTCGTCGCCGACGATCTGGGCGAAATCGTGGATCACCTGCGGGTCGGACAAGTCCTTGCGCTGGGCGGTGGTCGACATTACCAGGTGGTTTTGCACCAGCCACACGATCAGGCGGCTGTCCCACACAGGCAGTTGATGGCGCTGGCAAAACGCCTCGGCATCGACCGCGCCGATGTCCGAGTGGTCGCCATGCCGGCCTTTGCCGATGTCGTGGTACAGGCCGGCCATGTAGATCAGCTCGGGCTTGGGCAGCTTGCCCATGAGCTTGCTGGCCAGCGGGAATTTTTCCGACACCTGGGTGTACTGCAACTTACGCAGGTGCTTGATCAGGTTCAGGGTGTGCGCGTCGACCGTATAGATGTGGAACAGGTCATGCTGCATCTGTCCGACGATAAAGCCGAATTCGGGCAGATAACGCCCCAGGATGCCGTAACGGTTCATTCGCCGCAGGTTGCGGTGGATGCCGATCTTGCACTTGAACAGCTCGATGAACAGGCTGGTGTTGCGAATATCGTTGCGGAAGTCGTCGTCGATCAGGTGACGGTTTTCCCGCAGCAGACGAATGGTGTCGGCACGCACACCCTTGATTTCCGGCTGCTGGGCCATCAGCACGAAGATTTCGAGCATGGCGAACGGTGTGCGGCGGAAGACGTTGTCGTTGCGTGCCTCGATGTAGCCGTCATGCAGCTGGAAACGCGAGTTGATCGGCTGCGCCGGCGCTTCGTCCTCCGGCGCGAGGATGACTTCCTCGAAGTGCTGGATGATCAGGTCGCTGAGCTGGGCGATGCTCATCACCACCCGGTAGTACTGCTGCATGAAGTTTTCGATGGCTTGCTTGGCGTCGTCGCCCTTGAAGCCCAGCAGCCCGGCGATGGTGCGCTGGTGATCGAACAGCAGGCGGTCTTCGGCACGACCGGCAAGCATGTGCAGGGCATAACGAACCTTCCACAGGAACTCCTGGGACGAGGCCAGCAGGGCGTTTTCGCTCTCGACCAGGAATCCTTCGCCAGCCAGTGCCCGCAGGTTCAGGGTGCCGTATTCGCGACGGGCCACCCACAGGATCGTCTGGATATCCCGCAGGCCGCCGGGTGAACCCTTGACGTTGGGCTCCAGGTTGTATTCGGTGTCGTTGTACTTGTGGTGGCGGGCCTTCTGTTCGGCGCGCTTGGCCAGGAAGAAGTCCTTGCTCGGCCACATGTGCGCGGTGCTGGTGACGTCCAGCATGCGTTGGCGCAAATGCTCGGGGCCGGCGATGGTGCGGCTTTCCATCAGGTTGGTGACCACCGTCAGGTCGGCGCGGGCCTCGATGGCACACTCGTCGACCGAGCGAACGCTCTGGCCGACCTCCAGGCCGATGTCCCACAACAGCGTCAGGAAACGCTCGATGGAATCGCGGAAAACTTCGTGGTCGGCGCTGTCCAGCAGGATCAGCAAGTCGATATCGGAGTAAGGGTGCAGTTCACCACGGCCGTAGCCGCCGACCGCGACCAGCGCGATGTCGGCGTCCTCGCTCCAGTCGAACTGGTTCCAGGCCTTTTGCAGGATGTTGTCGACGAACCAGGCGCGATCCTCGATCAGCCGGCGAATGTCGCGGCCGTTGCGAAAGCGCGTGTCGAGCACCTCTCGGGCCTGGCGGATCGCCTTCTTGAAGGCCGCGATCGGGCTAGCCTTCAGGGCCAGTTCAGCCTGGAACTGGCCGCGGTCGAAGAGTTCGGGATCCACCTGCGGCATCGATTGGCTTTCCTTTCTATAGGCGAGGTACGGCGCCGGGGTCAGGCCGAAACGCGAGGGATGGTGTCATCGCCGCGCAGGGTGAAGATCTCGTAACCGGTTTCGGTCACCAGCAGGGTGTGTTCCCACTGTGCCGAGAGCTTGCGGTCCTTGGTGATCGCGGTCCAGCCGTCGCCCAGAACCTTGGTGTCGGCACGGCCCTGGTTGATCATCGGCTCGATGGTGAAGGTCATGCCGGCCTTGAGTTCCATGCCGGTGCCAGCGCGGCCGTAGTGCAGGATCTGCGGCTCTTCGTGGAACACCTTGCCGATACCGTGGCCGCAGAACTCGCGAACCACCGAGAAGCCGTTCTTTTCAGCGTGCTTCTGGATGATTTCGCCGATGTCGCCCAGGCGGCAGCCGGGTTTTACGATTTCAATCGCCTTGTACATGCATTCCTGGGTCACCTGGGACAGGCGCTCGGCCCAGACCGGCACGCTGCCGACATGGAACATGCGGCTGGTGTCGCCGTGGAAGCCGTCCTTGATGACGGTGACGTCGATGTTCAGGGTGTCGCCGTCTTTCAGCGGCTTGTCGTTCGGGATGCCGTGGCAGACCACATGGTTGATCGACGTGCAGATCGACTTCGGGTAGCCCTTGTAGTTGAGCGGGGCAGGGATGGCCTTCTGCTCATTGACGATGTAGTCGTGGCAGATCTGGTTCAGTTGATCGGTGGTAACGCCCGGCTTGACATGTTCGGCAATCATTTCCAGCACATCGGCGGCGAGTTTGCCGGCGATACGCATTTTGGCGATATCCTCGGGGGTTTTGAGGGTGACGGTCATACAGGCTCTCTCTACGCTCGATGGCGCTTTCTAAACGGAAAGGGCATTGCGCGATCGGTCTTCGCGGCCCTGAAAAATACGATTCTACCAGACGATCAGCGCAAATCTGCGCCTGTGTGCATCGCTTCTCTCTATAGAATGGTGCATTCTTGGTGGATTCCAAGGGCCGGGGCAATGCAGTCGCCAGGATTTCAGAATCCGGGTTCCGTTTTGCCCTGCCTTGTGATATAAAATGCGCCGCTTTCCGGGGATGTCCCGAAAAGCCTAAATCCACACACGTGTCGACACGATGACCTGGGTGCCTTCAGCTGATGCTGCTGGTTGGTCATTGGGATACGTGGAGGCCAAACCCGACTTATTAAGGAACTATCATGTCCCAAGTCAACATGCGCGATATGCTGAAGGCCGGTGTGCACTTCGGTCACCAGACCCGTTACTGGAACCCGAAAATGGGCAAGTACATTTTCGGCGCGCGTAACAAGATCCACATCATCAACCTTGAAAAAACCCTGCCAATGTTCAACGAAGCTCTGACTTTCGTAGAGCGCCTGGCCCAGGGCAAAAACAAGATTCTGTTCGTCGGCACCAAGCGTTCCGCTGGCAAGATCGTTGCTGAAGAAGCAGCACGTTGCGGTTCGCCGTACGTCGATCACCGCTGGTTGGGCGGCATGCTGACCAACTTCAAGACCATCCGTGCTTCCATCAAGCGTCTGCGTGACCTTGAAGTTCAAGCCGAAGACGGTACTTTCGCCAAGCTGACCAAGAAAGAGGCGCTGATGCGCACTCGCGACCTGGAAAAGCTGGATCGTTCCCTGGGTGGCATCAAGGACATGGGCGGTCTGCCAGACGCTCTGTTCGTTATCGACGTTGATCACGAGCGCATCGCGATCACCGAAGCCAACAAGCTGGGCATCCCGGTTATCGGCGTAGTCGATACCAACAGCAGCCCGGAAGGCGTTGACTACATCATCCCAGGCAACGATGACGCAATCCGCGCTATCCAGCTGTACATGGGTTCGATGGCTGACGCTGTCATCCGCGGTCGCAACAACGTTGGCGGCGGCACCGTTGAATTCGCAGCTGAAGAAACTCAGGCTGCAGCTGAGTAATTGACGCCCTGGCGTTGACTCAGTAAGCAAAAAGGGGGCTTGGCCCCCTTTTTGCCACCTCGAAAACCATTTGTCGGCGCCCACTGCTCTATCTGTAACGTGCGGCAGCTAACAAGGGTGGTTCGGGAAGAATTGATCGCCCGTTCGATCGGGTGGAATGGTTGAAAACCTATCCAAGAGGAATTTTAAAATGGCAGCAATTACTGCAGCGTTGGTCAAAGAACTGCGCGAGCGTACCGGCGAAGGCATGATGGATTGCAAGAAAGCCCTGGAAAAGGCTGGCGGCGACATCGAAAAAGCCATTGATGACATGCGTGCTTCGGGCGCTATCAAGGCTGCCAAGAAAGCCGGCAACGTTGCCGCTGAAGGCGCTATCGCCATCAAGGCTGACGACAAGGCAGCCGTGCTGCTGGAAGTCAACTCGCAGACCGACTTCCTGGCCCTGCAAGACGACTTCAAGAACTTCGTTGCTGCCAGCGTAGAAAAAGCCTTCGACGAAAAACTGACCGACGCAGCTCCGCTGATCGCCGCTCAGGAATCGGCTCGTGAAGCCCTGGTGGCCAAAGTTGGCGAAAACGTCAACATCCGTCGCCTGGTACGCGTAGAGGGCGACGTTGTCGGCACCTACCTGCACGGTAACAAGATCGGTGTTGCTGTTGTTCTCAAGGGCGGCGATGTTCAGCTGGCCAAAGAGATCGCCATGCACGTGGCCGCAAGCAACCCTGAGTTCCTGCTGCCATCGCAGGTTTCGCCAGAAGCCATCGAGCGCGAGAAGGGCGTCTTCCTGACCCTGAACGAAGACAAGATGAAAGGCAAGCCAGCTGAAATCGTCGAGAAGATGATCGCCGGCCGTATCACCAAGTTCCTGGCTGAAGCCAGCCTGGTCGAGCAAGCCTTCGTGATGAACCCGGAAATCACCGTAGGTGCCCTGGCCAAGAAAGCCGGCGCTGAAATCGTTTCCTTCACTTACTTCAAAGTAGGCGAAGGCATCGAGAAGCCAGTGGACAACTTCGCTGAAGAAGTTGCTGCCCAGCTGGCTGCCGCCAAGCAATAAGACGGTTTTTTAACTGTCGCCCAGAAGAGGCTGCCCGCTCACGCGCGCAGCCTCTTTTCAGATGGGGCATCAATTTTTAATTGGTTTCCCTTTGGAACTGGCTTACAAAGCCATGTTCCGATGGCGCTGAAGCAGCGCCACGCTAGAGTGAACGCCAGCTGTAAACAGCTCGCAAAGAATTTTTAAAATACGCCGCAGGAGAGATTCGCAATGGCTCAGCAGGGCAGTGGTTATCAGGCTCGCTATAAACGCATTCTACTCAAGCTCAGCGGCGAGGCCCTGATGGGCTCGGAAGAGTTCGGGATCGATCCGAAAGTTCTGGATCGCATGGCATTGGAAGTTGGCCAACTGGTCGGCATCGGTGTTCAGGTCGGTCTGGTCATCGGTGGTGGCAACCTGTTCCGCGGTGAAGCGCTGAGCAAGGCTGGCATGGATCGGGTCACCGGCGACCACATGGGCATGCTGGCCACTGTGATGAACGCCCTGGCCATGCGCGACGCCCTTGAGCGCGCCAACATCTCGGCCATCGTGATGTCCGCTATTTCCATGGTCGGCGTGACCGATCACTATGATCGCCGCAAGGCCATGCGTCACTTGAACTCCAAGGACGTGGTGATTTTCGCGGCCGGTACCGGCAACCCGTTCTTTACCACGGATTCGGCTGCCTGCCTGCGTGCCATCGAAATCGATGCCGATGTCGTGCTCAAGGCGACCAAGGTCGATGGCGTCTACACCGCCGACCCGTTCAAAGACCCGCATGCCGAGAAGTTCGATCATCTGACCTACGATGAAGTGCTGGATCGCAAGCTGGGCGTGATGGATCTGACGGCCATTTGCCTGTGCCGCGACCACAAGATGCCACTACGCGTGTTTAACATGAACAAGCCCGGCGCCCTGCTGAACATCGTACATGGCGGCGCTGAAGGAACCCTGATCGAGGAAGGCCAACAATGATCAACGAAATCAAGAAAGACGCTCAAGAGCGCATGCAGAAGTCCGTGGAATCGCTGACGCACAACTTCGGCCGCATTCGTACCGGCCAGGCGCACCCGAGCATCCTGGAAGGCGTGATGGTGCCGTACTACGGTTCCGACACCCCGATCAAGCAAGTCGCCAACATCACCGTCAAGGACGCCCGTACCCTGCAAGTCGTGGCTTTCGAGCGCAACATGCTGGGTGCCGTCGACAAGGCGATCGGCAGTGCGGGTCTGAACCTGAACCCGACCAACCTCGGCGAACTGTTGTTGATCTCCATGCCTGCCCTGACCGAAGAAACCCGCAAGGGCTTCACCAAGCAGGCGCGTGACGTCGCAGAAGACGCCCGTGTTGCCGTGCGCAACATCCGTCGTGACGCCAACAGCCAGCTCAAGGATCTGGTCAAGGAAAAAGAGATCAGCGAAGACGAAGAGCGTCGTGCGACTGGCGAGATCGACGATCTGACCAAGAAGTTCGTGGCTCAAATCGACGCGAACCTGGCGCAGAAAGAAAAAGACCTGATGGCCGTATAAGGGTCGAGTTTTTAATGGACAAGACCAAGCAGACTGCACCGTCCGCGGTGCCGCGCCATGTCGCGATCATCATGGATGGGAACAATCGCTGGGCGAAAAAACGCTTTATGCCGGGTGTCGCCGGGCATAAAGCGGGCGTGGATGCGGTGCGTGCGGTCATTGAGGTCTGTGCCGAGGCCAAGGTCGAGGTGCTGACCCTGTTCGCCTTTTCCAGCGAGAACTGGCAACGTCCGGCCGATGAGGTCAGTGCCTTGATGGACCTGTTCTTCAAGGCACTGCGTCGTGAGGCCAAGCGCCTCAACGACAACAACATCAGCCTGCGCATCATTGGTGACCGCTCGCGGTTTCATCCCGAGTTGCAGGCCGCCATGCGCGAAGCCGAGGCCATGACGGCCGGTGCCAATCGTTTTGTCCTGCAGATCGCCGCCAACTACGGCGGTCAGTGGGATATCGCACAAGCGGCGCAACGTCTGGCCCGGGAAGTCCAGGCCGGACACCTGCGTCCGGAAGACATCACGCCTGATCTGCTGCAGACCTGCCTGGCCACGGGCGACCTGCCGTTGCCGGACCTGTGTATCCGTACCGGTGGCGAGCACCGCATCAGCAACTTCCTGCTCTGGCAACTGGCTTATGCCGAGTTGTACTTCTCCGACCTGTTCTGGCCGGACTTCAAACACGATGCCATGCGCAATGCGCTGGCCGATTACGCTTCCCGCCAGCGCCGCTTCGGTAAAACGAGCGAGCAGGTCGAGGCTGGAGCCCGGGTTTAATGCTTAAACAACGAATCATCACTGCACTGATCCTGCTGCCGATTGCCCTGTGCGGGTTTTTCCTGCTTGAAGGTTCCGGGTTTGCACTGTTCATCGGGCTGGTAGTCACCCTGGGTGCCTGGGAGTGGGCGCGTCTGGCAGGTTTCACCGGTCAGGCCTTTCGCGTCGGCTACGCCGCTGTGGTCGCCTTGATGCTGTTCGTCATGTACATCCTGCCCGGCCTCGCACCGTGGGTCTTGGGCGCTTCGGTGCTGTGGTGGGCGGTGGCGACGTATCTGGTGCTGACCTATCCGCGCTCGAGCGAGCGTTGGTCCAGTGCCGCGACCAAGCTGGTGATCGGCCTGTTGATTCTCCTGCCGGCCTGGCAGGGTCTGGTGCAGATCAAGCAGTATCCGCTGGGTAACTGGCTGATCATGGCGGTGATGGTACTGGTCTGGGGTGCCGATATCGGCGCCTATTTCTCCGGTCGTGCTTTCGGCAAGCGCAAGCTTGCACCGCAGGTCAGTCCGGGTAAAAGCTGGGAAGGCGTATACGGTGGTCTGGCGCTGAGCCTGGTCATTACCACGGTCGTTGCCTTTGTACGCGACTGGACGGTGGCCGAGTTGTTCAAGGGGCTGATCTGCGCTGCGCTGATCGTGTTCATTTCCGTGGTGGGCGACCTCACTGAGAGCATGTTCAAGCGTCAGTCCGGGATCAAGGACAGCAGTAATCTGCTTCCCGGTCACGGTGGTGTGCTGGATCGTATCGACAGCCTGACGGCAGCGATTCCGGTATTTGCCGTGCTGTTGTGGATGGCGGCCCCATGAGCCGCCCGCAACAGATTACCGTTCTGGGTGCGACCGGCTCGATTGGCCTGAGTACGCTCGACGTCATCGCCCGCCATCCTGATCGTTATCAGGTCTTTGCCTTGAGCGGCTTCACTCGCTTGAGTGAGTTGCTGGCATTGTGCGTGCGCCATGTCCCGCGGTTCGCTGTCGTGCCGCAGATCACTGCTGCCCGCACCTTGCAGGATGATCTGCGTGCGGCGGGTCTTTCGACTCGTGTTCTGGTGGGTGAGGACGGTTTGTGCCAGGTCGCTGCCGATCCGGAAGTCGATACGGTCATGGCGGCCATCGTCGGTGCGGCGGGATTGCGCCCGACGCTGGCGGCGGTCGAGGCTGGCAAAAAGATCCTCCTGGCCAACAAGGAAGCGCTGGTGATGTCCGGCGCGCTGTTCATGCAGGCGGTGCGCAAAAGCGGTTCGGTGCTGCTGCCGATCGATAGCGAGCACAACGCGATTTTCCAGTGTATGCCGAACGATTATGCCCGTGGTCTCGGGGCGGTCGGCGTACGGCGGATTTTGCTGACGGCTTCCGGCGGCCCGTTCCGTCAGACGCCCTTGGCTGAGCTGGCGGATGTTTCACCTGATCAGGCGTGCGCACATCCGAACTGGTCCATGGGGCGAAAAATCTCCGTAGACTCGGCCAGCATGATGAACAAGGGGCTTGAGCTGATCGAAGCCTGCTGGCTGTTCGATGCCAGGCCTTCGCAGGTCGAGGTGGTGATTCACCCGCAAAGCGTGATCCATTCGCTGGTCGACTATGTCGATGGTTCCGTGCTGGCACAGCTGGGTAATCCGGACATGCGCACCCCCATCGCCAATGCCCTGGCCTGGCCGGAGCGGATCGACTCGGGTGTGGCGCCGCTGGATCTGTTCGCCATTGCGCGACTGGACTTCCAGGCGCCCGATGAAGAGCGTTTCCCGTGCCTGCGTCTGGCCCGTCAGGCGGCCGAGGCGGGTAACAGTGCGCCGGCGATGCTCAATGCGGCAAACGAAGTAGCGGTGGCGGCATTTCTCGACGAACGGGTTCGTTACCCGGAAATCGCGAGTATCATCGAGGAAGTACTGAGTCTGGAGCCCGTAGTGGCGGTGGATGATCTCGAGGCAGTGTTCACGGCGGACGCGAAGGCGCGATTGCTCGCCGGACAATGGTTGAGCCGTCACGGGCGGTAAATGCCTGGCAGCGGCGGATAGGATTGCGGAGAAAGTAGATGAGCGCGCTCTATATGATTGTCGGCACCCTGGTCGCTCTGGGTGTGCTGGTTACCTTCCACGAGTTCGGCCATTTCTGGGTCGCGCGTCGCTGTGGGGTCAAGGTGCTGCGCTTCTCCGTAGGCTTCGGCATGCCTTTGTTGCGCTGGCACGACAAGCAAGGCACTGAATTTGTCGTTGCCGCCATTCCGTTGGGCGGCTACGTGAAAATGCTCGACGAGCGCGAAGGTGAAGTACCGCTCGATCAGGTCGATCAATCCTTCAATCGCAAATCCGTTCGTCAGCGCATTGCCATCGTAGCGGCAGGGCCGATTGCCAACTTCCTGCTGGCATTGGTGTTCTTCTGGGCATTGGCGATGCTCGGCAGCGAGCAGGTGCGGCCGGTCATCGGAGCTGTCGAGTCCGGCAGCATCGCGGCCAAGGCGGGTTTGAGCCCCGGTCAGGAAATCGTCGCCATCGATGGCGAGGCGACCACTGGCTGGGCGGCCGTGAATCTGCAGTTGGTTCGCCGCCTGGGTGAAAGCGGTTCGTTGCAGATAATGGTTCGCGAGCAGGGCTCCACAGCCGATTCACCTCGTGAACTTGCGCTGGATAAATGGCTCAAAGGGGCTGACGAGCCCGACCCGATTCATTCGCTGGGGATTCGCCCGTGGCGTCCGGCATTGCCGCCGGTCCTGGCCGAGCTCGATCCGAAAGGCCCGGCCCAGGCTGCCGGCCTGAAGACCGGTGACCGCTTGCTGGCGCTCGATGGTCGTACGCTGGATGACTGGCAGCAGGTCGTCGATACCGTGCGTATGCATCCTGATACCAAAATCATGCTGCGGGTCGAGCGTGACGGTGCTCAAATCGACGTCCCGGTGACGCTCGCCGCCCGCGGCGAGAGCAAGTCACCCAGCGGCTACCTGGGGGCAGGGGTGAAGGCGGTGGATTGGCCGCCGGAGATGATCCGCGAGGTCAGTTACGGTCCATTGGCAGCGATTGGCGAGGGGGCTCGACGCACCTGGACCATGAGCGTCCTGACCCTCGATTCGCTGAAGAAAATGTTGTTCGGCGAGCTCTCGGTAAAAAACTTGAGTGGACCGATAACCATTGCTAAAGTGGCGGGCGCTTCGGCCCAGTCGGGTGTTGCTGATTTCCTGAATTTCCTTGCTTATCTGAGTATTAGCCTGGGAGTTCTGAATTTGCTGCCCATTCCTGTGCTGGATGGGGGGCATTTGTTGTTTTATCTGATCGAGTGGGCGCGTGGTCGTCCCTTGTCGGATCGGGTGCAAGGTTGGGGGATACAGATCGGCATCAGTTTGGTGATCGGAGTGATGTTGCTTGCTTTGGTCAATGATCTGGGTCGTCTGTAACGTCGCTGAATTGCGAATCTGCCGCATTTTGCGGCAGTTTGTTTATTGCCAGTTGGAATAAGAAAGGACTTCATGAAACGTCTGCTGCTAACTGCGGTTCTCACCGTATTGATGATCGCCGAAGTTCACGCCGAGTCCTTCACTATCTCTGATATTCGCGTCAATGGCCTCCAGCGGGTCTCCGCGGGTAGCGTCTTTGGTGCTTTGCCGTTGAACGTCGGTGAACAGGCGGATGATCGTCGCCTGGTGGAATCCACTCGTGCGTTGTTCAAAACCGGTTTCTTTCAAGATATCCAGCTGGGCCGCGATGGCAACGTCCTGGTCATCACGGTAGTCGAGCGTCCGTCGGTCGCCAGTATCGAGATCGAAGGCAACAAGGCGATCTCTACCGAAGACCTGATGAAAGGCCTCAAGCAATCCGGTCTGGCCGAAGGCGAGATCTTCCAGCGTGCGACCCTTGAAGGTGTGCGTAACGAACTGCAGCGCCAGTACGTCGCCCAGGGTCGCTACTCGGCTACCGTCGATACCGAAGTGGTGCCGCAGCCGCGTAACCGCGTTGGCCTGAAGGTCAACATCAACGAAGGTACCGTTGCCGCCATCCAGCACATCAACGTGGTGGGCAACACGGTCTTCCCCGATGAAGACCTGATCGACCTGTTCGAACTCAAGACCACCAACTGGTTGTCGTTCTTCAAGAACGACGACAAGTATGCCCGTGAAAAACTCTCCGGTGACCTGGAGCGCCTGCGTTCCTACTACCTGGACCGTGGCTATATCAACATGGATATCGCTTCGACCCAGGTGTCCATCACGCCGGACAAGAAACACGTCTACATCACCGTCAACGTCAACGAAGGCGAGAAGTACACCGTTCGTGACGTCAAGCTCAGCGGCGACCTGAAAGTCCCTGAAGACCAGGTCAAGTCCCTGCTGCTGGTGCAAAAAGGCCAGGTGTTCTCGCGCAAGCTGATGACCACCACCTCCGAGCTGATCACCCGTCGCCTGGGTAACGAAGGTTATACCTTCGCCAACGTCAACGGCGTGCCTCAACCGCACGATGAAGATCACACCGTAGACATCCTGTTCGCGGTCGATCCGGGCAAGCGTGCCTACGTGAACCGCATCAACTTCCGTGGCAACACCAAGTCCGAAGACGAAGTGCTGCGTCGTGAAATGCGTCAGATGGAAGGCGGCTGGGCTTCGACCTACCTGATCGATCAATCCAAGACCCGTCTGGAGCGTCTGGGCTTCTTCAAGGAAGTCAACGTCGAGACCCCGGCCGTACCGGGTGTCGATGACCAGGTGGACGTCAACTACAGCGTTGAAGAACAAGCCTCCGGTTCGATTACCGCCAGCGTCGGTTTCGCCCAGAGCGCCGGCCTGATCCTCGGTGGTTCGATCACTCAGAACAACTTCCTGGGTACCGGTAACAAGGTCAGCGTCGGCTTGACCAAAAGTGAATACCAGAGCCGCTACAACTTCGGTTATGTCGACCCCTACTGGACTGCCGACGGTGTGAGCCTGGGTTACAACGCTTTCTATCGCACCACCGACTATGACGACCTCGATGTCGACGTGGCGAGCTATGCCGTGGACAGCCTGGGTGCTGGCGTGAGCGTCGGCTACCCGATCAGCGAGACTTCGCGTCTGACCTTTGGCCTGACCGCGCAGCAGGATGAGATCAAGACGGGTGTATACACCGTTGACGAGATTTTCGACTTCGTTAACAAGGAAGGCGACAAGTACCTGAACTTCAAGGCTTCGGCCGGTTGGTCCGAGTCCACCCTGAACAAGGGCGTGCTTGCTACCCGTGGTCACTCCCAGAGCCTGGTGCTGGAATCCACGATTCCAGGCAGCGACCTGTCGTTCTTCAAGCTCGACTACCGTGGCCAGTTGTTCCAGCCATTGAGCGAGAACTACACCATGCGTCTGCACACCGAGCTGGGTTATGGCGATGGCTACGGTTCGACCGACGGTTTGCCTTTCTATGAAAACTACTATGCTGGTGGTTTCAACTCGGTACGCGGCTTCAAGGACAGCACCCTGGGTCCTCGCAGTACGCCAAGTACCGGCAAGAACCCTGGTACAGCGACAGACCCCGACCAGGATCCGCTGCCGTTCGGTGGCAACGTCCTGATCCAGGGCGGTGTGGAGGTTCTCTTCCCTCTGCCGTTCGTCAAGGATCAACGCTCCCTGCGTACCTCGGTATTCTGGGATGTGGGTAACGTGTTCGATTCCTCGTGCTCGGATACCACAAACGCTGATGGCACGAAGTCCAACACCAAGTGCAACGACATTAGCCTGAGCAACATGGCCAGTTCTGTTGGTGTGGGTGTGACCTGGGTCACCGCACTGGGTCCTTTGAGTTTCGCATTGGCCATGCCGGTCAAGAAACCGGATGACGCCGAAACTCAAGTGTTCCAATTTTCCCTCGGCCAGACGTTCTAAGCGTCTGACCCAAGATAATGACAATGAATTTTGTAGGAGTGCATCGTGCGTAAGTTGACTCAATTGGTTCTCCTGGCCAGCGTACTGGTCGCTGGTCCGGCATTTGCCGACATGAAAATTGCAGTTCTGAACTATCAGATGGCTTTGCTGGAGTCCGACGCGGCCAAGAAATACGCCGTGGATGCCGAAAAGAAATTCGGTCCTCAGCTGACCAAGCTCAAAACCCTGGAAAGCAGCGCCAAGGGCATTCAGGATCGTCTGATGGCCGGTGGCGACAAAATGCAGCAAGGCGAGCGCGAGCGTCTGGAGCTTGAATTCAAGCAAAAGGCCCGCGACTTCCAGTTCCAGTCCAAGGAACTGAACGAAGCCAAAGCCGTTGCCGACCGTGAAATGCTGAAGCAGCTCAAGCCGAAACTGGACAGCGCTGTGGAAGAAGTCATCAAGAAAGGTGCTTTTGACCTGGTCTTCGAGCGTGGCGCAGTGATTGATGTCAAACCTCAGTACGACATCACTCGCCAGGTTATCGAGCGCATGAATCAGCTGAAGTAATCCATGACCGTGACCATTAAGCTCGGCCAGCTGGCCGAGTTCCTCGGCGCCACGCTACGTGGCGACCCCGAGAAAGCAATTACTGGGCTAGCCACCTTGCAGGAGGCTGGCCCAGCTCAGTTGAGCTTTCTTGCAAATCCCCAATACCGCAAGTACCTGGCAGGCAGTCAGGCTGCAGCCCTGTTGCTGAAGGCCGCTGACGCCGAAGGTCATGACGGGGATGTGCTGGTGGTGCCGGATCCGTATGCGGCTTATGCGCGTGTTTCGCACCTGTTCGATCCAAAACCCAAGGCTGCTGCCGGCATACACCCGACGGCAGTGATCGCGGCGGATGCGGTAGTCGATCCTGCGGCGAGTATCGGCGCTTTTGTGGTGATCGAAAGCGGAGCACAGGTTGCAGCCGGTACGACTGTCGGCGCGCACTGCTTCATCGGCGCTCGCAGCGTGGTGGGTGAGGGTGGCTGGCTCGCGCCGCGGGTAACCCTGTATCACGACGTTCGTGTCGGCAAGCGGGTCGTCATTCAGTCCGGCGCGGTGCTCGGCGGCGAAGGCTTTGGCTTTGCCAACGAAAAGGGTATCTGGCAGAAAATCGCCCAGATCGGTGGTGTGCTGATCGGCGATGATGTGGAAATTGGCGTGAATACCGCTATTGACCGCGGTGCGTTGGCCGATACCATCATCGGCAATGGCGTGAAGCTCGATAACCAGATCCAGATTGCCCATAACGTTCAGGTCGGTGATCACACCGCCATGGCGGCCTGTGTCGGGATCTCCGGCAGCACCAGGATCGGCAAGCATTGCATGCTCGCCGGTGGCGTAGGCCTGGTGGGACACATCGATATTTGCGACAACGTTTTCATCACCGGGATGACCATGGTGACCCACTCGATTACCGAGCCAGGCGCCTATTCTTCCGGTACGGCCATGCAGCCGGCAGCCGAGTGGCGCAAAAGCGCGGCACGCATTCGTCAGCTCGATGACATCGCGCGGCGCCTGCGCCAGCTGGAAAAGCAAGTAGGGGAAGTGACCCCTGACGGTAATGCTTCATCAGATGGCTGATACCATTTCCATATCAAGTGCGCGCAGCCGCTAGACTGCGTCCCTGATTTGCTAGTGGAGCGTGCGCCAGTCGCGCGCCCCCAATCTTTACATAGGCTTCCCCCCGAAATGATGGACATCAACGAGATTCGCGAATACCTGCCTCACCGTTACCCGTTCCTGTTGGTGGACCGGGTAGTGGAGCTGGATGTTGAAGGCAAGCGCATTCGTGCCTACAAGAATGTCAGCATCAACGAACCGTTCTTCAATGGTCACTTCCCTGCGCATCCAATCATGCCGGGCGTATTGATCATCGAAGCCATGGCTCAGGCTGCCGGGATCCTTGGTTTCAAAATGCTCGACGTGAAACCGGCCGACGGCACCCTTTATTACTTCGTCGGTTCCGACAAGCTGCGCTTCCGCCAGCCGGTTCTGCCAGGTGATCAGTTGATCCTTGAAGCCAAGTTCATCAGCTGCAAGCGTCAGATCTGGAAGTTCGAATGCCAGGCTTCGGTCGATGGCAAGCCTGTCTGCTCCGCTGAAATCATCTGCGCGGAACGCAAGCTATGAGTTTGATTGACCCTCGTGCAATCATCGATCCGACAGCCGTTCTGGCTGACGGCGTCGAGGTCGGCCCGTGGTCGATCGTCGGCGCAGGTGTGGAAATCGGCGAGGGGACAGTCATCGGGCCGCATGTGATTCTCAAGGGCCCGACCCGAATCGGTAAGCACAACCGCATCTACCAGTTTTCCTCGGTGGGTGAAGACACGCCTGACTTGAAGTACAAGGGCGAGGAAACCCGCCTGGTGATTGGTGATCACAACGTCATCCGTGAAGGCGTGACGATTCACCGTGGCACCATCCAGGACCGTTCGGAAACGACCCTGGGCGATCACAACCTGATCATGGCGTATGCCCACATCGGCCATGACAGCGTTATCGGCAACCACTGCATCCTGGTGAACAACACCGCCCTGGCGGGCCATGTGCACGTGGAAGACTGGGCCATTCTTTCCGGTTTTACCCTGGTTCATCAGTATTGCCACATCGGTGCCCACAGCTTCTCCGGCATGGGGACGGCGATCGGCAAGGATGTTCCTGCGTATGTCACGGTGTTTGGCAACCCTGCCGAAGCCCGCAGCATGAACTTCGAGGGCATGCGCCGTCGCGGTTTCAGCGAAGAGGCGATCCACGCGCTGCGTCGTGCCTACAAGGTGGTTTACCGCCAGGGCCTGACCGTGGAACAGGCGCTCGCCGAACTGGCAGAGCCGTCCGCCCAATACCCTGAAGTGGCGGTGTTCCGCGACTCCATCCAGTCTTCGACTCGCGGCATCACTCGCTGACCATGGTCAATCTGCGTATTGCGCTGGTAGCGGGTGAGGCTTCCGGTGACATTCTGGGTGCGGGCCTCATGCGCGCGCTCAAGGCTCGTCACCCTGCCGTCGAATTCATTGGAGTCGGCGGTCCGCTGATGCAGGCTGAAGGCCTGACCTCGTACTTTCCGATGGAACGCCTGTCCGTCATGGGCCTGGTGGAAGTGCTGGGCCGTCTGCGCGAACTGCTGGCACGGCGCAAGAAGCTGGTAGCCGACCTGATCGCCGCAAAGCCTGATGTGTTCATCGGTATCGATGCGCCGGACTTCAACCTCAATATCGAACTCAAGCTGCGTCAGGCCGGCATCAAGACCGTGCATTACGTCAGCCCGTCGGTCTGGGCCTGGCGGCAGAAACGCGTGCTGAAGATTCGCGAAGGCTGCGACCTGATGCTCACGCTGTTCCCGTTCGAAGCCAAATTCTACGAAGAAAAAGGCGTGCCGGTGCGGTTCGTCGGCCATACCCTGGCTGATGCCATCCCCCTGCAAGCCGATCGCGCCGCTGCGCGGGCCGAACTCGGTTTGCCTGACGGGCCGCTGGTGGCGTTGATGCCTGGCAGCCGTGGCGGTGAAGTCGGCCGGCTCGGCGCGTTGTTTTTCGATACTGCGCAGCGCCTGCGGGCGTTGCGTCCGGGGGTGCGGTTTGTGGTCCCGTGCGCCAATGCGCAGCGTCGCGCACAGCTTGAAGAGCTGTTGGCCGGTCGCGATCTGCCATTGACCCTGCTCGACGGCCAGTCCCATCTGGCCCTGGCCGCGTGCGATGCGGTGCTGATTGCTTCCGGCACCGCAACCCTTGAGGCGCTGCTGTACAAGCGGCCGATGGTGGTCGCCTACCGTCTGGCGCCGCTGACGTTCTGGATTCTCAAGCGCATGGTCAAGAGTCCGTATGTTTCGCTGCCGAACCTGTTGGCCCAGCGCCTGTTGGTGCCCGAGTTGTTGCAAGACGATGCGACGGTCGAAGCGCTGGCCCAGACCTTGTCGCCGTTGATCGAGGGTGGGGAAGAGCAGACCCGCGGCTTTGACGAGATTCACCGGACCTTGCGTCTGGACGCCTCCAACCAGGCTGCGGATGCAGTGCTGAACCTGATCGGCCAAGTACAGTGAGTAAAACGAACATGCAAATGGGGCTGGATTTCACCTTGGTCGCTGAAGTCGAAGAATTGGTTGCCGGCGTCGATGAAGTCGGTCGCGGCCCGCTTTGTGGCGCCGTGGTGACGGCGGCGGTGATCCTTGATCCGAACCGCCCGATCCTGGGCCTGAACGACTCGAAGAAACTCACCGAGGCTCGCCGCGAAAAGCTCTACGACGAAATCTGCGAAAAGGCCCTGAGCTGGTGCATCGCTCGCGCCGAAGTCGAAGAGATCGATGAACTCAATATCCTGCACGCCACCATGCTGGCCATGCAGCGTGCGATCGCCGGGCTGCATGTCCAGCCGAAGCTGGCGATGATCGACGGCAACCGTTGCCCGAAACTGCCGATGCGCTCCGAGGCCGTGGTCAAGGGCGATAGCAAGGTTCCCGCCATCGCCGCCGCATCGATCCTGGCCAAGGTCAGCCGTGATCGTGAAATGGCTGCGTTCGAATTGATCTACCCGGGTTACGGCATCGGCGGGCATAAAGGCTACCCGACGCCCGTTCATCTGGAAGCGCTGGCACGGCTTGGGCCGACCCCGATTCATCGGCGTTCGTTTGCCCCTGTGCGGCTGGCGTATGAGGCTCGCGAAGGATTGATCGAGAGTTAGTCGCAAGGCTGATGTTTTACTCAAGGCCCGGTACAATCCGGGCCTTGTTGTTTTCACGTTCACAGACAGGATCACTATGCCGGCTTCATTCGTTCACCTACGCCTGCACACTGAATACTCCCTGGTCGACGGTCTGGTGCGGATCAAACCGCTGGTCAAGACCCTGGTCGGCATGAACATGCCTGCCGTGGCGGTCACCGACCAGAACAACATGTGTTCCCTGGTCAAATTCTATAAAAACGCCATGGGTGCCGGGATCAAGCCGATCTGCGGCGCCGACCTGTGGCTGTCGAACAAGGATCCGGACAACCCGCTGAGCCGGATCAGCCTGCTGGTGATGAACGCCGAAGGCTATCGCAACCTCACCGAGCTGATTTCCCGCGGCTTTATCGATGGTCAGCGCAATGGCGCGGTCATCATCGAGCGCGAATGGGTGGCTGAAGCCAACGCCGGCTTGATCATGCTGTCGGCGGCCAAGGAGGGCGAGATCGGCCAGGCCATGCTCAGCGGCAACCCCGCCGAGGCCGAAACCCTGGCCCGCGAATGGATGGACGTGTTTCCGGATCGTTTCTACCTGGAAATCCAGCGCACCAGCCGCCCCAACGATGAAGAACAACTGCACGGCGCCGTGGCGCTGGCCGAGAAGCTTGGTGCGCCGCTGGTGGCGACCAACGATGTGCGCTTCATCAAGCAGGAAGACTTCGCCGCCCACGAAACCCGCGTCTGCATCGGCGAAGGCCGCGCCCTCGACGATCCGCGGCGTTCGAAGAACTACAGCGATCAGCAGTACCTCAAAAGCGCCGATGAAATGGCCGAGCTGTTCAGCGACATTCCCGAGGCGCTGGAAAATACCGTCGAGATCGCCAAGCGCTGCAATATCGAAGTGATGCTGGGCACGCACTTCCTGCCCAACTTCCCGATCCCCGATGGCATGACCATCGACGAATACTTCCGCAAGGTCTCGTTCGACGGCCTGGAGGAACGGCTTGCAGTACTGTGGCCCAAAGACACCACCGAAGACTACGAGGCCAAGCGTCAGGTCTATGTCGACCGGCTGAATTTCGAGCTGGATATCATCATCCAGATGGGCTTCCCCGGTTACTTCCTGATCGTGATGGACTTTATCCAGTGGGCCAAGAACAACGGCGTGCCGGTAGGTCCAGGCCGTGGATCGGGTGCCGGGTCGCTGGTGGCCTATGTGCAGAAGATCACCGACCTCGACCCGCTGGAATATGACCTGCTGTTCGAACGTTTCCTCAACCCGGAACGGGTCTCCATGCCCGACTTCGACGTCGACTTCTGCATGGACGGTCGTGACCGGGTAATCGACTACGTGGCCGAGAAATACGGCCGCAATGCGGTGAGCCAGATCATCACCTTCGGTTCCATGGCCGCCAAGGCTGTGGTCCGCGACGTGGCGCGGGTGCAGGGCAAGTCCTACGGGCTGGCGGATCGTCTGTCGAAGATGATCCCGTTCGAAGTCGGCATGACCCTGGAAAAGGCCTACGAGCAGGAAGAGATCCTGCGCGACTTCATCAAGGTCGATGAAGAAGCCGCGGAAATCTGGGAAATGGCGCGCAAGCTCGAAGGCGTTGTGCGTAACGTCGGCAAGCACGCCGGTGGTGTGGTGATCGCGCCGACCAAGCTCACCGACTTTTCGCCGATCTATTGCGACGAGGCCGGTGACGGCCTGGTAACCCAGTTCGACAAGGATGACGTTGAGGCTGCCGGCCTGGTGAAGTTCGACTTCCTCGGCCTGCGGACCCTGACGATCATCGACTGGGCGCTGAAAACCATCAACCGCGAGCGCGCCAAGGTCAACGAGCCGCCGCTGGATATCGCGTTCATCCCGCTGGACGACAAACCGACCTACACGCTGCTGCAGAAAGCCGAAACCACAGCGGTGTTCCAGCTTGAATCGCGCGGCATGAAGGAGCTGATCAAAAAGCTCAAGCCCGACTGCCTGGAAGACTTGATCGCACTGGTGGCGCTGTTCCGTCCGGGCCCGCTGCAATCGGGCATGGTTGACGACTTCATCAACCGTAAGCACGGCCGCGCCGAATTGGCGTACCCGCACTCGGACTACCAGTACGAAGGCCTCAAGCCAGTACTGGCGCCGACTTACGGCATCATCCTGTATCAGGAACAGGTGATGCAGATTGCCCAGGTCATGGCCGGTTACACCCTCGGTGGTGCGGACATGCTGCGTCGAGCCATGGGTAAGAAAAAACCCGAGGAAATGGCCAAGCAGCGTGGCGGTTTCATTGAAGGTTGCGCGACCAACAATATCGACGCCGACCTCGCCGGTAACATTTTCGACCTGGTGGAAAAATTCGCCGGCTACGGCTTCAACAAATCCCACTCCGCCGCCTATGGCCTGGTGTCGTACCAGACCGCGTGGCTGAAAACCCATTACCCGGCGCCGTTCATGGCCGCGGTATTGTCGGCGGATATGCACAACACCGACAAGGTCGTGACCTTGATCGAAGAAGTGCGCACGATGAAGCTGCGTCTCGACGCGCCGGACGTGAACACCTCCGAATTCAAGTTCACGGTGAACGACGAAGGCCGGATCATTTACGGCCTGGGCGCAATCAAGGGCGTGGGTGAGGGCCCGGTCGAGGCGATCACTGAAGCGCGCCTGAAAGGCCCGTTCAAGGATCTGTTCGATTTCTGCGCACGGGTCGACCTCAAGCGCATCAACAAGCGCACCCTCGACGGTTTGATCCGCAGCGGTGCGCTCGATCGCCTCGGGCCGTATTTCCACGATGAGCAGAAAGCCTACCAGGCCAACATCGACCGCAATCGCGCGGTGCTGCTGACGGCCATGGAAGAAGCGATCAAGGCGGCCGAACAGACCGCGCGCACCCAGGACAGCGGTCACTCCGACCTGTTTGGCGGTCTGTTCGTCGAAGAAGACGCCGACGTCTACGCCAATCACCGCAAAGCCAAGGAACTGACCCTCAAGGAACGCCTGAAAGGGGAGAAAGACACCCTCGGCCTGTACCTGACCGGTCACCCGATCGACGAATACGAGGGTGAAATCCGTCGTTTCGCCCGCCAGCGCATCATCGATCTCAAGCCGGCGCGCGATACCCAGACTGTCGCCGGGATGATCATCGCCTTGCGGGTCATGAAGAACAAAAAGGGCGACAAGATGGGGTTCATCACCCTTGACGACCGCTCCGGGCGGATCGAGGCCTCGCTGTTTTCCGAGTCGTTCCATGCGGCGCAGTCGCTGTTGCAGACCGACGCCATGGTGGTGGTCGAAGGCGAAGTCAGCAATGACGACTTCTCCGGCGGCCTGAAGCTACGGGTCAAGCGGGTGATGAGCATGGAAGATGCGCGCACCAACCTGGCCGAAAGCCTGCGCCTGAAGTTGCATGCCAAGGACCTCAAGGGCGATCAGCTACGCTGGCTGGGTGAATTGTTGAAGCGTCATCGCGGCGCGTGCCCGGTCACCATGGACTACACCAGCCCCGATGCGAAGGCCATGTTGCAGTTCGGCGAAGGCTGGCGAATCGATCCGGCGGATGCGTTGATTCAAGCCCTGCGTGACCAGTTCGGGCGAGACAACGTCTTCCTCCAATACCGTTGACGGTCAGTGCCAGCAGATTGCCCTGACCTTGACCTGAATTTTTAATCTCGACCTCAACGCGCCTGTCCCTTAAGGTAGGGCGCGAATAGACAACCGGCCGGCCCAAGAACCCTTGGGACTCGACCCAAGACGGACGCCTATGAACCCGAATTTTCTAGATTTCGAACAGCCGATCGCCGACCTGCAAGCCAAGATCGAAGAGTTGCGCTTGGTCGGTAATGACAATTCGCTGAATATCGGCGATGAGATCTCCCGCCTGCAGGACAAGAGCAAGACGCTGACCGAAGACATCTTCGGCAAGCTGACCAGCTGGCAGATCGCACGTCTGGCGCGTCACCCGAAACGTCCGTATACCCTGGACTACATCGAACACATCTTCACCGAGTTCGACGAACTGCACGGTGACCGTCACTTCTCCGACGACGCTGCCATCGTTGGCGGTATCGCCCGTCTGGACGACAAGCCGGTGATGATCATCGGTCACCAGAAAGGCCGTGAAGTGCGCGAGAAGGTTCGCCGCAACTTCGGCATGCCGCGTCCGGAAGGCTACCGCAAGGCTTGTCGCCTGATGGAAATGGCCGAACGTTTCAAGATGCCGATCCTGACCTTCATCGACACCCCGGGCGCCTACCCTGGCATCGACGCTGAAGAGCGCAACCAGAGCGAAGCGATTGCCTGGAACCTGCGAGTCATGGCCCGCCTGAAAACCCCGATCATCGCCACCGTGATCGGTGAAGGTGGTTCCGGCGGTGCACTGGCGATCGGCGTCTGCGACCAGTTGAACATGCTGCAGTACTCGACCTACGCGGTGATCTCGCCGGAAGGTTGTGCTTCGATTCTGTGGAAAACCGCCGAAAAAGCGCCGGATGCCGCTGAAGCGATGGGCATCACCGCCGAGCGCCTCAAAGGCCTGGGTATCGTGGACAAGGTGATTGGCGAGCCATTGGGCGGCGCGCACCGTGACCCCGCCACTGCAGCCGCGTCGATCCGCGCCGAGCTGAGCTCGCAACTGGCGATGCTCAAGAAGTTCGACAACGATGCGCTGCTCAAGCGCCGTTATGATCGCCTGATGAGCTACGGTCTGTAATCGGATCTCGCTGTACCCATGTGGGAGCGAGCTTGCTCGCGATGAGGGTTTAACATTCAACAAACATGTTGGCTGTTCTACCGCTATCGCGAGCAAGCTCGCTCCCACATTTGATTTGTGCAAAGGGAAAGATATGGATCGGCCCGGAATTGATTTGCCTTCCAGACTCTTGCTGAATCTGAAGTCGTGGCGCAACGCCACCGCTTGGCACATCGCCTTCTCCGGCGGCCTCGACTCCACCGTCCTGCTGCACCTTCTTGCACACCTCGCCAAAACCCAATCCCTGCCGACGCTCAACGCCATCCATGTCCATCACGGCCTTCAAGCCGCGGCCGATGCGTGGCCGGAACATTGTCGTTCCGTGTGCGCTGCGCTGGGCGTGCCGCTGCAAGTCGTTCGCGTGCAGGTGCAACCGGGCGCCAGCCTTGAACGTGCAGCCCGGGATGCGCGCTATCACGCCTTCACTGAAACCGTTCAGGCCAACGAAGTGCTGCTGACGGCCCAGCACCGCGACGATCAGGCGGAAACCCTGCTGTTTCGATTGCTGCGTGGGGCCGGTGTGCGCGGGCTGTCGGGAATGCCGCGTCAGCGTCCGTTGGGCAAGGGTCATCTGCTGCGGCCATTGCTTGATGTCACACGGGCTGAACTGGAGGCTTATGCCAGCGAGCAAGGCTTGAGCTGGGTCGAAGATCCTTCGAACGAGGATCGGCAGTACTCGCGCAACTACCTGCGACATCAGGTGTTTCCTGCGTTGGCCTCGCGCTGGCCGCAAGCGGTGGCGACCATGGCTCGCAGCGCTGCGCACTTGAGTGAGGCGCAGGCATTGCTCGATGATCTGGCGGACATCGATTTGAGTCTGGCGAGCACGGTCAGTGATTTCGATTGGCTGGGCTTGCCGTCTCTGGAG
This sequence comes from Pseudomonas sp. PB101, assembly GCF_009764265.1. GTDB lineage: Bacteria > Pseudomonadota > Gammaproteobacteria > Pseudomonadales > Pseudomonadaceae > Aquipseudomonas. The sequence continues at coordinate 43,112 of NZ_RWIR01000077.1, forward strand.
CTGGCAGCACTGGAGAAACTCTCGGTCGCACGCCAGCGAAATGCAATCAGTCGCTGGTTGGAACCACGCACGCGAATGCCGGACAGTGACCACTGGTCGGGTTGGGAAGATTTGCGTGATGCCACCGGTGATGCCCGACCGATCTGGCGCTTGGCGCAGGGCGAGTTGCATCGGGCCGGCGGACGAGTCTGGTGGGTGTCCGGTGCCTGGCTGAATCCATTGCCCGTTGCAGGAACATGGCTGGACCCCGCTCTGCCGCTGGTGTTGCCAGGCAACGGCGTGCTCACGCTCAGCGGCAAAATCCCCGATGGCCCGGTGCAGATCCGCTATCGTGAAGGCGGTGAGGTAATGGGTTTGCCGAACCGCGGGCATCGGGACCTGAAACGTTTGCTCAATGAAAACGCTGTACCGTCCTTCGTGCGCGGCAGATTGCCGCTGCTCTACAAAGACGGCCAATTGCTGGCGGTAGCGAACCTCAAGGGGCTCGATGGTGGTGCGATCGGCGACTGGCATTTGCATTGGCAGCCACTGAACGAAGATCAAGGTTTGAGCTGAAAGGGGCTTTCCGGTAGACTACGCTCCCTTCTTGATACAACTTCTGTGGATTCGCCTGAATTGCAGGAGTTGCCGATTACCAAGCAGTCTTTGCTGGGCGATTCCAAAAAATGTGTAGCGAGCAACGAACCGGTGATTCATTTCCCGGTCTGTCCCAACGCGGCGGTTTTTTTGAAAGGTGCACTGTGATTAATGCAGGTGATCGGGGGCTTCGGCCTTCCTTCGCTTTCCCCGGCGGCTCGGACCGCTTTAACGCAGACTTCTAGGGTTTTTCATGACGCGCTACATATTCGTCACGGGCGGTGTTGTTTCTTCATTGGGGAAAGGCATTGCATCGGCATCATTGGCGGCCATCCTGGAGGCGCGGGGACTTAAGGTCACCATGCTGAAGCTGGACCCGTACATCAACGTCGACCCGGGCACCATGAGCCCGTTCCAGCACGGTGAAGTGTTCGTCACCCACGACGGCGCCGAGACCGACCTGGACCTGGGCCACTACGAGCGGTTCATCCGCACGACCATGACCCAGAACAACAACTTCACCACCGGCCGTGTCTACGAGCACGTGCTGCGCAAAGAGCGCCGTGGTGACTACCTGGGTGCAACCATCCAGGTGATCCCGCACATCACCGACGAAATCAAGCGCCGCATCATCAAGGGTGCTGGCGACGCCGACGTGGCAATGGTCGAGATCGGTGGCACCGTGGGTGACATCGAGTCGCAACCGTTCCTCGAGGCGATCCGCCAACTGCGTTTCGAAGTCGGTGCCAAGCGCGCGATGCTGATGCACCTGACACTGGTGCCGTACATCGCCACTGCCGGCGAAACCAAGACCAAGCCAACCCAGCACTCGGTCAAGGAGTTGCGTTCCATCGGCCTGCAGCCGGACGTGCTGGTCTGCCGCTCCGATCACCCGATCGATGTGTCTTCGCGCCGCAAGATCGCGCAATTCACCAACGTTGAAGAACGTGCGGTGATCGCGCTGGAAGACGCCGACACCATCTACAAGATCCCGGGCATCCTGCACTCCCAGGGCCTGGACGATTTCGTCGTCGAGCGTTTCGGCCTGCAATGCGGCGGTGCCGACCTGTCCGAGTGGGAAGCCGTGGTCGACGCCAAGCTCAACCCTGAGCACGAAGTCACCATCGCCATGGTCGGCAAGTACATGGAGCTGCTGGACGCCTACAAGTCGCTGATCGAAGCGATGAGCCACGCCGGGATCAGCAACCGTACCAAGGTCAATCTGCGCTACATCGATTCCGAAGACATCGAGAACCAGGGCACTGCTCTGCTCGAGGGTGTCGACGCCATCCTGGTGCCTGGCGGCTTCGGTCTGCGTGGCGTTGAAGGCAAGATCACCGCCGTGCAATACGCTCGCGAAAACAAGGTTCCATACCTGGGTATCTGCCTGGGCATGCAAGTGGCCGTTATCGAGTTCGCTCGTAACGTCATGGGCTGGAAAGACGCCAACTCCACCGAGTTCGATCGTGCAAGCGGTCACCCGGTCGTGGGTCTGATCACCGAGTGGGAAGATGCCACCGGCGCCGTCGAAACCCGTACCGAAACTTCCGATCTGGGCGGCACCATGCGCCTGGGTGCACAGGATTGCCTGCTGGAGCCAGGTTCCCTGGTTCACGGTTGCTACGGCAAGGACGTGATTGTCGAGCGTCACCGTCACCGCTACGAAGTGAACAACAACCTGCTGCCGCAAATCATGGAAGCCGGTTTGAAGATCTCCGGGCGCTCCGGTGATGGCGCACTGGTTGAAGTGGTTGAAGCACCGGATCACCCATGGTTCGTCGCTTGCCAGTTCCACCCTGAGTTCACCTCGACGCCACGCGACGGTCACCCGCTGTTCAGCGGTTTCGTCAAGGCAGCGTTGACTCAACACCAGAAGAAGGCGTAACCCCCGATGGCACAGAAGATCATCCGCGTCGGCGACATCGAGATTGCCAACGACAAACCCATGGTGCTGTTCGGTGGCATGAACGTGCTGGAAAGCCGTGACATGGCCATGCAGGTTTGCGAAGAGTATGTGAAGGTCACCGAAAAGCTCGGTATCCCTTACGTGTTCAAGGCCAGTTTCGACAAGGCCAACCGGTCTTCTGTGACCTCCTATCGTGGTCCTGGCCTGGAAGAAGGCATGCGCATCTTCCAGGACATCAAGCAAGCCTTCGGCGTGCCGATCATCACCGACGTCCACGAGCCTGATCAGGCCGCGGTCGTCGCTGAAGTCTGCGACATCATCCAGTTGCCGGCCTTCCTGTCGCGCCAGACCGACCTTGTGGTCGCGATGGCCAAAACGGGCGCAGTGATCAACATCAAGAAAGCCCAGTTCCTCGCGCCTCAGGAAATGAAGCACATCCTGAACAAGTGTGTGGAAGCGGGTAACGATCAGTTGATCCTCTGCGAGCGTGGTTCGAGCTTCGGCTACAACAACCTGGTCGTCGACATGCTCGGCTTCGGCATCATGAAGCAGTTCGAATACCCGGTGTTCTTCGACGTGACCCACGCGCTGCAAATGCCTGGTGGTCGCGCCGATTCCGCCGGCGGTCGTCGCGCCCAGGTCCTCGACCTGGCGAAGGCCGGCATGAGCCAGTCGCTGGCCGGCCTGTTCCTGGAAGCCCACCCGGATCCGGACAACGCCAAATGCGACGGTCCTTGCGCCTTGCGCCTGGACAAACTGGAGCCATTCCTGGCCCAGCTCAAAGCTTTGGACGAACTGGTGAAGAGTTTTCCGACGGTAGAAACCGCGTAACATCGAAATCCGACTGTAGGAGCCGGCTTGCTGGCGATGGGTCCGTAAGGACGCTATCGCCAGCAAGCCGGCTCCTACAAGTGTGACCTCAAGTTATAAAATCGAGCAGTAAGCGTTTTCGTCAACTTTGGAGTGTTTACAACAATGGCTAAAATCGTCGACATCAAAGGTCGTGAAGTTCTCGACTCCCGTGGCAATCCCACCGTGGAAGCGGACGTGCTTCTCGACAACGGCATCATCGGCAGTGCCTGCGCGCCGTCCGGTGCTTCCACTGGCTCGCGTGAAGCGCTCGAGCTGCGTGATGGCGACAAGAGCCGTTACCTGGGCAAGGGCGTCCTGAAGGCCGTAGGCAATATCAACGGTCCGATCCGCGACCTGTTGAAAGGCATGGACCCAAGCGACCAGAAAGCGCTCGATCTGGCAATGATCAAGCTCGACGGCACTGAAAACAAAGGTTCCCTGGGCGCCAACGCGATCCTCGCCGTTTCCCTGGCCGCGGCCAAGGCAGCAGCACAGGACCAGGACCTGCCGTTGTACGCTCACATCGCCAACCTGAACGGCACCCCGGGTGTCTACTCGATGCCGGTTCCGATGATGAACATCATCAACGGTGGCGAGCACGCCGATAACAACGTCGACATCCAGGAGTTCATGGTTCAGCCGGTTGGCGCCAAGTCCTTCTCGGAAGGTCTGCGCATGGGCACCGAGATTTTCCACCACCTCAAAGCCGTGCTGAAGGCTCGTGGCCTGAGCACTGCCGTTGGTGACGAAGGTGGTTTCGCGCCGAACCTGGCTTCCAACGAAGACGCACTGAAAGTGATCTCCGAAGCCGTTGCCAACGCCGGTTACAAGCTGGGCACCGACGTGACCCTGGCCCTGGACTGCGCGGCCAGCGAATTCTACGAAGACGGCAAGTACAACCTGTCCGGCGAAGGCCAGGTGTTCACCGCCGAAGGCTTCGCTGACTACCTCAAAGGCCTGACCGAGCGTTACCCGATCATCTCCATCGAAGATGGCCTGGACGAGTCCGACTGGGCTGGCTGGAAGATCCTCACCGACAAGATCGGCGAGAAAGTCCAACTGGTCGGCGACGACCTGTTCGTGACCAACACCAAGATCCTGAAAGAAGGCATCGATAAAAAGATCGCCAACTCGATCCTGATCAAGTTCAACCAGATCGGCACCCTGACCGAAACCCTGGAAGCCATCCAGATGGCCAAGGCTGCCGGTTACACCGCCGTGATCTCGCATCGCTCCGGCGAAACCGAAGATTCGACCATTGCCGACCTGGCCGTGGGCACCTCGGCTGGCCAGATCAAGACCGGCTCCCTGTGCCGTTCCGACCGCGTTTCCAAGTACAACCAACTGCTGCGTATCGAAGAGCAGTTGAATGGTAAAGCCAAGTACAACGGTCGCGGCGAATTCCGCGGCTAAGCAGTACATGGTAAAAAAGACACCGGATTGTGTCGGAAAAATCGCTCCAGCGACGTTTTTGCCACTAATCTGATGCCTTATCAGCACAAGCCTGGTTCTTCCAGGCTTCGTGCTATCAGAAGCTTCACGTTTGGCATGGCTGTCTTTTTTCACTGGATACCTGATATTCGATGCGCAGTCCCAATTGGTTGTTCCTCATCCTGCTTTTGTTGCTGGCTGGCCTGCAGTACCGCCTGTGGGTGGGAAATGGCAGCTTGGCGCAAGTGGCCGAGTTGACTCAGCAGATTGCGGATCAGCAGGCTGAGAACCAGGCCTTGCTGGAACGTAATCGGGTGATGGACGCCGAAGTCAGTGAGTTGAAAAAGGGCATGGAGACCGTTGAAGAACGGGCTCGCCATGAGTTGGGCATGGTCAAGGACGGTGAAACCCTTTACCAGTTGGCCCAATGATTAATTCGTTGCCGGCCTTCTGGGCCGTGATTCCTGCCGCGGGCGTCGGTGCCCGTATGGCCGCGGACCGTCCCAAGCAATACTTGCAACTGGGCGGGCGCACTATTCTCGAACACAGCCTCGGCTGTTTCCTCGATCATCCTGCTCTGAAAGGCCTGGTGGTCAGTGTCGCTGTCGACGATCCTTATTGGCCAAACCTGGCGTGTGCCAGTGACCCGCGCATTGCCCGGGTCGAGGGCGGTTCCGAACGTTCAGGGTCGGTGCTCAATGCCTTGCTGCACCTGCATGCGCAGGGCGCTGATGATGAGGATTGGGTACTGGTTCACGATGCCGCACGGCCGAATCTGGCCCGTGATGATCTCGATAAATTGTTGGGCGAACTGGCGGATGATCCGGTCGGTGGTTTGTTGGCGGTTCCGGCACGGGATACGCTCAAACGGGTCGACAAACACGGTCGTGTGGTCGAAACCGTGGATCGCAGCGTGATCTGGCAGGCCTACACGCCGCAGATGTTTCGTCTCGGGGCGTTGCATCGGGCTTTGGCGGACAGCCTGGTGGCGGATGCACTGGTGACCGATGAAGCCTCGGCCATGGAATGGGCCGGTTTGGCACCACGCCTGATCGAAGGGCGCTCCGATAACCTCAAGGTTACGCGTCCTGAAGACCTTGAATGGTTGCGCCAGCGTTGGGCCAATCGTCGCTAATTGGCGTACTCGGGCCGCTCGGCCAACCCCTCCTTCAAAAAATCCACCAACTTGCGCACCTTCGGCGACAAATGCCGCTGTTGCGGATACAGCGCCCAAACCGCTGTATTCGGCGGTTGATGAGGTTCCAACAACGAAATCAACGCGCCGCTTTTCAAGTGCTCCAACACGTAATAGTCCGGCAACTGACACAGTCCTACGCCTTGCAGCGCGGCATCCAGAACCGCTTGCCCACTGTTGCAACGCCAGTTTCCCTGCACCCTTTGCGAAAATTCCCGCCCGTTCTGCTCCAGTTGCCAAAGGTCCGAACTGCCGATGAGGCAGTTGTGGCGGCTCAGCTCCGACAGGCTGTGCGGGCGGCCGTAGCGTTCAAGGTAGGAGGGTGATGCGCAGAGAAACATTCGCCTCGGCGCGAGGCGGGTGGCAACAAGTCGTGAGTCCTGCAAACGCCCGAGGCGGATCGCCAGATCGAGGCCTTCATGGACCAGGTCGAGTTGCCGGTTGGTCAGTTCGATATCAATGCGCAGTTGCGGATACAACCCCATGAACCGCGTCACCAGCGGCACGATGAAGCGTTCGCCATAAGCCACGGCGCAGGTCATGCGCAGCATGCCTTTGGGTTCGCTGGTCAAGTCGCCCACTGCGCGCAATGCCTCTTCGCGTCCGTCCTGCAGGCGCTGGCAGTGTTGCAGAAAGGTTTGCCCGGCTTCAGTCAGTGTGACGCGCCGGGTACTGCGATAGAGCAGGCGAGTCTGCAAACGCTCTTCCAGGCGTACGATTTGTCGACTGACGTGTGAGGAAGAAACCCCCAGGCGTTCCGCCGCCGCAGTGAACTGACTGCATTCGGCAACGGCGACAAACTCGTCGATCCCTTCCCAGCGATTTTCGGACATCAATGATTATCCCTGTGCGGCAATAATATTTTGCATTTGCATCGATTATTCATCGTTGAGCCATGTATTACACTCCCTGTCTCGTTTTTATTCACTGGAGACTCACCATGATCAAGTCGCGCGCCGCCGTTGCCTTCGAGGCCAAGAAGCCCCTCGAAATCGTTGAAGTGGATGTCGCCATGCCCAAGGCTGGCGAAGTCTTGCTGCGTGTGGTGGCCTCCGGTGTCTGCCATACCGATGCCTACACCTTGTCCGGCGCCGACCCGGAAGGCATCTTCCCGTCGATCCTCGGCCATGAAGGTGGTGCGATTGTCGAGGCCATCGGCGAAGGCGTGACCTCTGTTGCGGTCGGCGACCATGTGATCCCGCTGTACACCCCGGAATGCCGCCAGTGCAAATTCTGCCTGTCGGGCAAAACCAACCTCTGTCAGGCGATTCGCGCAACCCAGGGCAAAGGCTTGATGCCCGACGGTACTTCGCGTTTTTCCTACAAGGGCGAAACGATTTTCCACTACATGGGTACTTCGACCTTCTCCGAGTACACCGTGCTTCCGGAAATCTCCGTGGCCAAAATTGCCAAGGAAGCGCCGCTGGAAAAAGTCTGCCTGCTGGGCTGCGGCGTCACTACCGGGATCGGTGCAGTGCTCAACACCGCCAAGGTGAAACCGGGTGATACCGTGGCCATTTTCGGCCTAGGCGGCATCGGTCTGTCGGCAGTGATTGGTGCCGTGAAAGCCAAGGCAGCGCGCATCATCGCCATCGACATCAACCCGGCCAAATTCGAGATCGCCAAGCAGTTGGGTGCAACCGATTGCGTCAACCCGAAAGACTTCGATCGTCCGATTCAGGAAGTCATCGTCGACATGACTGACGGCGGTGTCGATTTTTCCTTCGAGTGCATTGGCAACGTGCAATTGATGCGTGCGGCGCTGGAGTGCTGCCACAAAGGCTGGGGCGAGTCGGTCATCATCGGTGTTGCCGGTGCTGGTCAGGAAATCGCCACCCGCCCGTTCCAGTTGGTCACCGGCCGCGTCTGGCGCGGTTCGGCGTTTGGCGGCGTGCGCGGCCGTACCGAGCTGCCGAGCTATGTGGAAATGGCCGAGACCGGCGAGATTCCGCTGGATACCTTCATCACCCACACCATGGGCCTGGAAGATATCAACAAGGCGTTTGACCTGATGCATGAAGGAAAAAGCATCCGTTCCGTCATCCATTTCTGAGGTCTGTCATGAGCCTGGAAAATATCTCCTGCCAGAAAAGCTTCGGCGGCTGGCACAAACGCTACCGCCATCGCTCGCAAGTGCTCGGCTGCGACATGGTGTTCGCCGTGTACCTGCCGCCACAGGCAGAGCAGGGCGGCAAGCTGCCGGTGTTGTACTGGCTGTCCGGCCTGACCTGCACCGACGAGAACTTCATGCAAAAGGCCGGCGCCATGCGCATGGCCGCCGAGTTGGGGCTGATCATCGTCGCCCCCGACACCAGCCCGCGCGGTGCCGATGTGCCGGGCGATCCGGATGGCGCTTGGGACTTCGGCCTCGGTGCTGGCTTCTATCTGAATGCCACCCAGGAACCTTGGTCGCGCCACTATCGGATGCATGACTATGTCGTGCAGGAATTGCCGACATTGGTCGAAGCCCATTTCCCTGCGTCGGACAAGCGCGGCATCAGCGGTCACTCCATGGGTGGTCACGGCGCGCTGGTCTGTGCCTTGCGCAATCCGGGGCGCTATCTGTCGGTGTCGGCGTTCTCGCCCATCAACAATCCGATGGATTGCCCGTGGGGACAGAAAGCGTTCTCCCGCTATCTGGGGGAGGACCGTTCGAAATGGCGTGAATGGGACGCCTGTGCGTTGATTGCCGAGGCCGAAGAAAAGCTGCCGCTGCTGGTCGACCAGGGTGATCGCGACGATTTCCTTGCCACCCAGCTCAAGCCGCAAGCCTTGCAACAGGCGGCCAAGCTGGCCGGTCACCCGCTGACGTTGCGCCTGCAACCCGGCTACGACCACAGCTATTTCTTCATCGCGAGCTTCATCGAAGATCACTTGCGGCATCACGCGCATGCTCTGGTTGGCTAATGCAGGTAGAATCACGCCCTGACAAAATTCGGGGCGTTTTTTTATGCGTATTGGCCACGGCTATGATGTGCACCGTTTCGCTGAAGGCGATTTCATCACTCTGGGCGGCGTGCGTATTGCACACGGCTTCGGGTTGCTCGCGCATTCCGACGGTGACGTCCTGCTGCACGCCTTGAGCGATGCCTTGCTCGGCGCCGCTGCGCTCGGCGACATCGGCAAGCACTTCCCGGATACCGACCCGCAATTCAAGGGCGCCGACAGCCGTGTGCTGTTGCGTCACGTCGTCGCACTGGTCCATGCCAAAGGCTGGAAAGTCGGCAACGTCGATAACACCATCGTTGCCCAGGCGCCGAAAATGGCCCCGCATATCGAATCGATGCGCGCGCTGATTGCCGCGGATCTTCAAGTAGAGTTGGATCAAGTGAACGTGAAAGCTACCACCACCGAAAAGCTCGGCTTTGTCGGTCGCGAAGAAGGCATTGCCGTGCACTCCGTTGCCTTGTTGCTGCGCGCATGAACGAACTGCAATTGCTCGGCCCGCGGGCTTACGGTGAGACCCTCGGCACGGCGGTACTGAAAGCCATCGCGGAAGACTTCCAGGTCGACGAAGTCCTCGACATTCCCCTTAGCGGCGACGGCGAACACCTGTGGATCTGGGTGGAAAAGCGCGGCCTGAATACTGAGGAGGCGGCTCGGCGGATTGCCAAGGCGGCGGGTGTACCATTGCGCACCGTCAGCTATGCCGGGCTCAAGGACCGTCAGGCCCTGACGCGTCAGTGGTTCAGCGTGCAATTGCCGGGCAAGGCTGATCCGGATCTGTCGGCGGCAGAAAACGACACGCTTAAAATCCTCAAGACCAGCCGGCACAAACGCAAGCTGCAACGCGGGGCGCACTCGGCCAACGGTTTCACGTTGCGCCTGACGCAATTCGCCGGCAACAAGGCCGCGCTTGAAGAGCGTCTGCAACTGATCGCCAAACAGGGCATCCCCAATTATTTTGGTGCCCAGCGTTTCGGCCATGACGGCGGCAACGTCGTCGACGCCCGTGCCTGGGCTGCGCGCAAGGCGTTGCCGGAGCAGCGCAATGTGCGCTCGCGGCTGCTCTCCACGGCGCGCAGTTTTCTGTTCAATCAGGTGCTGGCCGCACGTGTCGCCGATGGCACCTGGCAGCGTGCCCAGGTGGGCGATCTGCTGGCATTCACCGACAGCCGCAGCTTTTTCCCGGCAGGCGAAGCCGAGTGCAGTGACCCGCGCCTGGCGATTCTCGATCTGCACCCGACCGGTCCCCAGTGGGGCGAAGGTGACTCGCCGGCCACGGGGGTTGTCCATGAACTGGAGCAGGCGATTGCTGCACGCGAAGCGGACCTTCGCGATTGGTTGATCAGCGCCGGAATGAGCCACGAACGTCGCATCCTGCGGCTGCCCATTGGCGGGTTGACGTGGCATTATCCCTCGCTGGACATTCTGCAACTGGAATTCGTCCTGCCGGCCGGATGCTTCGCCACCGTATTGGTGCGTGAGCTTGTTGATCTGGTGCCGGTGGGGCAGACGGACAGCCCATGCGTATTCTGATTTCTAACGACGATGGGGTAACCGCACCCGGACTCGCCGCGCTTTATGCTGCGCTGGCGGATTACACCGAGTGCGTGGTTATCGCCCCGGACCAGGACAAAAGCGGCGCCAGCAGTTCGCTGACGCTCGACCGTCCGTTGCACCCGCAAACCCTGGCCAACGGCTTTATCAGCCTCAACGGCACACCCACCGATTGTGTGCACCTGGGCCTCAACGGCCTGCTGGAGCGCGAAGCGGACATGGTGGTTTCCGGTATCAACCTGGGTGCGAACCTGGGGGACGATGTGCTGTATTCCGGTACGGTGGCGGCGGCCCTCGAGGGGCGTTTCCTGAAACACCCTTCATTTGCCTTTTCGCTGGTCTCACGCCAGGTAGATAACCTTCCCACGGCGGCCCATTTCGCGCGCAAACTGGTCGAAGCCCATGCTGACCTGGATCTGCCACCGCGCACGGTACTGAACGTGAACATTCCCAATTTGCCGCTGGAGCGAATCCGCGGTATCCAGCTGACTCGCCTGGGCCATCGCGCCCGAGCCGCGGCACCGATGAAGGTGGTGGATCCGCGGGGCAAGTCCGGTTACTGGATCGCCGCTGCCGGGGATGCCGAAGACGGCGGCCCGGGTACCGATTTCCATGCGGTGATGCAGGGTTATGTTTCGATCACGCCGCTGCAGCTGGATCGCACGTTCAATGATGCCTTTAGAAGTCTGGACGGCTGGCTGGAGGGACTGCGCTGATGGGTCGCGAACAAGACGATATGCTGCGTCGCGGCATCGGCATGACCTCCCAGCGAACCCGGGAGCGGCTCATCCAGCGCCTGTACGAAGAGGGTATCTCCAACGCCAGGGTGCTGGAGGTCATTCGCCGGACCCCGCGCCACCTGTTCGTCGACGAAGCGCTGGCGCATCGTGCCTATGAAGACACTGCGCTGCCGATCGGCAACAACCAGACCATCTCCCAGCCTTATATGGTGGCGCGCATGAGCGAGCTGCTGCTGGAGGCAGGTCCCCTCGACAAGGTGCTGGAGATTGGCACCGGGTCGGGTTATCAGACGGCGGTGCTGTCGCAACTGGTCGAGCGTGTGTTCTCGGTCGAGCGCATCAAGGTCCTGCAGGATCGGGCAAAGGAACGCCTGGTCGAACTGAACCTGCGCAACGTGGTGTTCCGCTGGGGCGATGGTTGGGAAGGCTGGCCGGCCCTGGCGCCGTATAACGGGATTATCGTCACCGCGGTAGCGACCGATGTGCCTCAGGCATTGCTTGACCAGTTGGCACCGGGAGGGCGAATGGTGATCCCGGTCGGGTCTGGCGAAGTGCAGCAATTGATGCTGATCATCCGCGAGGAGCAGGGCTTTTCCAGGCATGTTCTGGGGGCTGTACGTTTCGTGCCATTGCTCAATGGGCCACTGGCCTGAGCATTTGTTTCGGCACGCTGAATTCTCTTCGATTGCCTTTGTCTTACAGCGGCATCGTTCAGTTAAACGGAGTTTATCGTCAGGCAGCAAACGTGTGCGCGACAGCGATTCGCCACATTAAAGGTAAAGCGTGCACGGCCCGTTATACTTGCGACAGTTCATGCCGGACTCCGGTATTTCATATTTTCAGCCACCACAGAGGGAGCGGCGGGTGAGTCTCACAGTCATTGCGCAGCGTATGAGTAAAACGAGCTTTCAGCGCCTGGTGACTGGCCTTGTCTTGAGCACATTGCTGGTCGGTTGTTCCAGCAACAAATCCAGTGATGTCCGTGTCGTGGATCGCAACAATGCCGCGCCTCAGCGCCCGGCCGTGACCACGGGGCAATACGTGGTGCGTCCCAAGGACACCCTGTTCTCCATCGCTTTCCGTTACGGCTGGGACTACAAAGCCCTCGCGGCGCGCAACAACATTCCTGCGCCCTACACCATCCATCCGGGTCAGACGATTCGCTTTGATGGTCGCACCGATTCAACGTCGACCGCGGTGGCCGGTACGTCCGGTTCAACACCTTCGTCGTCGAGTAAAACCACGGTCATCCGTCGTTCGGCAAACGGTACGACCACCAGTACGACGACGGTTGTACCGTCCGTCGCGAGCAAGCCTGCACCCGCTCCCTTGCCCCCGCCCGGGCCAGCCCCGACCGGCTGGGGATGGCCATCTAATGGCATTCTGATTGGAAAATTCTCTTCAAACGGTAGTTTGAATAAAGGAATTGATATCGCCGGAGATTTGGGACAGCCTGTTTTAGCTGCGTCTGATGGGACGGTGGTATACGCCGGGAGTGGCTTAAGGGGCTACGGCGAATTAGTGATCATCAAACACAGTGAAACCTACGTCAGTGCCTACGGACATAACCGCAGGCTGTTGGTTCGGGAGGGGCAGCAGGTCAAGGTCGGACAGACAATTGCCGAAATGGGGTCAACGGGTACAGACCGGGTGAAACTGCATTTTGAGATTCGCCGCCAAGGTAAACCTGTAGATCCGCTGCAATTCCTGCCACGTCGTTGATTGCTTACCAGCCTGTTCCTCGCGTAGAGGGGACAGGCTCCAGCGTTGCCAGGGAGAAAGGCGCCGCTTGAGCTTGAGGTCGAACTCACCAAAGGACTATAACAATGGCTCTCAGTAAAGAAGTGCCGGAGTTTGACATCGACGATGAGGTTCTCCTGATGGAGAGCAGCATCGATACGGATTCGATGTCGAATGATGAAGGGGCGGCTCCACCTTCCGTTCGTGCCAAATCCAAACACTCCGCATCGTTGAAACAACACAAGTACATTGACTACACGCGGGCACTCGATGCCACGCAGCTGTATCTCAATGAAATTGGTTTCTCTCCCCTGCTTTCACCCGAAGAAGAAGTTCATTTTGCGCGCCTGTCGCAAAGTGGCGATCCGGCCGGGCGCAAACGCATGATTGAAAGCAACTTGCGGCTGGTGGTGAAAATCGCCCGGCGCTATGTCAATCGTGGGCTGTCGCTGCTGGACCTGATCGAAGAGGGCAACCTCGGCTTGATCCGGGCGGTGGAGAAGTTCGATCCGGAACGCGGTTTCCGCTTCTCGACCTACGCGACCTGGTGGATTCGCCAGACCATCGAACGCGCAATCATGAATCAGACCCGGACCATCCGGTTGCCGATCCATGTGGTCAAAGAGCTGAACGTGTACCTGCGGGCCGCGCGGGAGCTGACGCAAAAACTCGACCATGAACCCTCACCCGAAGAAATCGCCAACCTGCTGGAAAAACCGGTGGGAGAGGTCAAGCGCATGCTCGGCCTTAACGAACGGGTTTCTTCGGTCGACGTCTCGCTGGGTCCGGATTCGGATAAAACCCTGCTTGATACCCTCACTGACGACCGCCCAACCGATCCATGCGAACTGTTGCAGGACGACGACCTGTCCCAGAGCATCGATCAGTGGCTCTCGGAACTGACCGACAAGCAACGCGAAGTGGTTGTACGCCGCTTCGGCCTGCGTGGTCATGAAAGCAGCACCCTTGAAGACGTAGGCCTGGAAATCGGCCTGACCCGTGAGCGGGTCAGACAGATTCAGGTGGAAGGCTTGAAGCGGCTGCGCGAGATCCTCGAAAAAAATGGTCTGTCGAGTGAGTCGCTGTTCCAATAAGGCGCTCACTGCGATGGCTTGAAAAACCCCGAATGGCTCGGGGTTTTTTTTGCCTGGGCAAAAGACCGGATCTCCACGGGATTTTGGTTTTGTGTTGTAAGCCCAGGCTTACACTTGCGTAAGTGTTCGCTATTTTTACACCCTGGCAATCGTCCATGCGTAGCGCCGATAATCGCTATCCATATGATTTATATTGATATTTTTTATTATGAATGGCGTGTGACAGCCAGACAGCACACCGGGGGGCGATTGATCCTGAAGGGGAAAGCTCTAGTATGGCGCTTGTGTCGACGGACAGACACGTCCTTCAAGGATGAAGGAAATGGACATCGCAGGACGCGATTCATCAGGACGATGAAAAGGAACACAGGGAATAAGGAAAAAATGTGGGCGGGTCAAACCGCCCCTTTTTTTTGCCCGCAGAAAAGCAAAAAGGCCCTTGTGGGGCCTTTTTCGCGAACGCGGGGGTAATCAGCGTTCGAGGTCTGCGATCTTGCCTGGCTTGCCGTCCCATTCCGCGGAATCGGGCATTGGATCCTTGCGTTCGGTGATGTTCGGCCAGATATCGGCCAACTCAGCGTTCAGCTCGATGAAGTTCTCCATGCCGGCCGGAACCTCATCTTCGGAGAAGATAGCCACAGCAGGGCATTCAGGTTCGCACAGCGCGCAATCGATGCACTCATCCGGGTGAATCACCAGGAAATTCGGGCCTTCGTAAAAGCAGTCCACCGGACAGACTTCTACGCAGTCGGTGTACTTGCACTTGATGCAGTTGTCGGTGACGACGAAGGTCATTTCTAATTTTCTCCTCAGGCGCGGCTTGCTGCGCCCCTTCTCGTAGGGGTCGCCAGGTTCGGGAGCGATAGTCTGCTGGCCAGGCTATTAGCCAGCAGCATCCCAAACCGCGCGAGATTCTAACAGCTTGCAAGCCGCTGCGTTAGATCCGTGTCTTTAGTGTATAGAGCATTTCTAGAGCACGACGTGGTGTCATGTCGTCCAGGTCGAGCTTGGCCAGGTCATCCAGCACCGGGTGCGGCAGGCTGGCAAACATGTCGCTTTGCTGTGGAGCAGCCGGTTTGCCCTTGGCAGGTGCCGGCGACTCATGGGGCAGGGCGGTGTCTTCCAGGCGGCTCAAATGCTCGCGCGCACGGGTAATGACCTCGGTCGGTACGCCTGCCAGTTGTGCCACGGCCAGGCCGTAACTCTGGCTGGCCGGGCCGGGCAGCACGTGGTGCAGGAACACGATGCGTTCGTTGTGCTCGGTGGCATTGAGGTGCACGTTGGCTACCAGCGGCTGGGCCTCCGGCAGCACGGTCAGTTCGAAGTAGTGAGTGGCGAACAGCGTGTAGGCACGCAGATGCGCCAGGCGTTCGGCCGCCGCCCATGCCAGCGACAGACCGTCGAAGGTACTGGTGCCGCGCCCGACTTCGTCCATCAGCACCAGGCTGCGCTCGGTGGCGTTGTGCAGAATGTTCGCGGTTTCGCTCATTTCCACCATGAAGGTCGAGCGCCCGCCGGCCAGGTCATCGCTGGAGCCGATCCGGGTGAAGATGCGGTCGACCAGCGACAACTCGCAACTGGCCGCCGGCACGAAGCTGCCGATGTGCGCCAGGAGCACGATCAATGCGGTCTGACGCATGTAGGTGGATTTACCGCCCATGTTCGGACCGGTAATCACCAGCATGCGAGTGTTGTCATCCAGGCTCAGGTCGTTGGCCACGAACGGCGTGGTCAATACTTGCTCGACCACCGGGTGACGACCCTGGCTGATGCGCATGCAAGGCTCGCTGACGAAGCGCGGGCAGTTCAGGTCGAGGTTCAGCGCTCGCTCGGCCAGGTTGCTCAACACGTCAAGTTCGGCCAGAGCGCCGGCGGTGTCCTGCAGGGGTGGCAGCTGGCTGATCAGATCTTCGAGCAGCGCCTCGTACAGCATCTTCTCGCGGGCCAGTGCGCGGCTCTTGGCTGACAGTGCCTTGTCTTCGAACGCCTTGAGTTCCGGCGTAATGAAACGCTCGGCACCTTTGAGCGTCTGGCGGCGGATATAGTCGGCCGGTGCCGATTCCGCCTGCTTGCTCGGCAGCTCGATGAAGTAACCGTGGATGCGGTTGTAACCGACCTTCAGGTGCGACAGGCCGGTGCGGGCTTTTTCCCGTGCTTCGAGGTCGATCAGGAATTGACCGGCGTTTTCACTCAGCGACTGCAGTTCGTCGAGTTCGCTGTCGTAGCCGGTTTTCAGCACGCCGCCGTCACGAATGACCGCGGGCGGATTGTCGATGATGGCTTTTTCCAGGAGCGCCGCCAATTCCGGGTAGGTGCTGGTGATGGTGGCGAGTTGCTGGAGGTGGGGGGCTTCGAGCTCCGTCATTGCCACTTGCAGTGCAGGCAATGCACCCAAGGCGTCGCGCAAGCGGGCGAGGTCGCGTGGGCGGGCATTGCGCAGGCCGATCCGCGCGAGGATCCGCTCGATGTCACCGATCTCCTTGAGCTGCGGTTGCAGCCTTTCAAAGCGGTAGCCGTCGAGAAGGCAGGTGATCGAAGTCTGACGCGCCAACAGCACGGTCAAATCGCGTAACGGGCGATTCAGCCAGCGGGTCAGCAGGCGACTGCCCATGGCGGTCTGGCAACGGTCCACCACCGATTGCAGGGTGTTGTCGCGGCCGCCGGCCAGGTTGGTGTCGAGCTCCAGGTTGCGACGGCTGGCGCCATCGAGCACCACGGTGTCGTCCAGGCGCTCATGACGCAGGCTGCGCAAATGGGGTAGGGCGGTACGCTGGGTTTCCTTGGCGTAGGCCAGCAGGCAGCCGGCGGCGCCGATCGCCAGGGTCAGGTTTTCGCAGCCAAAGCCTTTGAGATCCTGGGTCGAGAATTGCTGGCACAGGCTTTTGAACGCCGAATCGCGCTCGAAATCCCATGGCGCACGACGGCGTACGCCGCGGCGCTTTTCCGCCGGCAAGTCCTTGGGCCAATCATCCGGGATCAGCAGTTCCACCGGGTTGACCCGCTCCAGCTCCGCCAGCAGATTTTCCCAACCCTTGATCTCCAGTACGCTGAAGTTGCCGCTGGTGATGTCCAGCACCGCCAGGCCGAACAGGCGTTCATCACCCAGCACGGCAGCGATCAGATTGTCCCGACGCTCATCCAACAGCGCCTCGTCACTCACCGTCCCTGGCGTGATGATGCGCACAACCTGGCGCTCCACCGGCCCTTTGCTGGTGGCCGGGTCGCCGACCTGCTCACAGATCACCACCGATTCGCCAAGCTTCACCAGTTTTGCCAGGTAACCTTCGGCGGCATGGTAAGGAATCCCGCACATCGGAATCGCCTGCCCGGCCGACTGCCCGCGAGCGGTCAGGGTGATGTCCAGCAACTTGGCGGCCTTCTTCGCGTCTTCATAGAAGATCTCGTAGAAGTCGCCCATGCGGTAGAACATCAGCTGGTCCGGGTGCTGGTTTTTCAGGCGCCAGTACTGTTGCATCATGGGGGTGTGGGAGGACAGGTCGGAGACGGCTTTATTCATCGGATTGTCAGGAAGCTCGTTGAAAGAGGTGGGGCAAAAGCGGGGCGACGGCCAGGCTTTTCCGCGATGGGCGCAAGGTTACCATGGGCGGTCTTCCCGACGCAGGCATCGCGGTCGGGTGGCATCTTTTACGATGCAAAAATCATGTTATGCATAGATTATGCAAATTGGCATTTGTCTTCTTCGATAAGAACAAGCACTATGCGTGATATGCAAAAACGCAACGTATCAACTGTCTTGAGAGCATTGCTCGATCAGCACGGGATCTCCCCCACGGAGCTTCACCGTCGTACCGGCGTGCCTCAATCCACGCTCTCGCGCATTCTCGGCGGGAAGATCGTCGATCCTTCGGATAAACATATTTCGAAGATCGCCGAGTATTTCTCCGTGAGCACCGACCAGTTGCGTGGCCGCGCGAAGGTCGCGCCTGCCTCTAACGCCGGGCGCGCTCCCGAGCATTCGGAACTCAAGGATATAAGTCTGTGGGACGACGATACCCCCGTCGATGACGACGAGGTGTCGGTCCCCTTTCTTCGTGAGGTTGAATTGGCTGCGGGATCGGGAAGATTCGTCATCGAAGAAAGCGAGCGCTCTAGCCTGCGCTTCGGAAAGCGTAGCCTGCGCCATAATGGCGTGCAGTTCGACCAGGCCAAATGCGTCACAGTGCGGGGCAACAGCATGTTGCCGGTATTGCGCGATGGCGCCACGGTCGGCGTGAATGCCGGCAAGTGCGGCATTGGCGATATCGTTGACGGCGACCTTTATGCGATCAATCACAATGGTCAATTACGGGTGAAGCAGTTGTATCGTCTACCGACCGGGATTCGCCTGCGCAGCTTCAACCGCGACGAACATCCGGATGAAGACTACACCTTTCAGGAAATCCAGGAGGAGCCGATTGTCATCCTCGGGCATGTCTTCTGGTGGGGCATGTACGCCCGTTAGAACCTGTACGCTCAGATAAAACCCGCTTCTCGAGCGGGTTTTTTTTCGTGTGCTGAAAGCATTGGATTGTCTTGTTCGATGCGTTTGTGCATTGACTGAATATGCATCAGTGCATAATCTGGTTGCCTATCTGGCGTAATCATTCACTCAAGGAGGCATGAAATGACCGCTGAGCAATATGCGTTGCTGGACATGCCTCTGTGGCTGGTCATCAGCCTGCCAATACTCGGTGGCGTTACCGGTGAAATGTGGCGTGCCGACAAAGAGGGCGTTCGTGGTTGGTCCCTTGTCCGGCGTCTGAGCCTGCGGTCTGGCTCCAGCATGGTCTGCGGTGCTTCGGTCATCATGCTGCTGCACGCCGCCAATGTTTCCATTTGGGCTGCTTGTGCGGGTGGTTGCCTGGCAGCGATGGCCGGGACAGACGTCGTTTTGGGGTTGTATGAGCGTTGGGCGGCCAAGCGCCTGGGGATCGGTCATGCCCCTCCCGGTGACGTCGAAGAATGATACCTGGGCAGGCCTTTTCCAGAGCCTCTGGTTCTTTACATTTTGATCGCTCCAGTCGCTTGCAAGTGCGGTCTGCTCGTGTACGGTTAACCCATCCCGCCCCATCAGGAGATGACCGTGAAAGTAATCACCCAACTCGCCGCTGACCTTGGCAGGCAATTGCAGGTTCTCAATGCCCACGTCACCACAGCCGAGTCTTGTACCGGTGGTGGTATCGCCGAGGCAATCACCCGTATCCCCGGGAGTTCGGCCTGGTTCGAGGCCGGTTATGTCACCTACTCCAACCGGCAGAAAACCCTGCAACTGGATGTCCCGGTGGAGCTGTTCACCAGCGTGGGCGCGGTCAGCCGCGAGGTGGTCGAGGCCATGGTGCGGGGGGCGCAGAAGAAAAACAGCGCGTATTTTTCCGTGGCGGTCAGTGGTATCGCCGGTCCGGATGGTGGAACGGCAAACAAGCCGGTGGGCACGGTATGGCTGGCCTGGGGCGTTGGAGACAAGGTGTTCTGTGAGCGGCAGCACTTCCCGGGTGATCGCGATGACGTCCGCCGACAAACGGTGAAGGCCGCGCTAGAGGGGCTGCTGCGGTATGCCACGGCAGAAATCTCAAATCAGGGGTAGGCGATCCGGAATCGCTGTGGAATAATACTGGCTACTTATACAGGTGTTGGCCGTCAGGCCTTATTGATTACGTGAGGACTTTAATGGACGACAACAAGAAGAAAGCCTTGGCTGCGGCCCTGGGTCAGATCGAACGTCAATTCGGCAAGGGTGCCGTAATGCGTATGGGCGATCAGGACCGTCAGGCGATCCCGGCCATTTCCACTGGCTCTCTGGGTCTGGACATTGCTCTCGGCATCGGCGGCCTGCCAAAAGGCCGTATCGTTGAAATCTACGGTCCTGAATCTTCCGGTAAAACCACGCTGACCTTGTCCGTGATCGCCCAGGCTCAAAAAGCCGGTGCGACCTGCGCATTCGTCGACGCCGAGCACGCACTCGACCCTGAATACGCCGGCAAGCTGGGCGTCAACGTCGACGACCTGCTGGTTTCCCAGCCGGACACTGGCGAGCAGGCCCTGGAGATCACCGACATGCTGGTGCGTTCCAACGCGGTTGACGTGATCATCGTCGACTCCGTGGCCGCGCTGGTGCCAAAGGCTGAAATCGAAGGCGAAATGGGTGACATGCACGTGGGCCTGCAAGCCCGTCTGATGTCCCAGGCGCTGCGTAAAATCACCGGTAACATCAAGAACGCCAACTGCCTGGTGATCTTCATCAACCAGATCCGCATGAAAATCGGTGTGATGTTCGGCAGCCCGGAAACCACCACCGGTGGTAACGCACTGAAGTTCTACGCATCGGTTCGTCTGGACATCCGTCGTACCGGCGCGGTGAAAGAAGGTGATGAAGTCGTTGGTAGCGAAACCCGCGTCAAGGTTGTGAAGAACAAGGTGGCTTCGCCGTTCCGTCAGGCCGAGTTCCAGATTCTTTACGGCAAAGGCATCTACCTCAATGGTGAGATGATCGACCTGGGTGTTCTGCACGGTTTTGTTGAGAAGTCCGGTGCCTGGTATGCCTATGAAGGCACCAAGATCGGTCAGGGCAAGGCCAACTCGGCCAAGTTCCTGGCAGACAACCCGGAAATTGCGGCCAAGCTGGAGAAGCAACTGCGTGACAAGCTGCTGTCCCCGTCATCGGTAGCTGACGCCAAAGCTTCTGCGGTCAAAGAGACCGAAGACGACCTGGTTGACGCTGACATCTGATCGAAGCGATGACCGCCGTACTCGATACACTCGTCGCAGTGCGACGAACCGCAATGGACCTGCTCGCACGACGCGAGCACGGTCGAGTCGAGCTGACGCGTAAACTGCGTCAGCGCGGCGCCCTCCCTGAAATGATCGAAACAGCACTCGACCGGTTGACGGAAGAGGGGTTGTTGTCCGAATCCCGTTATCTCGAAAGTTTCGTTTCCTATCGCGCCCGTTCCGGTTATGGCCCTTTACGCATTCGTGAAGAGTTGAGCCAGCGCGGCCTGCAACGCAGCGATATTGAACTCGCTCTGCGTGAGAGCGGCATCGACTGGCAGGAGCAGTTGGTTGATACCTGGCGCCGCAAGTTCTCCGGGCAATTGCCGGCAGATATTCGGGAGCGAGCCAAACAAGGCAGGTTCCTGGCGTATCGGGGATACTCCATGGAAATGATCAATCGCCTCTTCAGCGGGCGAGGGATGGACGATTGAACTGAAACGGCCCGCTATTTCGATAACGGGCCGTTTTTTTTATGACTCACGTAACCTTTGACGGCTCCCGCGTGCGTTGTTGCACCTGGGGTTTTGCTTGTGCCCAGTTTTCCGGCAGGTTGATGTAGTCCACTAGTTCGCGCAGGCGACCATGATTGCGGGCGTTGAAGTTGAAGACCAGCCGCGCCAGATGGCTGAATTCGGCTTCGTCGTGTTCCTCACCGCTGTAGACATGCTGATGGAAATGATCGCTCAGGCACAGGTCGGCGAACGCTTGCTGCATATGTTCAAGCGCGTGGTCGCTGAGTGTGTGATTCATGCGAATCAGGAACTGGTGCTTGAGCCAGCGACTGGAGTGGAAGTTGCTGTAGAACTGGTTGATGTGTTCTACCGCCTCTTCGACGTTGTAGACCAGTTTCACCAGCTTCATGTCAGTGGGCAGGATGTAGCGGTTTTCCTCCAGTTGCTGGTGAATGAAGTCCAGCGCGCCTTGCCAGAATTTGCCGCCCGGCGTGTCGAGCAGCACCACGGGCACCAATGGGCTCTTGCCGGTCTGGATCAGCGTCAGCACCTCCAGCGCCTCATCCAGCGTACCGAAGCCACCCGGGCACAGCACCAGGGCGTCGGCTTCCTTGACGAAAAACAGCTTGCGGGTGAAGAAGAAATGGAAGGGCAGCAGGTTGGTCGTGCCATCGACAGTGGGGTTGGCGTGCTGCTCGAAAGGCAGGGTGATGTTGAACCCCAGGCTGTGTGTCAGGCCCGCCCCCTCATGCGCGGCGGCCATGATGCCGCCACCGGCGCCGGTAATGACCATCATGTCCGAGTGTGCCAGGGCGGCGCCGAGCTCCCGGGCCATGCTGTAGAGCGGATGTTCCATGGGGGTACGCGCCGAACCGAAAACCGTGACCTTGCGCCGCCCCTTGAATTGTTCGAGTACGCGGAAGGCCTGTTCCAGTTCGCGCAGGGCTTGCAGGGTGATCTTGGCGTTCCAGCGGTTGTGGTCTTCCTGGGCCATGCGCAGCACGGTCAGGATCATGTCGCGGTAGATGGGGATGTTCGGACTGTTGGGTGAAATCAGCTTGAGCTGTTTTTCGACCTTGTTGATGAGGTCGTGGCCGCTTTCTTCGAAATGACGGCTCAGGAGGTCATTCGGTTGGTAAGGCATTCAACTTCTCCTTCTGCACAGAACCCTCGGCCCGACAACGCATGTCGGTGCCACGACACTTCATGTGTCGCTGTCTGCCCAGGCCCATGCCTGGGCGATCCACTTGACCCGAAAGGCATCGGGTCATCCAAACAGGCTCTGTTTTTCCCTTGGATGAAAGAAACATTCGCACAGCATGACAAGCGACGGCCAGCCCCTTACCGGCCTTGAAAACGTGAAGGTCAATACCTGAAATCCAGACCCTCACAGTGATTTGCGCTGATTTGATCATTGCGCCACAAAGTCTTTCCTGGCAACCGCTTATTGACGATATGCGAGGTAGTTTCACCGCTCGTCTGAACGCACGTCGCATGTGCCGTACTCTGATTTACTAAGTTACAGGTGTCACGCGACAACTTTGCGTCAACGGCAGGGCGCACCGTACATGCGGTTCAAGGATTTATCGTGCAGGGAGGCGGGAAACCATGGCCAGAGTCGTTCTGGAGATCGATACGCAACTGTATCGATTGCTGAAGTCATCAGCCGAGACCCATCATTTGAGTCTCGAAGAGGAGTGCTGCCGTCGTTTGCGCGGTGGCGAACGGCGTTCACATTACTTGCAGGCGTTGCTGGCGGAACTGCGCGCCGAAGATGAACAGCGGCGCGCCAATTCCAGGTGATTACTTTTTCTTCTTCGCCGGTTGCAGGCAATCCGATTCCTGGAAGCTTGCGGAGCCGACCGGGCGGTTGGTCTTCACCTCGGTGAAGTCGTAACGCATGATCGCGCCCTTGGCCATCAGCTTGCGAAACCCTTCGTTCCTGCAAACAGAAGCGCCCAACTGGAAGTACACCGCTTTGGGGTCTGCACGCATCTTTTCGGCGTGGCTGCTCTGTACGCTCAGGTGGTTGATCAGCTGTTTGCCTTCAACGGTGTAGCCTTGATCGAGAATGTCTTCGTTGATCGCTCGTGGAGTGCCGGCGCTGCTCTGGGTGGCGACGTTTTGCAGCATTTTGTTCAGTTCCGTGTCTTTCAGGGACGCGGCCTGGGCAGTGAGGGACGATGCCAGCAAAATGGCCGCGGTAGGAACGATAAGGCGCAGCATGAAACTCTCCTGGTTCAGTGACGGGTGTTTGACCCGTCACGTGACTGTGCGTTCAGTGGCGGCGAATTATAGGGGAGGCGGGCTGGACGGTACAGGCTTGGTACGGGCGGTCTGGTAAACTGCTGGCACTGTTTACCCTGCCGAGTGTTTTTCGTGTCGATATCCCTTCTCCATGGGCGTTGCCCGTCATGAGTCATGCCCCCGCGCGCTTTGCCTTGAATGCCGTAGCCCGCTTGCGCGATCAGCGTGAGGAGGAAGGCATCAAGCCGATTCAGGCCCGCGGCTGGCGCGCACCGCGTTGCCGTGACTGCCGGGTGATCGAGAGCCACTGCCTGTGCGCCTGGCGGCCGCAGGTCGCGACCCGTTCCGGCGTTTGCCTGATCATGACCAACAAGGAAGTGTTCAAGCCGAGCAACACCGGTTGGCTGATCGCCGATGTGGTACCTGACAACCATGCCTTCATCTGGTCCCGTACCGAGGTCGATCCGAAGTTGCTGGCGCTGTTGTCCGACCCGCAATGGCAGCCTTACCTGGTGTTTCCGGGGGAGTACGTCGAGCCTGAGCGTGTGACGAACAGTGTGGATGTCGATGGCGTGAAGCGCCCGTTGTTCATTCTGCTGGATGCGACCTGGACCGAAGCGCGCAAGATCTTTCGCAAGAGCCCCTATTTCGACCGATTGCCAATTCTCAGCCTGCTGCCCGAGAAACTCTCCCGCTACCGGTTGCGTCGTTCGACCCGCAGCGAGCATCTGTGCACGGCGGAAGTGGCGGCGCTGTGCCTCGACCTTGCGGGTGATGTCGATGCGGCATCGGCGCTGGACGCTTACTTTGATGTGTTCAGCCAGCATTACCTCGACGCCAAACATCAGTTGGACATGAACGTATCGACGCCGGCGCATGCCGAGTTGATGCCCTATGTTCAGTTGGCTCCGGCTTTGGCGGATTGATTGTCGCGCGTACTGCAATAAAGTGTCCCGGCCAAGCTGCTTGACCACCCCGGTTTCGCTGGGCATGCTTGGCGCCGATTAGGGTGCGGCCAGAATTTACAACGCCGTTTTTTGCGTTGAGCGTACCTTTTCAGTGCAGCTTGGTGGCTGTGCCTTGAGTCGCTTTGGCGAGGTCCGACTGCATCGGGCGTCCCATGAAAAACAGGATCATTTGAAAAATGGCCACATACGAAATCCTGATTGCCGATGACCACCCACTTTTTCGCAGTGCCTTGCATCAAGCGCTGACCCTGGGCCTTGGCCCGGATGTGCGTCTGGTGGAAGTGGCGAGCATCGCCGAACTGGAAGTGCGCCTGACGGAAAAGTCCGACTGGGATCTGGTGCTGCTGGACTTGAACATGCCGGGGGCCTACGGGTTTTCCGGGCTGGTCCTGCTGCGCGGTCAGTACCCGCAGATTCCGGTGGTCATGGTCTCTGCCCAGGAAGAAGCGACCATCATGGTCAAGTCTCGTGAATTCGGCGCCAGTGGCTTCATTCCCAAATCCAGCGACTTGAGTGTGATCCAGAAAGCCGTGCGTGCGGTCCTCGATGGCGACGTGTTCTGGCCGCCGCAGGCGTTCGAAGCGGTCAGCGTCTCGGATGAGGCCAAGGCGGCCAGCGAAGGCCTTGCCAGCCTGACGCCACAGCAGTTCCGGGTGCTGACCATGGTTTGCGAAGGCTTGCTGAACAAGCAGATCGCTTACGAGTTGAGTGTTTCCGAGGCGACGATCAAGGCGCACGTGACCGCGATTTTCCGTAAACTGAATGTGCGGACCCGGACCCAGGCTGCGCTGCTCTTGCAACAACTTGAGTCAATTTCCAGCCATTAAAGGCTGGCAACTTCACGCTTTTTTGACTTTGGTTGAACTAGCTTTCCCACTTCCTTTTTTCTCAGTTGCCCACTCTATGTCACCTTTCAAAGGCCAGACCGGCCTGAAACGTATTCTCAATGCTTCCGGTTATTCGCTGGACGGCCTACGCGCAGCCTTCACCGGTGAAGCCGCCTTTCGGCAATTGGTGTTGCTCAACGTCATCCTGATTCCCTTGTCGTTCTTCCTGAATGTCAGCCGGGTCGAACAGGCGTTGTTGATCGCGGTATGCCTGTTGGCGTTGATCGTCGAGTTGCTCAACTCGGCAGTGGAGGCGGCCATCGACCGCATTTCTCTTGAGCTACATCCGCTGTCCAAGAATGCCAAGGACATGGGCAGCGCCGCCCAGTTCGTGGCATTGAGCATGATTGCCCTGGTGTGGGCGGTGATTCTGCTCTAGGCGATTGTCGGCAGTACGATCTCGTCGCTGCGCTGAACCCCGGCGGTGAACGCGCGGCACAGATCGAGGAACTCGCGCATCGCCGAGGTCTGATACTTCTGTTTATGCCAGATGAAATAAAACTGTCGCGCCAGATCCAGGTCTGGCGTCTCGACGGGCACCAGGCTGCCGCGACGGAACGCGTCGCGCAACGCCAGCCTGGAAATGCAGCCAATCCCCAAACCTGATTCCACCGCGCGCTTGATCGCTTCGGTGTGCTCAAGCTCCAGGCGGATATTCAAGGAAGTGCGGTGATGGCGCATGGCTTGATCGAAGGTCAGCCGTGTGCCGGAGCCTTGTTCGCGCAAGATCCAGGCTTCGTGGCTCAACTCGTCCATGGTGGCCGTGCCGCGCTTGGCCAGCGGATGCTGAGGGGCGCAAAACACCACCAGTTCGTCCTCGACCCAGCTTTGTACTTCGATGTCAGGGTGGCTGCAGTCGCCTTCAATCAGACCCAGATCAATCTCATAGTGGGCTACTTGTTGCACGATATTGGCAGTGTTCTGTACGTGCAGCTTCACCTGGCTTTCCGGATGGCGCTGCATGAAGCTGCCGATCAGCAGGGTGGCCAGGTAATTGCCGATGGTCAGGGTCGCGCCCACGGCCAGCGAGCCGAAACCGGACTTGCCGTTGAGCAGGTCTTCGATTTCCTTGGCCTGGTCGAGCAGGGCCACGGCCTGGGGCAGCAGCTGTTTGCCGAGGGCGTTGAGGCTCAGCCGTTTGCCGGCGCGGTCGAACAGCTGGCAGCTGCACTGGCGCTCCAGTTCGGTGATCGAGGTGCTTGCCGCCGACTGCGAGAGGTTGAGCAAGCCCGCAGCACGGGATACGCTTTCCTGCTGGGCGACGGCGACGAATACTTGAAGTTGACGGAGAGTAAATCGCATATCGATATAACCGATAACCCTTATCTTAATAATCCATTTAACAGATATTGTCTCTGCCTTTAGAATGCGATGCAATTGCGCAGAGCTGGCTTTCTTGCAGAGCACGCCGAACACGCGCAGACCAATCTCCAGGAGTCCCACGTACATGAGCAACATGAACCACGAGCGTGTCCTCAGTGTTCACCACTGGAACGACACTCTGTTCAGCTTCAAGTGCACCCGTGATCCGGGCCTGCGCTTCGAGAACGGTCAGTTCGTGATGATCGGCCTGCAACAGCCCAACGGCCGCCCGCTTATGCGCGCTTACTCGATTGCCAGCCCGAACTGGGAAGAGCATCTCGAGTTCTTCAGCATCAAGGTGCCTGATGGTCCGCTGACTTCGCAGTTGCAGCATCTGAAGGAAGGCGACGAGATCATCATCAGCAAGAAGCCTACCGGCACGCTGGTACTCGATGACCTGAAGCCTGGCAAACATTTGTACCTGCTCAGCACCGGTACCGGTCTGGCGCCGTTCATGAGCGTCATCCAGGACCCGGAAACCTACGAGCGTTTCGAAAAAGTGATCCTGTGCCACGGCGTGCGTTACGTCAACGAAGTCGCTTACCGCGAGTTCATCACCGAGCACCTGCCGCAGAACGAGTTCTTCGGCGACGCGCTGCGTGACAAGTTGATCTACTACCCGACCGTGACCCGCGAGCCGTTCGAGAACGAAGGCCGTCTGACCGACCTGATGCGCAGCGGCAAGCTGTTCAGCGACATCGGCCTGCCGCCGATCAATCCGCAGGACGACCGCGCCATGCTGTGCGGCAGCCCGAGCATGCTCGACGAAACCAGCGAAGTGCTGAACAGCTTCGGCCTGAAGGTTTCGCCACGGATGCGCGAGCCGGGTGATTACCTGATCGAGCGAGCGTTCGTCGAGAAGTGACCGCAGGTCACATGTAGGAGCGAGCCTGCTCGCGATGGAGGTCAACGATAACGCGGGAAGCTTGATACCCAGCGGCGTCCTCAGGTTTTTCGCGAGCAGGCTCGCTCCTACAGTAGATTTGCAGCGCAACTGAAAAGCCCGCATGACTTGGGAAGGTCATGCGGGCTTTTTCGTTTCCGGCGTTCAGCCCTTTGCAGGAATGACTTCCAGCACACGGATCAGCTCCGGTGTCGGGTAATGCCAACGCACATCCAGATCCCAGAACTGCGCGCCGTATTCGCGCTCCGGTGCAGGCGTTTGATAGGCCGGACGTGGATCCTGCGCCAGGCATTGCTCGATCAGCTCAACCAAAGGCTCTGCAAGGCGCCGGGCATGCCCGTGAGCCTGTTGCAGTGCTGCGTCTGTCCACTGCACCGGAATCAACAGCGGCGCAGCGCTGGCGATGCTGTTGGAGGCTGTATCGATGATGTCGGCGTAGGGTACGTAGGGTTTGATATCGAGAATCGGCGTGCCATCCAGCAGATCGATGCCGGAGATCCACAGGCGGTTGGCCTCGACCTTGTCCAGCTTCACCACTGATTGCCCGATGCCATTGGGGCGGTGCGTTGCGCGGGTGGCAAACACGCCCATGGACTTGTTGCCCCCGAGGCGAGGAGGGCGGACCTTCAAGCGAGGTTTTTCCTCCAGGGCCTGGTGGAACAGGAACAGCAGCCATACGTGGCTGACCTGCTCCAGGCCCTGTACCGCATCCCCTTGATCGAACGGTGCCACCAGTTCCAGCACGCCACGGGCAGCCGGGGCCAGTTGCGGTTGGCGCGGAATGGCGAATTTCTCCTTGAAGCAGGAGCGCACGAAGCCGATGGGGGAAACGTTGTAGGTCATGGTTTGGGGTCGAGGCGGGAGCGGGTTGGCATGATAACCCGAGCAGCTTCAAGTCTGCTGGTGACCGGACTGACGTCATCGCGGGCAAGCCCGCTCCCACAGGGATCACACTGAACCTGTGGGAGCGTGGCTTGCCCGCGATGGCCGCACCGCCGATCTAGAGACTGAACCCGCCATCCAGCGGAATGATATTCCCGGTCATGTAGGCCCCAGCTGTACTTGCCAGACTGATCGCCAGCGCCGCCATCTCTTCCTCGCGGCCCCAGCGCTTCATCGGGATCAGCGCCGTATCTTCGGCCAATGCCTGTTCATCATTGCCGATGTGCTGGGTCATCTTGCTCGGAAAGCGTCCCGGAGCGATCACGTTGACGTTGATATGCTGGCTCACCAGTTCGCGCGCCAGAATCCTCGACAGTTGATGCAGCGCCGCCTTGCTCGGGCCATAGGCATACGCCTGCTCGCCGAAGGAGGAAATCCCCGCCACCGAACCGATGTTGATGATCCGCGCAGGGTTCTGCGCAGAACCAGCCTTGCGCAGCAGTGGCAGGAATTGCTGGATGCAGTTGAACACCGACGTCACGTTGAGCTGCATGACTTTTTCCCAACCCTTGATCGGGTAGCTCTCCAGCGGTGCGCCCCAGGTGGTGCCGGCATTGTTCACCAGGATGTCCAGGTGGGTGATCTGCTCGCCCAGGCGGGTGGCCAGTTGCAGGACGCCCTCTTCGGTGGCGAGGTTGGCCGCCAGGGCGTGGCAGCGTCCAAGGGCGCCGAGTTCGTCGGCGGTTTGCTGGCAGGCCTCGGCATCGCGGGCGCAGACGTACACCGTAGCGCCGGCCTCGACGTAGGCCTTGGCGATCATTTTACCGATACCACGGGTGCCGCCGGTCACCAGGGCGGTGCGGCCTTGCAGGGAGAAGTAGGGGGGCATGGCGAGTCCTGAAAGCTGAGGTCTTTACACCCTAGTCGTCAGCCGCCAGAAGCGGAGCCACTATTTTTGCGCGGAATGGGGATTCATACAGGCGCCTTTGTAGGAGCCGGCTTGCTGGCGATGGCGTTTTGAGGATCGCCATCGCCA
>NZ_RWIR01000078.1 GCF_009764265.1 Pseudomonas sp. PB101
CATCGCGGGCAAGCCGCGCTCCCACAGGTTCTGCGGCTGTACTCAAGAACTGCGGCAACCCTAAAACCCTGTGGGAGGACCCGGATGCGGCGCGGGCGG
The DNA here is from genome assembly GCF_009764265.1 of Pseudomonas sp. PB101. Taxonomy (GTDB): domain Bacteria; phylum Pseudomonadota; class Gammaproteobacteria; order Pseudomonadales; family Pseudomonadaceae; genus Aquipseudomonas. Next base: position 100 of record NZ_RWIR01000078.1, read on the forward strand.
CGATGTGGTTGCACCTGACCAACAGCCGTGATCGGTTTGCGCCCAGTTGAGGGTCAGTGATACCGCGTTATCGTTCATCGCGGGCAAGCCGCGCTCCCACAGGTTCTGCGGCTGTACTCAAGAACTGCGGCAACCCTAAAACCCTGTGGGAGGACCCGGATGTGGCGCGGGCGGCGATGTGGTTGCACCTGACCAATAGCCGCGACCGCTTTTCGCCCAGTTGATGGTCAGGGATACCGCGTTATCGTTCATCGCGGGCTTGCCCGCGATAGCGCCAGACCTGACAGCGAAAAACCTGAATCAGACCCTGACAGCCTGAACAACCACAATCCGCCGCTCCAGATTCAACGCCAGCACACTCGCCAGCACCACCAGCCCGCCGACCACGATCATCAGCGTCGGCCGCTCGCCGAGCGCGCAGGACGCTATGACCATTGCCGTCGGCGGCGTCAGGTACAGGGTCATCGTCGCCCGGCTCAAATCGACGTGCGCCAGCACATAGGCCCAGGCCAGGTACGCCAGGGCACTGGGGAATACACCCAGGGTGAACACGGCGAGCTGCACGCGCAGCGGCGCCTGGGCGATCTGGTCCACCAGGCCGGGCAGGAAAACCAGCAACAGCGCCGTCCCGGACCACACCGTGTAACACACCAGCGTCAGCCCGTCGTATCGCCCGGTGTGATGTTTTTGCAGGGCGAAGTAGAGACTCCAGGACACCGCCGCCAGCAGGATCAGCAAGCCGTGGGCGTCGATGCTGCCCAGGCCATGATCGCCCGCCACCACAATCACCACGCCGAACAACCCGAGCAGCACGCAACCCCAGCGCCACAGGCTCACCTGATCCTTGAGCACGAAGCGCGCGATCAGCGTGCTGAACAATGGTGTGGTCTGGGCCAGGACGCTCGAAGCGCCAGCGCTGACACCCTGTTGTCCGAAGTTGATCGCCACGTGGTGCAGGCTCACCGCGAAGAAACCCAGGCCGAGCATCAGTGGCAGATCGCGCAGGCTCGGCAGGCGTATGCCTTTGAATGCTGCGATCACGGCCATGAACAGCGAAGCCAGGAGGAAGCGCAGGAGCGCCAGGTGCACAGGGTCGTAGGCCAGCAGGCCGATATGGATACCGGTCGGGGAATAACCCCAGCACGCCACGACAAACGCCATGGCCAGGATGATTTTCCAGGGTGAAACGGGGGAGGGCGTGAGCGGCGTCATGGTCGTGCACCTGTGGGCGGATGCAGCGAGTATCAGAAAGCGTACCGTTCACCACAACTGACTTATACTGTGCTTATCGTTCACTATGGGTGATGTATGGAGCTGGCACAGATTCGCATGTTCAAGACCGTGGCCGAGGTCGGCAGCATCGCCCGCGCGGCCGAGCTGTTGCATTGCGTGCCGTCGAACATCACCGCGCGGATCAAGGCCCTGGAGGCCGAACTCGGCGTCGCGCTGTTTCTGCGTGAGGGCCGCGGGCTGCGCATCAGCCCGTCCGGGCAGACCTTCCTGGCCTACGCTTCGAAAATTCTTGCACTCACCGCCGAAGCCAAGCGCGCGGTTGATCCAGGCTCCGAACCGTCCGGCGCGTTGCGCATCGGCGCCATCGAGTCGTCGGCCACCGGGCGCTTGCCGCGCCTGCTGGCGAAATTCCACAAGCGTTTCCCGCAGGTCGCGCTGGAGCTGACCACCGGCACCTGGGCCCAGTTGCTCGACGACACGCTCAATCACAAGCTCGACGGTGCAATCGTCGCGGTCGACGTCGAGCGTTCGCACCTCAAGCGCACGCCGATGTACCGCGAAGAGTTGCTGCTGATCGCCTCGACTTCCCTCGGGCCGCTGCGCGACGTGACGGACCTGCATGACAAGACCGTGTTCCTTTGGCCCCAGGGCTGTCCGTACCGGGCGGCGATGGAGCACTGGTTATGGCGCAACGGATTGGCACTGCCGATTGTCAGCCTGGCCAGCTATGGCGCGATTGTCGGTTGCGTCAGCGCCGGGGCCGGCGTGGCGCTGGTGACGAAAGGGGTGTTCGATCAATACGCCAAGGGCGCCGGGTGCGTGGCGTTCGAGTTTCCCGAACTGACGGCCATCGAGAGCCTGTTCTACTGGCACGAAAACGCCGGGGTGCACCCGGCGCGTGAGGCGTTCGTGGCGATGCTGCGCGAAGAGTTTGCCTGACGCAGAACCTGTGGGAAACCTGTGGGAGCAAGCTCGCTCCCACAGGTTTTTGTGTGTATTTGACCCCCGGGCCGCCGTAGGCGAAGGCATAACGCATGTTTTTCAGGGTGCCGGTGGGGGCGAGCAGTTCTGGCGCGCTGGGGGGCATGGCGGTGTCGGTCGCAAAAGCCGCGCAGGGTAAACCTTCGGTGGCGAGGTTTATTGACCTGAATCCATGATAGTTCAACAAAGCGATGGCACTCGCGCGAGCCGTAGCGGACTAAACATCAAGGCGGAAGTTTTTCGTCCTCGCTGGCATGGACCGGACATGAAAGAAACGACCCTGCAAGACAGATCGCTGACGGTTTTGCTGGTGCTGGTGAGCGCCGCCTTCATCTGGATCCTGCTGCCGTTTTACGGCGCGGTGTTCTGGGCGGTGATCCTCGGCATCCTCTTTGCGCCGCTGCAGACCCGGTTGCAACTGAAGTTTGGCTGGCAACGCAACCTCACGTCGCTGTGCACGTTGAGCATTTGCCTGGTGATTGCGATTCTGCCGGTGATCATCATCAGCGCCTTGCTGGTTCAGGAAGGCGCGACGCTCTACAAAAGCATCGAGAGCGGCGAACTCGACATTGCCGGGTACGTGTCGCAGTTCAAGCACAGCCTGCCGCCGTATTTCCAGCATCTGCTGGATCGTTTCGGCATGGGCGAGTTGAATGGGCTGCGAGAGAAAATCGTCAAAAGCGCGATGACCGGCGGTCAGGAGCTGGCGGCGCAGGCCTTCATTTTCGGCCAGGGCACCTTCGAGTTCGTCGTCAGTTTTTTCATCATGCTGTACCTGCTGTTTTTCTTCCTGCGCGACGGTGCGGAGCTGGCGCGCAAGGTGCGCCAGGCGGTGCCATTGCAGGAGCAGCAGAAGCGCCGTTTGCAGCTCAAGTTCAATCGTGTGGTACGGGCCACGGTGAAAGGCAACCTGGTGGTGGCGATCACCCAGGGCGCGCTGGGTGGCCTGATTTTCTGGTTTCTGGACATCCACAGCGTGTTGCTCTGGGCGGTGTTGATGGCGTTTCTGTCGCTGCTGCCGGCGGTGGGGGCGGGGATCGTCTGGGTGCCGGTGGCGGTGTTTTTCCTGCTCACCGGGGCGATCTGGCAGGGTGTAGTGCTGGTGTTGTTCGGGGTCTTCGTGATCGGGCTGGTGGACAACCTGCTCAGGCCATTGCTGGTGGGCAAGGACACCAGGATGCCGGACTACATGATCCTGATCTCGACCCTCGGTGGCCTGGCGATTTTCGGCCTGAACGGCTTTGTCATCGGCCCGTTGATCGCGGCCTTGTTCATGTCGAGCTGGGCCATTTTCATTGAAACCAAACCGCGGGTGCAGCTGCCTTAGGCGCTGAGCCTGCCGGACTGCCCGGTGCCGATGCGTTGCGACAGCTCCTTTGCTGCGGGCAGCGAAGTGAGCGGGCCGCTGATCTGCACGCCGTCCTGCACCAGATACCAGCAGGCGAGCATGCCCAGCTCTCTGAGCTGTGCGGGGACGGCGCTGCCGATAACGGACATGATCTGAACCTGGGACATGACAAGTACCTCCATCAATCTGTGGAGCTACTGTAAGGTCCGGGTACCTTGAGGGGTAATCAACGTTTTCAATAGTGGTCATTAATGCCAGCGGGGGCAAACGACCGTTGGTCGGTCAGCTGACCACCTGATCGAGCATATGAACCACTTCCTGCTCGTTGAGCAGGCCCTTGCGCACCAGGTTTTGCGTGAGCAGCGAAAGAAACTTGGCGCTGCGATGGCCTTCCAGGTGCTTGAGTTCGGTCAGTGCGTTGTACACCTTGCTGGAGGTGCACAGACCGACGATGCGGTGCGGGTTTTGCGTTGGCATGTGGTCGTCCTTGTTGTTATCAACCTGTTTTCGACGGACAGCACCGAGCTTGGGCATCTGTCATGACAAAAATATGACCGCTTGATGCCGCACGGCAGAAAACCGGTCGAGTCCATCTTGCCCGCTTTCGCCGCGTGCACTGTCCCGATAGCGACCTTGACGAGATTTATCCAGACCTGCGTCGACAGACGGGCATGAAAAAGGCTCTTCATGCGATCCCTGTAGGAGCCGGCTTGCTGGCGATGGACTCAAACGCGCCGCGTTTATCCTGTTTACACGCGTTATCGTTGACGACCATCGCTGGCAAGCCAGCTCCTACAAGGGACCGCGTCCTGGTCGAAACACGCAAAACCTGTAGGAGCCGGCTTGCTGGCGATGGACTCAAGTGCGCCGCGTTTATCCGGTTTAGACGCGTTTTCGTTAACGACCATCGCCGGCAAGCCGGCTCCTACAGGTTTTCGGGAATCCGTGACGGACAAAAAAGCCCCGCTGATTCAGCGGGGCTTGATGGGTTCGTTACCAGCGACCGTGTGGTGGGCCGTAGTAGCCGCGTGGCGGGCCGTAGTAACCACGGGGTGGTCCGTAGTAGACCGGGGCCGGACGGTAGTAGATCGGTTGTTGCACGTAGACCGGGGCCGGCTGGTAGTAAACCGGAGGCGGCGGTGCGTAATAAACCGGAGGCGGTGCTGCGTACACCGGTTGCGGTGCGACATAGACCGGGCGGTTGGCGTTGATCAGAGCCGAGCCGACAATGGCCGTACCGACGATTGCGCCAAACACCGCCGGGCCCTGCCAGTAATTGCCACCACCATGGGCTTGCGCCTGTCCTGCGATAGCGAGGGCGCCGATCAGCAAGGCTACTGTGGGGATTTTACGGATCATGATAGTTCCTCGGTTCTTCAGCCCGGCGCCTGTGCCTGCAATAGACCCAGGGATTGTCGCGGGGTTACTTCTAAGACAGCGTTTTTTTGAAAATCGGCACGGCCGTTGGGTAAATTTTGTGTAAGGTCTGTACCGACTTTCTTACCGAGCCGTGTAAGCCCGTGTAATCAGGCTTATATGATCGATCAGAACCCGATGGGGGGCTAATCCCGTCCATCCGAAAAGTGCATTCGAAGGAGCTTGCCCATGCAGATGAACCCCAACAAAGACACCCAGTTGTGCATGTCCCTTTCAGGGCGTCCGGGGAACTTTGGCCTGCGTTTTCACAATCATCTGTATGAACAGCTTGGCCTGAATTTTTACTACAAGGCCTTTGCCAGCCAGGACCTGACGGGCGCCGTTGCCGGCATTCGCGCGCTGCGCATCCGTGGCTGTGGCGTGTCGATGCCGTTCAAGGAAGCCTGCATTGCCCTGGTGGACGAACTCGATGCTTCGGCCGCCGCGATTCAATCGATCAACACCATCGTCAACACCGACGGCCATCTCAAGGCCTACAACACCGATTACATCGCCGTTGCCCAGTTGCTGGAAAAACACCAGGTGCCCAGGGATTCGACCTTTGCCCTGCGCGGCAGCGGTGGCATGGCCAAGGCCGTGGCGAGCGCCTTGCGCGATGGCGGCTATGAAAACGGCCTGATCGTCGCCCGCAACGAACGCGCCGGGCAGGCGCTGGCGCAGTCGCTGGGGTATGAATGGCAGGCGGAGCTGGGCAATCGTCGCCCGCAGATGCTGGTCAACGTCACCCCGATCGGCATGACGGGCGGAGCGGAGGCCGGGCAACTGGCCTTTGAACCTGACGTGATCGAAAAAGCGCAAACCGTGTTCGATGTGGTGGCGATTCCCTCGGAAACGCCACTGATCGTGCGAGCTCGTGCCGAAGGCAAGCGGGTCATCACCGGGCTGGAAGTGATCGCGATCCAGGCGCTGGAGCAATTTGTGCTCTATACCGGTGTGCGGCCGACGGATGAGCAATTCCACAAGGCCGTCGAGTTTGCCCGCAGCTAGGAGGTGTCCATGCATCCAGTCACGGCGAGTTGCGCTACCTGGCCGTCAGCACCCAGCAGTCACCGCAGATCTGCGAGTACCCGGATTCCGGCAAGTATGCGGTGATGGATGACTTCAAGGTGGATGCCGAGGGTAACGCGTCAGGCTTTGTTGCGGTGGCCCGGCAGGCGGATGGGGTGGATTACTGGGATGGTGAGTAGCACGCATTACAAGGTGCCTTACAAACCGCTATCGCGAGCAAGCTCGCTCCCACAGTAATTTGTAAAGGTACATGGCATTTGTGAACGCCATAAAACCCTGTGGGAGCGAGCTTGCTCGCGATGTCGACAGTACATCCAACACCAAAGTAAATGGCGGATCACTTTATTCAAGCCGCGCCAAGCGCTCTTCCAGCGCCGCAATCCGTGCTTCGAGCTCTTCGATCCGTTCCACCGAAACCCCGCTGCTGCCGCGCTCGGAAGGGTTCCCTCGGGCCGCCATGATCGCCTCGATATCCGCCGGATCACCCAAAGCGTGGGTATAACGGTCTTCGCGCTGGCCGGCCTGACGTGGAATCAGCACCGCCAGACCCCGGGCAATCAGGCGTTCGAGTTGATGCACCACCTGTTCGGCGTCTTCGAATTCATGCATGCGGCCGCTGCGGGTCAGCAGTTCATTGACGGTCTGCGGGCCGCGCAGGAACATCAGCCCGGTCAGGATCACCTGCGCCGGCACCAGTTCCAGCGCCTTGTCGACCTTGTGCTCCCAGCGGTCGGCGCGGCTGCCCATCACCAGCCTGGCGAAACCGCGTCCTTCGAGGGCGCGCAGGCTCTGGCCGACCTGGCCCGGCGTCAGGTTCATCACCGGCTCGCGGCTGGTTTTCTGGTTGCAGGCGATCACCAGGGCATTGAGGGTCAGGGGATAGGTTTCCGGGCTGGTGGCCTGTTTCTCGATCAACGACCCCAGAATGCGGATTTCCGTGCTGTTGAGCCGCGGCTCGTCGAACGTCGTCTCTTGCTCGGTGCTCATGTTCTGCGTCCTTAGCCGATTCATGTTTTTCACTTGCGTAGACGCACTTTGACATCGCCCGTTCGGACTAGGCAAGGCTAACGATTCTGCCGCGCCCGGGCGGCGCCAGACTTCATGCTCAAAGGGGTGTTGCGCCACGCGCGCCCCGCCAAACGAGCAGAAGGCGCCGCGATGGAGTTTGCATTCAGCGACGAACAGGAAATGATCCGCGCATCGGCCGAGGGATTCCTCGCCGATGTCTCGGATTCTGCCGCCGTGCGCGCGGCAATGGTCAGCGAACGGGGGTTCGACGAAGCCCTCTGGCAGCGGTTGTGCCAGGAAATGTACTGGCCGGCCATTCATATCCCCGAAACCTACGGCGGTCTGGGCCTCGGCTATGTCGAGCTGACGATCCTGCTGGAGCAGATGGGCCGGCGTTTGCTGTGCTCGCCGTTTTTTGCCACCGCCTGCATGGCCACGCCCGCGCTATTGCTGGCGGCCAATGATGAGCAGAAGCAGCGCTGGTTGCCGTCGATCGCCGACGGCAGCGTGACCGCGACCCTGGCGTTCAGCAGTGCCAATGGCTGGTCCGCCGACGACGTCCAGGCAACGGTGGTGGCGGAGGGTGACGGTTTTGTCCTCGACGGCTCCCTCAAGCATGTGCTCGACGGGCAGGGTGCTGACCTGTTGATCATTGCCGCGCGGCAACCCGGCTCGACCGGTGAAACCGGCATCAGCCTGTTTGCCGTCAGCGCCGAGCGGGCCGGCATCGAGCGGCAGATGCTGCCGACCATGGACCAGACCCGACGCCAGGCGCGGATCCAGCTCAAGGGCCTGTACCTTGAAGCCGACTGCCTGCTGGGAGAATTCGGCAGTGGTTGGCCGCACCTCGAGCGGGTCCTGCAACTGGCCTGCATCGGCCTGGCTGCCGAGCAGACCGGCGGCGCGCAACAGGTGCTCGACCTCAGCGTGGCCTACATGCAGGAACGCCAGCAATTCGGCCGTCCGATTGCCAGCTTCCAGGCCCTCAAGCACCGCGCCGCCGACATGATGCTGCAAGTCGAGTGTGCGCGTTCGGCCAGTTACTACGCCGCGTGCGTGGCCCAGGAAGTCCTCGACCCGCAGGGCGATCCGCAGGTCGCGGCCGAACTGCCGCTGGCGGCGGCGCTGGCCAAGGCGCAGTGCTCGGAAACCTATTTCCACTGCGCCTCCGAATCCATCCAGTTGCACGGCGGTGTCGGTTTCACCTGGGAATACGACCCGCACCTCTACTTCAAGCGCGCCCGCGCCAGCGAGAGCTTCCTCGGGCTACCGGCCTGGCATCGCGAGCGCATTGCTTCGGTGATTCTGGGAGAGCAGCCATGAAAATCAGTTTCAGCGAGCAAGACGAACGCTTCCGCCAGGAAGTCGCCGACTGGATGAGCGCCAACCTCTGCGGCGAATTCGAAGCCTTGCGTTTTCGCGGCGGTCCGGGCGACGAGCACATGTTTCCCGAAGAGCGCAAAGCCTGGGAGCGCAAACTCGCCGAGGGTGGCTGGACTTGTGTCGGCTGGGCGCTGGAGCATGGCGGGCGTGGCCTGTCGATCACCCGGCAAGTGATCTTCCACGAAGAGTATGCCCGCGTTGGCGGCCCCGGTCGCATGGGCCACATCGGCGAAGGCCTGGCCGGGCCGACCATTGCCGCGTTCGGCACGGTCGAGCAGCAACAGCGCTTTTTGCCGGGGATCGTCAGCGGTACGTCGTTCTGGTGCCAGGGCTATTCAGAGCCGGGCGCCGGTTCCGACCTGGCCAACGTCAAGACCCGCGCAACGCTGGATGAAGCCACCGGCAGTTGGATTATCAATGGCCAGAAAGTCTGGACCTCCCTGGCCCACGAATCGGACTGGTGTTTTGTCATCGCCCGCACCGAACCGGGCAGCGTCGGCCATCGCGGCCTGTCGTTCCTGCTGGTGCCGATGGCCCAGGCTGAAATCAGCGTGCGACCGATCGAGCAACTGACCGGCACCTCGGAATTCAACGAAGTGTTCTTCGACGATGCCCGCACCGACGCCGCCAACATCATCGGCGCGCCGGGCGATGGCTGGAAGATCGCCATGGCGCTGCTGGGTTTCGAGCGGGGCGTGTCGACCCTCGGCCAGCAGATGCAGTTTCAGAACGAACTCAACGAAATCATCGCCATTGCCAAGGCCAACGGCGCCGACCGCGATCCGATCCTGCGTCAGCGCCTGGCCGAAGCCTGGAGCGGGCTGCGGATCATGCGCTACAACTCGTTGCGCATGCTCTCGGGTAGCCAGGACGGTTCGCTGCGCAAAGAGGCGACCATCTACAAGCTGTTCTGGTCGACCTGGCACGCCAGCCTCGGCAAGTTGGCGATGGACGTGCTTGGCGCCGAGGCGGAACTGCTCGAAGCCGCGCCTTACCAGTTGACCCGTTTGCAGTCGCTGTACCTGTTCAGCCGCGCCGACACCCTGTACGGCGGCAGCAACGAAATCCAGCGCAACATCATCGCCGAGCGTGCCCTGGGCATGCCCAAAGAGCCGCGTCCGCGCGCCTGAAAGGAGAGAGTTCATGTCTGTACCTCAATATGTTGAAGGTCGCGGCCTGCTGCGCGGCAAGTCGGTGCTGATCACCGCCGCCGCCGGCGCCGGGATCGGTTTTTCCGCCGCCGTGCGCGCCGCCGAAGAAGGTTGCTGCGCGCTGATGATCAGCGATATCCACGAAGGCCGGCTGGCCGAAGCGGTGCTGAAAATCCGCGAAACCACCGGGCTGCAACAGGTCTTCGGCCAGGTCTGCAACGTCGCCGACGAAGCCCAGGTGCAAAACCTGATTGCCTGCGCCGAGCGCGACCTGCAAGGGGTCGATGTGTTGATCAACAACGCCGGTCTCGGCGGCTCGCGCCTGCTGGTGGACATGGCCGACGAAGAGTGGAATCGGGTCATCGACGTGACGCTCACCGGCACCATGCGCATGACCCGCGCCATGCTGCCGAAAATGATGGAGCGGCGTGCCGGGGTGATCGTCAACAACGCTTCGGTGCTGGGCTGGCGTGCGCAGAAAGAACAGGCGCACTACGCCGCCGCCAAGGCCGGCGTGATGGCGCTGACCCGCTGTGCAGCGGTCGAGGCCGCCGACTACGGCATCCGCATCAACGCGGTCAGCCCGAGCATTGCCCTGCACGATTTCCTGCGCAAATCCGCGCCCCAGGCGGTGCTCGATCAACTCGCCGCCAACGAAGCGTTCGGCCGCGCCGCCGAAGTCTGGGAAGTGGCCAACGTGATGATGTTCCTGGCCAGCGACTACAGCTCCTACATGACCGGCGAAGTGTTGTCGGTGTCCAGCCAGAGGGCGTGACCATGCCACGTATTTTCGATACGCCGATGGCCTTGTTCGACGCCGTGGGGCAGGCGCTCGGTGTCAGCGACTGGCTGCTGCTGGATCAGGCCCGAATCAATCTGTTTGCCGACGCCACCGGTGATCACCAGTGGATTCACGTCGATCCGGTCAAGGCCGCCAGCGGTCCGTTTGGCGCCTGCATTGCCCACGGCTATCTGAGCCTGTCACTGGTGAACCTGTTCTTGCCGCAGATCGTCGAGGTCCGTGGCCTGGCCATGGGCGTCAATTACGGCTGCGAGCGGGTGCGCTTCCCTTCGGTGGTGCGCGTCGGTTCGCGGGTGCGCGGCAGTGCGCAATTGACTGCGGTCGAGGAAGTGAAGGGCGGCGTGCAGGTGACCATTCGCGTCAGCGTCGAAATCGACGGCGAGGAACGTCCAGGCTGTGTGGTCGACACCATCAGCCGTTACTACCCAGCCTAAGCCTGTCAGCAGAATTTTCGAGGAATTGAGCATGAAAGAAGCCGTCATCGTTTCGACCGCCCGTACTCCGATCGGCAAGGCCTTTCGCGGAGCCTTCAACGACACCGAAGCCCCACAACTGGGCGGCCACGTGGTGCGCGAAGCCGTGCGTCGTGCCGGCATCGAGCCGGGAGAAGTGGACGACGTGATCATCGGCGCCGCGGCGCAGCAGGGCACCCAGTCGTATAACCTGGGGCGCCTGTGCGCGATTGCCGGTGGCTTGCCGACTTCCGTCGCCGGGATGGCCGTCGAGCGCCAGTGCTCGTCGGGCCTGATGAGCATCGCCATGGCCGCCAAAGGCATCATGTGCGACGAAATCGACATCGCCGTGGCCGGTGGCCTGGAGTCGATTTCCCTGGTGCAGAACAAGCACAAAAACCTGTATCGCAACCAGTCCAGCCTGGTGCTCGACCTCGATCCGCACGCTTACATCCCGATGATCGAAACCGCCGAGATCGTCTCCGCGCGTTATGGCATCTCCCGCGACGAGCAGGACGAATACAGCTACCAGAGCCAGCTGCGTACCGCACAAGCCCAGAGCGCCGGGCGCTTCGACCGTGAGCTCGCACCGCTGGCCAGCCGCAAGGCACTGTTCGACAAGGCCACCGGTGAAACCAGTTATGAAACTCTCACCTTGCTGCGCGACGAGTGCAACCGCATCGACACCACCCTCGAGAGCCTGAAGGCGCTGGAGCCGGTATGGCCGGGCGGTCAGTGGAGCGAAAAGGGGCGTTTCATCACTGCCGGCAATGCCTCGCAGTTGTCCGACGGTGCGTCGGCGTCAGTGTTGATGAGCGCGAAAATGGCCGAGAAACGTGGCCTGGAACCGCTGGGCATTTATCGCGGCATGGCGGTCGCCGGCTGCAACTCCGACGAGATGGGCATCGGCCCGATCTACGCCATTCCCAAGCTGCTCAAGCGCCACGGCCTGACCATGGATCATATCGGCCTGTGGGAGTTGAACGAAGCGTTCGCCTGTCAGGTGCTGTACTGCCGCGACACCCTGGGCATTCCGGCCGAGCGTCTGAACGTCAACGGCGGGGCGATTTCCATCGGCCATCCGTTCGGCATGTCCGGGGCGCGGATGGTCGGCCACGCATTGATCGAAGGCCAGCGCCGCGGTCTGCGTTATGTGGTGGTGAGCATGTGCATCGGTGGCGGCATGGGCGCGGCAGCCCTGTTCGAGGTGGTCTGAATGATCAGCGCACAGCAGATTCAGGCGACCATGGCGCGTTATGTCGAGCTGGTGGATGCCGGCGACATCGACGGCATTCTCGCGCTCTACGCCAGTAACGCTACCGTGGAAGACCCGGTCGGCCAGGCGCCGTTGCAGGGCATCGACGCTATCGCGCGTTTCTACCGTGAAGGGTTGGGGGCGATGAACGTCTGCGCCACCCAAACCGGCCCGGTGCGCGCGACGCTCAACGGTTGCGGCGCGATGCCGTTCCGGGTCGACATGGAGTGGGGCGGGCAGCCCTGCTCGCTGCACGTGATCGATGTGATGGAGTTCGATGCCGACGGCAAGATCCGTTCGATGAAAGCCTTCTGGAGTGAAGTCAACGTGACGGCGCGAGGTGCAGCATGAATCTGGAGCAGCGGGTCGCCCGCCTGGAAGCGCTGGAGGACATCCGCCAGCTCAAGCATCGCTACCTCAATGCCTGCGACCTCAAGCAGGTCGAGGTGATTGCCGATTGCTTCGCCGAAGGTGAAGTGCTGATCGATTACGGGCCGCTGGGGATCTTTCGCGAGCGCGACAGTTTTGTCGCGCTGTACCGCGAACTGGCCTGCCATGCGCGGGTGATCGACCTGCATCACGGCGCCAACCCGGAAATCGAAGTGCTGAGCGAGGATCAGGCCCAGGGCCGTTGGGCCCTGTGGTATTTCAATGTGGATGGCGAGAGCGGGGCGACGCGGCAGCTGGGCGGGTTCTATCAGGACCGTTACCAGCGCATCGCCGGCCAATGGAAGATCATCGCCACCTGCTTTACCGCTCACTCGGAAGTAGCGCGTCCCTGAAGCACCTGTGGGAGCTGGCTTGCCAGCGATGGCGACATGTCAGGCAACATCAATGTTGAATGTGCCGGCCTCATCGCCGGCAAGCCAGCTCCCACAGTTTTTGCGGTGAGCCTGGAATTTGCGGACGACCCAATTCACTGTGGGAGCTGGCTTGCCAGCGATGGCGACATGTCAGGCAACATCAATGTTGGATGTGCTGGCCTCATCGCCGGCAAGCCAGCTCCTACAGTTTTTGTGGTGAGCCTGGCATTTGCGGACGACCCGATTCCCTGTGGGCTTGCCAGCGATGGCGGTGTGTCAGGCGACATCTATGCGGGAGGTGCTCAACGCCATATCCGGATTCTGCGTCCGGCCGGTTTCGTAGTAGGCCTTGAGGTTCTCGGTGATCTGCCGCACGACCTTGTTGAAGGCCTTGGCCAACAACCTCTCAAACAGCCTGCCACCGCGCAGGCTGTAGCGCATCTGCAGGGTGATGCGGGTCGCATTGCCTTCGGGTTGCAAGGCGTAGCTGAACGTGGCTTCGCGAAACGGGAAGGGCGAGCCATTGGTGCCTTTATGCAAAAGCAATTCGAAGCCGGTGCCTTCCTGCCATTGCATCACGCTTTCATCCAGGAACTGGCCACCCTTGCGCAGCACTCGGCGACTGGCGCCAACGCCTTCGTGTGCGCCGGGGTGAAAGTGGCAACCGGTGAGCCCCGGCACATAGTGCGGGGCCAGGCTCAGGTCGCGCAGTTTGGCCCACGCCACCTGGGGAGACAGCTCAAGTCGTACGCTGTGGCTGGCAATTGCGGACATGTCGGGGCTCCTGTCATGAATGGGGTTGGGCTGCATCGAGAAACGCCGGGCGTTCGCCCGCGCCATGCACCGCGATGTCCGCGCCGCTGACGTAACGGGCCAGCTTCGAGGCCAGGTACAGGCAGGTATCGCCGATGTCTTCCGGGTTCGCCAGGCGTTGCAACGGAATGGTCGCCGCCACCCGGGCTATGCCGGCATCGTCACCATAATGCATGGCTGCCTGCTCGGTGAGAATCAGCCCGGCGGTCACGGCGTTGACTCGCACCTTCGGCGCCCATTCCACCGCCAGTGAGGTGGTCAGGTTCAACAGCCCGGCCTTGGCCGCGCCATAGGCGGCGGTGCCGGGGGAAGGGCGGGTGGCGCTGACGCTGCAGATGTTGATGATCGCACCGCCATCGGCCTGGGCCTGCATCACCTGGTTGGCTTGCTGGCACAGGTTCAGCGGCGCGATCAGATTCAGGCGGATGATCGCTTCGCTGAAACGCGGCGAGGCCGTGGCGGCATCGGCATTCGGCGAACCGCCGGCGTTGTTGACCAGCACATCGAGGCGACCGAAGCGCTCGACGATCTGCGTGATCAGGCCTGCGGATTGCTCGACATCGCGCAGGTCACAGGCCACGAACAATGCCTCGCGTCCGCCGCTGACAGGCAAGGTCTGCGGGGCTTCGCGACCGCAGATCACCACCTCGGCACCGCAGTCGAGGAAGCGCTGAGTGATACCGCGCCCGACGCCTTTGCCGCCGCCTGTGACCAGTACCACTTTGCCGTGAAAGTCCATTGGATCAGCCATTCGAGTTCTCTTTTTGTCGCTCGGGAATGCTGTCGATGCTAGGTCTGCCGGCCGTGTAATCCAACGTCCGATGGGACTAGAGACTGTGGGAGCGAGCCTGCTCGCGATGGACGTCAACGATAACGCGCAAAGCCTGATGCCCCGCGGTGTGCTGACGTTTTTCGCGAGCAGGCTCGCTCCTACAGGGGGGAGGGGGCGTAGTCCAGGAGAGCAGGCGTAGTCCTGTCGGACGATGTTGATGGCCCGGTCCGTCGGAATAATCCCGCTACAACAACAGGCCGGGAGGACACCTTATGGGCGCTTCAGCGCAAGGGCACTTCGTTACGCTGCCGGATGGTTTGCAGCTGCACTATAAAGACACCGGCGGGAGCGGCGAACCGGTGATTTTCATTCACGGCAGCGGGCCGGGCGCCAGCGGTCACAGCAATTTCAAGCAGAACTACCCGGTGTTCGCCGAGGCCGGCTACCGGGTGATTGTCCCGGATTTGCCGGGCTACGGTGCTTCTGACAAACCCGAGACCCTCTACACCCTGGATTTCTTCGTGGCCGCGCTGAGCGGTCTGCTCGATGCCCTGGACATCCAGCGCTGCGTGCTGGTCGGCAATTCCCTGGGCGGTGCGATCGCGATCAAGCTGACCCTCGACCAACCGCAGCGTGTCAGCCGTCTGGTGCTGATGGCCCCCGGTGGCCTGATGGAAAAGGAGCAGTACTACCTGCAGATGGAAGGCATCCAGAAAATGGGCGCGGCCTTCGCCAAAGGTGAGCTGAACGATGCAGCGGGCATGCGTCGCCTGCTGGCTCTGCAACTGTTCGATGAAAGCCTGATCAGCGACGAAACGGTCAACGAGCGCGTGGCCGTGGTGCAGCAGCAGCCGGTGTGTGTGCTGTCGACCATGCAGGTGCCGAACATGACGTCGCGGCTGGCCGAACTGCAATGCCCGATCCTCGGTTTCTGGGGCATGAACGACAAGTTCTGCCCGTCCTCCGGAGCCCGGACCATGCTCGAAAACTGCTCCGGTATCCGTTTCGTGATGCTCAGCGAGTGCGGGCACTGGGTCCAGGTCGAACACCGTGACTTCTTCAATAGCCAGTGTCTGGCATTCCTTCAGGAGGCCCGCGGATGAGCGTGCAATTGCGCCGTGAGTTCGGCGAAGAGCTTTATCAGGCGCTGCTCAGCGGCTCCACCCTGGCACCGCTGACCGAACGCTGGCCGTCGATCAGCATCGAAGACGCCTACCACATTTCCCTCTACGCGATTGAGCGTCGGGTGGCGGCCGGCGACCAGATCGTCGGCAAGAAAATCGGCGTGACCTCGGCGGCGGTGCAGCAGATGCTCAACGTGCATCAGCCGGATTTCGGCTTCATCACGCGGCAGATGTCGTTCGATGACGATGCGCAGATTTCCCTGTCGGCCAACAAACTGATCCAGCCCCGCGCCGAGGGCGAGATCGCCTTCAAGCTCAAGCATGATCTGGTCGGCCCCGGCATCACCGAAGCCGACGTACTGGCTGCCACCGAATACGTGATGCCGTGCTTCGAGATCGTCGACTCGCGGATTCACGACTGGCGCATCCGCATCCAGGACACCGTGGCCGACAACGCCTCCTGCGGCGTGTTCGTGTTGGGCGACAGCCAGGTCGACCCCCGCGAGCTGGACCTGCCCAACCTGCGCATGCGCGTGTCCAAGAACGGTGAGCCCCTGAGCGAAGGCCTGGGTTCGGCGGTGCAGGGCAATCCGCTGACCGCCGTGGCCTGGCTGGCCAACACCCTGGGCGCCTTCGGCATTCCGTTCAAGGCCGGGGAAATCATCCTGTCCGGATCCCTGGTACCGCTGGAACCGGCCCGTGCCGGCGACCATTTTTCGCTGACTATCGATGGCCTGGGCAGTGCCCGGGTGTCTTTCTGCGCCTGACTTTTGGAGTTTGACCCCATGAGCAAAAAACTCAGAGCGGCCATTATCGGCCCGGGCAACATCGGCACCGATCTGCTGATGAAGATGTGCCGATCGGAGTGGATCGAGCCGGTGTGGATGGTCGGCGTCGACCCTGAATCCGAAGGCCTGAAGCGTGCCCGGGAAATGGGCATCAAAACCACTGCCGGTGGTGTCGACGGCTTGCTGCCGCACGTGCTCGACGATGACATTCGCATCGCCTTCGATGCCACCTCGGCCTATGTGCACGCGGAAAACAGCCGCAAGCTCAACGAACTCGGGGTGATCATGATCGACCTCACGCCGGCGGCCATCGGCCCGTACTGCGTGCCGCCGGTCAACCTCAAGGAGCACGCCTCGAGCCTGGCGATGAACGTCAACATGGTCACCTGCGGTGGCCAGGCGACCATCCCGATGGTGGCGGCGGTGTCGCGGGTGCAACCGGTGAGCTACGGCGAAATCGTCGCGACCGTGTCCTCGGGCTCGGTCGGCCCGGGCACTCGACAGAACATCGATGAATTCACCCGCACCACCGCCGGTGCGGTGGAGAAGATCGGCGGCGCCCGGCGCGGCAAGGCGATCATCGTGATCAACCCGGCCGAGCCGCCGTTGATGATGCGCGACACCATCCATTGCCTGACCGATGACGAGCCGAACCAGGACGCGATCCGCACCTCGGTGCTGGAGATGGTCCGCGAAGTGCAGCGCTATGTGCCCGGCTACAAGCTGATCAACGGGCCGGTGTTCGACGGGCGCAAGGTGTCGATTTTCATCGAGGTCGAAGGCCTCGGCGATTTCCTGCCCAAGTCCGCCGGCAACCTCGACATCATGACCGCCGCCGGTTTGCGCACGGCCGAGATGTTCGCCGAAGAAGCCTACAAGGGCGCCCTGCAACTGCCCGTCCGTTGAGTGGAGAATCCCGATGAATCTACAAGGTAAGAGCGTCCGTCTGCACGACATGAGCCTGCGCGACGGCATGCACGCCAAACAGCACCAGATCAGCATTCAACAAATGGTCTCGGTGGCCACCGGCCTCGATGCGGCCGGCGTACCGCTGATCGAGATCACCCATGGCGATGGCCTCGGCGGGGCGTCGCTGAACTACGGCTTCCCGGCCCACAGCGACGAGGAGTATTTCGCTGCGGTGATCCCGCAGATGAAACAGGCCAGGGTCTCGGCCCTGTTGTTGCCGGGGATCGGCACTCTCGACCATCTGAGGATGGCTCACGAACACGGCGTGTCGACCATTCGCGTGGCGACCCACTGCACCGAGGCGGACGTGTCCGGCCAGCACATCGGCATGTCGGCGAAGATGGGCCTGGACACCGTCGGCTTCCTGATGATGGCGCACATGGTCAGCCCGGAGAAACTGCTGGAGCAGGCGCGCCTGATGGAAAGCTACGGCGCCAACTGCATCTACTGCACCGACTCGGCCGGCTACATGCTGCCCGATGAAGTGACGCAAAAGATCGGAGCCCTGCGTGCGGGGTTGAATGCCGGGACTGAAGTCGGTTTCCACGGTCACCACAACATGGGCATGGCCATCGCCAACTCTCTGGCCGCGATCGAGGCCGGTGCTGCGCGCATCGATGGTTCGGTTGCGGGCCTGGGCGCAGGGGCGGGCAACACGCCGCTGGAAGTGTTCGTCGCGGTGCTGGAGCGCATGGGCGTCAACAGCGGCGTCGACCTGTACAAGATCATGGACGTGGCCGAAGACCTGGTGGTGCCGATGATGGACCAGCCGATCCGTCTCGACCGCGATGCGCTGACGTTGGGGTATGCCGGGGTGTACAGCTCGTTCCTGCTGTTTGCCAAGCGGGCAGAGCAGAAGTACGGGATTGCCGCTCGTGAATTGCTGGTGGAACTGGGCCGGCGCGGAACCGTGGGTGGTCAGGAGGATATGATCGAAGACCTGGCGTTGACCTTGTCCCGGGCCAGGGGTGTACTGCCGACCTGATTATTGCGGCAACGAAAAAACCACCGATGATTCGGTGGTTTTTTTATGGCCGTGGAAACCGTGCTCAAGGCAGCAGATTGCGCACCACGGGCGGATAGCAATTGATCGCCGCGTTCGAACAGCTGAAGTAGGCCGTGGTCGGTCGGTAGGCTTCGTTCTTGAACAGTTGGCAGAGGCTGGCGGTGCTGCCGGCACAGAGGATGATGAACAGAGCACAAGTAGATTTGCGCATGATGGGTCTCGACACGGTTTTATTGTTGTAGAGACAGGTTATGGCGGTGGCTCGCGAGTGGCTTCGTCCGAATGGACTAGGTGATGAATTGGATATTCAACAACCCCCTGTAGGAGCGAGCCTGCTCGCGATGGTCGTCAACGATAACGCGTGAACTCTGGAGAAACGCGGTGTCCTTGTGTTCTTCGCGAGCAGGCTCGCTCCTACAGGTATTGTGTGGTGTCAGGTTCGTTGGGCGAGGGCGGCTATTGCCATGAACAGCGCAGCAATCGCCCGCGCTTCATGCAGTTCACCACGCGCCACCAGTTCGGGAATCTGCGCCATCGGTACGCGCAGGCATTCCAGGGGTTCGGGTTCGTCGCCTTCGAGTTGGCAGGGGCTCAATTGTTCAGCCAACACCACCCGGTAGCGGTGGCACAAATGCCCCGGTGCCAGGGTCAGCTCGCCCAGTTCGGTGAGGCGTTCGGCGCGCATGCCGACTTCTTCGCTCAGCTCGCGCTGGGCCGCCTGCAAATAGTCTTCATCGGGTTCGGCGCCGCCCTTGGGCAGGCCGAGGATGGTTTTTTCCACTCCGACCGCGTATTCGCGCACCAGCAACACATGCGCGGGATCCGGCATCGCCACCAGCATCACCGAGCGATAACCGGTGCCGCGCAGGCGTTCGTAGACCCGCTGCTGGCCGTTGCTGAATTGCAGGTGCAGGGCTTCGATCTGAAAGTGGCCGCTTTGCGCCAGCAGTTCAGTCTTGAGGATGGTTGGGCAGTTGCGCATGGGGCAGTCCCCTGTTTGGGATTAAGTCACTGTGCGCTGTACAACGGGCGCCGCCATCGTCCGAGCGGACGAGGGCGGCAATGAGGGTTAACCGAGGGTCGCCACGCTGCGCAGGATCAGGCGCACCAGCATGGTCTGGCGGGTCACGCCGGTCTTGGAGAAGGTCGAGCGCAGGTGGGCCCGCGAGGTGTTGCGGCTGATGCCCAGTTCTTCAGAGGCTTCGTCGAGGGTCAGACCGTTGGCCAACAGCATCGCCAGCTGGGTTTCCGCCGGGGTGAAATCGAACAGTGCGCGGACGATGTCCTGGGGCGCGGTGGATTGCTGCTCCGGGTCGCTGATGAAAATCACCACGGTGGGGCACTGCTTGCCTTCGCTCCAGTCGCTCAAGGGTACCGAACGCACGATGATCCCGAGATCCGATTTGCCGGACGGCCGTTGTACACGCAGGGCCTCGACCACCGACGGATTGCCGCTCTTTTGCGACAGCAGCGACTGCTTGACCAGACGCCGGAACTCCTGGGTGTCGCGAGCCGTACCGACCTGCAGGCCATCGTTGACGAGCTTGATCCCGTCCTTTTCCTGGATCAGTCGGTCGGCGACCTGGTTGGTTTGCAGCACCTTGCCGGCCTCGTCGAGGATGATCGTCCCGACCGCCATCTGATTCACCGCACCGGCGTACAGGTTGCGCTCGGCTTCGATGCGGTTGAGCTGCATGTGGATCTTGATCGAGCGTTCCAGATGCGGAATGAAGTGCGTCAGCAGCTCTTTTTCTTCGGCGCCGAAGGCTTTGTCATCACGTCCGCGGCTGATGCGAATGCGGCACTGGGCGCCATCGACGGTGTTGATGTCGGCACCCAGGATGTGGAACACGTCCACCGGTTCAAGGAAGTTCTTGTAGAACTCGGAATGCTGCCAGTCGTCGTTGGAGACGAACTCGGCGAGGGTCACGACCTGGCGGTTGGGCAGGTCGACAAAGGGGTCGAGGCTGAAAAAATGTGTGTTGTACGACGCGGTCGCCTCGGTCGAGGTGCCGGTGGTGTTGACCATCAAGCCGTCCACATGAGCGCTGGGCGGACGCAGGATGAAGGTCACGTACTTGCTGTTCAGGTGCACGTTGAGCTGATTGAGGAAAGTGGCCCAGGGAATGTTTTCCAGCGGACCCTGATAGAGGTTGCCGATCAAATCACTGAACGTATCGAGGCTGAGGCTCTGCTGCATAGGGAAAACCGTTTTTATTATTAGCGTTGGCGGTGGCCGAGGATAAGCGCCGGTATCGACTCCTTGCAACGCTCGGGCTCCGGGCCTGACCGGCGGCTGCCGCTCAGGCCCGGGGCGGGCGAAAGGCCGCTGGCGTCAGACCCGTTCGCTGGCGCGCACGACAAACTTCTTGTGTTCGCCGACGTCCGCCGACAGCGCCTGGACGTCTGTGTAGAACTGCTCGTACCAACGGCGCAACTGATAGACCGGACCGTCGCCGTCACACAGCAGCGGGTTGTCGACGCGGGTCTTGCTGTGCCAGATCGCCACGTCTTCGTAGAAGGCTGCCTGGGCTTGCGCCACGTAGGCCTTGGCCATTTCCTGGTTTTGCTCTTCGCTCAAGCCCGGGATCTTTTTCACCAGCACGCCGTAGCGCAGGGTGAAGCTGTCGAGATCGATCGGCACGTGGCAGTTGAGCAGGATCGAATGGATTGGCTGGCCGTTCATCGCACCTTTCATGTCAGTGATCTGATAAGCCGGGCCGAAGTAGGTGGCTTCGGTGCTCAGCACGCTGTCGCCGGACAGGCGCTCACTGCGGGCACGCATGATCTGCGTCGCCAGGTGGCCTTCGAAAATGTTGATGAACTCATCGACCGGCGCGCCGTGTACGGTGCCGAAGTGCGCCATGTCGGCGATGTTGTCGATCAGTTCGCGGCAGTTGGTGCCAATCTGCAGTTCGGCGACTTCCCAGGCTGCCCATTCGTCGCTGTAGCAGGCGTCGATGCGCGGGATGCGTTGTTCGGGCAGCGGCGGATTGCCTTCGGGGTCGTTCCAGACGAACAGCAGCTGGTTCTCTTCCATGATCGGCCAGCTTTTGATTTTGGCCCGTGGCGGAATGCGCTTGGCATAAGGGATGTCATCGCACACGCCGTCGGCGCCCCAGCGCCAGGCGTGGAACGGGCAGCGGATCGAGTTGCCTTCGACGCAACCGGTGCTGAGGTCGGCGCCCATGTGCGGGCAGTAGCCATCGAGGATATGCAGGTCGCCGTCTTCACCCTGGAACGCCACCAGACGGGTGCCGAACACCTCCAGGCGGTGGGCTTTGCCGTCGCGGTATTGCGCGGCCAGGCCCAGGCAATGCCAGCCACGGGCGTAGCGGTCTTCCAGCAGTTTGGCTTCGATGCGGTGCAGGGTACTCATCTTATTATTCTCCCAAGGGATCACGGGTTTGGCGCATGTAACGGATTCTGCCGCCCCTGTAAAAGCGGGCATCGTCTGAATGGACGATGGCCGGTTTAAACAGGCCCGCTCTACTGGCGCCATTGGACCCATGGCAGGAGTTGGCGATGAATGATGAACTAGGGCCGGTAGCGGTGATTACCGGGGCGGCCAGTGGTATTGGCCGAGGCCTGGCCGAACACGCGGCGACGCTGGGCATGCGCCTGGTGCTGGCCGATCGGGATGCGGCGGGCCTGCAAGGTCTGTGCGACGAATTGAAAGCCCGCGGCGTGCAAGCGATCGCCTGCGCCACCGATGTGGGTGATGTGAAGCAGGTCGAGCGCCTGCGTGACCAGGCTGTCGAGCACTTCGGCGGGGTCGACCTGCTGTTCAACAACGCCGGGGTGATGCAAACCGGTTTCAGCTGGGAAATCACTGACGCGCAATGGCAGCGCATGCTCGACGTCAACCTCAACGGTGTGATCAACGGCATTCGCAGCTTTGTCCCTTTGTTGCTCAGTCAGGGCCGGCCAGCCCACGTGATCAACACCGCATCCCTTGCCGGTCTGGTCAGCAGCCCGTTGATGGCGCCGTACAACGTGACCAAGCAGGCCGTGGTCGCGCTCTCGGAAACCCTGCATTACGAACTGGCGATGATCGGTGCACCGGTGTCGGTTTCGGTGCTGTGCCCGGGGCCGGTGGCCAGTGAAATCATGGCCTCGAACCAGGTGGTCGACAGCGCTGGATCCGACTTCAGTCAACTGCTCGACAGCACCATTCGCCAGGGCATGACCCCGGCCGAACTGGCCGCGCAGGTGTTCGCCGCCGTCGCCGAAAAACGCTTCTGGATCCTGCCGCACAAAGGTTTCAAACCGGCTCTGGAGCGCCGGGTGCAAAGCATCCTGGGCGAGACCAATCCGCAGTTCCAAATGGTCGACGTAGAGGACGATGCCCATGCCGCTCGATAAACAGATCGCTGGGGTGCTCCAGCAGTTTCGCGACCTCCCGGAACCCGATTTCAGCCAGGTCGACGCCGCGCAATACCGGCAGTTCTCCGACAACCTGCTGCCGGCCATTCCGGGCGACCCGATGAGCGAGGTTCGTGACCTGAAAGTGGCCGGCGCGGACGGCGATCTGGATGCGCGGCTGTACCGGCCATCGGAAGACCTCGACCTGCCGTTGCTGGTGTTTTTCCATGGCGGCGGCTTTGTCATGGGCAATCTCGATACCCATGACAATCTTTGCCGCTCTCTGGCGCGCCAGACCGAGGCGGTGGTGGTGTCGGTCGCCTATCGACTGGCGCCGGAACACCCGTTCCCGGCAGCGCCTCTCGATTGTTATGCGGCCACCTGCTGGCTGGTCGAGCATGCCGCCAGCCTTGGGGTCGATGGCAGTCGCCTGGCCCTGGCCGGGGACAGTGCCGGGGGCAACCTGGCGCTGGCGGTCAGTCAGTTGGCGGCACAGCACCGGGGCCCGAAGATCCGTCATCAGTGCCTGTTTTACCCGGTGACCGACGCGGGCTGCGACAGCCCTTCGTTCGAAGCATTCGCCGACGGTTATTTGCTGTCCGCGGGAATGATGCGCTGGTTCTGGCAACAATATCTGCAAGAGACCGGGCAGGCGGATGACCCGTTGGCCTCGCCAATGCGCGCAGAGACGCTGGACGGTTTGCCGCCGACCACCCTGATCACTGCCGGGTTCGACCCGTTGCGTGACGAAGGCGAGGCGTTTGCCCAGGCGTTGCGCGAGGCCGGTGTGCCGGTGCGGTTGCAACGTTGCGAAGGCATGATCCACGGGTTTATCAGCATGGCGCCGTTTGTCGAAGGGGCGGCACAAGCCCTGACCGATGCGGCGGCCGACCTGCGCGGGGCACTCCAATGAGCGGCCTGGCGTTCAATACGGTACCGCAACTGATCGAAGCCATCGGCGCCGGTCGGATGGTGGTGATCACCGACGACGAACACAACGGCGAAGGCTCGCTGTTGATGGCTGCCGAACAGGCCGGCGCCGAGGCGGTCACCTTCATGGCGGTGCAGGCGCGCGGGCTGATTTGCCTGGCCCTGACCGAGCAGCGCTGCCGTGCGCTGGGCCTGGACCTGATGGTGCCCAACTCCCGGGCGCAGCATGGCGTGGGGTTCACCCGCTCGATCGAAGCCGCCACCGGGGTGTCCACCGGCATCTCGGCGGCGGACCGGGCGCGTTCGATCCAGGTCGCGGTCGACCCGGCCAGCGGCCCGGCGGACCTGGTGCAGCCCGGGCATATCTTCCCGGTGCAGGCCTTGCCCGGTGGCGTGATGCAGCGGGCCGGCCATGTCGAGGCCGCGTGCGACCTGACACGCCTGGCGGGACTGCAACCGGCGGCAACCCTGGTGGGCATTCTCAACGAGGACGGTGAACTGGCCCGTGGTGCCGAGTTGCATGAATTTGCCCACCGGCATGGCCTGCGGATCGGCACCATCGCCGACCTGATTCACTACCGCATCCTGCATGAAGGCACGATCGAGCGCGGCGGCGAATACCCCTTGCATACCCGTCATGGCGAGTTCCGCGTGACGACCTATCAGGACACCTACCAGGGCTCGCTGCACCTGGCGCTGGTCAAGGGCCGGATCGACAGCACGCAACCGGTGCTGGTGCGGGTGCAAGGCATCGAGACGCTGCGCGATGTGCTGGGGTGTGAAAGCGAGAGCGGGGCGCAGCAGTGGAGCCTGGATCGCTCACTGGCGAGCATCGCCGCCGCCGGTAACGGCGTACTGGTGCTGCTGGCCCAAAAGGAAAGCGCCGACGGGGTGCTTGAACAGTTGCGCCAGCGCAGTGGCGGCAAGCAGCGCACACCGCAGTTTCCACAACGAACCCTGGGCATCGGCGCACAGATCCTGCGCGACCAGAACGTACGCAAAATGCGCCTGATGAGCTCGCCGGTACCGTACAAGGCCGTGTCCGGGTTCGACCTGGAAGTGACGGAATTCGTGCCGTTCCAGCCGGCACTGTAGGAGCGGGCTTGCCCGCGAAGGCGGAGTGTCAGGCGTCATCGATGTTGAATGTGCCGGCCTCATCGCGAGCAAGCTCGCTCCCACAGTAATTTCGGTTGGTTGCATATTTTGTGTGCACCCACGAACCCTGTGGGAGCGAGCTTGCTCGCGATGGCGATCTATCAGACACATCCAGTCAAAAACTGACCCAACTCTCAAGCATCCACCGGTCTAGCCTTCCTCCTGAACTCACCATGTAGAGGGCAAAGGAATGCCGGATTTACCCGCCTCACATCGCCTGCGCACAGGCCGCTATCCTGAACCCAACAGGGTTTACCTGCTGACGAGCAACACGCTGGGCCGAGAACCGGTTTTCAAGGATTTCGGTTTGGGCAGGCTGGTCGTCAAGCAATTTCAATATGCACAGGAACAATACTGGGCGAACTCTTTAGCCTGGGTCGTCATGCCCGATCATTTTCATTGGTTGATCGAACTGCAGCGGTGCTCACTCAGTCAACTGATGCAAAAAACCAAATCATTGAGTACGCGAGCCGTGAACATGTCCGTCGGGCGTAAAGGCAGTCTTTGGCAGCAGGGCTATCACGATCGGGCGTTGAGGCGGGATGACGACCTGGTAAAGCTTGCTCGATATGTCGTCGCCAACCCGCTGCGCGCGGGATTGGTGGGGAAGCTGGGCGATTATCCGCTGCGGGACGCGATATGGGTTTGATCCGTAACCGCGTTGCCACCATCGTCGGAACGCCGCCCGGAGCAAGTTCGCTCCCACAATGATTGTTGGATATCCGCAGAGATTGCTTACACCCGCTAGCTCTGTGGGAGCGAGCTTGCTCGCGATGGCGGAGTGTCGGTCGACATCTATTTTGAATGTGCCGGCCTTATCGCGAGCAAGCTCGCTCCCACAATGATTGTTGGATACCCGTAGATGTTGCGTACACCTGCGAGGGCTGCATTGGCTTAAGGCTTGATGTCGCGCAACATCTTCTTCGCCTGATCCTGCACCGCCTCGGGTGCCGTCATGTTGCCGTCGATCACGGTGATCACCGCATGGCCTTGCCACAGTTGGTAGGCATCGGCCTTTTGCTGGATTTCGGTCGGTGTCGAAGGCGGGGCCAGGTTGACATGGACCACGCCGTCGGTGCCGCGCTGTGAAGTGAAATTCACCCGGTCCCAGTTGCCGATCGGGGCGAAGCTCACGCCTTTGACTTCGCTGGGTGGCAGGGGCGGGTAGTTGAGGTTCAGGCCGTTGACGCCCGGCAGGCCGAGCACGTTCAGCTCGCACGAGTGTTTGCTTTTGGCGCAGGCCTCTCTGGCTTCGGCGCCGGCCAGGCTTGCCTGCTCGATCACCTTCACGGCAAAGCGCGCCGTGTCGTCCATGGCGCCAAGGGTCTTGCGAAAACCTGCCTGCTGGTCGCGGATGATCAGGTCCATGTCTATACCCGTGGACACCGCCACCGCCGGAATCCCTTTGAACATCGCACGTACGGCCGCGTTGAGGGTGCCGGACATCTGCGTCAGCGGGCCGACGTTTTCGCCAAAGTTGCTGCCCGATACCACCAGGTCTGGCGGCGTGTCCTTGAGGATCACGTCGAGGCCGACGTTGACTGCATCCACCGGCGTGCCGATGGCGGAGGTCTTGCCGGCAGGCGGGGTGTAGCCTTCAGGCGGCCCGACGCAAAACCTCCCCGGTGCCAGTTCGGTCACTGCCAGCGCCTGGCCGGGCACGACCACGCTGGCGGCGCTGATGCCGCTGCTGTCGTTCAACGGGCCGACCAGGGTGACCTTGTGCCCGGCGGCGGTCAGGGCGCGGTACATCGCATCGATGCCGGGCGCGCGGCAGCCATCGTCGTTGGTCAGCAGGATGTTCAGGGCGTTGGCTTGCATCGACAGGCCAACGCTGGCCATGGCGATGACGCCGGTGAGGAGTTTGTTCATGGCGGAGTCTTCCGTGGAAGGAGCGGATTTTACAAAGCACGACGCCCCGACCGAATGATTCGGTCGGGGCGCGGTGAGTTTAGCGGGTGCCGAGTTTGCGCAGGTTGCCAGGGGTGAATTCGTCTTCGGTGAAGGCGGTGGCGTTGAGCTTGGCCGGTTTCTGATCGATCAGCATCCGGTCAACCAGATACGAACCGGCGATCAGGTCGTGATAGATCCCGAGGCGGGCGTGGTAGCGCTGCATCTCGTAGGCGTAGATCGACGTCTGCATGTTGGTGCGCCACAGTTGGCCACGGCTGTCGTAGTTGTCGGCCAGGGTTGCGGCCCAGGTGTCCTCGTCCAGGTACATCACACGCTTGGCGTACACGTGGCGGGCACCTTCCTTGAGGGTGGCTTGCAGCACCCAGACGCGGTGTTTTTCATAGCGCATGTACTGCGGATCGATGTGGCCGGTGGTGGCCAGGATCTGATCGGTGCTCACGCTCGGATCATCGATCTTGTAGTTGTGATAAGGAATGTAGATTTCCTTTTTGCCGACGATGGTCCAGTTGTAGCGGTCCGGCGCACCGTTGAACAAACGGTCTTCGTCGTACACACGGAAACCACCGGCACCGGTCGGCGAGTCGTAGCCCACGGTCGGCGCGCGACGCACCCGGCGTTGACCCGGGCTGTACTGCCAGGCCTGGCGCGGGGAGGCGGTCGGGTTGATGAACTCATGACCGACGACGATCTCGCCTTTCTTGCGCACCGGTTCCAGCGTGGTGATCAGGAAGTTGGTGAGAATGCCGTTGGACGTCTCCAGGGTTCTGTCCGGGTTGGACCAGATCGAGAAGATCTTGTAGTTGACCTCTTCGAGCACTCGCTCCTTGTTGGAGTACACCACGGCCTGCCGGTAGTTGGCCTCTTCGGCCGCGGCACGGCCGGCGAGGGTGTGGTTGAACATCAACTCGCTGCCGTTCTTGGGAATCGGGAACGGCGAGCCGGCCCAGGCGTTTTTCGTGTCGTTGTTATCGTTGGCCAGCTCGGCATTGACTGCGTTGTGCTTGACCGCCTCGACCAGTTTCGGATCAACGCGGAAGTCACGGTGGCTTGGGTACACCGGGATCTTGAAGGTGTCAGGGTAGCGTTTGAGCAACGCCTTCTGGCCATCGGTGAGGTTGTCGGCGTACTTGTCCATGTTCTTCGAATCGATCACGAACAGCGGTTTTTCCGCCGCATACGGGTCCGGGTACGGTGTGCCAGGGCCATCGAACTTGAGGCCCGGCGGCAGGCCGAGCCATTTGCCGCTCCAGGCCGGGATGCTGCCATCGGCGTTGCCGGCCTTTTCGGCGCCCATCGGGGTCAGGTCCTGGCCCAGGCGGGCGGCTTCTTCGGGGCTGACCTTGGCGTAGGCCAGGCCACTGCCGAGCAGGCCGACGGTCAGCGCGGTGCTCAATAATGTTTGGGTGAATCTGGACATGCTGTGCTCCTCCGATTGGGGAATCAGAACCGGTACTTGAAGTTGAGCGCGACGTTGTCGCGGTCAGCCAACGGGCTGTTGTTGGCATTGCCGAGGTAGGCGTTGTAGCGGGCTTCGACGGTGAAGTTGCCGAGGTAGCGCCACGAGCTGCCGATGCTGGCGCGGTCGTCGTGTTGGCCAGAGTTGATCGAGCCAACCGTCGAGCTGTCACCGTTGGCGGCAGCGCTGTAGGTGATCGGCACCGACATGTCCCAGCCGCTGAACACGTCGTTGTAGTCAAAGCTCGCCTGCACCGTGTAGCCCCAGGCATCCTGGTCATAGACCAGGCTGTCGGTGCCCGGCAGCGAGAAGCCCGGCGCCAGGGTTACCGGCTGCGACTTGTCGTTGCTGATCACGGTGTTGTAGACCAGCTCGCCGGTCAGGGTGGTGTTGTCGGCGAAGGACGTCGGGCCGACCACGTAGATCATCGACGTCTGCGCCTGCAGGGTTTTGCCGCGCACCGGGCTCGAGAACCCGTTGTTGACCATCACCGGCGCACCGTCGCGGTAGCTGACTTCACCGGCCCAGCTGACATCGCCCAGCACGGTGGCGAAGCTCGCGCCGAACAGGTCGATGTTGTCGAAGTAGCGCACCTGGTAACGGCCCAGGGTCGAGGCGAAGTCCAGCGACGGGGTCTTGTCGTGATAACGCGAGTAGTAGATGCCGAACTCGGTGTTGTTCAACGATTCGGCGGCGTAGGTGAAGGCCAGACCGTACTGGCCGCTGTCGCTCGGCTTGTCGTCCTTCAGGCGGGTGACGAAACCGGAGGCGTCGTTGAAGCCGCCTTCGTCGATGAAGTCGGTGGTGGAGAAGTAGCTACCCACGCCGAACAGCTCGGTCTTTTCCCACTTGTATTGGTAGTAGGCCTGGATGCCCAGGCTTTCGGTCAGGGCGAACTGGGTGAACAGTTGGCCGACCGGCAGCAGGATTTCCTTGACCTCGACACCCGGGGTGGTCGACTTGGTCGCGTCCACCGGGCTCTGGGCCGCGGAAATGCCCGGGTAGAACAGGCTCTCGCCCCAGCTCACCACCTGGTTGCCCAGGCGCGCGTTGAGGGCATGGCCGCCCACGTCCCAGGTGCCATAGGCGTAGTAATCGAGCATGCGCAATTCATTGCGATGCTGATCGATGGTGTCCTGGGAGAAACGGTCGGGCTGGCTGCAATGACCGCCGGCGAAGCAGTTGGAAGTGCCGGTGGTGTTGTCGTTGTCCTGATCGTAGACGTTGTCGTAGAAGCCCGTCGCCCGGACAAACACGCCGTAGTTGTCTTGCCACTTGATGTTGGCTTCGGTGAGAAAGCCGCTGCGGTTGTTGATCAGGCTGCCTTTGTCGAACGCGTTGTCGCCATCGTTGCCGTCGGCATTGGCGGTCAGTTTGTGATCGCGAGCCTCGGTCCGCCAGGCGAGGCTGTACGTCAGTGTGGTGTCCCAGTCGATGCTCAAGTCTTCGCTTGGCTGAAAGCTCATCGCGTTAACGTGAGCGCTTAGTCCGCCAGCCAGCAACAGCAATGCGAGTTGTACACGAGGGTGCTGTGTTGGTGGGGCGATTATTGTTTTTATCATGTCGTCCTCATGGCCCAGGTCAGACCTGCCCGACCTGCATTTCAGGGGGGGGTTAGTGCTGTGGGCGACTATGGAGTCACGACTTGCGCGCAACATCGTCCAAGCGGACTAAGCGATTTGTACGGGGCGACCACTGTCCTGGCCTTAGTCTTATCGGACGATGAACACCCGGCGTGCGCGGCGAACAATCCCGAGACCGACTGCACCGGGCGAAGATCCGGCGGTGGCGGTTTCTGCCTGATGGGCGCTGAACAAGGGTGATCGCATGAACGCTGCCGGGATCAAATGGGACGAGTGCTGTGATGTATTGGTGATTGGCTCGGGAGCCGGGGGCATGACCGCTGCGCTGCGTGCCCATGACCTGGGCCTGAATGCGCTGTTGATCGAAAAGAGCGGCGAATATGGCGGCACTTCGGCGGTGTCCGGCGGCGGCATCTGGATCCCGAACAACCACCGGATCAAGGCCCTCGGCGGCAGCGATTCGGCGGCCGAAGCGATTGCCTACATCCGCGCCGTGACCCATGGCGAAATCGACGACGGGCGCATCGAAGCCTATGTCGAACACGGCCGGGAGATGGTCGAGTACCTGGAAAAACACTCCCGCGTACGCTTCGAGGCGCAGCCGCGCTACGCCGATTACTACCCGGAAGTCGAGGGCGGCAAACCGGGCTATCGCTCGATGGATCCGCAACCGTTCGATGCCGCCGAGCTGGGTGAAGAATTTTTGCGCATGCGCGCACCGTCCCCCGGCACCCTGATGATGGGGCGCATGGCGATGACCATGAAAGAGGCGCAGGTGCTGCTGTGTCGTGGCCCCGGCTGGTTGCGCCTGACCCTGCGGGTGATGTGGCGTTATTGGAAGGACCGCGAAGGCCGGCGCTTGTCCCGTCGCGACCGTTTCCTGACGTTGGGCAACGCCTTGATCGGTGCCTTGCGCTGTTCGTTGCAGGATCGTGGCAAGTCGCTGTGGCTCAACTGTGCCCTGGAAGAATTGCTGCTGGTCGGCGACCGGGTTGGTGGTGCGCGGGTCAATCGAAACGGTCAGGTGCTCAACGTCAAGGCGCGTTACGGCGTGATCATCGCTGCGGGTGGTTTCGAGCGTAACCAGGCGATGCGCGAGCAGTATTTGCCGCAACCGTCCAAAGCGGATTGGAGTGCCACGCCGCCGAACAATACCGGCGACGGCATCCGCGCCGGCCAGGCAATCGGCGCGCGGACCGCGCTGATGGAGCACAGCTGGTGGGCGCCGACCACTCACGTGCGCGGGGAAGAAAAACAGCGCGCCTTGTTCGTCGAACGCACCTTGCCGGGGTGCGTGATGGTCAACGCGGCGGGCGAGCGTTTCGTCAACGAAGCCGCACCCTATACCGATATCGTTTACGCGATGTACGCCAACAATCGCGAAGGCGCCGCGAGCGTGCCGTGCTGGATGGTGTTCGACGCCGAGTTCCGCCGCAAATACCCGTGCGGCGCCTTGCTGCCCGGTTATGCCCAGCGCGATTGGCAGTTGCCCGAGCATCTGCGCGACTACTTCCACAAAGCATCGAGTCTTGAAGAGCTGGCGACGCAAATCGGCGTCGACGGCGCCGGACTGCTGCGCACCGTGCAGCGTTTCAACGGCATGGCCGTGCAGGGCGTCGACGAGGATTTCCACAAGGGCGACTCGCTGTTCGACCGCTACTACGGCGACCCGAACGTGCAACCCAATCCGTGCCTGGCGCCGTTGCTCAAGGGCCCTTTTTACGCCGTGCGCATCGACGCCGGCGACATCGGCACCAAGGGTGGCCTGCTGACCGACGTGCACGCCCGCGTGTTGCATGAAGACGGTGAACCGATCAACGGCCTGTACGCCATCGGCAACAGCGCCGCCTCGATGATGGGCCGCACCTATCCGGGTGCCGGTTCGACCATCGGCCCGGCCATGACCTTCGGTTACCTGGCGGCCAATCACATCAAGCGCCAGAGCGAAACCGCTTCGGTCAAAACCTTGTTCGGGAGTGTCGAATGAATCAGCCACGTCAACAAATCGCAGTCGTTACCGGCGCCAGTCGCGGAGTGGGGCAGGGCATCGCCCTGGCTCTCGGGGCGGCGGGCATGACGGTGTATATCACCGGTCGTGCCCCGGCGCAGGGCGGGTCGAATTTGTACGGGCATGCCTTGAGCGGCTCGCTGGAGGACACCGCCGCCGCGATCACCGCCGCCGGTGGGCGCGGTATCGCGGTGGTCTGTGATCACGCCGATGACGCGCAGGTTCAGGCTTTGTTTGCACAAGTCGAGGCGGAGTGCGGGCATCTGGATCTGCTGGTGAACAACGCCGCGTTCATCCATGACCAATTGATCGAACCGGGGCCGTTCTGGGCCAAGCCGCTGGAGCTGGTGCGCATTCTCGACGTCGGCCTGCGTTCGGCCTATATCGCCAGCTTCTACGCTGCGCCGTTGTTGCTGAAAAGTGCCCAAGGGCTGATCTGCTTCACTTCGTCATTCGGCGCCGGCTGCTACATGCACGGCCCGGCGTACGGCGCGCAAAAGGCCGGGGTCGACAAGCTGGCGGCGGACATGGCGATCGATTTCGAAGGGCAGGGCGTGGCGGCGTTGTCGCTATGGCTCGGCCCGCAACTGACCGAGCGCACGAAGATTGCCGGCGAGCAGCATGGCGAGCAGTACCAGGCGTTCCTGGCCCACGCCGAAACCCCGCAATTCAACGGGCGGGTGATTCATGCCTTGCTCAATGATCCGCAGTTGATGGCGCTGTCCGGGCAGACCCTGATCACCGCCGAAATCGCTCCCGGCTACGGCATCAGCGAAGCCGAAGGCCGCCAACCACCGTCCCATCGCGCCATGCTCGGCGATCCACGCCAGCAACATCCGGCGCGGGTGGTCTGAGTTCACAATCGTCAAGGCATACACAAGAACCTGTGGGAGCGGGCTTGCCCGCGATGAGGGCATCAGCTTCAACATTGATGTTGGCTGACACTCCGCCATCGTCGGAACGCCGCCCGGGGCAAGCCCGCTCCCACAGGGATTGCGTTTAGTCAGCGGGCTGCAGCGCCCACTCGCGCAACACATTCTTGGTCACCTTGCCCGCCGCATTGATCGGCATCTTCTGCAGCACCTGCACCCGGCGCGGCACCTTGTAGTTGGCCATCTGCTCACGGCACCAGGCGAGGAAGCCCGCCTGCTCGATCTCGATGCCCGGCGCGGGCAGCAGGAACGCCATCGCCACTTCACCCATGCGCTCGTCGGGGATGCCGATCACCGCTGCCTGGGCCACGCCCGGATAGGTCAGCAGGCACTGTTCGATCTCCGCCGGGTACACGTTGAAGCCACCGGTGATGAACATGTCCTTGAGGCGGTCGGTGATGCGCAGGTAACCCTGTTCGTCGAGCATGCCGATGTCGCCGGTGTGCAGCCAGCCGTCGGCGTCGAGAATCTCCTGGCTGGCTTCGGGGTTGTTGAGATAACCCTGCATCAGGTTGTAGCCGCGGATCTGCACTTCACCGGGGATGTTCGCCGGCTGGCTGCGGCCGTTGTTGCCGACACAGCGCACTTCTACCCCAGGCATGGCCCGGCCGCTGGTATTGGCGACCAGCTCCGCCGAGTCACCGGCGCGGCAGATCGTGGCGAAGCCGCAGACTTCCGTCAGGCCATACGCGGTGACGATGGTGGCGAAGCCGAGTTCATCGCGCATGCGGTGGATCATCTCCACCGGAATCGCCGCCGCCCCGGTCACCGCCACGCGCAAGGAACTCAAGTCGAACTCGTTGCGTTGCGGATGGGCCAGCAACGATTGATACAGCGTCGGCGGTCCAGGCAACACGGTGATGCGTTCGCGCTGCACGCATTCGAGCACGGCCTGCACGTCGAACACCTGCTGCGGCAGGATGGTGCAGCCGCGCATCAGCGCTGCCAGCCAGCCGGCCTTGTAGCCGAACGAATGGAAGAACGGATTGACGATCAGGTAGCGATCGCTCTCGCGCAGCCCGACGATATCGCTCCAGTCGCGCACGATGCGCAGGTTCTGGCCGTGGCTGGTCATCACGCCTTTGGGTTTGCCGGTGGTGCCCGAGGTAAACAACACGTCGGACAGGGCCTGCGGGCCAACGCTCTGCTCGCGGGTGCGCAACGCCAGTTGCGGCACGTCGGCCGCCAGGTCCATGAACCGCTCCCACGCCAGGGTGCCCGGGTTGGCGCCGCGCAGGCTGACGATGTGACGCAGCTCAGGCAGGTCTTCCGCCGCCAGCATGCCGGGGTAGTCCGCGCCGAGGAACTGGCCGATGGCAAACAGCACGCAGGTACCGCTTTCGCGCAGGATGTAGCCGGCCTCGCTGCCCTTCATCCGTGTATTGAGCGGCACCAGCGCGGCGCCTACGCTTTGCAGGGCGCCGGCGGCGACGATCCATTCCCACACGTTGGGCGCCCAGATCGCCACGCGGTCCCCGACCTGGACGTCGAGGGCCAGCAGTGCGCGGGCGGCCTGGCGGCGCAACTGGTCGAGTTGTCGGTAGCTGATGGTGTGGCCCGCGTCCTCGATGGCCGGGCGATCGCCGTAGGCCTGGGCAGCGTTGGCAAACAGTTGAGCGAAGGTCAGTGCGGTGGCGACAGGCGGCATGGGGCCTCCCCGGTTAGAAGACAGTTGCGAAAAAGGGAGTAGGCCGGGCAGGGCGCCCGGCCGGAATGCGAATTACTGGGCGGGCGGGGCGAAACGTCGGCCGGCGGAGAAACCACCGTCCACGGCGATCATCTGGCCGCTGACAAAAGAGGCTTCGTCCGAGGCCAGGAACAGCGCGACGTTGGCCACTTCTTCCGGTTGCCCGGAGCGGCTGAGCATGTGCTGCGAGGCGAAAAACGCGTGGAACGCATCATTGTCACGGACCATGCTGGTCATCGGTGTTTCGATCAGGCCCGGGCACAGGCCGTTGACGCGCACGTTGGCGTAGCCGTAGTCGATGGCCATCGAGCGGGTCAGCTGGTTGATGCCGCCCTTGGACACGTTGTATGCCACGTTGCCGTCGCAGCCTTGCAGGCCGAAGATCGAACCGACGTTGATGATCGAGCCGCCGCGTTGTTCCACCATCGACGCCAGTGCGTATTTGCTGGTGAGCATGCTGCCGGTCAGGTTGATGTCCATCACCCGTTGCCAGTTGGCGGTGGTGGTCTGGGTCACGCTGCCCTGGTCGGCGACGCCGGCGGCGTTGACCAATATATCGATGCGGGCGAAGCGGCTGATGACTTCTTGCATGACCTGCTGCACCTGCGCTTCGTCGCGCACGTCCAGGGTCATGAACAGGCCGGGAAAGTCTGCCGGTGCGCTGCCGATGTCCAGCCCGACCACTTGCGCGCCTTCCTCGGCGAAACGGCGCACGCAGGCCAGACCGATCCCCGAAGCGCCGCCGGTGACCACCGCGACCTTATTCTGCAAACGAGCCATAACTGCACCTCTTTATTGTTGTGGGCTAATGCTGTGGCCGAGTCTAACCGCAGACCGGGCCTGGGTGATCGTCCAATGAGACTAAGGCGACAAAGCCCCCTGTAGGAGCGAGCCTGCTCGCGAAAAACGCCTGGGCACCGCGTTCATTCAGACAGGGCGCGTTATCGTTGACGTCCATCGCGAGCAGGCTCGCTCCTACAATGAACATTAGTCAGGGAATTTCAGGCGAACCCGAGCTCCCGTAGGTCGGCTCTGGCAGGCGAGTGTCCAACCGTCGGCGAGTTCTTTTGCGCTCAACACATCGTTGCGCGCCAACTGAACCTCACCTTCCTTGACCACGCACATGCACGCCCCGCAGAAACCTTCTTCACAGGACGACGGCACGTCGAGGCCCGCCGCCTTGCAACTTTGCAGCAGGGTATCGCCGGGCTGGCAGGCAATTTCGTGTTGCTGGCCATCGAGTTCGACGATCAACGCTTCACAGTGGGAACCCATCGCGGCCTTGCGGGCGAGGGCTTCTTCGGCCAGCAGTTCGTCCGGGTCCGGCGGTGAGACGAAACGTTCGACATGGATGCGTTCGGCCGCTTCGCCCAACGCCAGCAGCGTGCGCTCCACGGTGTCCATGAACGGTCCCGGCCCGCAGATGAAGTAGTCGCCGCCGGCCGATCCGCGCAGCAGATGACGGACCTGATGGTCCGTCAGGAACCCCTGCACCGAATCGAGGACGTGCACCACGTGCAGTTGATCAGGATGCGCCTTGATCAACCGGCACAGCTCGTCCTTGAAAATCACCGATGCTTCATCGCGGTTGGCGTAGATCAATTTGATCGGCCGCCGGCTGCTGTGCAGCACCGACTTGAGAATGGAGAACACCGGAGTGATGCCCGAACCGCCCCCGAACAGGACCAGAGGCTTTTCGGTGTCCGCCTGCGGGTCCAGGCAGAACAGCCCCGCCGGTGGCAGGACCTCCAGCCAGTCGCCGACCCGGACTTCGTTCATCCAGTTCGACACCCGGCCACCGTCGACCCGTTTCACCGTGACCTTGGGCAGCGCATCCGCGAGGGGCGAACTGGCCATGGAATAGCAACGGGTCAACAGTTTGCCGGCGAAAGGCACGCGAAAACTCAGGAACTGGCCCGGTTTGTAGCGAAAGCGCTCACGCAGGCTTGGCGGTATGTCCAGCACCAGCGAGCGCGCATCAGCGGTCTCGTCGATCACCGCGCACACTTGCAATGAGACGCTTCCCGTCGTCGATTCAGCCGGGGTCAGGTTCTGTTGTTGCGTGCCCATGTTCACCTCGACCTCAGAGCCCGCTGATCAGTTGGGCGTTGTCGACGCGGATCTCGGCACCGTTGACGAATCGCGACTCGTCGGTGGCGAGGAACAGCACCACGTTGGCAATGTCCCGTGGCGCGGCCATGCGGTTCATCGGGTCCTGATCGAGGGCTTCCTGCGGGATTGGCTGACCACCGGCCAGGGCCTGGGTCATCGGGGTGTTCACGCCGTCGGGGTGCACGCTGTTGCAGCGGATGCGGTAGCCCTGTTGCTTGCAGTGCAGGGCAATGGAGCGGGTCATCGCCGCTACTGCGCCTTTGGACGCCGAGTAGGCGCAGAACATCGGCATCGCGCCCAATGCCGCGACCGAGGACATGTTGATGATCGAGCCGCCGCCGGTTTCCTTCATGGCCTGGATCGCGTACTTGCAGCCGAGGAAGTAGCCTTCGCCGTTGATCTTCTGCACCTTCTGCCACAGCTCAAGCGTGGTGTCTTCGATGCTGCCCAGGGCCAGGATCGCGGCGTTGTTGACCAGTACATCGAGGCGGCCGAAGTGTTCGACGGTGGTCTTGATCACGTGCTGCCAGTCGCTTTCGCTGGCGATGTCGTGGCGGATGAACAGCGCATTGGCGCCGATTTCCGCAGCCACCTGGCGACCGCCCTCTTCGTTGAGGTCGGTCACTACCACTTTGGCGCCTTCGCGTGCCAGCAGCAGGGCGTCTTCGCGACCGATGCCGCTGGCGGCGCCGGTGATGATGCAGACTTTGCCTTCTACACGTTGCATTGTTGTTCTCCTGATCGTGCGGTTTGAAGTGCGAATTGGTCAGCCACGTGGGCGGCAGCCCGGCGACCGGAATAGATGCAGTCGGCCAGGGACAGGCCGGAGACATACAGGTTGGAAGCCACGCCGACGGCATTGCGGCCAGCGCTGTAGAGACCGTTTATGGGCACGCCGGAGTGGTCCAGCACCCGACCGCTGCCTTCGCAGACTTTCAGCCCGCCGAGGGTGATGACCGGGCAGGGGAAGAGTTTGCTGTCGAAGGACAGGTCAAGGGCGTACCACGGGCCTTGGTCGAGGTCGGCGAGCATCGCAGCGGATTTGCCGAACTCATCGGCCACCTCACCGCGTGCCGCGCGGGAATAACGCTCGACACTTTGGCGCAGCAGTTCCGGCGGCAGGTTGCAGCGCTTGGCCAGGCCGGCGAGGCTGTTGCTGCGCCTGGCGTTGAACAGCAGGTTGAGCAGCACCGGCAGGCGCTGGAAATTCCACACCTTGCCCGGGCCGACCTGACGGAGCGCTTCTGCGACCAGGGCCCGATTGAGAATCAGGACGGCGCGACCGTCCTGTTCTTCGACCATGGCGTGGCCGAGGGTCGCGCCGTAGATTTCTTCGTTGGCGTAACGTTGCCCACGGGCATTGACGATCAGCCCACGGGCCCAGGCCAGTGGCGGGTTGATGAAGCGCCAGGCGCTGACTTTGTCCATCCGCGCCACGCTGCCACCGGCGCTCTGACCGAGGGCGATGCCGCTGCCGTTGCACCCGGTGGCACCCAGCGGCAGGCCGGCCAGGTACTGCGGCGCGTGCTGGCGAACCAGATCGCGATTGAAGATAAAGCCGCCGCTGCTCAGCAGCACCGCCTGTTCGGCGCGAATCAATTGGCGAATGGCGCTGCTCTGTTCGATGCGCCGCTGACGGGCGCGCAAGTGATCGGCCAACGCCGGAGCGTACATATGAATGGCGGCGGCCCAGCGTGACAGGCGCGCATGTTGTTTGGCGGCGCGGCTACCCGACGGCAATTGCCAGGCTTCGACACCGATGACCTTGTCGTCGAGGTCGAGCACCAGCCTGCGCACTTCGCACTGGCTGCGCAGGCGAGCACCGTGACGCAAGGCGCTGGCCTTGAGCGGGGCGAACAGGCTGGCGCCGGACATGCCCGGGCCCTTGGTGCGATGGCCACGGGGCGCCGGTTTGGCGCTGGCGGCATAGGCCGGCACGGCTTCGTTGCCCGAGTAATAGAGGTAGTACTGGTCGCTGGGGTACGAGGTTTTGTGCGGCGGTACGCTGGCTTCGAAGGCTGCGCCTTGTCGCTCCAGCCAGGCCAATTGCTCGCGGCTGCCGTCGCAGAAATCCTTCAGGGTCTCATGGCTGACGGCTTCACCGACTTCCTGGCGCAGGTAATCGAACATGGCATCGCTGGTGTCTTCATAACCGGCCTGGCGCTGATACGGCGTGCCACCGCCGGCGTAGACAACGCCGCCGCTGAGTGCGGTGGCGCCGCCACCTTCGAAGCGATCCAGCGCGAGCACCGACAGGCCACGAGTGCTGGCTTCGATGGCGGCACAGGCACCGGCACCGCCAAACCCGACGATCAGCAAGTCGCAGCGGTCATCCCATGGCAACTGGTCGGCGCTGCTCACTCGCAACGCCGTCAACCCGTTCTGGCCGTTCATGTCCGGGCCTCAGCCGGCAGCAGCGAGAGAAGGGGCGGGTTTGGCTGTGGTGGTGTAGCTGCCGTCGAGGTAGACCAGCGGGGTGATCTCGGCGGTGGTGTGGATCTGCAGGATGCGTCCGATGAAGACGGTGTGGGTGCCGTAGCTGAAGTGGCCGTCCTGGCGGCAGAGGATCGCCGACTGGGCGTCACCCAGGTAGGGGATGCCGCCTGGGCTGGTCAGCCAGTTGCCGCGGTCGAAGCGTGCTTCGCCCTTGATTGCGCCGCTGCACAGGTTGGCGAGGTCTTGTTGTTCGACGCCGAGGATGTTGACGCAGAAGTCGGCGCCGGTCGCCAGTGCGGCGTGGGGCGAGGCGGTCTTGTTGACGCAGATCAGCAGCGATGGCGGTTCGGTGCTCAGGGAGTCGACTGCGGTGGCGGCCATGGCGAAGCGTTCGGAGCCGTTGCTGGTGCTGATAATGGTGACTGACTTGGCCAGGCGGCGCATGGCCTGGAGCATGTCGGCTTTGAGGTTGGCGTCGTTCATCGCACTGGGCCTTTTTTGTTGGGGATGGAGTGCGATGGATTCTTGCTCTGGTGTCTAGCGCAAACATCGTCCGAGGGGACTAGGCCAGCGAGGCCTGCTGGCTGACATTCATGTTGAATGGGCCGGCCTCATCGCTGGCAAGCCAGCTCCCACAGGTTTCAGCTGTGAGCACAGATCCTGTGAACACCTGCAATCACTGTGGGAGCTGGCTTGCCAGCGACGGCGGTCTGCCAGGCAAAGCGATTCTCCAACCCCACATGGTCCGTTTGAGGGATGTCCCCCGCGTTGCGCATTGTTTGAATGCCAGTGTAGGGGCGCTACACCCGCCCCGCTGCACGCGCGCCCCGGCGGATGGGGTGAACAAAGGAGAACAATAAAAATGCTCAACCAAGACCTGATTCGCCAGCGTCTGAGCCAACGTGCCCGCGAGTTGGTGCCGATCCTGCGTGAACGCGCCCTGAATGCCGCGCAAGCCGGCCAGTTGCCTGAAGAAACCCTGAAGGATTTCCACGACGCCGGGTTCTTTCGCATCCTGCAACCGTCCCGTTGGGAAGGCTATGAGCTCGAGCCCAAGGATTTCTTCGACGTACAGATGACCCTCGCCGAAGGCTGCATGTCGTCTGCCTGGGTGCTCGGTGTGGTGGCGATCCACAACTGGCAGCTGGCGCTGTTCGACGACCGCGCGGCCCAGGATGTCTGGGGTAGCGATTCCAGTGTGCTGATCTCCTCTTCCTATATGCCGGTGGGCAAGGTGGAGCGCGTCGACGGTGGTTTCAAGCTGAGCGGGCGCTGGGGGTTTTCTTCCGGCAGCAAGCATTGCGACTGGGCGTTCCTCGGTGCGCTGGTACCGCCGGCAGAGGCGGGCGGGGCGCCGGATTACCGGACGTTCCTGGTGCCGCGCAGCGACTACCAGATTCTCGACAACTGGAACGTCATGGGCCTGGAAGCCACCGGCTCCCACGACATCCTGGTGGAAAACGCCTTCGTTCCCGAGTATCGCACCCATCGCGCACTCGACGGTTTCATGCAGAACAGTCCGGGCAACGAGGTGAACACTGCGCCCTTGTTCCGTTTGCCGTTCGGGCAGATTTTCGTGCGCGCTGTCTCGTCATCGGCCATCGGTGCCTTGCAAGGCGCGGTGGATCAGTTTGTCGAGCACAACCGTGCCCGGGTCGGGGTCAATGATGGTCGCAAGATGGTCCAGGACCCGGCTGCGCAATCGTCGCTGGCCAATGCCATGGTCTGCGTCGACGAGTGCAAGACCGTGCTGCATCGCAACTTTGCCCTGATGTTGGAGCGCGCGCAGAAAGGCGAGCCGTTGAGCATGCCCGAGCGGGTGAAGATGCGTTACGACTCGGCGCTGGTGGCCGACAAGTGCGCCAAGGCCGTTGGCGAGCTGATGTTCAACAGCGGTGCTTCGACGATCTTCCGCAGCCACCCGATCAACCGTGCGTTCCGCGACATTCACACCGGTCGCGCGCACGTCGCCAACAGCCCGGCCAAGTACGCCTGGAACCTCGGCGGCGTCAGCATGGGGCAGGACAGCAGTGACTTTTTCCTCTGATATTTTTACTGAATTAGCTAGTCCGTTTGCGTGATTCGAGCGCCCCGTCGATGCACGAGCATTGACGGTAAGGCGAAGGTCTACGGCGCCGACTGCGCATCCAAATAAGCACAAGGATCAACCATGAAATTTTCCCTGATTTACGAAGCCCAGACGGTGGACTCCAGCCGCGAAGGCGACCGCAAGATTTTTGAAGACACCGTCGAGCAGGCCGTGCTCGCCGACAAACTCGGCTTCGATACTTTCTGGTGCGTGGAACACACCGCGCTGAGCAACTACTCGCACATGTCCGCGCCGGAAACCATGCTGGCGTTCGTGGCCGGTAAAACCGAGCGCATCGGCATCGGCCACGGCGTGGTCTGCCTGCCACCGGCGATGAACCACCCGGTGAAAGTCGCCGAGCGCATCGCCACCCTCGACTTGCTGTCCAAGGGCCGTGTGCACTTCGGCGTGGGCAAGGGCGGCACACAGCAGGAAGCAGGCACCTTCGGCTACGACCTGGCGACCTTGCAGCCGCAGATCGACGAGATGATGTACCTGATCCCGAAAATGTTCGTGCAGGACGAGATCGAGCACAACGGCGACTTCGTGCAGATCCCCAAGCGCCCGATCCATCCGAAGCCGTACCAGGATCCGCACCCGCCGATGTACCTGGCGTGCACCAACACCGAGTCGCTGAAGAATGCCGGCGGTCGCGGCATGGGCGCCCTGGTGCTGGGCTTCGGTGGCCCGGAAGAGATCGCCAAGAAGGTCGAGGTGTATCACACCGCCTACGACAATCGCGATGAGAAGAAGCAAGTGGGCTTCCGCCCTAACCGTCACATCGCCGCGCTGTGCCCGGCCATCGTGCTGGACGACAACGAAGAAGCGCGCCGCATCGGCATCCGTGGCCAGCGTTACTTCATGGAATCCCTGGGCTACTGGTACGGCGGTGGCGAGCGTCCGGACCCGGAGAAGTGGAAGGACGACACCTTCGTCGATGGCAACGGCCAGAGCGTGATCAAGTCGCGCTTCGCCTCCGAAGAAGTCAGCGTCGACTTCTCCGACCCGACCATGGCGATGATGAACCCGAACCACGCCTACGGTACCGTCGAGGATTGCATCGGCTACGTGCAGCGCCTGATCGATGCCGGCGCCGACGAAATCCTGTTCATCTGCCAGATGGGCACCGTGCCGCAGTGGGCACAGCTGGAGACCCTGAAGAACATTGGCGAGAAGGTGATTCCGCACTTCCGCAAGGGCTAAGAGCTAACCCCTGTGGGAGCGAGCTTGCTCGCGATGGCGGTCTTGACTGGTATGGCCCCATCGCGAGCAAGCTCGCTCCCACAGGTTTTTGGTCTGCCATCTGGCTGATCAAGCTTAGAAGTTTTTCAGGCCTGGCACGGACGTCAGGCCAACTTTCCAACGGGTCCCCAAGGCCCGTTTTTTTATGCCCGCCGATTTCTCCCCGGTCGATTGACCTGTGCGTAGCTGTCACCCCTTGTTTAACTTCGAGAACATTCCGCGGCAATTGTTGCAAATATATGCCAGGTATTGTGAGTGGCTGATATCGGTCCTATATTCCATCCGCTGATCGCAGTGATCAATTTCCGCGACAACAAAAAAACAAGCGTTACCTCTAAGCTCATCGAGGGATTATTTCATGCGAAAATACAACTCAATGTTTATAGGTTTGCTCTTCGCTGGACTACTCAGTCCGCTTGTCAGCCATGGAAAGCAAATGGAGAATAAGTCTGATATTCAAGCATTGGCCTCATCTTCTCAATGGTTGACAACCAAGGTTTATGTAGAAGGAACCCCTGAAGTAGATGTGAAGGAAAAGTATCCGGGTGTTGTTGGGATTTCAATGTGGGATCCCGGCCGCAATCGTTATGAGTTTTTCTATACCGATACCGGGCTATCAAAGTATGACAATGGTGGTGGCGGTTACTTCCTTGTCACCGGTGACAAAACAACGCATATCCTGGTGCCTGATCAAGGAACGGTCAGGACTGTGGTCAGAAGGCTGGAAAAACTGGATAACGAAGAGTTCACCTATTCACGAGAGGTGCCTCGCGACATGGTCGATGCCAATGCGCCTGTCCGGATTTATGTGGTTCATGCGCCCTACAAAGGCCCTATAAAGACCTCGATGTCGCACTAAAAACTTCCTGCAGTAATTTATCAATCCATTGTTTCGATATTGTAAAGCGTCCACTTTGTTGATGCTGTCCTGA
Source organism: Pseudomonas sp. PB101 (assembly GCF_009764265.1). Lineage (GTDB taxonomy): Bacteria > Pseudomonadota > Gammaproteobacteria > Pseudomonadales > Pseudomonadaceae > Aquipseudomonas. Next base: position 43,274 of record NZ_RWIR01000078.1, read on the forward strand.
AATAACATCCATAAAAATCAAAAAAAGGCACAACATGATTATTGAATTCAGACCGCTATTAATGTCTATGTTACTGCTGGCTGGAATGTACTCGGCTGGCGCCAATGCACAGCCGACAACGCCTTCGGTTTCAAAAGAGGCTGTCGCCACACCCGATAATGCAATCATGCTGACTGTTTTCCTGAAACACGATCAGTCACGGCCATTGGGGGAGTTGAGAGAGCAATTCACCAAGCTGGGGTTTTACAAGGTGTTCCCTCCTGCCGGGGTGGAGGTTGTCAGCTGGAATATAACCATGGGTATTGGACATGTCATCGTTCTGCGCTTGCCTGCCTCGCGTCTCGCAGCGGTAAATCTCGCACTCGAAAACACCGCATGGGGAAGTTACCGGACAGAATTCTTTCCTACCTATGATTACAAGGAAATAGCACTGGCAGAGCAAAAGAAAGTGCGAGAAGCCAAATCCAACCAGTAACTACAGAGCAGACGTGCAACGCCATAACGGGTCTTCCAGGCCCGTTTTTTTATGCCTGCCGGATAGGGCGTGACCACCGCATATCCCCTGTAGGAGCGAGCCTGCTCGCGAAAAACAGAAGAACGCCGCGTGGTGTCAGGCTATCAGCGTTTTCGTTGGCGACCATCGCGAGCAAGCTCGCTCCTACAGTTTTGATGTGTTTACCCCATCATTTCCGCTAGTCCCATTGGACGATGTTGCCCCTCCCCGAACCCGTTTGAATAGCTCCTACATATAGCCCCTACATAAAGTCTCCCCCGGCAGTCGCCGAAGGGCGGCACGGCCTGAGTAAAACGAGGAGTGCATCCATGGATATCCGCGGTCTGGGTTACGTCACCCTGTTATCCAGCGACCTGGCGCAGTGGCGCCACTACGCGAGCCAGGTGTTGGGCATGATGGTCAGCGGCGACGATGAGCAGCTGTACCTGAAAATGGACGAGCGTCATTACCGCATCCTCGTGCAGAAGAATGCCGAGAACAGCTTCGGTGCCTGCGGCTGGGAAGTGGCCGGCAAGGCGGCGCTGGAGCAGGCGGTCAGTGAGTTGCAACAGGCCGACGTACAGGTGACCCGTGGCACCGCGGCCGAAGCCGAGCTGCGCAAGGTCCAGGAACTGGTGCACTTCAGCGACCCGGATGGCAACCGTCACGAAATCTTCTGGGGCCCGCTGCAGGACTTCGCTCGTTTCGTTTCGCCGGTGGGCGTCAAAGGTTTTGTCACCAACGACCTCGGCATGGGCCACGTCGTATTGCCGGCCCCAGCCTTCGAACGCTGCCGCGACTTCTACGAACTGGTGATGGGTTTTGGCTTGTCGGACCTGATGAAAGTCCGCTTCACCCCGGACCCTGCCGAGCCGCAAAAACGCATTCACTTCCTGCACTGCAACAACGGCCGGCACCACTCGCTGGCGATTTTCGAGTGCCCGATGCCCCACGGTTGCGTGCACATGATGGTCGAGGTCAACGCGCTGGACGAAGTCGGCCGTGCCCTGGACCGCGTGCACGCCAACGGTGTGAAGCTGTCGGCCACCCTCGGCCAGCACACCAACGACCAGATGATTTCTTTCTATATCAAGACCCCGTCCGGGTTTGACCTGGAGTACGGCTGCGATGGCCTGGTGGTCGATTGGGACCGCCACACGCCGTTCGAAAGCACCGTGGTCAGCCACTGGGGCCACGACTTCAGTGTCGGTCGCCAATGAGGAACAAGACGATGGACAAGCAAATGAGCACCGCCGAGATCGTTGGCAATCTGCGTGACGGCATGACCATCGGTATCGGAGGCTGGGGCCCGCGCCGCAAGCCGATGGCGCTGGTGCGCGAGATCCTGCGCTCGGACCTCAAGGACCTGACCGTGGTTGCCTACGGCGGGGCCGATGTCGGCATGCTCTGCGCGGCCGGCAAGATAAAGAAACTGGTGTTCGCCTTCGTTTCCCTGGACTTCATTCCGCTGGAGCCGTACTTCCGCAAGGCGCGCCAGGAAGCGGCGCTGGAAGTGATGGAGATCGACGAAGGCATGCTGCTGCTCGGCCTGCGGGCGGCGGCGATGAATGTCCCGTTCATTCCGACTGCCGTGGGCCTGGGCACCGACGTGCTGCGCCACAACCGTCAGATCAAGTTGATCGCCTCGCCGTACGCCGATGGCAAGGACTGGGTCGCCATGCCGGCGCTCAAGCTCGACGCGGCGCTGGTCCACGTCGACCGCGCCGACAAACGCGGTGTGTGCCAGATCAGCGGTCCGGATCACTACATGGACGATCTGTTCGTGCGGGCCGCGACCCACAGCTACGTGACCTGCGATGAGCTGGTCGACAGCGAGTATTTCCATCAGGACAGTGCCCACGCCCATCAAGTGTTCTGGGAACGCAACCTGACCACGGCCGTGGCCCACGTGCCGGGCGGGGCGCATCCGTCGTCCTGCGCGCCGCTGTACGGTTTCGACGTCGCGCACTTCAAGGCCTACAACGCCACGGTCCAGGCGGCCGATGGCTGGGAAGGCTACGTGCGCGACTACGTCGACTGCACCCACGAACAGTATCTGGAAAAGGTCGGCGGCCTGGCTGCGATCCGTGAACTGCCGTTGCCGATTTTCTAAGGGAGCCTTTCGATGAGCACTACTGATTACAGCCTCGCTGAGTTGATGATCTGCGCGGCCTCCGAAGCCTGGCGCGAAGACGGCGAAGTTTTGGCCTCCGGCATCGGCGTGATTCCGCGTCTGGCTGCTTCGCTGGCCATGTTGACCAGCAACCCGCAACTGCTGATGACCGACTCCGAAGCCTACATGGTCGCCGAACCGGTGCCCTTGGGCGCGCGCAAAGGCTATGAACCCAAGCGCGACAGCTGGATGGGCTTCTCGCGGATTTTCGACAACGTCTGGGGCGGCAAGCGCCATGCCCTGGTCGGCCCGACCCAGATCGACCGTTACGGTCAAGCCAACATTTCCTGCATCGGCGACTACGCCAAACCCAAGGCGCAGATGCTCGGCGTGCGCGGTTTCCCCGGCAACTCGATCAGCCACGCCAACTCGTTTTGCGTGCCGAGCCATAACCGTCGGGTGTTCGTCGAAGGCGAGGTCGATATGGTCGCCTCGGTCGGCTACAACCCGGCGCGTCTGGCGCGGGGCTGGTCGCTGGACGACATCGACATCCGCCTGATCATCACCGACCTCTGCGTCCTGGATTTCCAGGGTCCGCAGCGGCAGATGCGCATCCGTTCGCTGCACTCCGGCGTGACGGCAGCGCAAGTCCAGGACAACACCGGTTTCGAATTGCACGTGCCGGACGACTGCCCGACCACCGCGGCCCCGACTGTCGAGCAATTGCAACTGATCCAGCGTCTGGACCCGCACAACCTGCGCGCCCTGCAACTCAAAGACAACCCGCCAGGCCAACGCTGAGCAACGCGTTGCGGAGAAAAGTGATGGCTGAACATAACGATAACAATCAGGCCGAGGTGGTGCTGTACGAGGTGCGTGGCGCGGTGGCCCTGGTCACCATGAACCGCCCCGAGTTCCACAACGCGCAGAACTCGCAGATGACCTATGCGCTGGACGCGGCGTTTCGCCGGGCCTGCGATGACGATGAAGTGAAGGTCATTGTGTTGCGTGGCGCCGGCAAGCATTTCTCCGCCGGGCATGACATCGGTACTCCGGGCCGCGACGTCGACAAGACCTTCGACCGCGCCAGCCTGTGGTACGACCATGTGAACAAACCGGGCGGCGAGTTTTTGTATGCCCGCGAGCAGGAAGTCTATCTGGGCATGTGCCGCCGCTGGCGCGAAATGCCCAAGCCGACCATCGCCATGGTCCAGGGCGCGTGCATTGCCGGTGGGCTGATGCTGGCCTGGGTCTGCGACCTGATCGTCGCCAGCGAGGATGCCTACTTCGCCGATCCGGTGGTGCGCATGGGCATTCCCGGGGTGGAGTATTTCGCCCACGTGCATGAACTCAATCCGCGCATCGCCAAGGAATTCCTGTTCCTCGGCGAACGCATGCCGGCGCCGCGTGCCTATCAGATGGGCATGCTCAATCGAGTGGTGGCTCGCGACGAGCTGGAACAACAGACCCTCGACATCGCCGGGCGCATCGCACAAATGCCGCGCCTGGGCCTGCAACTGAGCAAGCAAGCGGTGAACAACGCCGAAGACCTGATGGGCAAGCGCGCGACCATGGACATGGTGTTCGGCCTGCATCACTTCGCCCATGCCCACAATGAACTGGTGTCCGGCGACCGCCTCGGCGGCTACGACGCCAAGGCCATGGCCAGTTCCCAGCGCAAGTCGGGCGAGGCGTGAGCATGGCGATCTCGTTGAATACCCGTTTGACTGAACTGCTCGGTTGCCGTTATCCGATCATCCAGACCGCCATGGGCTGGGTCGCCGACCCGAAACTGGTGGCGGCCACGGGCAATGCCGGTGGTTTCGGTTTTCTCGCCGGGGCGACCATCGAGCCGCAACAGATGGAAGCGGCGATCATTGAAACCCGGCGCCTGACCGATCAGCCGTTCGGGGTGAACTTCCACATGTACCAAGCCAATGCCGGCGAGATCGTCGAGCTGGTGTTGCGCCATAAAGTCCGCGCGGTGAGCTACAGCCGTTCGCCGGGCAAGCAAATGATCAGCCGCCTGAAGGATGCCGGCGTGGTGTGCATTCCCACGGTCGGCGCGCTCAAGCACGCGCAGAAAGCCGTGGAAATGGGCGCCGATGCGGTGACCGTGCAGGGCGGCGAGGGCGGTGGGCACACCGGTTCCGTGCCGACCTCGCTGCTGCTGGATCAGGTGGTCAATGCCGTGTCGGTGCCCGTGGTGGCGGCCGGTGGGTTCAAGGACGGTAAAGGACTGGTCTCGGCCCTGGCCTACGGTGCCGAAGGCATCGCCATGGGCACGCGTTTCCTGATGTGCGCCGACAGCCCGGTGCCCCAGGCGACGCTTGCCCGTTACCTGGCGGTCAAGGACCCGGCGGCGATCATCATCAGCCGCGCTATCGACGGCATGCCGCAACGGATGATCCGCAACGAATTGCTCAACCAGCTGGAAAGCAGTGGCGGCCTAAAGCGCCTGTTGCTGGCGTTGCAAAGTGGCCTGGCCTACCGCCGCCACACCGGCATGAGCCTGACCCAATTGCTCAGCAGCGCCTTGAAGATGCGCGGTGCCGGAGAGCTGACCGCCGCGCAAAGCATCATGGCCGCCAACGCGCCGATGGTGATCCAGAAAGCCATGGTCGACGGGCAACCGGCCGCGGGCGTGTTGCCCGCCGGACAGATCGCCGCCTCCATCGACAGCTTGCCCAGCTGCGCCCAATTGATTGAACAGATCGTCCGCGACGCCGAAGCGCGCCTGGGCGAGCTGTGTCGCCGTGTGTCGTAAGGGGAAAGACATGAAACCATTTAGCGTCAGCATCGATAACGGCATTGCCGAACTGGTGTTCGACCGACCGCCGGTCAACGCCTTCAATAACCAGGGCTGGGCCGACATCGCCAGCGAGATCGAGGGCCTGGGTCGCAACAGCGACGTGCGGGTGATCGTGATTCGTGCCGAAGGCCGCGGCTTCTGCGCCGGGGTCGATATCAAGGAACTGGCCGCCGACGGCAACCTGATCGTCGCGGTGAACAAGGGCAACTACGACAGCTTCAAGGCGATCCATCGCAACCCGAAACCGGTGATCGTTGCCGTGCATGGCTTCGTATTGGGCGGCGGCATCGGCATCTGCGGGGCGGCCGACATCATCGTCGCGTCCGAGTGCGCCACCTTCGGCGTGCCGGAAGTGGATCGCGGCGCCATGGGCGGCGGCGCGCATTTGCAGCGCCTGTTCCCGGTGCAGAAAGTCCGCCACATGTACTTCACCGGTGAGGCCATCGACGCCGCCGAGGCTTACCGCCTGGGCGCGGTGGAGCGGGTGGTCAAGCGCGAAGACTTGCGCGAAGCGGCGTTGCAGATCGCCCGCACCATCGCCGCCAAGAGCCCGGGCATGATCAGCCTGGCCAAGGAAGCGCTGAGCGGCATCGAAGACGGCAATCTGGAAGACAAATACCGCTGGGAGCAGGGCTTCACCCTCGAAGCCTACCGCTCACTGGACTCTCAGGAAGCACGCGACTCGTTCGTCGAGAAACGCGATGCCCGATTCAACGGCTGAAGGCATATCCATGGACCTGACCTATACCCCGGCCCAGCAGGCCTTTCGCGTCGAGGCGCGGACCTGGCTGGCGGCCAATGTACCGAGTGAACCGTTGCAATCGTTCGACACCGAACAGGGCTTTGCCGAGCACCGCGCCTGGGAAGCCAGGCTCAATGAAGGCCGTTGGGGCATGGTCACCTGGCCGACCGAACTCGGCGGGCGCGGCTGCGACCTGATCGAGTGGCTGATTTTCGAAGAGGAATATTACCGTTCCGGGGCGCCGGCACGGGTCAACCAGAACGGCATCTTCCTGCTCGGCCCGACCCTGATGGAGTACGGCACCCCGGAGCAAAAGGCGCGGTTCCTGCCGCGCATGGCCACCGGCGAAGACATCTGGGCCCAGGCCTGGTCCGAGCCGGGTGCCGGTTCCGACATGGCGGCGATCCGCTCCAAGGCTGAACGGGTGGGCGACCACTACGTGATCAATGGCCAGAAGACCTGGTCGACCCGCGCGGTGTGGGCCGATTGGGCGTTCGGTATTTTCCGCACCGACGCGCAGTCCCAGCGTCATCACGGGCTGACTTTCATCCTGTTGCCACTGGACACGCCGGGCATCACGGTGCGGCCGATTCCGCAGCTCAACGGCTTGCCGGGCTTTGCCGAAATCTTCTTCGACGACGTCAAGGTGCCGGTGGAAAACGCCCTCGGTGGCGAAGGCATGGGCTGGCACGTGGCGATGTCCACCGCCGGTTTCGAGCGTGGTTTGTTGCTGCGTTCACCTGCGCGCTTCCAGGAGACCGCCAAGCGCCTGGTGCAGTTGTACCTGGCCAACCGTGAACAGGCCGACCGCGACCCGGCCATTGGCGAAGCGGTGATGCGCGCCTGGCTCGATGCCGAGGCCTACACCCTGAGCACCTACATGACCGCCTCGCAACTGGTGCAGGGCGGCAAGATCGGGCCGGAATCGTCGACCAACAAGATCTTCTGGTCCGAACTCGACCAGCGCATGCACGACACCGCCATGAGCATTCTCGGCCTGCGTGGCGAACTGCTGCCGCATGCCCCGGCCGCCGGTGACGTCGGCCATTGGCTGGAAGGTTTCCTGTTTGCCCAGGCCGGGCCGATCTACGCCGGCACCAACGAGATCCAGCGCAACATCATTGCCGAACGCATGCTCGGCATGCCGCGTGCCTGAGGAATAGACCATGGACTTTAGTTTCAGCCGCGACCAACTGCTGTTTCAGGACAACGTCCGCAGCTTCCTGATCAACGAAGTCACGCCGGAACGCATTCGCGAACTGTGGCAGAGCGACAGTGGCCGCAGCGATCAGCTCTGGGCGCAACTGGTGGAGCTGGGCCTGACTGCACTGACCGTGCCCGAGGCGCAGGAGGGCATGGGCATGAACGAGCTGGACTTCGTGCTGATCGCCCAGGAATGCGGTTACGCCGGTCTGCCTGAACCGCTGGTGGACACCATGCTGGTCGGCGTGCCGTTGCTCGCGGCCCTGGATGAGCAACATGCGTCGCTCAAGCAAAAATGGCTGTCGCGAGTGGCCGAGGGCCGCGCACGTCTTGCTGTTTCCGAGCCAGGTAATCCGCTGGTCAGCGATGCCCATGTCGCCGATCTGCTGTTGCTGGCCAATGGCGACGAAGTGCACGCCTTGGAGCGTGATGCCGTACGCCTGACCCGCAACGTGTCGGTCGACCCGAGCCGCCAGTTGTTCCAGATCGAGTGGACACCCACGCCTGCTACCTGCGTCGCCTCCGGTGAACAGGGCCGACGCTTGTGGGCGGCCGCCTTCAACCGTGGCGCTCTCGCCAGTGCCGCGCAATTGCTCGGGCTGGCCAAGCGCATGGTCGACCTGGCGGTGGACTACACCTTCGAGCGCAAGCAATTCGGCAAGCCGGTGGGCTCGTTCCAGGCGGTCAAGCACTTGATGGCCAACGTCGCGGTGCAGATCGAGTTCGCCAAGGGGCCGTTGTATCGCGCCGCTTATGCTATCGCCGAACAACAACCGGAGCAGGACGTATTCGTGTCCCACGCCAAATTGGCGACCGCGGAAGCGGCCATGCTCGCGGCGAAGAACACCATCCAGGCTCACGGTGCGATGGGGTACACCTGGGAAGTCGATTTGCACCTGTTCATGAAACGCGCCTGGGCACTGGACAAGGTCTGGGGCGATCGCGGTTTGCACAAAGGACGGATTCGTGCGGCGCTGTTCGACGGACAACGTGCGTTGGGTGCCGGTAGCACCTTCTAGTCAACGGGGATCGAACCTGTAGGAGCCGGCTTGCTGGCGATGGCGATCCCAAATACGCCATCGCCA
>NZ_RWIR01000079.1 GCF_009764265.1 Pseudomonas sp. PB101
CGATGGCGATTTCGATGACGCCATCGCCAGCAAGCCGGCTCCTACAGGTGCATGAACGGTGTCTAGAGTGTTGTTCACTATTGTTCACTGTCAATGGGTGAACTGTTCAATTGTTCATTTCCGATTGTTCATTTGTGTTCAGCAACGAACGCGTTTTTGCCTTCATCTTCAGGGATTTCAAGCTGAATCAACGGCTTGAGATTTTTGGCACGAATGTCGCTTTATCGCTCCGGTCGCTTGACTCCAATAATAAAAAGGCCGAGCCATGTCACTCACCCTGGAGCACGTCAGCCGCACCGTCGAGGGCCAGACCTGGATCGACGATGCCAACCTGAGTTTCGAACCCGGTTCCTTCAACGTTTTGCTGGGGCGCACCCTGTCCGGCAAAACCAGCCTGATGCGCCTGATGGCCGGTCTGGACAAGCCCGACAGCGGGCGCATCCTGATGAACGGCGTCGACGTCACCCAACGCCCGGTGCGCCTGCGCAACGTGTCGATGGTTTATCAGCAGTTCATCAACTACCCGACCATGACGGTGTTCGAGAACATCGCCTCGCCGTTGCGTCAGGCCGGTGTATCCAGCGAGATGATCCAGAGCAAGGTGCTGGAAACCGCGAAGATGCTGCGCATCGAGAAGTTTCTCAAACGCTATCCGCTGGAGCTTTCCGGTGGCCAGCAACAACGCACGGCCATGGCCCGGGCGCTGGTCAAGGATGCCGAACTGATCCTGTTCGACGAGCCGCTGGTCAACCTCGACTACAAGTTGCGCGAAGAGCTGCGCCAGGAAATGCGCGAGCTGTTCAAGGCGCGTCACACCATCGCTATCTACGCCACCACCGAACCCAACGAAGCCCTGGCCCTGGGCGGCACCACGACCATTCTTCACGAAGGCCGGGTGATCCAGAGCGGGCAGTCTTCAGCGGTCTATCACCAGCCGCAAACGGTGTTGGCGGCCGAGCTGTTCTCCGAGCCGCCGATCAACCTGATGCCGGGGCGCATCGCCGGCAATGAAGTGAGTTTCGCCAACTTCGTGCACTTTCCGCTGAACGTCGACTTGCGCCCGGTGGGCGAGGGCGAATTCCGTTTCGGCGTGCGACCCAGCCATATCTCGCTGGTGCCGAGCAATGACGATGACCTCGAACTGGCGGTGACCGTCGAGGTCGCCGAAATCAGCGGCTCGGAAACCTTCCTGCATGTGCGCAACGAGCATTTCCTGCTGGTACTGCACTTGCCGGGTGTTCACGAATACGACGTCGATGCGCCGATCCGCATCTACATCCCGACCCATAAACTGTTTGTGTTCGATACGCAGGGGCGGCTGGTCCAGGCGCCGGGCCGGCGTGTCGCGAGGGTTGCCTGATGGCCGAAATCCGATTGCAGAACCTCGCCCACAGCTACACCAAGACCCCGGCGGGACCTGAGGACTACGCGATCCGCGAGATGGACCACATCTGGGAGCAGGGTGGCGCCTATGCGTTGCTGGGGCCATCGGGTTGCGGCAAGTCGACCTTGCTCAACATCATTTCCGGGCTGCTCAGCCCGTCCCAGGGCCATGTGTTGTTCGACGGCAAAGCGGTCAACGACCTGACCCCGGAGAAGCGCAACATCGCCCAGGTTTTCCAGTTTCCGGTGGTCTACGACACCATGACGGTGTTCGACAACCTGGCCTTCCCGCTGCGCAACCAGGGCATGGCGGAGGCAAGAATCCATACCAAGGTGCAGGAAATCGCCGAAGTACTCGACCTGCAGAACCTGCTGAGCAAAAAGGCGCGCAACCTCACCGCCGATGAAAAGCAGAAAGTCTCCATGGGCCGTGGGCTGGTGCGTGACGACGTCTCGGCGATCCTGTTCGACGAGCCGCTGACGGTGATCGACCCGCACCTGAAGTGGAAGCTGCGGCGCAAGCTCAAGCAGATTCACGAACAGTTCAACATAACCATGGTCTACGTCACCCACGATCAGCTGGAGGCCTCGACTTTCGCCGACAAGATTGCGGTGATGTACGGCGGGCAAATCGTGCAGTTCGGCACGCCAAGGGAGTTGTTCGAGCGGCCGAGCCACACCTTTGTCGGCTACTTCATCGGCAGCCCGGGGATGAACCTGATCGAGGTGCAGCCGCAACCGGGGGGTGTCGGGTTCGCCTCGACCCATCTGCCGCTGTCCGAGGCCATGCAACAGCGTATCGCCGAGTCCGGATGGAAAACCCTGAAGGTCGGCATTCGTCCGGAGTTCATCCATGTGTGGGATGAAGCCTTTGATGACGCGCTGCGGGCACAGGTCGTACACGTCGAAGACCTGGGCACCTACAAGATCATGACCCTCAACCTCGATGGCGCCACCCTGAAGGTGCGCCTGGCCGAAGACAAACCGGTGCCGCAAGGCACGGCCTACATCAGTTTCCCGGCGCAGTGGCTGATGGTCTACGCCGACGAATTCCTCCTGGAAGCCCAGGCCAATACCGAGGTGCAGCCATGAACAAGGTGCAGAACAACAAGGCCTGGTGGCTGGTGTTGCCGGTGTTCCTGCTGGTGGCGTTCAGTGCGGTGATCCCGATGATGACCGTGGTCAACTATTCGGTGCAGGACATCTTCGACCAGTCCAGCCGCTATTTTGTCGGCGCCGATTGGTACAAGCAGGTGCTGCTCGATCCGCGCCTGCATGACTCGTTGCTGCGCCAGTTCATCTATTCGGCCTGTGTGCTGCTGATCGAAATTCCCCTGGGCATCGCCATCGCCCTGACCATGCCGACCAAGGGGCGCTGGTCTTCGGTGGTGTTGATCGTCCTGGCTATCCCGCTGCTGATCCCGTGGAACGTGGTCGGCACCATCTGGCAGATCTTCGGCCGCGCCGACATCGGTCTGCTGGGGGCGAGCCTCAAGGCCATGGGCATCAACTACAACTATGCGGCGAACACCATGGACGCCTGGGTCACCGTGCTGATCATGGACGTCTGGCACTGGACCTCGCTGGTGGCGCTGTTGTGCTTCTCCGGGTTGCGGGCGATTCCGGATGTGTATTACCAGGCGGCGCGCATCGACCGTGCTTCGGCCTGGGCGGTGTTCCGGCATATCCAGCTGCCCAAGCTCAAGAGTGTGCTGCTGATCGCAGTGATGTTGCGCTTCATGGACAGCTTCATGATCTACACCGAGCCGTTCGTGCTCACGGGCGGTGGTCCGGGCAATGCCACGACCTTCCTCAGCCAGACCTTGACCCAGATGGCCGTAGGGCAATTCGACCTGGGGCCGGCAGCGGCATTCTCGCTGGTGTACTTCCTGATCATCCTGTTGGTGTCCTGGCTGTTCTACACCGCCATGACTCACTCTGACGCCAACCGTTGAGGCCTGCGCCATGAGCAAAAGAAAACTTATCCCGTTGCTGCTCTACATCCTGTTCCTGCTGGTGCCGATCTATTGGCTGCTGAACATGTCCTTCAAGAGCAACACCGAAATCCTCGGCGGCCTGACGCTTTTCCCACAGGATTTCACCCTGGCCAACTACAAGGTGATCTTCACCGACCCAAGCTGGTACACCGGCTATATCAACTCGGCGTACTACGTGAGCCTGAACACGATCATTTCCCTGACCGTGGCGCTGCCGGCGGCCTATGCCTTCTCGCGCTATCGCTTCCTGGGCGACAAGCACCTGTTCTTCTGGCTGCTGACCAACCGCATGGCGCCACCGGCGGTGTTCCTGCTGCCGTTCTTCCAGCTGTATTCCTCGATCGGGCTGTTCGACACCCACATCGCCGTGGCCCTGGCTCACTGCTTGTTCAACGTGCCGCTGGCAGTGTGGATTCTCGAAGGCTTCATGTCCGGCGTGCCCAAGGAAATCGACGAAACGGCCTACATCGACGGCTACAGTTTCCCCAAGTTCTTCGTGAAGATCTTCATCCCCTTGATCGGCTCCGGCATCGGGGTGACGGCGTTTTTCTGCTTCATGTTTTCCTGGGTCGAACTGCTGCTGGCACGAACACTGACTTCGGTGAATGCCAAGCCGATCGCCGCGGTGATGACCCGTACGGTTTCGGCCTCGGGCATCGACTGGGGCGTGCTGGCGGCGGCGGGGGTGTTGACCATCCTGCCGGGCATGCTGGTGATCTGGTTTGTTCGCAACCACGTGGCCAAGGGCTTTGCCCTGGGCCGGGTATGAGGAACTGATGATGGAATGGATGAGCTGGACCGTCCCCACGGCGGCATTCTTCAGTGTGATTGCCCTGATCCTGGTGGTCATGACCACTTGGGAGTTGCGTTCGCCGAGCATCCTTCGGCGTGGTTTTTTGCCGATTGCCACCACCCGTGGCGATCGCTTGTTCATCGGTCTTCTCGGTAGCGCCTACCTGCACTTGCTGGTAATCGGCGTCACCGACTGGAGCATCTGGGTGGCGTTCGCGTTGTCCCTGGTGTGGCTGTTGGCTGTGATGCGTTGGGGCTAGTCGAATCGCTCGGCAATGTTGCTCCGAAACCCTAAAAGGAGGTCTCTATGTTCGACAAAAACAATAAGCTGCGACATAGCATTTCACTGGCAGCCATGCTGGCACTCAGCGGTTTGAGCGCTTCGGCCTGGGCCGATGCCTACGAAGATGCCGCGAAGAAATGGATCGGCAGTGAATTCAAACCGTCCACCCTGACGGCCGATCAGCAGTTGGAAGAGTTGAAATGGTTCATCAAGGCGGCGGAGCCGTTTCGCGGGATGAACATCAAGGTGGTGTCGGAAACCATCGCCACCCACGAGTATGAGTCCAAGGTGCTGGCCAAGGCCTTCACCGAGATCACCGGGATCAAACTGACCCACGACCTGCTGCAGGAAGGCGACGTGGTGGAAAAGCTGCAGACCGTGATGCAGTCGGACAAGAGCATCTATGACGGCTGGGTCAACGACTCGGACCTGATCGGCACGCACTTCCGCTACGGCAAGACTGAATCGATCACCGACCTGATGGCCAACGAGGGCAAGGACTTCACCTCGCCGACTCTCGACCTCAAGGACTTCATCGGCATCTCCTTCACCACCGCGCCGGACGGCAAGATCTACCAGTTGCCTGACCAGCAGTTCGCCAACCTGTACTGGTTCCGCGCCGACTGGTTCGAGCGCGCGGACCTCAAGGCCAAGTTCAAGGAAAAATACGGCTATGAGCTGGGCGTGCCGGTGAACTGGTCAGCCTATGAGGACATTGCCAAGTTCTTCAGCGAGGACGTCAAGGAAATCGATGGCAAACGTGTCTACGGGCACATGGACTACGGCAAGAAAGACCCTTCCCTGGGCTGGCGCTTCACCGACGCCTGGTTCTCCATGGCCGGCGGCGGCGACAAGGGCATCCCCAACGGCTTGCCGGTGGACGAGTGGGGCATTCGCGTCGAGGACTGCCATCCAGTGGGTTCCAGCGTGACCCGCGGCGGCGACACCAACGGGCCGGCGGCGGTGTTCGCGACCACCAAGTACGTCGACTGGCTGAAGAAGTACGCGCCACCGGAAGCGGCGGGCATGACCTTCTCCGAATCGGGTCCCGTACCGTCCCAAGGCGCCATCGCCCAGCAGATCTTCTGGTACACCGCCTTCACCGCCGACATGACCAAACCGGGTCTTGCGGTGATGAACGCCGACGGCACGCCGAAATGGCGCATGGCGCCGTCGCCACGTGGGCCGTACTGGGAGGAGGGGATGAAACTGGGCTATCAGGACGTGGGTTCCTGGACCTTCATGAAGTCCACCCCTGAGAAGCAGAAACTCGCAGCCTGGCTCTATGCACAGTTCGTGACTTCGAAAACCGTGTCGCTGAAGAAAACCATCGTCGGCCTGACGCCGATCCGCGAGTCGGACATCAACTCGCAAGCCATGACCGACCTGGCACCGAAGCTCGGTGGCCTGGTGGAGTTCTACCGCAGCCCGGCTCGCGTGCAATGGACCCCGACCGGGACCAACGTGCCGGACTATCCACGCCTGGCGCAACTGTGGTGGAGCCACATCGCCGAAGCCGCCAGCGGCGAGAAAACCCCGCAACAGGCACTCGACGGCCTGGCCAAGGATCAGGACGCGATCATGTCCCGTCTGGAACGCTCCAAGGCACAAGCCACCTGCGCGCCGAAAATGAACCCAGAGCGCGATGCGCAATACTGGTTCGACCAGCCGGGTGCACCGAAGCCGAAACTGGAGAACGAGAAACCAAAAGGCGAAACCGTGAGCTACAACGAGCTGCTGAAATCGTGGGCGGATGCGCGTAAGTAAAGTGTCTGGACTGTGAAAGGCAAACGGCACCGGAAGGTGCCGTTTTTGTTGGTGTCTGTTCCACCGTCATCGCGAGCAAGCTCGCTCCCACAGGTTTTGTGTCGTACACAAAATCGGCGAGCGCCCTGGGCCACTGTGGGAGCGAGCCTGCTCGCGATGAGGCCAGCCCTGACAACCGATTGCTTTGGCCGAACACGAATCTCTCAAACGCAAAAACGGCACCCGAAGGTGCCGTTTCCGTTTACTGCCGAATGTCGCCTAAGCGATCAACCCACCAGGCCCGACTGTTGAACCAGGTTCAGCAGCGGTTGTGGGTAGACGCCGAGGAAGAACGCGACCAGGGCGATGGCCAGCAGCATCACGCCGCCTGCCTTCTGTTCCCAGTGCAGTTGCGCATCGACGCGACGCAGGTTCGGTTCGATCAGGTACAGGGTGACCATGACGCGCAGGTAGTAGAACACGCCGATGGCGCTGCCCAGTACCAGCGAGCCAACCAGCCACCATTGATGCGATTCGACACCGGTGGCGATGATGTAGAACTTGCCGATGAAGCCCGCGGTCAGCGGGATGCCGGCCAGGGACAGCATCATCACGGTCAGTACGGCGGTCAGGTACGGACGGCGCCAGAACAGGCCGCGGTATTCGTACAGGGCGTCTGCGTCACGGCCTTTGTACGGCGAAGACATCAGGGTGATCACGCCGAAGGCGCCGAGGCTGGTGATCACGTAGGTGACCAGGTACACGCCGATGGCTTCCACGGCCAGGCCCTTGCTCGCCACCAGGGCGATCAGCAGGTAACCGAAGTGGGCGATGGACGAGTAACCCAGCAGACGCTTGAGGTTGCTCTGGGTCAGGGCCAGCAGGTTACCGAACAGGATCGACGCGATGGCGATGATGGTCAGCACGTCGCTCAGCACGCCGCTGCTGGCCGCTGGCGAGATCTGGAACAGACGCACCATCACGGCGAACACGGCAACCTTGGAAGCGGTCGCGAGGAACGCTGCAACCGGCGCCGGAGCACCTTCGTAAACGTCTGGAGTCCAGAGGTGGAACGGTACCAGCGACAGCTTGAACGCCAGGCCGATCAGCATCATGCCCAGGCCCAGCTGAGCCAGCGAGCTTGGCAGCCCAGTGGCCGCCAGCGCCTGACCGATACCCACGAAGCTCAGGGAACCCGAGTCTGCGTAGAGCAGCGCCATACCGAACAACAGGAAGGCGGAGCCTGCAGCCGACAGCACCATGTACTTGATACCGGCTTCCAGCGAGCGCTTGTTGAAGAAGGCGTAGGCCACCAGACCGTAGACCGGCACCGACAGCAGTTCCAGACCGATGAACAACCCGGCCAGGTGCTGTGCGCTGACCAGAACCAGGCCACCGGCGGCGGCCATCAGGATCAGCAGGTACAGTTCTTCACGGTTGCCCGGGTAACCCGTGCCGCCATCGCCGAGGTAGGCGTGGGCGAGGGTGACACAGGCGAGGGTGGCGACCAGGATCAGCGCCATGTACAGGCAAGCGAAGCTATCGATTTGCAGCAGAGGGGTCACAGCCAATGGCGCGACCTTCAAGGCTGGCAGGATCGACAGCAACGCCAGGTTCAGGCCCGCCACTGAAATCAGGAAGGTCTGCGAGTGGTTGCGGCGCCAGGCGATTGCCAGCATCACCACGATAATGGTGAGGCTGGTAATCAACAGCGGCGCTAGCGCGATAAAGTGTTGAGTCGTGAATTCCATAGCGCTCTTACCGGGCCGAAGCGAGTTGAGTGAAGGCGGTGCCGAGCCACTGCTGCACGCCATGCATCGTCGCGGCAGAGGTATCGAGGAACGGTTGTGGATACACGCCGATGTAGATCAGCAGTGCAGCCAGACCGACCACCATGATCAGTTCGCGACCGTCCATGCCATGCAGCACCGCGTCCGATTTGGCCGGGCCGAAGTATGCACGGTGGATCATGATCAGCGAGTAGACCGAACCGAACACCAGGCCGGACGTCGCGATGATGGTGACCAACGGCGCAGCAGGGAAGGTGCCGATCAGGATCAGGAACTCACCGACGAAGTTACCGGTACCCGGCAAGCCCAGCGACGCGGCTGCGAAGAACAGGCTGAGCGCCGGCAGGTAAGCGATCTTCGACCACAGGCCACCCATTTCACGCATGTCGCGGGTGTGGGTGCGTTCGTACAGCTGGCCACTCAGGATAAACAGTGCCGCGGCCGACAGACCGTGCGCCAGCATCTGCATCACCGCGCCTTGCAGCGCCAGTTGGCTGCCAGAGTAGATGCCGATCAGTACGAAGCCCATGTGGGAAACGGACGAGAAGGCAATCAGACGCTTGATGTCGGTTTGCGCGAACGCCAGGAACGCACCGTAGAAGATCCCGATAAGACCCAGGGTCATGGCGATCGGCGCGAACTCGGCCGAGGCATTCGGGAACAGCGGCAGGGCGAAACGCAGCAGGCCGTAGGCCGCAGTCTTCAGCAAGATACCGGCGAGGTCGACGGAACCAGCGGTCGGTGCCTGGGCGTGAGCGTCAGGCAACCAGGAGTGGAACGGTACGACCGGCAGCTTGACCGCGAAGGCGATGAAGAAGCCGAGCATCAGGATGTACTCGGTGGTCATCGACATCTTGGTCTTCAACAGATCGGCGTAGTTGAAGGTAATCACGCCGGTTTCGTTGAAGTTGACCAGTACCAGGCCCAGGATCGCCACCAACATGATCAGGCCGGAAGCCTGAGTGAAGATGAAGAACTTGGTCGCCGCGTAGATCCGGGTTTTCTTGCCGTCCGAAGAACTGTGACCCCAGAGCGCGATGAGGAAGTACATCGGCACCAGCATCATTTCCCAGAAGAAGAAGAACATGAACAGGTCGAGGGCGAGGAACACGCCGACGACACCGCCCAGGATCCACATCAGGTTCAGGTGGAAGAAGCCCACGTGACGCTGGATCTCTTTCCACGAGCAGAGTACCGAGAGCACACCCAGCAGACCGGTCAGCATGATCATCAACAGCGACAGGCCGTCGAGGGCCAGGTGCACGTTGATGCCGAAGCGCTCGATCCAGACGTGCTTGAACTCAAGCGCCCAGGTCGGGTCGGCGCCAGGCGCCGGGGCAAATGAATAATCACCGTTGGCCCACAGCCAGAGGCCGAGGGAGAGCAACAGGGACATGGTGATCAGCGCAATCCAGCGGGGGAGGGTGGCGCCGAAGCGCTCACCCATCCAGCACAGCAGGCCGCCGATGAAGGGGATCAGGATTAGCCAAGGCAGAATCATGACGGGTTCGTTTCCTTTCGCAAATTCGCAAGGTTCATATCAGACCGCTACCAGCACGACGGCGCCAATGACCAGCACGGCACCAGCAGCCATCGAGGCGGCGTACCAACGCAGTTGACCGGTCTCGGTACGGCTCAGGGCGGTGTGACCGCCTTTGGCCATGCGCGGGATCAGACCGATGGTCTGGTCGAGCGGGTCTTTGCGCAGGATGTGGCTGATCGCCAGGTACGGCTTGACGAACAGTTTGTCGTAGATCCAGTCGAAGCCCCAGGCAGCGAACCACCAGGCCGAGAGGAAACGGCCGATGCCGCTGTTGGCGACGGCGGTGACGAAGCGACGCTTGCCGAGGAACAGCAAGGCTGCCAGCAGGATACCGGCCAGGGCGATGGCGCCCGAAGCGATTTCCAGGCTGTGCTTGGCTTCGCCGCCGGCATGGCCGACGCTCTCCGGCAGTACGCCGTGCAGCGGTGGAACGATCATCGCGCCGATGGCGGTGGACAATACGATCAGCACCGACAGTGGCAGCCAGTGGGCGATACCGTGACCGGCGTGGGCTTCGGTCTTCGCTTCACCGTGGAACGCGATGAAGATCAGGCGGAAGGTGTACAGCGAGGTCATGAACGCGCCGACCAGACCTGCGTAGAGCAGACCGTTGTTGCCGCTGGCGAACGCTTCCCAGAGGATTTCGTCCTTGGAGTAGAAGCCTGCGGTGACCAGTGGCAAGGCCGCGAGGGCCGCGCCGCCGACGATGAAGCTGGCGTAGGCCAGTGGCAGTTTCTTCCACAGACCGCCCATCTTGAAGATGTTCTGCTCGTGGTGGCAGGCAACGATCACCGCACCGGAAGCAAGGAACAGCAGGGCCTTGAAGAAGGCGTGGGTCATCAGGTGGAAGATCGCGCCATCCCAGGCACCAACGCCCAGGGCCAGGAACATGTAGCCGATCTGGCTCATGGTCGAGTAGGCGAGGATACGCTTGATGTCGGTCTGGACCAGTGCGGCGAAACCGGCCAGCACCAGGGTCACACCGCCAACCAGGCCCACCAGGTGCAGGATTTCCGGCGCCAGGGTGAACAGGCCGTGGGTACGGGCGATCAGGTAGACGCCTGCGGTCACCATGGTTGCGGCGTGGATCAGTGCCGAAACCGGGGTAGGACCGGCCATTGCATCCGCCAGCCAGGTTTGCAGTGGCAGTTGCGCGGATTTACCGACAGCGCCACCCAGCAGCATCAGGGTGGCCATGACCATCCAGAAGTCGCCGGCCTGGAATTTCTGCGGAGCCAGCACCAGCAGTTCCTGGACGTTCAGCGTGCCCAGTTGGGCAAACAGAATGAACAGGCCGATGGCCATGAACACGTCACCGATACGGGTCACGATGAAGGCCTTGAGTGCCGCGTTACCGTTGTTGCGGTTGCTGTAGTAGAAACCGATCAACAGGTACGAGCACAGGCCCACGCCTTCCCAGCCGAAGTACAGGAACAACAGGTTATCGCCCAGGACCAGGAACAGCATGCTGGCGATAAACAGGTTGGTGTACGCGAAGAAACGCGAGTAGCCGTCTTCACCACGCATGTACCAGGACGCGAACAGGTGGATCAGGAAGCCGACGCCGACGACCACGCCGAGCATGGTCACGGACAGGCCGTCCAGATACAGCGCGAAGTTCGGCGTGAAGCCTTCCACCGCCATCCACTGCCACAACACCTGGGTGTAGTGGCCGCCTTCCGGCGGGGCGACGTTGAATTGCCAGATCACGTAGGCGGTGACGATCGCCGACAGACCGATGGAACCCACGCCGATCAGTGCGGCCAGGTTTTCCGAGATGCGTCCACGGGAGAACGACAGCAGCAGGAAACCAATGAGAGGGAATACGAAAGTCAGAAAGAGTAGGTTCATCCGCGCATCTCACTGGCAGCGTCGATATCGAGCGTGTGGAAGCGGCGATACAGTTGCAACAGGATCGCCAGGCCGATGCTGGCCTCGGCGGCTGCCAGGCTGATCACCAGGATGAACATGATCTGTCCATCCGGCTGCGCCCAACGGCTGCCGGCAACGATGAAGGCCAGTGCAGAGGCGTTCATCATCACTTCAAGACTCATCAACACAAACAAAATGTTGCGGCGGACCATCAGGCCGACCAGACCGAGGCAGAACAGGATGCCGGCGACCGCCAGACCATGCTCCATAGGGATAGCAGGCATCGTCATTGCTCCTTGGCTTCGTTGCGGCCCAAGTGGAACGCCGTGACGGCTGCGGCGAGCAGCAGCATCGAGGCGAGTTCGACCACCAGCAGGTAAGGACCGAACAGGCTGATGCCCACGGCCTTGGCGTCTACGGTGGTGTGGCCGACGGCTTCACCGGTCTGGTGGGAGAACAGCACGTACAGCAGTTCAACCAGCAGCAGGGCGGCGAGCAGGACCGGGCCGCCCCAGATACCGGGCTTGAGCCAGGCGCGCTCTTGCTGAACCGAGGCCGGGCCCAGGTTGAGCATCATCACCACGAACACGAACAGCACCATGATGGCGCCAGCGTAGGCGATCACTTCCAGGACACCGGCAAACGGCGCGCCGAGGGCGAAGAACGTCATCGCCACGGCGATCAGCGAAATGATCAGGTAGAGCAGGGCGTGCACAGGGTTGGTGTTGGTGATCACGCGAAGCGTGGACACCACAGCGATACCCGATGCGAAATAGAAAGCGAATTCCATCTTTCTTCCTTAAGGCAGCAAGCTCTTCACGTTGATCGGTTCGGCTTCATTCTGCGCGGAGCCTTTCGGCTTCCCGGCAATCGCCATACCTGCAACACGATAGAAGTTGTAATCAGGGTTTTTGCCGGGGCCGGAGATCAGCAGATCTTCTTTCTCGTACACCAGGTCCTGACGTTTGAACTCGGCCATTTCGAAATCCGGCGTCAGCTGGATCGCGGTGGTCGGGCAGGCTTCCTCGCAGAGGCCGCAAAAAATGCAGCGCGAGAAGTTGATGCGGAAGAAGTCCGGGTACCAGCGACCGTCTTCGGTTTCAGCTTTCTGCAGCGAGATGCAACCGACCGGGCACGCCACGGCACACAGGTTGCACGCTACACAACGCTCTTCACCGTCGGGGTCGCGGGTCAGGACGATACGCCCACGGTAGCGCGGCGGCAGGTACACGGCTTCTTCCGGGTACTGCAACGTGTCGCGCTTGCGGAAGGCGTGGCCGAAGATCATCACCAGGCTGCGAAGCTGGGTGTAGAGGCCATGCACGATGTCAAATATGTACTTCATGATTCTCTATCCTCACTGAGCCGCGACGGCGGGCGTGTTGAGCAACACGATCGCAGCGGTCACCAGCATGTTGACGAGGGTCAGCGGCAGGCAGAACTTCCAGCTGAAATCCATCACCTGGTCATACCGTGGGCGCGGGATCGATGCGCGCAGCAGGATGAACAGCATGATGAAGAACGCGGTTTTCAGTGCGAACCAGATGAACGGGATCTGCGGCAGGATGCCGAACGGACCGTGCCAGCCACCGAAGAACAAGGTCACCAGCAGCGCCGAGATCAGCACGATGCCGATGTACTCGCCGACGAAGAACATGCCCCATTTCATGCCGGCGTATTCAATGTGGTAACCGTCGGCCAGTTCCTGTTCCGCTTCCGGCTGGTCGAACGGGTGACGGTGAGTCACGGCCACGCCAGCGATGAAGAAGGTCAGGAAACCGAAGATCTGTGGAATGATGAACCACAGGTTCTGCGCCTGGTAGTCGACGATGTCGCGCATGTTGAACGAGCCGACCTGGATCACGATGCCCATCAGCGACAGGCCCATGAACACTTCGTACGACACGGTCTGCGCCGAGGCCCGCAAGCTGCCCAGCAGGGCGAACTTGTTGTTGCTCGACCAGCCGGCGAACAGCACCGCGTAGACCGACAGACCGGCCATGGCGAAGAAGAACAGGATGCCGATGTTCAGGTCCGCCACACCCCAGGTCGGGGTGATCGGGATGATCGCGAAGGCAATCAGCAGGGCGCTCATGGCGACTACCGGTGCCAGGGTGAAGATCATCTTGTCGGCGAATGGAGGCGTCCAGTCTTCCTTGAAGAACATCTTGATCATGTCGGCGGCGATCTGGAACGCGCCGAACGGACCCACGCGGTTCGGACCGTAACGGTCCTGCCAGAGGGCGAGCAAACGACGCTCGACCCAGCTGAGCAGGGCGCCGCAGACCACCACGGCGAGCAGAATCACCACGGCCTTGAGGACCGCGATGATCACATCGATCACTTCAGGAGTGAACCAGGTCATTGAGCTGCCTCCTGCAGACCGTCAACGGATTTGCCAAAGATTGCTGGCGGAATGCCGGCGATGCCCGCAGGCAATGCCACCAGGCCTGCGCCCAGCTCTTCATTGATGCGCAGCGGCAGACGCAGGGTCTGGCCGGCCACGTTCAGGCTCAGCATGGCGCCGTCGTTGACACCGAGGCGATCGGCTTCGGACTTGGCCAGGGCAACGTAGGCAGCCGGAATGCGTTCCTGAACCGGAGCGGCTTTCGAAGAGTTCTCTTCGCTGCCGAGCAGGTGGTAGAACGGCACGGCCTGCCAGGTACCTGGCGCCGGGTTGAACGCACGCGGAGCGCTGGCGAACCAGTTCAGCGAGTCACCGGTGCTCTCGATCAGGCGGGTGCCCGGGTCGCCAGCACGGATGTGACCGCCAACTTCGTCCTGGAACTTGTTCCAGGCTTGCGGCGAGTTCCAGCCCGGAGACCAGGCGAATGGCACTTGCTGACGCGGTTCAACCGAACCCGAGTAACCTTCCATCGAGAAGGCGAACGCGGTGTCCTTGTCCTGCGGGGTACGCGGTTCGTGCACGCTGATGTCGGCGCGCATGGCGGTACGACCGGAGTAACGCAGCGGTTCACGGGCCAGTTTCATGCCCTTGATGCGGAACGCGGCGGACGGTGCGGCGTCGACGATGCGGTTCAGGATCGAAGTGCTGGAAGCGACGGCAGCGGTGACGTGGTCCAGTTGGGTCCAGTCGATCGGCTGGTTCAGCAGGGTCGCGCGCAGGGCATGCAGCCAGCGCCAGCCTTCGTGAACCAGGATGCTCGCGTCCATGTACTTCGGATCGAAGACCTGGAAGAAGCGCTGGGCGCGGCCTTCCTGGCTGACCAGGGTACCGTCGCCTTCAGCGAAGCTGGCGGCTGGCAGGACCAGGTGCGCGCGATCGCTGGTGGCGGTCTTCTGATGGTCGGCGACGATCAGCACTTTGGCGGCGGTCAGGGCAGCATCGACCTTGGCCTTGTCGGTACGGGTGTACAGATCGTTTTCCAGCACGACGATAGCGTCGGCCTTGCCATCGATCACGGCTTGCAGCGCGGCGTCGACCGATTCGCCACCGAGCATGGCCAGGCCGAGGCTGTTGGCCTCTGGCACGATCAGGCTGATGGAACCGTTCTTCTCGCGCAGCTTCAAGGCTTTGGCGATGTTCGCGGCGGCTTCGATCAAGGCTTTGGAGCCCAGGGAAGTACCGGCGATGATCAGCGGGCGCTTGGCCGCGAGCAGGGCATCGGCAATGCGCTTGGCCAGTTCGAGGGCTTCAGCGTCCAGGCCTTCAACGGCCGGTGCGCTGGCGTCGAGGGCGTGAGCCACGGCGAAACCGATGCGGGCCAGGTCGTCTGGCGCGGCGTGAACGCACTCTTCGGCGATGTCGTCGAGCTTGGTTTCAGCCAGGCTGGCGATGAACAGCGGGTTCAGCGCGTGCTGACCGATGTTCTTCACGGCGGCGTCGAGCCAAGGCTGGACGCGCATGGCGTCGGCCATGTCTTCGGCCTTGCCCTTGACCGATTGACGCAGGGACAGGGCCATGCGCGCAGCAGTCTGGGTCAGGTCTTCACCGAGGACGAACACGGCGTCGTGGTCTTCGATGTCGCGCATGTTCGGCACTGGCAGCGGACTGTCTTTGAGCACCTGCAGGACCAGACGGATGCGCTCCAGCTCGGCAGCTTCGATACCCGAGTAGAAGTGCTCGGCACCGACCAGCTCGCGCAACGCGTAGTTGCTTTCGAGGCTGGCGCGAGGCGAACCGATACCGACGATGTTGCGACCGCGCAGCAGGTCGGCGGCTTTATCCAGCGCTTCGTCGAGGCTCAGCTTGGTGCCATTGGCCAGCAACGGCTGACGCGGACGGTCTTCGCGGTTGACGTAGCCATAGCCGAAACGGCCGCGGTCGCACAGGAAGTACTGGTTCACCGAACCGTTGAAACGGTTTTCGATGCGACGCAGTTCGCCGTAGCGCTCGCCCGGGGAGATGTTGCAACCGCTGGAGCAGCCATGGCAGATGCTCGGCGAGAACTGCATGTCCCACTTGCGGTTGTAGCGCTCGGAGTGAGTCTTGTCGGTGAACACACCGGTCGGGCAGACCTCGGTGAGGTTGCCGGAGAACTCGCTTTCCAGGGTGCCGTCTTCAACGCGACCGAAGTACACGTTGTCGTGGGCGCCGAATACACCGAGGTCGGTGCCGCCGGCGTAATCCTTATAGAAGCGCACGCAGCGGTAGCAAGCGATGCAGCGGTTCATTTCGTGGGAAATGAACGGGCCCAGTTGCTGGTTCTGGTGAGTACGCTTGGTGAAGCGGTAACGGCGCTCGTTGTGGCCGGTCATTACCGTCATGTCTTGCAGGTGGCAGTGACCGCCTTCTTCACAGACCGGGCAGTCGTGAGGGTGGTTGGTCATCAACCATTCAACAACGCTGGCGCGGAATGCCTTGGATTCTTCATCTTCGATGGAGATCCAGGTGCCGTCGGTGGCAGGCGTCATGCAGGACATGACGATGCGACCACGGGTGTCGTTCTCGTCGGTGTACTGCTTGACCGCGCACTGGCGGCAAGCGCCAACGCTGCCCAGGGCAGGGTGCCAGCAGAAATAAGGGATATCGAGGCCTAGCGACAGACATGCCTGTAACAGGTTGTCTGCCCCATCGACTTCGAGCTCTTTGCCGTCTACGTGGATAGTGGCCATGGTTCAAAGTTCTTCGTTGGCCCGGTGTCAGCGGGCGTGGCTAATGGAATCTTGTTATCCGCGTGAATCAACACAGCCGTTAAAGGCGTCATCACACGAAAAGCGAAGGGCACGGACCCTTCGCTTTTTTAAGCGTTTACGCGCCGACTACGATCGGCCTTGCCAGAGGCGGGACGGCGGCGCTGACAGGCGCGATACCGGCTTCGAACTCTGGACGGAAGTATTTGATTGCGCTGCCCAACGGCTCCACGGCGCCCGGTGCGTGAGCACAGAAGGTCTTGCCCGGGCCGAGGAAACCGACCAGACCCAGCAGGGTCTCGATGTCGCCTGGCTGGCCCTGGCCGTTCTCGATGGCCATCAGGAGCTTGACGCTCCATGGCAAGCCATCGCGGCACGGGGTGCAGAAACCGCAGGATTCACGGGCGAAGAACTGCTCCATGTTGCGCAGCAGGGACACCATGTTGACGCTGTCGTCCACCGCCATGGCCAGGCCGGTACCCATACGGGTGCCCACCTTGGCGATGCCGCCGGCGTACATTTGTGCGTCCAGGTGTTCCGGCAACAGGAAACCGGTACCGGCGCCGCCTGGCTGCCAGGCCTTGAGCTTGTAACCGTCGCGCATGCCGCCGGCGTAGTCTTCGAACAGCTCGCGACCGGTGACGCCGAACGGCAGTTCCCACAGGCCAGGGTTCTTGACCTTGCCGGAGAAGCCCATGAGCTTTGTGCCCATGTCTTCGCTGCCTTCGCGAGCCAACGATTTGTACCAGTCCACGCCGTCGGCGATGATCGCCGGCACGTTGCACAGGGTCTCGACGTTGTTCACGCAAGTCGGCTTGCCCCACACGCCAACGGCGGCAGGGAAGGGCGGCTTGGAGCGCGGGTTGGCGCGGCGGCCTTCGAGGGAGTTGATCAATGCGGTTTCTTCACCGCAGATGTAACGCCCGGCGCCGGTGTGGACGAACAGCTCGAAATCGAAGCCGCTGCCCAGGATGTTCTTGCCCAGCAGGCCCGCTGCCTTGGCTTCTTCCACGGCACGGTTGAGGTGCTTGGCGGCGGTGGTGTATTCGCCACGCAGGAAGATGTAGCCACGGTAGGTTTTCAGCGCGCGGGCACTGATCAGCATGCCTTCGATCAGCAGATGGGGCAGTTGCTCCATCAGCATGCGGTCTTTCCAGGTGTTCGGTTCCATTTCATCCGCATTGCACAGCAGGTAACGGATGTTGATGGATTCGTCCTTGGGCATCAGGCCCCACTTCACGCCAGTGGGGAAGCCTGCACCGCCGCGACCTTTAAGGCCGGCGTCTTTCACGGTCTGGACGATGTCGTCCTGAGCCATGTCGGCGAAGGCCTTGCGCGCAGCGGCGTACCCGTTCTTGGCCTGGTACTCGTCGAGCCATACGGCTTCGCCGTCGTCACGCAGACGCCAGGTGAGCGGGTGAGTCTCGGCCGAACGCTTGATGCGGTTGGCTGGACCGAAAGAAGTCAGGGTCATACGTAGCCCTCGAGCAATTTGGCAACGCCTGCGGGCTGCACATCACCGAAAGTGTCGTCATCGATCATCAACGCCGGCGCCTTGTCGCAGTTGCCGAGGCAGCAGACCGGCAGCAGGGTGAAACGACCGTCGGTGGTGGTCTGACCCAGGCCGATGCCCAGCTTGTTCTGGATTTCGCTGACCACCGACTCGTGGCCGCCGATGTAGCAGACCATGCTGTCGCAGACGCGAATGATGTGGCGGCCGACCGGCTGGCGGAAGATCTGGCTATAGAAAGTGGCCACACCTTCAACGTCGCTGGCAGGGATGCCGAGGATCTCGCCGATGGCGTACAAGGCGCCGTCCGGCACCCAGCCACGTTCCTTCTGGACGATCTTCAGGGCTTCGATCGACGCCGCGCGCGGGTCTTCGTAGTGATGCAGCTCGTGCTCGATGGCCGAGCGCTCGGATTCACTCAAGGTGAAACGGTCTGTCTGGATAAGCGTGCTGTTCATGCTTAGCGGTCCACGTCGGCCATAACGAAATCGATACTACCCAGGTACGCGATCAAGTCCGCGACCATGCTGCCTTTGATCACCGAAGGGATCTGCTGCAGGTGCGGGAAGCTTGGGGTGCGAATCCGGGTGCGGTAGCTCATGGTGCCGCCATCGCTCGTCAGGTAATAACTGTTGATGCCCTTGGTCGCTTCGATCATCTGGAAGGATTCGTTGGCCGGCATGACCGGGCCCCACGAAACTTGCAGGAAGTGCGTGATCAAGGTTTCGATGTGCTGCAGGGTGCGCTCTTTCGGTGGCGGCGTGGTCAGCGGGTGATCCGCCTTGTACGGGCCTTCCGGCATGTTGCGCAGGCACTGGTCGATGATCCTGATGCTCTGGCGCATCTCCTCGACACGCACGATGCAGCGGTCGTAGGCATCGCCATTGGCGGCCAGCGGCACTTCGAATTCGAAGTTCTCGTAACCCGAGTACGGACGCGCTTTACGCAGGTCGAAATCGCAACCGGTCGAACGCAGGCCGGCACCGGTGACGCCCCATTCCAGGGCCTCTTTGGTGTTGTAGTCGGCGACGCCGATGGTGCGGCCACGCAGGATGCTGTTGTCCAGTGCGGCTTTCTGGTATTCGTCCAGACGCTTGGGCATCCACTCGACGAAGTCCTTGACCAGTTTTTCCCAGCCGCGCGGCAGGTCGTGGGCGACGCCACCGATGCGGTACCAGGCCGGGTGCAGACGGAAACCGGTAATGGCTTCGATCACCGTGTACGCACGCTGGCGGTCGGTGAAGGTGAAGAACACCGGGGTCATGGCGCCGACGTCCTGGATGTAGGTACCCAGGAACAGCAGGTGGCTGGTGATCCGGAAGAACTCGGCCATCATGATGCGGATGACGTCGACCTTCTCGGGCACCTTGATGCCGGCCAGCTTCTCGACCGAGAGCACGTATGGCAGGTTGTTCATCACGCCGCCGAGGTAGTCGATACGGTCGGTGTACGGGATGAAGCTGTGCCAGGACTGACGCTCGGCCATCTTCTCGGCACCACGGTGGTGGTAACCGACGTCCGGTACGCAATCGACGATCTCTTCACCGTCCAGCTGCAGGATGATGCGGAACGCACCGTGCGCGGACGGGTGGTTCGGGCCGAGGTTGAGGAACATGTAGTCCTCGTTCGGGCCGGAACGCTTCATGCCCCAGTCTTCCGGCTTGAAGCGCGCGGACTCTTCCTCGAGCTGCTGCTTGGCCAGGTTCAGGGTGAACGGGTCGAACTCGGTGGCACGCGCCGGGAAGTCCTTGCGCAGCGGGTGACCTTCCCAGGTCGGCGGCATCATGATGCGCGACAGGTGCGGGTGGCCTTTGAAGTCGATGCCGAACATGTCCCAGACTTCACGCTCGTACCAGTTGGCGTTCGGCCAGATGCTGGTGACGGTCGGCAGGCTGAGGTCGCTTTCGGACAAGGCGACCTTGATCATTACGTCACTATTACGTTCGATCGACATCAGGTGATAGAACACGGAGAAGTCGACGCCGCTTGGCAGCCCTTGACGCTTGGTGCGCAGACGCTCGTCCACGCCGTGCAGGTCATAGAGCATGACGTACGGCTTGGGCAGGTTGCGCAGGAAAGTCAGGACTTCGACGAGTTTGGCGCGGGCAACCCAAAGCACCGGCATGCCGGTGCGGGTAGCCTGGGCGGTGAACGCCTCGGGGCCAAAACGGTTGTTCAGTTCGACGACCACATCCTGGTCGTCTGCCTTGTAAGGCGGGATGTACAGAGCACTGCCTGTAGTCATGGTTATTTATCGCTTTCGGTCAACGTAAAGAATGAAGCCAGTGTCACGTTCTATTAAAGAAGCAGATCTGGATCAGACTTCGTCGGGGCTGCGCAGGTTGGTGACTGCGATTCGCTGTTCGCGGCGCTTTTCCTTCTCGGAAGGCATCTCGGCGCGGTATACGCCTTGATCACCAACGACCCAGGAAAGCGGACGACGCTCCTGTCCAATCGATTCCTGCAACAGCATCAGGCCTTGCAGGAAAGCTTCAGGACGGGGCGGGCAGCCAGGCACGTAGACGTCCACGGGCAGGAACTTGTCCACCCCTTGAACGACGGAGTAGATGTCGTACATGCCACCGGAGTTGGCGCACGAACCCATGGAAATGACCCATTTAGGTTCGAGCATTTGCTCGTAGAGACGCTGAATGATCGGCGCCATCTTGATGAAGCAGGTACCGGCGATAACCATGAAATCCGCCTGACGCGGCGATGCCCGGATAACCTCGGCGCCAAAGCGCGCGATGTCGTGGGGCGCCGTGAAGGCGGTGGTCATTTCCACGTAGCAGCACGAAAGACCGAAGTTATACGGCCACAGGGAGTTCTTGCGCCCCCAGTTGATCGTGCCGTTAAGCACGTCTTCGAGCTTGCCCATGAAAATGTTTTTGTGGACTTGATCTTCTAACGGATCGGAAACGGTTTCCCGCTGGCCAATCGGATACTGCTCGTTAGGAGCATCGGGGTCGATCCTGGTGAGATTGTATTGCATTGCCAAAGCCTCATTGTTTCAGCTTCGCTTGCCGCTTGCGCCGAGCTTCCGGAGCCCAGTCAAGGGCGCCCACTCGGAATAGGTAGACAAGGCCTGCCAACAGAATTGCTATGAAAACGAGAGCTTCGACGAATCCGGTCCAGCCGCTTTCGCGGACGGACACAGACCATGCAAAGAGAAAGAGGGCTTCGATATCGAAGATCACGAAGAGCATCGCGACCAGATAGAATTTGGCTGAGAGCCGCAAGCGGGCGCCACCTGTAGGTAGCATGCCGGACTCGAACGGTTCGTTTTTGCTGCGGCCCCAGGCTTTTGACCCGAGGAGGCTGGAAACGCCCAGCATGAAGGCACAGAGGCCGACGACGCCTAGAAGGAAAATGGCAAAGCCCCAGTTATGGGCCATGAGTCCTGTCGCTTCGGGCATGCTGGTAATCCTTAACAGAGAGCAAAGGTCTCTGAGCTTGAAAAGAAACAAAAGCAGTGACGATATGTCGCAGCAATCAATCCCGCTGATTTTATGGCTAAACACCCGGCAAGTAAAATTCCTATAGCGAAATTTATTATAGGAATAAGGACATAGCGCGCTTGAAAACTCCCGCAGGCCTTGCCCCTTGGGCATTAGCCGGCATTTCGCCAATTATGTTTTGTAGGGAATGTAACGAACATAGTTACAGCTAAATGATAATCAATATTGTTTGGCTTGGTTTTTAAACTGTTTACCCGGTGGCGAGTTGGGAAGTTGTCTTATATGGGCGTTACTGCAAGTAGCGGCGGGGTGCGTTTTAGCGGATTTTTCTGAGGGCGATAGCGCTCTGGATCAATGTTTTTCCGGGCCGCCATCATCTCCTGTAGGAGCGAGCCTGCTCGCGATGGTCGTCAACGATGACGCTGGCAGCCTGACACCCAGCGGTGTCCTGGAGTTAATCGCGAGCAGGCTCGCTCCTACAGGGGAGGGGCGGTGTTTGTTGAATCGCGCGCAAAAAAAACGCCCCGAACCAGTCGGGGCGTCAGATGTGCAGCGCTGCGGTTAGCTTTCTATTCGGCCCGCAACGGCTGATGTCTCAGGCGAAGCAGATCAGTGGAACTGTTCTTCTTCAGTCGAACCGGTCAGTGCGGTTACCGAAGACGAGCCACCCTGGATCACGGTGGTCATGTCGTCGAAGTAGCCGGTGCCCACTTCCTGCTGGTGAGCCACGAAGGTGTAACCCAGTCACTAAGGGCTACATAAGCACCGATGTCCCGAGATTGCGGTTTGGTTCGTTGGGTGAAGCGGCGAATGTCTCATGCGCCAAACCCAAGTAAGATCAGCGGCGGCTGGCCAAGACCGGGCAATGCCTCATCCCAATAGAAATAAATTGCGTACGCCCGCCGCGACTTCCCGGTGTCTCTAAATGCAGCTGTGCCCCCCGTCAATTACCAAATCGGCACCGATCATCCGTGCTGATTCATCAGATGCCAGGAGGATGGCTCGGGCTCTGCTATCTGTTGTGTTTTGGAGGTTTTTGGTCGGTTTTCGGAAAACTCCTACGGATCATTCATTTTAAAAAGAGCGACCTTTCTTAAAGTGTTGATGAAGCTGGTTCTGTGGGGTTGATAGTGGGCTGCCGTTAGGTAAATTCGGTGGCTAGAGAGGAGGCATTGAAATTGGTGCTGGTCTGTATCTTGATTCTAGAGAGACGTCATGTGCGCCTCTCTGCTATCGGATGAACAATTGGCCCGGGCCGAAGGGATCATCGCCGTTTATTTGGTCGTCATCGATGCGCCATTAATTGCCAGAATGCATCGTTGCCGTGAAGCGACTGTTCGCAGTACCCCACAGCTTCGGCCTGCCCCGCAACATGTTGCGAGTGGCCGTTCCTGTTCAGTCGGACTTCAAAACATTCCTAAAAGCGATATTGCGCGGAAGCGGCAATGCTTGTTGCAGGAGTGATGTCACAAAACAGCGGTTCGGTAACGCTTGCTGACAGGATGTTTAAAACTCAGGACGCAATGGATGAAAGGACGTCACCCGCTGAAAAGGATTGGCCTGGCGGCTGAGATGCGCAATATCGTTTTGCTCCGGTTGCTGTTCGTCATGGCAAATGCCTTGGGGCCTTTTGCGGCCTTGTTTTTTCAACGTCATTACCAGCTCGACAGTTCGGCGGTGGCCTTGGTGATCACGCTGATGTCGGCGTTCTATCTGGTGGGCAATCTGTTAGGCGGGGCGCTCGTCGGTCGTTATTCCTTCCGGGCGCTTTTGATCAGTACCTCGTCCTGTTCATCGGTGTTTTTGTTGTTCGCTGCCGTGTCCAGCTCATCGATCGCCTCCATTGCTATGGTGTTGTTGTTCATGCTGTGCGCGGGTCTGATCACGCCGGTATTCAGTGTCCTCACGTCCTTGGCGGCGGATGAAGGCAACCGCATCGCCTCCTTTGGCTATTTACACCTGGCCAGCAATCTGGGGGGCGCGCTGCTGTTCGTGATAGGTGGGTATTTGCTCGGCCTCGACAGTCACTACCTGATGCTTTTTGCGATGGTCGTGAGTGTGTTGTGCTTTTTGGCGAGTGTCGTTCTGGCACTGCCGGAGCGCCCGAGCGCTGTGCCTGAGGCCAGAAGGGCTTCCCTCGGCACGATGGTCGACGTGCCAAGGATCGTGATCGTTGCGGGCGCCATGTTCTTTGCGTTGTCGGTGCTGGATGCACAGCGTGAATATCAGCTGCCTCTATGGCTTGACATGGTGACGGCGGGTAAGGCCGCCAGCTTGTTCGGTGCTGTCGGTATCGTCAATGCCTTGCTGGTGATCTTGTTGACGCAACCATTGATAGCGTTGACGTCGCGTTTCGGGGCGCTTACCAATCTGTCCATGGCTGCGGTTTTTTACGGTATCGGATTTGGCGCCTACGCCTTTTTCGAGCAGATGATACTGATCCTGTCGTTTGTTTTCTTCTGGACGTTGGGTGAGATTCTCGGCATTACCTACATCACTGCGTTGATTTCTCAGAAAACCACATTGCAAACCCAGGCCAGTCTTTTTTCTCTTATTCCGACCGTGCTGGCGGGGGCGAGGATGGTATCCGTAGGGCTGGGCGCCTCGTTGATCGCCGGGGTCGGTTTCCAACTGAGCTGGAGTCTCTACGGGCTGGTGGGCATCCTGTTTGGAGGCGGCTGTCTTTTGGTTGCGGCCAGGATGGCTGCAGCGCCCCGTGTTCCATCGCCGGACAGGAATTGAAGCATTAGACCGGCAACTTTTAAAGGAGTGTGAGCCGAGCGAATCATTTGTCGTTCAGCTCCAGCAATGTCAAGGAACCTCTATGCGACCGCAGTATGATCCAGCCTGGGTTGAAAGTACGGCGCAGGCCAAATGGCTTCTAGGTAATGTATTCAGGGCGGTCGAAGATGACAGTCGGCCCAAGTTTTATGCCTGCTCCATGCTCCCTTATCCCTCGGGTAAGTTGCACATGGGGCACGTACGCAACTATACGATCAACGACATGTTGGCCCGTCATTTGCGCATGAAGGGATTCAATGTGCTAATGCCGATGGGCTGGGACGCTTTCGGTTTGCCGGCAGAGAATGCGGCCATGCAGTCGGGTGTTTCTCCCGCCGAGTGGACACGGCTGAACATTGCGGACATGAAGGCGCAAATGCAGCCGCTGGGACTGGCCTTCGATTGGTCGCGCGAGATCGCCACCTGCGACCCACAGTATTACAAATGGAGTCAGTGGTTCTTCCTCAAGCTGCTGGAAAAGGGCGTGGCCTACAAGAAAACCCAGATAGTCAACTGGGATCCTGTCGACCAAACGGTGCTGGCCAATGAGCAAGTGATCGACGGTCGAGGCTGGCGCTCGGGGGCGCTGGTCGAGAAGCGGGAAATTCCCGGGTACTACCTGCGTATCACGCAATATGCCGAAGAGTTGCTGTCTGCCATCGACACACTGGATGGCTGGCCCGACAGGGTGCGCGCCATGCAGTGCAATTGGATCGACAAGGCGAGCGGTGTTCGTCTGGCATTTGCCCACCGAATCCGGGATGCGTCGGAGCAACTGATCGATGCAGGCAAGCTGTGGGTGTTCACAACCCGGGTGGATACGCTTATGGGGGTGACCTTCTGTGCCATTTCTCCCGAGCATGCACTTGCCAGGCGTGCTCTGGAGCTTGATCCCAGCCTTGAGTCGCAGGTGCGGGCGTGTCGTCAAGCGGCAGAGGCCGGTCCGGCCTCCAGCGCCCAGGTCAAGATCGGCGTTCCCAGCGGTTTGCACGTCGAGCACCCGTTGACCGGTGAGCCTGTCGCCCTTTGGATTACCAGTTACGTGCTCAGCGAATATGGTGAAGGCGCCTTGATGGCCGTGCCTGCCCACGATAAGCGTGACTTCGACTTTGCCAATCAATACGGATTGCCTGTTCGGCAGGTCATTGCTTGCGCCGATCAGGTGTATGACTTTCAAGTCTGGTCAGACAGCCATGCCAGTCGGGACGGTCATCTTATCAACTCCGGCGTCTACGATGGGCTGACTGTCGCACAGGCCACCCAGGCCATCGTCGTGGCGTTGGTTGAACGTGGGATGGGCGAGGAAACCACCACTTGGCGCCTGCGCGATTGGGGGATTTCACGGCAACGTTACTGGGGGACGCCTATCCCCATCATTCTTTGTGAACATTGTGGCGACGTCCCGGTGCCTTACTCGGATCTACCCGTAGTGTTACCAACCGAATGCATTCCCGACGGCAGCGCAAACCCGTTGCTGGCGCATGACGGGTTTCGCCATGTGGCTTGCCCCCGCTGTGCGGCTCCGGCGCTACGGGAAACGGACACCTTGGACACCTTCGTCGACTCGAGCTGGTATTTCATGCGCTATTGCGATCCCGACAGTGATACCGCGATGGTCGGGCCTGGCAGTCGATACTGGATGCCCATCGATCAATACATCGGCGGTATCGAGCACGCGGTGCTGCATTTGCTGTACGCCAGGTTCTGGACCCGGGCTATGCGGGATGAAGGGTTGGTGACGTTCAGCGAACCGTTCAAGAAC
Organism: Pseudomonas sp. PB101; assembly: GCF_009764265.1. Lineage (GTDB taxonomy): Bacteria > Pseudomonadota > Gammaproteobacteria > Pseudomonadales > Pseudomonadaceae > Aquipseudomonas. The sequence goes on from NZ_RWIR01000079.1 coordinate 26,012, forward strand.
CTGTTCACCCAAGGCATGCTGTTGCGGGAAAGTTATTACCGAAACGCGGATGATGGCAGTCGGCGATGGTTTTATCCGGCGCAGGTGACGGTCGAGTGCGATGAAAAAAGTCGACCGGTGAAGGCTACGGCGCTTGAGGACGGTTTGCCCGTCATCATTGGCGGCGTGGAAAAAATGTCGAAGTCGAAGAACAACGTTGTCGAGCCGAAGGACATCATTGACAGGTTCGGCGCCGACACTGCCCGTTTGTTTACCATTTTCGCGGGACCTCCCGACCAGGACACGATCTGGAGCGACAGTGGGGTCGAGGGGGCTTATCGCTTCCTGCGCCGGCTATGGACGTTTGCCTGTGACAGTCAGGCCCGGGACAGCAGGGACGATCGGGTTGAGGACGTTGCCGAATCCACCGTGCGCTTTGAGATGCATCGCTTGCTACGGCAGATCAACAACGATTACGAGCGGATGCAATACAACACAGTAGTGTCGGGTGCGATGAAGATGCTCAAGGTGCTGGAGGGGGGCAGGTCGGCCGGCCTCCAGGTGGCCCGCGAGGGGATGGCGATCCTGTTGCAAGTCCTGAATCCCGTGACGCCGCATATCACCCAGACACTCTGGTCGGAACTGGGGTTCCCAGGCGACATTTATGACAGTTCATGGCCTGTGCCGGACTATGAAGCCTTGAAACAGAATGAAGTAAGAATGATGGTGCAAGTCAACGGCAAGTTGCGTGGGGAAATCCTGATCCAGGCTGATGCCGATCACGACGCAATACGGATCCAGGCATTGGCTGATCCAGTGTTGCGCAGCTATCTCGAAGGCGCGAGCAGGATGATTGTGGTGCCCAACCGACTGGTTAACTTCGTTATCTGATTCTCGATCGCTTACTCCGCTGCCGCCCCTTGTAGGAGCTGGCTTGTCGGATCGCCGCACCGCAGCGAAGACGGCCTCAAGCTTGCAGCGCTCATAAAGACGCCTTCGCCGGCAAGCCGGCTCCTACAAGGGCGGGGTGAATTCCGGGCAAAAAAACGCCCCGAACCAGTCGGGGCGTCAGATGTGCAGCGCTGCGGTTAGCTTTCTATTCGGTCCGCAGCGGCTGATGTCTCAGTCGAAGCAGATCAGTGGAACTGTTCTTCTTCGGTCGAACCGGTCAGTGCGGTTACCGAAGACGAGCCACCCTGGATCACGGTGGTCATGTCGTCGAAGTAGCCGGTGCCCACTTCCTGCTGGTGCGCCACGAAGGTGTAACCCTTGGAGGCGTCAGCGAATTCCTGCTCTTGCAGCTTCACGTAGGCAGTCATGTCGTTGCGGGCGTAGTCGTGCGCCAGGTTGAACATGCTGTGCCACATGTTGTGAATGCCGGCCAGGGTGATGAACTGGTGCTTGTAGCCCATGGCGGACAGTTCGCGCTGGAACTTGGCGATGGTCGCGTCGTCCAGGTTTTTCTTCCAGTTGAAGGAAGGCGAGCAGTTGTACGACAGCAGTTGGTCCGGGTATTCCTTCTTGATCGCTTCAGCGAAGCGACGAGCCTCGTCCAGGTCCGGCTTGGCGGTTTCGCACCAGATCAGGTCGGCGTATGGAGCGTAAGCCAGGCCGCGAGCGATGGCCTGGTCCAGACCGGCGCGAACCTTGTAGAAACCTTCCTGGGTGCGTTCGCCAGTCACGAATGGCTGGTCGTACGGGTCGCAGTCCGAAGTCAGCAGGTCAGCGGCGTTGGCGTCGGTACGGGCCAGGATGATGGTCGGAGTACCGGCGACGTCAGCAGCCAGGCGAGCAGCGGTCAGCTTCTGTACGGCTTCCTGGGTAGGAACCAGTACCTTGCCGCCCATGTGGCCGCATTTCTTCACGGAAGCCAGTTGGTCTTCGAAGTGAACGCCGGCGGCGCCTGCTTCGATCATGCTCTTCATCAGCTCGTAAGCGTTCAGTACGCCGCCGAAACCGGCTTCAGCGTCAGCCACGATCGGCGCGAAGTAGTCGATGTAGCCAGCGTCGCCTGGGTTCTTGCCGGCTTTCCACTGGATCTGGTCGGCGCGACGGAACGAGTTGTTGATGCGCTTGACCACGGTTGGAACCGAGTCCACCGGGTACAGCGACTGGTCCGGGTACATCGATTCGGCGGAGTTGTTGTCCGCAGCCACTTGCCAGCCCGACAGGTAGATCGCCTGGATACCGGCCTTGACTTGTTGCACAGCCTGGCCGCCGGTCAGGGCGCCCATGCAGTTGACGAAATCTTTTTCAGGACGGAAGGCCGGCTTGGCACCCTGGGTAACCAGGTTCCACAGCTTCTCGGCGCCCATTTTTGCAAAGGTGTGCTCTGGTTGAACCGAGCCACGCAGGCGGACGACGTCAGCAGCGGAGTAAGTGCGTGTCACGCCTTTCCAGCGCGGGTTTTCAGCCCAGTCTTTTTCGAGGGCTGCAATTTGCTGTTCGCGTGTCAGTGCCATGGGAGATAAACCTCGTCGCGTCTTTATGAAAAGTTGTTCTGCGGTGGAAAATTCCTGCGCTCGCTGACCAGAAGCTTTGATGGTCAAGTCGGATTCGGCGGGGAGGGCGACAAGATGAACGATGGGCTCGAGGGGAAGTGAGCAGGTAAAGGCGAACTGCGGGCGCATTCGGGCGTCGTGGGCCTTGGTACGAACATCAGTGTGGTGCCGGGTTACCTAATTACGCTTCCGTCCCTCGGGACAACTTCGTTCCAGTCGACAACCTCGTCAAACACACCTTGTGGGCGGTACAGACACGAAGCGGTTCGCGGGGGTAGGTTGCGAACATCGCCTCGAAGGCCCTTGCCAGGGCCCCTGATTAGCGGGAGCGAGGCCATCATGCCTTCGCTTTTTTGGCTCGTCAAACGTTTTGTAGTGCTTTTTTTCAGGCACTACATCTTTGGTCTAATACGACTCGCCGGTCAGTTTTCGGTGGTTTAGTCCAGGGTGTCGACTTTCACCCGCAAAGTCATGTCGTTGCGACCCTGGGTCGAGTAGCTGCGGGTCTGGCCCTGTTTGTCGGCCTGGGTCTGGCCATTGACCCCGGCCAGCAGGATCCACTCACCGAGGTGGCCGGTGACGGTTGTGTCGGTGCTTTGTACGTTCACTACATCGGGACGTTCCTGGCTCATGCGGTCGCGGTTGGTGCTGATCGACAGGTGAACGATGTCGCCGGTGACGTTTGCGGTGACGTAGAAACCCTGGGTGACGTTGCGGTATTCGGTCTGGCTGCGCAGGTCGCCGTAGGAATCGGTCTGCGAGCTGGTCAGCGGCACGCTCTGGCCCACCTGGATCAGCGCCGGCGCGCCTTCGCTGGCCTGCACTTGCTGGATGCCGCCATCGCGGCTGTCGGTGCTGTAGTTGATGATGCGGGTCTGGTTTGGCTTGGCGCCGTTCACCGAATAACCCTGGTCACCCTGGAAGTTGTTGTCGCTGGTGTCGACGGTGATCAGCAGGCGCTTGGGTGCGGTATCGAGTTGTGAAAGAAGGGCTTTAAGTTCGTCGATCTTGCGCTGATCGGCGTTGACGATGAGTTGATTGCCGTAGGCGCTGACCTGACCGTCCTTGCCGATGAAATCCTGCGCGACGGGCAGCATGTCGGCGCTGGTGCGGTATTTCAGCGGCACGATTTCGGTGGCGGCCATGACCGAAAAACTGCAGGTCACCAGCAGGGTGGTGAGCAGGGTGCGTAGGGACATATCCGTTATCTCCGTTGTGTAGGAGCGAGCCTGCTCGCGATGGAGGCGAGGGCGCCGCGGGGTGTCAGGCTTGCAGTGTCATCGTTGAAGATCTTCGCGAGCAAACTCGCTCCTACAGGTATTGATGTTGCCAGTTTGTCGGCCTGTTGTGGCGGTAGTTGAATCCTAGACGGCAAAACGCCCCGGCATCAGAGATGGCGGGGCGTTTTGTGGTGTGCCTGCGGGCCTCTTCGCGAGCAGGCTCGCTCCCACAGGGGATCTCCAGTGAACACAGGATTTGTGCCCATTAGAGCTCCAATGTGGGAGCGAGCCTGCTCGCGAAAGGTGCTACCCGGTCCTAAGCCGAATGACGAACCATGTCCACATGCGGAATCCCGGCTTCCAGGAACTCCTCACTGACCATGTTGAAGCCCAGGCGCTCATAGAACGCCGTGGCCTGCACTTGAGCGCTGAGCATCTGCTGCTTGAGTCCGCGCTCTTCGGCTTCACCGATCACGGCTTGCATCAGCGCATCGCCGACTTTCAGGCCGCGCCAGTCCTTGAGTACCGAGACCCGGCCGACGTGCCCGTCGGGCAGTAGGCGCGCGGTGCCGATTGGAAAGTCGCCTTCGTAAGCGAGGAAGTGCACTGCATCAATGTCATCGGCATCCCATTCCAGTTCTGGCGGAACGGATTGCTCGGCGACGAACACCGCTTCACGAATGCGCCGGATCTCGGCGTTGTCCTTCTGCCAGTCTGCGACACGTACGTGAATCTTATTCATCGGCAAACCCCAGGCTTCCTTGCTTGACCAGTTCGCACAGCAGGCCGCGACCGTCTTCGTCTTTCAGCCATTCACCGAGGTTGTCGGCGTGCAGCGCGTCGGCAGCGCAGATCATCTTCAGCAGTTCGCGCAGTTTGCCCGGCAGATAACGGCTCTGGCCGCTGGCGAACAGCAGCAGGTCGTCATCGACTTCCGACCATGCCAGGCGTGCGCTCGGGTTGCGAATCAGGATCGCGCCTTGCTCCAGATCGTTGATGAAATCGTCTTCTGCGATTTCTTCCGGGCCTGTTACCAGCTCCGGGTAGCGTGGTTCGGTCATGAACTGGCCGAACCAGGTCAGCAGCAGGCGCTCATCGCTCATGTGCTCGGCCAGCAGGCCTTTCAGGCGGTCGAGTGCATCGCGCTGGATCTGGTGAGGGTCGGCGGTCGGCACGGCGTCGGCGTCGGTGTAGCGTTCTTCGTCCGACAGGAACTGGCTGAGGAAGTCAGTGAAGTGGGTCAGCACTTCAGCGGCGCTCGGCGCGCGGAAACCGACCGAGTAGGTCATGCACTCATCAACGGCAACGCCGCAATGGGCCAGGCGCGGTGGGAGGTAGAGCATGTCGCCCGGTTCCAGCACCCATTCGTCGGTGGCTTCGAATTCGGCGAGGATGCGCAGGTCGGCGTGGGCCAGCATCGGGCTCTCGGTGTTGCACATCTGGCCGATCTTCCAGTTGCGCTTGCCGTGGCCTTGCAGCAGGAACACGTCGTAGTTGTCGAAATGCGGACCGACGCTGCCACCTGGCGCGGCGTAGCTGATCATGACGTCGTCGATGCGCCAGCTCGGCAGAAAACGGAAGTTTTCCAGCAGTTCGCTGACTTCCGGCACGAACTGATCCACGGCTTGCACCAGCAGTGTCCAGTCAGTCTCAGGCAGCTTGCTGAATTCATCTTCGGCGAACGGGCCGCGACGCAGTTCCCACGGACGCTCGCCATTCTCGATGATCAGGCGCGATTCGACTTCTTCTTCCAGCGCCAGGCCGGCCAGTTCGTCGGCGTCGATCGGGCTTTCGAAATCAGGAATCGCCTGACGGATCAACAGCGGCTTTTTCTGCCAGTAGTCGCGCAGGAATTCCCGTGCCGTGATGCCGCCCAGAAGTTGAAGAGGAATATCAGGATTCATGTGTAACCTATTGAAAAAATGCACTTTTCAGACGGGAATAAAAACGCCCGGCGCGGCCGGGCGTCTTAAAAGGGTCTAGCGGTCGATCAGATGCGCTTGGCTTGTTCCACAGCGTTGCCGATGTAGTTGGCCGGGGTGAGCAATTTCAGCTCGGCCTTGGCGGCGGCTGGCATGTCCAGGCCGTCGATGAAAGTCTGCAGCGCTTCTGGGCTGATGCCCTTGCCGCGGGTCAGTTCTTTCAGCTTTTCGTACGGGTTTTCGATGTTGTAGCGACGCATCACGGTCTGGATCGGCTCGGCCAGTACTTCCCAGCAGGCGTCCAGGTCGGCGGCGATCTTCTGCTCGTTGAGCTCCAGCTTGCTGATGCCTTTGAGGCTGGCTTCGTACGCGATCACGCTGTGGGCGAAGCCGACGCCGAGGTTGCGCAGTACGGTGGAGTCGGTCAGGTCGCGCTGCCAGCGGGAGATCGGCAGCTTGCTCGCCAGGTGCTGGAACAGTGCGTTGGCGATGCCCAGGTTGCCTTCGGAGTTTTCGAAGTCGATCGGGTTGACCTTGTGCGGCATGGTCGACGAACCGATTTCGCCAGCGATGGTGCGCTGTTTGAAATAACCCAGGGAGATGTAGCCCCAGATGTCGCGGTCGAAGTCGATCAGGATGGTGTTGAAGCGCGCGATCGCGTCAAACAGCTCGGCAATGTAGTCGTGCGGTTCGATCTGCGTGGTGTACGGGTTGAAGCCCAGGCCCAGTTCGTCTTCGATGAAGGCGCGGGCGTTGGCTTCCCAGTCGATCTCAGGGTAGGCCGACAGGTGAGCGTTGTAGTTGCCCACGGCGCCGTTGATCTTGCCCAGCAGCGGCACGGCAGCGACTTGAGCGATCTGGCGCTCCAGGCGATAGACCACGTTCGCCAGTTCTTTGCCCAGGGTGGTCGGCGAGGCCGGCTGACCGTGGGTGCGCGACAGCATCGGCACGTCGGCGAAGCGGATGGCCAGTTCGCGGATGGCGTTGGCGGTCTGGCGCATCAGCGGCAGCATCACGTCATCACGGCCTTCGCGCAGCATCAGGGCGTGGGACAGGTTGTTGATGTCCTCGCTGGTGCAGGCAAAGTGGATGAACTCGCTGACCTTGGCCAGTTCCGGCAACTTGGCCGCTTGCTCCTTGAGCAGGTACTCAATGGCTTTGACGTCGTGGTTGGTGGTGCGCTCGATCTCTTTGACGCGCTCGGCGTGCTCCAGAGAGAAGTTTTCCGCCAGGGTGTTGAGCACAGCATTGGCTTCGGCGGAGAACGCCGGCACTTCGCTGATGGCAGGGTGAGCGGCCAGGCGCTGGAGCCAGCGCACTTCAACCAGGACGCGGGCACGGATCAGGCCGTACTCGCTGAAAATTGGGCGCAGGGCCTGGGTTTTGCCGGCGTAGCGGCCGTCAACAGGGGAAACCGCAGTGAGCGAAGAGAGCTGCATGGGGTGTTCTCGGACAGTCGGGCAACGAAATGGGGCGCGTATCATACATGAAAAAATCCGCCGGTCCGTCGCCAACTGACCGGCGTATTACGCGTATTGCTAAGTTCGGTGCTGTCGATGCGGGTTATTCGTTACGCATCAATGGGTAAAGCTCTTTGAGCAATTTGCGACGGCTGACCACCAACTGCCAGCGATGACCGCCCAATTGCCGCCACAGGCGCGCCGAGCGGATGCCGGCCAGCAGCAGGGCACGAATTTTCGAGGCGTTGCTCGGTTGTTGCAGGTTGCGCATGTCGCCGTGCACCTGGATGCGTTGGCGCAGGGTGCTCAGGGTGTCCTGATACAGCGCGCCGCAGGCGGCGATCACGTTTTCGTGGGCCGGGCCGAAGTGTTCGACCTGGGACTGAATCTGCGGCAGACGCTTGCCGATCACCTCGAGCATGTCCTCGCGCTTGGCCAGTTGGCGCTCAAGGCCGAGCATCGCCAGGGCATAGCGCAGCGGCTCGCGCTGCAGGGCGCTTGGATCACGCTCGAGGGCGCCGATCAGGGCGCGGTAGCCTTCACGCAGGTTGATGTCGTCGCCGCCATAGACTTCCAGGGTGTCCTTGGGGTCGCGGATCAGCAGGCTGCCGAGCATGCAGGTCAGGCCGGCTTCGTTGGTCTGGCCGGACTTGGCAATCCTGTCCACCAGCACAGCGGCAAGAAACACGCCGCCCAGTGCTGTCAGTTGCTCCTGAATCGGGTTCATAGGGCCTGGCCCTTGCTCGTCCACGGCTCGGCAACTTCAATCACGCCGCCGCCGAGGCAGATTTCGCCGTCATAGAACACCACGGACTGGCCCGGAGTCACCGCGCGTTGCGGATCGTCGAAGGTCGCGCGATAACCGCTGGCGGTTTTTTCCAGGGTGCAGGGCTGGTCGCTCTGGCGATAGCGCACTTTGGCGGTCAGCTTGCGTGGCTCGGTCAGGTCGATCGGGTTGACCCAGTAGATGTCCGAAGCGAGCAGGGCGCGGGAGAACAGCCACGGGTGATCATTGCCCTGGCCAACGATCAGCTCGTTGTGTTCCAGGTCCTTGATCAGCACGTACCACGGCTCGTCGCTGGCGTCTTTCAGGCCGCCGATGCCCAGGCCCTGACGCTGGCCGATGGTGTGATACATCAGGCCGTGGTGGCGGCCGATGATTTCACCTTCGGTGGTCTTGATCTCGCCCGGTTGCGCCGGCAGGTACTGCTTGAGGAAGTCGCTGAAGCGGCGCTCGCCGATAAAGCAGATCCCGGTGGAATCCTTTTTCTTCGCGGTCGCCAGTTCGTACTTCTCGGCAATCGCGCGCACCTGTGGTTTTTCCAGTTCGCCGACCGGGAACAGGGTCTTGGCGATCTGTTCACCGCCGACGGCATGCAGGAAGTAGCTCTGGTCCTTGTTCGGGTCCAGGCCCTTGAGCAGTTCGGTGCGGCCGTCGATGTCGCGGCGACGCACGTAGTGGCCGGTGGCGATCAGGTCGGCGCCCAGCACCATGGCGTAGTCGAGGAACGCCTTGAACTTGATTTCGCGGTTGCACAGGATGTCCGGGTTCGGCGTGCGTCCGGCCTTGTATTCGGCGAGGAAATGCTCGAACACGTTGTCCCAGTACTCGGCGGCGAAGTTGGCGGTGTGCAGCTTGATGCCAATCTTGTCGCACACGGCCTGGGCGTCCGCCAGGTCATCCATGGCGGTGCAGTATTCCGTTCCATCGTCTTCTTCCCAGTTCTTCATGAACAGGCCTTCCACCTCATAACCCTGCTCGATCAGCAGGAGGGCGGAAACGGAAGAGTCCACGCCGCCGGACATGCCGACAATGACGCGCTTCTTTTGTGTGTCAGAAGGGGCTGGATCACGCATAGGGATTCAATGAGTGTCTTGAAAAAGGACGCGATTCTAACAGGCTGGAGCCTGCATGGCTAAAGAGAAGGACGGATCAATTCGAGGCCGAAGTGATTGCCTGCCAGATAGTCGTCGATGCAGCGGATGATCAGCTCGCTGCGCCAGTTGTCGCGCTGCTCGATTAATTCTTCGCGGGTCAACCACTTGGCGCCGACGATGCCGTCGTCCAGTTGATAGTCCGGGCGATGTTTCAGTGCTTTGGCGATGAAGCACACCCGCTGGTAGGTCACGCCGTTGCTCGGTGCGGTGTACAGGTAAATGCCCAGTACGCCGGTCGCTTCGACGTCCCAGCCGGTTTCCTCGAGGGTTTCGCGCACGGCGGCTTCGGTGAGGGTTTCATGCGGGTCAAGGTGACCGGCGGGCTGGTTGAGCACCACGCGCCCGTGCTTGAGTTCCTCGACCATCAGGAAGCGGCCGTTATCTTCGACGATGGTGGCGACGGTGATGTGGGGTTTCCAGTCCATAAAATGCCCTCGATGTTGAAATGCGATCCCTGTAGGAGCCGGCTTGCTGGCGATAGCGGCGTATCAGTCAACGAAGATATGAATGATAAACCGCTATCGCCAGCAAGCCGGCTCCTACAGGGTTTTGTGTCGATTTACAAAAGGCACAAACACAAACCCCGGCACAGGGCCGGGGTTTGTGATGTTCCCTTACAACCTTAAACCAGCGCAGCAACCGCCGCGTTGAAGGTTGCGCTTGGGCGCATGGCCTTGCTGATCAGCTCGGCGTCGGCGTGGTAGTAACCGCCGATGTCCACTGGCTTGCCCTGAACGGCGTTGAGTTCGGCAACGATGGTCGCCTCGTTCTCGGTCAGGGTCTTGGCCAGGGTCGCGAACTGCGCTTGCAGTGCAGTGTCTTCAGCCTGGGCAGCCAGGGCCTGGGCCCAGTACAGCGCCAGGTAGAAGTGGCTGCCGCGGTTGTCGATGTTGCCGACTTTGCGCGATGGCGACTTGTTGTTGTCCAGGAACTGGCCGGTGGCCTGGTCCAGGGTCTTGGCCAGAACCAGCGCCTTGGGATTGTCGTAGGTCACGCCCAGGTGTTCCAGGGATGCGGCCAGGGCGAGGAATTCACCCAGCGAATCCCAGCGCAGGAAGTTTTCTTCCAGCAGCTGCTGAACGTGTTTCGGAGCCGAACCGCCGGCGCCGGTTTCGAACAGGCCACCGCCGTTCATCAGCGGCACGATCGACAGCATCTTGGCGCTGGTGCCCAGTTCCATGATCGGGAACAGGTCGGTCAGGTAGTCGCGCAGTACGTTGCCGGTTACCGAGATGGTGTCTTTACCGTCGCGGGTACGCTGCAGGGTGTACTTCATGGCGTCGACAGGCGACATGATCTGGATGTCCAGACCGGCAGTGTCGTGATCCTTCAGGTAGGCCTGAACTTTCTCGATCACCACGCCGTCGTGGGCGCGCATCGGGTCCAGCCAGAAAATCGCTGGAGTGCTGCTGGCGCGAGCACGGTTGACGGCCAGTTTGACCCAGTCCTGGATCGGCGCGTCTTTGGTCTGGCACATGCGGAAGATGTCGCCGGCTTCGACCGACTGCTCCAGCAGCAGGTTGCCCTTGCTGTCGGTGACGCGAACTACGCCGTCAGCCTTGATCTGGAAAGTCTTGTCGTGGGAGCCGTACTCTTCGGCTTTTTTCGCCATCAGGCCGACGTTTGGCACGCTGCCCATGGTGGTCGGATCGAACGCACCGTTGGCTTTGCAGTCTTCGATCACGGCCTGGTAGATGGTGGCGTAGCAGCGATCCGGGATCACGGCCTTGGTATCGTGCAGCAGGCCGTCGGTGCCCCACATCTTGCCGGAGTCACGGATCATCGCCGGCATCGAGGCGTCGACGATCACGTCGCTCGGCACGTGCAGGTTGGTGATGCCTTTGTCGGAATTGACCATCGCAAGCGATGGGCGAACGGCGTAGACCGCCTGGATGTCAGCTTCGATCGCAGCTTGCTGCTCGGCAGGCAAGGCCTTGATGCGAGCGTACAGGTCGCCGATGCCGTTGTTCAGGTTGAAGCCGATCTGTGCCAGCACGTCTGCGTGCTTGGCCAGTGCGTCTTTATAGAACTCGGCAACGATCTGGCCGAACATGATCGGGTCGGAGACCTTCATCATGGTGGCTTTCAGGTGAACCGAAAGCAGCACGCCTTGTGCCTTGGCGCTTTCGATTTCAGCGGCGATGAAAGCGCGCAGGGCGTTTTTGCTCATCACGGCGCAATCGAGGATCTCGCCAGCTTGAACGCTGGTCTTTTCTTTCAGGACGGTAGCGGTACCGTCTTGAGCGATCAGTTCGATTTTCACGGCGTCAGCGGCGTCGATCAGGGCGGCTTTTTCGCTGCCGTAGAAATCGCCGGTGCTCATGTGCGCGACGTGGGACTTGGAGTCCTTGGCCCAGGCGCCCATTTTGTGCGGGTGCTTGCGTGCGTAGTTCTTGACCGACAGCGGAGCGCGGCGGTCGGAGTTGCCTTCGCGCAGAACCGGGTTCACGGCGCTGCCCTTGATCTTGTCGTAGCGCGCCTTGGCTTCTTTGTCCGCGTCGCTGGTGACGGTCTCAGGGTAGTCCGGCAGTGCATAGCCCTGAGCTTGCAGCTCTTTGATCGCGGCTTGCAGTTGTGGGACCGAAGCGCTGATGTTCGGCAGCTTGATGATGTTGGCTTCAGGCGTAACGGCCAGGGCGCCCAGTTCGGCGAGGTGGTCGGCTACGGCTTTGTCACCCAGTTGCTCGGGGAAGCTGGCCAGGATGCGCCCTGCAAGAGAGATATCGCGGGTTTCAACGGCGATATCAGCCGAGGCGGTGAACGCCTCTACGATAGGCAACAGTGAATAGGTGGCGAGGGCAGGAGCTTCGTCGGTGAAGGTATAGATGATCTTCGAGCGGGTGGGCATATTCGGATTAACTCTCTCTTCTTTGCTAAAGCGTGCGCAGAAACTCGAGGGCGCCGGGTAAGCGCGTTCGTTCAAAGTCATCCATGAGCCGAATATCGAGGTTTCGTTGCTGTGATGTTGGGTGCATCAGTAGGGTGTCAAGTAGCCGGGCTGCGGTAACAGATCGACTTAACTGGCGGAAACACTCGTCGTAGAGCTGTTCAACCTGACGTGACCCTTTAGTCAGCGGCGGCATTATACATAGGTAGCTGGCAATCTGCCGATGGTTCATACGCAACGAAAGTCGTCCATTGGTCTAAAGGTCGCAGGGGCGAGCAGGGCGTATGGTCATTCGTCGTGCTTGAGTTTGGCGTTTTTCCCTTTGCTTTCAGGCTTGTAGCTCGCGAGTTTCGGGGCTTTGCGGCAGATGGACGGAACATAGGGTTTGCGCGCCGATTCAACTGGGTTACGCTCGAACCAAGCCAGATGTTCAATCCAATCAATGGAGTTCAGCATGGGTTACAAGAAGATTCAGGTTCCAGCCGTCGGCGACAAAATCACCGTCAATGCAGACCATTCTCTCAATGTTCCTAATAACCCGATCATCCCCTTCATCGAAGGCGACGGCATTGGTGTCGACATCAGCCCGGTCATGATCAAGGTTGTCGATGCTGCTGTTAAGAAGGCTTACGGTGGCGAGCGCAAGATTTCCTGGATGGAAGTGTACGCCGGGGAAAAAGCGACTCAGGTCTACGATCAGGACACCTGGCTGCCTCAGGAAACCCTGGACGCGGTCAAGGATTACGTGGTTTCCATCAAGGGCCCGCTGACCACTCCGGTCGGTGGCGGCATCCGTTCGCTGAACGTGGCCCTGCGCCAGCAACTCGACCTGTACGTCTGCCTGCGCCCGGTGCGCTGGTTCGAAGGCGTGCCTAGCCCGGTCAAGAAGCCAGGCGACGTCGACATGACGATCTTCCGCGAGAACTCCGAAGACATCTACGCCGGCATCGAGTGGAAGGCCGGTACGCCGGAAGCCACCAAGGTCATCAAGTTCCTGAAAGAAGAAATGGGCGTTACCAAGATCCGTTTCGACGAGAACTGCGGTATCGGCGTCAAGCCGGTGTCCCTGCAAGGCACCAAGCGTCTGGCGCGCAAGGCCCTGCAATATGTGGTCGACAATGATCGCGATTCGCTGACCATCGTGCACAAAGGCAACATCATGAAGTTCACCGAAGGTGCCTTCAAGGAATGGGCCTACGAAGTGGCGGCTGAAGAGTTCGGCGCGACCCTGCTTGACGGCGGTCCGTGGATGCAGTTCAAGAACCCTAAAACCGGCAAGAACGTCATCGTCAAGGATGCCATCGCCGACGCCATGCTCCAGCAGATCCTGCTGCGCCCGGCCGAGTACGATGTGATCGCGACCCTGAACCTGAACGGCGACTACCTGTCCGACGCCCTGGCGGCGGAAGTGGGCGGTATCGGTATCGCGCCAGGCGCCAACCTGTCGGACACCGTGGCCATGTTCGAAGCTACCCACGGTACGGCACCGAAGTACGCCGGCAAGGACCAGGTCAACCCGGGTTCGCTGATCCTGTCCGCTGAAATGATGCTGCGCCACATGGGCTGGACCGAAGCGGCCGACCTGATCATCAAGGGCACCAATGGCGCGATTTCCGCCAAGACCGTGACCTACGACTTCGAACGTCTGATGGATGGCGCGAAGCTGGTGTCGTCTTCCGGTTTCGGTGACGCGCTGATCTCGCACATGTAAGAAACTGCAGGCACACAAAAACCGCCTGATTCAAGAAGTTGAGTCAGGCGGTTTTTTAATGACTGGAAAACGCTGTGGTGTTAAGCCGAAACTGTTTGTTCAGCAACGGGTGACGTGGTTGCCGTGGTGTCCACCGGATTGGTGATGTTGACCGCGTGCAGACCCTTGGGGCCCTGGATAATCTCGAATACGACGGCTTGCCCGGCTTTCAGGGTTTTATAACCATCCATTTTAATGGCCGAGTAGTGGGCAAACAGATCTTCTGTCTTGCCGTCCTCGATGATGAAACCGTAACCCTTGGCATTGTTGAACCACTTGACCTTGCCGACAGCCATACCCAACTCCCTCTGCAACAGACTCCATCACTGGAGTATCATCCAGTACATCCGCAGTCGAATCTGAAAATAAGATTGACTCCGCGGACCTTTTTTACCCACTGTGGGCTCTATTGGTTGTAACACCCTTTTGCCGATAGTCAAGCTGACCCGGCACTCGGAGTTGAAATCGCTGATAGCCGCCCCCACCACTGTATTTGCACAACTGACGAACCTTTCTTTCCATGCATGCAATCAGCCAGATTCGACTAACATTCAATCAGGATCATCCTGATTCACACGACGACGATTCCGCAGGCATTGCTGTTCAGGAAGCAAAGCCTGCACTTCAGGCGCCGCCGATGTACAAGGTGGTTTTGTTCAATGATGACTACACACCGATGGATTTCGTCGTCGAAGTGCTCGAGGTGTTTTTTAACCTGAATCGCGAGCTGGCGACCAAGGTCATGCTGGCCGTCCATACAGAAGGGCGGGCAGTATGTGGAGTGTTTACCCGCGACATCGCTGAGACCAAGGCTATGCAGGTCAACCAGTACGCCAGGGAAAGCCAGCATCCGCTACTCTGTGAAATCGAGAAGGACGGTTAATCGCCGACCACTTGGGTATGAGGTGAAGCTATGTTAAACCGCGAGCTCGAAGTCACCCTCAATCTTGCCTTCAAGGAAGCTCGTTCGAAGCGTCATGAGTTCATGACCGTCGAACACCTCTTGCTGGCCCTATTGGACAATGAGGCTGCCGCCACCGTTCTGCGTGCGTGCGGCGCAAACCTCGACAAACTCAAGCATGACCTGCAGGAGTTCATCGACTCCACCACGCCATTGATTCCCGTTCATGACGAGGATCGTGAAACCCAGCCAACCCTGGGCTTCCAGCGTGTCCTGCAACGTGCTGTGTTTCACGTACAGAGCTCGGGCAAACGCGAAGTGACTGGCGCCAACGTGCTGGTCGCGATCTTCAGTGAGCAAGAGAGTCAGGCGGTGTTCCTGCTGAAGCAGCAGAGCGTTGCCCGTATAGATGTCGTCAACTACATCGCCCATGGCATTTCCAAGGTGCCGGGGCATGGCGATCACTCTGAAGGTGAGCAAGATATGCAGGACGACGAGGGCGGTGAGTCTTCTTCCTCGGGCAATCCCCTGGATGCGTATGCCAGCAACCTCAATGAACTCGCGCGCCAGGGTCGTATCGATCCGTTGGTAGGTCGTGAGCTGGAAGTCGAGCGCGTCGCGCAGATCCTGGCGCGTCGCCGCAAAAACAATCCTCTGCTGGTGGGCGAGGCGGGCGTGGGTAAAACCGCGATTGCCGAAGGCCTGGCCAAGCGCATTGTCGACAACCAGGTGCCGGACCTGCTGGCCAACAGCGTGGTTTACTCCCTTGACCTGGGTGCCTTGCTGGCCGGTACCAAGTACCGTGGCGATTTCGAGAAGCGCTTCAAGGCGTTGCTCAATGAGCTGAAAAAACGTCCGCAGGCGATCCTGTTCATCGACGAGATCCACACCATCATCGGTGCGGGTGCCGCGTCCGGTGGTGTCATGGATGCCTCGAACCTGCTCAAGCCACTGCTGTCGTCCGGTGATATCCGTTGCATCGGTTCGACCACCTTCCAGGAATTCCGCGGCATCTTCGAGAAGGACCGAGCCTTGGCCCGGCGCTTCCAGAAGGTCGATGTGTCGGAGCCTTCGGTGGAAGACACCATCGGCATTCTGCGCGGCCTGAAGGGGCGTTTCGAAAGCCATCACAATATCGAATACAGTGATGAAGCCCTGCGTGCGGCTGCCGAACTGGCTTCGCGCTACATCAATGACAGGCACATGCCGGACAAGGCGATCGACGTCATCGACGAGGCGGGTGCCTACCAGCGCCTGCAACCGGTCGAGAAGCGTGTGAAACGCATCGAAGTGCCACAGGTCGAGGACATCGTCGCGAAAATCGCGCGGATTCCGCCAAAACACGTCACCAGTTCCGACAAGGAACTGCTGCGTAACCTCGAGCGTGACCTGAAGCTGACCGTGTTTGGTCAGGATGCGGCGATCGACTCGCTGGCCACCGCGATCAAGCTGTCCCGTGCCGGCCTCAAGTCACCTGACAAGCCTGTCGGTTCGTTCCTGTTCGCAGGGCCTACCGGTGTCGGTAAAACCGAAGCGGCGCGTCAGTTGGCCAAGGCGCTGGGTGTCGAGTTGATTCGCTTCGACATGTCCGAGTACATGGAGCGCCACACCGTATCGCGCCTGATCGGTGCGCCTCCGGGTTATGTCGGGTTCGATCAGGGCGGTCTGCTCACTGAAGCCATCACCAAGCAGCCACACTGCGTGCTGTTGCTCGATGAGATCGAGAAGGCGCATCCGGAAGTCTTCAACCTGCTGCTGCAGGTGATGGACCACGGTACGTTGACCGATAACAACGGGCGCAAGGCGGATTTCCGTAACGTGATCGTCATCATGACGACCAACGCCGGTGCCGAGACCGCAGCCCGGGCTTCGATCGGTTTCACTTATCAGGATCACTCGTCCGATGCTATGGAAGTGATCAAGAAGAGCTTCACGCCGGAATTCCGCAACCGTCTGGACACCATCATCCAGTTTGGTCGCCTCAGCCATGAGGTCATCAAGAGCGTGGTGGACAAGTTCCTTACCGAACTCCAGGCGCAGCTGGAAGACAAGCGAGTACTGCTGGAAGTCACCGATGCGGCCCGCAGCTGGCTGGCCGAAGGTGGCTACGACGCGGCGATGGGTGCTCGCCCAATGGCTCGCCTGATCCAGGACAAGATCAAGCGTCCGCTGGCGGAGGAGATTCTCTTTGGCGAACTGGCCGAGCATGGCGGTGTGGTGCACATCGACATCAAGGACGGCGAACTGACCTTCGAGTTCGAGACCACGGCCGAAATGGCCTGACGTTCAGAAGCAAAACAAAAAGGCGCCGAGAGGCGCCTTTTTGCTATCTGCCAAAACACACCAAATCCCTGTGGGAGCGGGCTTTCCCGCGATGAGGCCGTCCCAGTCAGCATCTTTATTGGCTGACAGTCCGCTATCGCTGGCAAGCCAGCTCCCACAGGAGGGGGGTGGTCGCCAAATCGCAGGCAAACAAAAACGCCCGGCATAAGCCGGGCGTCTTGTATTGACCTGATTAGCGGGCGCGGTAAGTAATGCGCCCTTTGCTCAAGTCATAGGGAGTCAGCTCTACGCGCACTTTGTCGCCGGTAAGAATACGGATGTAGTTCTTGCGCATCTTGCCGGAGATGTGCGCGGTTACGACGTGCCCATTTTCCAACTCCACACGAAACATGGTGTTGGGCAGGGTGTCGACGACAGTGCCTTCCATTTCGAAGCTGTCTTCTTTCGACATGCAGTAAAGCCCTCGGTGTCCAATGAATGGCCCGGTGCAACTGCGCCAGGCAAAAGCGGCGTGCATTGTGCCCGAAAAGTGGGGTTTAAGCCAAGGGGTTTAGGGCCGGCTCTAGTTTAGAACCACCCAGCGCTGATTAATCAGCAACTCAATGGGGCGATATTGAGTCTTGTAGCTCATCTTTTTGCAGTTTTTGATCCAGTAGCCGAGGTAGACCGCCTCCAGCCCCAGCCGTCGGGCCTCGCCGATCTGCCAGAGGATTGCGTAGCGCCCGAGGCTGCGACGCTCTTCGCAGGGTTCATAGAAGGTGTAGACCGCCGAAAGACCGTTCGGCAGCAAGTCGGTGACGGCGACGGCCAGCAGCCGGCCGTTCAGGCGGAACTCATAGAACCGTGAAAACGGCAGGTCGCGCACCAGGAAAGTCGAAAACTGGTCACGACTGGGCGGGTACATGTCGCCGTCGGCATGCCGTTGTTCGATATAGCGCTGGTAAAGATCGAAATACTCTTCGTTGAAACAGGGCTTGGCCGGGCGCACCTGCAAATCCGCGTTGCGCTTGAAGATGCGTTTCTGTTGCCGGTTGGGCGTGAACTGTCCCACGGGGATGCGCGCCGGAACGCACGCATTGCAATTCTGGCAATGCGGCCGGTAGAGATGATCGCCGCTGCGACGAAAACCCATCTCCGACAGGTCTGCATAGACATGCACATCCATGGGCTGGCTAGGGTCGAGGAACAGGGTTGTGGCCTGTTCCTCCGGCAGATAACTGCAAGAGTGCGGCTGAGTGGCATAGAACTTCAAACGCGCCAACTCGGTCATGATCAACCCTCGGGATAATGCTTTTGAATAAGTGTAAGCCACGCGCGCAAATGTCGCTCAGCAAACCCAGGTGGCGGTGTTGGGTTGGTCCAGGTGCCTGGCCAAATAGTTGGCAAACTCGCGGCGGGGGATGGCCCGGGCACCCAGGCTGTGCAGGTGATCGGTGGGCATCTGGCAATCGATCAGCACAAAACCCGAGTCTTTCAGATGCCGGACCAATGTGGCAAAGCCGAATTTCGAGGCGTTGTCGGCGCGGCTGAACATGGACTCGCCGAAAAACAACTGGCCCATCGCCAGGCCATACAGCCCGCCGACCAGTTCGTCGCCGTCCCACACTTCCACCGAGTGCGCGTGACCACGTCGGTGCAGTTCGATGTAGGCATCCTGCATTGCCTCGGTGATCCAGGTGCCGTCGGCGTAATCCCGGGGTGCGGCGCAGGCGCGGATGACGGCGGCGAAGTCCTGGTCGAAGGTCACTTGATAGCGTTGCTGGCGCAGCAGTTTGTTCAGGCTGCGCGAGATGTGCAATTCGTCGGGAAACAAGACCGTGCGCGGGTCCGGAGACCACCACAGAATTGGCTGGCCTTCGGAAAACCATGGAAAGCAGCCGTGGCGATAAGCCGAGATCAGCCGATCGGCGGACAGATCACCGCCGGCAGCCAGAAGCCCGTTGGGGTCGCGCATGGCCTTTTCCAGCGGTGGGAAAAGCATGGTATTACGTTGTAACCAAGTCAGCATGGCATCCGGGCTTGCAGAAGGGGAGGGCAGTGGCGGGTGTGGGCCCGCCATAAGTTTGCCTTCAAACGGTGGGAATGTCGTCGAGGTATTTTTCCGCGTCCAGTGCCGCCATGCAGCCGGCCCCGGCAGACGTAACGGCCTGGCGATAAACGTGGTCGGCCACGTCGCCGGCGGCAAACACACCGGCAATCGCCGTGGCGGTGGCATCGCCTTCGCTACCGCCCCTGACCAGCAGATAGCCGTCGCGCATTTCCAGCTGGCCCGTGAACAGGTCGGTGTTGGGTTTATGGCCGATGGCGATAAACACCCCGGCCAGCGGCAGCTCCCGGGTTTCACCGGTTTGGCTGTCGCGCAGACGGGCGCCGGTCACGCCGCTGGCATCGCCAAGCACCTCGTCCAGGTTCTGGTTCCAGTGCAGGCGGATATTGCCGTTGGCGGCTTTTTCGAAGAGTTTGTCCTGGAGGATCTTCTCCGAACGCAACTTGTCGCGACGATGCACCAGGTGCACTTCCTTGGCAATATTCGACAGGTACAAGGCTTCCTCGACCGCCGTATTGCCGCCGCCGACCACTGCAACCACCTGATTACGATAGAAAAATCCGTCACAGGTCGCACAAGCCG
Organism: Pseudomonas sp. PB101; assembly: GCF_009764265.1. GTDB lineage: Bacteria > Pseudomonadota > Gammaproteobacteria > Pseudomonadales > Pseudomonadaceae > Aquipseudomonas. Next base: position 45,482 of record NZ_RWIR01000079.1, read on the forward strand.
AAACCCCTTTGCCGGCAAACGCTTCTTCCGAGGGCAGGCCCAGGTATTGCGCAGAAGCGCCGGTGGCAATGATCAGTGCGTCGCAGGTGTAGGTGCCGCCATCGCCGATCAGTTCGAACGGCCGTTGTTGCAACTTGGCGGTATGGATGTGGTCGTAAACGATCTCGGTGGCAAAGCGTTCGGCGTGTTTTTGCATGCGATCCATCAGCACAGGTCCAGTCAGGCCTTCGACGTCGCCTGGCCAGTTATCCACTTCGACCGTGGTGGTGAGCTGGCCACCTGCCTGTATGCCGGTGATGACAACGGGCTTGAGGTTGGCGCGGGCGGCATAAACGGCTGCGCTGTAACCGGCAGGGCCGGAGCCCAGGATGATCAGGCGGGAATGCTTCGCTTCGCTCATAAAAACACCTCATAAGCCTTTGTCACAAAAGAGAATGCGTGCTCAAATTGAACAGCATGTCATGTGCTGTTGACTATGCTACACCCAAGGGTCTCAGGCATGGCGTCGTGCGCACAAACCCGTACAATGCCCTGCGTGTTACATATATTCAGTGCGCACCGTGTTTATAAAAACCGGGGCGCAGTGTTAAAAGTAGTCCCGGTTACACGTGTTAACTTTTTTACCTGCCTGGATTGGGCGGTTTTTTCGCAGTTTTTATAGACATTCACCAGATGGACGCGCCCATGGCGCAGGAAAAGAAGCGTTTTGAAGAAATCCACCGCAGCACCTAAACCAGCCGTCGTTCCACTCTGGCGCCAGCACTTGCACTACCGACTCAAGGAAGGTGCGCTGATCGCCATCGGAGCCCTGTGCCTGTTCCTGATGATGGCCTTGTTGACCTATGGCAAGGATGATCCGGGCTGGAGCCATAACAGCAAGATCGACGACGTGCAGAACTTCGGCGGGCCAGCGGGCTCCTACAGCGCCGATATCCTGTTCATGGTGCTGGGTTACTTCGCCTACATCTTCCCGTTGCTGCTGGCGATCAAGGCGTACCAGATCTTCCGCCAGCGTCACGAACCCTGGCAGTGGAGCGGTTGGCTGTTCTCCTGGCGCCTGATCGGCCTGGTGTTCCTGGTGTTGTCCGGCGCCGCCCTGGCCCATATCCATTTCCATGCCGCGACCGGCCTGCCGGCCGGGGCGGGCGGTGCGCTGGGGGAAAGCCTCGGCGAGCTGGCGAGGAACGCCCTGAACATCCAGGGCAGCACGCTGTTGTTCATCGCGTTGTTCCTGTTCGGCCTGACCGTGTTTACCGACCTGTCGTGGTTCAAGGTGATGGACATCACCGGCAAGATCACCCTCGACCTGTTCGAGTTGTTCCAGGGCGCGGCCAATCGCTGGTGGGCGGCTCGTACCGAGCGCAAACAGCTGGTTGCCCAGTTGCGTGCAGTCGACGACCGTATGGATGAAGTGGTCGCGCCGAGCGTCACCGACAAGCGCGAGCAGGCCAAGGTCAAGGAGCGCCTGATCGAGCGTGAACAGGCGCTGAGCAAGCACATGTCAGAGCGCGAGAAGCAGGTGCCGCCGGTGATTGCGCCTGCACCGCCAAAACCCGCCGCACCGAGCAAACGCGTCGAAAAAGAGAAGCAGGCGCCGCTGTTCGTCGACAGCGCCGTGGAAGGCACCTTGCCGCCGATCTCGATTCTCGACCCGGCGGAAAAGAAACAGCTCAATTATTCGCCTGAATCCCTGGCGGCGGTTGGCCACCTGCTGGAAATCAAGCTCAAGGAATTTGGCGTCGAAGTCACCGTGGATTCGATCCATCCGGGTCCGGTGATTACCCGTTACGAAATCCAGCCCGCCGCTGGCGTCAAGGTAAGCCGTATCGCCAACCTGGCCAAGGACCTTGCGCGCTCCCTGGCCGTGACCAGCGTGCGCGTGGTGGAAGTGATTCCGGGCAAGACCACGGTCGGTATCGAGATTCCCAACGAAGACCGGCAGATCGTGCGTTTCTCCGAAGTCCTGTCGACCCCCGAGTACGACAACTTCAAGTCGCCGGTCACCCTGGCCCTGGGCCACGACATCGGCGGCAAGCCGGTCATCACCGACCTGGCGAAGATGCCGCATTTGCTGGTGGCCGGTACTACCGGTTCCGGTAAGTCGGTGGGCGTGAACGCGATGATCCTGTCGATCCTGTTCAAGTCCGGCCCGGAAGACGCCAAGCTGATCATGATCGACCCGAAGATGCTGGAATTGTCGATCTACGAAGGTATTCCGCACCTGCTGTGCCCGGTGGTCACCGACATGAAGGACGCCGCCAACGCCCTGCGCTGGAGCGTTGCCGAGATGGAGCGACGCTACAAGCTGATGGCCAAGATGGGTGTGCGAAACCTGTCGGGCTTCAACGCCAAGGTCAAGGAAGCCCAGGACGCCGGCACGCCGTTGAGCGATCCGCTGTACAAGCGCGAAAGCATCCACGACGAAGCGCCGCTGTTGCAAAAGCTGCCGACCATCGTGGTGGTGGTCGACGAATTCGCCGACATGATGATGATCGTCGGCAAGAAGGTTGAAGAACTGATCGCCCGTATCGCCCAGAAGGCGCGTGCGGCCGGTATTCACTTGATCCTCGCGACCCAGCGTCCGTCGGTGGATGTGATCACCGGTCTGATCAAGGCCAACATCCCGACCCGTATGGCGTTCCAGGTATCGAGCAAGATCGACTCGCGGACCATCATCGACCAGGGCGGCGCCGAGCAACTGCTGGGCCACGGTGACATGCTCTACATGCCGCCGGGTACCAGCCTGCCGATTCGAGTTCACGGGGCTTTCGTGTCCGACGACGAGGTTCACCGCGTGGTGGAAGCCTGGAAGTTGCGTGGCGCGCCGGAATACAACGACGACATCCTCAATGGCGTCGAAGAGGCCGGTAGCGGCTTTGAAGGTAGCAGCGGTGGCGGCGACGGTGACGATCCCGAGGCCGATGCACTGTACGACGAAGCGGTGCAGTTCGTGCTGGAAAGCCGTCGCGCCTCCATTTCCGCGGTTCAGCGCAAGCTGAAGATCGGCTACAACCGCGCCGCGCGCATGATCGAAGCCATGGAAATGGCCGGGGTCGTGACGTCCATGAACACCAACGGTTCGCGTGAAGTCCTGGCCCCGGGCCCGGTGCGCGACTGACCGAGTATGAAAGGGGCGGTGCCGTTGGCGCCGCCCGCACTCCCACGAATGTTATGAGGACTCCCATGCGTCTGATCCGCATGCTGTTGCTGCCGGTACTGGCCTTGACCACGCTCCAGGCTCACGCCGATGACAAGGACGTGGCGCGCCTGACCCAATTGCTGGAAAAATCCCAGACCCTGACCGCGCGTTTCTCGCAACTGACCCTGGATGGCACCGGCACCCAGTTGCAGGAAACCGCTGGCGAGATGTCCCTGCAGCGCCCGGGCCTGTTCTACTGGCACACCGATGCACCGGCCGAACAGACCATGATTTCCGACGGCAAGAAGGTCACCCTGTGGGACCCGGACCTGGAACAGGCCACCATCAAGAACCTCGACCAGCGCCTGACCCAGACGCCGGCCTTGCTGCTGTCCGGTGACGTGTCCAAGATCAGCCAGAGCTTCGACATCAGCGCCAAGGAAGCCGGTGGCGTGATCGACTTCACCTTGAAGCCGAAAACCAAGGACACCTTGTTCGACAGCCTGCGCCTGTCGTTCCGCAATGGTCTGGTCAATGACATGCAACTGATCGACAGCGTCGGCCAGCGCACTAATATCCTGTTCACCGGGGTGAAGGCCAACGAGCCGATCCCGGCGTCCAAGTTCAAGTTCGACATCCCCAAGGGTGCGGACGTGATCCAGGAGTAACACGCACAACCCTTGTAGGAGCCGGCTTGCTGGCGATGGCGGTTTGTCATTCAACATTAATGTCGACTGACCCACCATCGCCAGCAAGCCGGCTCCTACAGGGGGATGCGGTGTTCATAGCGAGGTTTTAAAAGTACGTGATGGACCTGTTTCGCAGCACCCCCATCGCCCAGCCCCTGGCCGCCCGTTTACGCGCGGCCAATCTGGACGAGTACGTCGGTCAGGAACACGTGCTCGCTCGCGGCAAGCCCTTGCGCGAAGCGCTGGAGCAGGGTGCCCTGCATTCGATGATTTTCTGGGGGCCGCCTGGCGTGGGCAAGACGACCCTGGCGCGATTGCTCGCCGAAGTCTCGGACGCGCACTTCGAAACGGTCTCGGCGGTGCTGGCCGGGGTCAAGGAGATCCGCCAGTCGGTGGAAATCGCCAAGCAGCAGGCCGCGCAGTACGGTCGCCGCACCATCCTGTTCGTCGATGAAGTGCATCGCTTCAACAAATCCCAGCAGGATGCGTTCCTGCCGTATGTCGAAGACGGCACGCTGATTTTCATCGGCGCGACCACGGAAAATCCTTCCTTCGAACTCAACAACGCCTTGCTCTCCCGTGCGCGCGTCTATGTGCTGAAAAGCCTCGACGAAACGGCGCTGCGCAAACTGGTGCAGCGCGCGCTGAGCGAAGAACGGGGCCTGGGCAAGCGCAACCTGACCCTCAGCGACGAAGGCTTCCAGATGCTGCTGTCGGCCGCCGACGGTGATGGCCGACGCCTGCTCAATCTGCTGGAAAACGCTTCGGACCTGGCGGAAGACAACAGCGAAATCGGCACCGAACTCCTGCAAAGCCTGCTCGGTGACACCCGCCGACGCTTCGACAAGGGCGGTGAAGCCTTCTACGACCAGATTTCCGCGCTGCACAAATCGGTGCGAGGCTCCAACCCCGACGGCGCGTTGTACTGGTTCGCGCGCATGATCGACGGCGGTTGCGACCCGCTGTACCTGGCACGCCGCGTAGTGCGCATGGCCAGCGAAGACATCGGCAACGCCGACCCGCGCGCCTTGAGCCTGTGCCTGGCCGCGTGGGAAGTGCAGGAGCGCCTGGGCAGCCCCGAAGGCGAACTGGCGGTGGCCCAGGCCATCACCTATCTGGCCTGCGCACCAAAAAGCAACGCGGTGTACATGGGCTTCAAGACCGCACTGCGCGCCGCCGCCGAACACGGCTCGCTGGAAGTGCCGCTGCACCTGCGCAATGCGCCGACCAAGCTGATGAAGCAGCTGGGCTACGGCGATGAATACCGTTATGCCCACGATGAGCCGGACGCGTATGCCGCCGGCGAAGACTATTTCCCGGAAGAACTCGACCCGATCCCGTTCTATCAACCGGTGCCCCGTGGCCTGGAGCTGAAAATCGGCGAGAAGCTCAATCACCTGGCAAAACTCGACCGTTTAAGCCCAAGGCAGCGGAGAAAATAGTGCTTGCACTGATCGTTGCGGTTTCCGTCGGCGGGATGGCCGGCACGCTGTTGCGCTTCGCCACGGGCAACTGGATCAACGCGAATTGGCCGCGGCACTTCTATACCGCGACGCTGGCCGTTAATATCGTGGGCTGTTTGCTGATCGGCGTTCTATACGGTCTGTTTTTGATACGCCCGGAGGTGCCCATCGAGGTGCGTGCCGGGTTGATGGTCGGCTTCCTCGGGGGGCTGACGACTTTTTCATCCTTTTCACTGGATACGGTGCGCCTGCTGGAAAGCGGGCAAGTGCTGCTGGCCTTGGGCTATGCGGCGCTCAGCGTATTCGGCGGGCTGCTTGCCACCTGGGCCGGCCTGTCCTTGACCAAACTTTGATAAACGAGAAACCGACATGCTCGATTCCAAACTGTTACGTAGCAACCTTCAGGACGTAGCGGACCGCCTGGCATCCCGTGGCTATACCCTGGATGTTGCGCGCATCGAAGCGCTGGAAGAACAGCGCAAGACCGTCCAGACCCGCACCGAAGCACTGCAGGCTGAACGTAATGCGCGTTCCAAATCCATCGGTCAGGCCAAGCAGCGCGGCGAAGACATCGCGCCGCTGATGGCGGACGTCGAGCGCATGGCGGGCGAATTGAGCGCCGGTAAAGTCGAACTGGACGCGATCCAGACCGATCTGGATTCGATCCTGCTGGGTATCCCCAACCTGCCGCACGAATCGGTACCGGTCGGTGAAGACGAAGACGGCAACGTCGAAGTGCGTCGCTGGGGCACCCCGACGGCCTTCGATTTCCCGGTTCAGGACCACGTGGCCCTGGGTGAGAAGTTCGGCTGGCTGGACTTCGAAACCGCCGCCAAGCTGTCCGGCGCCCGTTTCGCTCTGCTGCGCGGCCCGATTGCCCGTCTGCACCGCGCCCTGGCGCAGTTCATGATCAACCTGCACGTCACCGAGCACGGCTACGAAGAGGCCTACACGCCTTATCTGGTCCAGGCCCCGGCGCTGCAAGGCACCGGCCAGCTGCCGAAGTTCGAAGAAGACCTGTTCAAGATCGCGCGCGAAGGCGAGGCCGACCTGTACCTGATTCCGACCGCCGAAGTGTCGCTGACCAACATCGTCGCCGGTGAAATCGTCGATTCGAAACTGCTGCCGATCAAGTTCGTTGCCCATACGCCGTGCTTCCGCAGCGAAGCCGGTGCGTCGGGACGTGACACCCGTGGCATGATCCGCCAGCACCAGTTCGACAAGGTCGAAATGGTGCAGATCGTCGAGCCGTCGCAGTCGATGGAAGCGCTGGAAGGCCTGACCGCCAACGCCGAGAAAGTCCTGCAACTGCTGGAGCTGCCTTACCGCACCCTGGCGCTGTGCACCGGCGACATGGGCTTCAGCGCGGTCAAGACCTACGACCTGGAAGTGTGGATCCCGAGCCAGGACAAGTACCGCGAGATCTCGTCGTGCTCCAACTGCGGCGACTTCCAGGCCCGTCGGATGCAAGCGCGCTTCCGCAACCCGGAAACCGGCAAGCCGGAACTGGTGCACACCCTGAACGGTTCCGGTCTTGCAGTCGGCCGTACCCTGGTGGCGGTGCTCGAGAACTATCAGCAAGCCGACGGTTCGATTCGCGTGCCGGACGTGCTGAAGCCGTACATGGGTGGCCTCGAGGTCATCGGCTAAATGAAATATCTGCCGCTGTTCCACAACCTTCGCGGCAGTCGTGTGTTGGTCGTCGGTGGGGGGGAGATCGCCTTGCGCAAATCCCGCCTGCTGGCCGATGCCGGTGCGCTGCTGCGGGTGGTTGCACCTGAAATCGAAGCGCAACTGCGCGAACTGGTTGCCGGCAGCGGTGGCGAGTGCCTGTTGCGTGGCTACGCCGAAACGGACCTGGACGGTTGCGGGCTGGTCATCGCCGCCACCGACGATGAAGCGCTGAACGCGCAAGTCTCCGCCGATGCCCATCGGCGTTGCGTGCCGGTCAACGTGGTGGACGCGCCGGCCCTGTGCAGCGTGATTTTCCCGGCGATCGTCGATCGTTCGCCCTTGATCATTGCCGTTTCCAGCGGCGGCGATGCGCCGGTGCTGGCGCGCTTGATCCGGGCCAAGATCGAAACCTGGATTCCTTCCACCTATGGTCAACTGGCCGGACTGGCTGCGCGCTTCCGTCATCAGGTCAAGGGACTGTTTCCGGATGTGCAGCAGCGTCGGGCGTTCTGGGAAGATGTTTTCCAGGGCCCGGTTGCCGATCGGCAAATGGCCGGGCAGGGCGCTGAAGCCGAGCGTCTGCTGCAGGCGAAAATCGACGGCGAGGCGCCGGTCGCGACCGGTGAGGTCTATCTGGTGGGTGCAGGGCCGGGTGATCCCGATCTGCTGACGTTCAAGGCATTGCGTCTGATGCAGCAAGCCGACGTGGTGCTGTACGACCGCTTGGTCGCACCGGCGATCCTCGAGCTGTGCCGCCGCGACGCCGAGCGGGTTTATGTCGGCAAGCGCCGTGCCGATCACGCGGTGCCGCAGGAGCAGATCAACCAGCAATTGGTGGACCTGGCCAAGCAAGGCAAGCGCGTGGTGCGATTGAAGGGCGGCGATCCGTTCATCTTCGGTCGTGGTGGTGAAGAGATCGAGGAACTGGCAGCCAATGGCATCCCGTTCCAGGTCGTGCCGGGGATCACGGCAGCCAGTGGTTGTGCAGCCTATGCCGGGATTCCGCTGACCCACCGCGATTACGCGCAGTCGGTGCGTTTCATCACCGGCCACCTCAAGGACGGCTCCAGCGATTTGCCATGGGCCGATCTGGTGGCCCCGGCGCAAACCCTGGTGTTCTACATGGGACTGGTGGGCTTGCCGGTCATCTGCGAACAGTTGATCAAGCACGGTCGCGGTGCCGATACCCCGGCGGCGTTGATCCAGCAGGGCACTACGGTCAACCAGCGAGTGTTTACCGGCACCCTGGCCGATTTGCCGCGATTGGTGGCGGAGCATGAAGTGCATGCGCCGACATTGGTGATCGTCGGTGAAGTGGTGCAATTGCGCGAAAAACTGGCGTGGTTTGAAGGGGCTCAGGGGCAACTCTGAAACCCGGGTGTCCCCATCGCTGGCAAGCCAGCTCCCACAGATTTTGTGTTGAAGCTGCAGTCTTCAACATCACATGGATCACTGTGGGAGCTGGCTTGCCAGCGATGGGGCCTTCAAAACCTACGCAAATCTCAGGCCCTGCGCCAAACCCCTTTCCCGCTCAACCGCTCCCGATCATGGGGCGCGGTGAAATCCTGCTCTGGACCTTTTGGCACAATCCCGGTTGGATTGATGGTCTTGTGGCTGGCGTAGTAGTGATGCTTGATGTGGGTGAAATCCACCGTCTCGGCAATCCCCGGCCACTGATAAATCTCCCGCAGCCAGTTCGACAGGTTCGGATAATCGGCAATGCGCCGCAGGTTGCACTTGAAGTGCCCGAAGTACACCGCATCGAAGCGAATCAGCGTGGTGAACAGGCGGATGTCCGCTTCGGTCAGGTATTCGCCGGTCAGGTAACGGTTGGCGTCCAGCACCTGCTCCAGTCGGTCCAGCTCTGCGAACACATCATCGAAAGCTTCTTCATAAGCCTGTTGCGAGGTGGCAAAACCGGCGCGGTACACGCCGTTGTTCACCGCCGGATAGATCCGCTCGTTCAGCGCATCGATCTCACTGCGCAGCGGGGCCGGGTAGAAGTCCAGGTCATTGCCGGTCAAATCATCGAAGGCGCTGTTGAACATGCGGATGATTTCCGCCGATTCGTTGTTGACGATGCGCTTCTGCTGTTTGTCCCAGAGCACCGGCACGGTGACGCGGCCGGTGTAGTCGGCGGTATCGGCGGTGTAGCGCTGGTGCATGAATGCGAAGCCGTCGAGTTTGTCGCCGGTCGAGCCCAACGTTTTGTCGAAGGTCCAGCCGTTTTCCAGCATCAGCCAGCTGACCACCGACACATCGATCAGGCTTTCCAGACCCTTGAGCTTGCGCAGGATCAGCGTGCGATGGGCCCATGGACAAGCCAGGGACACGTACAGGTGATAACGACCAGGCTCGGCTGCAAAACCGCCGACACCGCTAGGGCCGGGTTGGCCGTCAGCCGTAACCCAGTTGCGACGTTGCGCCTGTTCACGCTGGAACGCGCCGTCCTTGCTGCTTTCGTACCACTTGTCCTGCCAGCGGCCATCCACTAACAAACCCATGTTCAAGACTCCAGAAGGCAATAATCGTTGGAGTCGAGTCTATTCCGATGAGTTCGAACAAAAAGCGCAAAGATCGGGCGTGAATGATCGGTTAAATCGATTTATCCCGCGCAGCCCAGTATTTTTCAGCGGTTTCGAACGCCTGCTCGCGGGTCTGGCCGAGGCCACGCAAGGCCAGCGCCATGGTGGCGATCAGGGCCATTTGCGGGTAGCTGTCGACCACTTCGCCACGCCATACGGCTTTCAGGTGTTCTGGTTCAAGGGATGCCGGTTTGACGTGGCGCTGGCTCGACAGTTGCGGCCATTCCTCATCCCAGCTGACGCCGCCCGTGGTGCCGTACAGGTGGCTGTCGGCGTCCGGGTTGATCTCGATTTCGCCGCCATCGCCCTTGATCACGATGGCGGTATCACCCAGCAGTCCGCTGGCATCGCGATGCACGGCCTGATAGCCAGGATGGAAAATGCTCTGCAGGCCGCAACGCGCACCCAACGGGTTGAGAATCCGCGTCAGCGAATGGATCGGCGAGCGCAGGCCCAGGGTGTTGCGCAGGTCGATCATCCGTTGCAGCTGTGGCGCCCAGTCCACCAGCGGCATGAACGCCAGGCCGCCGTTGTCCAGTGCCGCGCCGACTTGCTGCCAGTTGCGGCACAGCGGGATGTTCAATTCGCCCAGCAATTGCTCGCTGTACAGTCGACCCGCCGTGTGGGCGCCGCCGCCGTGCATGAAGATCCGCACGCCGTTCTGCGCCAGGCACTTGGCCGCCAACAGATACCACGGCAGATGACGCTTCTTGCCGGCATAGGTCGGCCAATCCAGATCCACCGCCATTGCCGGAGGATTCAGACGCTCGCGCAAGGCCTCGGTGAAACCGGCCATTTCCTCGGCGCTTTCTTCCTTGTGCCGCAACAGCATCAGGAAGGCACCGAGCTGGGTTTCCTCGACCTTTTCGTCGAGCACCATGCCCATGGCTTCGCGGGCCTCGACCCGGGTCAGGTCGCGGGCGCCGCGTTTGCCTTTGCCAAGGATCCGCACGAACTGGGCGAACGGATGCTCGGCGGGCGTTTCGAGTGTCAGTGCTGGATAGTCGGTCATAGGCAATTCGTCGGTTTGGGCAGGCCCGCCAGTTTCGCGGCGAGTTTGGCGGGGGTGCCTTTGAACAGTCGGTTCAGGTGCAAGCTGTTGCCTTTTTCCGGGCCGAGTTTCAATGCGGTGTATTTGATCAGTGGGCGGGTGGCCGGGGACAGCTGGAATTCGGCGTAAAAACTGCGCAGCAGTTCGAGGACTTCCCAGTGTTCGGGCGTCAACTCGATGTCTTCGGCGGCCGCCAGGGCGCTGGCCACCTCGACCGACCAGTCGCTCAGTTCGACGAGGAAACCGTCCTTGTCCAGCTCGATGGCGCGGGCGCCGACCGTCAATGCATTCATAGCCAGCTGTTGACCTTGTCGTAGTGAATCGACAGTTCGACGAAGGCCGGGTAGTCGATGGCGCGGGCCCAGTCTGGAACCGCCAGCGCCCGGGCCCGGGCATCTTCGTCGAGGACGAACAGGTTCAGGCCACGTGCGCTGAGCGCAGTGAAGGGGGCGGTGCCTGGCTGCAACGCATAGGCCGCATCACCGCACAGCAGCAAGCCGTCGTTGGCACCGATCACGCGCAGGCAACTGGTCAGGCGTTCGTCGGCGAACGGGGAATGAGACAACACATGCAAAGTCGACATCAGAGGGTGATCACCTGGTCGTAACGGTCAATGAGGGCGGTGATTTCGTCGGTGGCCAGCACCTGGGCTTCCTGCAGCGACAGGTCGCTTGGGTCGAGGCCGCGTTGGGTGATGCTGTCGGCGCAGGCGAACAGTTCCTCGACACCGAACATCGGCAGGGCCTGCAGGTTGGCGCTGAGGTCTTTCTGCTGCAAGGCCTTGGCATTCTGGCTGGCGGCCAGCTGGAACACGCCGTCGTCGAGAAACAACAGGCCGATCGGCAGGTCGAAGGCGCCCCCGGCCAGCACGATGTCCAGCGCTTCGCGCGCGCCAGGGCCGGACCATGGCGATTGGCGGCTGATGATCAACAGGGATTTGGCCATGTCATGCGCCTCCAAAACAGATCAGGCGGTCGGCATCCTGCGCGGCGTCATGCAACTGGCCGAGTCCGGACAATTCCCACGGCGCGCCGACGGCAACGGCCTCACGCTGATAGCGCCTGGCTTCTTCTTCGTTCAACACGCCACGACGCAGGGCGGCGGCGATGCACACCACGCCATCGAGTCGATGGTCGCTGACAAAGGTGCGCCATTGTTTGGGCAAGTCCAGTTCATCCTGGGGCGTGACCACGCTGGCGGACGCGTTGTAGACACCGTCCTGATAGAAAAACAGCCGGACAATCTCATGCCCGCCGGCCAGCGCCGCTTGGGCGAACAGCAAGGCGCGGCGCGAGGAGGGCGCGTGGGCGGCGGAAAACACGGCGATGGCGAACTTCATGACGGACTCGATCAGCGAAACTGCGGCCATGATAAAGCTTTATCGGCGGGGCGGCTAAAGTGATGTTGCCTGGGCGGGCCTCATCGCGGGCAAGCCCGCTCCCACAGTGATCTATGCCATGCCAACGATTGCGGTATGACCACAAAACCTGTGGGAGCGGGCTTGCCCGCGAAGGCGGCCTCACAGTCAACACCAGACTCAGCGCGGCATATACCCCAGCTGCCAGCGCCGCGGGATCTTCAACGACAACACCCCGAGCGCGGCAGCCAGCAGGCCACTGGCAAACAATGCCTTGAGCCCCAGGTGATGTTCCAGCACGGCACCGAGTACCGCGCCGGCGAACATGCCGGTCCAGGGGATAAGTTGCACGCGCCAGCCGCTGCGGCGCTCGCCGAGCATCCAGCGGCCCAGTCCGCGGCCGAAACGCGACAGGGCTCCGGTGACGTAAGTCAGGCCCACCGGCAGGCCGTTCACTTGTTCCACCGCGGCGTTGAGCATGCCCATTGCAATGATCGCCGCCAGCAGGGCTGGCAGCTGCGCGTCAAAAGGCCAGGCCGCGGCGGCACACAGCAGGGCGGCGATGCACAGCAACAAGGGCAGGGCCCGACGGCCACCCAGGCGGCTGACGATAATGCCCAGCGCGTTGCCGACGATGAAGGTAGCGACGAGGATCACCAGGCGCAGGGTCAAGCCAAGGTCGCCAGTGCTGATGGCGACCGCCATCCGGGTGGTATTGCCGCTCATGAACGAGACGAAGTCACCGCTGGCCATGAAGCCGATGGCGTCGGTCATGCCGGCGAGTACCGAGAGCATGGCCACCAGGCCCAGGCCAATGCGTCCGCGCCATTTCTGCGTGTGCAGATGACCGGGGCTGGCGTGGGTCCTGGTGGTGTTGGGCAGCATCGGTGATGGTATCCCTGAATGTGCTTAGGGTTTTATCCCATACAACTCGCAATATTCCAGCCAGTCCATGCCGGCCATTTCCGCCACTTCCCGGTGCACTTCCAGGCGCTGCGCTTCGTAGTCTGCGGCCGTGGCCGCCGTCAGTTGCAGAGTGAGCTCCCAGGCGAACAGCCCGAGGCGCTCGGCTTCGGCTTCGAAGGCCTCATGCAAGCGTTCGTCGCGGTACTGTGCCTGGGTTTCTCCCTTGGCCTGGGCCAGCAACGGGTTGAGATTGTCGAGGTCGTGGCGCAACTCGGGGCGTTCGTCGAGAAAACGCTTCAGTGCCTGCTCATGCTGCTGGTCGGTTGCCGCCATGGTCACTCCTTGAGTGGGGATTACGAATTCTGCTGCTTGCTGGCCTTGGCCGCTGCCGCCAGGCATTCGAGGGCGAACTGTTCGGTGTAGGTCATCTGGATCGGCGTGGTATCGCCTTTGACGGTTCTTTCGCCGTCGAGGATGTACTTGATCCGTTTTTCGGTGACACCGATTCGCTTGGCGATCCAGGACGGCGTCTGGCCGATCTGGCTGATCAGCTTGTCGGCGTATTCGGTGGTCGGTTTGTAGAACTCGGCGTTGGGTGTCATCAGGTTTCCAGTCATGGGTGCGATGCGGTGCGATAGGCGCGACAGGGTGCGCGAATCGTCGCGCCATGTCGCGGTATAAATGAAGTAAAGCAGAACGATACGGGCTGCCGGGATGATAAAGTCCGCTTTTTCCTGATGAGTGTATGCAATGCGAATTCTGATGGTGGCGCTGGCCGTGACAGTGCTGGCGGGATGTGCCGGCTCGGCGATGAACGATGCCCGCACCAAGGCCCCGTACAAGACCCTGAACTCGGATAAACCGGCAAAAGACGTCGCCCAGTGCGTGCAGTTTTCCTGGCAGGACGAGTCCGTGTTCGGCGTCGATGCGGCGGCCTATCTGCAACCGGGCGAGAAGGGCGGCACCACCGTTTATACCCGTTCGGCAGAGTCGTTCGTGGACGTGACCACCGACGCCTCGGGGACGGTGTTGAGCTACTACGCACAGCAGGATGATTTCGTCGCCAAGCGCCGGTTGGCGGCGCTGGCGACCTGCCTGTGACTTGATGGCTTGTTGCATTACCCCTGTGGGAGCGAGCCTGCTCGCGAAGACGTAGTGTCAGTCGCTATCAATGTTGGCTGATATACCGCTTTCGCGAGCAGGCTCGCTCCCACACTGGTTTGTGTGCTGGTCAGTAATTCAGGCGCTTCTGAAAAAAGAAGTGCTTGTGCCCCGGCGGATAGTCGGCAATGTGCCCGATCTCGCTGTACCCGCACTTCTTGTAGAACTCCGGCGCCTGGAATTCAAAGGTGTCGAGCCACAGTCCGACGCAGCGCCGTTCCCGCGCCAGGTCCTCGGCCATCTGCATCAGCTTCGAACCCAGCCCCTGTCCCCGCGCCTGCTCCGGCACCACCAGCAAATCGATGTACAGCCACTGGTAAAACAACCGGCCATGCAGGCCGCCGAGGATCTCGTCGTTGTCGTCGCGCACCAGCAAGGCGACGTGCTCGGGCACGTTACCTTCGGCCTTCGAGCCGTTGTACGCGCGCAATGGCTTGAGGATGGCCTGGCGTTGTTCTTCCGTGGGTTTTTGCGACAGTTCGATACGCAGGTTCATGGCTATATCCCTATGGCATTGAAGCCGAAGCCTATCCCGGTCGCAACGAATGTTCCATCCCCGGAAAAGTTGAACCGTGGCCAACGCGCGGCTGTCATTGCTTAAGACGCGTCACTCCGGAACGCAGCTGATGAGGACAACGCCCTGTGAACATCTTTGAAGCCTTGCGCGAAAGCCATGAACGCCAACGTACTTACGCCAAGGCGCTGATCCATACCAGCGGCGATACGCCTGAGCGGGTCGAGGCGTACAAGCAACTCAAGTCCGAGCTGCAGGCTCATGAAACGGCCGAAGAGCGGCACTTCTACATCCCGCTGATGGAGTTCGACAACGGTGTCGACCTCAGCCGCCATGCCATCTCCGAGCATCACGAAATGGACGAAATGATGGAAGAACTGGACGGCACCGAGATGTCCAGCCCGGCCTGGCTGGCGACCGCGAAAAAACTTTCGGAAAAGGTTCACCACCACCTGAAGGAAGAGGAGCAGAAGTTCTTCCAGATGGCCGGCAAACTGCTCGACGACAAGCAGAAAGAGACGCTGGCCGGGCAATATGAGAAGGAGTACAAGGCGCAGCTTGCCTGAAGGCCAACCCTGCTGGAACACCATCAAAAGCCTGGCAGGCGTGCCGTGCCGGGCCTTTGCCAACCCTCCAGTGTGAGCAGCAGCTCCTTGGCCTCCAGCCCCCCGGCAAACCCGGTCAACTGGCCTGACATACCGATCACCCGGTGACACGGCGCCACGATCGAAATCGGATTCTTGCCGTTCGCCGCGCCCACCGCCCTGACCGCCGCCGGGTTGCCGATCTGCTCGGCGATCTGGCTGTAGCTGCGGGTCTCGCCGAACGGGATGGTCAGCAGCGCCGCCCAGACCTTCTGCTGAAATGGTGTGCCGGCAAAATCCAGCTCCAGGTCGAAACGATCCCGGGTGCCGGAAAAATATTCGCGCAACTGCGCAGCCGTGCGCACCAGGATCGGGTTGTCCGGCGCCTCGCTCATCGGGCCGAGGCGCACCCGCCCGGGTTTGTCGTTTTCCCAGAGGATGGCTGCCAGTCGCGAGCCGTTCGCCACCAGCTTCAACTGGCCGACCGGGGATGCCACGGTGATGCAGGTATAAGTCATGCCATGGCTCGCGGGAAATTGCTGAACAAGCGTTAAGGATACTGTCTCGACGGGGAGGCGCAATACGTATTCCCGACCATACTTGCCTACTGCTTTTGATGCGTTCCCCTGTTCAATAACAAGAAGAGACCGACTCATGAAGTACGAACCTTTTGCCAAATCGCTGATTGCGACCGCATTGGCGCTCAGTTGCCTGACTGCTCATGCCGCCTCCGTGGCCCCGGCGACGGGCGAAAACGGCATGGTGGTGACGGCCCAGCACCTGGCCAGCCATGTCGGCGTGGATGTGCTCAAGAACGGCGGCAACGCCGTGGATGCGGCGGTCGCGGTCGGCTATGCGCTGGCGGTGGTCTATCCCGCGGCCGGCAACCTCGGCGGCGGCGGTTTCATGACCATTCAACTGGCGGACGGGCGCAAGACCTTCCTCGACTTCCGCGAAAAAGCGCCGCTGGCCGCCACCGCCAACATGTACCTGGACAAGGAGGGCAACGTCGTTCCCGATCTGAGTACCCGTGGCCACCTGGCCGTGGGGGTGCCGGGCACCGTTTCGGGCATGGAACTGGCGCTGTCCAAGTACGGCACCAAGCCGCGCAAGGAAATCATCGCTCCGGCGATCAAGCTGGCCGAAGACGGTTTCGTCCTGGAGCAGGGTGATGTCGATCTGCTGGACTACGCCACCGACGTGTTCAAGAAGGACATCAAGGATTCCGGCTCGATCTTCCTCAGCAACGGCGAGCCGATGCAGGTCGGCCAGAAGCTGGTGCAAAAGGACCTGAGCAAGACCCTGCGGGAAATCTCCGAGAAGGGCACCGACGGTTTCTATAAAGGCTGGGTGGCCGATGCCATCGTCACCTCCAGCCAGGCCAACAAGGGCATCATCACCCAGGCCGACCTCGACAAATACAAGACCCGCGAACTGGCGCCCATCGAGTGTGACTACCGTGGCTACCACGTGGTCTCGGCACCGCCTCCGAGCTCCGGCGGCGTGGTGATCTGCGAGATCATGAACATCCTCGAAGGCTATCCGATGAAGGATCTGGGCTATCACTCGGCCCAGGGCATGCATTATCAGATCGAGGCGATGCGCCACGCCTACGTGGACCGCAACAGCTATCTGGGCGACCCGGATTTCGTGAAGAACCCGATTGCCCACCTGCTGGATAAAAACTACGCGACCAAGCTGCGCGACGCGATCAATCCGCAAAAAGCCGCGGTATCCAGTGAACTCAAGCCAGGCGTGGCGCCCCATGAAGGCAACAACACCACGCATTACTCCATCGTCGACAAATGGGGCAACGCGGTGTCGGTCACCTACACCCTCAACGACTGGTTCGGCGCCGGCGTGATGGCGAGCAAGACCGGGGTCATCCTCAACGATGAAATGGACGACTTCACCTCGAAAATCGGCGTGCCGAACATGTACGGCCTGGTGCAGGGCGAGGCCAATGCCATCGCCCCCGGCAAGGCGCCGCTGTCGTCCATGAGCCCGACCATCGTCACCAAGGACGGCAAAGTGGTGATGGTGGTCGGTACTCCGGGTGGCAGCCGCATCATCACCGCAACCTTGCTGACCATGCTCAACGTGATCGACTACGGCATGAACATCCAGGAAGCGGTGGATGCGCCACGGTTCCATCAGCAATGGCTGCCGGAGGAAACCAACCTGGAGGCCTTCACCACCAGCCCGGACACGGTGAAAATCCTCGAAAGCTGGGGCCACAAGTTCGCCGGTCCCCAGGACGCCAACCACCTGGCGGCGATCCTGGTCGGCGCGCCATCCCTGGGTGGCAAACCGGTCGGCAAAAACCGCTTCTACGGGGCGAACGATCCACGGCGCAATACCGGGTTGTCGCTGGGTTATTGAGGCTTGTGTCCGGAGGGGGACGGGCTTATGTTCGTCCCCTGATCCATCGACAAATCAAGGAAGGAAATCATGACCACAGCATTGTTAATCATCGACGTCCAGCAGGCTTTGTGCTCCGGTGAGTACGAATGCTTCGAGATTGGACGGGTCATCAACACCATCAATGATCTTTCTGCCCGGGCGCGCAAGGCGGGAGTGCCCGTGGTGCTGATCCAGCATGAAGAAGCGGGCAGTCCGCTGGCGCATGGCGCTGCCGGCTGGCAACTGGCCGAAGGGCTGGAAACTTCACCCAAGGATCATCGCGTGGGCAAGACCACCGGGGATTCGTTCTACCAGACCAACCTGCAAAAACTGTTGCCGAAAGAGGACTTCGAACGCCTGGTGATCTGCGGCCTGCAGACCGACTATTGCGTCAACGCCACCGTGCGCCAGGCCCTGACACTGGGCTACGACGTGGTGCTGGCGGGCGACGCGCATTCCACCGTCGACAACGGCAACCTGACCGCCGAAGACATCATCGCCGAGCACAACAAGGACCTGGCGCACCTGACCGGTTCCGTGGCACGGATCGATGTAATACCGGCCAAGGACATCCATTTCTGAACCCACCCCATCCCCCCTGTGGGAGCACATTCAACATTGATATCGGCTGACCTACCGCCATCGCGGGCAAGCCCGCTCCCACAGTAATCCCGGTCGCTTGCAGATTTTGTGTACACCCACCAATCCTGTGGGAGCGAGCTTGCTCCGGGCGGCGTTCCGACGATGAGGTCAGCACATTCAACATTGATATCGGCTGACCTACCGCCATCGCGGGCAAGCCCGCTCCCACAGGGGTTGGTGGGTGTATGCAAAATCCGCGAACGACCGAAATCACTGTGGGAGCGGGCTTGCCCGCGATGGCGTCCTTACAGCCAGCATCAATTTCGGACCCGCCACCGCAGGCGGCACCACGCCGCCCAGCACCAGCCGGGTAATGGTGGCCGCCGCATTGGCGTAATCCTCATCCTGTGGCGTCTCGCATCCGGTGATGCGCGCCATCTGCCAACCCAGGTTGGTATAGGTCCGGGTCGCCGACCAGATGAACAGCATCAGGTGCTGCGGGTCGACGGGTGCGATCAGGCCCCGGTCGATCCAGCCGCGAAGGCATTCGACATTGCGCCGGGCCTCGGCGTACAGCAGGTCGCGGCATTCCTCGGGCAACTGTTTGCCCCCCAGCAGCAACTCGCCGCTGAACACCTTGGCAATGTGCGGATGCTCCCGGGCGATACGGATACGGGCGCTGATGTAGGCCTGCAACCCTGCTTCCGGGTCGTCGCTCGCGCGCAGCACCGCTGACGCGTCCAGCAATGGCTGGACGAAACCGAGCAGCACCTGGGCGTAGAGGTTTTCCTTGGTCTGGAAGTAGTAATACAGATTGGCTTTTGGCACCCCGGCACGCAGTGCGATGTCGCGGGTTTGCGTGCCGTCGAAGCCTTTGGCGGCGAACTCGGCGCTGGCGGCCTCCAGAATGAGGTGCAGATTGTGCTGGCGAATACGGCTCATGGGGCGATCTGTGAAAAACAAGTATCGCAATATACAAAACTATATAGCGGTTGAGCCAGCGTTGAACGCAGCGCTCGGTGATGACTGGCCTACGCCGGTCCGAAAATCTCGATCAGCTCGTTCAGGAATGCACTCACCAGATCCTTCTGACGCGACGAATGCCGCACCGCCGCATGAAAGCGAACTTCATAACGCAGCAGCTCCGGGTTCAGCGGGTGCAACTGGCCCAGCTGTTCATGCCGGGTCGCGTAGTGCTGCGGCAGAAACCCCAGGTGCTGGCCGGACAGGATCAGCAGGGCCGCGCCGTCCATGCTGTCGGTGAGTACGGTCAGGCGCTCGATCGACGTGGGCGCCGGCATTTCCGGCAGCGGATGGCTCGGCCAGACCCAGTCGAACCCGCTGACATCTTCACGGGTCAGCGCGCCGACCTGGTCGAACAGCGGATGCGAAGGCGCGCAATAGGCAATCTGGGTTTCCGGGAACAGCGGGAAGTAATCGATGTTGGGCAAGCGGTGCCAGAAGTAACCGATGGCCAGGTCGATATGGCCGTTGATGATTTTTTCTTCCAGCAGCGACGACGACAGTTCGGTGAAATGGAAGTACAGCCCCTCATGCCGCGCCCGCAAACGGGCAATGGCCTGGCCGATTTTCTTGTTCGCCACCGGATCGATTTGCCCCAGCAGGCCGATGTTGATGCTGCCCGAGACTTTGCGATTGATGTGCTGCACCTCGACCCGAAAACCCTCGGCCGCGGCCAGCAAGCGCCGAGCCGCGTCGATGAACTGCGTGCCTTTGGGCGTTACCGAAAACCCGCCGCGCCCGCGTTCGCACAGACGGAAACCGACCCGGGCTTCGAGCGTTGCCAATTGCGCGCTGATCGTGGGTTGCGTGGTGTTGAGGGCGGTTTGCGCCGCCGAGATGCCGCCCGCTTCGACGACAGTCAGAAATACCCGGATCAGACGCAGATCCAGCTCCGTTACAGTTCCCAGCATGGGGACTCCCGATTCTCGCTTACATAGATGCCGATCTATGTGAACAGTGTGCCTGCGATATTTTATTGCCCGGACTCACGCCCTACATTGCCGTGAAACCAGCGTCATCGTCAGCTTTTTATGGAGTTTCACCCGATCCGGACGTCGTAGCGAGCGCTGTACCCACAAAAACAACAAACAACAGCATAGGAACAATCGTATGTCAGGTTCCCCAGTGTCTGCGCACGCCACCGAGGCGAGCGGCGGGTTGGCCATCGAAGGCCACTCCATCGATTACATTCCGGAAAACGAACGCCACGCCAAACTCAGCAGCCAGGGCCCGTTCTGGTTCCTCGGCAATTTCCACTTCTTCACCATCTCCATCGGCTTTGTCGGCCCGAGCCTGGGCTTGTCGGCGCTGTGGACCATGCTGGCCGGCGCGCTGGGTATCATGTTCGGCACCATCTTCATGGCGTTCCACGGCTCCCAGGGCCCGGAAATGGGCCTGCCGCAGATGATCCAGTCCCGCGCCCAGTTCGGCTATCGCGGGGTGATCCTCGCATTGATGGCGACGATGTTTGTGTTCGTCGGTTTCAACGTGGTCAACATCTCGCTGATCATGAACGGCCTTGAGCATGTGTTCGGCATCGACCCGACCATCGTCGCCGTGTCCGTGGTGCTGGTTGGCGCGCTGTTGTCGATCTACGGCCACGACCTGATGCACAAGGCCTTCAAATGGGCCCTGCTGGCGACCTTGCCGCTGTACGCCCTGGTGACCATCGCCCTGATGTTCGGCGCAGGTTCCGAAGGCGTCACCCCGGCGACCGACCTTGGCTTCAACTGGGTGGCCTTCGCCACGCTGTTCGCCATCGGCGCGAGCTACAACATTTCCTATGCGCCCTACGTGTCCGACTATTCCCGTTACCTGCCGAAAAACACCAGTCGGGCGAAACTGATCGCGGCGGTGTTTATCGGCGCTTCGTTGTCCGGCAGCTGGATGATCGGCCTCGGCGCCTGGCTGGCCCAGGAGCTGAAGGCGGCGGATGCGCTGGTGGCGTTGAACCAGGTCGGCTCCTCGATGGTGCCGGGGCTGGGCAATCTGCTGGTGATCGTCTCGGTGGCGGGTTTCCTGCCGATCATCGCGCTCAATACCTACAGCGCCATGCTGACTTTGCTGACCGGTGTCGACTCGATCAAAAAAATCACCCCGACGCCCCGCGCCCGGGTGCTGTCGATCAGTGTGATCAGCGCCATCTTGTTGACCTGCGTGCTGTCGATCAAAGGTGACGGCATCGCGCTGTTGAACACCTTCCTGGTGTTATTGCTGTACTTCCTCGTGCCGTGGACCGCCGTCAACCTGGTGGACTACTTCTTCGTGCGCAAGGGCCGTTATGCGATCCCGCATTTCTTCACGCCGAAGGGCATCTACGGCGCCTGGCAATTTCGCGGCATCGTTTCGTACCTGATCGGCTTCGCCGCGATGGTGCCGTTCTTCTACATCTACGATGCCGCCGCCGGCAAAGAGGTGTTCGTCGGGCCGCTGGCGCGAGTGCTCGAAGGCGTAGACATCGCCTGGCTGGTGGGCCTGGTGGTGGAGGGGCTGACCTATTACCTGCTCAGTCGCTCGCTCGATCTGGCCGCCGAACGCCGGGTGATCGATGCGCTGAGCGAAAGCGACATCGTCGCCATGACCCATTCATCTGCGGAGGCAGGACGTTGAGCAGCGTTAAAAATACCGTGGTCGCCTGTTGCCAACTGGCACCGAAAATCGGCGACCTGGCCTACAACCGCACGCTCACCGAACGCGCGATTCGCCAGGTGGCCTTGCAGGGCGCGCAAGTCGTGGTGTTGCCCGAACTGGTGCAGAGCGGCTATCTGTTTGCCGACCGCTCTGAAGCGCTGAGCCTGGCGGAAACCGCTGACGGCCCGACCTTGCAACTGTGGCAGGCCCTGGCCCGTGAGTTGAACCTGGTGATCGTCGGCGGTTTCTGCGAGCGCCTGCCCGGTGACGAGCTGGCCAACAGCGCGGCGATGATCGACGCCAATGGCCTGCGCGCGGTGTACCGCAAGGCGCATCTGTGGGATGCCGAGAAGGACATCTTCACGCCCGGCGATGCGCCGCCGCCCGTGGTCGAAACGCTGTATGGACGGCTCGGCATGCTGATTTGCTACGACCTGGAGTTCCCCGAGTGGGTGCGTCTTCCGGCGCTGGCCGGGGCCGATCTGCTGTGCGCGCCGGTCAACTGGCCCGATGGCCCGCGGCCGCAAACCGAGCGCCCGGCCGAAGTGCTGCGGGTGCAGGCCAATGCCTCGGTCAACCGCATGTTCATCGCCGCCTGTGACCGCTATGGCCATGAGCGCGGTGTCGGCTGGGTGCAGGGTTCGGTCATCGTCGATGCCGACGGCTACCCGCTGGCCGGGCCGGCGGAGCAGGGCGGCGAGCAGATGTTGCTGGCCACGCTGAACCTCGCCGAGGCGCGCAACAAACGCATCAGCGCGCGCAATGACCTGCACCGTGACCGCAGGCCGCAGTTATACGGTTGAGTGGCTGTTTGTAACTGCTGATGTCACGGCGAACTGGACGCCCTTCCCGGCGCTATGGCATCGTCCCGGCAACAGACCATGCAGTGAACGGGATCGCCATGATGGAGGAGGGAAGCAAACTCGACGACAACAGCTCGCTGGCCACGCTGAAGGCGTTCAATCATTGCGTATTGCACCTGGGGCGGCTGGCGCGCGAGAGCGGGGCGTCGCGGTTCATCGTCGATGGTCTGCAGGCATTCGGTCAATTGGTGCCCTTCGCCTCTGCCTGGTGGGGCGAAATGTCTGCACCAGGTCCTGAGGTGCCCATGCAAAGCTGGATGCATGGCAGCATCAATCTTCCTGAGTCCTTTGCCGCCGACTGGCATCCAGTGGCGGCCAACGATCAGTTCTCCTACGCCACGCTCAATCATCCCGGTGAAGTGGTGCGCGACAAGGGTTTCACCGACCCTTGCGAGGCAGTCAACGATTTCGCCCGGCGCTACGATCTCTATCACTTGATGAGCATCACCTACGAATTGCCCGAAAGCGGCCTGATGTTTTTCGTCTGCCTCTACCGGGGTGAGGCTGAGCAGGCGTTCGAGGAGAACGAAGCCGAGCTGTTCCTGGCGTTCTGCGATCACCTGTTCCAGCTGTGGCGGTTCCAGGTGCAGGACATGATTCGCTTCGACAGCGAAAACGCCGCGAGTGATTTTGGCGTCGCGCGCATGGACGGCAGTCTGCTCTATGTGGGGGCCAGGCTGTGCGTCGCCATCCAGCGCGAACTGCCCGGCTGGGGCGGTTCCACGCTGCCACCGGAGGTGATCGCGCAATTGTCCAGGGCTCCCTGCGTGATCCGTCTGGGCCGCTGCGCCCTGACCCTGAGCCCCAACGCCGAACACGTCATCCTGTCCCTCGAAGCACCCTCGGGCGGCGACGGCCTGGCCCCTCGGGAGCGCACGGCGGCGATGCTGTTCGCCGCCGGTCACTCCTACAAGGAAATCGCCCGGATGCTCGCCTTGAGCCCGTCTACCGTGCGCACCTACCTGCGCAATTGCTACTTGCAGCTCGGGGTGAAAAGCAAGGTGGAACTGGGCTCTGTCCTGCGTTCGCCGGGCGCGCTGACGGAGCCCGTGCGCCGGGATTAATCCCAGTCGTTTCAATTATTTGCCTTACCCCTCCTCATTTGCAGAGGTCCATTCGAACGCTGCGCCCTATAGGGTAGGCCCTGTCTATCAGGGGCTGGCGCAGTCGCTTCGGGCCGCTTCAAAACAATAAGAACAGGGGTGAGGCATTTGAGACTTTCCAGGCTTTTTGTCGCCATGGCGGCGACCACGACATTTTCCGCCATGGCGTTGGCGGCGACACCCGCCGACACGGTCATGCGCAATGGCTACGTGTACACGGTCGATGGCCAGAATTCCGTGCAGCAGGCCATCGCCATTTCGGGCGGCAAGATCGTCTACGTCGGCAGCGATGCCGGGGTCGACGGCTACATCGGCAAGCAGACACAACTGATCGACCTGGCCGGGCGCATGCTGATGCCGGGCTTCGTCGATGCGCACATGCACCCGGGGGATGGCGGTCGCGCCATGACCTTGTGCGATCTGAAATACCAGACCATGACCCGCGCGCAGTTTCAGGCAAGCATCCAGGCCTGCCTCGATGCTGAAAAGGACAAGGGCCCGGACGTATGGCTGGAAGTCGGCAGCTGGGACCGCATGGGCATGACCGGGCTCGACGGCGATGCCGACAAATCGACCCTGGACGCGCTCAAGACCAAGCGTCCGATCCAGGTGCGCTCCACCGACTTCCACACCGTGCTGACCAACTCCCGCGGCCTGGAACTGGCCGGCATCAACAAGAACACCGTCGACCCCGAAGACGGCAAATACCGCCGCGACAGCGCCGGCAACCCGAACGGTATCTGTGAAGACGGCGCCGCCGAATCGCTGGCCGCCGTGGTGCCGCCGGCGACCGACGCGGAAAAACTCAACCAGATGCGAGCGGCCCTCGACGCCATGCGCCAGCAAGGCATCACCAGTTTCTTCGATGCGCTGGCCGGACCGGAAAACGGCAAGGCCTTCACCAGCCTGCAAAAGTCCGGCGAACTGAGCGCCCGGGCCTTGCTCGCGATCAAGCTGGACCCGGCCGCCGCGGCTGCCGACCCGGTGAAAACCATCGCCGAGGCCAAGGCCCTGGCCAGCACCTACGACCAGGGCGACGTGAAGGTCGCGCCGGGCGTGAGCATGCGCCACGTCAAACTGTTCATGGACGGCATCATCAATGCCCCGGCGGACACCGGCGCCATGTTGACCCCGTACCTGCACAACAGCGGCACCGACAAGGCGCCGCAGTGGACGCCGGGCAAGAACCTGGGCGAGCTGTACTTCCCGCCGCAGGTGCTCAACCCGCTGGTGCTGCAAGCGGTCAAGGCCGGTCTCGATCCGCACCTGCACGCCACCGGCGAGCGCGCGGTGCGCGATGCACTGGACAGCGTCGCCTATGTGCGCAAAGAACTGCCCGGTACGGATTTCCGCCCGGCCATCGCGCACGCCGAGTCAGTCGACCCTGTCGATTACGCACGTTTCAAGGCGCTGGACGTCACCGCCACCATGTCGTTCCAGTGGGCGCAGCAGGCCCCGTCCACCATCGACGGTACCAGCGATCACCTCGGTGCCGAGCGATTCGAGCGCATGGAGCCTTCCGGCAGCATCGCCCATGCCGGCGGCCGAGTGGCGTTCGGCAGCGATTGGCCGGTCGATCCCCTTGACGAGTTCCTGGCGCTGAAAGTCGGTGTCACCCGTTCCGGCGACCCGACCAATCCGCACAGCTATGGGCCCAAATATGCCGGGCGTCTCAACGCCGATCCGGCCCTGTCGCGAGCCGAAGTGCTGCGCAGCATCACCCTGAGCGCCGCCGAACAGCTGAAGCTGGAGGCGGTGCTGGGCTCGGTCGAAGTCGGCAAGTTCGCTGACCTGATCGTGCTCGACAAGAACTTCATGCAGGTGCCCGAGGAGGAACTGGCCCGCAACGACGTACTGCTGACGCTGGTCGGCGGCAAAGTCGTGTGGGCCAAGGCGCCGTTCCTCGGGCTTGCGCCAAACGTGGTTTCCCAGACTGTTACTTCCCGTTCCGCCCAATAAAAACCAGAGAGCGTTCCGATGCGATTGATTCCAAACCTGTTGGCCGCCGCGCTGGCCTTGTCTTCGGTGCAGGCGATGGCCGCCGCCGACCTGGTGTTGTTCAACGGCAAGGTCTTTACCGCCGAACCCGGCCAGGCGCTGGTGCAGGCTGTTGCGGTGCAAGACGGCAAGATTCTTAAAGTGGGCAGCGATGCCGAAATAAATGCCCTGGCCGATGCCAAGACCCAGCGCATCGACCTGGCGGGCAAGGTGCTGATGCCAGGCATGATCGACACCCACAGCCATCCGGTGGTGGGCGCGTTCGACAGCATGAAGGCCAACCTGCTGGACGAGGTCAAACCCTTGCCGGAACTCGAGCAATGGCTGATCGAAGAGGACAAGGCCGGGCGTGCCCGGGCCGGTGATGTGATCAGCGTGGCCGGGGTCAGCTCGGCCTACTGGGAAAAAAGCCGTGAACTGGGCAAGGTGTTCAACCAGGGCCGCTGGGCCGATCAGCCGATCGTCTTCAGTGGCATCGATGGCCACACCGGTTGGGCCAACAACGCGATGCTCAAGCGTCTGAACATCGACGCGGCGCTGGTCAAGAGCCTGCCGGAGAAAGAACGCGGCTACATCGGCCATGAAGCGGACTTCACCCCTAACGGCTACTTTGCCGAATCCCGCTGGGACGTAGTGCGCAACGGTATTCCGGCGCCCAGCCCGGAGGCCATGCTCAAGGCCGCGCGTGAGGCGGTGAGAGTCAACAATCAATACGGCGTCACCGCCTGGATGGACGCGGCGGCGAACGGCGGCAGTGAAGATTCGCTGTTCGATTTCCATGCCACCGCGGAAAGTGTCGGTGTGCTGCCGCTGTACAAGGAACTGGCGCAGAACGGCGAACTCAGTGCCCACGTTGCAGCGTTGATGGTCACCAACCCGAAGAGCAAGCCTGCCGACCTGGAGGTGATCGCCACGGTGATGAAGCAGTTCGAGGGCGTGCCGAACCTGACGTTCCCCGGCATCAAGGTGTTCGTCGACGGCATTCTCGAATACCCGGGGCAGACCGCTGCGGTCATCGTGCCGTACAAGAACAGCCATAAGGACGGGCAACTGCTGACCGACCCGGCGCACTTCGGTGAGCTGGTGGTGGCGGCGGAAAAACGCGGCTGGATCGTGCACATGCATGCCGTCGGCGACCGCGCGGTACGTGAAGCGCTCAATGGCGTGGCGTATGCGCGCAAGCTCAGCCCGACGCCTGTACCCCACAGCGTCGCGCACCTGCAACTGGTCAATCCCAAGGAGTTTCCACGCTTCAAGGAGCTGGGCGTGATCGCCTCGATGCAATTGCTGTGGGCCACCGGTGAGTCCTACACCGTCGAACTGGTCAAGCCTTACATCAGCGCCTTTGCCTACGGTTACCAGTATCCCGCGCGGTCCCTGCATAACGCCGGCGCGACGATTGCCGGTGGCAGCGACTGGCCGGTGTCCAGTCCGAATCCGTTCAACGCCATTGCCCAGGCCAGTACGCGCAAAGGTCCGTTGGGCGTACTCAATGCCAAGGAAAGCATCGACCGCCAGACCATGTTCTACGCCTACACCCTCAACGCCGCGAAAACCCTGCGTCTGGACAAGCAGATCGGTTCGCTGGCACCGGGCAAGCAGGCTGACCTGATCATCCTCGACCGCGATGTGTTCAAGGTCAGCGATGACGACCTGTTTGAAACCAAAGTCCTGAACACCTTCTTCGCCGGCAAGCAGGTGTACGCCCCCGCGTCCTGACCTGCGCAAAACCCGACACACGCACAAAACTGCCAGCCCCTCGTAACGCGAGGGGCACGGCATCGCCATGCCTGAAATTCCTCCGTACGCCATAACAACAAGAGAACTGTATGAACGCACTTTCAGCATTGACCCTCGCCGCGCTGGCACTGGCCCCCCTGACCAGCCACGCCCTGGCCCTCAACGATGACTTCAGCCTGGACATGACCCTGGGCGTCGTCAGCGACTACCGCACCCGGGGCATCTCGCAAACTCTCGGCGATCCGGCGGTGCAGGGCGGCGCAACGCTGCTGCACAGCAGTGGCCTGTACATCGGCGCCTGGACCTCCAACGTGGATTTCGGCGGCGGCTTCGATACCCGGCAGGAGCTTGAGTACTACGCGGGTTATTACTGGCAGGCGACGGACGCGATCAGCCTGGACCTGGGCTACATCAAGTACGACTACCCGAAGAATTCCGAATTCAACCTCAGCGAGGCGTACGCCGTTCTCGACCTGTACGGCGTGAAACTGGGTGCCTATTACTCCAAGGACACGCCGAACTTCTTCGGCGAGGACCAGGACACCCTCTACACCTACCTGGGCTACAAAATCGATCTGCCGGCCGAAGTCGGCCTCGACCTGCGCTTTGGCCGCAACGATGTGAATGACCCCGCGTTCTGGTCCGCCAGTGGCGATAACCGTGAGTCTTACTACGAATGGGAAGCCAAGCTGACCCGCGACTTCGTCGGCGTGACCTGGGGCCTGAGCTACGTCGACACCGACTTGTCGAAAAGCGAGTGCAGCAGTTGGTACGGCTATGACGACCTGTGCTCGGCGACCGTTGTAGCCAGCGCCACCAAGGCCTTCTAAGTTCAACCTCGACAACAAAAACAGTTCCTCAAAGGAAACACCGTCATGAGTGCGCAACGCAGTCCCCTGGTCGAGACCCGCTCGATCGATTTCATTCCCGAGGCTGAGCGACACGGCAGTCTCTACAGCCAGTTCACCCTGTGGCTCGGCGCCAACCTGCAAATCACCGCCATCGTCACCGGCGCCCTCGCCGTGGTACTGGGCGGCGATGTGTTCTGGTCGCTGATCGGCTTGTTGATCGGGCAGGTATTGGGCGGCGCCGTGGTGGCGCTGCACGCGGCGCAAGGGCCGAAGCTCGGCTTGCCGCAGATGATCTCCAGTCGCGTGCAGTTCGGGGTGTATGGCGCGGCGATCCCGATTGTCCTTGTGTGCCTGATGTACCTGGGTTTCAGCGCCACCGGCGCGGTGTTGTCGGGGCAAGCGATCGCGCAGTTGATCAGTGTCAGCGACAGCACCGGCATCCTGATTTTTGCGGCGAGCATCGCGTTCCTGACGATCTTCGGTTATCGGGTGATTCACCTGGTCGGACGGGTGGCCAGCGTGCTGGGCATCATCGCCTTCGCCTACCTGTTCACCCGGTTGATGACCCTCAATGACATCGGCCTGCTGCTCGACAATCGTCATTTCAGCTGGAGCACCTTCCTGCTGGCGGTGTCGCTCTCGGCGTCCTGG
Organism: Pseudomonas sp. PB101; assembly: GCF_009764265.1. GTDB lineage: Bacteria > Pseudomonadota > Gammaproteobacteria > Pseudomonadales > Pseudomonadaceae > Aquipseudomonas. The sequence continues at coordinate 74,450 of NZ_RWIR01000079.1, forward strand.
CAGATCGCATTCGGTCCTTATGTGGCGGACTACTCGCGTTACCTGCCGAGCAAGACTTCGTCGTGGAAAACCTTTGCCGCCGTCGGTCTCGGCACAGTGCTGGGGGCCCAGGCTTCGATGGTGCTGGGGGTGTTTGCCGCCGCATTGGCCGGAGCGAATTTCCGTGGGCATGAAGTGGCGACCATTGTCGGCCTGGGCAGCAGCGGGGTGATCGCGTCCTTGCTGTACCTGAGCATCGTGTTCGGCAAGGTCACGGTGTCCACCCTCAACGCCTACGGCAGCTTCATGTGCATCGCCACCATCATCAGCGGCTTTCGCCGTCGCCTGGAAATCACCGCCCGCCAACGCATGTTGTTTGTGCTGCTGATCGTCGCGGCGTCCACCACGCTGGCGTTGCTGGGGCAGTACTCGTTCCTCAACTCGTTCAAGTACTTCATCCTGTTTTTGCTGACGTTCTTCACCCCGTGGAGCGCGATCAACCTGGTGGACTACTACTTCATCAACAAGGAGCGTTACGACGTTCCGGCGCTGTCCGACCCGAACGGCCGCTACGGTCGCTGGAACGTGCTGGGGATCAGCGTCTATGTGGTCGGCGTGTTGATCCAGCTACCTTTTGTCGACACCCATTTCTACTCCGGGCCGATGGTTGCGCAGTTGGGCGGCGTGGATATTTCCTGGATCGTCGGGCTGCTGGTGCCGGGGGTGATCTATTACGCGCTGGCCAGGCCGTCGATGAGTGCGGTGGTGGTTGAGCGAGGTTAACCCCCGCATTTGTGGCGATGGGCTTTTGTGGCAAGGGGCTTTTGTGGCGAGGGGGCAAGCCCCCTCACCACAGGGTTAGCGCTCAGGCAACTTCCAGCGCTCACGCAACCGTTCGTACTGTGCTTGCGGCAGTTGCACCAGCACCGGGGATTTGCCCGGATCCAGCCAATCGAACAACCGCGCGATATCCGCCGGGTCCATGGCCGTACAGCCACGGGTCGGCGCCGTGGGCCCACGCCAGATGTGGAAGAAAATGCACGAACCGGCAGCGGGCGAGGCCGGGGTGTTGTGCTGGATGAAGATGCCCTGTCGGTACAGCTCATCCGAGCGACGCATCCGTTCGGAACTGCTCCAGTCTTTGTCGACGACCGCGCCATCGACCAGTTCGTTGTAACGCGTGGATTGGCTGTCATCCACGCATTCGATGGTCTGCGTCAGCGGTAGATAAGGCTGGCGGGTTTCGGCCGAAGGCGCATAGCCGAACGCCGTGCCCAGCTTGAACATTCCGGCCGGCGCCTTGCCGTCGCCTTCCTGTTTGACCGGTCCTTCAGGTTGCCCGATATCGAGCAGTCCCTTGCCCCAGCCCATGCCGTTCTTGCCGAGCACCACTGCAAAGGGCGCTTCGAATTTCTGCAAGTTCTGCCCGTGTCGTTCATAGCGCTGGGCAGTGGCCTGGATGTCATCCCAGTTCTTGCTGGTGACCACGATCAGTTGATCGCTGTCGTCGAGTCCCTGGGCCATCGCGGATAGCGGAAAAAGCAGCGCCAACAGGGTTCTGATCAGAGGCTTCATGGCTGCAGAGGCGTGATGGGGAAGTCCATGACGTCCGGCTTCGGCGGATTCCCGCTGTAGGTGAAGTGCCACCACTCGGCCGAATAACCCACGAAGCCTTCCTTGGCCATGGCACTGGTCAGGCGCTGGCGATGGGCTTTGGCCGTGGTGTTGATCAGCGTCGAATCGGTGTGCGCCCGCTCATCGAAGCAATCGAAACCGGTGCCCATGTCGAGCGCGCCGTCGTGCCAGCGCTGGCCGTAAGGGGCGGTGCAATCCACAGGCGTGGCGGAAGGCGTCCAGGTGTCGGCTGGCAGGGTGTCGGGGCCGGTCAGGGTCAGGTCGACGGTGTTGCCCCGGGAGTGGTTGGACACCCGGGCCACATAGCCCAGGCGCCAGAAGTCCTGCTTGTCGACCCGTGGATAGAACTCGGTCTTGAGCGGGTCGCCGGGTTCGGTGGCGAAGCGACCCATGTCCGCTACCGCGCGGGTCGGGCGATAACAATCGAATACCTTCAAGCCGTAGCCTTCGGCTTTCAGCGAGCTTTGCACTCGGGCCAATGCCTTTGCAGCGTCCTCCGACAGCAGGCACTCCGCCGCCTGGTAACCGTCGAGCGGGTGCCCGGTGAAGTTGTGGGCGCTGGCGTAGCGGATGTCCTGCTCGATGCTTGGGTCGACGCTGCGCACATACACCATGTGCCCGGGCTTCGGCTCATCGGCCATGCACGGCGTGGCAAGGCTCAGGCACAGCAACAACAGACAGGGTGAACGCGACATCGGGAACGGCTCCATGCATGACCAGTCATTCCATCATGGCTTGAAACCGTCTGTACCTCCATGAAGTTGTTGATCGGCGTGATAGGACGAACGCACCAGCGGTCCGGACGCCACGTTCTTGAAGCCCATACGCGTGCCTTCCTCGGCGAACCAGGCAAAGGTGTCCGGATGCACGAAACGCTGCACCGGCAGGTGGCTGCGGGACGGTTGCAGGTACTGGCCGAGGGTCAGCATGTCGATGTCGTGCTCGCGCATGCGCTGCATGACCTCGATGACTTCCTCGTCGGTTTCGCCAAGACCCAGCATCAGGCCGGATTTGGTCGGCACATGAGGCACCGCTTGCTTGAATTTCTGCAGCAGGTCCAGCGACCACTCGAAGTCCGAACCCGGCCGCGCGGCCTTGTACAGGCGCGGTACGGTTTCAAGGTTGTGGTTGAACACATCCGGCGGCTCATGGGCGGTGATCGCCAGGGCCACGTCCATGCGTCCACGATAATCCGGCACCAGGGTTTCCAGTTGAATGCCGGGGGACAGCTTGCGGATCTCGCGCAGGCAATCGACAAAGTGTTGAGCGCCGCCATCGCGCAAATCGTCGCGGTCCACCGAGGTGATCACCACGTACTTCAGGCGCAGTTCGGCGATGGCCACTGCGAGGTTCATCGGCTCGTTGGCGTCCAGCGGTTTGGGCCGGCCATGGCCGACATCGCAGAACGGGCAGCGCCGGGTGCAGATGTCGCCCATGATCATGAAGGTCGCGGTGCCACCGGAGAAACATTCACCGAGGTTCGGGCACGAGGCTTCTTCGCAGACGCTGTGCAGCTTGTGCTTGCGCAACAGTTGCTTGATCCGGTCGACCTCGGGAGAGATCGGCATGCGCACGCGAATCCAGTCGGGCTTGCGCGGGAATTCATCCGTGGGAATGATCTTCACCGGAATCCGCGCGACTTTTTCCGCGCCGCGCAGTTTGGTGCCGATTTCTACTTTGGCCGGGATCTTGCCGGTTGAATCGACAATGGCATTCATGGTGATTTCCTTGTGCAGCAGGGTACTGAACCTGTGGGAGACCCTGTGGGAGCGAGCTTGCTCGCGATGGCGGACTTTCATTCAACATCAATGCTGAATGTAATGGCCCCATCGCGAGCAAGCTCGCTCCCACAGGGTTTTTTCCATAGGGTTTTGTCGTGTTTGCTCAGTCGCGGTAGACCGGGAAGTCCGCGCACAGGGCGGCGGCCTGGCGGGCGACATTGGCCTCGATATCGGCATCGCCGAGGTGATCGAGGATGTCGCAGATCCATCCCGCCAACGCGATGCTTTGCGCTTCCTTGAAGCCACGGCTGGTGATCGCCGGCGTACCAATGCGCAGGCCGGAGGTCACGAACGGCGATTGCGGGTCATTGGGCACCGCGTTCTTGTTCACGGTGATGCCGGCGCGGCCGAGGGCGGCGTCGGCGTCCTTGCCGGTCAGGCCCTGGCGGATCAGGCTGACCAGGAACAGGTGGTTGTCGGTGCCGCCGGACACCACGTCATAACCGCGCTCGATAAACACCTGCGCCATGGCCTGGGCGTTGCGGATCACCTGTGCCTGATAAGTCTTGAACGCCGGTTCCAGCGCTTCCTTGAAGCACACGGCCTTGGCGGCGATCACGTGCATCAGCGGGCCGCCCTGACCACCGGGGAATACCGCGGCGTTGAGCTTCTTCTCCAGCTCCGGGTTGGCCTTGGCCAGAATCAAACCGCCACGCGGACCGCGCAGGGTCTTGTGCGTAGTCGTGGTGACCACGTCGGCGTAGGGCAGGGGATTGGGGTACAGACCCGTGGCCACCAGCCCGGCGACGTGGGCCATGTCGACGAAGAAATAGGCACCGACCTTGTCGGCGATCTGGCGGAAGCGCGGGAAGTCCAGGGTCTTCGAATAGGCCGAGAACCCGGCGATGATCATCTTCGGCTTGTGCTCGACGGCCAGGCGCTCGACTTCGTCGTAGTCGATCAGGCCGGTGCGGGTGTCGATGCCGTACTGCACGGCGTTGTACAGCTTGCCGGAAAAACTCACCTTGGCGCCGTGGGTCAAGTGACCGCCGTGGGCCAGGCTCATGCCCAGCACAGTGTCGCCGGCCTGAAGCAGGGCCAGGTAAACCGCCGCGTTGGCCTGGCTGCCGGAGTGCGGCTGGACGTTGGCGTAGTCGGCGCCGAACAGTTGCTTGGCGCGGTCGATGGCCAGTTGCTCGACCACGTCGACGTGCTCGCAGCCGCCGTAGTAACGCTTGCCGGGGTACCCTTCGGCGTACTTGTTGGTCAGGCCGCTGCCCTGGGCTTGCATCACCCGTTGGCTGGTGTAGTTTTCCGAGGCGATCAGTTCGATATGGTGTTCCTGCCGCGCATCCTCGGCGTTCATCGCCGCCAGCAGTTCGTCGTCGTAGCCTTTGATCTGGTCGTGCTTGCTGAACATGGTGTGGTCCTTTTTTTGAATTCGGGGGCTTCAGGCGTCGGCGTGTTCGGCGGTCAGGCGCTCATAGGCGTCTTGATCCAGTAGATCGCTCAGCGCTTCGATGTCGACCGGTTTGAAGCGAAAGAACCAGCCTTCGCCCAACGGGTCTTCGTTGACCAGTTCCGGGGTGCTCTCGAGCGCCCCGTTGATCTCGACCACTTCACCGTCCAGCGGCATGCCGATACTGCTGGCGGCCTTCACCGATTCCAGCACCGACACTTCAGCACCTGCATCGAAGGCGCCCAGTTCCGGCACCTGAACGAACACCACATCCCCCAGCGCCTGTTGGGCAAACGCCGTGATGCCGACGGTGACCAGGCCATTGCTCTCAAGGCGCAACCATTCGTGATCGACGGTGAAACGCAATTCGCTCATATCAACTCCTTATTGTTTTAAGGCTCGTGGCGGGGCGACGAGCGGGGTTGGAGGAGTGATAGCAAGGGTGGTGCCAATGTTTATTAGTTGTTTTAAATCAATGGCTTGAAGTTATTTTATTAGGTGCGAGCGATTTTATTTGTATTGAAATCAATACAGGCAGGCAGGGCTGTGGGCGCAGACGCAGTAATTGCAGGCGGGAAAGGTTTTGTCTTGATTTCGCTACGCTGTATCGATTTTCAGACATTGATTCAGCGACGACGCAAGTCCTGTGGGAGCGGGCTTGCCCGCGATAGCTGACTGACATTCAACTTTGATGTTGGCTGGTCCACCGTCATCGTCGGAACGCCGCCCGGAGCAAGCCCGCTCCCACAGGTTCCAGTGTTTGTTGTGGGATAGTGATCCCCCAAAAGGGATCAGGGCTTGCCGGGAATGCCGTACTTGCGCAGGCGAATCGCAATCGCGCTATGGGACGTCTGCAACCGCGCCGCCAGCAACCGACTGGACGGATAACTGCGATACAACTGCTCCAGCAGGTTCTTCTCAAAGTCGCCAACCGCCTCTTCCAGGCTGCCGACTTCGCCGTCGTTCTGCCGCTCCACCGCCGTGCGCGCAATGTCGAGGTCGTCGATGTCCACCAGCGGGTTTTCGCAAATCGCCGCCGCGCGAAAGATCACGTTTTGCAGTTGTCGTACGTTGCCCGGCCAGCGGTTGCCGAGCAGGGCGCTGAAGGTGCTCGGTGCCAAACGACACGGCGGTCGCTGGATCTGCGCGCAGGCCTGTTGCATGAAGTGGTTGGCCATCAGCAGGATGTCGTGACCGCGTTCGCGCAGCGGCGGCACCTGCAGGTTGAGCACGTTGAGGCGGTAGAACAGGTCTTCACGGAAACGCCCCTCGGCGACCATTTTTTCCAGGTCGCGGTGAGTGGCGCTGAGCACCCGCACATTGACCCGCACTTCCTTGTCGCCACCGACCCGACGGAAGCAGCCATCGCTCAAGAAACGCAGCAACTTGGCTTGCAGATAGGGTGACATTTCCCCCACTTCATCGAGGAACACCGTGCCCTGATCGGCCAGTTCCAGCAGGCCGAGCTTGCCGCCCCGTTGCGCGCCGGTGAAGGCGCCGGGGGCGTAGCCGAACAGCTCGCTTTCGGCCAGGCTCTCCGGCAGTGCCGCGCAGTTCAGGGCCAGGAACGGTGCGTCGTGCCGTGGGCTGATGGCATGGCAGGCGCGGGCCACCAGCTCCTTGCCGGTGCCGGTCTCACCCTGGATCAACAACGGCGCATCGAGGGCCGCCACCCGTTGGGCGCGGGCCTTGAGCGCGCGGATCGGCGGCGATTCGCCGAGCAGCGCATCGAAGCCTTCGGCATGGTCATGGTGCAGCGCCGACAGGCGTTCGCCGATGCGATTGGGTTGGTACAGGGTGAGCAGGGCGCCAGCGTCGGTGATCGGCATCGCGTCGAGCAGCAAGGTCTGGCCGCCCAGGCTGACCTCGTGCATCGGCAGGCGGAAATGCTGAGCGATCAAGGTGCGCTGCAAGTCGGCATCGTCGAACAGTGCGGTCAGCGATTCACCGGCCGGTTCGCGCCCGCACAGGGCGATCAGCGCCGGGTTGGCCAGCAGCACATGGCCACGGTCATCCACCGCCAGCACCGGGTCGGAACTGGCGGCCAGCAGCGCGTCCAGTTGCAGGCGCCGACGTTGCCCCGGAAGGATGTCGACCATGGTCACCGCTTGCACGCCGTGTACGCCGAAAAGCGCTTCGCGCAACTCCTCCAGCACCTCGGTACCGAGGGTCGGCGCGTCGATGTAGACGTTCGGCGGCACCATCTCCACGGCGTCCAGGTTGAAACTGCGTCCACCGAGCAGGGCCAGCACTTCCTGGGTGATTCCGACGCGGTCGATGAAGGTGACGTGGATGCGCATGACGGGCCTGCAAGGTTGGCGAACTGAAATCAGTATGCCCGGCAAAATTTCAATTTGGCGAGTGTCACCTCACGGCGTGCCGGTTTTGCGGGCGCTGGCGGCCAGGTCCTCGAGGAACGCCTGGAGGATCGGCGGCGGTGCCGTGCCGCGCCGGGTGATCACGTCGAACGGCGATTTCAGGCGCAGGCTCGCGGGTGCCAACTGGTGCATCTCACCGCTCTTGACCCATTGGGCGGCGAAATGCTCGGGCAGAAATCCCAGGTAGGCGCCGGAAATGATCAGGATCGCGGTGGCTTCGATGTTGTCCACGGTGGCGGCCGCCTTGCTGACGCCCAGGTGTTCGAGGTCGTATTGCTGCATGTAGCCGCGCACCACGATCCGCCCGGCAGCGACTTCTTCGAGCAGTTCCTCGCCTTCAGCCTGGCTGCCGTACAACGGGTGGCGGCGCCCGCAATACAAGCCCAGCGCTTCCTGGTACAGCGGCGCTTGCAACAGGCCCGGCAGATGGATCGGGAAGTGCCCGATGGCCAGGTGCAAACGACCGTCGAGCACCCGCTCTTCGAGTTCCGCCGGGGTGCCGACGTACACGTTCAGGTGTACGTCATGGCCTCGGGAGACGAAGCGCTGGGTGGTGCGCGGGATCGGCGAGTCGGGGTCGGTGATCGTGGTGTCGATGATCCCCAGGTTGAGCTTGCCGCTGATGTGCTGCTTCAGCACGTCGGCGTCCATGCAGAAATTCTCCACCGCCGACAGCAGGCGCTGGGTGGCTTCGTGAATTGCCACGCCCTGTTCGGTCAGGCGAAAGCCGCTGCGCCCGCGCTGGCAGAGTTTGACCCCGAGGCGGGTTTCCAGGTGGGTCATCTGTTCGCTGATGGTCGACTGCCCGGCGTTGAGCGCCGCCTGCGCGGCCGAGAAGCCGCCACAGCGGACAATCGTGGCAAACACCCTGAGCAGTTTCAGGTCGACATCGTGCAGCTGGATCATCTTGGACCTCCGGCATGGGGATGCATCGGGAATGCCGATATGAGTATCTGATGTTTAGCATTTTTTCCACGAAAACCTGCGCCCATAGTCTTTCCAACGGCGGTCGCCTTGCAGTCCGTCAAGCCGATAACAAGAAGTGGAGAGGCTAGAAATGTCGAACAACGGTTATGAATCCGGTCGCCTGAACCTGCCATTCGTGGGTCATTGCACCTTTGGCAAATCCCCGGTGTGCACCGATTGGGATGCACTGGATGCCGACGTCGCGGTGCTCGGCGTGCCCAACGACATGGGCACCCAGTGGCGCTCCGGCGCACGCTTCGGACCACGCGGGATTCGTGAAGCATCGACGCTGTTTTCCTTCGGCCACGCCGGCGCCTACGACCACGAAGATGACGTGATGTACCTCACCGCATCGGACGTGCGCATGGTCGACGTCGGTGATGCCGACATCGTCCACACCGACATGGTCACCAGTAACAAGAACACCGAATACGCCGTACGCAAGATCCTCGACGCCGGCGTGATGCCGGTGGTGCTCGGCGGCGATCACTCGGTGCATGCGCCAGTGATCAAGGCCTTCGAAGGTCGCGGTCCGATCCACATCATTCACTTCGATGCACACCTGGATTTCGTCGACGAACGCCACGGCGTGCGCTACGGCCACGGCAACCCGCTGCGCCGCGCGTCCGAAATGAACCACATCGTCGGCATGACCCAGATGGGCATCCGCAACGTGTCGTCGTCCAACCGCGACGACTACGAAGCGGCCCACGAAGCCGGCTCGAAAATCCTCTCGGTGCGCGACGTGCGTCGCCTCGGCGTCGAGGGTGTGCTGGCGCTGATCCCTCAGAATATCAACTACTACATCACCATCGACATCGACGGTTTCGACCCGTCCATCGCCCCCGGCACCGGCACCCCGAGCCACGGCGGCTTCCTCTACTACGAAGTGCTGGAAATCATCCAGGCCCTGGCCAAGCGCAGCAAGGGCAACATCGTCGGCATGGACTTGGTGGAAGTGGCGCCGGTGTACGACCCGACCGGCATGACCTCGATCCTGGCCGCGCAACTGCTGCTCAACAGCATCGGTTTCATCTTCCACGAGCGTGGCAAGGTGCGGGCCGCCGCCGAGAGCGAAGCCGCATCAGCCTGATCATCGAAACCAGTGACCCGGCAGGCTCTGACTGCCGGGCAGAGAGAACAAAAATGGACACGATCGTCAAAAGTTACCTGCAGAAATTCGGCGTCAGCGAAGCCACCCAGACCTTCCTCAGCAAGGTCCAGAAAATGTTCATCGGCGGCGCCTGGGTCGAAGCCAGCGACGGCCAGACCTCCGATGTGATCGAGCCGTCGACCGAAGGCCTGATCACCCGCATTCCCATGGGCACCCCCTCTGACCTGGACCGCGCCGTGCAAGCCGCCCGCGCCCAGTTCGACGGCGGCGCCTGGCGTCAGGCCAAGCCGGCCGAGCGCGAGCGCATGATGCAACGCCTGGCCGACCTGATCGAACAGAACGCCGCCGAGCTGGCGGAAATCGAATCCATCGACATGGGCAAATCCGTGGCCTTCGCCAAGGACGTGGACATCCAGGGCACCGTCGACACCCTGCGGTACTTCGCCGGCTGGGCCACCAAGCTCCATGGCCGTACCGTCGAACCGTCGCTGCCGGGCAACTACCTGGCCTATACCCGCAAGGAAGCGGTCGGCGTCGTCGGCGCCATCGTGCCGTGGAACTTCCCGCTGCAAACCATGGCCTGGAAGCTCGGTGCGGCGCTGGCCACCGGTTGCACCGTGGTGGTCAAGCCCGCCGAACTGACTTCGCTGTCGGCCCTGCGCTTCGCTGAACTGGTGCAGGAAGCGGGCATTCCCGACGGCGTGATCAACATCGTCACCGGGCGCGGCAGCGTGGTCGGTGCGGCCATGGCCACCCACCCGGGCATCGACAAACTGACCTTCACCGGTTCGACCCCGGTCGGCCAGACGGTCGGCCGCGCAGCGCTGGATGACATGAAGCGCCTGACCCTCGAACTCGGTGGTAAATCACCGGTCATCGTCTGCGCCGACGCCGACATCCCGGCCGCCGCCCAAGCGGTCGCCAACGGCGTGTTTTTCAACTCCGGGCAGGTATGCGACGCCGGTACACGGGCCTATATTCATAGCAGCGTCTACGACGAATTCCTGCGTGAGCTGATCGCCTACACGCGCACCTTGAAAATGGCTCCGGGCCTGGATCCTGATTGCTTCATCGGCCCGCTGGTCTCGGCCCTGCAAAAGCAGCGCGTGACCGAGTACATCGAAACCGGCAAGGCTGAAGGCGCCGAACTGGTCTACGGCGGCCAACCGGTCGATGGCCCTGGCTTCTTCGTCGAGCCGACCATCTTCGCCAACTGCCGCAACGACATGCGCATCGTCCAGGAAGAGATCTTCGGCCCGGTGCTGGTCACCGCAGCGTTCGACGATGAAGAGGACGCACTGGCCCTGGCCAACGACTCGCCCTACGGCTTGGCGGCGGCCCTGTATTCCAACGACCTGGGCAAGGTGCACAGCCTGATTCCGCGTCTGAAAGCAGGCTCGGTCTACGTCAACGCCCACGGCACCCTCGACCCGTCGATGCCGTTCGGTGGCTACAAACAGTCCGGCTTCGGCAAGGACCTGGGCGCCGAGCAGCTCGACTACCTGCTCGAAACCAAGGCGGTGTGGATCACCTTACCAAGCTGACACGCCCCTTGTAGGAGCGAGCCTGCTCGCGATGGTCGCTAACGATTACGCGGGCTTGCTGGTTAAACGCGGTGCTCTTGAGACCATCGCGAGCAGGCTCGCTCCTACAGGTTTTCGGTTCCAGCCACAACGCCAGGTAGGCACGCGTGAGCTCACCCCTTGTAGGAGCGAGCTTGCTCGCGAAAGACGTCAGAGCGCCGCGCACATTCAGGCAGCCCTCGTCATCGTTAACGTTTTTCGCGAGCAGGCTCGCTCCCACAGGGAAAGAACGCGGTTATCTCGTCATGATCTTCCAACAATAAGAGTCCATCATGAACACTAACGCCAAGTCCGCCACGAGCGTGTCCAGCCTCGACGAAAAATCCGTCGTCGAGGCGCATTCGATCGACTTCATCCCCGAGAGCGAGCGCACCGACAAACTGTCGAGCCAGGGCCCGTTCTGGTTTCTCGGCAATTTCACCTTCTTCACCATGACCATCGGCTTCGTCGGCCCGAGCGTCGGCCTGACCGCGCTGTGGACCACCTTGGCCGGCACGCTGGGCATCATGTTCGGCACGCTGTTCATGGCGTTTCACGGCTCCCAGGGCCCACACCTCGGCCTGCCGCAGATGATCCAGTCCCGTGCACAGTTCGGTTATCGCGGGGTGATCCTGGTGCTGTTGGCGACGCTGTTCGTGTTCGCCGGCTTCAACATCGTCAACCTGGTGTTGATGATGCAGGGGCTGCACACGCTGTTCGGCTTCAACCCCGCGGTGATCGCGGTGGCGGTGACCATACCGGCGGCGGTGCTGGCGATTCTCGGCCATGACTGGATGCACCGCAGCTTCAAATGGGCGCTGTTCCTGTCGCTGCCGCTGTATGGCCTGGTGACCGTGGCGGTGGTGATGGGCTGGGTGCCGGATGCGGTGCTGCCGGCACTCGCCGAAGGCGAAGTGGCCCGCGAGCCACTGGGTTTCAACTGGACCGGTTTCATCGCGCAGTTTGCGGCGGCCGCCAGCTACAACATCGCCTACGCCCCGTACGTGTCGGACTACTCGCGCTATCTGCCGAAGAACACCTCCAGCGGCAAGCTGATCGCCGTGGTGTTCCTCGGTGCCTCGTTGTCCGGTGCGTGGATGATTTCCGTGGGTGGCTGGCTGGCCGATCACCTGCACTCCACTGACGTGCTGGTGGCCCTCGGGCAAGTCGGCAACACCGTGTCGCCGCTGATGGGCACGGCGGTGGTGGTGGTCACTATCCTGGCGTTCCTGCCGGTGATCGCGATGAACATCTACAGCGCCAAGCTGACCACGCTGACCTGCGTCGACTCGATCAAGCACATCGAGCCAACCCGCAGGGCTCGCATCCTCGCCATCGCATTTGTGATCCTGCTGCAACTGGGCGTCGCCCTGAGCATCCAGAGTTCCGGCAAAGGCCTGTCGGTGCTGGGCATCTACCTGGTGGTGATGCTGTACTTCCTGGTGCCCTGGACCTCGGTCAACCTCACCGACTACTTCTTCGTGCGCAAGGGCCGCTACGCCATCCCGCACTTCTTCATGCCCCACGGCAACATCTACGGCAGCTGGGGCCTGCGCGGCATCGCCGCCTATGCCATCGGCTTTATCTCGATGATCCCGTTCTTCTACATCTTCGACGGCGTTGAACAGCGCGAGGTGTATGTCGGCCCGCTCGCCAAGGCGCTGGGCAGCATCGACATCGCCTGGCTGGTCGGGCTGATCGTCTCGGGCCTGGCGTACTACTGGCTGAGCCGCTCGATCGACCTGAAACGCGAAGAAGTGGTGATCCAGCAGATCGAGAAAAACTCGCCGCAATACACCACCGGCGACACGCTGACCCACAAACAGCAGCCACTGCGGGTACTCACTGAATCGACGGTCGGGAGATAGCTATGACCACGCAAAGAATGACCACACAAAAATACGACTACATCATCATCGGCGCAGGCTCGGCAGGTTGTGTGTTGGCCAACCGCCTGAGCGAAGACCCGGCCACCTCGGTGCTGGTCCTGGAATTCGGCGGCAGTGACAAGAGCGTAGTGATCCAGATGCCGAGCGCATTCTCGATCCCGATGAACACCAAGAAATACAACTGGCGCTACGAAACCGAGCCGGAGACTTTCCTCAACGGCCGGCGCATTCACTGCCCACGGGGCAAGGTGCTGGGCGGCTCGTCGTCGATCAACGGCCTGGTGTACATCCGTGGCCACGCACTGGACTTCGACGAGTGGGAATCCCTCGGTGCCGAGGGTTGGGGCTACAAGAATTGCCTGCCGTACTTCAAGCGCGCCGAGAGCTACGAGTCGGGCGGTGACAGCTATCGCGGGCAGACCGGACCGCTGCACACCACCAACGGCAACCACATGAAAAACCCGCTGTACGGCGCCTGGGTCGAAGCCGGCGCTGAGGCGGGCTACATCAAGACCGAAGACTGCAACGGCTACATGCAGGAAGGTTTCGGCGCCATGCACATGACCGTGAAAAACGGCGTGCGCTGCTCCACGGCCAACGCCTACCTGCGCCCGGCCATGGGCCGTCCGAACCTGACGGTGATCACCCACGCGATGACGCGCCAGATCATCCTCGAAGGCAAGCGTGCGGTGGGGGTCATGTATGACCACGGTGGCCAGACCCACCAGGTGTATTGCAACCGCGAAGTGCTGATCTCGTCGGGGCCTATCGGTTCGCCGCACCTGCTGCAACGCTCGGGCATCGGCCCGGCGGACGTCCTGCGCAAGGCCGGGATCGGCGTACGCCACGACCTGCCGGGAGTAGGGGAGAACCTGCAGGATCACGCCGAGGTGTACATCCAGTTCGGCTGCAAGGAACCGGTGACCCTCAACAACAAGATGGACCCGCTGAGCAAGCTGATGATCGGTCTGCGCTGGCTGCTGTTCAAGGACGGTCTGGGCGCCACCAACCACTTCGAGGCCGGTGGTTTCATCCGCTCCGAGAAGGGCCTGCGCTGGCCGGACATCCAGTTCCACTTCCTGCCGGCAGCGATGCGCTACGACGGCAACAAGCCGATCAAGGGCCACGGTTTCATGGTGCTGACCGGGCCGAACAAACCGAAAAGCCGTGGTTACGTGCGCGTGCGCTCGGCGGACCCGTACGAGCATCCGGAGATCCGCTTCAACTATCTGGAGCGTGAAGAGGACCGCGAAGGTTTCCGCCGCTGCATTCGCCTGACCCGCGAAATCATCGGGCAGAAAGCCATGGACCGCTTCCGCGACGGCGAAATCGCCCCGGGCGCGCAGGTGACCAGCGATGAAGACCTCGACGCCTTCGTCCGTGACAACCTGGAAAGCACCTACCATCCGTGCGGTTCGTGCCGCATGGGCGAGGATGACATGGCGGTGGTCGATTCCGAATTGCGCGTGCGCGGCATCGCCGGTCTGCGGGTGATCGATTCGTCGGTGTTCCCGACCGAGCCGAACGGCAACCTCAATGCGCCGACCATCATGCTTGCCGAGCGGGCGTCCGATCTGGTGCGTGGCGTGCAGATGCTGCCATCAGCGGATGTGCCGGTGGGGTTGGTCGAGGGCTGGGAGAGCAGCCAGCGGACTTCGCTGCCGGGGCGTAACGTGCGGGTTTGATCCACACAAAACCCTGTAGGAGCTGGCTTGCCAGCGAAAGCGGTCCACCTGACACACCGCGCCGACTGGATCGCCAGCAAGCCGGCTCCTACAGTTGATCTTCGTCGGGACAAATTATCCGTCGCTGGTCCTTCGTCATTGCTAGTCTGTAATTCCTTGAGACCGCAATGGAGCACCCTCATGGCTATTCAGGCCCTGCGCGCCGACGCATCGCACATCGACCAGATCGCCCCTTTGTTTGACGCCTACCGGATGTTCTACGAGCAGCCGTCGAACCTTGCGCAATCACGCGCCTTCATCGCCGAGCGACTGGCCCGGGACGAGTCGGTGATTTTTCTTGCCCGGGACAGCGACGGTGAAGACCTCGGCTTCGTCCAGCTGTTCCCGACCTTTTCCTCGATCGACGCCCACCGCACCTGGCTGCTCGGTGACCTGTTCACCACACCCGCCGCCCGGGGCAAAGGCGTCGGCACGCTGCTGATGAACACCGCCCGGGATTTTGCCAGGCTGGCCGGCGGCAAGGGCATGACCCTGGAAACCGCCACCGACAACCTCACCGCCCAGCACCTGTATGAATCCCTGGGCTGGGTGCGCGACCCCGGTTACTACACCTACTGCCTGGATCTGAAAAAAGACTGACCCAGCGATCCTGTCAGCCAAACACCGGCCGCATGAACGAACGCTCATAGCTGAGGATGAATTTCTTCTCCTCGGCGTACTTGAACGCGGCGATGCACTGCGGATCGTTCATCGACTGCTGCCGGTAATGCTCGTACGCCGCCAGGCTCGGGAAGGTGAACAGCGCCAGGGCGATGTTGTTGGCGCCTTCGGACGGCAGAAAGTAGCCGTGGTGCTGGCCGCCGAATTTCTCTACCAGTGGAATCCACAGCTTGCCGTAGTGCTCGAAGGCTTCGAGCTGGTAGGGATCGAGCACGTATTTCAGGTAGCAGGTCACCATTGTTCCATTCCTTGATCGGGTTTTGAGTGCAGACGCCACTCTAATGAACCCTGGGCGCCCGGCACAGCCGCTTGTTCGACATCGACCGGTAAGTTTGCGCCAGATGCACTATTGGTTCAGTCAATAGTCACCATCAAGCATCGCAAGTTCTGTTTTTTGCGCAAAGGCGGAAAATCGCCTGCATTGAACACGCTGCTCAAGGAACCTGCGCGATGAAAATCTTGACCCGACTGGCTGTGATTGCCTTGTTGCTGGGCAGTGTTGCATCCACCGCATCGGCCTTTGCCGAGGACGCACGCGCCTGCCATCTGCCGCCCATCACCGGCAGCCAGGGCGGGTTGCAATACGGGCAGACGGTCGGGGTGCTCTACAGCGAAAACACCGTGGAGAACCTGCAATACCTTGAGCAATACCACTCGGTCGCGCTGAACGGTGCGAAGAATGCACTGGATGCACGGATTCGCCAGGCATTCGTCGACAGCTCCGATCCGGACCTGGCCATCGACTGGCTGATGAGCTCGCTGCACAAGACTTTTCTGTCGGTGACGGTCTACGACAACCTCGATGCGCTGGTGCAGGCGCATCCCGATGTAGTGGTAATGCTCGATACCCACAACCAGTTGCTGACCCAGCGTAACGACCGGGTCGAAGCGCGTTTCGCCGCGCGGTTCTACGACGCCAACCTGCAATACATCGGCAAGGCCGAAGGCGCGGTGGAAAAACAACTGCCGTCGGTGTGGGTGCATGACAAGGCCGCCCCCGAGATTGCCACGCAAATCGAACAGCAACGCGACCTGCAACTGACTGCGCTGAAACAGTTCGATGCGTCGCTGAAGGTGTTGGTAACGGCCAGATTGACTGCAACAACGAATTAACTGGCCCGACGTCCACTGAGCGGCGGGCAATCCAACGATTTATTCCAGGACCTGATTGATGCGCACTTTTTTCACCCCGACTCTGGCAATCGCTTCGCTGCTGCTGGCCGGTTGTGCCACGCCGAACGACCCGACGATGACCTTGCAGACCAGCAAGTCGCCCGAGGAATACACCCATTGCGTGGTGCCGAAGTTGCAGCACGATGCACTGGCGCCAACGGTGTCGCAGACCCAGCGCAGCTACCGGATCGTCGTATCGAGCAAAGTGGCGGCGGACAACGTGCTTGAAACCTATAAAGCCTCGAGCGGCGGCAAGGTGTTCCTGTACGAGCGCAAGCTGCTGGCGTCGGCGTTTGTGCCGTCGTCGTTCGAGCGTGCGGCGCAGGAGTGTCTGTAAGCCGGATTTCAGGCAAAAAAAAGCCGCCGGGAGAGGCAGCAGAAAGTTCAAGCACGCATTGGATGACTGGAGTATGGCGCCCGCTTCATGACGATTCGATGACGGCTTGATGGCCATTCATCAGGATGCCGTTAATTCGCTGACTGCCGACTAATTGTGTTGAGTCAGTAAACCTCCGGCACGATGATTTCCTGCGGTACAGGTCCCCGTGAGTAGTCTTTCTGGCGCTCGCGCTGGGGCAGTTCGATCATCGGCAGTTCGACTTCTTCATAAGGCATCTGGCTGAGCAGGTGATGGATGCAGTTGAGGCGGGCCTTCTTCTTGTCGTCGGCCTGCACCACCCACCATGGCGCTTCGGCGATGTGGGTGCGCTCGAGCATGATTTCCTTGGCCTTGGTGTACGCCTCCCAGCGGCGGCGCGACTCCAGGTCCATGGGGCTGAGTTTCCACTGCTTGAGCGGGTCGTGAATGCGGCTGAGAAAGCGCAGGTTCTGTTCCTGGTCGGAAATCGAGAACCAGTACTTGATCAGCTGTATGCCGGAACGGGCGAGCATGCGCTCGAATTCCGGCACGGTGCGGAAGAACTCTTCGTACTGGTCGTCATTGCAGAACCCCATGACCTTTTCCACGCCAGCACGGTTGTACCAGCTGCGGTCGAACAGGACGATTTCCCCGGCGGCGGGCAGGTGCGAAACGTAGCGTTGGAAATACCACTGCGTGCGTTCGCGGTCATTGGGCGCGGGCAGGGCGGCCACCCGGCAAACCCGGGGGTTGAGGCGCTGGGTGATGCGCTTGATCACACCGCCCTTGCCGGCGGCATCGCGGCCTTCGAACAGGATCACCACCTTGTGCCCGGTCTTGACCACCCAACTCTGCAATTTCACCAGTTCGCCTTGCAGGCGGAACAGTTCGGCGAAGTAGCGGCGCCGGGCCTCTTTCTCGCTGCCATCCTCGATGTGTTCATCGAACAGGGCGTCCAGGTTGTGTCCGTCTTCCGATAATTCCAGTTCCAGCTCTTCGTCACTGATATCGAGCAGCTCGCGGTGGATGCGCTGGATCAAGGTGTCCTGAAGGGAAAGCATGGTGAGCACTCGGGTCGTGGGTGGCATAGCCGATCCTGGTCACAGTTTGTTACGAATTGGTGATGGCCACTGGTGTCATCTGGGTGTCATCGAAGCCATGGCAACATCCTCGCAATCCGTCTCGAGTGCCCGGCAGGCCGCCAGCCTGCCGGCAGATGAATGTGCAAGGAACCCCGTATGAAAGACGCCCCGCTGTTTGCCGCCATCGACCTGGGCTCCAATGCGTTCCGCCTGATGATTGGCCAGTCGGTGAGGCGCAACCAGCAGATGGTCATCCAGGAGGTGAAGACCTTGCGTGAACCGGTGCGTCTGGCCGAAGGCCTGCAGGGCGGGGCGCTTGATGAGTTGGCGCTGGACCGGGGCTGGCAGGCGCTGGCGCGGTTCGGCAAGAAATTGCGCGGTTTCGAGGCCAGGCGCGTACGGGCGGTGGCCACCAGTGCGGTGCGTGAAGCAGACAATGCGCCGCTGTTCCTGGCCAGTGCCGAGCGGCATCTGGGTTTTCGCATCGACGTCATTTCCGGTCACGAAGAGGCGCAACTGGTCTACGCCGGCGTGGCCCACACCTTGCCGGCGCAAAACACGCGGCTGGTGGTGGATATCGGCGGTGGCTCCACGGAGATGATCATCGGTCGTGGCGACCAGTTGCTGGTCACCGAAAGCATTGCCATCGGCAGCGGCACCTTCGGCGCGCATTACTTCCATGGCGGGCGGATCGTGGCCCAAGCGTTGCTGGAGGCCGAGCGCGCGGCCACGGTGCAGTTCGAACGCATTGCCCGCCGCTATCGCGCCATGGGCTGGCAGCAGGCGATCGGCTCATCAGGGACGGCGCGGATGCTGGCCAAGGTGCTCAAGGCCAACGGCTTGAATGATGATGACCAGAGCGGCATCACCTACGGCGGCCTGTTGCGCCTGTCGTTGCGCCTGCTGGAAGTCAAACATGTGAAGCATCTCAAGTTGGCGGGCCTGCCCACCCATCGCCTGAGCATTTTGCCCGGCGGCCTGGTGTTGATGCTCGCGGCGTTCAAGGTGTTCGGCATCACGCACATGATTGCGTCGGAACCGGGTCTGCGGTTCGGCGTGCTGCATGGATTGATGAGCAGACACTGAAATCCGTCCGGGGCTAAATCCTATTGGAAAACACCCTGTGGGAGCGCCTATCAAACCAGCGTCGCCACAAAAGCTCTGCTGTAGGAAAAGGCTAATTAACTCCGCGAAACTTCCTATTCCACCCGCCGGCCCTTTCATCAAGGCCGCGACCTGCTAGTTTCCCAGCGCCGTCTTTACCGTCATTCCTTTAGCGATCCTGCCTGAGGGAAGTGGCGCCATATCCCAAGGAAAAGGAACCTCGAAAATGAATGGACCCCTGAGCCCCATGTATACCAACGAAGTTTCCCCTGAGTTTCTGCGCAGTCTCGACGGCCCCGATTTCACTGAGCAGCAAATTGCACAATTTGCTGAGCAATCCCAAGCGATTGTTCGTCAGCAGGAATCTCTCATCAAGGCCCATCCCACCATCGCCATATTCCGTTTCGCTACCGAGGGTAGCCAAACCCGTGACGGTGGAGTGATTCAGCGAGGTGCAGTACCGGTGGAAATTACGTTGGAAGATGGTCGGACTGTGCGCCTTGCGCACAAAGGCGATCACGCCATTTATGCCGATGGCAGTACGGCGCAGATCGTTACCGGCAGTGGTGACGCCAGCGGTAATGTTGCGCTGGTAGGCAGCTTGCTGGGCAACGGCGATCAGATCATCAACACACCCCAGGGCGCCTGTATTTTTCATGTGCGTGAGGGTGTGCCGATGGATGAGGATTTCCTGCCCGCCATCGCCGATTGAACAACGAAGCGAGGCGCCGAAAGAGAGCCTCAGGACCGGTCGTTCAGCAGGAGAAGACGCTGACGGCCACCACCCACGGTCGGAAAATTTACAGGACCCGACCGGATGAAAAGGAGAACAACCCATGAGCAAAGGTTATTACATCGGCCTGAATGACAAGACCACCTGCGGTGGCACCGTCCTGGATGGCGACACCCGGATCATGATGTACGGCGTTGCCCATGCCAAGGAAGATGACCGGGTGACCTGCGGCAAGAGCGAGGGGATCTATCAGATCGTCGGCGGCATTTCCCACATGATCAGCCATGGAAAGCGCATGGCGGGTACGCTGGACAGCTACAGTAACTGCCCCTGCAAGGCACGCTTGATTCACTCGGTAGAAACGGCGAGCTACAGGAATGCCGCTAGCCCTGCATCCCAGCCTGCCACGCGAGCTGCACAACCGACAGCGCCCGCAGCAACCCCTCAGTCGGCAGCACCGAGTCAATCCGCTTTGGCGCCGTCCAACCAACCCGTTCCTCCCGTATTCACTACAGTCGATGTAGCGGAACCTGGTTTCTACGTCGTCCCCAACAGCATGACCCGCGAGCAGCTGGAAGCGACTCTATTCCCTTCGCGCTCCGCTGCAGTGATGAGCAAGTTCAATGCGCTCAACCCTGGTACAGGAGATATCAAGGCAGGTTCGATGATCGTGTTGAGCGATCCGAACAACACCTCCTGTACTTATCAGGAAGCCCGGTTGATGCAGGTCGCCCAAGAGGTCAAGACGGCCCTCGACCCGCTGACGCCGGGAGAAGCCGACTTCATGCATCGCCATGCGGGGGAGATTGCGAATTATCTCGGTGACAGCTCAACCGTGCTTGGCGTCAGCGCGGCGATAATGGAAAAGCATCTCGGCGGCCTGCGTGACATCCTCCAGAAAATTGAGCGCCTGCATCAGGATAATTACCGTCAGCACGGCCACCTGCGATCGCCGTCGTTTTTCGCCGATCGCAAGCACCTGCTCACCCAGTTGGATGCACACCTGCTGAATTCCACTCGTTTACGAGGCCAGACTACCTTGGGTGATCACCCCAAGTTGAAAACGGCGCTCGGCATTTCCACTCGCAGTCTGGTGCATCATTGGGACAAGGCCGGCGGGCCAGGACATATCCCGGGGTATTCCAATCATGTGAATGCCGTAAGCCGGGCAGCCAAGTACATGCAGAACGGCGGCTATATCGGTATTGGAATTGGCGCGGTTTCTTCGTTACTGGCAATTCAAGAGGTTTGCGTTGGCGATTCGGGAGCAGCTTGCGAGAGGGTCAGGTTCACGGAAGGAGGCAAGTTTTTTGGAGCTACCGCTTTGGGCGCGGCCGGAGCGGCAGGCGCTTCAATTACTGCTCGTCCGGTTTGCCTGCTATTGGAGGCTACAGGAATTGGTGGCGTTATCTGTCTTGCTACGACAGTCGGAGTAGGTGCTTATTACGGAACAAAAACTGGCGAAAGAACAGGTGAGGGAATAGGTGAAATAATTTACGAGAAATTCTGGCAATGACATGCGAAGGGTTCTGGAAGTCATGGCTGGCTTTCTGGTTTCTAGCTGGCCCAATTCTGCTGAGCTGCGTAAGTTTTGTATTTAGTTTATATCTGAGTAGGCGTCACCTGAACTCGATGATGGATAACTTGAAATCGAGTCGTTTTATCTATATTTGGGGGGAGGGTCTTCGGCGGCAGGGGTGGTTTGGCAGGATAGCAGTACTTACACAGGTTGCTGGTATCGTGCTGATGCCTCGGATTCATATCCGGTATGGGGAAGTGAGTGAGGCTGAAATAAAAAAATTCCCTCACTACCTTAAACGGCTGCTGAAAATTTATGCGGGAATGCTGGTTGTTGCTCTACTCTGGGGTGGGATAGCGGTCGTGATGTTGAATTTTAAATGAGTTAAAATATTCGCGCTGTTAGTGAGCAATGCAATGCCGAAGGGATTAGGGTTTCTGGCACCCCGAAACACCCGATGGCAGAACGGGCACTAGCAGTCGCGCTGTAATTGAAAAATGCGAATAGCTCCCGCTGTTTAAAATGTCCACCTATGATTTATATCATCAGCAAAGAAAATAGATATCCAATACAAAAAAATCCCTGCACACAGGCTGTACCCTATTATGCTCTCGCAAACTTTCTTGTTGGAAAAGCGATAATTAATAGATGCAGTAATAGCCAATAAACCAACGGCGAACATAATCAATGCCAGCGCTGGGGCTGCAATCCCCAAACCATTGAATTTCAATAATCTGGATTTTCCACGACCTCCCCCATAAGGCAGTACAATATGGTTGTTGTAAATTGAATAAGTGGCTAGTAGCAAACAACAAGTGGATATAGCAATGAGTGCGACTTTCAGTCTTGCAGGGGGCTTCCTTAGTTTGTTAGGCGTACTCGCATCGTGCAACGACTTTCTACATTTATAACAGAGCCCGTTTTTAATTCGCGCCACACCTCCCTCGTTCGTCATGCTGCAATTTTTGCATTTTTTTGCTACCAACATTGCTTTTCCACGAGGCATCAACTCTCGATCCTCCTTCACTTAAGTTTTTTCCAATAAGCCCTATGCATCTTTATTTGGCCAAGCAAAGCTAGGGCAGCATAGGGCAGGAACGCAAACAAATTGTTCATGTAGTAAGATGCTTTCCAATGAGCAAATATTACCATTTGATTAATCTTGCTCTTTATAGTTATCACTAACGCAGTTGTGCCAGTTAATACGACGGTGCGGCAATTGATGGTGTAGATAACTTTCGCCCATGAAAAATATTTAAAACACTTTAAGAATGATAGAATTAGATTTCACGACTCAACTTTGTGGTAAATGCCTTCAGCGCTCACGTTATGACCAAATCCGCAAGACCCGCCTGCCACTCGCGTTACAGTGAGTAGTTCATCATCAATATCAAAGTCATACTGGCAGTCGCCCTCATTATCATCATTCATTGCGTAGTGAGCCTTGCCATTTTTAAACTCTAACACTGTTGAGAACTCTCCAGAATTGGGTCCTCCGTACATTGCCATTAGGCCGGCGTAAAAACCAAAAAAATCAATTTTGTAATTTCGACCATGAGGCTTGATAATTATGCTATTCCATAACGCAGCCCCTGAATACCTCCAGTACTGACCTCCTGGCTCAGAAGACAATTCTTCTACTGCGGTTTTTATGTTGTTATTAATTTTATTTAGATTAAAGGTTGACCTTTTGTCGTTTGGCAAGATATTCAGCCATGCCTTGGCCCTAAGAATATCACCTTCATGTACGTAGGTAAGAGCTACGTTGTTGTAGGCCATAGCAATTTTATCTTCGTCAAGCTGACAGCTCTCCGACCAGCCGACCTGTAACTCGTATTGACTCCTAGCCTTAGGATATTGCTTAAGCCCGTAATACCTCCCTCCTTCAGTTGCGTATTTATCGACTTTAAGGCAATTAAGCTCCATCTCCTCTTCAGTAATGGCTGCATAAGCTAAATCCGGTGCGATAAAAAGCGTTGTGAGCGCACAGCCTTTTATCAGTCGGTATACTGAGAAATTGAAACACCGAGAGTACATATTGCTCCACCATTAAAAAATGAGACACTGTCACAGATCACCTAGGTTCTATTGCCTTTTACCCTGGAAACCCCGGCCCCCGTCGCGCGCGTGTGCAAAGCCAAACATCATGACGAGAGTATCGCCTTCCACACTTTGCCTCCGCAGGTGGTCTTGTTACTTTCGCGAATAAAGTATCCCTTTGCCATTGCACGCACTCCGTGTCTATTCACGCGCTAGGCAGGCACGTGCTGTGGTTGTATGAGTCGCACCGACTCGGAAAAGAGTGGGCGAACACAAAGTACGTGGGCTTGGAGGCAATTCAAGACATTGCGGAACGAACAGGAGACTTCCTACAAGTAATACAGAGAAAGACGACGAAAGTTGAAATAAGTCGGATTGCCGTTCTTGCTTGGTTCGCAAGCGAAATGAAAAAAGCCAGCACGTTCACAGCGTCATCTGCCAATTTGGGCAATCCCCATCCCGCATGTTCCAATACCCCGCATCACCCCCCTGGAATCGCAACATGAGAACCATCGCCGCACTGACCTTCGCCTCGGCCCTCCTGCTGAGCACGCCCGCCACCGCTGCAGGCGATGCCCAGGCCGGGGAGAAAGTGTTCAAGCGCCTGTGCAGCGGCTGCCACCAGATTGGCGAATCGGCCCGGGCCTTCTTCGGCCCGCAGCTCAATGGCGTGATCGGTCGCCACTCCGCCGTCACCACGGACTACGTGTATTCCGACGCGATGAAATCCGCCAACCTGGTCTGGGACCGCGACACCCTGATCGCCTATCTCGAAGCGCCAAAGAAAGTCGTCCCCGGCACCCGCATGATTTTCTGGGGCCTCAGCGATCCGGAGAAGATCGAAGACCTGTTGGCCTATCTGCAATCCTTCCCGGCGCAGTAATCAAGCAGCCGCCAGATTGTCGGCCAGCCACCCGGTGAAGGCCCGCGCCATCGGGATGTTCTCGCTGTCACGATGGGTCAGCAGCGCCCAGTTCGGACCGCGGATGGTTTGCTCCACCATCGGCTGCAACAGCCCGTTGGCTTGCGCCTGTCGACTCAGCAACTGGCTGACCAGCGCAATGCCGAGCCCCATGCAGGCCGCGTCCAGCAGTAAACCCGGATCGGAAAAATTCAGCCCCTGATCCATCTGCCCCACATCAATTCCCGACTCCACCGCCCAGTGGCTCCAGTCCATTTCCCGCTCGCCATGCAGGGTGGTGCGTTGTTCTGCCGGCAAGGCCATCAGGCTCGGGTGACACGCCGGGTAGAGGCGGTCGGCATGCAGCACCTTGAAGCTGCATTCGGCCTGGGAACTGATGTCGTCGCGCACCGCCAGGTCGATGGTCTGGCTGGCCATGTCCGGCACTTCATCGGTGCTGAAAATCCACAGGTCGACCTGCGGATGCTGGCGCCGGAAATCCCCCAGGCGCGGCAACAGCCAGTGCCGGGCAAAGGCCGGGGTGGTGTTGAGCACCAGTTGATTGGGCTTCTGGTATTGCCCCAACCGGCGAATCCCTACCGCCAGTTGCTGCAACAGCGCCTGGGTGGTGCTCAGCAGATCGTGCCCGGCATCGGTCAGGCTGACGCTGCGCCCGCTGCGATGGAACAGCGGTTGTTCCAGGTACGCCTCAAGGCTGCGGATCTGCTGGCTGATCGCCGACTGGGTGAGGTGCAACTCTTCGGCGGCCTTGTGAAAACTGCCCAGCCGGGCGGCGGCTTCGAAGCCGCGCAGGGTGCTCAGGGGCGGCCAGTGTTTGAGCATATTGATAAGCTCCTCTAATCAGTTGCCTGCAAAATCCATCGTTTGTTTGCCCGTTTTGCTAGCCGTAGCATGCATGCCAAGACCGCCAAGGGCGTTTTCATTGAACACAATGACTTAACTCAGAGGTATTTGTCATGCAGCAGAACGTTATTCAAGACAGTGGTTGGATGATGCCGGCCGAGTGGGTCACCCATGCCGCCACCTGGATGGTCTGGCCGCATAACAAGACCCTTTGGGAATCCGGCTGGCGGGTGACGCTGGCGCAGGTTCAAGAGGACTTTGCCCGCGTGGTCAACGCCATCGCCCGCTTCGAACCGGTGAAACTGGTGGTCGATCCATCAGCCGTCGCCAGCGCCAAAGCCTGGTGCGGGCCGAACGTCGAGTTGATCGAACTGGCGGTCAACGACAGCTGGTGCCGCGACTCCGGCCCGAGCTTCGTCTGCCATCCGCAGCAGGGCCTGGCCGGTGTGAGCTGGCGCTTCAATGCGTGGGGCGGCAAGTCGGCCCACGATCTGGACGAAAGCCTGGCCCGCCGTGCGCTCAACCACCTGGGCCTGGAGTGCTTCGGCACGGCGCTGAGCAACGAGGGCGGCGCCATTCATGTGGACGGCGAGGGCACGTTGATCACCACCGAATCGGTATTGCTCAACCCCAACCGCAACCCGGGCGTGACCAAGGCCGAGATCGAAGAGATCTTCACCCGCCTGCTGGGCGTGAAGAAAACCATCTGGCTGCCGGGCGATCCGGACTACGTGACCGGCGACATGACCGACGGCCACGTCGATGGCGTGTGCGCCTTCGCCCGTCCCGGCGTGCTGCTGGTGGACGCCACCCACGACAAGCAATCGGTGTACGCCGAAGTGGCCCGCGAGAACCGCCGCGCCCTGGAACTGGCCACCGATGCACAGGGCCGCAAGTTCGAGCTGATCGAGCTTTATGAGGCCAGCGATGCGGTGGACACCGAGGCCGAAGTGTTCTGCGCTTCCTACACCAATTTCTACATTGCCAATGGCGCGATCATCATGCCGGCCTATGGCATCGATGCCGACAAGGTCGCGGCCGAAGTGCTGGCGCAGGCATTCCCCGGGCGCGAAGTGGTGCCGGTGCGGATCAACCATCTGGCCCATGGCGGCGGCGGTGTGCATTGCATCACCCAGCAGCAGCCGGCCTGGCCGGTGCGGGGTTGATGCCATGACGCTGCTGACTATCGCCACCACCCAGATGCCCTGCACCTGGGACCTCAAACACAACCTCGACCAGGCTGAGCAACTGGTCCGCGAGGCCGCAGCCAAGGGCGCGCAGGTGATCCTGTTGCAGGAGCTGTTCGCCACGCCGTATTTCTGCATCGAGCAACACCACAAACACCTGGCGCTGGCCGAGGAGTATCGCGACAGCCACGTGCTCAAGCGCTTCGCCGCGCTGGCCAAGGAACTCGGCGTGGTGTTGCCGCTGAGCTGGTACGAGAAGGCCGGCAATGCCTACTTCAATTCGTTGAGCGTGGCCGACGCCGACGGGCGCCTGTTGGGCGTGTATCGCAAGACCCACATCCCCAACGCCATCGGCTACCAGGAGAAGGAATACTTCAGCCCCGGCGACAGCGGTTTCCGGGTCTGGGACACCGCGTTCGGGCGCATCGGCCTGGGCATCTGCTGGGACCAGTGGTTCCCGGAAACCGCGCGCTGCCTGGCCTTGATGGGCGCCGAAGTGCTGCTGTTCCCCACGGCCATCGGCTCGGAACCGGGCTGCGCGACCCTCGACTCGCGGGATCACTGGCAGATGACCATGCGTGGCCACGCCGCCGCCAACCTGCTGCCGGTGGTGGCGGCCAACCGTGTCGGCCGGGAAGCGGCGACCACCGATCCGACCCTGCAAATGAGCTTCTACGGTTCGTCGTTCATCTGTAATCACAAAGGCAAGTTGCTCGCCGAAGCCGACCGCGACAGCACCGGCGTGCTGGTGCACAGCCTGGACCTGGCGGCCATGCGCGAAGACCGCCTGACCTGGGGCATCTACCGCGATCGCCGTCCGGACATGTACGGCGCCTTGCTGACCCAGGACGGTCGTCAGATCCATTCACGCTGGGCAACCCAAGGGGTGTGACATGAACACGATCAACAAGCTGTGCCTGGCCATGGGCCTGGCGTTGAGCTGTGCAGTGCCTGTGCTGCACGCCGAGGAGAAAACCCTGCGGCTGTACAACTGGGCCGATTATTTTGCCGAGGACACCCTGAGCAAGTTCACGGCCGAAACCGGGATCAAGGTGATCTATGACGTCATGGACGGCAGCGAAACCCTTGAGGCAAAAATGCTCGCTGGTGGCAGCGGATACGACCTGATCTTCCCCGGTGACACCGTGGCCGAACGCCTGATGCGCGCCGGCAGCCTGCAACCGCTTGACCAGTCGAAAATCACCGCCCTGAACGACGTCGAGCCCGGTTTGCAGAAGCTGCGCTCGCACTATGAGCATTCGAGCAAAGCCACGGTGCCGTATACCTGGGGCACCATCGGCCTGACCTACAATGCCGAGCAGATCGCCCAGCGTGCGCCGGACGCGCCGGTCAACAGCCTGGACATGCTGTTCAAGCCGGAGCTGGCGGCCAAATTCGCCGACTGCGGCATCTCGATGATCGACTCGCCAGACGAAGTGTTGGCGGTGGTGCTCAATTACCTGGGTCGCGATCCACGCAGCGCCAAACCGCAAGACCTGGCGGCAGCCAGTGAGTTGCTGATGAAGATGCGGCCGTACGTTCGCAAGTTCCAGTCGCAACCGGTGACCGACCTGGTCAACGGCAACCTGTGCATGTCCCTGGGCTACAGCGGCGACATGACCCAGGCGCAGCGCACGGCCGACAGCGCCGGCAAGAAAACCACCTTCCACTACCGCATTCCTCGCGAAGGCACCACGGTGTGGATGGACACCATGGCCATTCCCGTCGACGCCCGTCACCCGGAATACGCCTACGCTTTCATCAACTTCGTGATGCGCCCGGAAAACATGGCGGCGATCAGCAACTTCACCGGCTACCCGACCTCCAACGCCAAGGCGCGGCCGGACGTCGATGCGGCGATGCGCAACAACCCGGACATCTACCTCGATGAAGCCACCTACGCGCGGCTGATTCCCGGCAAGGACATTCCCCAGGCCGACATGCGGGCACGCATGCGCACCTGGACCAAGTTCAAGACCGCTACGGTCAATTGATCACCGGTCGGCCTCAGGGTCGACCAACACCCGATTTCAGGAAAACACATGCCGACACGTCGAACATTCATCAAGCAGGCATCGGTCATCGCCGGACTGGGCGCAGTGGCGTCCATGGGACTGGGCTTTGCCTCCCTGCCGGTGCGCGCGGCCGGCAAAGAAAACTGGTACATGCCCGATGAGGGTGACAAACACCAGCGGGCCTTCATCGCCTTCGGCGCACAGGCCGCGATCTGGGAAGATTTCACCCCCCACGTGCAAGAGGCCCTTGGGCGGATCGCCCGCAGCATCGCCCAATACGAGCCGGTCACCGTGTTCTGTCGCCAGAGCGAGCGGCGCCTGGCCGAAGCCAAATGCGGCAGCCACAACACCACCTTCGTGATCACCGAGCTGGATGACATCTGGATGCGCGACACCGGCGCCAATTTTGTCGTCGATGGCAACGGCGGTCTCGGCGCAGTGGATTTCAACTTCAACGGCTGGGGCAACAAACAGCAGCATGAGGAGGATGCGCAACTGGCCGCCCAGGTCGCCGAAAACGCCAAGGCGGATTACCAGCGCAGCGAACTGGTGGGCGAGGGCGGTGCGATCGAAGTGGATGGCCATGGCACCGGGATCATGACCGAAAGCAGCTGGATCAACCGCAACCGCAACCCGGACTGGAGCAAGGCCGATGTCGAGGCCGAACTGAAAGAACGGCTGGGGCTGCGCAAAATCATCTGGCTGCCGGGGATCAAGGGCAAGGACATCACCGACGCCCATGTCGACTTCTATGCGCGCTTCGTCAAGCCCGGCGTGGTCATCGCCAACCTCGACAATGACCCCGAGTCCTACGACTACAAGGTCACTCGCGCTCATCTGCAGATCCTCGAAAACGCCATGGATGCCGATGGCCGCAAATTGCAGGTGCATACCGTGTCGCCACCGCTGAACCCGCGCAACAGCCGGTTCAGCAAGGACAACCCGGACTTCGCCGCCGGCTACATCAACTACTTCGTGATCAATGGCGCGATCATCGCCCCTGAGTTCGGCGACAAGGAAGCGGATGCCAAGGCCTTCGACCTGCTGTCCGAACTCTACCCGGACCGCGAAGTGGTGCAGCTCGACATCGACGCGATCTCCGCGGGTGGCGGCGGGATTCACTGCGTGACCAGTCATCAGCCGCTGGTTTAACGGTTTGTCCCCGATTTCAGATTAAACACAAGAACCTGTGGGAGCGGGCTTGCCCGCGATGGCGGAGTGTCAGTCAAGAGGTTGTTCATTGACCCACCGCTATCGCGAGCAAGCTCGCTCCCACAGGGATATTTGGTGAATCAGGTAAATCAGGTCTTGCTGGCTTTCAGGTAAGCCCCAAGGCGCCGCCCCATCTCCTCACCCAACGCCTGCAAGCCACTGAGCGGCCGCACCATCACTTCAAACTCGACAATCCTGCCCTGTTCGTTGAAGCGGATCATGTCGATGCCCTTGAGTTCTTTCTCGCCGACTTTGGCGCTGAATTCGAGAATCACGTTCAGGCCATCCGCCGTCGCCAGTTCGCGGTGGTAGGCAAAATCCTCGAACACGTTCATGACCGTGTTGAGGATCATCGACACCACCGGCGCCCCCGGGTACGGCGTGTGCGCCATCGGCGAACGGAAGACCGCCTGCGGATCGAGCAGGGCGGGCAGGCCGCTCAAGTCGCGGTTGCCGATCATCGTGTGCCACTGCTCCAGCGACGCGGCGACATTGGGGTTCAGGTTCAGCTCAGACATCTTCAACTCCTGTTTTTATTGTTGTGGTGCGAAAGCGTTGGTCGATGACCCTGGCGGCATCGTCGGCCCATTGCCGGTAAAGCAGCGGCCCCGGATGAAAGCCATCGCTGGCCATCAGGCCCGGTTCGGGCACCAGCGGGGTGCTCAGCATCGTACATTGATCCATTCGATCTGCCAGATCCGCCAGATGTGCGTTGAAAACACGCGCCCGGAACCCCAGAAACCAGCGCAGCGGCTGCGGCAGGGCGGGGAACAGGTGCATCGGCGGAAGGGGCGACACGACAATCTGCCGCACCGCAAACCTGTCGCACAACAGCGCCATCAAGCGCCGTTGCCGGGCGAGCCACTGATCCAGGGTGAGTGAGCTGGCGACATCGTTGACGCCGATCGACAACAGCGCCACATCGAACGGCTCCGGGGGATGCTGTTCGAGCAGCTCCAGCAACCCTTGGGAATCCAGACCGGAGCGCGCCCAGAGTTTCCACGACACCTGATAATCATCGGCCAGGCGCTCGACCAGCCGACCGCTCAGGGCTTCACCTTGAGTCGCCGCACCCACACCCGCCGCGGCGCTGTCGCCGACAATCAACAAACGCAGGACCTCGCCGCTGCCGGCATTGCCCTGGCGTTCACCTTCGGCCTCCGGCAATTTTGGCGTCATCCGCCGGGTGTACAGGCCTTGCGCAAGCAACACCGGGCCGAGGAGGATTTTGGCGAGGGTTTCCGTATGGCTCATGGGCAGTTGCCTGATTGAAAGAGGGTGATCAGCCGGCGAACTCGTCATCGAAAATGCTCTCGATAGGCAGCGCAAACGCCCGGGCAATCTGAAACGCCAAGGGCAGGCTGGGATCATAGCGGCCATTTTCGATGGCATTGATGGTCTGCCGCGAAACATTCAACAACGCCGCCAGATCGACCTGCGACCACTTGCGTTCGGCGCGCAGTTCCTTGAGCCGGTTTTTCATTGGTAGCGTCGCTTGGCAAGTCTGAGCCCGACCATCCACATCAGGCCCATCACTGGCCACACACAGACCCAGGACACGTGTGGAAAACCGACATTCTCCAGAAAACCATAAGTGAAGGTCAGCAATGCCGAAGCGGCAAAGGCAAAACCGAGCGCCTCGTACTGGATGCGCAAATGCATTTCGTCCAGCGTGCGCATATTGCGCACCACCGCCCAACACATCAGCCCCGCAGGAATCACCGGCAGCAGCGTGATGATGACCTTCAGCGCCATGGCCATCTCTTGCTGATCCTTGAGTAGGATGACCGACAAAACCAGCAATACCGAGTACAGCGCCGTCGCTGCGCCCATTTCCATGTAATAGCGTTTCATCGCATTCTCCTGATGTAAAAGACCCTTTACATAATCGCCCGGCATTTCACCGATGTAAAGGGTGTTTTACATTGCTGGACCCGCCCATGAAAAAGCCCGGCTGACCGGGCCGGGCTCTGCATCAGGATCATTTCGCTGTCATCGACCCACAACACACAGCTCCCCCGTCGCCCGAATCATCGCCTGCCCATGCAGGTAATCCTTGATCAGCGCGGAGCGTTCGGTGGCCAGCCATTGCGGGCAGTTCGGGTCTTTGCGGTAGGGCAGGAACGCGGCGTACTGCTTGAGCAGCAGGTTTTGCAGGGTGTCGAGCTTCGGCCGGATCTGGTTGTTGAGGTCCGGCCGTGGCGTATCCGGTGCCTTGTGCGCCGCTTGCCATTGCGCGAGCCGGCCGTACTGCACCAGTTTGCTGGCTTCGATCTGGGCGGCGATCAGGTTGGCAACATCATCGGGGTCGAGCTGGCGCTGGGCCGCCTGCTTGCGCGCGTTGGCGATGACTTGCGCCTCCCGGGCGTTGTCCTGGATCGGCTTGCCGCTGTCCCACTTGGTCAGCGCCACCAGCTCACTGATGTACAAACGCTCATTCATCGTCGCCAGCAGCGGTTGCAAGGCATCGGGCGCCGGGGGCGTGGTGCCGGCCTGGGCGCCGCCAGCGAACAAGCCGAGCAGGGTACAGGCCAGCCAGTGCGGCAGGCGTGGGGAACGGGGCATGGACGAAATCTCCTTGGACGCAGAAATCACTCCGGCTTGTGTATCACAAGTGCGGCCAGGGAACGATAGGTTGCGAAGGATTCAGGCGAGCAGCCGTTCAATCTGCGCCAGTTCCCAGGTGCTGAGCAAACTCACCGGATCGGTGCCGAAGCGTTGCCCGCTGTCGAACGCATACTCGCGGCCATCGGGGCATTGGCCGCGCAGACAGTGGCGCAAGTGGCCGGCGTCGACCTCGAGCGTCAGGCGCCAGCCGTCGATGTCGACCTGGACATGACCGGACTCGCTGGCGCCGTCGACTCGCTTGAAGGTGCGAATGCCCTGGGCGATGTCGCGCAACTGCTGGTAAACCTCGCGGGCGGTGAGGGCGGGCACAGGTGTCTCCGGGGTGAAATCGGGGAGGCACAGGATAATTCATCAGCGTGCAAAAAAACCCGACTGATCAGCGCCGGGACACTGTAGGAGCGAGCCTGCTCGCGATGGACGTTAACGATAACGCGTGTTTAATGGCTAAACGCGGCGCTCTTAAGTCCATCGCGAGCAAGCTCGCTCCTACAGGTTACCCATTGCTTGCTCTATTTTCGGTTCAACGCCTCTTCCGCCGCGGCGATTTCAGCCTGGCGCCTGACGATCATGTCGCCCACCGGCGGCCCCTGGAAGCGCCGGGCTTCAAAGCCGAACCAGACGATGGCCGTCAGGACCAGGAAGCCGATGGTGATGTACAACGCCCAATCGTTCGGTGGCTGGATGCCGATGACGAAGATGATGATCATCGACAGGATCGAGAGCACGGCGAACACCGAGTACCAGAAGCGTCCCAGGTTCCACGGCCCCATGGTCGGCCACTTCGACGTCCCATAGGTGAACAGGCCGAGCACGATGGGGATGGCGAAGGAGAAGAACAGGAAGATCACCGTGCAGGACACCACGATCGTGTAGACCGGCGTTGCCCCGACCGAGATCACCGACGAGCCCCAGTCGAACAGGACGGCCAGGGTGGCACCGGTCCAGATGGCCGCCACCGGGCTGCGGAAGGTCGGCGAGACCGAGGACAGGGCTTTGGAGCAGGGCAGGCCGCCGTCCCGGGAGAAGGCGAAGATCATTCGCGAAACCGAGGTGACGGTGGCCAGGCCGCAGAGCACCTGCGAGATGAAAATGGCCACATAGAGCACCAGTTTCAAGGTCGGGTTGACTTGGGTGTTCATCGCCCAGAAAAACACGTTCCAGCCTTGCTTGGCCGCCTCGTCCATGCTCGGCAGCATCAACACGAACGCGCTGAGCATCAGCCAGCCGAACAGCAACGACCAGACCACCGACATGACCATGCCGCGCGGCACCGACATGGCCGCGTTGCGGGTTTCCTCGGAGGTATGCGCAGAGGCGTCATAGCCGGTGATGGTGTAGATCGGCAACAGCAGGCCGAGCATGAAGATCCAGCCGTTGGAGACCTGCGGCCAGACGCTGCCGCCCGCCTCGCCGGAATAGTTGCTGAAGGTCCACAACCGTGCGAACTCATAGCTCGGTGCCGACATCAGGCAGACGATGGTCAGGGCCAGCGCCGTGGCGAAGATCAGGTAGCCGGAGAAGTCGGTGAGTTTGGCGGTCAGACCGATGCCCAGGTGGTTACACAAGGCCTGCACGCCGGTGAGGATCGCCAGGAAAATCACCCGCACCGTGGTCGTGTCCTCCATGCCCAGTGCCGGTCCGAAGGCGCCGAAAAAGAAGTAATAGGTGCCGACGTTGATCGCGCCCAGCACCGTGACCAGCCCCAGCAGGTTGAACCAAGCGGTCAGCCACCCAGTGAAGCGGTTGCCCAGGATCGAGCCCCAGTGGTACAGGCCGCCGGCGGTGGGGTAGGCCGAGGAGATCTGCGCCATGGCCATGGCGAATACCCCGGAGATCAGGCAGCCGATCGGCCAGCCGATCCCGATGGATGCACCCCCCGCGCCCGAGGTGCCCTGGGCCAGCGAGTTGATGCCACCGGAGAGGATGCAGATGATTGAAAAGGAAATGGCAAAGTTGGAGAAAACTCCCATGCGTCGCGAGAGTTGCTGGGCATAGCCCATGCTATGCAGCACCTTGACGTCATCGTCGTGCGTTTCGGTGCCCGGCTGGCTTGCTGGGTTCATCATGTGTACCCCTTCGGTTTTTGGACAGGTCGAACTGAGCCGCCGTAGGCTCGACCTTGGGTTTCTGTGGGGGCGAACCTGCTTGCGATGGACTTGAGGATGGCGCGGGGTGTCAGGTTGCCCGTGTCATCGCTGACGTTCATCGCGAGCAGGCTCGCTCCTACAGACGGCCGTGAAACGCCGCATCGAAAATCTTTGCCACGCCGTCCCGGGTCAGGGGTAGCGGGTTGCCGCCGGCGGAGGGGTCGACGACCGCCATGTCTGTCACCAGGTCGGCCTGTTTATCGTCCACTCCCAACTCGAACAGGGTGTGCGGCACGGCGATGTCCTTGCGCAGCTTGAGGACGAAGGCCAGGAAACTGTCGAAGCCGGGTGACGGCAGGCGCAGGTATGCTGCCAGGCGAGTGATGCGCTCCTCGATGGCCGAGCGGTTGAACTGCAGGACGTAGGGCATCAGGGTGGCATTGGTCATGCCGTGATGGGTGTCGTACAGCGCGCCAATCGGATGGGCGAGCGCATGCATCCCGCCCAGGCCCTTCTGGAAGGCCGTGGCGCCCATCGCCGCCGCCGCGAGCATTTGCGCGCGCGCCTCGAGGTCCGATGGCGTGTGTACCGCCTTCACCAGAGCATTGGCGACCAGGCGCATGCCTTCCACGGCAATGCCGTCGGCCAGGGGGTGAAAGCCGGGGGCGCAGTACGCTTCCAGGCAATGGGATAACGCGTCCATGCCGGTGCCGGCGGTGATTTTCGCCGGCATGCCGACGGTGAGGGCGGGGTCGCTGATCACCACGCGCGGCATCATTTTCGGGTGGAAGATGATGCGCTTGGTGTGGGTGCGCTCGTCGATGATCACCGCCGCACGACCGACTTCCGAGCCCGTCCCGGCGGTGGTCGGCACGGCAATGACCGGGGCGATGCGGCTGTCGTCGGCGCGGGTCCAGTAGTCGCCGATGTCCTCGAAGTCCCAGACCGGGCGGGTCTGGCCGCTCATGAAGGCAATCAGCTTGCCCATGTCCAGGCCACTGCCGCCGCCGAACGCGATCACGCCATCGTGCTTGCCGGCGCGCCAGGCGTCGAGCCCGCCGGCCAGGTTGGCTTCCACCGGATTGGGCTTGAGGTCACAGAACAATTCGACGCCAAGACCGGCGGCGCGCAGTGCGTCGAGTGCCGCCGTGGTGATCGGCGCGCGTGCCAGGCCGCTGTCGGTCACCAGCAATGGCCGCTCGATACCTTGGCTGCGACAGGCGTCGGCCAGCTCGGCGATGCGCCCGACACCGAAACGAACGCTCGTGGGGTAGTTCCAGTTTCCTGTCAGGTTCATGGTCTACACCTCGTGACGCAGATGAAAGGATTTGGCCCGGGTCAGGTGCTCGTAGCCCAACGGCGACAGGGTGACGCCGCGCCCGCTGTTTTTCACGCCGGTCCAGGCCAGTGCCGGGTCGAGGTAATCGCAGCGGTTCATGAACAGCGTGCCGGTGGCGATCTCGTTGCCCAGGCGTTCGGCCGCGGCGAGGTCTTGGGTCCAGATGGACGCGCTGAGCCCGAACTCGCTGTCGTTCATCAAGGCGATGGCTTCTTCATCGCTGGCCACCGGCATGATGCCGACCACCGGGCCAAAGCTTTCGTCGCGCATGACCGACATCTGATGGTTCACGTCCACCAGCACTTGCGGCGCAAGATAAGCACTGCCCGGTACGTCGGCGGCAAATGCCTGCGCATCGATCAGCGCCGTCGCGCCCTGGGCCAGCGCTTCGGCGATCTGGCCACGCACGAAGAAGGCGGCGCCCGGTGTCACCAGCGGACCGAGGGTGGTGGCTTCGTCCAGCGGGTTGCCCAGCACGTACTGGCGGGTCAGTTCGGCGAAGCGCTCGACAAACGCCGGGAAGATTTTCTGGTCGACGTAGAGGCGTTCCACGGCGCAGCAACTCTGTCCGGAATTGAAGAAACTGCCGTCCACCAGATTTTCCACCGCATATTCAAGGTTGGCGTCTGCTCGGACATAGGCCGGGTCTTTGCCGCCGAGTTCCAGGCCCATGCCGAGAAATTGCCCGCTGGCGGCGCTTTCCAGGACTTTGCCAGCCTCCACGGAACCGGTGAAATTCACTTGCTGCACGCGCCCGCCAGCAATGAGCGCCCCGGTCGACACATGGTTGAGCAGCAGATTCTGGAACAGCCCTTCGGGCAGTTTTGCGCGACGCATGGCCTCGGCGAAACGCTCGCCCACCAGCAGGGTTTGCGACGCGTGCTTGAGGATCACGCTGTTGCCGGCCATCAGCGCCGGGATGATGGTGTTCACCGCCGTCAGATAGGGGTAGTTCCACGGAGCGACCACCAGCACCGTGCCCAGCGGTTCGCGTTTGATATAGCGCCGAAAGCCCGCCTTGGGCTCCGGCTCTATAGCGGCCAGGGCCTGCGGTGCGATGGCGATCATGTGCCGGGCGCGTTCGGCAAAACCGCGCAGTTCACCGGCGCCATAACGCACCGGGCGGCCCATCTGCCAGGCCAGCTCCGGCACGATGTCGGCCTGCATCGACAGCATCGCGTCCACCGCGGCAGTGCAAAACGCCGCGCGTTCGCTCAGCGGGCGGCGTTGCCATGACGCCTGTGCAGTAGCAGCGGCCGCCAGTGCCTGCTCGACCTGTGCGGCGTCGGCCACCTCGCGTTCGGCGTACACCCGGCCGTCGACCGGGGAGATGAGCTGAATCTTCTCTGTCATGGTCGTCTCAATAGCGCTCGAAACCACGCTGCAATTCCCAGTCGGTGATTCGCCGGTCGTACTCCTTCTGCTCCCACTCGGCGGTGTGCACGTAATGGTCGACCACCTCATCGCCGAACGCCTCGCGCAACATGGCGGAGGCCTTGAGTGCGGCGCTCGCGTCGCGCAGGGTCTTGGACACTTCCGGCAGATGCTCATCCTGGTAGGCGTCACCCTCGAACGGCGGCACGAGGTCGAGTTTTTCGTCGACACCGGCCAGGCCCGCCGCGATCAGCGCAGCGAAGGCCAGATAGGGATTGAGGTCGGCACCGCCGATGCGGCATTCGATGCGGATCGCCTTGCTGCCTTCGGCACACAGGCGAAAGCCGGCGGTGCGATTGTCGCGGCTCCAGACCGCCCGGGTCGGGGCAAATGTGCCGGCCTGGAAGCGCTTGTAGGAGTTGATATAGGGCGCGAGAAAACAGGTGATGTCGTTGGCGTACTTGAGCTGCCCGGCCACCCAGGCACGCATCAGTTTCGACATGCCGAACTCGGCTTTCGCGTCGAAGAACAGCGGCTTCCTGGCGTTCTTGTCCCACAGCGAATTATGGATGTGACTGCTGGAACCGGCGGCGTCGTAGCGCCACTTGGCCATGAAGGTGATCGCCTTGCCCTGCAACTGCGCGATCTCCTTGCAGGCGTGCTTGATGATGACGTGGTGGTCGGCCATGGTCATGGCGTCGGCGTAGCGGATGTTGATCTCTTCCTGGCCGGGGCCCCACTCACCCTTGGAGTTTTCCACGGGAATGCCCGAGGCCTGCAAGTGCTTGCGGATCGCCCGCAGCACCGGCTCTTCGCGGGTGGTCTGGAGGATGTTGTAGTCCTCGATGTAATGGCCGGCGGTTTTCGGTTTGTGATAGTTGCGCTTGTGGATCGCCTCGTAAGTCTCATCGAACAGATAGAACTCGAGCTCCGAGGCGAACATGCCGGTATAGCCGCGTTCACGTAGACGCTCGACCTGCTTTTTCAGGATCGCCCGAGGGCTGTGGGGCAGGTCCTGGCGATGGTGATGATCGAGCACGTCGCACAGCACCAGCGCCGTGCATTCAAGCCAGGGCACGCGCCGCAGGGTGGACATGTCGGGCTTGAGCACGAAATCGCCGTAGCCCTTGCTCCAGCTGGCCGCCGCGTAACCCGGCACCGGCTCCATGTCGATGTCGTCGGCCAGCAGGTAGTTGCAGCAGTGGGTTTCTTCATGGCCGCTGTCGATGAAAAACTCGACCTGGAAGCGCTTGCCGACCAGGCGTCCCTGCATGTCGACCATGCAGACCAGTACGGTATCGATTTCGCCGGCAGCCGCGGCGCGTTTGAGTGCATCAAAACTGAGGAGGGGCTCGGTCATCACGTCAATCCTGCGTGAAAGGTTTGGGCCAGTCTGAGATCGCTGTTGCAGACGCTCTCCAGAAACACCCAAAACCTAAAGAACCGAGCATCATGAGCAACGAGTTGCTCAAAGCTTAGCCTACAGTTGCAATGTGTGATTTTTGCCAGGTGAATGCCAACGCACGACCTGGTTCCTGTAGGAGCGAGCTTGCTCGCGATGAACGCAAGAGCACCGAGTTAAGCCAGTCATCACGCGTAATCGTTAGCGACCATCGCGAGCAAGCTCGCTCCTACAGGGTCGCCTTTACTCCGGCAAACCTGCCAGTCGCAGTCCATCGACGAAGCGGGCGAAATCCTCGGGCCGTTGAATCGGCAGCCAGTCCTTGAGTGTGCCCAGGCGCAAGGAGGGATCGATTTTTTGCAGGCGCTGCATCGCCACATCCGCTTTATCCATTCGATCGCCGAGCGCATGACTGGCCGCCACCAGCGCCGCCGCGACCAGCAGGCTCGGCAGGTTGCCCAAGGCCTTTTCCGCCCAGTCCGCAGCGGCATCGAAGTGCCCGGCGAAGAAGTGCGCGAGCGCCATCCCGACCTGCATCCTGAACATTTCCGGATCCAGCGGACTCAGGCGCACGGCATGGTTCAAATTCTCGATGGCGGCGTCCGTTTCACCGTGCAAGGCCCGCAGGATACCGCCGAGAAACCAGGCAGGGGCCAGGTTGGGGTTGAGCAGGCGCGCGCGGTCCAGCAGCGCGATGCCGGCGTCGACTTCGCCAGCGAGATGAGCCAGCGCATGCCCGCCGCGGGTCAGGGCGACCGCATCATCGCGACCAAGGGTCACCGCCAGGCGCGCCAGCCGTATGCCCTCGGTGATTTCCGCAGGCCGATCGGTCATCCAGCCATTGAGCTTGCGCCAGAAGTGGCACCAGGCGGCCATGCCGTAGGCCGAGGCAAACTCCGGATCGAGTTCGATGGCCTGGTAGAACATCGGCAGCGCCTGCTCGATGGCTTCCCGGGTGCCGCGGTGCAATTTGGCCATGGCGCGCAGGTAATAGTCGTAGGCGTCCAGGCTTTCCGTCGGCTTGCGCTTGGCGCGTTCGATTTCTGCCCGTTCCAGTTGTGGCGCAATGGCGCCGACGACGCTTTCGGTGACTTGGTCTTGCAGTTCGAAGATATCGTCGAGCAAGCCTTCGAAGCGCTCCGCCCAGAGGTGCGTCCCGCTCGTCGCGTCGATCAGTTGCCCGGTAATGCGCACCTTGTTCCCACACTTGCGCACGCTGCCTTCGAGTACGTAGCGCACGCCCAGCTCCAGGCCAACGCCTTGGGCGTCGACCGCCTGACCCTTGTAGGTGAAGCTCGAATTGCGCGCGATGACGAACAGCCAGCGGATACGCGACAGGGCGGCGATGATGTCCTCCACGACGCCATCGGCGAAGTATTCCTGCTCCGGGTCGCCGCTCAGGTTCTGGAACGGCAGGACGGTGATCGAGGGTTTGTCCGGCAGCGCCAGCGGGGAGGAGGGTGTTGGCTTCGGGGCAGCGGTTGCGCGTTCGTCGAGGTCAGGCTGTCGCGTTTCCCCGCTCGAGTCGCCGTTGATCCGGCCGACGAAGCGGTAGCCCTTGCGGGCGACAGTGCGCACCAGGCGCTGCTCCTCACCGCTATCACCGATGGCCTTGCGCACTGCATTGATGTGGCTGGTGATCGTCGATTCCGAAACGATCCGGCCACCCCATACCGCCTTGAGCAATTCGTCTTTGCCGACGACGCGATCGGGGTTGTTGACGAACAGCAGCAACAGGTCGAAGACCTGCGGTCCGACGGCCACGACCTGCCCGCGCAGGGTCAGCTCCCGGCGCTCCCGATCGAGCACGTAGTCTTCAAACGCGAATGGCAAGTTGGGCATCCCCTGGCGAAGCGCCTTCAACTCCGTGTTCCAGGCGGCTGGCGGTTGGTAGCAGGGGAAGATGATAAGGCAGCTCGACATCCGCTGCACAGTCTGCGGCAAGGGCGGTTGGAGGAACCTCAGTCGCCTTGGACAAAAATCCAAGCGTTCGCCAAGGCAAACCCAAGCCCGGCGCAAGGACTTGCCGGGTGTGCGCAGGCAATCTCTCTACACCGACGCAATGGTTGCAGTCGACAAGTGGAGAACAGTCATGAAGATCGTCGTCATCGGAGGCTCCGGCCTCATCGGATCGAAACTTGTGAACACCCTGCGCGAGCGCGGCCATGACGCATTCGCCGCCAGCCCCAGCACTGGCGTGAACAGCATCACCCGCGAAGGCCTGGCCGAAGCGATGGATGGCGCTGACGTGGTGGTCGACGTGGCGAACGCGCCATCGTGGGAGGACCAGGCCGTCCTCGATTTCTTTGAAACTTCGAGCCGTAACCTGCTGGCCGCTGAAGCCGCCGCCGGTGTCCGGCATCACGTTGCCCTGTCGATTGTCGGCAGCGAACGGCTTCCCGAAAACGGCTATTTCCGCGCCAAGGTCGCGCAGGAAGCCCTGATCAAGGCATCCAGCGTTCCCTACACCATTGTGCGTGCCACGCAGTTCTCCGAGTTCGCCGGCGGCATTGTCCAGTCGTTCGCCGTTGGCGAGGAAATTCATGCTTCGCCGGCGCTGATCCAGCCGATAGCGTCCGACGACGTCGTAGCGGCGCTGGCCGATGTCGTGCTGGCAGCGCCGGTCAATGGCACGGTTGAAGTCGGTGGCCCGGAAACCCTGCCGATCGACGAACTGGTCAGGCGCTATCTGCGAGCGACCCGGGACAGCCGCAAGGTCGTGCCGGATGTGCATGCCCGTTACTTCGGCTCGGTGCTCGACGATCAATCGCTGGTCACCGGCAAGAACGCACGCCTGGGCGCGATCCGCTTCGACGACTGGCTGGCCCGGTCGACGCCGCAGTAACCGATCGCACGCGCACATTTCCCTACGCATCCAGGAGAAGTCCCATGATTACCCGATTGCTAATGGCTGCAATCTTCGCAGCACTCTCGATCAGCGCAGCATCGGCCGCCGAGCCGCCCCCCGGCAAGGTGACGGTGGTGTTCGACCGCCCGATTCCCAACATCCCCGGCAAGAGCATGAGGGGCGTGGTCGTCGAGTATGGGCCGGGTGCCGCATCACCGGCCCATACCCATCCGAAAACGGCCTTCATCTATGCAACGGTGTTGGAGGGTTCGTTTCGCATCAAAGTCAAAGGCGAGCCGGAAAAGATCTACACCGTCGGGGAAAACTTCGTAGAGGAGCCGGGTTCCGTGCACCTGGTCAGCGCCAACGCCAGCGACACCCAACCGGCACGCCTGTTGGCGGTGTTCGTCCTCGACACCGAGGAAAAGGTGCTGGTGACACCGATCAAACACTGAGCCACGAAAAAGCCCGGCTGTTGAGGCCGGGCTTTTTGTTGAGTCCTGCGGTACAGCACTGCATTCAGACAGCGCGGCTTTCGATCAGACGGTCGGAACCGCCTTCGGCTACGCGGTTCTGCAGGAGCTTGTCGGAACCGCCTTCAGCGACGCGGTTTTGCAGGAGTTTGTCGGAACCGCCTTCGGCTACGCGGTTCTGCAGCAGTTTGTCGGAACCACCCTCGGCCACACGGCTTTCAATCAGACGATCCGAGCCGCCTTCAGCGACCACAGGTTGAGCAGAGGTAGCGGCGAAAGCGTTAACTGCGAAAACCGAGAAAGCGATGCTGAGGAGGGTCTGGCGTTTCATGATGGTGTGCTCCGGGGTGCTTATGGGTTGGTATGGAGCTGATGTTACGCCGGGGAATTTTTAAGAGAACTTCATTGAAATGATGGTGACTATCGATGCAGTCAATGGATCGCATATC
Organism: Pseudomonas sp. PB101; assembly: GCF_009764265.1. Classification (GTDB taxonomy): domain Bacteria; phylum Pseudomonadota; class Gammaproteobacteria; order Pseudomonadales; family Pseudomonadaceae; genus Aquipseudomonas. Next base: position 116,346 of record NZ_RWIR01000079.1, read on the forward strand.
CCTGTGGGAGCGAGCTTGCTCGCGATGGCAGTTTCACATTCAACATATGTGTCGATTGACACACAGCTATCGCGAGCAAGCTCGCTCCCACAGGTTTTCATGTGCCTGACAACGGGGCTCAAGCCTTACTGATCTGACTCACACTGGTGATCTGCCCATTCCAGACCATCTCGTAATGGGCCGCTTGAATGATCGAAGACACAGGCCTCGGCGTCATCAAGGCCCAACAATAACTGCCCGGCATGCGCACCGAGTGATAGCGCAAACCCGGACAACCGGCGTCCCGCACCGCGCGCCCCAGCACACGGGAATGGCTGTAATCGTCCGGCGCATACACCGGATCGGTCGGCGGCAGGGCGGTGGCGTCCTTCATCCCTGCATCGCCAAACGCACAAGCCAACCCACGAAGCACAAACCGCTCATAGTTCAGGCTCGGTACCCTCGACCAATACAGACCCTGGTGATGCCTTACCTCAGCCAGCGCCGCTTCCATCGAATCCGCCAGGTACAACACCCCGAAACTGCCGTCACTGAACCGCGAACCCGCCGGATTGACATGGGTAAACGGCGCGATGGCGTAAGAACAACCGGCAATCCCGAACGGAATTTCGCTGCGCGCAATCAACTCCAGCTGACCCACTTCATTCTTCAACCGCGGATTGGTCAGGGCCTGAATCTCGAACAACAGTTCGAACTCATCCGCGTCCGCCACGTCATCGAACAACGCAATGGGCGGAAACTTCGAATTGACCAGGCGATAAGCCTGCAACGACCCACCTGCAAACACCGACAGCTCACTCGCCATCACCATAACGCACCCCGCAGCATGTCGATGCGGCGGAAGGTTTCATACAGCGAAATCATGTCGCCCTGGGCCATGATTTCCAGCGGCGAACGCCCGTTGAAAAACTCGTTGTCATTGGCCATCGAGGCAAAGCCGTACACGTTGTCCGGGTTGTCGAACACCAGCCGCAACGTCGCGTGAATGTTCAACACAAAGCTGATGCGCTGCATCTGATCCGCATCCAGCGCCACCGCCCAATCCGGGTCACGCTGCCGGGCGCGGGTGTAGGTACTGCGGGAAATACGCAGGATGCGACAGGCCTGGTCGCTGGTGGCCTTCCACTTTTCCAGAATGCTCACGGCGGCGCGCAGGCCGGTGACGCATTGGTTTTTTGTGAAGGATTGGGGTTGCAGGGGGACGGCCATGATCGTGTCCTTGTATTGCATCTATAGATTCAAATGTAGATAGTTTGAGTCTGTAGAGCAATATTGGTGCGACGGGTGGGCCTGCCCCTGCCAATGCAATAGAGTTGTGATTTTTGCTGAGTTGATGGGTCACTGAAACCGACGATGCAGGTCTGGAAAGACATCCTGGGCAAACCAGGCGGGCAGGCCGGGGGTCACGATTCTGGATTTTGGCGTTCGGCTTTCTACCAGACCGAGCTTTACAAGCCTGGATAACTCGTCGATTGCCGGGCGCGGCGTCAGGCCGGTGAACGTCTTGATTTCATTGCGTGGCAAGCTGCCCTGGGTGATTAGCGCGATGATCGCTGGCGCACTTTCCGCACGGATACCTTGCTGCAGTAGTCTCTCGTTGTAGCGAAACGCGCGTATTACGCGCTCTCGCAGTCGAGATGGATCCACTGCGGCAATCATGTAGTCGACCTGGTCGTGACAAACTTGCAGCATGAACTCGATGAATTCGAAATAACGTCGCTGGGACAATTGACCACGTCCGTCCAAATCACCTTCTCGTGCACGGTCGGCCATGGTCAGGGCGCTGTAGTAATCCTGGTGCCGTCTCGCAAGACCGCGTGACAGTGACCAAAGGGTTGGCTCCAGTCCCAGGCGCACCAACTGCAAATGTGTGATCAGTCGGGCGACTCGACCATTCCCGTCGGTAAAGGGGTGAACCCAGGCGAGTCTATGGTGGTAGGCCAGTGAAGAAATCAACTGGCGGCGAGGGTCTGTCTGCCGACCAAACCCTGACTGAAGGTGACGCAGCATCACCTCGACGGCTGAAGCGTCCGGCGCATCATGATTGCCGACGATCACGTTTTGACCCGTGACCGAGCGAAGTATTCCGGGTTGCATTATTGAGCCATCTGACAATGTACGTTCTGCGTCACTGGCTCCCCGAAAAAGCCGGTTATGCGCTGCGCTCACGAACTCGGGTGCGAACATGTCGCCCCACGCAAAGGGGCCTCGCTGGCGCAACGTCCGCTCAAACAAGGCTTGCACCGCCATTTGTTCAACCGCCAGGCTTTTGAGTCGTTTACGATCTTTGACCGGCGCCGTTTGTGCTTTCTGCATATCGGCAGGCTCGGTGTATTGCCCTTCGATCAGGTTCGAGTAGTACGTATTGGTGATTTGCAGGAGGCGGCCGAGTCGTGCGGCGGTTTCAGGTGGTAGTCGCCCGGCTAGAAACTGGGTCTTTCTGGGCAACGCATCCGCAAGATCAATGATCGATGGGGGCAATGAATCCGGGAGAACCGGGTCGAGCCAGGATTTTGATGTGATTAAGGACATGGCAGTTCGTATGCTCAGAATTATCTTCACATTTTATTTCACATGGATAATCGTTTAACAAGCCTTATTTTGTTGGGTTTTATGTGGATTTGTGAAGGTTTTTAGCTGATCCGTCTTCACATTTTATTTCACAATTTTATTTGCATAAAACCAGGGTGCAGCATCCCAATCGCTAGCGAATACAAATCGGGTGTCCAGGAGACGCTCGTGGTCAATTATTCCGCAGCGGTGCTTATGGCTGCATCACTGATGAAACGTCCGCCCCAACGCATCCAGCCGCGTGGCAATCGGCGGCAGTTGACGGCTGCTCGACGCCAGTGTCTCCACATCATCCGCCGTGTTCTGCGCAATGCTCTGCACCGACTGCAGGCGCCCGACAATCTCGAAACTCGCCGAGGACTGTTCGCGGGTCGTGGTGACAATCCGCCCATTGAGTTCATCGATGTGCGAGATGTCACTGCCGATGGCCTGCAGCATCGCCGCCGCCAACTGACTGTCCTCGACGCAGCGCTCGACACCTTCGCGACTGTCCTGCATGGCCTCCACGGCTTTGCGGCTGCCTTGCTGCAAGGCCTCGATGATGGTCCTGATTTCCTTGGTCGACACCGCCGTGCGCTGCGCCAGGCTGCGCACTTCATCGGCCACCACGGCAAAGCCCCGGCCTTGCTCGCCGGCGCGCGCCGCTTCGATCGCCGCGTTGAGCGCCAGCAAGTTGGTCTGCTCGGCGATGCTGCTGATCACTTCAAGCACCGTACCGATCTGCTGCGCCTGCGCGGCCAGCGCCTGCACGGTTTCATTGGTGCCTTGCAGGCGCGAGGCCAGTTGAGTGATTTCCTGTTGCGCACGGTTCACGCTTTCCTGCCCGCGGGTGATCTGCACGCTGGCCTGGCCGGCATGTTCAACGGCATGCTCGACGTGCACCACGATGTGCTCCATCGCATCGCCCATGCGCTGCATCGACCCGGTCATCTGCGCGATTTCCGTCAACTGATGTTTGGCGCCTTTCTCCAGCGTATTGCTCGCCTTGGCCAACTCCTGGCCCAACTGACCCAGACCCTGAGAGTCACGCACCACGCCGTCCACCAACGCAGTGATCTGCCCGAGGAACTGATCGAAACGCTGCGCCAGCGACACATGCACCCGCGCCTTGTCACCCTGGCCGGCACCGACGGTGAACTGCGACGCAGTGGCGAGCATCTTGTCCAGCATGTCCTGGCTCTCCACCGCATCGGCCTGGCTGTGCAGCGCCAGATAGAGCAGCGCGACCGTCTCCATCACCACATAAAAGGCGTGGACGAACACCATCGTCCAGCCACCGTGATGGGCCATCACAAACACCGGAAAACCCTGATGCTGCAGCACATGAAACACCACGTGATGCAGCGCAATCGTCAGCGCCGCCACCAGGATCGGCAGCCAGTCCCGATAAAACGTCAACACCGCCAACAACGCAAAAATCCCGAAGTGCGACTCAATGACCCCCTCGGCCTGATTGATGTGCAATGCCGCCATTACCATCAAGCCCACGCCGAGCAAACAACGCATCAACCGCGACCCGCCGATGGCGCGATACAGCAGGGTCAACAGCACACTGGTGCCACCGCCGACCAGCAACGCCTGCTTGAACGTGTCGTGCCAGAATGCCAGGCCCACCGCGAACACGAACATCAGCCAGATCAGCCCCAGCATGATGCGGTCGGCTTTACGGTAGTGGTCGAGGAAACGAGGGGGGAAGGGCATGTACGCTTACTCCATGTATTCGAACCGGGAAACTGGGGCAGGACTGATACCTGAAGACGAGCCTCTCACTGTGGCGAGGGAGCTTGCCCCCTCGCCACAGGTTTTATCGCTTAAGCCATGGAGGCAAATCGATTGCCGGCATGGACGCGGTGTATTTGAGAAATCGTGGAGAGCGTAGCCCTTGGCCATCATTCTTGGCCGATACGACGTCGCTTGTGGAAAACAATGTCCGATATAGAGGCAAGTAATGCTGAAGTGACGGGGAGTACCACGGGCTCCATTGCAAAGCCTGGGCAACGCACCAAGCCGGCGGCCAGCGGCGGCTCATCAGGGCCGTCCGCTGGATACGGTCGTTGGTGGGTCAGGTAACTTTGACGATCTGCGGTGGACTCCATGTCCCTTTGCCAGGAGGCAGGATGGAAGGTGCTTGCGTCTTCGGCCAATACAGGCGCATCACCATGTAGATCAGATCATTCGGTGCAGGTAGCCAGTTGCTTTCCTTGTCTGCGCCGGGTGAATCCTTCTGGATGTACAGCGTCAGCGAGCCGTCGGCGTTCTTCTTCATGTCGGGTAGCATCGGCGCGTTGATGAGGTAGCGATTGATCGGATTCTTGATCAGCAGTTGCGACTTGCCGTCGTACATCGTCACCGACCAGAAAGCATTGACTGGAGGGAGTTGCCCGGCAGCAAAGGTGATCGTGTAGTTGTGTTTGCTGCCGTCGAGTCGCTCGCCATTGGGTAAGGTACTGGTTATCGGATACGTGGCCTCATCGGCGTCGTTGGCATAGATGCCCGCTTGCGCCACGGCAGCGCGCTTCAGCCAGTCGCCGTTATAAAAGGCACTGTTGCCACCGGCACCGGCAATGTTCCAGCCGTTGATCTTCGTGCCGAGATTCTTGATCCCATCCGCGACCTTCGCATGCCCGGCCTGCATGCCCTGAACGATGGCGGACTTCTGCTCGGCCGATAGAGCCTGGAAGTTAAAATCCTTCCCTACGCCGATTCGTGCAAGTTTCTCGCGGATCGCCACTTCATCCGGTGCGGCGGGATCGAACTGCAAGGCAAAGCCCAGGTACTTGAAGAAGTCGGTCTTCACCAGGTCTTTGTCGATCTTCGGGAAATCAATCGGTGGCGGGGCAGGTGGCGCGGGTTGCTTGAGATAGGCGGAAAGCGGTTGTGCCTTGTAGCCGGACTGGATCTTTACGACATTGGGCATATCCGCCGAGTTGAAGAGCTGGGTCCGGAAGACCGCGAAGGGCAGTTGCGTGCGGGAATGAAACACCTTCTTGATGCCCGGCGGAGTCGCGCCTTTCCATTCGGGGCCGGCTACCATGTAATCGCCGGCTTCATCGCCGGTGGTACGGCTGCCGATGTAACCGAAGTTGTAAGTGTTGCCATCGATAAGTTGCACCGTGTAGTACCGCGGTTTCTCTACCGCTGGTACCGAGAGCACGATCGGCTCGCTGCGCAGGTCCATGAACAGCATGGAATAGGGCGTGTCGCTGTTCGGTGAGACGATGGCCGTGTCCTTGTAGGTCGCGACGTGATGCAAGCTATCGATCTGGTTGAACGGCGCCTTGTACTGGCTGGAGTTCTTGTCCACTGCGTACTCGTACATGATCGCGTAGTTCATCACGATGGGCAGACCGTAGACGTAGCCCTCCTCGGCGATGGCTTTCGTTTCGGCGGGAGTAATGTCCGTTGCGTGGGTGAGGGTGGATGTCAAAGAGGCGAGCAATAACATCGCACAGCCAAAGGCTCTAGGTAGTGGTTCTTTCATAAACCTGCTTCTCCATTCCTTGAATCGGATAGTGAATCGATCTACTGATCATTAGTCAGGCGATATGAAAGGTCGCGCTGTTCACGATCTGATGACCCATCGCGCTTTTTGTCTACCTGTAAGTCTTTGTCTTGCCCGAAGATGTCACTCCGAACGCGACACTGTGCGAGGAGAATACGACACGGATGGCAAACCCAGGTTGCTCGATCAGTATAAGCGGCAATTCAAATAGCGCTGCCGAGATACCAGCAGCTTTCAAGACTTTACTGATCGGACAAAAAATCGGGCGCCACTTCAGACCTTTCACCTCAGGTCGCTGGAAATATGAACACAGACCTGAGATGGTCTTCGCCCCTTGCTTCCAGCCACCAACGCTATCCTTAATCATCGCTCCCGCCCTCGAGATGGATCTTCGCCCATGCAAACCCCCAGCCCCCAACGCTCCCTCTGGAAAACCTACCTGTTTTTCCTCGCCCCGATGGTCCTGTCGAACTTCCTGCAATCGATGTCCGGCACGGTCAACAGCATCTACATCGGCCAGATGCTCGGTACCCAGGCGTTGGCGGCGGTGTCGGGGATGTTCCCCATCGTGTTCTTTTTCATTGCCCTGGTGATCGGCCTCGGTGCGGGCGCGGGGGTGTTGATCGGCCAGGCGTGGGGGGCGCGGGAGACGCATCTGGTGAAAGCGATTGCCGGGGCGACGGTGTTGTTGGGGGTGTTGATCGGGTTGGTGGCGGCGGTGGTGGGGAGTGTCTTTGCGCGGTCGGCGTTGGTCGGGTTGGGCACGCCGGCGGATGTGCTGGACGATGCGGTGGCGTATGCCCATGTGATGTTGTGGATCATGCCGTCGCTGTTGGTGTTTGTGCTGTTCACGCAGTTGTTGCGCGGGGTCAGCGATACGTTGTCGCCGCTGTTGGCGCTAGTGGTGTCGACCATGGTCGGGCTGGCGCTGACGCCGGCGTTGATTCGCGGGTGGTTGGGTTTTGCGCCGATGGGCATTCAGAGTGCGGCGATTGCCGGGCTGGTGGGTAACCTGGTGGCGATGGGGCTGCTGGCGTGGCGCTTGATTGGCAAGGGCCATCCGCTGGCGCCGGACCGCGAGTTCTTTGCGGCGATGAAGCTGGACATGGCGATCCTCGGCAAGGTGCTGCGCATCGGTTTGCCCACCGGGTTGCAGATGGTGGTGTTGTCGTTGTCGGAGCTGGTGATTCTGGCGCTGGTGAACCAGCACGGTTCCCAGGCGACGGCGGCGTATGGCGCGGTGACGCAGATCGTCAATTACGTGCAGTTTCCCGCGTTGTCGATTGCGATTACCGCGTCGATTCTTGGGGCGCAGGCGATCGGGGCGGGGCGCATCGAGCGTATCGGGCCGATCCTGAAGACCGGGCTGTTGATCAACGTGTGCCTGACCGGTGGCCTGGTGGTGCTCGGGTACTTGTTGTCGAGCTGGTTGCTGGCGTCGTTCCTGACCGAAGAGGCGACACTCAACATGGCTGAGCACCTGTTGCACATCATGCTCTGGAGCCTGTTGGTGTTCGGCTTCCAGGCGATCATCGGCGGCATCATGCGTGCCAGCGGCACGGTGATGGTGCCAGTGGCGATTTCCATTGTCTGCGTGGTGGGGATTCAGTTGCCGGCGGCGTATCTGCTGGATGCGAAGTTCGGGCTGCAAGGGGTGTGGATGGCGTTTCCGGTAGCGTATCTGGGGATGCTGGTGTTGCAGACGCTGTATTACAAACTGGTGTGGCAGCATCAGAAGATTGAGCGGTTGGTGTAGGCGGGACGCAGCGGGAGGGGCATGCTGTTCACTGAACTTTGTGGCGAGGGGGCTTGCCCCCGTTCGAGTGCGAAGCGCTCGCAAAAAATTGTACTGATCGCGATATTTTGGGGGGCTGCTGCGCAGCCCAACGGGGGCAAGCCCCCTCGCCACAAAACCCTCGCCACAAAAGGACGGTGTGACTGAAAAAGACAGGCGCAATCGCCTGGGGAGATGAACCCCTTGTCCCATTCCATCCTGCAAGACCGGCCGGCGGCCGGGCGGCGTTTGATCGAGCCGCTGCTGCCTTACGCCAATCACCCCGAAGTCATCGTTCTGGCCCTGCCCCGTGGCGGCGTGCCGGTGGCCTATGAGGTGGCCACGGCGCTGAAGGTTCGCCTGGACCTGATGCTGGTGCGCAAGCTCGGCGTGCCGTCCCGTCCAGAGTACGCCATGGGTGCGATTGCCAGCGGCGGTATCCAGATTCGTAATGAAGAGGCACTGCGCGCGCACCCGATCGCTCGCGGCGAATTCGACGCCGTGGTCGAGCGGGAAACCCGCGAGCTGCTGCGCCGCGAGCAGGTCTACCGTGGCACGCGGCCGCCGGTGCAGCTCAAGGACCAGGTGGTGATCCTGATCGACGACGGCCTGGCCACCGGCGCGTCGATGCGTGCGGCGATCCAGGCGCTGAAGCTGCAGGCGCCAGCGCGCATCGTGGTGGCGGTGCCGGTGGCGCCGATCGAGACGCTGCAAGCCCTGCGCAGCGAGGTGGATGAGCTGGTCTGCCCGCTGATGCCCGATTGGTTCACGTCGATTGGCCATTGGTACATGGACTTTTCCCAGACCCGGGATGCCGAGGTGATCGAGCTGTTGCGGCGGGCGTGGCAGCGCGAGGACTGCGGGTAGCGACAGGTGGTCGCAAATCAGTGGGCAAGGTGGAATAAACGCCGGTTGTTTGCTTTAGTCCATCTGGTGCCGGCCTTCTTGCGCGGCACGCCAACTCAGGACGGGAGCCCTCCCGGAGAGTGCCATGAACCTTCGATCCGCGCGTTGCGTCGCTCTGGCCGGCACCTTGCTGTTCGGCCCGGCTCAGTTCGCCGAGGCCGTGGAATACAAGGCGGTGAACGCCAGGGCCAGCACCTTGAGTTTCACCTATGAGCAGATGGGTTCGAGAGCCTACGGCACCTTTAGCAAGTTCAAGGCCAATCTGGACTTCGACACCGATAACCCCGGCGGTGCCCACGCCGTGCTGACCATCGACCTGAACAGCATCGACGCCGGCAGCAGCAACGCCAACACCGAGCTGCAAAAACCGGCGTGGTTCGACACGCAAACCTATCCGGTGGCGACCTTCGAGTCGACGTCCATCAAGTCCCTTGGCGATAACCGCTATACCTTCACCGGCAACCTGTCCCTGCGCGGGCTCACTCGGGAGGTGAGCGTGCCGGTGCTGCTGAAGTCGGGGAGCTCCGTCGGCATCTTCGATGGCGAACTGGTGCTCAAGCGTGACGACTTCAAGATGGGCGAGGGCGAGTGGGCGGACAGTGTGGTGTCCAACGAGATCAATATCCGCTTTCGGATGGTGGCGCCGCAGCGCTGACTGGAGCCTGCCCGATAACGCGGTACCTGTAGGAGCCGGCTTGCTGGCGATGGACTGTTTATCCAGGTCGCACGCGTTATCGTTAACGACCATCGCTGCGATGCGGCGACCCGACAAGCCAGCTCCTACACGGAATCGCGTGACCCTCAATCCTTGTAGGAGCCGGCTTGCTGGCGATGGACTCAAGCGCGCCGCGTTTATCCAGTTCACACGCGTTTTCGTTAACGACCATCGCCAGCAAGCCGGCTCCTACAAGTGATCTTCAAATCAGTGAAGGCCCAAAAAAAAAGCGCCCGGTCCACATTGCATGGACCGGGCGCCGCGGACCGGGCGCCGATCAATTCGCTCTAGTGCACAGGCACCGTCACGGTTTTGCCGAAGGCCGATGTGATGGTCGCGGTCGGGCTGGGCGATGGCGGGCTACCGACGGTCGTCACCGCTATGTTCCAGCGCGCGCCTGTCGCCGTAGGCGTCAGGGTGGCGGCGCCAAGGTTCACCGTACCGGTGGTGGTCGTGGCCGTCGCCGTGATGCTGTTGCCCGGGCCACGCGAGGTGGTGCCGGACAGCACCCAGTAGTAACGGCCGTTGCTGCGGGCGGTGACGGTCGCGCCGGTGACGATCAGGTTTTCGACCACCGCTGCCGAGACCGCCACGGACACCGTCGCCGGTGCCGACTCCGCACCCTTGGCATCGGCGGCCTTATAGGTAAAGGTCGCGGTGAACGGCGCGGGGATCGTGGCCGGTGGTGTGTAGATCACGCGCGCACCATCGGTAGTCACCGTGCCCTTGCCCGAGTCCGGTTGCTCCAGGCCCACCACTTTGAGCGGCACGTTGCCGTCAGGGTCGCTGTCGTTGGCCAGCACGTTGATGGTCACCGGTTGGCCGTTGCTGGTGGCGCTGTCGGGGTTGGCGAGCGGTTTCTTGTTATCACCCTCGTTATTGCTGCGGGTATCGCCGGTGCGGAAGGTTGGCAACGCGGCCGAGTTCACATAGGAGACGCCGTCCCAGCCGGGCAGGGGCGTTGGCATCAGCTGGAACTGGCCAGGGTGCTCGATATCCCAGCGCAGCAGCATCGAGTTGTCTTCGTGCTGGGTGTTGTGGCAGTGCTCCATGTAGGTCCCGGCGAATTCGCGGAAGCGGATCGCCATTTCCACGTCCACCGAACTGTCGATGCCCTCGCCGATGCGATAGACGTCCTTGCGTGCCCATTTTTCCCATTCGGGCGGCGCCTTGCCGTCGCGGGTGAGGATGGTGCCTTCTTCGAAGTGCACGTGCACCGGGTGGTTCCAGCCGTTGCCGCCGTTCTTGATTTTCCACACTTCCAGGGTGCCGTCGCCGGAGAAGCCGGCATCGGTCGGACCGTTGGCCAGTTGCGGCGCGGCGCTGATCCGTCGTGTGTCCATGTTGTAGCCCAGGCCACCGTCGGTCTTGATGGTCCAGGGGGCTTCGTCGGTGCCGTCGGAGCGGCCGAAGATGAACTCGCGATGCCGCGCGGCCTTGATCTTGGCCTGCATCACCGGATCGTCGCGGTTGATGGTCAGCGGGATCATCACCTTGCCCACCGGTTTACCCGGTTTGGCGGGTTCGTAGTCGGCGGGGTTCATGCTCACGTCCTGGCCGGCATAAGGCTGGACAATCAGTTGCAGGAACTTGCCCACCACCGGGTCGCCCTTGTCCCATTCCAGCCCTTTGCTGCCTTGCTTGAGCACCGCTTTGTATTTCTCGGACAGCACATCGGCCAGGCTCAGCGGGGTTTTTTCCGGTTGCTTGCCGGTCTGATGCTCCATCAGGTTGACGAAGTACAGCTTGTCGCCGACAGAGATCCCGTTCTTCGCAAAGTTGACGATGATGTCGAAGCGCTCGGCAATGCCCTGGGTGGGCAGGATGGCGTTGTGGTCCTGCACATCGCCGTCACCGTCCAGGTCCATGCTGCCGTCGAACGGCACGGCGTGTTCCATGAGGTTGCCGTCGTTGGCGATCATGTGGAACGGCACGCGGGTATAGGACACGCCGGAACCTGCCGGGCCGGGGAATTCACCCCCGGTGCCGGCGACTTCACGCACCAGCGCGATCCTGAAGTAGCGCGACACCGAGCCGTTGAGGATGCGGAACCGATAGCTGCGCGCACGCACTTTCAGGCGCGGCTGGTACTGCCAGTTGACGAGGATCTGGTCGCCGAGGAAGCCGTCGGTGTTGAACGGGTTGAACCACAGTTGGCCATTGGCGTCCCAGGCCTTGTCGGCCACCAGCAGGTTGACGTCATAGTCGCGGTTACCCCAGGGCAATGCCGAGCCGCTGGGCAGACGCAGGTTGACGCCGTCCTGGAAGGCTTCGTTACCGCGGTCCAGGGCGCTGTAGTAGTTCATCATCACCGCGTTGCCCTTGTAGACGTTCTGCGCGGTGAAATCGAGCATGTGGTCATGGAACCAGTGGGTGCTCATGGTTTCATGCCAGTCGCCACGGATCTTGATGCTGCCGTTGTTGCAGGTCTTCACGCCTGGCGTGGCGTCGTTGACGTACAGGGTTTCGCCCGGGGCGCAGGGGAATGCCGCGCGCGGATCTTCAGCCTTGGTGTTGATGGTGTCGTACCCGGCCAGTTGCATCGGCCAGCGATAGTCGTAGTACTGCCCCGGGAAGAAGAACGCATTGGCATAGCCGTCGCTTTCTGCCGGAGAGTGACCGTTGTGTTCGTGGGTGGTGATGGTGTGCAGGCCAAAACCCGAGTTGGCCGACGGATCGATCGGCAGGGCGTTGTAGTGCCGCATCAGCGTCGGTTGGCCGTAGCGTACCATCAGCAGTTTTACCGGAAAGGTGCCGTCGAACGTCCACAGCGCCTTGTGGTTCTGGATCGGCATGTTGGGGTGAAAGCGCGTGTCGATGCCTTTGGTGGTGCCCGTGGTGGCCGGGATGTCCGAGGTCTGGTAGTACAGCCCGCCCGGTCCGAACTCGCCGACGGCGTAGTTGTGCAGCTGGCGACGGTCGCGCATGCCGCCGTTGAGCTTGGCGCCCGCTTGCACGGTCTTGAAGGCGACCTGTGGGTAGAACTCGTTCCAGCGCTGGTGCGACCAGCCTTTTCCTGGCGGACGGCCTTCAGCCGGCGAGCCGACCGGATGGCGGTTGAGGAAGGCTTCGATTTGCGCTTTCCACGGGTTGCGGTCCAGCACGTTGGAGTACTGTGACGGAAACGGGTAGAGCCCCGGCTGGCGCATGAAGGCTTCGAGCGCCGCGGCCGCCGGGCCACTGCGGGCGATGCTGTTGGGGTCCTGCGTGGGCGCCGGGCCGACAGTCGGAACCGGGAAGGTCAGGGGCGGTGCCGGCAGTGTCGGGTCGAGTTTTTCCGTGCCGAATTCTTCGAACAGCAGCAGTTGTTGCGTGTACGGCAAGGCCCCGAACAACGGGCTGGGCTTGCCGTTGGTGGGGATCTTGAACGATGTCTGCAGGG
>NZ_RWIR01000080.1 GCF_009764265.1 Pseudomonas sp. PB101
TGTAGGAGCCCGGCTTGCCGGCGATAGCGTCCTTGAGAGCGCCATCGCCGGCAAGCCGGGCTCCTACAGTGGTGGGTGTCTCGAATCAGATCTCGCTTACTGCTGTTGCACCGAAATCACCGGCGCCGGCGTCGGTGACACCAGCACCTTGGCGTGCATCTGCTCACACCCGCCGCCCCGGCGCATGCCGCGCACCGGGCAGGCATCCAGGTAATCCAGGCCCACCGCCAGTTTCAGGTGACGTTCCGGCCGGGCCAGTTCATTGGTCACGTCGAAGCTGTACCAGGCGTCATCCAGCCAGGCTTCGGCCCAGGCATGGCTGGCCAGGTGTTCGCTGTTCTCGCTGTACAGATAACCCGACACATACCGCGCAGGAATGCCCAGGCTGCGGGTGCAGGCAAGAAATGCATGGGTGTGGTCCTGACACACGCCGGAGCGCCCGGCGAAGGCCTGGGCCGCGCTGGTGTCCACTTCCGTGGAGCCCGGCGTGTAGGTCATGTACTGGTTGAGCCCATGCATCAGATCGATCAATGCCGTGCGGTCGCGGCGTTGCTTGCACGCCTGCTCGGCGAACGCACGCAAGGCCGCGTCGGCTTCGGTCAATCGAGTGAAGCGCAGAAACGGCAGCGCCGACTGGCTCTCGTGCTCGGCCTCGCGCAACTCGTCGATGTCGACCTGGCCGCGGGCACCGATGATGATCGCTTCGTGCGGCTCATCCATGGTCAGCACATGCAGGATGTTGCCGAACGGATCGAGTTGCGCCCGCACCGGGCGCGGCAGGTCGAGCTGCCAGCTGAGCACGTGCTGGCGCTCGCTGTCATGGGGCGTCAGTCGCAGATACTGGATGCTCGCCCGCACCTTGTCTTCGTAGTGATAGGTGGTCTCGTGGCTGATGGAAAGTCTCATGCGGCCTCCAGATAAGAACTGTGAATCGCGTTACCCAACTGGCGCACCAGTGGGATGAACTCGGTCAGCCAGGCGTGCAGGCCTTCGTCGAGGATTTCGCTGATGCCGGTGTAGCGCAGGCGTGCGTCGATTTCTGCCGCCAGTCTTTGGGCGGGACGACCGTTGGCCCCCGGCAATTGCGCGAGGATCTGGTCGATTTCTTCGGTGCAGGCGCGCAGGGAGCGCGGCACGTCGGCGCGCAGCAACAGCAACTCGGCGACATGCCGGGCGCCGGGAGCGTCGCGATAGATTTCCGTGTAGGCCTCGAACGACGACAACGCCCGCAGCAAGGCGCTCCATTGGTAATAGGCGTGAGCGGTGCCATCGCTGACCGCTTCGGCCTGGTCGCCAGCCATTTCGTAGCGGGCGTCGAGCAGGCGCAAGGTGTTGTCCGCCCGTTCGATAAAAGTCCCCAGGCGAATGAAACGAAACGCATCGTTACGCATGATGGTGCCGTAGGACGCGCCCCGGAACAGGTGGGAACGTTCCTTGATCCACTCGCAGAAACGGCTCATGCCGTAGCGACTGAGGCCCTGTTCGGCAATGCCGCGAATCTCCAGCCAGGTGGCGTTGATGTTTTCCCACATGTCGGCGGTGATGCGCCCACGCACCGCATGGGCGCTGGCCCGCGCGGCACCGAGGCAGCTGTAGATGCTCGCCGGGTTGGCCGCATCCAGGGCGAAGAAATGCAGCAGCCGTTCGGCATGCAACTCGCCGTGGCGCTCCAGGTAATCGTCGAGGGTGCCGGTGATCAACAGCGGCATGGCCAGCTCGTGCAAACCGTCGCCACGCCCGTCTTGCGGCATCAGCGACAGCGAATAGCTGATGTCGAGCATCCGTGCGAGGTTTTCCGCCCGCTCCAGGTAACGCGACATCCAATACAAATCCGAGGCAGTTCTACTTAACATGGCAGGCTTCCTTTAATCCTCGACCACCCAGGTGTCCTTGGTTCCGCCACCCTGGGAGGAATTGACCACCAGGGAGCCTTCGCGCAGGGCGACACGGGTCAAGCCGCCGGGCACGACCCGGGTTTCACGCCCCGACAGGACAAACGGCCGCAGGTCGATATGGCGTGGCGCGATGCCGTTTTCGACAAAGGTCGGACAGGTCGACAGCGACAGCGTCGGTTGTGCGATGTACGCATGGGGCTTGGCGATGATCCGCGCGCGGAAGGCTTCGATTTCCGCCGCCGTGGCCGCCGGCCCCACCAGCATTCCGTAACCGCCGGAGCCCTGGGTTTCCTTGACCACCAGTTCTGGAAGATTGGCCAGTACATGGGAAAGTTCAGACGGATTGCGGCACTGCCAGGTCGGTACGTTCTTCAGGATCGGCTCTTCATCGAGGTAGAAACGGATCATGTCGGTCACGAACGGATACACCGACTTGTCGTCCGCCACCCCGGTACCGATGGCATTGGCCAGCACCACGTTGCCGGAACGATAGGACGACAGCAGCCCCGGCACGCCGAGCATCGAATCCGGGTTGAAGGCCAGCGGATCGAGGAAAGCGTCGTCGAGACGACGATAAATCACATCGACCGCTTTCGGCCCGTCCGTGGTGCGCATGTAGACCTTGTCGTCACGCACGAACAGGTCCGCGCCTTCCACCAGTTCCACACCCATTTCCCGCGCCAGGAACGCATGTTCGAAGAACGCGCTGTTGAAGCGACCCGGTGTCAGCACCACCACGCTGGGGTTGTCGATGGGGCTTGAGCTTTTCAGGGTGTCGAGCAGCAGGTTCGGGTAGTGATCGATGGGCGCGATGCGTTGCGCCGCGAACAGCTCGGGGAACAGGCGCATCATCATCTTGCGGTCTTCGAGCATGTAGCTGACGCCGCTGGGCGTGCGCAGATTGTCTTCGAGCACGTAGTAGGTGCCGTCGCCATCACGCACCAGGTCGACGCCGGAGATGTGCGAATAAATGTCGCGGTGCAAATCCAGGCCCTGCATCGCCAACTGGTACTGCTCGTTGGCCAGCACCTGTTCGGCCGGAATGATGCCGGCCTTGATGATGCGCTGCTCGTGATAGAGGTCGGCGAGGAACATGTTCAACGCCTTGACCCGCTGGATGCAGCCGCGCTCGACGACCCGCCACTCACTGGCAGGAATGCTGCGCGGAATGGTGTCGAAGGGAATCAGGCGCTCTGTGCCCTGCTCGTCCCCGTAGAGCGTGAAGGTGATACCGGCGCGATGAAACAACAGATCGGCCTCGCGTCGCCGTTGCGCCAGAAGCTCGTCAGGCGTCTCGGCCAGCCAACGGGCAAACTCCCGATAATGCGGGCGGACCTGGCCGCCGGCATCGTACATCTCATCAAAATAGGTGCGGATCATGCCGTACTCCTTGTCACTCGGACGTCCAGACCTTCGCAAGGCCCGTGCCATCGGCATAAACGCTTAGATTTCAATCGGTTGGATAATCAACACGCAGGCACCGCACCAATCCTGTGCGGTAAATGCCCCAACCTGATCTCCCCCGCTTCATTGCAAGGCGTGGTTATCGCCTTTCACCAGCATAGCCTGTAGGAGCCGGCTTGCTGGCGAAGGGCCGTTAAGTCATGTGTTGTTCTTCGAGGACGCCATCGCTGGCAAGCCAGCGCCTACAAGGTCGTGTTGAATTAATTGTCGGCGAAAATGAAAACGGCCGACCCGAGGGTCAGCCGTCAACGCTGTTTGTCACTGTTCATAAGGTTATGCGAGTCGCCCTCGTACCTCCTGTTTCACACCCCAGCCTTCGATGATGCCGCCCAATGGCTCGACTACCGCTTCGAAACCCTGTTCGAAGTCGCCGATGTCGTCGTAGGTGGCATACATGACCTTGCACAACTCCAGCGCCCAGGCACCGTCGTCACGCACACTGACTTGCGCATCCAGGGATTCACCACGATGGAAATGTCCTGCCGCCCTGCGTGCCCGCTCCTCGTCCGGGAAAATGGCGTAGAACTCGATGGGATGAAACCGGGAAAAGTCAAAACCGCCTTCTTTCATGCGGCGCAGCACGCTGCTGCTGATGTCTTCTTGATAGGCTGTGCTCATGAAACGTCCTCCTCAAAACGATGGATAGACTTTCCGTACTCCCTCACCCGCAACCGAACAGCGCGAGCGACGGCAACCGATGTGCCGGCGGGAAACAAGCATGGAGCTGACAAGACCAGACCTTAGCGATCCATTCGCTGATCTCGCTTGCAGAGTAGCCCCAAGATAGAGCCTCTGCCAAGGCCTGGCCGTGAATGTGACAGGAGGTGTATCAGATCGGGGTAATACTGAGGATTTGTATGCTGTTCTGGGATTTCAGGCTTTTGACCGTCGGATTGTCGGTGCGGCCATCCAGATCATTGAGGTCGAGTTCGGCGGCAACCGGCAGGCGACGCGCGAGGATGAGTTTGGCGGCCTGCTCGTTGTTCGGGCATTCCGAGCTCTCGAAGACTTCGTCAACTTGTTCGCCGTGATCATCTACGAAGGTGACTCTCCACTTTTGCATTGGTGCCTCCTCGATAAAACCCATGGACGGGCTTACACCTATCTCGACCTTGTTAGCTGGCTAATTGTTCCGGTGGATCTGCCCCCATCGCAGATCTCTGTAGGAGCGAGCCTGCTCGCGAAAAACTTGAGAACGCCGCGTTAAATCAGACAACCCGCGTCATCGTTCACGTCCATCGCGAGCAGGCTCGCTCCTACAGGTCTGCGTTTCAATCCATCAGTCGTTGCTTGGTTTGTTCACTGCCTGCAAGACGTACTGCGGCAAGGCGAACGCGCCGATGTGGATTTCTGGATTGTAGTAGCGGGTGATGATGCCGCTGCCCGTGAAGCGCTGTTGCAGGGTTTCGCGGGACAACTTGCGATAAGCGGTATTGGTCGCGCCCCAGGCGAAGGTCATCGAGCCACCGATGTAGGTCGGCACGGCGGCCTGGTAGAAGTGCCAGTCCGGGAACAGGCTGCGCAGGCGACCGGCGGTCGTCTTCACTTCTTCGATCTGCATGAACGGCGTGCCGTTCTGGGTCACCAGGATGCCGCCTTCGTTCAGGCAGCGGTGGCAGGCCTGGTAGAAGTTTTCCGAGAACAGCACTTCGCCCGGCCCGATCGGGTCGGTGGAGTCGGAAATGATCACGTCGAATTTTTCAGTGGTGGTGGCGACGAAACGCATGCCGTCGTCGATCACCAGGTTCAGGCGTGGATCATCGAATGCACCCTTGGAATGGTTCGGCAAGAATTCCTTGCACATGTCGACCACGGTGCCGTCGATCTCGACCATGGTGATGTGCTCGACACCGCGGTGCTTGGCCACTTCACGCAGCATGCCGCCGTCGCCGCCGCCGATGATCAGTACGCGCCTGGCGCTGCCATGGGCGAGGATCGGCACGTGGGTGAGCATTTCGTGGTAGATGAATTCGTCGGCTTCGGTGGTCTGGATCACGCCGTCCAGCGCCATGACACGGCCCATGCGCGGGTTTTCGAAGATCACCAGGTGCTGGTGCTCGGTGCGCACTTCGTGCAGCAGTTTTTCCATGCGAAAACGCTGGCCATAGCCTTCGTAGAGGGTTTCCAGGTAGTCGTTGGCAGGGGTGTTGCTCATGGGAAGTGCTCCGATGAATGCGGGTGGCAACGGACGGTTACCCGCCCATGATGGCCATTCGATTGTCTCGATTGACCGGGAAAGGCGCGCATTCTACGTCGCGGAACATGACAGGTCGAACCTTCGTCATCGAAGTACCCGCAGAACATTGTGGGAGCGAGCCTGCTCGCGAAGCGGGCGATGCGGTGCTTCAGTGGCTGCGCGTCATCGTTCTTCGCGAGCAGGCTCGCTCCCACAGGGTTCAGTGTCGCCTGCTCAGAGCTTGACATTGCCCCGCGGCCCGGCGATGGCCCAGATGATCAGCCCCAGCACCGGCAACAGCGCGATCAGCAGTACCCAGACGACTTTCATCCCGGTCCCGGCGCTACTTTTGAATACGTTGATGATGGCCCAGATGTCCAGGGCGAAGATGATCAAGGCAACCAGACTGTTGAACGTGGAACCCATGGTGACGCTCCTGATGAGTGATTTGCCCTCTCAGGATAGACGGTCGTCGCGAGGGCTCCCTCTTTATTGACAGTGTCTGGCAGTCAGACGTGGATCGCCACTTTCAGGGCTTCCAGGGATGGTTCGGCCTTGATGCCGGCTTGCGCGCACAATTCCAGTACGCGGGGCAGGTCATTGCCGTAGACCAGCACTACCTGCAGCTCGTCATCGAGCAACTGGCTGAAGTTCATCAGCGTGTAGCCACCGCTTTCCTTGTTCAGGCTGCTCATCTGCACCTGGATGCGGTTGAGCGCCGTCAGCGCTTCGGTCTTGGCCAGTTGCTTGGGCTTGAGATTGAAGTCCACGCCCGGGCCGAACGAGGCAACGATCTGGGCGAACAGGTCCATGTAGGTGTCCGCCTGGAACAGCACCGTTTCCGGCAGGCTGCCGACCACCACCCACTCGCCCAGCGGGATCGGGAAAGTGTCGTCGTAGTTGATGTCCGGATTGGCGGCCAGAAAAGCCTGTGGATCGGCGTAGGCCTGGGATGCTTCGTCTGCGACCTTGAGGATTTCGTCTTCGCCCATGCACCCGGAGCTGATTTTGCTGATGAGTTCGACGAGTGCGGCTTTCATGGGGAGGATCCTGTAGCGAGGTGAAATTTGAGGGCGCGAAGGATACCGCATTACCGGGTGAAATGCGGACCTGTGGCAAGCGGCTTGCCCCCTCGCCACAGGATTCAACGTCAACCCAGCAATTTTTCCAGCTGAGCAACCGTATCGGAAGCCCCCATGGTCCTGGCAGCCTCCAGCGCGGTGATGCCATTGGCGTCCTTGGCTTTCGGGTCGGCGCCCTTGCTGATCAGGTAGTCGACCACTTCGACGCGGTTGAACATCGCCGCCATCATCAACGCCGTGCGGCCATCGAAGGACGAGCCTTCAACCTGCGCACCGCCCTCGACCAGGGCCTTGATCACCGCCAGGTCGCCCTTGAAGGCGGCGCCGGCAATCGGGCTCTGGCCGTTGTCGTTGCGGATCTCCGGGTCAGCCTTGTGCTCGAGCAGGACTTTTACCGTGTCCACATGACCGTGGTACGCGGCCAGCATCAGCAAGGTGTCGCCCTTGTGGTTACGCAGGTTCGGCGGCAACCCCTTGGTCAGCAGCGCGGCCATCATCGCCGCATCGCCCTCCCGTGCCTTGTTGAATACCTGTTCGGCAAATTCGGCGGCTTCTTCGGGGGTCATCTGGCGGCTTTTGTCTGACATTGGGCACTCCCTTTTCTGTCATTCGTAAAAGCCGACAGTTTCCCGAGCGACCCCGGCACTGTCACTTGTTTTTTCTCATGGGCCGTCATAGCCGGATTCAATAGCGGTACTTGCCGGCGTGAATGTCAGACAGCAACTGTTGCGTAACCTGCACGTAAGTCTGGGTGCCCGGCAGCCAGGCAAAGATCGGGTCGTCACCGGTTCGGCCCGGGTCGAAGGCTTCGTCCTTGAGCCGGGTCTTCTGATACTTGAAGGTGCCGGTGGTTTCCATTTTCACCTTCACCCGCAGGAACAACGGTACCGCATAGGCCGGCATTTGCTGGCGGGCAAAGGCCAGCAGCTCGCTGAAGTCCAGGGTGGCCAAGGATTCGGACGGGGTGATCGCCGCCATTCCGGCGCGGCCATTGGTGTTGCGGATTTCCACGCCATAGGCCACGGCTTCGGAAATAAGCGGGTGCTGCAGGAGGATGTTCTCGACCTCGGTAGTCGAGACGTTTTCGCCCTTCCAGCGGTAGGTATCGCCCAGGCGGTCGACAAACTGCGCATGACCAAAACCGATGTTGCGCAACAGGTCGCCGGTGTTGAAGTAGCGGTCGCCTTTGGCGAACACATCGTGCAGCACGACCCTGGCGGTTTTCTGCGGATCGGTGTAACCGTCCAGCGGTGCCTTGTCGTCGATCTTTGCCAGCAACAGCCCCTGTTCGCCCTTGGCGACCTTGCGCATCAGGCCATTGGTCTCACGAATCGGCGCGCCGCTGTCGTGGTCGTACGCCACCAGCTCCCAGGACATCAGGGAAAAACCGATGGTGTTGTCGAAATTCAGGATGTTGGTGAAACCGATATTGCCGTCGCTGGCGGCGTACAGCTCGCAGATGTGATTGACCGCGAAGCGGGTCTTGAACTCGTTCCAGGCGCCGGGACGCAGGCCGTTGCCGATCATCTTCGTCACAGCGTGCCGACTGTCGTCGACGCTCGGCGGTTGATCGACCAGATAGCGGCACAGTTCGCCAACGTAACCGATGGTGGTTGCCCGGTACTTGCGCACGTCGTGCCAGAAGCGACTGGCGCTGAACTTGCGGCGGATGGCGAACCCGCTGGCCCCACTGACGGCCGAACCCCAGCACACGCAAAGGCCCGTGGCGTGGTACAGCGGCAAGGTGCAATAGACGACATCGTCGGGGTGCATGTCCAGGGCGATCATGCCGAAACTCGCCGAGCTGCGCATCCAGCGGCCGTGCTTGAACACGCCGGCCTTGGGCAGCCCGGTGGTGCCCGAGGTGTAGATGTAAAAGCAGGGATCGTCGAAGAAAATCCGCTGGCTGTTCGCCGGGTTGTCGTTGCTGTCGTCGAGGCTGACAGTCATCAGGTTGATGAAACCTTCAGGCGCGATGCCCGGTTGGCGCGAGGTGTCCTGATCGGCGACGAACCAGGTCCGGTCAGCCTTGATCGACACCCGATCACGCACCGCCAGGTACGCCGGCACCAACTCCTCACCGACAATGATCGCCACCGGCGTCACCAGATTCACGCTGTGCACCAGGGTGTCGCGGGTCTGTGAGGTATTGAGCAGCGCACTGATCGCGCCGACCTTGGCCACCGCCAGAATCGTCACCAGCAGTTCCGGGCGGTTCTCGATGAAAACCGCCACCACATCACCCTTGCCGATGCCTTGATCGATCAGGTGATGGGCAATGCGGTTGGCCCATTGGTTGACCTCGCTGTAGCTGAGCGTTACGTCGTCCTGCAACAGCGCCGGGCCATCCGGGTTACGCAGCGTGGCTTGCTCGAAACTCCAGCCCAAACCACACGCCTGGGTCGGGTCCTTGACGTTGGCGACCTTCATGCCCTTCACCACCCGGGGGATGGCTTTGGCGATGGCAGGCAGCTTGCGGAGCATCATGCCCCAGGTAATCGTGTCGTTCGACGTGCGGCTCATGATGCTCCCGTTGGCTCTTTTTATTGTCGGGCGGCGATGACTGAGCCCGAAAATACGTCAAGGGTTCTTGAGCTGTACACGCGGTTTTTGAAATGTTTTGTATCCGCGATCTTGATCTGCGATCTAGACGATCCCGTGCACGTACTTTGGTTCCATCGAGTCGCCGACCTACCTGCAAAATGCAGGATGCACGATGGCCATTCATGCAGATTGCACGAAAGCAAAAATCACTGAAAATCGTAACTTGTTGATTTTATTTAAAATTACTCGAATAAAAACACTGGCACAAAGGCTGCAACGGTCTCCCCATGCTTGCTATTCAAGTCATCACGGAGCCGAACGACATGAGCCTGATCCAGGAAAAATTTGCGTCCCTGTTCTCCAACTACAAGGTCATCACCCAGGCCCGCCCTGACGGCGGAATCCTGCTGACCCTGAGCGGCAGCGAAGGCAGAGTGTTCAAGCGTTCCATTTCCTACCAGCAATTGCACAACGGCGACCAACTGACGTGGGTCATCAGTGCGATTCGCCGCGACCTCGCCGAACAAGCCAGTGAACTGCCGCAGATTTCCTTGCTGCAAAGCCAGCAACGGTTTGCGTTGCCGACCTATCACTCGCTGTAAACAGTTGTGGGAAAAACACTGTGGGAGCGAGCCGGCTCCCACAGGTGATGTGGCGTTTAGAAATTAGCGGGATGTATCCGCGCGAAGCTGTCCACGGTGACATGCCCTGCCAGTTCCCCGCCTTCGCGAGCCAGGCCGCACGTGGCCATCCCCGCTGCACGCGCAGCATCCAGTTCCTCGACAATGTCCGACAAAAACAGAATCTGCCCTACCTCGACGTTGATCGCCTGGGTGATGTTGGCGTAGGACTGCGCCTCGCGCTTGGGTCCCGACGTCGTGTCGAAGTAACCGCTGAACAGCGGCGTCAAATCCCCCGCCTCCGAGCAACCGAAGATCAGCTTCTGCGCCTGAATCGAGCCCGAGGAATAAACGAACAGTTGATAGCCCTCCTGGTGCCAGCCCTTGAGCGCATCAACGGCGTCCGGGTACACATGTCCCTTCAACTGCCCGGCCTGATAGCCCTGCTCCCAAACCATGCCCTGCAACGCTTTCAACGGCGTGGCCTTGCGGTCTTCGGCAATCCAGCCGAGCAGGATCTCGATGGTCCGTTCGACGTCGGCCTGCGGTTCGTTGCTGTCGCGGCGCACGGCAGCCAGTTGCTCCGCCACATCGGCGCGTTCGGCGTGCTGACGGACAAACGCCGGCAAGTGTTTGGCGGCATAGGGGAACAGCACGTCGAACACAAAACTCACCGCGCTGGTGGTGCCTTCGATGTCGGTGAGAATCGCTTTGATCGGCATCGACTCAGTCCTCCAGACGCGGGAATTGGTCGGCGATGTCTTCGCCGGTGAAATTGGCCACCCAGCCATCCGGGTTATTGAACAGGCGGATCGCAATGAAATGCGGGTGCTCACCCATGTCGAACCAGTGTCTGGTACCGGCCGGCACCGAGATCAGGTCGTTTTTCTCGCACAGCACGGCGTAGACGTAATCGTCGATGTGCAAGGTAAACAAGCCACGCCCGGCGACGAAAAATCGCACTTCGTCTTCGCCATGGCGGTGTTCGTTGAGGAACTTGGCGCGCAGCTCGGCTTTTTGCGGGTGATCGCTGTTGAGGCTGATGACGTCGACGGTAATGTAGCCGCGCTCGGTCATCAGTTGGTCGATTTGCGCTTGATAGGCGCCAATCACTTCCTCCTGGCTGGCACCGGGCTGGAGCTTCGCGGCGGCTTGCCAGCGGTCGAAACGCACGCCTTGCTCGGCCAGGGTCGACTGGATGTCTTCGAGATGGGTCAGCACCTTGTTGGGAATTTCAGGGCTGGAGACGTGATAGACGGACAGGCTGCTCATCAGGGCAACTCCTTAACGGTTCATGCTTTAGAGAGCGAGCGCATCTTCAGCTCACACTCGAACAAAAATTCAAAGGCCTCGATCTGCCGCAAGGCATCGCTCATGCGCGCGCCCCAGGTGTACAGGCCGTGGCCGCGGATCAGGTAGCCGACGCAATCGGGATGGGCGTCCAGCCAAGGCTGCACCTTGGCGGCCAGGCGCGCAATGTCCTGGTCGTTGTCGAAAATCGGCACGCGCACCCGGGATTCGTGGGTGGTCACGCCACTGAAGGCTTTTTGCAGTTCGTAGTCTTCGAACTCGATGAAGTCTTGCGGGGTCAGGCGCGACAACACCGTGGCATTCACCGAATGGGTGTGCAGCACCGCGCCGATCTCGGGTCGCCAGCTGTAAAGCTGAGTGTGCAACAGGGTTTCGGCGGACGGTTTCTTGCCCGGTTCCAGACTGTTGCCCGACAGGTCGGTTGCCAGCACATCGTCGATGCCGAGTTGGCCCTTGTGCTTGCCGGACACGGTCAGCAAGGCCTGGGTCGGCGACAGGCGGGTCGAGTAGTTGCTGCTGGTGGCCGGCGACCAGCCGCGGCCGTACAGAAAACGCCCGGCGTCGATGATTTCCTGGGCGAGGTGTTCACGGGTAAGGCTCATGGCCTGTCCTCTTGCATACGTGTGGCAATGATAACGGCAGCCGCGACGGCTGCGAGACTGGCAATACTAAAGGTCCATGCCGCGCCGAGGGTGTTCCAGCTGTAGCCGGAATACAAAGCGCCCAACGCACCGCCGGTGCCGGCCAGTGCGGCATACAGCGCCTGGCCCTGGCCTTGCTGGCGCGCACCGAAGCTACGTTGCACGAACGAAATGGCAGCGGCGTGAAAGCTGCCGAACGTCGCCGCGTGCAGGATCTGGGCGAACAGCAAAATCCATAGGAATTCGGCCAACGACCCGAGCAGCAACCAGCGTAGCGCCGCCAGCAGAAAGCTGGCCATCAGCACCCGGCGCAGGGAAAAACGCGCGAGGATCCTGCTCATGGCCAAAAACATCAACACTTCGGCGACCACACCGACCGCCCAGAGCATGCCGATCACACCACGGCTGTAACCCAGGTGCTCAAGGTGCAGGGTCAGAAACGTGTAATACGGCCCGTGGCTCATCTGCATCAGCGCCACGCAGCCGTAAAACGCCAACACACCAGGGTTGCGCAATTGCTGGAGGAACCCCTCCCCGGTCAACCGTTCACCCTGGATCGGTTGCGCGTTAGGCACCCACAGACTGCTGACCACGATGCCGGCCAGGATCAGCACCAGCGCCACCGGGTAGATGTCCAGGCTCAACCATTCGAACAACCGGCCGAGCGCGACCACGGTGATGATGAAACCAATCGAGCCCCACAGGCGAATCTGGCTGTAGCGCGAGGTCTGTCCCTGCAGATGCGCCAGGGTGATGACTTCGAACTGCGGCAACACCGCGTGCCAGAAGAACGCGTGCAAGGCCATGACCATCGCCAGCCAGGCGTAGGTCTTGCTGACGAAAATCAGCGAAAAGGTCAGCAGCGTGCACACCGCGCCCAAGCGCACGATGGCCAGCCGTCGACCAGTGTAGTCGCCCAGCCAGCCCCAGATGTTCGGCGCCACGCAGCGCATCAGCATCGGGATCGCCACCAGTTCGCCGATGCGCGCGGCACTGAATCCCAGGTGGTCGAAATACAGCGCCAGAAACGGCGCCGTCGAACCGAGCAAGGCGAAATAGAACAGATAGAAACTGGAGAGCCGCCAGTACGGGAGCGCCGCAGTCGCCATCAGACGGCTGCGGCCATGAGGTCAGCCATTTACAGTTGACCCAGCACCGGCGTGCTCACACGCACATCGGCGTTCTGCCCACGGTGACGCAGCAGGTGATCCATCAGCACGATAGCCATCATCGCCTCGGCAATCGGCGTGGCGCGGATGCCGACGCACGGATCGTGACGGCCCTTGGTGATCACTTCCGCCGGGTTGCCATGGATGTCGATGGAACGGCCCGGCGTGGTGATGCTCGACGTCGGCTTCAGCGCCAGGTGCGCAACGATGGGCTGCCCGGAGGAGATGCCGCCGAGAATGCCGCCCGCGTTGTTGCTGAGAAAACCTTGCGGAGTCATTTCATCGCGGTGCTCGGTGCCGCGCTGGGCGACGCTGGCGAAACCGGCGCCGATTTCCACGCCCTTGACCGCGTTGATGCTCATCAGCGCATGGGCCAGTTCAGCGTCGAGGCGGTCGAAAATCGGCTCGCCCAGGCCCGGCATCACACCTTCGGCGACCACGGTGATTTTTGCGCCGACCGAATCCTGGTCGCGGCGCAACTGGTCCATGTAGGCTTCCAGCTCCGGCACTTTGTCCGGATCGGGGCTGAAGAAAGCGTTCTGCTCCACCGAATCCCAGGTCTTGAACGGGATTTCGATCGGCCCGAGCTGGCTCATGTAGCCGCGAATGACGATGCCCTGGCTGGCCAGGTATTTTTTCGCGATCGCACCGGCCGCGACGCGCATCGCGGTTTCGCGGGCCGAGCTGCGTCCACCGCCACGGTAGTCACGCTCACCGTACTTGTGGTGGTAGGTGTAGTCGGCGTGGGCCGGGCGGAACAGGTCCTTGATCGCCGAGTAGTCCTTGGACTTCTGGTCGGTGTTGCGGATCAGCAAGCCGATCGAGCAGCCAGTGGTGCGACCTTCGAACACGCCGGAGAGGATTTCGACTTCGTCGGCTTCCTGGCGCTGGGTGGTGTGGCGGCTGGTGCCGGGCTTGCGACGGTCGAGGTCACGCTGCAGATCCTCCAGGGATATCTCCAGGCCAGGCGGGCAGCCATCGACAATGGCGACCAACGCCGGACCATGGCTTTCGCCCGCGGTGGTGACAGTGAACAGCTTGCCGTAGGTATTGCCGGACATGCAGGACGCTCCGTGAAATGAACCTGAATACGTAATGCGCGCCAGTATACGCAGGCTACCCAAGTAGTTCATCCTCGAACCTTATGGGTGCCCGTGAGTCCAACCGGCATCTTCTTGATGATGGCGCGATGATGCTGCGAGTTTTAGCCTTGAGCCTTACCCTGATTTCCGGCTTCGCCCAGGCGACCGTCCTGCAACGTCCGATCTCGCTGGATACGGGTACCGGCGAGCTTTTTGGCTCGCTGTTACTGCCAAAATCCGACAACCCGGTCCCGGTTGTGCTGATCCTTTCCGGCTCCGGCCCTACGGATCGCGACGGCAACAACACCGACGGCGGGCGCAATGACAGCCTCAAGCGCCTGGCCTGGGTGCTGGCCAAACACAACATCGCCAGCGTGCGCTACGACAAGCGTGGCGTGGCCGCGAGCCTGGCGGCGACCCCGGACGAGCGCAACCTGACGGTGGAGGCCTATGTCTCCGATGCCCAGGCCTGGGGCCAGAAACTCAAGGCCGATCCACGCTTCGGCAAACTGATTGTCCTGGGTCACAGCGAGGGCGCCTTGATCGCCAGCCTCGCAGCGCCGGGCATCGGTGCCGACGCGGTGATTTCGGTCTCCGGCAGCGCGAGGCCGGTCGATCAGGTCATCCGCCAGCAACTGGGCAATCGCCTGCCCCCGCCGCTACTGCTGCGCAGCAATGAGTTGCTCGACAGCCTCAAGGCTGGAAAACCCGACGCCAACGTGCCGCCAGCCTTGCAGGTGATTTTCCGCCCGAGCGTGCAGCCGTACCTGATTTCCCTGTTCCGCCAGGACCCGGCCGCAGCGTTTGCCAGGTTGAAGATGCCGGCGCTGATCATCCAGGGCAGCAACGACATCCAGGTCGGCGTCAATGACGCCAGGCTGCTCAAGGCCGCCAAGCCGGACGCCGAACTGGCGCTGATCGAAGGAATGAACCACGTCATGCGCATCGTGCCCTACGACGTCAAGCGCCAACTGGCCTCCTATAAAGACCCCCAATTGCCCCTGGCAGCGGAACTGGGTACGCGAATCCTCGGATTTATTGACGGACTTCGCACCAGTTAAGCGATGTTTGCTCTCCAGTCTTGAAAAAAACGGCCGATAAGACTTTGTCGCCAACACATTGGTTGGCGACAAGTTGAGCTTGGACAGGATCTCGCCGTTATGACTGACACCCAGACTTCACCCGACACCAGCGCTGAAACAGACGCACCGCCAGCGGTCGAGCTGCCTTGGGCGGACGTCGACGTCGAGCACCACAAGATGCTCCGTCTGGCGCCGCTGAAGACTGACCGCAATACCGGCGGGCGCCCGTTGCGTTTTGTCGAGTTCGGTTATGCCGAGCGCAACGACAAGGCGCGCAGCCTGTTGCGCATGAGCATCACCCTGCCCGCCCAGCGAGTACGCAAGGAACAGAATCATCTGGACGTGTGGGTCGATCACGACGAAAAGCGTGTGCATTTCGGCCCGGACAGCGGCTTGCAGATTGAACCGCTGAACCGTGGCATTGGCCGCTACCTGGCCGCCCAGGGCATCAACTGGGCGAAAAAGCGCTGGCCGACCTACACCGTCGACGGCTTTGACCTGAACAACAAGGATGCCCTGAACGAAGACACCCGCCTGCGCCGCGACCATTTTTTGCGTGTGCACGGTTTCGACGTGGTGTATGCCGATGCCCAGCATCTGAAAGGCAGCGTCAAGGCGGTCAAGGTCGGCGACCTTTCCGGCGACTGGAACAGCGAAAAACTGCAGGTCGTGGAAATTCTCGAGGCGGCGCAGATGCTCCAGCAGGCCGAGCAGAACCTGGCCGAGCAGGAAGTCAAACTGAAGAAACACGAAGAGAAAGTCAGCAAGTACAAGCGTGAAGACGCTGGGCTGCGCTTCACGATTACCTGTCTGGTGGCGTTTGCGGTGTTTCAGGCGGGGTTGCTGATCTGGATTGCCACACACCGATAGTTGGCGGTGCGGCCATTCCTTGTAGGAGCGAGCCTGCTCGCGATGGACTTAAGGGCGACGCGTTTTTCCAGAAAACACGCGTCATCGTTAACGACCATCGCGAGCAGGCTCGCTCCTACAGGAGGGGGTTAAACGCGAGAAGCGAACAGTGCCTGATGCTCCCGGCATTGCTGCGCGCTCAACATGAACACGCCATGCCCGCCACGCTCGAACTCCAGCCAGGCGAAGTCGACTTCCGGGTACAACGCCTCGACGTGCACCTGGCTGTTGCCCACTTCGACAATCAGCAGCCCCTTCTCGGTCAGATGATCCGCCGCTTCGGCGAGCATGCGCCGCACGAGGTTCAAACCGTCATCACCACAGGCCAGGCCCAGTTCCGGTTCGTGCTGGTACTCGTCCGGCATGTCGGCAAAATCTTCGGCATCGACGTAAGGCGGATTCGACACGATCAGGTCGAAACGCTGGCCAGGCAAGCCCTCGAAACCATCGCCCTGCACGGTGTAGACACGCTCGTCGACGCCGTGGCGTTCGATGTTCTGGTTGGCCACTTCCAGCGCTTCGAACGACAGGTCGGCCAGCAGCACCTCGGCATTCTGGAACTCGTAGGCGCAGGCGATGCCGATGCAGCCGGAGCCCGTGCACAGGTCGAGAATCCGCGCCGGCTCGTTGGCCAGCCACGGGGTAAAGCGGTTTTCGATCAGCTCGCCAATGGGTGAGCGCGGGATCAGCACACGCTCATCGACGATGAACGACATGCCGCAGAACCAGGCCTCGCCCAGCAGATACGCGGTTGGCACCCGATCTTCGATGCGGCGCTTGAGCAAAAGCTGCAGGTGAACCACTTCGTCTTCTTCCAGATTGCAGTCGAGGTAGCTGTCGGCGATTTCCCACGGCAGGTGCAGCGCACCCAACACCAGTTGCCGGGCTTCGTCCCAGGCATTGTCGGTGCCATGGCCGAAAAACAGATCCTCCCCATGGAAGCGGCTGACGGCCCAACGGATATGGTCACGCAGGGTGCGAAGGCGGGAAGTGATCACGACGGCAAACTCCAGAAAAATCGACTGGCGATTCTACCAGTCAAAAGGCGCCACGACGACGCGGGAAAACTACCGGCTCAAATGTAGGAATTATCCGTTTTTGTGCCTGGCTATTGAACAAAACGCGACTCTTGACAAGGCTACAGGCCAGCAACGACGGCACCTACGATCGTAGCGATTCACAGAACCGCTCAGCCAGAGGACAATGTCGCAAAAGCCCCACTCCAAGGAGCCCCAGAATGTCCGTTCCAAAAACGATGTTTCAACTCAGCGGTCGCGGTTATCCGGCAGCCAAACTGAGTCATGCGACCCTCATCATCATCGATGCCCAGAAAGAGTATTTGAGCGGGCCGCTGGCCCTCAGCGGCATGGATGAGGCCGTCGCGAACATCAAGCAGTTACTCACCGCGGCGCGTGCCGCCGGCCGGCCGATCGTGCATGTCCGCCACCTCGGAACGCTCGGTGGAATGTTCAACCCGCAAGGCGTCGGTGGTGAATTCATTCCGGGCCTGGAGCCACAGAGCGACGAAACCATCATCGGCAAATTGCTGCCGAGCGCGTTCCACGGTACCGAACTGGCCAAACGCCTGGAGGATCTGGGCGCCCTTGACCTGATCGTCTGCGGCTTCATGAGTCACTCGAGCGTCAGCACCACCGTGCGCGCAGCGAAGAACCTGGGTTTCCGCTGCACCCTTATCGAAGACGCCTGCGCCACCCGCGACCTGCCCTACAAGGGCGGCGTCCTGAGCGCCGCGCACGTTCACCAGACCGAAATGGCGATCATGGGCGACAATTTCGCCACCTTGGCGCAGACCTGTGAACTGATCTGATCGACGCTCAATGAGCGGCCTGAAACGCCGCTCATCCGCAAAAGCCTCTCATTAGCCGTAATTGTCTTAGCCTCAGGAACATCCCGGTCAACTCCCGGTCGAAGGGCCGATACCCATTGAGGAAGGTCGGAATGAAGTTATCCGATGGTTTTGACGCTCGCCGCTTGCGGCCCAAAGGCCAACGCAACTGGCGTTTTCGATTCGGCTTGGCATTCGCTGCGTTGCTGGCGACCTGCGGGGTGCTGCTGGCCATGGCCGGTGCCGCCAGCCTGTTTGGCCACGTACCGGCCCTGGGCGAGTTGAACACCAGCCGTACGGGTGCGGCGGTGATCCTGGTCATCGGCCTGTTCGTGCTGTACCTCGGCGTGTGGCTGTGGCGCCGTTGCCGTCGCCGCTCGCGCCAGTCGCGGGAACTGGCCATGTCCCCGCACCTGATGAAAAAACACGACTGAGCCAAGCGCCGCGCGCGTTTTTGTCGCGCCCGATTCGCCTCGAGTTGGGTAAACTGGCCGCCCTTCGCGGAGGCTGACATGCAAGACGACGATTTTTCCCTGTTCAAAAGCGCGATCCAAGGCGTCAAGCCGATCAAGCACGATCGCGCCGAAACCGGCAAACCCAAGGCTGACCGAGCGCAGATTGCCAAGCTGCGCCAGGCGGCCACTGTGCGCACCGATGCCACCACCGTCGACGGGCTGTCCGATCAGTTCGTCATCGACGTCGGCCCGGAAGACGAACTGATGTGGGCGCGTGACGGCGTGCAGGAAAGCCAGATGCGCAAGCTCAAGATCGGCCAGATTCCGTTCGAAGGCAGCCTCGACCTGCATGGCATGAACGTGGTAAAGGCCCGGGAAACCCTGTGGGCGTTCCTCGCCGAAGCAACCAGATTCGAAATCCGCTGCGTGCGCGTCACCCATGGCAAGGCCGTGCGCCTGGACGGCAAGCGGCCGATGATCAAAAGCCACGTCAACACCTGGCTGCGCCAGCATCCACAAGTGCTCGGCTTCACCTCCTGCCAGGCGAAACATGGCGGTGCCGGCGCGGTTTATGTGATGCTCAAACGCACCATGATGGAAGGTCGCGACGAGTAAAGCTGATGCGCCACGCTTGCAGCGTCGTGTCCGTCACCGTACCCTTGCCCTTTGCGTAAAATCCCACAGGTAGTTTCATGTCCCTGGAACAGAATTACACGGCGATCCTCGGCCAGCTCGGCGAGGACGTTTCCCGCGAAGGCCTGCTCGACACGCCAAAACGTGCCGCCAAAGCCATGCAGTACCTCTGCCGCGGCTATGAACAGACACTGGAAGAGGTCACCAACGGTGCCCTGTTCAGCTCCGACAACAGCGAAATGGTGCTGGTCAAGGACATCGAGTTGTACTCGCTGTGCGAACACCACCTGCTGCCGTTCATCGGCAAGGCTCACGTCGCCTACATCCCGAGCGGCAAGGTCCTGGGCCTGTCGAAGGTGGCGCGCATCGTCGACATGTACGCCCGCCGCCTGCAGATCCAGGAAAACCTCAGCCGCCAGATCGCCGACGCGGTCCAGCAAGTCACCGGCGCCCTGGGCGTTGCCGTGGTGATCGAGGCCAAGCACATGTGCATGATGATGCGCGGTGTGGAAAAGCAGAATTCGTCGATGATCACCTCGGTGATGCTCGGTGAGTTCCGCGAGAACGCCGCCACCCGCAGCGAATTCCTCAGCCTCATCAAGTAATTCGCGGCATAAAAAAACCGGCGTTCATCGCCGGTTTTTTTTCGTCCGCAAAAAATCAGGTAAGCTGCGCGCCTTTCATTCGCACCGTGAGGCTTTCAACGTGTTCGTAAAAGCGCTTCGTGTCGGCCTTGGCCAACTGATCATCTTCATCGACTTCATCACTCGCCCAGGCAAGAAAAATCGCCCAGCCGCTGCTCAGGCTCAAGTCGAATCCGCTGCCAAGGGCCTGACCCTGTATCAATTCCACGCCTGCCCGTTCTGCGTGAAAACCCGCCGCACCCTGCGTCGCCTGAATGTACCGGTGGCCCTTCGCGATGCGAAGAACAACGAACAGGATCGCCAGACCCTGCTGGAGCAAGGCGGTAAGATCAAGGTGCCGTGCCTGCGCATTGAAGAGAATGGCCAGACCACCTGGATGTATGAATCCAAGGTGATCATTGATTATCTGGACAAGCGTTTCGCTGCGGCCTGAGGTTTTTGCGGTGTTCTTGCGGACGCCATCGCCAGCAAGCCGGCTCCTACAAAGTGGCGACCGTCGCCCTTCCCTGTAGGAGCCGGCTTGCTGGCGATCAGGCCGCCACCGTAATCTGCGCCTGACGCACCACCGCCGCCAATCGCTTCAAACCTTCATCCAATCGCGCCGGGTCGATATGGCTGAAATTCAGCCGCAGATGCCCGTGATGCTTGTCCGGCTCAGGGAAGAACGGCTCGCCCGGCATGAACGCCACGTCATTGGCCAACGCATCATTGAGCAAGGTTCGCGTATCCACTGGCTGCTTGAGCCTCAACCAGAAGAACAGCCCACCCTGCGGCTCGTTCCAGTCCGCCAGATCAGCAAAGTGGGTGTGCAGCGCCACCTGGAACGCATCCCGGCGCACCCGGTAAAAATCGCGCAACTCACTACGATGCTGCTGATACTTCTCACTGCCGATCCATTGCAGTGCCTGCCACTGGCCGACCCGATTGGTGTGCAAGTCCGCTGACTGCTTGAGTTTCAACAGATGGGGAAACAGATCCGGACTGGCGATCAGGTAGCCGACACGCAAACCGGGCAACAGGGTTTTCGACACGGTGCCGGTGTAGATCCAGCTGGCCTTTTTCAGACGGCTGACAATCGGCGTGGCACTGCCGCCGTCGAAGGTCAGTTCGCGGTAAGGCTCGTCTTCGATCAGGGTCACACCGAACTCATCGAGCAGCGCCGCCACCGCATCGCGCTTGGCTTCGCTGTAACGCACCGCTGATGGGTTCTGGAACGTCGGGATCAGGTAGATGAACGCCGGGCGATGTTTTTCCAGACGCGCACGCAGCTGCGCCAGATCCGGGCCATCGGCTTCCAGCGGCACGGTGATGCAGTCTGCGCCAAACAACTGGAAAATTTGCAGCGCCGCCAGGTAAGTCGGGGCTTCGAGCAAAATCTCGGTGCCTTTGTCGATGTACAACTTGGCCGCCAGATCGAGGGTTTGCTGGGAGCCGCTGACCACCAACACCTGGCTCGCCTCACAGGCCACTCCCAACGCCCGCGCTTCTGCCGCCAGTACTTCACGCAACGCCGGCTCGCCTTCGCTCATGCCGTATTGGCCGATGGACACCGGCATGTCGGCCCAATCGACCTTGGGCAACATGGCTTCCGCCGGCAGCCCCCCAGCGAACGACATCACTTGCGGACGCTGGGCGGCGGCAAGGATTTCACGAATCAAGGAACTTTTAAGGCGCGAGACACGTTCGGAAAAAGCCATGGAGGTCACCGGTAGCGAGACATGAGGAAAATGAGTCAAACTTGTTGACTGAAATTACGCCTCCCCGAACGGATACGTCAATATGCTTGACCTTAAAAACCCGCTTTCCCAACAGCAGGCGATGGAAGCGTTTTTCTTCGGCTACCAGGCTTTCACCGCCAAGGCCGATGAAATGCTCGAACGTCGCGGCCTGAGCCGGGTACATCAGCGCATCGTGTTTTTCATCGCCCGCTATCCGAACCTGAGCGTCAAGGAGTTGCTGGCGTTGCTCGGGGTGAGCAAGCAGGCGCTGAACATGCCGTTGCGCCAATTGCTGGAGATGCATCTGGTCGAGAGCGTTGCGTCCGAGACCGACAAGCGCAAGCGGTTGCTGGAGTTGACCGCCGAAGGCGTTCGCTTTGAGCAAGCATTACGCCGCGAGCAGGTGAAACTGCTGGAGCGGGTGTTTTCCGAGGCTGGGGAGACGGCGGTGAATGGCTGGTTGGCGGTGAATCTGGCATTGGGGAAAAGTCAGTAAAAATCTACCAGTCCTCAAGTCAGTCATCGCGGGCAAGCCACGCTCCCACCGGATCTTCGTCATTCACACGGTCGGTGAGCGACACAAAACCTGTGGGAGCGTGGCTTGCCCGCGATGGCGTCCGAACAGACGATATATCCCCTTCGCCAAAAAAATCGTCAACAAAACCAAAAACATTATTTGCTTTCTTTGTATACAAAAGCATAATCCACTTCGTGCGAGTTCCTGACCAGACGGTCAACAAATTCGCAAGTACCTCAAAGGGCCGCTGCCACCCCTCTCGGATCCGGCCCTGGAAATAAAAATAAAACTCTTGAGGAGTACTCGCTGTGGAAAGCCGCAAATCCGAAGCATCGACGCTGGATCTCTCGCCGCCACTACGCAATGGCTTGCTGGAACGTCTATTCAAACTCAGTTTGCACGGCACCACGGTGAAGACCGAGCTGATTGCCGGTCTGACTACCTTCATCACGATGGCCTACATCATCTTCGTCAACCCCAACATCATGGCTGACGCCGGGATCGATCATGGCGCGGCATTCGTCGCCACCTGTATCGCTGCGGCCCTGGGTTGCCTGTTGATGGGCCTGTACGCCAACTGGCCGGTCGGCCTGGCACCGGGCATGGGGCTGAACGCCTTCTTCACCTACACCGTGGTCGGCACCATGGGCTACAACTGGGAAACCGCCCTCGGTGCGGTGTTCGTCTCCGGTGTGTTGTTCATGATCCTGACCTTCTCGCGGATTCGCGAATGGCTGCTCAACAGCATCCCGGTCAGCCTGCGCTTCGCCATGGGCGCCGGCGTGGGTCTGTTCCTGGGGCTGATCGGCCTGAAAACCGCGGGTATCGTCGTCGATAGCCCGGCCACGCTGATCAAGCTCGGCTCCCTGCGCGAACCCGGCCCGCTGCTCGCCGCCGTGTGCTTCCTGATGATCGCCATCCTCAGCTACCACAAGGTGTTCGGCGCGATCCTCATCAGCATCATCACCGTGACCCTCGCCGGTTGGGGCCTCGGGCTGGTGCACTACGAGGGCATCATGTCCGCCCCGCCAAGCCTGGCGCCGACCTGGATGGCCATGAACGTCGCCGGTGTGTTCAATATCAGCATGGTCAGCGTGGTGCTGGCATTCCTCTTCGTACACATGTTCGACACCGCCGGTACCTTGATGGGTGTTGCCCAGCGCGCCAACCTGGTCGGCGCTGACGGTCGCATCGAAAACCTCTCCCGCGCCATGAAAGCCGACAGTGCTTCCAGTGTATTCGGTGCGGTAGTCGGCGTTCCACCGGTCACCAGCTATGTGGAAAGTGCTGCCGGTGTTGCAGCGGGTGGTCGGACTGGTCTTACCGCAGTGACCGTAGGTGTGCTATTTATTGCAGCCATGTTCTTCGCACCGCTGGCCGGGATGATTCCTGCCTATGCAACCGCGGGTGCACTGATTTATGTAGCGATGCTGATGATGGGCGGCATGGCCCACATCGAATGGGACGAAGCCACCGACAGCATTCCGGCCATCGTTACCGCGATCATGATGCCGTTGACCTTCTCGGTCGCCGACGGTATCGCGCTGGGCTTCATCACCTACGTGGCGATGAAGGCAGGCACTGGCAAGTACAAGGAAATTTCCGTGAGTCTGTGGGTGCTCTGCGCGATCTTCATCGCGAAGTTCATCTTCTTGTAAACCTTACGCGGGACCCGCTTGAAAACAGCCTCACCCCGTCGGGTGGGGCTTTTGTGCAAATGGAGGAAAGTGATGAGTCTGGAAACCTGGCTGCTGTTCAGCGGCGCTGCGCTGATAGTGATCCTGATCCCGGGACCGCTGTCGTTGCTGATGATCAGCAACAGTCTGAATTACGGTTTGGTCCGTTCCTACCCGGCGTTTCTGGGCGGCGTGATTGCCTCGATCTGCCTGCTGAGCGCCTCGGCGCTGGGCCTGGGTGCCCTGCTGCTGGCGTCGGAGCAGTTGTTCAGCGCCCTGAAAATCGTCGGTGCCCTGTACCTGTTCTACCTCGCCTGGCAGAGCTGGCAGCAATCGCGCCTGCCCTCCCATGGCGCTGAAGTGCCACAGGCTGCGCCGGTGCCGCGTTTTCGCGCATTGTTCGGCCGTGCGTTCATGCTCGGCGCAAGCAATCCGAAGGACATTCTGTTCTTCGCCGCTTTCCTGCCGCAGTTCCTGAACGCCGAACAGGCGTTCCTGCCGCAGTTGCTGGTGATGATTGCGACCTGGACCGTGCTCGACCTGCTGTGCAAGTTGGCCTACGGGCTGGGCGCCCATGGTGCGGCGCGGTATCTGCGCAGCGGCAAGGGACAGAGTTGGTTCAACCGGATCAGTGCTGGGTTGTTCAGTGGCGCAGGGGCAGCGTCCCTGCTGAGCCGCTAAAAGCATCGCTGGCAAGCCAGCTCCCACAGGTTCAGGGGTGTTCACATGTTTTGTGTACGACCCGGACACTGTGGGAGCTGGCTTGCCAGCGATGGCGCCAGCCCGGTCGCCACTTTTCTCCAGGCGAAAAAAAGCCCGCAGTGTGAGCGGGCGAAAGACCAAAGAAGCTATATGCGCAGTCGCTTCCAGGGTGCAGCAGCTGCCTGGGGGATCAGCTGCCGCGGTACGTGGAGTAGCTGTAAGGCGAAATCAACAACGGCACGTGGTAGTGATCCTGCTCGGCAGAGATGCCGAAACGCAGCACCACGACATCCAGGAAGGCCGGCTCCGGCAGCTTGACGCCACGTGCACGGTAGTAATCGCCGGCATGAAACTGAACCTGATAGACCCCGGTGCGGTAGTCATCGCCTTGCAGCAGCGGTGCATCGACACGGCCATCGCTGTTGGTGACTGCAGTGGCGACCAATTCCAGCTGCGAACCTTCAACGCGGTACAACTCGACCTTGATCGAGCTGCCCGGGCAACCGTGTGCTGCGTCCAAAACGTGTGTAGTCAAACGTCCCATTGATTCTGCGCGCCTGCCTGCATGGAGCAGTCAGACTTCGCGCCTCCCGAAGTCAGTTGAAAAGGAGACCGCACCGATTCGGAGCACGAAAAGCTGCGGCGAGCGATTGATTAAGACACTTTTTAAAAAAATTGTACACAATAAAAACGACATTTTTCGCATCACCCCCGCCACCGGTACATTTACCGTCGATTTACCGCCGAACCGCACGCCCTATGAACCCTTCAGCGAATTACTGACCATTCAGGCAGATTTCTTGCAGGCTCACGCCAATAGCAGTAAAAGATGACAGTCGGTGAAAAATGCGAAAATTCAGGCTTACAAAGTGAATATAAAGTTGTATACAATCAGCCCATCGCTGTGACGCCAGCCTGCCATCCAATTTTCAGCTGCGTCACACCAACCGTCATCATCGAACAAGAAGGAAGCCTGCAGTGAGCGCTGACTACCCACGCGACCTGGTCGGTTACGGCAGTAACCCTCCTCATCCACACTGGCCGGGCAATGCCCGCATCGCCCTGTCGTTCGTACTGAATTACGAAGAAGGCGGCGAGCGCAACATCCTGCACGGCGACAAAGAGTCCGAAGCCTTCCTCTCGGAAATGGTTTCCGCCCAGCCGCTGCAAGGCGCGCGCAACATGAGCATGGAATCCCTTTACGAGTATGGCAGCCGTGCCGGCGTGTGGCGGATCCTCAAGCTGTTCAAGGAATTCGACATTCCGCTGACCATCTTCGCCGTGGCCATGGCCGCCCAGCGCCACCCGGACGTGATCCGCGCCATGGTCGATGCCGGCCACGAGATCTGCAGCCACGGCTATCGCTGGATCGACTACCAGTACATGGACGAAGCCCAGGAACGCGAGCACATGCTCGAAGCGATCCGCATCCTCACCGAAATCACCGGCGAGCGCCCACTGGGCTGGTACACCGGCCGCACCGGCCCGAACACCCGTCGCCTGGTGATGGAAGAAGGCGGTTTCCTCTACGACTGCGACACCTACGACGACGACCTGCCCTACTGGGAACCGAACAACCCGACCGGCAAGCCGCACCTGGTGATCCCGTACACCCTGGACACCAACGACATGCGCTTCACCCAGGTCCAGGGCTTCAACAAGGGCGACGATTTCTTCGAATACCTCAAGGATGCGTTCGACGTGCTCTACGCCGAGGGCGCCGAAGCACCGAAGATGCTGTCGATCGGCCTGCACTGCCGCCTGATCGGCCGTCCGGCGCGTCTGGCTTCGCTCAAGCGCTTTATCGAATACGCTAAAAGTCATGAACAGGTGTGGTTCAGCCGTCGCGTCGACATCGCGCGTCACTGGCAAGAAACCCACCCGTACACAGGGGCTGCCAAATGAGCACCTTTCAAACCGTAAAACCATCGACCCTGAGCCGAGACGCCTTCGTCGCCGCTTTCGCCGACATCTACGAACATTCGCCATGGGTGGCCGAGAAGGCCTTCGACCTGGGCCAGGACGCTTCGATCGACGAGATCGAAACCCTGCACCAGCGCATGAGCGACATCCTGTTGAGCGCTGATCACCAAAGCCAGCTGGCTTTGATCAATGCTCACCCGGACCTGGCAGGCCGTGCGGCCGTCCAGGGCCAGTTGACCGAAGCCAGCACCAATGAACAGGCTGGCGCCGGTATTCACCAATGCACGGCCGAAGAGTTCCAGCGCTTCACCGAGCTGAACGACGCCTACAAAGCCAAGTTCAAGTTTCCCTTCATCATGGCGGTAAAAGGCAGCAACCGGCATCAGATCCTCGCGGCGTTCGAAACGCGCATTCACAACTCGGCAGATACCGAATTCAAATGCGCGCTGGCGGAGATCAACAAGATCGCCCTGTTCCGATTACTGACCCTATAGCGATCCTGGCCCGAGCACGTTCAAGAACGCCGAACGCGCCCAGGGCCCCGAGAGCATCCCAAGCCACTTATTTAAAGGCAGACAAGAAGAATGAAAGCTTACGCCGTACCTTTCGAGAAGTTCGTCAACCTGGCCGATGCCCGCCTGGGCACCAAAATCATCTCGGTCACCGATGACTGGTTCGCAGACGCCAATCGTCTGTTCCAACCGACCCCGGCCGTATGGAAGGAGGGCGTGTTCGATGACAACGGCAAGTGGATGGACGGCTGGGAATCGCGCCGCAAGCGCTTCGAAGGCTTCGACAGCGCCGTGATCCGCCTGGGCGTACCGGGTTCGATCAAGGGCGTCGACATCGACACTTCATTCTTCACCGGCAACTTCCCGCCATCGGCCTCCCTGGAAGCGTGCTTCCTGGCGTCGGGCGAGCCTGATGACAACACCCAGTGGACTGAAGTGCTGTCCGCCGTCGAGCTGCAAGGCAACAGCCACCACTTCCACGAAATCAACAACGACCAGGCCTTCAGCCACCTGCGCTTCAACATCTACCCGGATGGCGGCGTGGCCCGTCTGCGCGTGTACGGCATCCCGCACCGCGACTGGTCAGCTGTTGGCGACAACGAGCAAGTCGACCTGGCTTCCGCCCTGAACGGTGGCCGCGCCCTCGCCTGCTCCGACGAACACTTCGGCCGCATGAGCAACATCCTCAACCCGGGCCGTGGCATCAACATGGGCGACGGCTGGGAAACCGCGCGTCGCCGTACCCCGGGCAATGACTGGGTCATCGTCGCGCTGGGTCATGCCGGTGAAGTCGAGAAAGTCATCGTCGACACCCTGCACTTCAAGGGCAACTACCCGGATACCTGCTCGATCCAGGGCGCGTTCGTGAAGGGCGGTACCGACAGCCAGATCGAAACCCAATCGCTGTTCTGGCGCGAACTGCTGCCGGCACAGAAGCTGGAAATGCACGCCGAACACACCTTCGCCGAGCAGATCAAGGCACTGGGCCCGATCACCCACATCCGCCTGAACGTGTTCCCGGATGGCGGTGTGAGCCGCCTGCGCGTACTGGGCAAGGTCGCTAAATAAGCGCTGAACCCAATCGCGGGCAAGCCCGCTCCCACAGGGATCTGAGGTGTACATAGATCCTGTGGGAGCTGGCTTGCCAGCGATGACGATAGAACCAACAACACAGAATTCGGAAAAGAACAGCATGCGCACATTGACGATTGAACCGCTGACCAAAGAAGCCTTCGCCCCTTTCGGTGACGTGATCGAAACCGACGGCAGCGATCACTTCATGATCAACAATGGTTCAACCATGCGCTTCCATAAACTGGCTGTGGTCGAAACCGCTACGCCAGAGGACAACGCGATCATCAGCATCTTCCGCGCGGACGCGCAGGACATGCC
Organism: Pseudomonas sp. PB101; assembly: GCF_009764265.1. Taxonomy (GTDB): domain Bacteria; phylum Pseudomonadota; class Gammaproteobacteria; order Pseudomonadales; family Pseudomonadaceae; genus Aquipseudomonas. Next base: position 27,994 of record NZ_RWIR01000080.1, read on the forward strand.
GCTGACCGTGAGCATGCTGGAGCGCCATCCGCTGGGCAGCCAGGCTTTCATTCCGCTGCTCGGCAACCCCTTTCTGATCGTGGTCGCGCCACTTGGCGATGAACCTGTATCAGGCTTGGTCCGCGCCTTCGTCACCAACGGCAGGCAGGGCATTAATTACCATCGCGGCGTTTGGCACCACCCGGTGCTGACGATCGAAAAGCGGGATGACTTCCTGGTGGTTGATCGCAGTGGCACAGGCAATAACTGCGATGAGCATTTTTTCAAAGAGGATGAGCGTTTGATCCTCGCCCCCCACCAATAAGAGAAGGTCTGATCACTTGATCAACAAAGTGACAGGCGAGAGGTAAAGACTGTGGAAGCACATCTGTTGGAATGGCTGAACCTGAGCGTGCGCTGGGTTCACATGATTACTGGCGTGGCCTGGATCGGTGCGTCGTTCTATTTCGTCTGGCTGGAAAACAACCTCAATCGGGTCAACCCGAAAAGTGGTCTGGCCGGTGATTTGTGGGCGATCCACGGCGGCGGTATCTACCACCTGGAAAAATACAAACTGGCTCCACCGACCATGCCGGACAACCTGCACTGGTTCAAATGGGAAGCCTACTTCACCTGGATGTCGGGTATCGCGCTGCTGTGCGTGGTGTTCTACTCCAACCCGACGCTCTACCTGCTGGCTCCCGGCAGCACCCTGAGCGGCCCTGAAGGCGTGGCCATCGGTATCGGCTCGTTGTTCCTCGGCTGGTTCATCTACTCCTTCCTGTGCGACTCGGCCCTGGGCAAACGCCCTGCCCTGCTCGGCGGCATCCTGTTCGTGCTGATCATCGGCGCGGCGTATGGCTTCAGCAAGGTGTTCAGCGGTCGTGGTGCGTACCTGCACGTCGGCGCGATCATCGGCACCATCATGGTCGGCAACGTGTTCCGCATCATCATGCCGGCACAGCGCGCACTGGTGGCGGCGATCGCCGAGAACCGCACGCCGGATCCGGCACTGCCGGCCAAAGGCCTGCTGCGTTCGCGTCACAACAACTACTTCACCTTGCCCGTGCTGTTCATCATGATCAGCAACCACTTCCCGAGTACCTACGGCAGCCAGTACAACTGGTTGATCCTGGCCGGGATCGCGGTACTGGCGGTGTTGGTGCGTCACTACTTCAACACCCGTCATGACAGCCACAAGTTTGCCTGGACGCTTCCAGTCGCAGCCGTCGGCATGATCAGCCTGGCCTACGTCACCGGCCCTGCGCCGCTGAACAGCCCGGAAGTGGCCAAGGCCCCAGCGAAAATCGAATACCAGCCGCTGCCGGAAACAGCAGTGGGCGGTGGTTTGAAACCCGCTGAAGCCAAACCTGCAGAAGCGCCAGCCGCTGCACCGGCGCAAGCGTCCAACGCAGGCCCTGGCTTTGACAAAGTGCACAGCGTGATTCAGGAACGTTGCTCGGTTTGCCATTCGGCCAAGCCAACCAGCCCGCTGTTCAGTGCGGCCCCTGCCGGTGTGATGTTCGACACCCCCGAGCAGATCCGCCAGAACGCACCGCGGATTCAGGCACAAGCCGTCACCAGCCAGATCATGCCACTGGGCAACATCACGCAGATGACCCAGCAGGAACGTGACCTGATCGGTGCCTGGATTGCGCAGGGAGCCCAGACCAACTGATTCATCGTTGAAAAGCATCGCCAGCAAGCCGGCTCCTACGGATTTATGTCGTTCACAAATGATGCGACCGACCCAAAACCTGTAGGAGCCGGCTTGCTGGCGATCAACCGCGAAGCGGTTGCCTGACGCACAAAATCACAAGAATAAAAAAGATCCGAGGTGTTGCATGTCCGAGCTCTCCAAAGCGCGCATCCCCGACGCACCCGCCATTCAGCGTTTGCCCCTCTTGCAACTGATCCTGGTCGGTTTGCAACATGTTCTGCTGATGTATGGCGGCGCCATCGCGGTGCCGCTGATCATCGGACAGGCCGCTGGCCTGAGTCGTGAAGAAATCGCCTTCCTGATCAACGCCGACCTGCTGGTCGCCGGCATCGCCACCATCGTCCAGTCCCTCGGCATCGGCCCCATGGGCATTCGCATGCCCGTGATGATGGGCGCCAGTTTCGCCGCCGTCGGCAGCATGGTCGCCATGGCCGGCATGCCCGGCATCGGCCTGCAAGGGATCTTCGGCGCGACCATCGCCGCCGGGTTCTTCGGCATGATCATCGCCCCGTTCATGTCCAAGGTCGTACGCTTCTTCCCGCCGCTGGTGACCGGTACGGTCATCACCTCGATCGGTTTATCGTTGTTCCCCGTGGCCGTGAACTGGGCCGGCGGTGGTGCGAGCGCCACTCAATTCGGCTCTCCGATCTACCTGACCATCGCCGCGCTGGTGCTTGGCACCATCCTGTTGGTGCACCGCTTCATGCGCGGTTTCTGGGTCAACATTTCCGTGCTGATCGGCATGTGCCTGGGCTATGTGCTCTGCGGCCTGCTCGGCATGGTCGACCTCAGTGGCATGGCGCAGGCGCCATGGCTGCAATTCGTCACCCCGCTGCACTTCGGCATGCCGAAATTCGAACTCGCGCCGATCCTGTCGATGTGCCTGGTGGTGGTGATCATTTTCGTCGAGTCCACCGGGATGTTCCTCGCACTGGGCAAGATCACCGGCCAGGAAGTCTGCCCACGCATGCTGCGTCGCGGCTTGCTGTGCGATGCCGGCGCCTCGTTCTTCGCCGGATTCTTCAACACCTTCACCCACTCCTCCTTCGCCCAGAACATCGGCCTGGTGCAGATGACCGGCGTGCGCTGCCGCTCGGTGACCATCGTCGCCGGCGGGCTGCTGATCGTCCTGAGCCTGCTGCCCAAGGCCGCGTTCCTGGTGGCCTCGATTCCGCCAGCAGTGCTGGGCGGCGCAGCGATTGCGATGTTCGGCATGGTCGCCGCCACCGGAATCAAGATTCTCCAGGAAGCGGACATCGGTGACCGTCGCAACCAGTTGCTGGTGGCTGTGAGCATTGGCATGGGCCTGATCCCGGTGGTGCGCCCGGAGTTTTTCGCCCACCTGCCCGTGTGGATGAGCCCGATCACCCACAGCGGGATCGCCATGGCCACGCTCAGCGCACTGACGCTGAACCTGCTGTTCAACATCCTTGGCGGCGCCGAACGCGCGGCCGTCAATGATTGCCAGGCTCACACGCATTAACAGACACATCACAAACCCTGTAGGAGCGAGCCTGCTCGCGATGGTCGCTAACGATAACGCGTGTTTTCTGGATAAACGCGGCGCTCTGTAGTTCATCGCGAGCAGGCTCGCTCCTACAGGGTCAGCGGCTGCCTGCGCCTTGAAAAAATAAAAACAAGAGGGAGCAACAGATGATTCGGACACAAACCAACCTGCTGTTGGGTGCTGGCCTGCTGGCCGCGAGTCAGGCCATGGCCGGCGATTTATTGCTGTGGCAGACCAACAGCCTGAGCTACCTGTACGGCAAGGATTTCGCGGTCAACCCGTCGATCCAGCAGACGATCACTTTCGAACACGCCGACCGCTGGAAGTACGGCGACAACTTCATGTTCATCGACAGCACCTACTACAACGGCGAGAAAGACCGCAACAAAGGCGTCCACGCCTATTACGGCGAGTTCAGCCCGCGCCTCTCCCTGGGCAAGATCCTCGACCGCCGTTTCGAATTCGGCCCGATCAAGGACGTGCTGCTGGCCATGACCTACGAGAACGGCGAAGACGACACCGAGGCCTACCTGATCGGCCCTGGCTTCGACCTCGCGATCCCGGGCTTCAACTTCTTCACCTTGAACTTCTATAACCGCCAGACCGAAGGCTCGCGCCCCGGCGACGATGTCTGGCAGATCACCCCGGCCTGGTCCTACACCATTCCAGTGGGCAACTCGAGCCTGCTGATCGACGGCTACATCGACTGGGTCGTGGACAACGACCAGAACGCCCATGGCACCTATCACGCCAACCTGCACTTCAACCCGCAAATCAAGTACGACCTGGGCAAGGCCATGGGCTGGCGGGAAAAACAGGTGTACGTCGGCGCCGAATACAGCTACTGGAAAGACAAGTACGGCATCGAAAACAGCGGCAAGTTCGACACCAATGAAAACACCACCAGCCTGCTGGTGAAGGTGCATTTCTGATGCTGCCCCGCAACCGTGCGCCAAACCTGTCGTCGGTGCGCCGTTGCGGAGCACTTGAGACCTGGCCGAGGAGTCAGTATTCTCCGCGGCCGCCCGAATCCGGTTTAAAAAAAAGCCCGGATGTAAAACCTGACCAGCAGGCCAACTTATCCCGGCGCTGGCAGGCACCAAGGCACTCCAAACCCCCTCTCAATCGACTGCTCTTGAGCCGCCGAACGGGAGTTTTTTTGCTTTTTGAAAGCCTTGGCTCAGCTCTTGCTAACAGCACTAAAGCTGACCGAACGGATGATTTATTACCGTTACACGAACAGGTGCCACACCAGAGCGCCGACCTTAAAAAAACAACGTGGAACCACCTACTTTTTGGGAGCAACCGAATGAAACGTACGTGCACTAGCCTGATGCTCGCGGGATCGATGCTGGCAGGGGGCCAGGCCATGGCCGGCGATTTGCTGCAGTGGCAGAACAACAGCCTGACCTACCTCTATGGCAAGGACTTCCAGGTCAACCCGCGCATCCAGCAGACGGTGACCTTCGAACACGCCGATGGCTGGAAGTACGGCGACAACTTCTTCTTCATCGACAAGATTTTCTACAACGGCAAGGAAGACGCTTTCGCTGGCGAGAACACCCACTACGGCGAACTCAGCCCGCGCCTGTCGTTCAACAAGATCTTCGACCAGAAGTTCGAGCTCGGCCCGATCAAGGACGTGCTGCTGGCCATGACCTACGAGTTCGGCGAAGACGACACCGAGTCCTACCTGATCGGTCCTGGCTTCGACCTGGCCATCCCGGGCTTCGACTACTTCCAGCTGAACTTCTACAACCGTCACACCGAAGGCGACCGCCCGGGCGACAACATCTGGCAGGTCACGCCAGTCTGGTCCTACACCGTTCCGGTCGGCGACTCGAACATCCTGATCGACGGCTTCATGGACTGGGTGGTCGACAACGACGTCAACGACAAAGGCGAATACCACGCCAACCTGCACTTCAATCCACAGGTCAAATACGACCTGGGCAAGGCGCTCAACCTGGGCGAAAAGCAGCTGTACGTCGGTGTCGAGTATGACTACTGGAAAAACAAGTACGGGATTGAAGACAGCCAGGGCTTCAAGACTGACCAGAGTGTGACCAGTTTCCTGGTCAAGGTTCACTTCTAACGCTATGTACGTCCCAATCTGTCGGGTAGGCAGGTTGGGACCATCTAGGCAACCGATGCCCTGCGCCGGGGCTTGACTGATGTCCAGCCGCCATCATGATCAGCAGTCGCTACCCGATGGCCGCGACGAAGCAACTCGTTTACTTCGTAGTCACTTTGGATAAGTTTTTGTCCAGGCTGATAGGGAACCCTGCTACCAAAATCCTGGATTTCAACACTCAACGTCGGATTCACCACAGCGCTCATAATTAAACCCGGCCCTGTCCAGTCCGATGTCAAACGCTCACGGGACTTTTCCTCAGTTCTTTTGGTTACCCAACCCACCTCTTCTTCCAACCTGTAGTGATCAATCATTTTTTTTAGAAAACTGGACGAATGTAAGGATCCGGGTGTCGCCGCCAGTACAAAATTACCCACCAAAGAGTCATCGTAAACGTGAGCCAGAAATCCCTCCGGCGCATTGATAGAATCAATTTCCCCACGCGTTGCGACATCAACATCCATGTACAAACCGCCATAGAAATGTAATGCAGCCATTCTGAAAATATCGCTTGCTGCAGCGAGGTTTCGGTACGGGCCATTACTTTCGCGTTGAAATATTGATTGCACTTTATGAGCGTCAGGGAATGTTGTAGCAAGGTCTTTAAACATCTCATCCGGATCGTTAATTTCCAGATGATGTCCATGGTGTTTTGCAAGCCCACGATCAATCGGATCATCACCAGACTCCATGACAGACAACGTATTGAGAATATGGGAAGGCTTGTCTGTCCAGACCTTGATTTGATAGCTGGGATTAAACCTCTTGAAAATCAGCATATTGCCGAGATAATGAGCATCTATATTTCTTCCAGCCCAAAAAAAATGAGCGATAGTCGGCACAGCATTCTGGCCTTCTGTGTCCATCCAGTTGAGCGGATTATTGAACAGCATGAGGAACAGATTGAGACCATCCACTTCACCGGCTGGATCCGCACTGACCCACCGTTGCAGCCACGGCGCATAGTACCGATACCCGTAATAATAAAGCCCCGTCGCATCCCGCTCCTTGCCCGAATAACGAATCGTCTTGTACTTGGCCTCAATTTCACTGGTACCCGCCCACAACGCGGTCCCGCCAAACGGGTAATAAACCTCCCGACTCAGTAGTGCTCCCAACTCATCCAGTTCCAGCGTGCACGAGTTCAGGTGGTCATTCAGGCAAAAACGCAGTTGGTCATTGCGCACGCCCTTGGGCAATTTCCCAACCCAGTGCAAGGCCCGCACATGGCTAAGCCCCGCCTCGACACCGAGCACCTGCCGCTCTTCGCCGGTAGCTGTATCACGATGGATCTCCAGCCCCGGCAAGTAACGAACTTCAGCTCGCAGCGTGCGACAAGCAGTCTCCGTGAGTCGGACTTTTCTCAGTCGATGCCCGGGACTGTCGTAGAAATAACACTCGGTATCGTCAGATCCATCTTCACGCCGGACCATCGTCACGCGACTCAACTGATTACGAATGTCCCAATTCATTTCCTGGCCGCGCAACAGCTCCCGCTGATTGCCGTTGGCATCAAAGCCATCCGCCAGATTGCCTTCATCCGCAACGCTGCGATTGCTGCCAAGCGAAGTAAACATCTCGAAGGTTTCCACACCGCTGTGGTGGCGGGTTTGCAGATTCCCGGCAGCGTCGTAGTTGAATGTCTGGGTGTAATTGCGCAACTGGTTGGGGTCCAGTGGCGTGGTTTGCCAAGCAGGTAAAGCGGGGCCATGACCGGGTTGGCTGACTTCCCGGCCAGTGGCCTCGACCAGTTGATACAGGCTGTCATAACGATAGCGATTGATCGGCTCGATGCGCCGTTGGTTGAAGTAGCGGGTCACCGCCACCTTGTCTTCGACGCTGGAGATATTGCCGACCGGATCGTAGGCATATTCGAAGTGCTGGAGCGGCGTGCCTCGGGCATCGCAAGACAGCAATCCGGTCAGCCGCCCATCTTCAGCCGCGTATCGGGCAGTAGCCAGAACACCATTTGCCGCACGCTCACTATTAACCTTGCCAAGGGCGTCGTAACGGATGTCACCCACCAACACTTGAGGAGGATCGATAGCGCCAGCCAACCTCAGTCGGATCTCAAACAACTCGCCAGACAGGTTGTAATCGAAGGTCCGGCGGTTTTCCCCGGCGTCCGTCTGGCAAAGCATTTGCCCTGAAGGCCCATACTGTTGAGCCGTCCTGAAAACTTCGTCCTCCAGCCGTGTATCGGCAGATTCAGATGACCAGTCCGGCGGGGCCAGATCAAGCAAGAAACGGGTCTCTTCGGTCAGATGCAATCCAACCACACCATACTCGCAAAGGCTGCGCCTGCCAGCCGGATGGTCATGACGAATCAGTTGGCCGCACTGGTTGTGCAGCGCAAACTCAGCACCCGCCCCTGCGTAAGCAAAATGCTCAGCGACACGCGGCGACTCATCCTTCATCTGCTCTGTCACGGTCGTCGGACGCTGAAGCTCATCGCACTCAGTATGCCGCTGACTCCCGCGACCGTCCCAAAAGGAACGGGCCATACCGGCCTGATCCAGCAAGCTCAGTTGCCAACCGGCATCGACACTGTCCACCAGCAGCGGCTGACTCTGTAGATTGTGCGTCGTGGCGAGGTTCGGTCTTGGCGCCGTGCCCCACAATCGTGGATCCCAGGAAGCCACCAGCCGTCCGGCAGCGTCAAAGTGATTGCGGGTGATGCGAGTCTCAATGGACGGGTTCAGCGGATGACGGCAATACGCGACATTTCGCACAGCCAAACCGCGCGAATCCGACACCGACAAGGTTGGTGTGTGAGCATCAATCCATTGCGCAGCCGCCATCTTCGAACCCTCAACAAATCGGGTCCAATCTGTGCGAAAAACTCGGCAACATCTACTGTCAGATCTGACAGTTCAAACGGTTTCAGCCACCGAGAGCCCCAGAAACCGACTCAACTCCCCCCGTTTGGCCAATGCATCCCGCCGCCCCAACTCGATCAACTCGCTGCAATACCCCGCCTCGAACAACAAATAACTCAGCACCCCTGCCCCGCTGGTCTTGGTCGCGCCCGGTCCGCGCAGGAACAGGCGCAACGCCGCCGGCAATTCCTGGCGATGGCGCGCGGCAATCTCGTCGATCGGCTGGCTCGGTGAAATCACCAATACGTCCACTGGCGCCACACCCAGTGCCCGGGTCGGCGTGCCGTCGGGCATCAGGTGACTGAACTGGTTCAGGCGCTGCAACAGCTCGATGTCGCTTTCCAGGCTGTCAATGAACGTACTGTTGAGCATGTGCCCGCCGATCTGCGCCAGGGTCGGCTGCTGGCCGGTGTAGCTGCGCTGCAAGGGTTGTTGCGGGTCGACGCCGCGGGGGTTGCCGCTGACGCCCACCACCAGCACCCGACTGGCCCCCAGGTGCAGCGCCGGACTGATCGGCGCCGACTGACGCACCGCGCCATCGCCGAAATACTCTTCGCCGATTTTCACCGGGGCGAACAGCAGCGGAATCGCCGAACTGGCGAGCAAGTGCTCGACGGACAGTTGGGTGGGAACGCCAATGCGGCGATGGCGCAACCAGGGGTCGATCTTGCCGCCGCCCTGATAGAAGGTGACCGCCTGGCCGGACTCATAGCCGAATGCCGTGACCGCCACCGCATGCAATTGCTTCTGTGCGATCGCTTCAGCGATGCCGCCCATGTGCAGCTTGTCGTTGAGCAAATCGCGCAGCGGAGAACTGTTGAGCAGCGCCACCGGCATGTGCCTGCCGATGCCGAGCAGACTGTGGCTGACAAAGCGGCTGGCCTGGCGGATCACCCCGGGCCAGTCGCTGCGCAGCACCAGATGACTGCGAAAGCCCTGCCAGAAGGCCGTCAGGCGTTCGATGGCGTTGCGAAAGTCCATTGCCCCGCTGGCGAGGCTGACGGCGTTGATCGCGCCCGCCGAGGTGCCGACGATCACCGGAAACGGATTGCTCGCCCCCGGCGGCAGCAATTCGGCAATCGCCGCCAAAACCCCGACCTGATAGGCCGCCCGAGCCCCGCCACCGGAAAGAATCAAGCCTGTAACCGGTTCGCCTGGACTCATGCGCAACTCTCCATGGTGCTTGACGGGATTTGGTTGTTTCGACCCATTCCCCTGTATCGGGATTCAACGACGCTTGGCGTACAGCTTCGGCTCGCCCGGCGGGCGGCTCTTGAAGCGGCGGTGGGCCCAAAGGTATTGCTCGGGATACTCGCGCAGCACGCTTTCGATCCATTGGTTGATGCGAATGCAGTCGACTTCTTCGGTTTCGCCGGGGAAGCCTTCGAGCGGCGCATGGATCACCAGGCGATAGCCGCTGCCGTCCGCCAGACGTTCCTGGGTGAACGGCACCACCAGCGCCTTGCCCAGCCGCGCAAACTTGCTCGTGGCGGTGACGGTCGCGGCCTGAATGCCGAACAGCGGCACAAAAACACTTTGCTTGGCGCCGTAGTCCTGGTCCGGTGCGTACCAGATCGCCCGGCCGGCACGCAGCAACTTGAGCATGCCGCGCACGTCCTCGCGCTCGATGGCCAGCGAATCGAGGTTGTGCCGCTCGCGGCCCTGGCGCTGGATGTAGTCGAACAATGGATTCTTGTGCTCGCGGTACATGCCGTCGATGGTGTGCTGCTGGCCAAGCAGCGCCGCGCCGATTTCCAGGGTGGTGAAATGCAGGGCCATCAGGATCACGCCCTTGCCTTCGCGCTGGGCCTGCTGCAGATATTCCAGCCCTTCAACGTGAGCGAGAGTCGCCAGGCGTTTGCGCGACCACCACCAGCTCATGGCCATCTCGAAAAACGCGATACCGGTAGAGGCGAAGTTTTCCTTGAGCAGGCGTTTGCGTTCGGCGGCGGTTTTTTCAGGGAAACACAGTTCCAGATTGCGCTTGGCAATGCGCCGTCTGTCGCCGGCCACGCGATACATCAAAGCGCCCAGGACACGACCGACCCACAACAGTGCCGGATACGGCAACTGGACGATCAGCCACAACAGCCCCAGACCACACCACAGCGGCCAGAAACGTGGAGATAGAAATGCTTTACGAAAACGCGGGCGGTCCATTAATGCTTCCGGAATGACAATGGCCGCGCATTCTACATCGTTCGACCCGGCTTGCGGCCTGCGGGCGTTCTCGTTATAAGTCTCGGCACTTTTAGTGACAAGTCGTTGTATGCCGACCATGAGCCAAACCGAACCGCTAGACCAAGATCCCGTGTTCCAGTTGAAGGGCAGCATGCTGGCCATTACGGTGCTGGAACTGGCCCGTAACGACCTCGAAAGCCTTGATCGGCAACTGGCCGCCAAAGTCGCCCAGGCGCCCAACTTCTTCAGCAACGCGCCGCTGGTACTGGCCCTGGACAAACTCCCGGCCAACGAAGGCGCGGTCGATCTGCCAGGGCTGATGCGCGTGTGCCGCCAGCATGGCCTGCGCACCCTGGCGATCCGCGCCAGCCGCATCGAAGACATCGCCGCCGCCATTGCGGTCGACCTGCCGGTGCTGCCGCCGTCCGGTGCCCGCGAGCGTCCACTGGACCTGAGCGAAGGCGAACCGAAGAAAAAACCGGAAAAGCCGCCCGAGCCGACCGTCAAACCGACGAAAATCATCACTTCGCCAGTACGCGGCGGCCAGCAGATTTATGCCCAGGGCTGCGATCTGGTGGTCATCTCCTCGGTCAGCCCGGGGGCGGAACTTCTCGCCGATGGCAACATCCATGTATACGGCCCGATGCGTGGTCGTGTGTTGGCCGGCGTCAAGGGCGACACCAAGGCGCGGATTTTTTGTCAGCAAATGAGTGCTGAACTGATTTCCATCGCCGGGCATTACAAGGTTTCCGAAGATCTGCGCCGCGACCCGCTATGGGGTTCGGGCGTGCAGGTCAGCCTGTCCGGCGACGTGTTGAACATCATTCGGCTTTAACGGATACTGCCGCATTTTCCAAGCATCTCTAAAACGTAGCGAATACGGCTCAAACGAAGTAGGAAAAAGGCCAAAAGCAGTGTTTACCGGGGGTAAACGCCGCTATAAACCGAATTCCAGCCAAGGCTGTCCGACTGCAGTAGTTTTCAGGAGATGTTTTTCAGGGGCTGGAAAGTCCTTCTTCCTTAGGGGTGAAACACCTTGGCCAAGATTCTCGTGGTTACATCCGGCAAGGGTGGTGTGGGTAAGACCACCACCAGCGCCGCTATCGGTACCGGCCTCGCTCTGCGCGGCCACAAAACAGTGATCGTCGACTTCGACGTGGGCTTGCGTAACCTCGACCTGATCATGGGTTGCGAGCGCCGCGTGGTGTATGACTTCGTCAACGTGGTCAACGGCGAAGCCAACCTGCAACAGGCCCTGATCAAAGACAAGCGCCTGGAAAACCTCTACGTGCTGGCCGCCAGCCAGACCCGCGACAAAGACGCGCTGACCGTCGAAGGCGTGGAAAAAGTCCTGATGCAACTCAAGGAAGACTTCGAGTTCGTGGTCTGCGACTCCCCGGCGGGCATCGAGAAAGGCGCCCACCTGGCCATGTACTTCGCTGACGAAGCGATCGTCGTGACCAACCCGGAAGTGTCCTCCGTTCGTGACTCGGACCGCATGCTCGGCCTGCTGGCCAGCAAGTCCCGTCGCGCCGAACGCGGTGAAGACCCGATCAAGGAACACCTGCTGATTACCCGTTATCACCCGGAACGTGTGAGCAAAGGCGAAATGCTCGGCGTAGAAGACGTCAAGGAGATCCTTTCGGTGGCCCTGCTCGGCGTGATCCCTGAATCCCAGGCGGTGCTCAAGGCATCCAACCAGGGTGTTCCGGTGATTCTCGACGACCAGAGCGATGCCGGCCAGGCCTACAGCGATACCGTTGACCGCCTGCTGGGCAAGACCGTGGATCATCGATTCCTCGATGTACAGAAGAAGGGATTCTTCGAGCGCCTGTTTGGAGGCAACTAAGCAATGAACCTTTTTGACTTCTTTCGTGCCAACAAAAAGCAAAGCACCGCGTCGGTAGCGAAAGAGCGTCTACAGATCATCGTGGCGCACGAACGCGGCCAACGCAGCACCCCGGACTACCTGCCGGCCTTGCAGAAGGAACTGGTCGAGGTGATTCGCAAGTACGTCAATATCGGGTCCGATGACGTGCATGTCGCACTGGAAAGCCAGGGCAGCTGTTCGATTCTGGAACTCAATATCACCCTGCCTGATCGCTGAGTCGATCCGGCTGGAGCCACGGCGGCTCGATCATTCGAAACGCCCTCCCTGTAGGAGCTGGCTTGCCAGCGATAGCTTCAACGCGTTGCAACAGTCAGACCGCGTTGCCTGCATCGCCAGCAAGCCGACTCCTACAAAGAGGGGCGTGAGAATGATCGAGCCGCCGTTGGCGTTTGTTACGAGGCTGTTTTAATGCCGTTGTCCAACATTCACATCATCCATCAGGACGCCGCCGTACTGGTGGTGAACAAACCGACCCTGCTGCTCTCCGTCCCTGGCCGGGCCGACGACAACAAGGACTGCCTGATTACCCGCCTGCAGGAAAACGGCTACCCGGAAGCGCGAATCGTCCACCGCCTGGACTGGGAAACTTCCGGCATCATCCTGCTGGCTCGCGATCCGGACACTCATCGCGAGCTGTCCCGGCAGTTTCACGACCGCGAAACCGAAAAGGCCTACACCGCCCTGTGCTGGGGTCAACCGGAACTGGACAGCGGCAGCATCGACCTGCCCTTGCGCTACGACCCACCGACCAAGCCGCGGCATGTGGTCGACCATGAATTCGGCAAACATGCGCTGACCTTCTGGAAAGTGCTGGAACGTTGCGGCGACTGGTGCCGCGTCGAGCTGACGCCGATCACCGGTCGCTCCCACCAGTTGCGCGTGCACATGCTCTCGATTGGTCATCCGCTGCTGGGCGACGGGCTCTATGCCCATGAGCAGGCCCTGGCGGCCTGGCCGCGCCTGTGCCTGCACGCCAGCATGCTCAGCTTCACCCACCCGCAAACCGGCGAGCGCCTGCGCTTCGAGTGCCCTGCCCCGTTTTAAGCATAAAGACACAACACCTGTGGGAGCGGGCTTGCCCGCGATGAGGCCGGCACATCCAGCATTGATGCTGACTGACACTCCGCTATCGCGGGCAAGCCCGCTCCCACAGGGTTTTTCTTCAGATTCAATATCAGAGCCGGCTCCAACATCAGCCCACCGCCAATTCCCTGACCAATACGTTAAACTGGCGCCATTGCTGTCTGGAGCTACTTTATGCGCGAAGAGTTGAACCAAGGCCTGATCGATTTCCTCAAGGCCTCCCCTACCCCGTTCCATGCCACCGCCAGCCTCGTTCAGCGCCTGGAAGCGGCGGGCTATCAACGCCTCGACGAGCGCGAACCGTGGAATACCGAAGCCAACGGTCGCTACTACGTCACCCGCAACGACTCTTCGATTGTCGCGATCAAGATGGGCCGTCATTCGCCGCTGCACGGCGGCATTCGCCTGGTCGGCGCCCACACCGACAGCCCGTGCCTGCGGGTCAAGCCGCAACCGGAACTGCAACGCCAGGGTTTCTGGCAACTGGGTGTGGAAGTCTATGGCGGCGCGCTGCTGGCGCCGTGGTTCGACCGTGACCTGTCCCTGGCGGGCCGCGTAACCTTCCGGCGTGATGGCAAGGTCGAAAGCCAGTTGATCGACTTCAAGGCACCGGTCGCGATCATTCCGAACCTGGCGATTCACCTCAACCGTGAAGCCAACATGGGCTGGGCCATCAACGCCCAGACCGAACTGCCGCCGATCCTCGCGCAGTTCGCCGGTGACGAGCGCGTGGACTTCCGTGCAGTGCTCACCGATCAACTCGCCCGCGAACACGGCCTGAACGCCGACGTGGTGCTCGATTACGAGCTGAGCTTCTACGACACCCAAAGCGCTGCGGTCATTGGCCTGCACGGCGACTTCATCGCCGGTGCGCGCCTGGACAACCTGCTGTCGTGCTACGCCGGCCTGCAAGCACTGCTGACCGCCGAGACCGACGAGACCTGCGTGCTGGTCTGCAACGACCACGAAGAAGTGGGCTCCTGCTCGGCCTGCGGTGCCGACGGTCCGATGCTCGAGCAAACCTTGCGTCGCCTGCTGCCCGAGGGCGATGAGTTCGTACGCACCATTCAGAAATCCCTGCTGGTTTCGGCGGACAACGCCCACGGCGTGCACCCGAACTACGCCGACAAGCACGATGCCAACCACGGCCCGAAACTCAACGCCGGCCCGGTGATCAAGGTCAACAGCAACCAGCGCTACGCCACCAACAGCGAAACCGCCGGGTTCTTCCGTCACCTGTGCATGGCTGAAGAAGTGCCGGTGCAAAGCTTCGTGGTGCGCAGCGACATGGGCTGTGGCTCGACCATCGGCCCGATCACCGCCAGCCACTTGGGCGTGCGCACCGTGGACATCGGCCTGCCGACCTTCGCCATGCACTCGATCCGCGAACTGTGCGGCAGCCATGACCTGGCGCACCTGGTCAAGGTGCTGAACGCGTTCTACGCCTGCCGCGAGTTGCCGTAACCCCCGCAATACTCTGTAGGAGCGAGCTTGCTCGCGATGGACGTGAACGATGACGCTGGACGTCTGACACCCCGCGGTGCTCTCTAGTCCATCGCGAGCAAGCTCGCTCCTACAGACAGACAACACCAGGCAAAAAAGCCGCCTAGACTTCAAATACCCCTTCGACAAGGCTGTCTCCATGATTTCGATGTCCTCCTTCCACGCCATGCTGATCCCGATTCTCGCCGGGATGCTCCTGCTGGCCGTTGGCTTCAACTTTCGCGACAAAAATGCCGGTGTGTTCGCCATGTGGATCGGCATGCTGACCATTCTCGCGACCGTGGTGATCAAGATCCTCGCCAAACTCAACGAATAAATCATCGCCCTTGGCTCGCATTGAATTTGACGGGCTCGTACACTCGGTCGATCCGCTCCCTGCGAGGTTGACCGCCTAGTGTTCGCTCGTCTTTTTGCCTTCCCGTGTATTTTCCTGGTCTGCCTGATGACGCTGCTGTCGGTCGCGCCTGTCCAGGCGGCCGGCCTGCCAAGCCTGCTCAACAGCCAGGCCAAGGCACAGCCCGAAGCCCAGGAACCGCTGGGGCAATCCCTGGACGAAGTGATCAAGTCACTGGAAAACGACCAGCAGCGCGCCAAGCTGCTGGCCGACCTGAAAAAGCTCCGGGACACCACCAAAAAAGCCCAGCCGCCTGCCGAAGAAGGCGTGCTGGGCCTGATTGGCGGAACCTTGACCAATATCGAGAAGAAGTTTTCCGGCGACGACAGCCCACTCACGCGCTGGTCCAGCGAGTTCGATCAGGCCGGCGAAGAATTGGCGGCTCTGGCCTTGCCGGCCAATGAATGGCTGCCCATGCTGTTCGCCTTCGCCATGATCCTGATGGTCTGGAGCCTGCTGGCCGCCGCACTGATCTGGATCAGCCATCGCGTGCGGATGCGTTTCGGCCTGACCGAAGAACTGCCGCAGCACCCTCGGGCCCTGGACATGTTGCGCTTCGCCTTGCGCAAACTCGGGCCATGGCTGATCGCCCTGGTGATCACGGTCTACATGAGCTACGCCCTGCCCTCGTCCCTGGGCAAAAGCCTGGCCATGGTGCTGGCCTATGCACTGGTGGTCGGCACCTGCTTCTCGGCCATCTGTGTGATTGCCTTTTCGCTGCTCGACGGCCCGCATCGCCACCGCGCCTTGTACATCCTGCGGCACCAGGCGTTCCGGCCGCTGTGGCTGATCGGCAGCTTCGCCGCGTTTGGCGAAGCGCTGAGCGATCCGCAACTGGTCGACAGCCTCGGCAGCCACCTGGCCCATACCGCCGCGACCGTCGCCAATGTCCTCGCCGCGCTGTCCACGGGGCGCTTCATCCTGCGTTTCCGCCGGCCGATCGCCCACCTGATCCGCAATCAGCCGCTGTCCCGACGCCTGACCCGCCGCGCGCTCAACGACACCCTGTCGATTCTCGGCACCTTCTGGTACGTGCCGGCGCTGGTGCTGGTGGCCATCTCGCTGTTCGCGACGTTCATCTCCGCCGGCGACACCAGCACCGCCCTGCGCCAGTCGCTGATCTGCACCGTCCTGCTGGTGTTGTGCATGGTCATCAACGGCCTTGTACGCCGCCACGCCCTCAAACCCCAGCGCGGCGTCCGGCGTTACGCCGTGTATTCGGAGCGTCTGAAAAACTTCTTCTACACGATCCTCCACCTGTTTGTGTGGCTGGCGTTTATCGAACTCGGCCTGCGGGTCTGGGGCATGTCGTTGATCCGCTTTACCGAAGGCGATGGCCACGAAGTCAGCGTCAAGTTGTTCAGCCTCGCCGGCACGCTGCTGTTCGCCTGGCTGATCTGGATTCTCAGCGACACCGCCGTGCATCACGCATTGACCCGCTCGCGCAAAGGCCTGGCCAATGCCCGTGCGCAGACGATGATGCCGCTGATCCGCAACGTGCTGTTCGTGGCGATTTTCATCGTCGCGCTGATCGTCGCCCTGGCGAACATGGGGATGAACGTCACGCCGCTGCTGGCCGGTGCCGGCGTTATCGGCCTGGCCATCGGCTTTGGTGCGCAGTCGCTGGTTGCCGACCTGATCACCGGGTTGTTCATCATCATCGAAGACTCACTGGCCATCGACGACTACGTGGACGTCGGCGGCCACCTCGGCACGGTCGAAGGCCTGACCATCCGCACCGTGCGCCTGCGGGACATCGACGGCATCGTCCATACCATTCCGTTCAGCGAAATCAAAAGCATCAAGAACTACTCCCGGGAGTTCGGCTACGCGATCTTCCGGGTCGCGGTGCCGGCCAGCATGGACATCGACAACGCGATCAAACTGATGCGCGAAGTCGGCCAGAAAATGCGCACCGACCCGCTGCAACGGCGCAACATCTGGTCGCCGCTGGAGTTTCAGGGCGTGGAAAGTTTCGAGTCGGGCAACGCGATCCTTCGCGCCCGCTTCAAGACCGCGCCAATCAAGCAATGGGAAGTGTCACGAGCGTTCAACCTGTCGCTCAAGCGGCACATGGATGAAGCCGGGCTGGACCTGGCGACCCCGCGGATGAGCATTCAGGTGATGACCGCCGGTGGTGGCCCGCAAAACGAATAGCCCGTGTCGGACGCTAGACCACATCCACCCCGACATGAATCGCATCATGGCGCCAGAACTCCAGGTCGCAGTCGATCAAGCGTTCATGCTGGTCATAGTTGACCCGGGCAATCCGCAGGCCCGGGCTGCCCACCGACACTTTCAACGCCGCCGCCGCATCCACCGACAACGCCGTGGGCACAATCTCGAAACGCACCCGCCCGTAATGCAAATCGTAATGCCGCGCGTACAGCTCGGTGATCGACTGATTCAAATCGAAATCGAGGATCCCGGGAAAGTACTGCGGGTTCAGATAGTGCTCCACATACAGCACCAGTCGCCCGTCGATGCGCCGTGAGCGGCAGATCTGGATCACGCTCGACAGCGCCGGCAATTGCAGCCAGGCACACACCGCCGCCGAGGCCGGTTGCAATCGCGCCGAAACCACCTCGGTGGACGGCACCCGCCCCTGGGCGCTGACCATCGCGTGAAAGTGGCTGCGCTGCATCAGGTTGTACGCCAGGCGTGGCGGCGAGACGAACCAGCCGCGACGCTCCTCGCGGTAGATCTGCCCTTGTGACTCCAGCTGCAACAACGCCTCACGCAACGTGATCCGCGTGGTGCCGAACAACTCACTGAGCTTGCGCTCGGCCGGCAATTTGCTGCCCGGAGCCAACAGTCCGTGATCGATCTGTTCCTGAAGCACCTGGCCGATGGCGGTCACCGCTTTTGTTGCCTCGTCACGCATCAATGTTTCCTATCTGGACTAGACCAGCACCAATTCGGGGCAGAACCGCAGCGCAAACCGGTTCATTCAATAGCCTGCAAGCGTAGGCAGTGCAGATGACCGAGGTGTGACAAAGGCGCCCAACGGTCGCCGCTCTCAACCGTCAACGACTTGCAATTCATCGGCCATCTCCCTTGCCAGCCGGGGCCTTGACCATGGTCTACGCTTAGCAGGCCACTGGCGATACCGCCGAACAAATAGTCATTCCGGGCGACGAACGACATCAAAGTGTCATCCAGCCCCCTTAAATTGGCTCAGGTATTGCTGACCTAGACCAACTCAAACCGCAATCGCAGCGTTGAACACGACCCAAGGAGCTTCGGAATGAAACAGTTTTTCCTGGCATCACTGTTAGGCTCGACCATTGCCATGTGCACCGCCGCCATGGCGGCTGATGATTTGAAAACCCTGGAAGCCGCTGCGAAAGCGGAAGGCGCCGTCAACAGCGTCGGCATGCCCGACGACTGGGCCAACTGGGCCGGCACCTGGAAAGACCTGAGCGACAAGTATGGCCTCAAGCACATCGACACCGACATGAGCTCGGCCCAGGAGATCGCCAAGTTCGCCGCGGAAAAAGACAACGCCAGCGCCGACATCGGCGACGTCGGTGCCGCTTTTGGCCCGATCGCGGTCAAGCAAGGCGTGGTCCAGCCTTACAAGCCTTCGACCTGGGAGCAGATTCCGGCCTGGGCCAAGGACAAGGACGGCAACTGGGCGCTGGCCTACACCGGCACCATCGCTTTCATCGTCAACAAGAAGTTGCTGCACGGCTCCGAAGTGCCGACCAAGTGGGCTGACCTCAAAACCGGCAAGTACAAGGTTTCCATCGGTGACGTGAGCACGGCGGCCCAGGCTGCGAACGGCGTACTGGCCGCTGCATTGGCCAATGGTGGCGACGAGAAAAACCTCAAGCCTGCCCTGGATCTGTTCGCCGACATCGCCAAGCAGGGTCGCCTGTCGATGTCCAACCCGGTGATTGGTGCCATGGAAAAAGGCGAGATCGAAGTCGGCGTGGTCTGGGACTTCAACGGCCTGAGCTACAAGGCCAAGATGGCCAATCCGGATGACTACGTGGTGCTGATCCCGTCCGACGGCTCGGTGATTTCCGGCTACACCACCATCATCAACAAGTACGCGAAAAACCCGAACGCCGCCAAGCTGACCCGCGAATACATCTTCAGCGACGCCGGCCAGATCAACCTGGCCAAGGGCAATGCCCGTCCGATCCGCGCCGAACACCTGACCCTCCCGGCCGAGGTGCAGGCCAAGCTGCTGCCTAACGAGCAGTACAAGAAAGTGACGCCGATCAAGGACGCGGATGCGTGGGAAAAGACTTCCAAGGCCCTTCCGCAGAAGTGGAACGAAGAAGTCATCGTAGAAATGAAGTAATGCTTCATCCGTAGGAGCCGGCTTGCCGGCGATTGGATCACCACGGTCACTTTGAACAACGTGGCGATCCAATCGCCAGCAAGCCGGCTCCTGCAGGATTGAGAGAACCCACGGAGTTTTGCCCCTATGAAGCACAACGTCATCCTTGTCGTGCTCGACGGCCTCAACTACGAGGTCGCCCGCCACGCCTTGGGGCACCTTCAGGCTTACGTCGGTGCAGGACGTGCCGCACTCTACAAACTGGAGTGCGAGTTGCCGGCCCTGTCCCGCCCGCTGTACGAATGCATCCTGACCGGCGTTGCCCCGATCGACAGCGGCATCGTCCACAACAACGTCTCGCGCCTGTCCAACCAGCGCAGCATCTATCACTACGCCAGCGACGCAGGCCTGGTGACTGCGGCGGCGGCCTATCACTGGGTCAGCGAGCTGTACAACCGTTCGCCCTTCGTGGCAGCGCGGGATCGCCATACCGATGATCCGACACTGCCGATCCAGCACGGGCATTTCTACTGGAACGACCACTACCCCGATTCGCACCTGTTCGCCGACGCGGAAAACCTGCGTCTGCGCCATGCGCCGAACTTCCTGTTGATCCATCCGATGAACATCGACGACGCCGGGCACAAGCACGGCCTCGACACCCCGCAGTACCGCAACAGCGCCCGTTCGGCCGACATCATCCTGGCCGACTACCTGCAAGGCTGGCTCGATGCCGGTTATCAGGTGCTGGTCACCGCCGACCACGGCATGAACAACGACCGCTCGCACAACGGCCTGCTGCGCGAGGAACGCGAAGTGCCGCTGTTCGTGCTCGGTGACGCCTTCAGTTTCGACGCCGACGCCGCGCCGAAACAGACCGAGATCTGCGGCACCGTCTGCGCGTTGCTGGGCGTGCCCCACGACAAACCGGTCTGCCGGGAGTTGCTCAAGTGAATGCCATGACCCGCAGTAAATGGCTCGCTGCTCTGTGCCTGGTCCCGTTCGCGCTGTTCTTCCTCGTGTTCGAAATCGCACCGCTGACCTGGGTGATGATCAACAGCCTGCAATCGGAAGAGTTCGGCTGGGGCCTGGCCAACTTCAGCAAGATCTTCAGCTCGAAGTTCTACCTGCAGGCGATCCAGTACAGCCTCGAGATCAGTTTCTGGTCCAGCGTGTTCGGCATCATCATCGCGGTACTCGGCGCTTACTCCCTGCGTCAGGTCGATTCGAAACTGCGCAACTTCGTCAACGCCTTCGCCAACATGACCAGCAACTTCTCCGGCGTGCCTTTGGCCTTTGCCTTCATCATTTTGCTCGGCTTCAACGGCAGCTTCACCATCATGCTCAAGCAGGCCGGGATCATTCAGGATTTCAACCTGTACTCGAAAACCGGGCTGATCATTCTCTACACCTACTTCCAGATTCCCCTGGGTGTGCTGTTGCTTTACCCGGCCTTCGACGCGCTACGCGAAGACTGGCGCGAGTCCGCCGCGCTGCTCGGTGCCAACGGCTGGCAGTACTGGCGGCACATCGGTCTGCCGGTACTGACCCCGGCGCTGCTCGGCACCTTCGTGATCCTGCTGGCCAACGCCCTCGGCGCCTACGCCACGGTGTACGCCCTGACCACCGGCAACTTCAACGTGCTGACGATCCGGATCGCAGCGATGGTCTCGGGCGACATTTCCCTGGACCCGAATCTGGCCAGTGCCCTGGCCGTGGTACTGGTGGCGTTGATGACGCTGGTGACCATCGTGCATCAACTGCTGTTGAAGAGGAGCTACCATGTCTCGCGCTGAACTGGGGCCCGCCGGCATCTACCATCGTGTGGTGGTTTACCTGCTGTTTGCCATAATGTTGCTGCCGCTGCTCGGCACCTTTATCTACTCGATTTCCAGCAGTTGGTCGGCCACCATTCTGCCCAGCGGTTTCAGTATCAAATGGTATGCACAGCTGTGGAGCGATCCGCGCTTCCTGAGCGCTTTCGGCCAGTCGCTGTTGGTGTGTGTCGGCGCATTGATCCTCGCGGTGGTGCTGATTCTGCCGCTGCTGTTCGTGGTGCATTACCACTTCCCGAAACTCGACGCGTTGATGAACATCCTGATCCTGCTGCCCTTCGCCGTGCCACCGGTGGTGTCGTCGGTGGGGCTGCTGCAGCTCTATGGTTCCGGACCGTTCGCCATGGTCGGTACGCCGTGGATCCTGATCGGTTGCTACTTCACCGTGGCGCTGCCGTTCATGTACCGGGCGATCACCAACAACCTGCAGGCAATCAACCTGCGTGACCTGATGGACGCCGCCCAACTGCTCGGCGCCAGCACCTTTCAAGCCGCCTTCCTGGTGGTGCTGCCGAACCTGCGCAAGGGCCTGATGGTGGCATTGCTGCTGTCGTTCTCGTTCCTGTTCGGTGAGTTCGTGTTCGCCAACATCCTGGTCGGCACCCGCTACGAAACCCTGCAGGTCTACCTCAACAACATGCGCAACAGCAGCGGTCATTTCACCAGTGCGCTGGTGATTTCCTACTTCTTGTTTGTGCTGGTCCTGACCTGGGCTGCCAACATCTTGAACAAGGACAAAAGCCAATGAGCTTCGTCAGCGTCCAACACCTTAAAAAAGACTATGCGGGCACCACGGTGTTCAGCGACATCAATTGCGAAATCCAGAAAGGCGAGTTCGTCACCCTGCTCGGCCCCTCCGGCTGCGGCAAGTCCACCCTGCTGCGCTGCATCGCCGGCCTGACTTCGGTGGATGGTGGCAAGATCCTGCTCGACAGCCAGGACATCGTGCCCCTGAGCCCGCAGAAACGCGGGATCGGCATGGTGTTCCAGAGCTATGCGCTGTTCCCCAATATGAGCGTGGAGCAAAACGTCGCCTTCGGCCTGCGCATGCAGAAGGTCAATGCCGACGACAGCCAGAAGCGTGTCGCCGAGGTGTTGAAGCTGGTGGAGCTGAACGACTTCGCGTCGCGCTATCCCCATCAGCTGTCCGGTGGCCAATGCCAACGCGTCGCCCTCGCCCGCTCCCTAGTCACGCGGCCACGCCTGTTGCTGCTGGACGAACCGCTGTCGGCGCTGGATGCGCGGATTCGCAAGCATCTGCGCGAGCAGATCCGTCAGATCCAGCGCGAACTGGGCTTGACCACGATTTTTGTCACACACGATCAGGAAGAAGCCCTGACCATGTCTGACCGGATTTTCCTCATGAATCAGGGAAAGATCGTACAAAGTGGCGACGCCGAAACCCTCTACACTGCGCCGGTGGATGTGTTCGCTGCCGGGTTCATCGGCAACTACAACCTGCTGGATGCCGACAGCGCCTCGAAACTGCTGCAGCGGCCCATCAGCAAGCGCATTGCCATTCGCCCGGAAGCCATCGAACTGAGCCTCAACGGTGAACTGGACGCGCAGGTACGCAGCCACAGCCTTTTGGGCAACGTAATCCGCTACCGGGTCGAAGCCCGGGGCGTTGAACTGGTGGTGGATGTGCTGAACCGCTCGGCGGCCGACCTGCATCCCGATGGCCAGCGCCTGGCGCTTTCCATCGATCCGACGGCCCTGTGTGAGGTAGCCTGATGCCTTTGCTTATGCTGAAGAGAGAACTGCACTGATGGCCCTGGCAATTTTTGATCTGGACGAAACCCTGATCCACGGCGACTGCGCCACCCTTTGGAGCGAGCAGATGGGCCGCCTGGGCTGGGTCGACGCCGAGTCGTTCATGCGGCAGAACAATGAAATGATGGACGCCTACAGCCACGGCAAGCTGCGCATGGAGGACTACATGACCTTCAGCCTCGAGCCGATGATCGGCCGTACGCCAGAAGAGGTCGACCACCTGGTCGGACCGTGGGTGGAAGACCACATCGAGCCAATCATTTTCAGTGACGCCACCAAAGCCATCGCGGCGCATCGCAAGGCCGGTGACCGGATCCTGGTGATTTCGGCCTCGGGCACCCACCTGGTCGGCCCCATCGCCGAACGCCTGGGCATCGACGAGATCCTGGGCATCGAACTGGAAGTGGCCAATGGCGTTTACACCGGCCAAACCGTGGGCACCCTGACCTACCGCGAAGGCAAGATCACCCGCTTGCTGGAGTGGCTGGATGCCGAGGAGGAAAACCTCGAAGGCGCGAGTTTCTATTCCGACTCTCGCAACGACCTGCCGCTGTTGCTGAAGGTGGATTACCCGCATGTGGTGAACCCGGATCCGGTCTTGCTTGAGCACGCCGAAAAGGCTGGCTGGCCGATCCATAACTGGAAATAACCACGCCCCTGGTAGGAGCTGGCTTGCCAGCGATGAACGATAACGCGGTTCCAATGAACCGCGTCGTTTCAATCGCTGGCAAGCCAGCACCTGCAGGACAGGATTCAGCTCAGACTCTCGTCAATCACCAACACCACTTTCCCCGCCACGGTATTGCTCGCCAGCTCGGCAAACGCTGCCTCGGCATCCTTGATCGGGAATGTCCTGGCCAGTTGCGGGTTCAAACGCCCTTCGGCAAACAACGGCCAGACGTGCAGGCGTAGATCGCTGAACAGATCTGCCTTGAACTGATCATCACGGCTGCGCAGGGTCGAGCCCAGCAACTGCACACGCTTGGCCAGCACCTGGGCCAGGTCCAGCTTGGCCTCGCGCCCGCCCATCAGACCGATCAGCACCCAGCGACCATCCTGAGCCAGCAACTTGAGGTTCAATGCCGCGTAATTGCCACCCACCGGATCGAGTATCACGTCGAACGGCCCCAGGTCCCGCAAGCTTTCCAGATTACCGTCACGCACCACGCCGCCCTGGGCGCCCAGCGCTTCGCAGTACGCCAATCGCTCGGCGGAGCCGACACTGACCCAGCACGGGTTGCCGAAGGCCTTGCACAGCTGAATGGCCGCTGAACCGATTCCACTTGCCCCGGCGTGCAGAAGAACTTTTTGACCCGGCTTGAGCGCCGCCAGTTGAAACAAATTCAGCCAGACTGTTGCATAAACTTCGGGTAATGCCGCCGCTTCGAGCAGTGACATTCCGTCGGGAACCGGCAGTACATGCCGCCCGTCGACAACCACCTCTTCGGCCATCCCGCCCCCGGCCAGCAAGGCGCAAACCCGATCGCCAACCTGCCAGGAAGACCCGGCGCCGACCTCGCTGATCACCCCCGAGCACTCTAGACCAAGCACTTGGCTGGCCCCTGGCGGTGGTGGATAAAGGCCGGCTTTCTGCAACAAATCGGCGCGATTTAGACCCGATGCCGCCACTCGTATACGAACTTGTCCTACATCGCACGTGGGACGCGGTTCATCAACCCACACCACTTGACCGTCAACGCCTTGCAATGCTTTCACAGTGCCTCCATAGTGAGTCTGGACTGAGCCCGAAGCTATAGCGCCGGGCTTTTTGCATTATGCGACCGGCTCCCAAAGAACCGGCGACTTCAAAGACGGCCTAATATGCGTTATCAATTGTCCCCGCGTCGAATCAGCATGAAGCATCTGTTCCCCAGCACCGCCCTCGCCTTGATCATCGGTATCGGCTTGCTGCCGATGTCGGGCAACACCTTCGCAGCCAATAGCTGGGACAAGCTTCAACCCGATCGTGACGAAGTGATCGCCAGCCTGAACGTCGTGGAGTTGCTCAAGCGCCACCACTACAGCAAGCCGCCACTCGATGACGCGCGCTCGGTGATCATCTACGACAGCTACCTCAAGCTGCTGGATCCGTCGCGCAGCTACTTCATGGCCAGCGACATTGCCGAATTCGACAAGTGGAAGACGCAGTTCGACGACTTCCTCAAAAGCGGCGACCTCAACGCCGGGTTCACCATCTACAAGCGCTACCTGGACCGCGTGAAGGCGCGTCTGGACTTCGCCCTTGCCGAGCTGAACAAGGGCGTCGACAAGATCGACTTCACCACCAAGGAAACCTTGCTGATCGACCGCAAGGATGCCCCTTGGCTCAAATCCACCGCCGAGCTCGACGACCTGTGGCGCAAACGCGTCAAGGATGAAGTGCTGCGTCAGAAGATCGCCGGCAAGGATTCCAAGCAGATCCAGGAAACCCTGACCAAGCGCTACAAGAACCAGCTGGCGCGTCTGGACCAGACCCGCGCGGAAGACATCTTCCAGGCGTACATCAACACCTTCGCCATGTCCTACGACCCGCACACCAACTATCTGTCGCCGGATAACGCGGAGAACTTCGACATCAACATGAGCCTGTCCCTCGAGGGCATCGGCGCCGTGTTACAGAGCGATAACGACCAGGTGAAAGTCGTGCGCCTGGTGCCGGCAGGTCCGGCGGACAAGACCAAGCAGGTTGCACCGGCCGACAAGATCATCGGCGTTGCCCAGGGCAACAAGGAAATGGTCGACGTGGTGGGCTGGCGCCTGGACGAAGTGGTCAAGCTGATCCGTGGTCCGAAAGGCACCGTGGTGCGCCTGGAAGTCATCCCGGCCAGCAATGCGCCGAACGACCAGACCACCAAGATCGTGCCGATCACCCGTGAAGCGGTGAAGCTCGAAGACCAGGCCGTGAAAAAATCGGTCTTGAACCTCAAGCAGGACGGCAAGGACTACAAGCTCGGCGTCATCGAAATCCCGGCGTTCTATCTGGACTTCAAGGCCTTCCGTGCCGGCGACCCGGACTACAAGAGCACCACCCGCGACGTCAAGAAACTGCTGACCGAGCTGCAGAAAGAGAAAGTCGACGGCGTGGTCATCGACCTGCGCAACAACGGCGGCGGCTCCTTGCAGGAAGCCACCGAGCTGACCAGCCTGTTCATCGACAAAGGCCCGACCGTGCTCGTGCGTAACGCCGATGGCCGCGTCGATGTGCTTGAAGATGAAAACCCGGGCGCGTTCTACAAAGGCCCGATGGCGTTGCTGGTCAACCGCCTGTCCGCCTCGGCTTCGGAGATTTTTGCCGGCGCCATGCAGGACTACCACCGCGCACTGATCATCGGCGGCCAGACCTTCGGCAAAGGCACCGTGCAGACCATTCAGCCGCTCAATCATGGCGAACTGAAACTGACCCTGGCCAAGTTCTACCGGGTTTCCGGGCAGAGCACCCAGCATCAGGGCGTCTTGCCGGACATCGATTACCCGTCGATCATCGACACCAAGGAAATCGGTGAAAGCGCCCTGCCCGAAGCCATGCCGTGGGACACTATCAAGGCGGCGATCAAGCCGGCGGTGGACCCGTTCAAGCCGTACATTTCGCAGCTCAAGTCCGAGCATGACCTGCGTACGGCCAAGGATGCGGAGTTCGTGTTCATCCGCGACAAGCTGGCCCTGGCGCAGAAACTGATGGCCGAAAAAACCGTCAGCCTCAATGAGGTCGAGCGTCGTGCCCAGCACGCCGACATCGAAGCCAAACAGCTGGCAATGGAAAACATCCGTCGCAAGGCCAAGGGCGAAGAACCGCTCAAAGAGCTGAAGAAAGAAGACGAGGACGCCATTGCCGCCGAGGATGACAAGACCAAGCCGGAAGACGATGCCTACCTGAGCGAAACCGGGCGGATTCTGCTGGACTACCTGAAACTCAACACGGCAGTGGCCAAGCACTGAGTGCGCACAAACAGCTGATGGCAATTTAATGCTAACGCTCCCCGGAGCGTCATCAAACAGTCATCATTCTGTCGTGAAATAAAGGACCGGGCGTGCCTCTTTTACCAAGGGCCGCCCGGTCCTTTTTTTATCGCCAGAGATCGCCATGACCACAACCGAACAGCTGAGTGCATTGGGCTCGATCCTGACTCAAGGCGGTTTGCACAGCTTGTTCCAGCCGATCATCAGCCTCTCCGAACGGCGCATCCTCGGCTACGAAGCCCTCAGTCGCGGCCCCTCCAACAGCCCTCTGCACTCCCCTGTCGCGCTGTTCGCCGTCGCCCGCCAGGCCGGACGCCTGAGCGAGCTGGAAATTGCCTGCCGCCAAAGCGCCTGCCGACGCTTCAACGAACAACAACTGCCTGGCCTGTTGTTCCTGAACGTATCCCCGGAATCCCTGCTCGAAGCGGCGCATCAACCGGGACGCACCCTGCAATTGCTGCAGGACTTCGGCATTGCGCCGAGCCAGGTGGTCATCGAGCTCACGGAACAGACACCGACGGATGATTTCCAACTGCTGCAGACCGCCCTGCATCACTACCGGGCGATGGGGTTTTCGATTGCGCTGGATGATCTGGGGGCGGGTTATTCGAGTTTGCGCTTGTGGTCCGAGCTACGACCGGACTACGTGAAAATCGACCGGCATTTCATTGATGGCATTCATCAGGATGCGCTCAAGCGCGAGTTCGTCGGCTCGATCCTGCAAATCGCCAAGGCCTCGCGGGCGCAAGTCATCGCCGAAGGTATCGAGCTGGCGGAAGAACTCGCGGTGCTGACCGAAATGGGCGTGGACCTGGTGCAGGGCTACCTGCTCTGCCGGCCCCAGGAACACCCGCCACGGGATGCCCGGGCATTGATGCCCCGACAGGACAGCACCGCCGTTGTACTGAGCGAGGACGGCAGCGACCTCAGCGCCCTGCTCAACGAGCAACCTGCCGTGAGCAGGGACACCCCGACCGCCATGGTGCTCGAAGCCTTTCGCCGCCAGGCCAACCTGAACTCGCTGGCGGTGCTGGATGAACAGGGGCAACCCTGCGGCATCGTCCATCGCCATTCGCTCTCCGATGCCCTGCTCAAGCCCTTTGCCACCGACCTGTTCGCCCGCAAACCCATCAGTCGCTTGATGAACGATGACTTCCTCGCTGTCGAGCTGAGCCAGTCGCTGCAACAAGTCAGCCGCCTGATCACGGGCCGTGCCCGCCAGCGCATCGAAGAAGATTTCATCATCAGCCTCAATGGCGGCTATCTCGGGTTGGGCCGTGTCATAGATGTGCTCAAACTGATTACCGAACTGAAGATCCAGCAGGCCCGCTACGCCAACCCGCTGACCCTGCTACCGGGCAACGTACCCATCCAGCAATGCCTGACGCGACTGCTGCAACAGCAACGGGAATCGGTGATCTGCTACGTCGACATCGATAGCTTCAAACCCTTCAACGACATCTACGGCTATGGCCGCGGCGACGAAGTCCTGCTGTGCCTGGCGCAATGCCTGAACGACCGCGTCGATCCCTCCCGCGACTTCGTGGGCCACATCGGCGGCGATGATTTCCTGCTGGTGCTGGGCCCGGAAGACTGGCGCAAACGCTTGAACCAGTTGCTCGACGACTTCCAGAGCCAGTGCCGGCGCTTCTACCGCAGCGAGCACCTGGAAGCCGGATGCTTCATCGCACCGAACCGCCAGGGCGTGCGCCAGGAGTTTGCGCTGTTGTCGCTGTCGATCGGGGTGGTGCACCTGCATCCACAGGCCTGTGCACAACTCGACGCGAGCCGGTTGGCCGAGATGGCATCACAGGCCAAGCACCATGCGAAGAATGTGCAGGGCTGTAGCGTGCATGTGATTGATAGCCTGGTGGTACGGGCTATCGGAGAATCACTGGTTGCCGGCCAACGTTGATGTCCATGACCCGCCCCGTGGTTTGGAAGTGTTAGTGGATGGCAATACAGTGTACTCAAACCAAGCTGGTAGAAAAGAACTGCGTCTGATAGATCTTGTTGTCCAGAACTAAAGCAGTCTGACACTTTCCGCCAGCGAGGGATTACGCATGCGCAGCAATGATGAGGGTACACATCGGAACACCCCACTGATCACGTCAATAGATAACCGCGGGCTGTCGGTGCGCACCATCGAGTACCGCCGTCTCCCGGGCCCACCAACCGCGACCGAAGCACGCATTACCCGTCACAATTTTGATTCCCGAGGTCATCTGACACAGAGTATTGACCCGAGGCTGTTCGCCCTCAAGCAGTCGGATGCCAGGGCAAAACCGAACTTCACCTACCTGACCAGCCTGACCGGTAGTGTGACAGGCTCTGACAGCGTGGACTCCGGCAATGCGGTCACACTGAATGACAGTGCAGGCCGGCCAGCACTGGCCGTCAATGCCACGGGGGTCATGCGCACCTGGCAGTACGAAGAAAACACACTATCTGGCCACTTGCTGGGCATCACCGAACACGTTGCCGGCCAGAAGCCCTGTATCACGGAACGCTTTGTCTGGGCTGGCAACAGTCCTGCAGAGCAAGACTTGAACCTCGCCGGGCAATGCGCTTGTCATTACGACACGGTCGGACTCAGCCAGACCAATAGTGTGACGCTAACCGGCCTGCCTCAGTCGGTTACACGGCAATTGTTGCCGGATGACGCAGGTGCCGATTGGCAGGGCAACGGGGAGTCAGACTGGAATGACCATCTGGCACCAGAAGCATTCGTCACGAAGAGTACGGCAGATGCTACAGGCACAGTGCTGACCACCACAGACGCAATGGGTCATGTACAGCGATTGGCCTATGACGTGACCGGCCTGTTACAAGGCAGTTGGCTGACACTGAAAGGGGACACGGAGCAGATTATCGTGAAATCCCTGACGTACTCGGCGACCGGTCAGAAGTTACGGGAAGAACATGGCAATGGAGTGCTGACCACCTATACGTATGAACCGCAGACTCAGCGCCTTACCGGTATCAAGACAGAGCGTCCGCTTGGGCACGCAGGCGGTGCAAAAGTTCTGCAAGACCTGCGATACATGTATGACCCAGTTGGCAATGTGCTGCGTGTCACCAATGATGCCGAAGCCACCCGGTTCTGGCGCAATCAAAAAATAGTCCCGGAAAACACCTGCACTTACGACAGTCTCTACCAACTGATCAGCGCCACCGGCCGGGAAACAGTTGCAATCGCACAGCAGAAAAACAGCCTGCCTGGCCTCTCCGCCCCCCTTACCGCAGACCAGAGTAACTTCACCACCTATACCCGTCACTACACTTATGATGATGGTGGAAACCTGACCCAGATCTGCCACCGTGCTCCCGCCTCAAATCATAATTACACCACTCGTATAACGGTCTCCAATAGTAGTAACCGCGGAGTGCTGGACAGTCTGACCGCCGACCCTGCGCAAGTAGAAAAATATTTCAGCATCGGCGGACATCAGCACCAGTTGCAGCCGGGACAACATCTTGTCTGGACAGGGCGCGGGGAATTACTGCAGGTGACCCCGGTCACTCGTAATGGCGAACCCAGTGATAACGAACGATATCGCTACGATGCGCACAGTCAGCGGGTGATAAAGATCAACATGAAAAAAAACGCAGGCAGCCATCAGATTCAGCGCGTGGTGTACCTGCCGGGGCTTGAACTGCGCACCACGATAAGCGGCAGCACGAATAAGGAAAGCCTGCATGTCATTACGCTGGGTGAGGTGGGACGAACCCAAGTACGGATGTTGCACTGGGAAAGTGGCAAACGAGATTCCGCCCGCAACGACCAAATCCGTTACAGCTACACCAACCTGGTGGGTAGCAGCGGGCTGGAGATCGACGGAGCCGGGAACATAATTAGTCTGGAAGAGTACTATCCATATGGCGGCACCGCCGTATGGACAACACGAAACCAGATTGAAGCGGATTACAAAACCCACCGCTACTCGGGCAAGGAACGCGATGCCACAGGTTTGTATTACTATGGGTATCGCTATTATCAACCTTGGGCAGGGCGCTGGTTAAGCTCGGATCCGATGGAAACGGTGGATGGACTGAACCTATATAGGATGGTGAGAAACAATCCGCTGACCTTTGAAGATATAGATGGACGGATGATCAGGCGCCAGTCTGAAGACAGTCCTCCCGAGAACAAAACTTTGGTGAATCATCCTTCACAAGAAAATGCGCTTGCACCGACACACTCCCCTCTCTCCCTCTTAGAGTCTCTGGGTACGCAACCACTTATAAGGGAGCCTGAAAAAAACAGCTTGTCTGCATCTATTGAGAAATCAATGGCACAGTTGCAACTAGCAGTCGGAGCCAATGGGGATAACGTCATTTCGGTCTCGGCAGATATAGGTGATCGCGATCCTATCGACAGTGGTGGTTATGGCGAAATTTATGAAAGCAAGGATGGCCGACATGTTTACAAGAAATACCATAACGTGAAAGACGCCATTAAAATCCCAGCTTATATTGCACCCGAAGAAAGCGGTTTTAACACCTATTACGGAGCGGGCTCAGCAACAGCAATGATTGAGAATGGCAGCGCCTATCTCAAGATGATAAAACTAGACGGAATCCCGCTGCATAAAATCAAAGAAAACACTTTGCCAGCACAGGCCGCAGATGCACTACAAGATGCATTCCACGAGATGGAAAAGAAAGATTTATACCATCAAGACATACAAGGCAAAAATTTTCTTTTCTCCGAGAAAGACAACAAGGTCTACCCCGTAGACATGGAAGCGCACCCCTACGATATCGCTCAATATACAATCCGCGTATACAACAGTAACAAGACAAACGTACTCAATGAGTTCTCACGACTAATAAAAAAATAAACAGGATAGGTGAGGCTAGTTTAACTCTGGCCAGAGCTGACAGTTGATGAAAGGCTTTTCGCGGCTGTCAGGTCAACCTGCTTGCTTGTCGAAACACGGGTAATCAATGACCAGGATCATGAGCTTTCAATGCGTGCAACTTGATCGGCGCCAACGGATGCCCGGCCTTCGCCGCGATCTCCCAGAAGCGCGCTGCTTCGGCCGGATCCGGCGCCTTGCTCGCCGTTCCGGCCAGACTGATCACGCCCACTTGATACGCTGCCTTGCCATCGCCCGCCAACGCCGCCAGGCGCAGCAAACGCACGCCCTCCTCACGAGCACCGAGGCCGACGCCGCGAAACGTCAGGATGTGCCCATAGAAGCTCTGGGCGCCGACGTCGCCCAGGTTGGCCATGCGTGCGAACTGGCCTTCGAGCCAGCGCCAGCCTCGTGGCTGGCGGACAAACCACGACCAGTGAAACAGCCTGCGCGCGAGCCAGTAGCCGGCCCGCGCCTTGAGTTGTAAAAACACTCAGGCCTCGGCCGATTCCGGGTATTCGTATTCGAACACCCGCACCACTTCCGACGCGTGCCAGGAAGCTGCGGCAACGCCGTCCGATGGCCCGGAGAAACGCCCGAGGCGCTCGACGCACTCAAAGAACCCGGTGCGCGGCAAGCGGCTGGCGCCCTGGCTGATCACCAGTGAACTGCGCAATGGCTGCTCTGCCTTGGCGTCCAGGGCCGCCAGATGCTCGAGGGCCGCCGTCAGGGTCTGCATGGCCGGGGTCGGCAACTGCAAACGCTCCAGCAATGCCCGATACGTCAACAGATGGCGCTGGCGTCGCGCCTGATCCAGTTCGCCCAGCAATCCGTCCCAGTGTTGACGACTAATGCGTACGCTCACGATTCATCCCTCCACCCAGGCACCGTCAATTCCCAGGCCAGGCTGCGGCGAATCGCGGCGTCGGGCAGACGCTCGCCACTTTCGATCATGGCCAGGTAAGACGGGCTGATGCCTACCGTGCGGGCCAGCGCCTCGATGGCGATGCCCTTCCCTTCGCGCAAACTGCGTAGTTGATCCAGACCCGGAAGAATCACGTCTGGTGTTGCCGCCTGAACCTTCGTGGCTTCAGCCGACGCTTGCTCCTTGATGCCTGCTGCTTTCAGTAACGCCTGATACTGAGCCCATGGCAGAACCGCGTATTCGGGCTCGCCTTCGCGTGTAATTATCTGAATATCCATGACTACCCCGTAGGACAAAAACACTTAGCGCGTCGGCACTTTTCCCTAGAAGTGTAATCCTAACAGCGGCCAAGGTCGCGGGGGGCATCTATCTGTGAGCAGGTCGCAATCGACTCAACGTTTTTTCGGGCCTTGAAGTTGCAGTTGCTCGGGGGTAGCGGGCAGACGCTCGACCACTGCGAGCTTCTCCGGCACTTGCCGTTTGCGCCAGGAACGGAAGGCATCGAGTTCGTCGTCGAGCACTTTCATCAGCCACGCCAATACCGCGATGTCATCGAACATGCCGAACACCGGAATGAAATCCGGGATCGCATCCACCGGGCTGAGGAAATACATCAGGCCCGCAACGACCGAAATCAGTGACTTGGGGCTGATGGCCCGATACTCACCACGCCAGTACGCAAGGCAGAGTGCCTGCAGCAGCTTCAAATCGTCCTTGATCTTGCCCAGCCGATAGCCCTGGCTCGCGCCCTTGCTGGCGACCGCGAACAACAGGGTCGGCAATCGACCGCGTGCCAGCAGGCGTCCGGCCAGTGGCAGGAAACGAGCGAAATTCCAGGGTGCTTTCATCATTCCTCCCATTGAAATGTTATCCACACAAATTGTGGATAACCTTGTGAACAGAGCCGCTTTTCACCGCTGAAAGCCCCGTTTTACAAGGCCTGCGTTCAGATCGGGCGTTTTTTACTCATCAAAAAAAACCCATAATTTCATTGACTTGGCGGCCTTGTGCGTCTACCGCCGAGGCTACTATGGCTAAGACTCCGGTCCAGAGCGTCTGTTCGTTTTGTTTACCCGTACCGAACGCCAGATGCAACAACGCCCCGCATGAGCGAGGCGTTGTTATCGAAGCAGGCGCTGAT
Organism: Pseudomonas sp. PB101; assembly: GCF_009764265.1. GTDB lineage: Bacteria > Pseudomonadota > Gammaproteobacteria > Pseudomonadales > Pseudomonadaceae > Aquipseudomonas. Next base: position 62,049 of record NZ_RWIR01000080.1, read on the forward strand.
TACTTGGCAGCGGCGTCTTCTTTTGCCGGATCCTTGATGGCCAGCAGTTCCAGGTCGAATACCAGCACCGAGTTGGCTGGAATCGCCGGGCTCGGGCTTTGAGCGCCGTAAGCCAGGTCAGCAGGGATGTACAGCTTGTACTTCTCGCCAACGTGCATCAGTTGCAGGCCTTCGACCCAACCCGGGATCACGCCGCTGACCGGCAGATCGATCGGGCTGCCGCGCTCGACGGAACTGTCGAATACGGTGCCGTTGGTCAGCTTGCCGGTGTAGTGAACGGTCACTACGTCAGACGGTTTTGGCTGAGGGCCATCGGCCTTCTGCACGACTTCGTACTGCAAGCCCGAAGCGGTGGTGGTCACGCCAGGTTTCTTGGCGTTGTCCTCGAGGAATTTCTTGCCGGCAGCTGCCGACTCTTCGCTCATCTTGGCCATGCGCTCTTCGGCACGCTTTTGCAGTGCGGCGAACGCTTCAACCAGTTCTTCGTCCTTGAGCTTCTGCTCTTTCTTGCCGACGGCGTCTTCGATGCCCTGGGCTACAGCTTTCGAATCCAGGTCATCCATGCCTTCCTGAGCCAGGCTCTTGCCCATGTTCAGGCCAATGCCGTAGGAAGCTTTTTGCGCCGGAGTTTTCAGCTCTACGCTGGTCTGCGAATCACAACCCGCGAGTACCAGGCCAACCAGGGCCACCGCCGCCGCCAACCGATGCTGTTTCATGCTATTTCCTTGTTCATGCGCCTAAAGGGCAATCGAGTAAAGCCGCGAGCTTATCAGGCCGCCACGACCAATGGCTACCGGCATGAGAGCCGGAAACAATTGATAAGTTCAGGTGTTTAAACGCATTTCACAATTCGGCTGATGAAGCTTCTTTCATCGGGTTCCCACGCCGACTGAATCCTGAGCCTACAACATCTGGCGTAATGGCCTCTTGCCGCACCCCGGGCACTCGGGCATAACGGCATGATAATTCGACAAGGATGTTTATCTTGCGCCTCTTCCTTCGCTTGCTGGTTCTCATCGCAGTACTGCTCGGGCTGGTCATGGCCGTGGTGCTCTACTACGTCGCCAACCCGAAACTGCCGGCCTGGTCGCCTGCGCAGCAAGTGCACTATCTGGAGCAATGGAGCGCGGCCGACCGCGAAACCTACTACTTCACCCCCCAGGGTACCCAGGTCAAAGGCTTGCGTTATGACTGGTTCACCGCCCTCGAACTGCCCTTTTCGCAACAACGCTTCGCCGCCCCCGAATACCTCGCGCGCTTCGGATTTCTGATCGACCCTGGCCAGAAACCGACACCGCTCAACCCCGGTAACCTTCCCGTGGGCTTTACCCGGCACCAGAATGCCGGCAGCGCGGATATGTTTCTGGATATCACCTGCGCGGCCTGTCATACCGGCGAACTGCGTTTCAAGGGTCAAGCCGTGCGTATCGACGGCGGCTCGGCGCAGCATGTGCTGCCGTCCACTGTTCCTACACTCAAGGGGGCCAGTTTCGGACAGGCCCTGGTAGCCAGTCTCGCCTCCACTTACTACAACCCGTGGAAGTTCGAACGTTTCGCACGCAACGTGCTGGGTCAGGACTACGACGCCCGCCACCAAGCGTTGCGCAAAGAGTTCAAATCCTCGCTCAATACGTTCCTCAAAGTGGCCTGGAACGACACCCATCGCGGGCTCTATCCGACCGAAGAAGGCCCGGGGCGCACAGACGCCTTCGGGCGCATTGCCAACGCCAGCTTCGGTGACGCCATTTCCCCCGACAACTACCGCGTGGCCAACGCTCCGGTCGATTATCCGCAGTTGTGGGACATGTGGACATTCGAATGGGTGCAGTGGAACGGCTCGGCGAAACAACCGATGGCCCGCAACATCGGCGAGGCGTTGGGCGTCGGCGCCACACTGAACTTCTTCGACAAGAACGGCCAGCCGTTGATGGGCGATGCCCGCTACCCCTCCAGCGTCCGTGTGCGCGACCTGCACCTGATCGAAGAAACCCTGCAACGCCTCGCGCCTCCAGCCTGGCCGGAAGATCTGCTGGGTGCGGTCGACACGCCTCTGGCAGCCCAGGGCCGCGCCTTGTTCGCCGAAAACTGCGCGGGTTGTCATGTACCGCGTTCGACCCAGGGCGAGGGGCGATACGTTCAACACCTGAAAATGCTCCCGGTGGATTACATCGGCACAGACCCCGGTGCAGCCAATAACATCGCCGACCACCGCTTCGACCTGACAGCGCTGCAATGGAAGCAGGCGGAGCTGGAACAGCTTGATGTCGAGCCGAAACCCACCGAACCCCTGGACCTGAGCAAAATGTCCGTGACCAAGGGGCTGGCCTATGTCACCGCCTATGTCCAGGACCGCGCCTATCAAGACGCCAGGGTCAGCCCTGCCGAGCGTCCGCAAATGGACGGTTTCGGCCTGCCGATCGGTGTGCGCGAATTGCGTTCGTACAAGGCCAGGCCGTTGGCAGGCGTATGGGCGACAGCGCCGTTTCTGCACAACGGTTCGGTTGCGAGCATCTATCAACTGCTGTCGCCTCAGGATGAGCGTGCGACCACCTTCTACAAAGGCACGTTCGAGTACGACCCGGGGCACCTGGGCTACCGCACCGAAGCCTTCGCCAACGGTTTTCTGTTCGACACGCGCATTACCGGCAACCACAACAGCGGTCATGAATTCCGTGCCGGCAAACTCGGCAATGGCGTGATCGGCCGCTGGTTGGAGCCGCAAGAACGCTGGGCACTGCTGGAATACCTGAAAGTGCTGGGCGGCCCGCTGGAAGCGCAATTGCCATGACCACAGCCTCAGCCAAAAGGACTTACCCATGCTGACAACTCTCTGGCTACGACTGGGCGCCTTCCTCGGCAAGCTGTTGCTGTGGCTGCTGGGGCTGGGCGTACTTGGCTGGGCATTGGCCACCGCCTGGTTCGCCTGGCAGCAACGCGGGCCGGTCTCGGCGCAGGAGCTTGTTCCCGAAGGCGAAGCCGCGATGACCCGGGACATCATCCAGACGGCGGTGCGCATCGTCGACCAGCACCGCGAAAGCACCCGCTACCTGCGTGACGCCCATGCCAAGGCCCACGGCTGTGTGAAGGCCGAGGTCCAGGTGCTGCCGGAACTGCCAATCGAACTGCGCCAGGGCGTATTCAGCGAGCCGGGGAAAACCTGGCAAGCGACGCTGCGCCTGTCCAACGGCAATGCCTACCCGCAGTTCGACAGCATCCGCGACGCCCGGGGCATGGCGATCAAACTGCTCGATGTTACGGGTAAACAACTGCTGAGCGATCAACCTGGGCGAAACGAACAGGATTTCGTGATGTTCAGCCATCCGAACTTCTTTGTAAGCAATGTCGCCGAATACCGTCAGAACGTCGCCGCTCAAGCCGACGGTAAAAAGATCATGGCCTTCTTCCCCGGCTGGGATCCACGCGGATGGCAGGTTCGCCACCTGTTCATTGCCCTGGCGACACTGTCCCCGGCTCCGTCGAGCCCGACCCAGACGACGTATTTTTCGGTTTCACCCTACAAGTTCGGCGAAGCCAATGCGAAGTTCCGGGTCATGCCCGATCCGGACAGTTGCCCGGTCTACAACCTGCCGGAACAAAATCGCAAGCTGCCGAACTTTCTGCGCAATGCGCTGAACCAACAGCTGTCGACCGACCGGATACCCGCGTGTTTCGCTTTGCAAATCCAGCGGCAGGACGCCAACAAGTACATGCCGATCGAGGACACCAGCATTGAATGGCGCGAGAGCGATGCGCCCTTCGAGACGGTGGCGCGGATCAAGGTTGCGGCGCAGGACTTCGATACACCGGCGCTGAACCTGCAATGCGACAACCAGTCGTTCAACCCCTGGTTCGGCATCGAGGCGCACCGCCCCATCGGCGGGATCAATCGCCTGCGCAAGGCCGTATACGAAGCCGTCAGCGACTACCGGCACGCCCGCAATGCCGAACTGTAGGAGCGAGCCTTGCTCGCGAGAAACCCATAGGCACCGCTGGGCACCTGAATTTACGCGTTATCGTTCACGACCTTCGCGAGCCAGCTCGCTCCCGCAGAGAGCCAGGAAAGCCAAATCCCGAACAGCAAAAAGCCCGCACTAGGCGGGCTTTCCGTGGTGATCTGGCGTTCAGTGTTCCAGATTACCGAATATGGCGCAGCGGACGGGACTCGAACCCGCGACCCCCGGCGTGACAGGCCGGTATTCTAACCGACTGAACTACCGCTGCGCGAAACGCTTGAAACGAATGGTGGGTGATGACGGGATCGAACCGCCGACATTCTGCTTGTAAGGCAGACGCTCTCCCAGCTGAGCTAATCACCCTTCGCTTCGTTACGGGACGCATTATGCCACAAGTTTTCGTAAAGTGTTGATTTAATTGAAGTTTTTTCAAATAAATCCGAAAACCGGTAAAACGACACATCCCGCGGGTACAACTGTACAAACTTTGAGGCAGAAAAAAACCCGCGTTTGCGGGTTCTTCCGTGGTGACCTGGCGTTCAGTGTTCCAGGTTACCGAATATGGCGCAGCGGACGGGACTCGAACCCGCGACCCCCGGCGTGACAGGCCGGTATTCTAACCGACTGAACTACCGCTGCGCTAAACACTTGAAACGAATGGTGGGTGATGACGGGATCGAACCGCCGACATTCTGCTTGTAAGGCAGACGCTCTCCCAGCTGAGCTAATCACCCTTCGCTTCGGTGTGGCGCGCATTCTACGGAGCGACCCAACCTCTGGCAAGCACTTTTTAAAATAATTTTCCGAGGCCTTCCAAAGGCTTAGAGAAAGGTTGGCCTATGGCACGGCGAAGTCAATAATGCCCCCCTTTGTATAAAGGAGAGACTCACCCCATGTGGTTCAAAAACCTGCTTATCTATCGCCTGACCCAAGATCTGCCTGTTGATGCCGAGGCGTTGGAAACTGCACTGGCCACCAAACTGGCGCGCCCATGTGCAAGCCAGGAGTTGACCACCTACGGTTTCGTCGCGCCGTTCGGCAAAGGCGAAGATGCGCCACTGGTGCACGTCAGCGGCGACTTCCTGCTGGTGTCCGCCCGCAAGGAAGAACGTATTCTGCCGGGCAGCGTCGTGCGTGACGCGGTCAAGGAAAAGGTCGAAGAGATCGAAGCCGAGCAGATGCGCAAGGTCTATAAGAAGGAACGCGATCAGATCAAGGATGAAATCATCCAGGCCTTCCTGCCTCGCGCCTTTATCCGCCGTTCCTCGACCTTCGCCGCCATCGCGCCGAAACAGGGCCTGATCCTGGTCAACTCGGCCAGCCCGAAACGCGCCGAAGACCTGCTGTCGACCTTGCGCGAAGTGATCGGCACCCTGCCGGTGCGTCCGCTGACCGTGAAGATGTCCCCGACCGCGACCATGACCGAGTGGGTCACCACGCAGAAAGCCGCGGACGATTTCTTCGTGCTGGACGAGTGTGAACTGCGCGACACCCACGAAGACGGCGGCATCGTGCGCTGCAAGCGCCAGGACCTGACCAGCGAAGAAATCCAGCTGCACCTGAGCACCGGCAAAGTGGTCACTCAGCTGTCCCTGGCCTGGCAGGACAAACTGTCGTTCGTCCTCGACGACAAGATGGTGGTCAAGCGCCTGAAGTTCGAAGACCTGCTGCAGGATCAGGCGGAACAGGACGGCGGCGAAGAAGCCCTGGGCCAACTGGACGCCAGCTTCACCCTGATGATGCTGACCTTCGGCGACTTCCTGCCGGCACTGGTTGAAGCGCTGGGTGGGGAAGAGACTCCGCAGGGGATCTAAACCCTGGTGATCTTTCCTGTAGGAGCGAGCTTGCTCCGGGCGGCGTTCCGACGATGGAGTGTCAGTAGCCCCTCTTTGTCTGACACACCATCGCGAGCAAGCTCGCTCCTACAGGGGTTTTGTAGCGTCACTTAAAATAAGGATCAAGCCATGCGCGCACTGGCTGCATTGAGTCGTTTTGTCGGCAACACCTTCGCCTACTGGGTACTGATTTTCGCTGTCGTGGCGTTTCTGCAGCCGGCATGGTTCCTCGGCCTCAAAGGCGCCATCGTGCCCTTGCTGGGGCTGGTGATGTTCGGCATGGGCCTGACCCTCAAACTCGAAGACTTCGCCGAAGTCGCCCGCCATCCGTGGCGCGTGGCCTTGGGCGTGGTTGCCCATTTCGTGATCATGCCCGGCGTGGCGTGGTTGCTCTGCCAGGCGTTTCACTTGCCGCCGGAAATCGCCGTCGGCGTGATTCTGGTCGGCTGCTGCCCAAGCGGCACCTCGTCGAACGTGATGACCTGGCTGGCCCGCGGCGACCTGGCGTTGTCGGTGGCCATCGCCGCCGTCACCACCCTCCTCGCCCCGCTGCTGACACCGGCGCTGATCTGGCTGCTGGCCTCGGCCTGGTTGCCGGTGTCGTTCATGGAGCTGTTCTGGTCGATCCTGCAAGTGGTGCTGTTGCCGATCGTGCTGGGCGTGGTGGCCCAACGAGTGCTCGGCGACAAGGTTCGCCACGCCGTGGACGTGCTGCCGCTGGTGTCGGTGGTGAGCATCGTGATCATCGTCACCGCCGTGGTGGCCGCCAGCCAGGCGAAGATTGCCGAGTCCGGTCTGTTGATCATGGCCGTGGTCATGCTGCACAACAGCTTTGGCTACTTGCTCGGTTATTTCACCGGGCGCCTGTTCAAGCTGCCTCTGGCACAGCGCAAGTCCCTGGCCCTGGAAGTCGGCATGCAGAACTCCGGGCTGGGCGCGGCACTGGCCAGCGCGCACTTCTCGCCGCTGGCGGCGGTGCCCAGCGCGTTGTTCAGCGTCTGGCACAACATTTCCGGGGCGCTGCTCTCGACGTATTTCCGTCGCATGAGCGAGAAACAGGATCGGGAAACGGCCGCCAGGCAAGTCAGCGACTGATTGGAAACTTGATCCCCGGGTTAATGCTGGGCACTATATTGCGCATCGCGAGGACGACCTCGCGGCTCGATCGAGTCATTAATCAGGGGACGACCCCGTCAGACGATGGAGGTCTTCATGTCCTGGATCATTCTGTTTTTCGCCGGCCTGTTCGAAGTGGGCTGGGCCGTCGGCCTCAAGTACACCGACGGCTTCACCCGCCCGCTCCCCACCGTTTTGACCGTTGCGGCCATGGCGATCAGCCTTGGCTTGCTCGGCCTTGCCATGAAGGAACTGCCGCTGGGTACGGCCTATGCGATCTGGACCGGGGTCGGCGCCGTCGGCACGGTGATCGCCGGGATCATCCTGTTTGGCGAATCCATGGCGCTGGTAAGGCTGGCGAGTGTGGCGTTGATCATTTTCGGGTTGGTTGGGCTGAAGGTAAGCGCCTAGGCCACTACCGCCATCGCGGGCAAGCCCGCTCCCACAGGTTTCGTGTACTCCCACACATGTTGAGTACACCATCAATCCTTGTGGGAGCGGGCTTGCCCGCGATGGGGCCAGTACAGCCACCGACTATCTGACTGCCCCGCGCAAATCCCCCACCAACGCCTGCAACTTCGCCGGCTCCGCCACCTCAACCGCCACCGCCGGCCCCGCCACCAACGTCACCCGCGACCACAACCGGCGAAACAGCCCCTTGCCCGGATCGCGGCTGAAGAAACTCCCCCACAACCCCTGCAAGGCCAGCGGAATCACCGGCACCGGCGTCTCTTCGAGAATCCGCGTCAAACCACCCTTGAACTCATTCATCTCGCCATCGGCGGTCAATTTACCCTCGGGGAAGATGCACACCAGCTCACCTTCCTTCAGATAGCGGGCGATGCGCGTGAAGGCCTTTTCGTAGATCTGGATGTCTTCATGACGCCCCGCGATAGGAATCGTCCCCGCGGTACGGAAGATGAAATTCAACACCGGCAGGTTGTAGATCTTGTAATACATCACAAAGCGAATCGGCCGACGCACCGCGCCGCCAATCAGCAAGGCGTCGACGAACGACACGTGGTTGCACACCAGCAACGCCGCGCCTTCATCGGGGATCAGATCCAGGTTGCGATGCTCGACGCGGTACATGGAATGGCTGAGCAGCCAGATCATGAAACGCATGGTGAACTCGGGGACGATCCTGAAAATGTAGGCGTTGACGCCGATGTTCAGCAGCGAGACCACCAGGAACAGCTGCGGGATCGACAGCTTGGCCACGCTCAGCAAGACGATCGAGACAATCGCCGACACCACCATGAACAACGCGTTGAGGATGTTGTTGGCGGCAATCACCCGCGCCCGTTCGTTCTCCGCGGTTCGTGACTGGATCAGCGCGTACAGCGGCACGATGTAGAAACCGCCGAAGACGCCCAGGCCAAGGATATCGAACAGCACCAGCCAGGCATGGCCAAAACCGAGAATCTCGATCCAGCCATGGCCGGCGGCGCTGTCCGGGATTCCACCGGAATGCCACCACAACAGCAGCCCGAACACGGTCAGGCCGAATGAACCGAACGGCACCAGGCCGATTTCGACTTTGCGCCCGGAGAGCTTCTCGCACAACATCGAACCCAGGGCGATGCCGACCGAGAACACCGTCAGAATCAGCGTCACCACGGTTTCGTCGCCGTGCATCCACTCCTTGGCATAGGCCGGGATCTGCGTCAGGTAAATCGCCCCGACAAACCAGAACCACGAGTTGCCGACAATCGAGCGTGACACCGCCGGCGTTTGCCCCAGGCCCAGCTTCAACGTGGCCCAAGACTGGCTGAAGATGTTCCAGTTCAGGCGTAACGCCGGTGTGGCGGCCGCCGCGCGGGGAATGCTGCGGCTGGCCAGGTAGCCGAGCACGGCAATGCCGATGATCGCCGTGGACACCACCGGTGCGTAATGCGCCGAAGACATCATCACCCCGGCGCCAATGGTGCCGGCGAGGATCGCCAGGAAGGTGCCCATTTCCACCAGGCCGTTGCCGCCCACCAGTTCCTCTTCATGCAGGGCCTGCGGCATGATCGAGTACTTCACCGGCCCGAACAGCGCCGAATGGGTGCCCATGGCGAACAGCGCCAGCAGCATCAACGACAGGTGATCGAACATGAAGCCGACGGCGCCGACCGCCATGATCGCTATTTCCCCAAGCTTGATCAGGCGGATCAGCGCGTCCTTGGCGAACTTTTCCCCGAATTGCCCCGCCAGGGCCGAGAACAGGAAAAACGGCAGGATAAACAGCAGGGCGCACAGGTTGACCCAGATAGAGCGGTCACCTTCGATGGTCAGCTTGTACAAAATGGCCAGGATCAACGACTGCTTGAACACGTTGTCGTTGAATGCGCCGAGGGACTGGGTAATGAAGAACGGCAGGAAGCGCCGGGTGCGCAGCAAGGTGAACTGTGAGGGGTGACTCATCTTCCATGTGTCCCTGATTATGTAGAGAGTGGCCTGGATACTGTAATTGGAGTATCGAAACTCGATCCAGGCCACACCTTACCTAATCTTTGCCGGTTATTTCTTCAATGCGGCAATGCACGGCGAGACAAACAGCTCTCCGCGCCAGGCGCCCAACACCGTGCGCTTGCCGACGATCAGCCACATTACGGCCAGCAACGCGACCAGCCCACAGCCAAACACACTGAAAAACATCAAGTTCAAGGTACTGGCCAGCTTCAACGTCGCCAGAGAGTAGACACCCAACGGGAAAGTGAAGCCCCACCAACCCAGATTGAAGGGAATGCCGGCACGCAGGTAGCGCCCGGTGATCAGCAGCGCCATCAGCATCCACCACAGGCCGAAACCCCACAGGGTGATGCCGGCCACCAGCCCCAACCCGGCGGCAATCTCACCGACGCCGGGCATTGCGTTCGCCGCGAAAATCAGCGGAGCGTCGCCGCCCAGTACCAGCATGCCCAGCGCGCCGGTGCCGATCGGGCCAAGGGCCAGCCAGCTCGAGGCGGCCATGTTTTCGTGGGGCAGCTTATGCAGGGCCATGCGCAGCAACAGGATGGTCAGGATGCTGAAGGCCACCGGCAGGGAAAAGGCCCAGAGCACGTAGCTGGTCACCAGCACCACCAGTTGCGCATGCGCGTCGGCCAGATGCGGCGCCAACAGGCCACCGCTGGCGGCGGCCACTTCTGCCGCAACCACCGGCAACAACCAGACGGCGGTCATCTGGTCGATGCTGTGCTCCTGACGGGTGAACATCATGTAGGGAATCAGCACGCCGCAGGCCAGCGACATGGCCACATCCAGCCACCACAACACCTCGGCGATGTGGATCACACCATCGCCCCAGCGCGGCAGACCGAACACCAGGAAGCCGTTGATGATGGTCGCCAGGCCCATGGGGATGGTGCCGAAAAACATCGAAACCGTGGAGTGGCCGAAGATCCGCCGCGCCTCGTCGAAGAACAGCACCCAACGCGCCGTGTACAGCGCCGTAAACAACAGAAACAGGACGATATTGAACAGCCAGAGGCCTTCGGCAAAGGCGTGCAAGCCGGGTATGGTGACCGGCAATTGCGCCAGTGCCAACGCCAGCACGCCTGTGCCCATGGTGGCGGCGAACCAGTTGGGGGTGAACTGACGAATCACCTCACGGGGGTGCTGCAAGTGGCTGAACGGTTTGATTGCGGGCTTGATGCTATTGGCGCATGTCATGGCGAACTCCTGTCCTCACGTGAGGTAGAGCCCATGTTAGATCCGAAAAGAATATCTATATAACGGGTAATATCTCTATATCTTATCGATATCGCCTATATAGCATCAGACACTCCCTTCCGATTCGATCACCAATATCCGGGCCGGTCCTAGCGGATGCGCCACATGCTCAGTGCCAACCGAGGCATGAAAAATGTCACCGACCTCGAGCAAGGCTTCCCGCTCCACGCCCTCTTCGCGATAACGCATCTGCACCCGGCCATCGAGCACCACGAACACTTCCTCGCCATCGTTGACGTGCCACTTGTAGGGCTGATCGGTCCAGTGCAGCCGCGTGGTGATGCCGTTCATGCTGGCGATGTCCAGCGCGGCCCAGGCACGCTCGCCAGTGAACGATTTGCTGCGGATGATCTTCATGGTCCGATCCTTCGAGTGAGCTGAGTGGGGCCAAGGCTAACTCAATTTTACCGGTTGGCCTCGCAGACCCTGGCCGAACGTGATCGCAGCAGACTCGCCATTGCGCTGAGAGCCAGCAACATCAGCACCGCACCATAACCATCGGTGGTTGCCACCAGACCAAAGGTCCGCGCCAGGTTCCCGGCCAGCAGCGCCGGCAGGCAGAACGCCAGATAACTCAGCACGTAATACGCCGACATCAACCCGGCGCGCTCATGGGGCAAGGCCAGTGGCACCAGGCTGCGCACCGCCCCGAGGAAACCGGCGCCAAAGCCACAACCGGCGACCAGCGTGCCGAGGAAAAACAGCGGCAGACTGGCGCTGTGCACACCCAGCAGAATCAGTGCGACGCCCGCCGGCAACGAACTGGCGCCCAGTTGCAGCGACCTGGTAGCAGCCTGATTGCGCAATGTGTAGATCATCAGGGCACCGGTCACCGTCAATGCGGCGACGGTCGCCCCGCCAATCAGGTTCGACGTTGAACCGGTCGCCGTGCGCACCAGTGAGGGCGCCAGCGACGCGTAGAATCCGCCCAGCGCCCAGGTCGCCGTGTTGAGCGGCAACACCCGCCATAACGTCGCACGCGCCTGAACCGGCACATGCAGGGTCGGTCGCAATGAGGCCCAGGCCCCGGACTGGCGCGTGACGCTCTCCGGCAAACGCCAGACAAACACCGCCTGCATCGCGAACAGAGCGAGTAGCAGCCAATAGGTCAGGTGCAACGGCGCCGGGGCAAACTCGGCCAGCAAACCGCAGCCCATTCCACCCAGGGCCATGCCGAGCAACGGCGCGACGCTATTGATCAGCGGGCCTTGCTGGCGATCGCTGTCCAGCAAGGTTGCACTCAACACGGCAGTCGCCATGCCGGTGGCAAACCCTTGCAGGACCCGGGCACTGATCAGCCACGCAACGCTGTCGGCGTAGATAAACAGCAACATTGCCAGAATGTTCAGCAGCACCGCCGTAAAGATCACCGGTTTACGCCCCAGGTAATCCGACAGCGAGCCGACAGTCAGCAACGCCGCCAACAGGCTGAGGGCGTACACGCCGAAAATCAGGGTCAAGGTCGCTGCCGAAAACTGCATCTGCTCCTGGTACAGGTGATACAGCGGCGTCGGCGCAGTGGAGGCGGCCAGGAAGCTGAGCAGCGTAATCGCCAGAAACCACAGGCTGGCACGGTTTGAATGAGAACTCGACATGGGCACACTCCGCAAAAGCTAACTTTTTGCTTTTGCGCAGTGTGCTACTGGATTTCTCTTAAAGCAAATTCTTTGTGTTAAGGTCCGAAGCATGGCTTTTACAGGAATCACAGGATGACAGCTCCGACCTTACGCCCAGGCGGGCGCAGTGCGCGGGTACAAGAGTCGATTCATTCGGCCGTGCGCCAACTCCTCGAGGAGCAGGACCGCGCCAGCGTGACCGTTCCGCAAATTGCCGCGCGCGCAGGCGTTACACCCTCGACCATCTATCGTCGCTGGGGCGATTTGTCGGCGCTGCTGGCCGACGTCGCCCTCGCCCGCATGCAACCCGACAACGACCCCACCCACACGGGAAGCCTGCGCGGCGATATTCGGGCCTGGGCAGAACAGTACCTGGACGAGATGAGCTCCGAACCCGGCCGCAACATGCTGCGCGACGTGCAGGCGGCGCTGAAGCCGAGTTACTGCGCGACCATCATTGGCGGGCAGTTGCAGACGATTCTGGATCGCTATCCCGAGGAGCCAGTGTCAGGTGTTGACCGGCTGATCAACCTGATCGCGGCGCCCATCGTGTTTCGCATCCTGTTTTCCGAGGCGCCGCTTGAACTTGAAGAGCTGCATCGGTTGATCGAGATTGCGCTGGATCAGTAAAACCATTCGCGAGCAGGCTCGCTCCCACGGGGTTCTTGTGCGCGACACAGATTAATTGTGGGAGCGAGCCTGCTCGCGAAGAGGCCAGTCCAGACACTGCAAATCCTCCTGCGACACCCCGCCACGCCACGACCTTGGTCGACACTGACTAACGCTGGCGGTCGTGCGAGACTGTCTGTCCGGGCGGGAAGCCCGTGTGTCTTTTGTCTGGAGTCCCCATGTCGCTGTCCACCGGGCTGATAGCCGCCGTCGCCCTGGCCTATATGGCCATCATGTTCGCCATCGCCTTCTATGGCGACCGTCGCAGCGCGCCCTTGCCGCCGCGTGTGCGGGCCTGGGTGTACAGCCTGTCCCTGGCGGTCTATTGCACCAGCTGGACCTTCTTCGGTGCCGTGGGCCAGGCCGCCGAACAGCTCTGGTCGTTCCTGCCGATCTACCTCGGGCCGATCCTGTTGCTGGTCGGCGCGCCGTGGGTCCTGCAGAAAATGGTGATGATCAGCAAGCAGGAGAACATCACCTCGATCGCCGACTTCATCGCTGCACGCTACGGCAAATCCCAATCACTGGCGGTGGTGGTGGCGCTGATCTGCCTGGTCGGTGTGTTGCCCTACATCGCGCTGCAACTCAAAGGCATCGTGCTCGGCGTGAACCTGCTGATCGGCGCCGGTGCCGACGCCATGGGCACCCGCGCCCAGGACACCGCGCTGATCGTGTCGCTGGTGCTGGCGCTGTTCACCATCGTATTCGGTACCCGCAACCTCGACGCCACGGAGCACCACCGCGGCATGGTGTTGGCGATTGCCTTCGAATCGCTGGTCAAGCTGTTCGCGTTTCTCGCCGTCGGCGCCTTCGTGACCTACGGCCTGTACGACGGTTTCGAGGACCTGTTCGACCAGGCCATGCTGGCGCCGCGGCTCGAACAGTACTGGAAGGAAACCATCAACTGGCCGTCGATGGTGGTGCAGACCGGTGTGGCGATGATGGCGATCATTTGCTTGCCGCGGCAGTTCCACGTGACCGTCGTCGAGAACATCGATCCCCAGGACCTGCGCCTGGCCAAGTGGGTGTTCCCGGCCTATCTCGCCCTCGCCGCCTTGTTTGTCGTGCCGATCGCCCTGGCTGGCCAGATGATGTTGCCCAGCTCGGTGTTGCCGGACTCGTTCGTCATCAGCCTGCCCCTGGCCCAGGCTCACCCCGCGCTGGCCCTGCTGGCGTTCATCGGTGGCGCATCGGCGGCCACCGGCATGGTGATCGTGGCCAGCGTGGCACTCTCGACCATGGTCTCCAACGACATGCTGTTGCCCTGGCTGCTGCGGCGCAACAATGCCGAGCGCCCGTTCGAAGTGTTCCGCCAGTGGATGCTGTCGGTGCGTCGCGTCAGCATCGTGGTGATTCTGCTGTTGGCCTACGTCAGTTATCGCCTGCTGGGCTCGACCGCCAGCCTGGCGACCATCGGCCAGATCGCCTTCGCCGCCGTGACCCAACTGGCCCCCGCCATGCTCGGGGCGCTGTACTGGAAACAGGCCAACCGCCGCGGCGTTTTCGCGGGGCTGGCCGCAGGTACCTTCCTCTGGTTCTACACCCTGATCCTGCCGATTGCAGCTAATAGCCTCGGCCTGTCCTTGAGCACGTTCCCGGGCCTGGCCTGGTTGCACAGCAATCCACTGAACCTGCCGATCACCCCGCTGACCCAGGGCGTGGTGTTGTCGCTGGCAGGCAATTTCACGCTGTTTGCCTGGGTCTCTGTGCTGTCCCGTACCCGGGTTTCCGAGCACTGGCAGGCGGGCCGTTTCATCGGCCAGGAAATCAGCGCCCGCCCCAGCGCCCGCTCGATGCTGGCGGTGCAGATCGACGACCTGCTGCAACTGGCGGCGCGTTTCGTCGGCGAAGAACGCGCCCGTCAAAGCTTCATCCGCTTTGCCTATCGCCAGGGCAAGGGCTTCAACCCGAACCAGAACGCCGACAGTGAATGGATCGCCCATACCGAACGCTTGCTGGCCGGCGTGCTCGGGGCCTCTTCGACCCGCGCGGTGGTAAAAGCCGCCATTGAAGGCCGGGAGATGCAACTGGAGGACGTCGTGCGCATCGCCGACGAAGCCTCGGAAGTGCTGCAGTTCAACCGCGCCTTGTTGCAAGGCGCCATCGAGAACATCACCCAGGGCATCAGCGTGGTCGACCAGTCGCTGAAACTGGTGGCCTGGAACCGTCGCTACCTGGATTTGTTCAACTACCCGGATGGCCTGATCAGAGTCGGCCGGCCCATCGCCGACATCATTCGCCACAATGCCGAACGCGGTCTGTGCGGCCCTGGCGAAGCCGAAGTGCACGTCGCGCGGCGCCTGCACTGGATGCGCCAGGGCCGCGCGCATACGTCCGAAAGACTGTTCCCCAATGGCCGGGTGATCGAGCTGATCGGCAACCCGATGCCGGGCGGTGGCTTCGTCATGAGTTTCACCGACATCACCGCGTTCCGCGAAGCCGAGCAGGCGCTGACCGAGGCCAACGAAGGCCTGGAGCAGCGGGTCACCGAACGCACCCATGAATTGTCGCAGCTCAACGTGGCCCTGACCGAAGCCAAGGGCACCGCCGAGGCGGCCAACCAGTCCAAGACCCGTTTCCTCGCGGCCGTCAGCCATGACCTGATGCAACCGCTGAATGCGGCGCGACTGTTCTCCGCCGCCCTCTCCCATCAGGACGATGGCTTGTCGGGCGAGGCGCAGAAACTGGTCGGGCACCTGGACAGCTCGCTGCGTTCGGCCGAGGACTTGATCAGCGACCTGCTGGACATCTCCCGTCTGGAGAACGGCAAGATCAACCCCAATCGCCAGCCGTTCGCGATCAACGAACTGTTCGACACCCTCGGCGCCGAGTTCAGGGTGTTGGCGCAAGAACAAAAACTGGAGTTCCGCGTTCGCGGCAGCGCGCTGCGAGTCGACAGCGACATCAAACTGCTGCGCCGGATTCTGCAGAACTTCCTGACCAATGCTTTCCGCTATGGCAAAGGGCCGGTGCTACTGGGGGTTCGCCGGCACAAGGAACAACTGAGCCTGGAAGTCTGGGATCGTGGGCCGGGTATTCCGGAAGATAAACAACAGGTGATCTTCGAAGAATTCAAGCGCCTCGACAGCCACCAGACACGGGCTGAAAAAGGCCTGGGCCTGGGCCTGGCGATTGCCGACGGGCTATGTCGCGTGCTCGGTCATACCTTGCGTGTACGCTCCTGGCCGGGGCGCGGCAGCGTATTCAGCGTCAGCGTGCCGTTGGCCCGGGCGCAGACCGCCGCGCCGATCAAAGTGGCCGAGCTCAATGGCAAATTGCTCAACGGCGCGCAGGTGCTGTGTATCGACAACGAAGACAGCATCCTGATCGGTATGAACAGCCTGCTGAGCCGCTGGGGTTGCCAGGTCTGGACCGCGCGCAATCGCGAGGAGTGCGCAGCGTTACTAGGCGAAGGCATGCGTCCGCAATTGGCGCTGGTGGATTACCACCTCGATCATGGCGAGACCGGCACCGACCTGATGGCCTGGTTGCGCACGCAAATGGGCGAGCCGGTTCCCGGGGTGGTGATCAGCGCCGATGGCCGACCGGAGACCGTTGACCTGGTGCATGCGGCGGGGCTGGACTACCTGGCCAAACCGGTGAAACCGGCGGCGTTGCGGGCGTTGTTGAGCCGGTACATACCGTTGTAATCACTGATGCTTCCAGTTTTTTCGCGAGCAGGCTCGCTCCCACAGGAGAACGCATTCCAATGTGGGAGCGAGCCTGCTCGCGAAGCTCTTTCAGCTACTCCGGCAACTCGACCAACCCATCGACATCGGTCATCGCCCGCTCCAGCAAATCCGCCGGCAGGCTCTTGCTCGCCCGCGCGCCCAGCAGCTTGAGTTGTTCACTGCGACTGACCAGGTTGCCGCGTCCCTCTGTCAGCTTGTTGCGTGCCGAACTGTAGGCCTTGTCCAGTTGCTGCAGGCGATTGCCGACCTCGTCCAGATCCTGGATGAACAGCACGAACTTGTCGTACAGCCACCCGGCTCGCTCGGCGATTTCCCGGGCATTCTGGCTCTGGCGCTCCTGTTTCCACAGGCTGTCGATGACGCGCAGGGTCGCCAGCAAAGTGGTGGGACTGACGATCACGATATTGCGGTCGAACGCCTCCTGGAACAGCGTCGGCTCAGCCTGCAGTGCGGCCGAAAACGCCGCCTCGATCGGCACGAAGAGCAACACGAAATCCAGGCTGTGCAGACCATCGAGGCGTTTGTAGTCCTTGCCGGCCAGGCCTTTGACGTGATTGCGCAACGACAGCACGTGCTGCTTGATGGCGATCTGGCCGATAGCCTCGTCTTCAGCCGCGACATATTGCTGATAGGCCGTCAGGCTGACCTTGGAGTCGACCACCACCTGTTTGTCGCCCGGCAGATAAATGATCACGTCCGGCTGGAAGCGCTCGCCGTCCGGCCCCTTGAGATTGACCTGAGTCTGGTACTCGCGGCCCTTCTCCAGCCCCGCATGCTCAAGCACTCGCTCAAGAATCAGCTCACCCCAATTGCCCTGGGTCTTCTGCCCTTTCAAGGCACGGGTCAGGTTGGTGGCTTCATCGCTCAAGCGTAAATTCAGCTGCTGCAGGCGCTCCAGCTCCTTGGCCAGGGAGAAACGCTCACGGGCCTCGTTCTGATAGCTTTCCTCGACACGCTTTTCGAAGGACTGGATGCGTTCCTTGAGTGGATCGAGCAACTGCCCCAGGCGCTGCTGGCTGGTTTCGGCAAAACGCTGCTCGCGCTCATCGAAAATTTTCCCCGCCAGCTCGGCAAACTGCGCGCGCAACTCGTCCCGCGAACCTTGCAGGTCGTTGAGGCGTTGTTGATGGCTGTCCTGTTGCTCGCGCAGTTCGGCGTTGAGCGACGCGGTCTGGGCATCCAGACGGCGCAATTCGGCTTCTTTGCCGGCGCGTTCGATGTTCCAGGCATGGGCGGCGTCCCGGGCGTCGTCGCGCTCGATCTGCAGCAATTCGACTTCACGACGCAGCGCAGCCAGATCAGCCTGTTTGGCGGAATTGGCGAGGGTCAGATCAGCGACTTCATCACGGCTGGATTCGAGCTGGGCATTCAATCCGTCCTGGGCCAGTTGCGCCATGGCCAGGCGTTCCTGCAGCAAAGCAACGTCTGCCTGCGTGGTGCTGGCCCGACGCTGAAGTTGCCAGGCCAATACCAGCAACGGTAACCCTGCCGCTGCCAGCCCCAGCAATATGCTGGTCAAGTCCATTGCCATAGCCACTCCTGCCATTCGGATAAAGCCTGAAGGTTAACCAAGGCGTCCGGTCTTGGACAGCTCAGTCTTCGATCAGCCCCAGTTCCTGTTGAGCGCGGACATCACCTGCCCGGGCGGCCTGACGCAGCAGGTCCTGACCGATCCGACGGTCCCGGGCATTCCCGCATTCGCGGCACATCAACTGGCCCAGGCGACTTTGCGCAGCCACCACGCCCTCTCGGGCCGGTTGCTTGAGCAGACGTCCGGCAATGTGTTTGACGTTGCGGTTTTCACCCAGGTGCGGACTGTCCAACAGCCACTCCGCCACGCGCATGGAAAAGCGCTTGGTAGGGACAACAGTCGGGGGCGTAGAGGAAGAAGAAACTGGAGCTGAGCGAAACTTCATAAAGCACTGTGGGGCAGATCGGAAGGCGCGCAACTTTACTCTCTTTTTCTTACAGGTAAAGCTGAAAATATCCCGGCACGCCCGTCCTAGAGCAAGCGCTCGGGACAATCCACAGAAGCTGTGGATAACTCAGTGGACAACCGCCCCTGAACCCGCTCAAAGCCCTGTGGAATGGGGCTCGCAGTCAAACTGACGATTTTTTCACCAGTAAAAAAAAGCGATGTTTTTCATTGACTTAAATTTTGGTTACAGGCAGCCACTGAGCTTGAACGGGAGATGACAGCAGGGTGACAGGCTCTGCAACTAATGTGCACAAGTGCCTTCCTGGCGGTTATATCGATGCGCTTTTTCGGCGCATTTTTTGCTCTGTCTGGGGATAAACGCTGGCAAAGCCGGCATTTAGACCGATGCGCGGCTGAAAATCTCCATGACCAATGGTCGGATTCAGACCGGACACAGGGGCAAATCAATCCGCTTTGCAAATCTTTTCGCTAGCACACTTCCATTCGCCAGTTCAATCCGTTAGTATCCGCGGCGTTAGTACCAAGCTGAAAGTCAATTCTGGTCGAACAAATCCCCCCGGACAGCCTTCCCGACGGAAGCCTCCACCGAACAAGCGGGATCGACCACCTCGATGGTTTCCAGGTAAATCTTGCGCCGACACAACCTTTGAATCGAAAACAAAGGATGTTGCTCCGCCTGCCTACTCTGCTCGAACCAACCTGCAAATTGATCAGGATCTTCACCCCGGGCCCAGAACCTTTGCCCTCGATGTGTTGCCTGCCCTCCTAAGTACCTACCTGCCAGCCCAAGCGCGCCAACTTATCAGCGCTTCAAACTGGCTGCTTTGTTCCAGTCGGGTTCTTCGTTCGATCAATGGTGATCGACGTTACTGGAACGTTTTAACGTTGCACGGTTCTTATCCGTGTCATTTGTAGGAACACCCAATAATGTCTACTCAAATCCACACTCAGGATGCCATTCGCACCCTAACCAACGCTTTTGCACCAATGAACTGCCTGATCATGGCTGCTCGCAAAGGCTGCTTCAGCTTCACCCTCGTCAACGAACACGGCATCGCCCGTCACAGCGAACGCCTGTACCCCGATCAATACTCCAGCGCCGAGCCGCTGCAGGCCGTGATCGAGCGTACCCGTCAGGCACTGGTTGCCTGAAACGCCAGAAAGGCTGAAACCCCGAAAGCCCTGCCCGAAAAGCAGGGCTTTTTATTGCCCGATATTTCACCGCGCTCGAACCAGGCCTAAGCACGATCCGATATAACGGTTATAACTGGTCGCTGGAAATATTTTAAAAACAGGCCTTTACAGCGCGAATATGACACTACACTTCAACTCAAGCGGCTTGACCCGCTTGCGGCGAGCCTGAGCCGATCCACAGCTGCCAAGCCCCCCTTCAGGTATCGCCGTCCAATTCAGGTCTCGAGGGTTTTATGGGTATCGCTGCCAGCGAACTGTGCCGCTACGTGATTCGTCCGACGTTGATCTACCTCGGACGCCATAGCGCTACTGCCGAATCCCTGCTGCTGGGCATCGCCGCCAGCCAGTCCGCCCTTGGTTCCGCCCTGCATGACCGCCGTGGGCACGGCCTGTACCGCATCGCCGAGCCCCGCCACCAGGCCCTTTGGGACCATTACCTGGCCCTTGATCCGGAACGTGCAAGCCTGGTCCGCGGCCTGGCCAGCCAGCATGCGTTTCTGAGTGGCCCGCACCTCGAATTGACCGTCAACCTGCGTTACGCCACAGCCATCGCCTGGCTGCTGGTGGAAGAACACAACACCCCCCTCCCCGCTCCTGATGATCTGCTGGGCATGGCCAGAATCTGGCGCCAGACATTTCAGCCTCAGGGACGTCTGCGTGATTTCACTTGCGCCTGGCAAACCTGTGTTTCGCCGCTGAATCAGGTAGCCTGCTGACACCTCTGGATCCAATATCGCGCAACACGTCGCGATTTTAGTCCGATTGTCCTACAAAACCGCTCTAAATCAAGCCATACAGGCTATGGCGCTGCGGCGAAAATGTTGGTAATTTTCGCCCCGGTGATCACCAGGAGTTCTAATAATGAAAAAAGTAATGCTCAAATCCACCATTAGCCTCGCCGTTGCCATGGCATCCACCCAGATCTTTGCAGCTGGCTTTGCCATCAACGAACACAGCATCAGCGGGATGGGGACTGGGTACGCCGGGCGATCTTCTTCTGCCGATGACGCAAGTACTGTTTATGGCAACCCTGCCGGCATGTCGCGCATCAAGCGCGAACAGGTTACCGGTGGCGTTGCATTCCTCGATGCAAAAACCGATATCAGCCACGCCAGCTCCAGCCCTAACAGCGGTAGCAACGATGGCGACATGGTGCCCTTCACCACCGTTCCTATGGGCTTCTACGTCAAGCCAATCGACGAGCATTGGGCATTCGGTGTAGGCGTGTACGTGCCATTCGGCTTGATTACCGACTACGAAAACGGCTTTGCCGGCCGCTATTTCGGCAGCAAGTCCGAAGTGCAAATCGTCACCCTGCAGCCAACCGTCAGCTACGCCTTCAACGACAAGGTGTCGATCGGCTTCGGCCCGACCATCAACCGCATCGATGGCACGCTGGAATCCAACCTGTCGATCACTCAGGCGGCGCCGGACGGCAAGGTCAAGATCAAGGGTGATGACACCGCGCTGGGCTACAACATCGGCGTGCTGGTGCAAGCGACCGATACCACCCGCCTGGGTCTGACTTACCACTCGAAAGTCGACTACAAACTCGAAGGCGATACCAAGGTCAACTACGGCGTGCTGGGCGCAATCGGTCTGGGTGCCAACCAGAAGTACGATGCATCGCTGAAGATCACCACGCCTGAGTCCGTGGACTTCTCGGTCACCCAGGTGCTGAACGACAAGTGGACCGCTTACGCGGGTACCACCTGGACCCGCTGGAGCCAGCTGGAAAAAATCACCGTCAAGAACGATGGCGTGCAACCGGTGCTGGCTGGTCAGTTCGGTGAAATTACCGAAGAGCAAAACTGGCACGACACCTGGGCTTACGCCATTGGTACTTCCTACCAGCTGAACAAGGAATGGGTCCTGCGTACCGGTCTGTCTTTCGATCAGTCGCCGACCAACAACGTCGACCGCTCGCCACGTATCCCTACTGGCGATCGGACCATCTTCAGCATCGGTGCCGGCTGGAGCCCGACCGAAGACCTGACCATCGACGTTGCCTACTCGTACCTGAAGGAAGAGTCGGTCAAGATCAGAAACGAAAACGATCGTGGCCAGACCTACGATTCCAAGTATGAAAACTCGGCAAACGGTTTCGGTGTTGGCGCAACCTACCGCTTCTGATGCTGCATGGCGGGGTTGACCCCTCGCCCACAAAAAAGCCCCGTTCGGGTGACCGACACGGGGCTTTTTTGTGGCTTTCGATCAGGGTTTCAGCGGCGCGGAAGCAATGGCCTTTTCCACTGCGGCCAGAAACTCGGGATCGTTCGGTTTGGTCAGGCTGGAAAAGTTGGCTATCACGTTACCCTGGCGGTCGATCACATACTTGTAGAAATTCCACTTCGGTGCGCTGCTCTGCCTGGCCAGTACCTGAAACAGATGGGTGGCGCCGTCGCCACGTACCTTCTGCGGCTCAGACATGGTGAACGTCACGCCGTAGTTGGCATAGCAGACTTTCGCGGTCTCGGCGCTGTCCCTGGACTCCTGCTTGAAGTCGTTGGACGGCACACCCAACATTTCCAGGCCTTGCCCCTTGTAGCGCTGATTGAGCGCTTCAAGGCCCTCGAACTGCGGCGCGAAACCGCAGAAGCTCGCGGTGTTGATCACCACCAGCGGTTTGTCGGCATAACGCTGGCACAGGTCGATGGACTCCTTGGCCCGCAACTTCGGCAGCGAGCCCTGCAGCACTTCCGGACAATCAGCGGCCCAGGTCAGTCCGGACAACGCCATCAGCAACGCGGGAACGGCACACCAGCGTTTGAGCATCTCGAGCATCCTTGAGCAATCGTCAAAGTTCGACGTTACTCGCCATCCCCGCTTGCTAGCAAGCCTGCTGCTAGCAGATGCTCATGCCCAACTGCATCAGCGCCAGCCCGCCCTGATGCCAGCCCCACCACACCAGGGCGAGCAGAAGCGCGCAGACAGCGAGAACCGTGATCCGGGGCCAAAGTCTGTTCATGTCGCACTCACTTGTGTTTGCAGGCGCGCCACCGGCCGCTCACGCACCGGCCAGTTCAGGGCGGCGGCCAACAGGCTCAGCAGAATCGCGACCTGCCAGATCAAGTCATAGCTGC
Organism: Pseudomonas sp. PB101; assembly: GCF_009764265.1. Lineage (GTDB taxonomy): Bacteria > Pseudomonadota > Gammaproteobacteria > Pseudomonadales > Pseudomonadaceae > Aquipseudomonas. The sequence goes on from NZ_RWIR01000080.1 coordinate 84,863, forward strand.
CGGTTCGGTCGTACACCACGCCGCCCAGCCAGCCACCGAGGAACGCACCGAGCTGGTGAAACAGGAAAACAATCCCACCGAGCATGGACAGGTTTCGCACACCAAACAAGGTCGCCACCGTACCGTTGGTCAACGGCACCGTCGACAGCCACAAAAAGCCCATGGCCATGCCGAACAGATAGGCCGAGGTCGTGGTCACCGGCGCCCACAGAAACAAACCAATGACCACTGCCCGCAACAAATACAGAGCGGTGAGCAAGCGCGGCTTGGACATGCGCCCGCCGAGCCACCCGGCGGTATAGGTGCCGAAAATGTTGAACAGGCCGATCAGCGCCAGCACCGTGGTGCCGACCGTCGCCGGGAGGTGTTGATCCACCAGATAGGCTGGCAGGTGCACACCGATGAACACCACCTGGAAGCCGCAGACAAAAAAGCCGAACGCCAGCAGCCAGAATCCGGAGTGCGAGCAGGCCTCGCGCAGCGCTTCGCCCAGGGTTTGTTCGTGGCCGAGGACGGGCAGCGGCTTGTCCTTGAGCATACTCACCAGCGGCACGATCAACGCCACCAGCAAGCCCAGCGCCAGCAGCGCGGCGGACCAGCCAAGCCATCCGATCAGGCCGAGCGTGCCGGGCAACATCGCGAACTGGCCGAACGAGCCGGCGGCACTGGCGATCCCCATGCCCATGCTGCGTTTTTCCGCCGGTACAGCGCGGCCGACCACCCCCAGAATCACCGAGAACGAGGTACCGGACAGTCCGATGCCGATCAGCAGGCCGGCGCTCAGGGACAGGGTCACCGCCGAGTCGGAGAGCCCCATGCAAATCAGTCCGACTGCGTACAGGACGCCACCGATCAGCACCACTTTCGCCGCGCCGAAGCGGTCAGCCAGGGCGCCGGTAAACGGCTGGGCGAGGCCCCAGATCAGGTTCTGCAAGGCGATGGCGAAGGCAAAGACTTCACGACCCCAGCCGAACTCCGCGCTCATCGGCGCCAGGAACAGCCCGAAGCCATGCCGCACCCCCAGGGACAGCGCCAGGATCAGCGCACTCCCCAACAGAACCCAACCGCACGTACGCCACATCGATGTCATTGTTGTTCTCCGGTAGCGGGTATATACCCGCTTAAAATCGGAAAAACCGGCGTCACGCCAGTTCGTCCAGCAGCTTCAATAAGATTTCGCGCTTCTCGGCCCCCAGGCGATCGATCAAGCGCTGCTGCGCGGCTTCCCAGGCCGGCAAGGCGGCCGTCAGGCGCTCCGCCCCCGCCTCGGTCAGCAGGACGATGCGATTACGCATGTCCTCACCCTCGACCAGCGTCACCAGGCCTTCCCCCTCCAGCACCCGCAGGTTGCGCCCAAGCGTGCTGCGATCCAGGCCCATGGCCTCGGCCAGGGTCGAAATGCTTGGCTGATCCAGACGCTGCAGATTGCACAGCAAAGAATACTGCGCAACGTTGATCCCGAAGCCATCGAGAGCGCCGTCGTAATGCCTGCTGACGCCACGGGCGGCGCGTCGCAGGTTGATGCATAAACATTGGGAATCGAGCATGGTGCGTGTATATACCCGCGAGTCGGTTAAATCAAGTTACATGAGGGTTAGCAGTGTTCTGCAGAAAGTCTTCGCGAGCAAGCCCGCTCCCACAGTTGATCGCATTCCAATGTGGGAGCCGGCTTGCCCGCGAAGAGGCCAGCACATTCACCACCACCCTCAAGCCAACGCCAAACCAACCAGCACCCCGACCTCGATCAACTCCAGCATCGCCCCTGCCGTATCCCCCGTCGTGCCGCCCAGGCGCCGCAGCATCACCTGCCGTAGCCAGGCAAATCCAAGAACGGCCAGCACCACCGCCAACACGCCACTCAAACCGGCGATCAACACACAAGCCAGTGCACTGACCGCCAACACCTGCCTGCCCACCGAGCGCGGAAGATGATCGGCCAATGCCTGACCCAGCCCACCCGCACGCACATAGGGTGTAGTCAGGAACAAACCGAGCAAGGCGCCGCGACCGATCAACGGCACGATGACCAAGGCAAGCGAGTGCTGTTGCTCGATCAGCGCCAGCAGCGCGGTGAACTTGAGCAACAACACCAGCACCAGCGTCACCACGGCGATCGGCCCGCTGCGCGGGTCTTTCATGATGGTCAGCGTGCGCTCGCGGTCGCCAAAACCGCCGAGCCAGGCATCGGCGCTGTCCGCCAGGCCATCGAGATGCAAGCCGCCGCTGAGCAGTACCCAGACACTCAGCAGCAACGCCGCGTGCAACAACGTTGGCGTACCCAGCAGCAGCCAGTTGCATGCCCACAGAATGGCGCCAAAGAGCAATCCCACCAGCGGATAAAACAGCAGTGACCGCCCCAGCTCCCGAGGCTCAGGCATACCAGGCAGGCGAATCGGCAGGCTGCTGAGAAATTGCAGGGCGATCCAGAATGACAACATGGTCAGAGCACTTCCTTCAACAGGCCAGCGGGCTCCAGCGTCAGCGAAAACAGTGCGCCATGCCCGACCTCAACGTTGAGCAGTTGTTCTCGCGGCAGCCCGCGCGCTTGCGCCAGCAACAGGCGCATCACACCGCCGTGGCTGATCAGCAGAATGCGCTCACCGGCATAGGTCGTGTGCAGCCGCTCCAGCGCGGCCAGCACCCGCGCCGAGAAGTCCACAACCGGCTCGCCCCGGGGCGGCGTGAACGAATAGGGATCGGCCCAGAACAAGCCCAGCGCCTGCGCGTCGGTTTCCATCAACGCCGCCGCGCTCTGCCCTTCCCAGGCGCCGAAATGCAACTCTTGCAGGTCTTTATCCAGCTGCACCGGCACAGCCAGTTGCGCACCGAGTTCCTCGGCAAACCGTGCACAACGCTGCAAGGGTGAACTGACCAGCCGATCCCACGGCCCCTGCCCGACCACGGCGGCGCGCATCTGCGCCCAGCCCGTGTCGGTCAACGCATCATCGATGCTGCCGCGCAGGCCGCCGCCGAGTTCGGTTTCACCGTGACGCAGCAGGTCCAGGCGCAAGGTCATGCCGGACGATCCGCCACGGCGGCTTCGGCGAAGGTCGCCATCTGCCCGTGCAGGTCACACGCCAGGCGCAGCAGCGGCACTGCCAACGCCGCGCCACTGCCTTCACCCAGACGCAGGCCGAGATCGAGCAACGGCTGCGCATTCAGGGTTTCCAGCACATGCCGATGCCCCGGCTCGGCGCCGCGATGACCGAACAACAGCCACTGCCGACACTCAGGATTCAAGCGCACCGCCACCAATGCCGCGACGCTGCAAATGAAGCCGTCCACCAGCACCGCGACACCTTCCTGGGCACAGGCAAGACAGGCACCGACCAGCGCGGCAATCTCAAAGCCACCGAGGTTGAACAGGGTCTGCAAGGCATCGCCACGCTGCGCACCGTGTAGCGTCAGCGCGCGCCCGATCACCTGGGCCTTGTGGCTGACACCTGCGGCGTTGAGCCCGGTGCCGGGCCCGGTCAAATGGTCCACCGGGCATTCGAGCAAGGCACAGGCCAGGGCGCTGGCAGCGGTGGTGTTGCCGATGCCCATTTCGCCACCGATATACAACTGCGCACCGTCGGCCTTTGCCCGCAGCACGCTGTCGCGGCCGGCCTGCAAGGCTAGCTGCCCCTGGGCCTCGGTCATGGCCGGGCCCTGGACAAAATTCGCCGTGCCCGGGCCAAGGTTCAAGTGACGCACGCCCGGCAGATCCAGCGACGGCGTTACCGTGCCGAGATCGACCACCTCAAGGGAAGCACCCAGTTGCCGCGCCAGCACACTGATCGCTGCGCCGCCGCTGACGAAGTTGAGCAGCATCTGCCCGGTGACTTCCTGGGGAAACGCCGACACGCCCTCGGCAACGACGCCGTGGTCACCGGCAAAAATCGCGATCCACACCTGCTCCAGGCTCGGCTTGACCCGCCCCTGCAAACCCGCCAGTTGCACCGCCACCGATTCAAGTTGACCGAGGGAGCCGGCTGGCTTGGTCAGTTGCTGCTGCCGCGCCCGGGCCTGTTCGACCGCTTGGGTATCGACCGGTTTGCACGGGTTCAGCCACCAGGATTGAGTCATAACGCAGTTCCTTTCAGAGTCAGGGGCAGGCCGGCGACGGTCAGGACGACACGCTGGCAGCGCTCAGCCAGAGCTTGATGCAGCCAACCGGCTTCATCGACATAGCGGCGAGTCAATTCGCCCAGCGGCACGACACCCATTCCGGTCTCGTTGCTGACAAAAATGATTTCACCCGGCAGCGACGCCAGGCAGTCCAGCAGGGCGTCACGTTCGGCTTGCAAGCGCGCGGGATCGTCGAGCATCAGCAGATTGGTCAGCCACAGGGTCAGGCAATCCACCAACAGGCAGTGGTCGGCACGGGCGTTTTCACGCAGTACGCGGGCCAGTTCCAGTGGCTCTTCGATCAGTGCCCATTCTGCAGGGCGACGGGCGCGGTGATGAGCGACCCGCTCGTTCATTTCACCGTCCAGTGGCTGGCTGGTGGCGATGTAGGTCACGGCCAGGGCGCTGTCGATGGCGAGTTTTTCAGCGAGGCGACTCTTGCCGGAGCGGGCGCCGCCGAGGATCAGTTGAAGCATGGTTTATTCCTTAAAGTCTTCGGTGAAGCGCCTGGCCTCATCGCGAGCAAGCTCGCTCCCACAGTTGACCGCGTTCCAATGTGGGAGCGAGCTTGCTCGCGATGGGGCCGGCAAAACCAGCCTAAATCCCGCAGAGCTGCCGCAACAGCCCGGTATCCAGATGCTTCTCCACCAGGTCCGCCAGCCGCTCGATATCACGCTCGCGCAAGGCGTGGTAATCCACGGCCTGCACATCCTCCAACCCGGCCCAGCGCAGCAACGCGCTGCATGCTGCCGGCGATTCGAACAAGCCATGCAGGTAGGTGCCGAAGATCTGCCCGTCGGCACTTTGTGCACCATCGCAACGGCCGTCATCCAGATGCACGGCGGCCTGTTCCAGCGCCGGTCCGCTGGTCACGCCGGCATGAATTTCATAGCCTGATACCGGTGCGTCTTCCAGCGCCAGGCGACCACGCACGTTGCGCAACTGCTTCTCTTGTTCGAGGCGGGTCTGGAACGCCAGCAAGCCCAGGCCGGCACTGGAACCGGGCGCGCCTTCGAGCCCCAGCGGGTCATGCACCTGCTCACCGAGCATCTGCAGGCCGCCACAAATCCCCAGCAGTTTTCCGCCGTAACGCAGATGCCGGGCGATCGCGGTTTCCCAGCCATTGGCGCGCAGGTACGCGAGGTCGCTGCGCACGCTTTTCGAACCGGGCAGGATGATCAGGTCGGCGGGTGGAATCGCCTGGCCGGGACCGACGAACTGCAGGTCCACCTGCGGATGCAGGCGCAGCGGATCGAAGTCGGTGTGATTGCTGATGCGCGGCAGCACCGGCACCACTACCTTCAGCACCTGTTCGGCCTTATCGGTCTGGCGCTGGTCGATGCCGTCCTCGGCCTCCAGGTGCAGGTCCATCACATACGGCAGCACGCCGATCACCGGTTTGCCGGTGCGCTCTTCGAGCCAGTCGAGGCCGGGTTGCAGCAACGCGAGGTCGCCACGAAATCGATTGATGATGAAGCCTTTGACCCGCGCCTGCTCACTCGGCGACAGCAGTTCCAACGTACCGACCAAATGGGCGAAAACTCCGCCGCGATTGATATCGGCGATCAGCACCACCGGGCAGTCCACCGCCTCGGCGAAGCCCATGTTGGCGATGTCGCCGGCGCGCAAATTGATTTCCGCCGGCGAGCCAGCGCCCTCGACCATCACCAGCGGATACCCCGCGCTCAAACGCTCGTGGGAGGCCAGCACCGCTTGCATGGCGATGGTTTTGTAGTCGTGATAGGCGACGGCGTTCATGGTGGTGACGGCGCGGCCATGGATGATCACCTGGGCACCGGTGTCGCTGTTGGGCTTGAGCAATACCGGGTTCATGTCGGTGTGTGGCTCGAGGTGCGCGGCCTGGGCCTGTACCGCCTGGGCGCGGCCGATCTCGCCGCCGTCGGCGGTCACCGCACTGTTGAGGGCCATGTTCTGCGGCTTGAAGGGCACGACCCTGACGCCCTGGCGCGTAGCCCAACGGCAGAGTGCGGTCACCAGCGTGCTTTTGCCGGCATCCGAGGTGGTGCCCTGCACCATCAGCGTGGTCATTGGTTTTCCTTGGCAAAATCTTCGAACGCCTGCGCCAGTCTCGCCCAGGCGGCTTCGTCACCGGGCAAGCCGAATCGCAGGCTGCTGTTGTGCGTGAACAACCGCAGGAGAATGCCGCGCCGGGCCATGAATTCATGCAGCGCTTCGGCGCGCTCGGTGATCAGCCACTGGAACAGCGCACAACCGCCCTGGGGCTGGAACCCGTGTTGTTCCAGCAGCGTCGCCAGGCGTGCGCCGGCCTCGTCGGTGCGTGCCCGTTGCCGCGCCTGCCCCTGGGTATCGCGCAAGCAGGCCTGGCCCACGACCCGGGTGGCCCCGCTCACGGCCCACGGCCCCACTTGTTCAGCCAGCAGCTTGAGCAACTTGCGTTCGGCCAGCACAAACCCCAGGCGCACACCGGCCAGGCCGAAAAACTTGCCGAAGGAGCGCAAGACGATCAGCCCGACTTGATGGGCAAACGGCGCCAGGCTCAGTTGCGGCGTGTTGTCCATGAACGCTTCGTCCACCACCAGCCAGCCACCGCGCTGGGCCAGCCGCGCGTGCCAGTCGAGCAGGCGACTGGGCGTCAGGCTCAGGCCCGTGGGGTTGTTCGGATTGACCACCACCAGCACGTCGAGGCTGTCGAGAAAGAAGTCGACTTCCTGCTCCAGCACTTCACGCACGATGTAGCCGTTGCGCCGCCACGCTTCAGCGTGCTCGGCATAACAGGGCGACAACACGCCGACCTTGCCAGCCCGACGCAATCGCGGCAGCAGCTGGATCGCCATTTGCGAGCCGGCCACCGGTAGCGCCTGCAAAGTCCCGTAGTAATCACACGCGGCCTGCTCCAGGCCGTCGTCCGTCTCCGGCAAACGGGCCCAGGCCCGCAGCGGAATCTCCGGCACCGGGAACGGCCAGGGTGCCAGGCCCGTGGACAGGTCCAGCCAGTCGGCCTCATCTATGCCGTACTCGAGCGCTGCCTTGCGCAATCGCCCACCGTGCTCAAGCATAAAATTCGGCCCCCAGGCAGAGAATCAGCAGCCATAACCATACCCCGCGCTGGACCAATTGCCAGCCCCGGTCAATGGCGTCGGCATCCGCCGGCACGCCTTCGCCCAACTGCGGACGTTGATGCAGTTCGCCGTGATAAATCGCCGCCCCGCCCAATTCGACGCCCAGGGCCCCCGCCCCAGCCGCCATCACCGGGCCGGCGTTCGGGCTGTCCCAGCTCGGGCCCTGGGTGCGCCAGCACTTCAACGCCAGCCGGGTTTTGCCCAGCAACGCGTAAGTCAGTGCCACCAGGCGCGCGGGAATGTAATTGAGCACGTCGTCGATCTTCGCCGCTGCCCAGCCGAACCGTTCGAAGCGCTCGTTGCGATAACCCCACATCGCATCCAGGGTGTTGCTCAGGCGGTAAAGAACCACGCCCGGCGCACCGGCCACGGCAAACCAGAACAACGCCGCGAACACCGCGTCGCTACCGTTCTCCAGCACCGACTCGGTGGCGGCACGGGCGACTTCGGTTTCATCCAGATCACTGGTTTTGCGGCTGACCAGATAACTCACGCGTTTGCGTGCCTCATCAAGATCATCGCCGCGCAAAGCCTGGGCCACAGGCGTGACGTGTTCACCGAGGCTGCGCATGCCGAGGGCGCAATAGAGCGCGAGAATCTCGACGATCCAGCCAACGTAGGGCGCCCAGGAGAATGCCGTGGCCAACAGCACCAGCGGCAACACGGCGATCACCCACGCGGTGACGCCATGGCTGCGCCAGCCGCGACCACCGCCGTTGAAACGTTGCTCGATGCGCTCGGCAAATCGGCCGAACGCCACCAGCGGATGCCAGCGTTTGGGTTCGCCCAGCAGCGCATCCAGCGCAACCGCGGCGACACTCAACAACGCCACACTCATTGACTCACTCCCCAATAATTTTCGTACAGCAATTCATGTAGCGGACGCGCCTGCGCCCAGCCTTCGAGCACCAGCATCGGCGCCGGATAAAATTCTTTGACAGGCCCCAGGCACAGCACCGCGAGCGGTTTGGCGCCTGCTGGCAACCGCAACAGATCGGCCAGCGCTTGCGGCTCGAACAGCGACACCCAACCCATGCCCAGCCCTTCGGCGCGGGACGCCAGCCACAGGTTCTGGATCGCACAGGACAGCGAAGCCATGTCCATTTCCGGCAAGGTGCGGCGGCCGAAGATGTGCTGCTCGCGGTCGTCCATCAGGGCGGCGACCAGTACCTCGGCGCAATCGTTGATGCCTTCGACCTTGAGCTTCATGAACTCATCGCTGCGCTCGCCGAGGGCTTCGGCGGTGCGGATGCGCTCCTCTTCCACCAACTGCTGGATTTGCCCGCGCAAGGCGCGATCGCTGATGCGAATGAAGCGCCAGGGCTGCATCAGGCCGACACTGGGCGCCTGATGTGCGGCCTCGAGCAGGCGCCGCAGCAATTCGGGCTCGACGGTGCCGCCACTGAAGTGGCGCATGTCGCGGCGTTCGGCGATGGCGCGGTAGACCGCTGCGCGCTCGGCTTCGGAGAATGCGGTGTCGGTCATGGCCTCTTCGCGGGCAAGCCCGCTCCCACAGGGTTTAGGTGATCCTTTGTAAGAGCTGGCTTGCCAGCGAAGGCGGCCTTACGGTCTGGCGCAAACAATGCAGCGACAGCCGCGGGATTCGACGGAAAATAAAAGTGCACGTATGAGGCAGTCATCCGTCCCTCACGGTAGACCGCCTCCGCTCCTCGCCCGCCGTTGGGGCTCAGGCCACGGGCAATCGGCACCAGTTCGGTGGTGGTCAGCGAATGGTGATAGGTGTGCCCGCGCAGCGAACCTTCCGGCAGTTCCACCGCTTGCAACGCCAGCGCGGCGAGGCGTTTTTGCATCACCGCATCACCGTTCAACAAACCGACCAGCTCCGCACGAGCGCCCTCGACATCGGTCAACGAATCGAGCAGATAAAGCATGCCGCCGCATTCGGCCAGCAAAGGTTTGCCCGCTGCGTGGTGCGCGCGAATTGCGTTCAGCATCGACGTGTTTTGCGAGAGAGCCACATGGTGCAATTCCGGATAACCGCCCGGCAGATACAAGCTGTCTGCCTCCGGCAATTGCGCATCACGGATCGGCGAGAAAAACCGTAGTTCGGCACCCATCGCCCGCAGCAGGTCCAGACTCGCGCCGTAGGTGAATGCAAAGGCTTCATCCCGGGCAACGGCAATGCGCACACCGGCCAGCAGCGGTTCGGCCGTGATGACATCAGGCGCGGCGAATTCGACTGCCGGGGGCAACGCAACCTCGCAGCTGCTGGCCAGGGCATCGGCTGCCGCATTGAGGCGCAGGTCGAGATCGTTCAACTCACTGGCCTGCACCAGCCCCAGGTGCCGGCTCGGCAGTTCGATCCCGGTCTCCCGGGACAGCGCGCCGTACCAGCGCAACCCTTCGGTCAGGCTGCCTTCGAGCAGTTGCGCGTGGCGCAGCGTGCCGACGCGATTGGCCAGCACGCCGGCGAACGGCAGGTCCGGCTGATAACGCGCCAGCCCCAGAGCGAGTGCGCCAAAGGTCTGGGCCATGGCGGTGCCATCGATCACACCCAGCACCGGCACACCGAAATGCCGCGCCAGATCGGCGCTCGACGGCGTACCGTCGAACAGCCCCATGACGCCTTCGATCAGGATCAGGTCGGCTTCAGCCGCGGCTTCCCACAACAGGCGGCGACTCTCCCGCTCGCCGACCATCCACATGTCCAGTTGATACACCGGTGCACCGCTGGCGCGCTCAAGGATCATCGGATCGAGAAAATCGGGGCCGCACTTGAACACGCGGACCTTGCGCCCCTGATTGCGGTGCAATCGGGCCAAGGCGGCGGTGACGGTGGTCTTGCCCTGGCCGGAAGCCGGCGCGGCAATCAGTACCGCCGGACATTGACGAGGGCTATTCATAGAGTGCGGCTCACAGCTCGACGCCTTTCTGCGCTTTGATCCCGGCCTGGAAGGCGTGTTTGATCACACCCATTTCGGTGACGGTGTCGGCCATCTCGATCATTTCCGGCTTGGCGGCACGGCCGGTGACCACCACGTGCTGCATCGGCGGCCGGGCCTGCAAGTCGCTGAGTACCTGATCGAGGTCGAGGTAGCCATGCTTGAGGGCGATGTTCAGCTCATCGAGCACTACCAGACCAATGGACGGGTCGCGCAACAGCTGCTGCGACACAGCCCAGGCAGCTTCGGCGGCGGCGATGTCGCGCTGGCGATCCTGGGTTTCCCAGGTAAAACCTTCGCCCATCACATGAAAACGCACCTGCTCGGGAAAGCGTCGGAAGAACAACTCTTCGCCCGTGCTGTTGCGGCCCTTGATGAACTGCACCACGCCGCATTGCATGCCGTGCCCCATGGCGCGGGCAAGCATGCCGAAGGCCGAACTGCTCTTGCCTTTGCCGTTGCCGGTCAGCACCAGCAACAGGCCACACTCGTTCGGGGAATTGGCGATGCGCTCGTCGATCACGGCTTTTTTGCGCTGCATGCGCGCCAGGTGGCGTTCATCACGATCGGGGGTATCAGTCATGGGGGAGCTCTCCGTTGAGGCAGGAATAACGGCGGGCAGGCACAAGAATAGAAGGCAACAAGCCTGGCATCGCCCACCGTGATGCCGCTGGATGAATCAGGCCGGTCTCCGGGCTCATGAGTGGCCGCGGGGCCAGACTGTGCGCCTTCCCGCATCGAATCGACACAGTGGCATAGACACAGCTTTCACTCATTTACCGTTGCGGGGGCAGCGCCGGAATTGCAGGCCTTCGACCAACAGAAGGACTCGCTCACCGGCTTCCCTGTTTCACTCTGTCGACCCAAGTCACAGAGCACCTGAAACAAGCCGCGAAGGTTAGAGGGTTGGGGGTGGAGCGTCAATTAAAGCCGGGCGGCCAGCGGCCGAATAACTGTCGTCAATCAAAAAACTGACGTCAATCTTGTGCCTCGCCCTCAGCAGTGATATCAAAGAGCCACAACCTCACAACACAATAATAAGGGTGAGCCCATGCAAGGCATGATCATCAGCAATCCAAAGCTGGAATTCCTGCGCCCGGTGCTCGAGCGCTGGTTCGAATGCATCGACCGCTACAACGCCGTTCGCGGTGATGGCGACACACCCTACTGGCACGACGAAAAAGCCAATCTCGGACTGCTGTCCGCCGCCGCCTGGATGGCCGAGATGGTCACGCTGCAACAGACGCCCACCCGCAAACAGACCGAAGAAGGCGAACGCAACAGCCGCGCCGACCTGCTCCTCGCCTCGGCCGAAACCCGCGCCTACATCCAGACCAGCCAACGCTGGCCACGGGTCAACAGCCTCAACCTGACCCAGGCCCTGCTCGACATCGCCAGCGATGCGAAGCGCCTGAGCCACGCCAGCGACCTGAAACTCGGTTGCCTGTTCGTCGCCCCGCAAAAAGCCCAGCAAGGCGCAACACCGGAAGAACTGCAGGACATGGTCGACGACCTGCAAAAGGAACACACCTGCGCGGTCGCCTGGTATTTCCCGTATGCCTACCGCAAGTTGCGCAACGAAGCCGGCAACTATCACCCAGGCATTGCCGTGCTGTTCAAGGAAGCACGCGGCTAAGGGTTGAACCATCGCACGGCAACGCTTCTCTATGATTAGAACAAGGCATTCATAGGGAACATCAGCATGCGCACGATCCCGCTCGTTCTCGTTATCGCGCTCTCCGGAGGGCTTGCCGCTTGTGGTGAGACCTCCAGACTGCAAGTCTCCGACGGCACCGGCCCGTCACCTCAACTGCCCGAACCCAACAAGACCCTGGTTCCGACCCTGAACATCGCACCGGCCATCGGCTGGCCGCAGGGTGCGAAACCCGTCGCTGCCACGGGTACTCAAGTGGCAGCGTTTGCCGAAGACCTGGATCACCCGCGCTGGCTTTATGTGCTGCCCAATGGCGACGTATTGGTGGCGGAAACCAACGCACCGCCCAAACCCGAGGACGGCAAAGGCATTCGCGGCTGGGTGATGAAAAAAGTCATGGGCCGTGCCGGGGCTACGGTGCCGAGCCCGAACCGCATCACCCTGCTGCGCGACAAGGACCACGATGGCGTCGCGGAAACCCGCACGGTGTTTGTGCAAAACCTCAATTCACCCTTTGGCATGACGCTGGTCGGCAATGACCTGTACGTGGCCGATACCGATCGCCTTGTGCGCTTTCACTATGAAAATGGCGATACGCAGATCAAATCTCCACCGATCAAGGTGATCGACCTGCCGGGTGGCCCGCTGAATCACCACTGGACCAAAAACGTCATCGCCAGCAAGGACGGCAGCAAGCTCTACGTCACCGTGGGTTCCAACAGCAACGTCGCGGAAAACGGCATGGACAAGGAAGAAGGTCGCGCCGCGATCTGGGAAGTGGACCGTGCCACCGGGCAGCACCGGATCTTCGCCTCCGGCCTGCGCAACCCCAACGGAATGGCCTGGGAGCCGAGCACTGGCGCGCTATGGACCGCGGTCAACGAACGGGATGAAATCGGCAGCGACCTGGTGCCAGACTACATCACCTCGGTCAAGGACGGCGGCTTCTATGGCTGGCCCTTCAGTTACTACGGCCAGCATGTCGATATTCGTGTCGAGCCGCAAAACCCCGAACTGGTGGCCAAGGCCATCGCCCCGGACTACGCCGTCGGCCCGCACACGGCGTCACTGGGGCTGACCTTTGCGCAAAACAGCAAGCTGCCGGCACCGTTCACCCAAGGCGCGTTCATCGGCCAGCACGGCTCGTGGAACCGCAAGCCCCACAGCGGCTACAAAGTGATTTTCGTGCCGTTCAGCGCTGGCAAACCTGCGGGGAAACCGGTTGAAGTACTCACCGGCTTCCTCAACGACAAGGAACAAGCCATGGGCCGACCGGTAGGCGTGGTGATCGACCAGCAGGGCGATCTGCTGGTGGCCGATGATGTGGGGAACAAGGTGTGGCGGGTGTCGGCGGCCAGATGAACGAAAAAAGTGCGGTGTCGGCAGCTACCGGTGGATGCTCTGGAGAAATGACAGTCAGCGGTGAACCAGTCAGCGGTTTTGACACCGTGACTGGTTCAGCACCGGGGACTTACAGGTACTTCATTTCAAATGTCGCCGAGCCGTCCATGACGACTTCGTCGGTCAGGGTCAGGCTGTCGGCGGGGGCGATGAGGGTCCACACCTCGAAATCCATCGTGAGGTCTGCCACCGCAATCGGCACACTAGAGTCGGTGGCCGAACCAACTGACAGAAGGTACCCGGGGCTGGTGACCGGAGTTCTGTTCCAGGTCGCACCGCCGTCGTCGGAATCGATCGCCTGTGCCGGCTGCCCATCCGCCAAAGCGTTTTTGACCGCCACCTGAACGTACCCCAGTTTTTCCCCATCGTCGGTCAATCCCAGGCCAAACATACCCGACACTATTCCCGTACCGGCACGATTATCGATGGGGTCCAGTGCGAACCGAGCTGGTGCATCACAAGCCACGGTCAATTGCAGGGGGTGCTTGCCGACTAGAGTCGACCTGGTTGGATTGAGGTCCCCTGCCGAGATCTTGCCGTTGTACACGAGACCGCCGTTCGACAGGCTCGGTGTACACGCAACCGGAGTGATGATGCCGGTGACCGTCAGGTTCGTACTGGAGGCAGCGAAAGCACAAGTCGCTCCCGCGAGAAGGAATGCGCTGCCAAGTAGGGTCAGTGTCTTTTTCATGTACTGCTCTTTGTATTTTCGGTGATTGCAGCTCGAACCAAGACGACCGGACTGCTGGATAAGCGCAATCTAGCGAGCGGGGCAGAAGGAAGGAATGCAACAAATACGAAAAGGCAGCGCGCTTTGTATCAAAGCACTTTGGGCGCCAGCATGGTATCCAGCTCACGCAGCGTGGGAGCTGCCGAAGGGAGCTGTTTTTTTCACAAGGACACTTGGCGTTTACGATACAACGTCAATCCGTCGCCTAACGGCAATAACGACAAATCCACCCTTGCATCGCTCCTCAAGGCACGACTGAGCGCCTGGATGGCGCAGGTGCCGACTTCGAGCAAGCGCCTGGCGCCCGTCAGTTCGAACAACAGCTCCAGACGCTACGGGTTGCGTGCCAGATGCTCAGGCTGCAGAACACGCTTGGCGCTAAGATAGGCTTTTTGCCAATAATTCTTGGACAGACTGTCAAGTTTCACCGTGCCGCCAGTGGCCGGCGCGTGGACGAAGCGCCCTTCTCCCACGTAGATACCGGCATGGCTGACCTGGGAGCCGCCATTGGTGGCGAAGAAAAGCAGGTCACCGGTTTGCAGGCCTTCCTTGCCAACGTTCGCCGCCTGCATGGAGATCATCTCGCGAGTGGTGCGCGGCAAGGAAATACCGGCGACATCGCGGTACACGTAGGCGATCAGGCCGCTGCAATCAAATCCGGAATCCGGCGTATTGCCACCCCAGCGATAAGGGGTGCCCACCAGGCCGAGCGCGCGAAACAGCACGTCTTCCGCCTCGGGCGAAAATGCTTGCGGGGAGCCAAACACGATGGGGGCGCGAACCACCGGTGCAGGTGGCGGTGTACGGCTGGCGCAGGCACTGAGCAGCGCTGCGAAGAACATGATTGCGAGGCGGGCCGACGTCGTCATAAGCAGAGCATCCTGATCTGGCTGCGGCGTTTTCTGCCGGGAATGCAGAAAAGAAAACCGCCTGCGCGGGGCGCAGGCGGTTTGCCATCATTCATATATCAGGATTCTAGCGGTTATATGGCAAACTTCAAGTAAGACTTTAAGTTTGCCTTACAAACTGTGCGCTTATTTGCGAGCGGTGACGATTGGCGACGCGTTAGGTGCCATTGCCAGGGCGCGCTTGGCTTCGATGAAGGTCTTGCTCCAGTAGCTGTCACCCAGGCTGTCGATGCGCACACCACCGCTACGGCGGCTGCTGGAGTGGATGAACTGGTTGTCACCCAGGTAGATCCCGGCATGACTGACGCGACCGCGACGGCCGTTGGTTGCGAAGAACAGCAGGTCACCCGGCTCAAGCTTGCTGCGCGAGACCAGCGGAGCGTCCACGTTGATCATTTCGCGGGTGGAGCGTGGCAGGTTCATGCCCGCTTCTTCGCGGAACAGGTAGCCGATGAAACCGCTGCAGTCGAAGCCGGCTTCAGAAGTACCGCCGAAACGGTAACGGGTACCGATCAGGGACATGCCACGTTCGAGGATGCTGTCGGCCAGGACCGGAAGCTGGTAGGACTTGCCGCCAGCGAAGTCGGCGAGTTCCTTTTCGGTAGCCAGCTCTTCCTGAAAGAGAGTGGAAGACTGGGCGGTAACCGAGTTTTGCACCTGCGGTTGCGGAGCTTGCTGGACCACTGGAGTGTGGGCAGCGCAACCGAACAGCAGGGTGACGAGTGCGAGAGGCACGAGGGGTGCGAAGCGATTTAGCATGGGCACGACCGTGGCTGAAGTTGTAAAGAAGTCGAGACTATGCCCGCTATCAAACCCATTTGCAAATTCAATCGAACTTTTTGTGACTTCCCGGTTTCTCGATTACATCTAAGCGCTTAAGCCTATTTTAAATATGTGCGCAGCCTGCAACCTGGCAGGAAAGCGGGATTTCTGGCGCCTGAAATATGCCAAACCCATTAAAACCAACGGTTTCAGCGGGGTTACCAGCCGAGGGTTTCTTTCAGAAACGGGATCGTCAGCTTGCGCTGAGCCTGGAGGGAGGCCTGGTCGAGACGCTCGAGCAACTCGAACAGCGCACTCATGCTGCGGGTACCGCGGGTCAAGATGAAATGCCCGACCTCGTCGGTCAGGTGCAGCCCGCGACGGGAGGCGCGCAATTGCAGGGCACGCAGTTTGTCCTCGTCGGACAGCGGGCGCATCTGGAAGATCAAGGCCAGGGTCAGGCGCGACTTGAGGTCCGCCAGCTTCACCGGCAACTCGCGCGGGGATGTCGACGCGGCAATCAACAAGCGCCGGCCGCTGTCGCGCAGGCGATTGAACAGGTGGAACAGCGCCTCTTCCCAGTCCGCCTTGCCGGCAACCGCCTGCAAGTCATCGAGACAGACCAGTTCGTACTGTTCAAGGTTATCGAGGATCTCAATGCCGCGATCGAGCAGCTCGGCCAGCGGCAGGTACACCGCAGGCTCGCCCAATTGCTCGAAGCGCAGGCAGGCAGCCTGCAACAGGTGCGTACGCCCTACTCCATCCTTGCCCCAAAGATAGATCAGGCTTTCGGTCCAGCCGGCGTCGGCTTCGCATAGCCGCTCGACATAGCCGAGTGCAGCGGCATTGGCGCCTGGGTAGTAGTTGATAAAGGTGGCGTCGTCACGCAGACGCACACCTAGGGGCAGCTGAATCGGTTTCATGCTGACTGAACAGTTCCAAAGGAACCGTTAGTGGCCTCTGTGTAAAGTTTGCGAAGTTTATACCCGTGAAGCGGGCCGCACAATGCGACAGACCACAAGCAAAATCAAAGGTTTGCGTTAATGCACCGGTTTTATGACAGTTTCTTTGGCGGCGCATGTGACAGTCACCCGATGCAAACAGGCTGACCCGGCGTGAACCCGGGCAGCCGGCAAGCGTCCGTCGACACCCCTTACAGCTCCACCTCGTCGACCCCGCCGTAGATCTCGGAGTCCTTATACAAATCATGCACATGACGCACCAGCACCATGATCACCGCGGCGACCGGCAATGCCAGTAGCACACCGGTGAAGCCAAACAGCTCGCCCCCGGCCAGGATCGAGAAAATCACCGCCACCGGGTGCAGGCCGATCCGGTCACCGACCAGCAACGGCGTCAGCACCATGCCCTCCAGCGCCTGGCCGACCATGAACACCGCGACAATGCCGAGCATCGGGTACAGATCGCCACCAAACTGGAACAGCCCTGCAATCAGCGCCGCGCCGATACCGATGATAAATCCCATGTACGGCACGATCGCCGCCAGCCCTGCAATCAGGCCGATCAGCAAGCCCAGCTCCAGCCCGACCAGCATCAGGCCGGCCGCGTAGATCACTCCCAGGGCCACCATGACCAGCAGCTGTCCGCGAACGAAGGCCCCGAGCACCTCATGGCATTCACCTGCCAGCGACACCGCACGCTCTTCACGATCGCGGGGCAGCAAGCTGCGGATCTTGGCCATCATCAGGTCCCAATCGCGCAACAGGTAGAAGCTCACCACCGGAATCAACACCAGATTCGCCAGCCAGCCAATCAATGCAAGGCCCGAGGCCGTAGCATGACTGAGCACCACCCCGACAACATCGGTGGTCTGACTCATATGCTCGCTGATGGCCGCCTTGAGCTTGTCGAACTTCCAGAAGCCTTCCGACAGGCCGAACTTCGATTGCGCCCAGGGCAACGCCGTGTGCTGCAGCCAATCGAGCATCTGCGGGGCCAACTCATACAAACGAAACAGCTGGCGAGCGAGCAGCGGCACCAGGACCAGCAGCAGCGCGGTAAAGATCAGGGTAAACAGCGTAAACACCGCCACTACACCCCAGGTTCGCGACAGCCCCGCCTTCTCCAGTCGATCCACCAGCGGGTCGAAGAGGTAAGCCAACAGCAGCGCCACCAGGAACGGCGTCAGGATCGGATGCAACAACCATACAAACGCGCAAAGCAGGACCACCCCACCGAGCCAGAACCAACGCCGCGAATCGGCCATGAACCACTCCATTGCTTCTATATAAAGAAAGAAAAACTACCAGCGAAAACGCAGTTGCGGTGTCGGGGCCGGTGCCGGGGCAGGCGCGGCACCAGGGACGGCAGGCTGAACCGGCACGGCCGGAGCCGGGGTTTGACCCGCCGGTGTTTCCTGCAGCCTTGCCAGCGACAGTTGTGCACGCAACTGCTCGGTACTGCCATTGACCCGGTAGACGATCCGGTCGCCGTCGACGCTTTGCACACGCCCGCCGAATGGCTCCAGCAAGCGGCCAAGGGACGCATAATGCTCAAGGTTCATGCCCTGCACTTCCAGCAATTGCGCGCTCGAAGCACCAGGCTTGGCGACGAACCGCGGCGCCAGGCGCTCGTTGACCGCCAGCATCACCGCATCGGCCACGGCGGCCTGATCGGCGCCCTGCACGGTGCCGGCCTCTTTTTTATCCCCCAGCCACAATTGCCACTTGGCCTGCCACTGCCCGCCCTCTTCCTTGGCGTGTACAGCAAGCAGGGCGTCGGCGTTGTAGCGTTCCGATGCCGCCTGCAACGGCGCGGGATCCGTGCCCTCAAGATTCGGCGCGGTCGCGACGATCTGCTCGTTCAGGTCCGCCAACGGCAAACGCAATGGCAAGCCACGGTGTTGCGCCGCCCGACGCAGCGGCACCGCGCTGGCCTGACCGTCGCCGACCAGGCTTGAACCCTCGGTGGAATCGTTCAGCCACCATCCGAGGATCGACGGCCGATTGGCCCCCCACATGGCCAGGCCGGCGCGGCGCAAGGCTTGCTCGGTGGTGCCGGGATCGAAATCGACTTTCAGGACTTCCGGCGGCCCGGCTTCGAAGCCGTATTGGCTGATGATCTGTTGCGGGTCTTTGCGAATCGCGGCCAGCCCCGGACTTTGAGCGGCCTTGGGGTCGCCGGTCAGGCGCAGCACCAACGTGTCCAACGCGCGTATGGTCGCCTGTTCACGCTCCTCGGGCGACTGGCCATTCACCGGCTCGCGCACCTGATAAAGGCCTTTGACGGTTTCGGCATGGCAAACCAGACTGACCCATGACAAACAACCCACAAGCAAGAATTTACAAAAACGCATGGAAGATTCCTGACGACAAGAGCGGCTGGAACAGACCGCATGAAGACGATCGAGCAAGGCTGTGACCATCGCCCGACGCAAAACATTCACGCGTCCCGGGTAAGTTTTCGCACTGTCATAACGATAGACGGTTAATCGCGATACCTTATACAGCCATGCAGGATGCCACCGACACCGCGCATCGACGGTTTTTTTTGAACGGATATGGCCCTGCTGTCGGCCTGAGGATGGCCGCTGCGGCTCAAGCCTGATAAAATCGCGCGCCTTCGCAGACCGGCAACAGCCGGGCACCCTCGAAATTCGCGTGAGGCAATCGCCTTCGTCGATTTCGGCGGCCCCGCTGAACTCGGTCGTTACCCCTGAATCCCCCCTAAAGGCCTGGATCATGAGCAAGCAACCCTCCCTGAGCTACAAGGACGCCGGTGTAGACATCGACGCCGGTGAAGCATTGGTCGAACGCATCAAGAGCGTCGCCAAGCGCACTGCGCGCCCGGAAGTCATGGGCGGCCTGGGCGGTTTCGGCGCCCTCTGCGAAATCCCGGCCGGCTACAAGCAGCCTGTGCTGGTTTCCGGCACTGACGGCGTCGGCACCAAGCTGCGCCTGGCACTGAACCTGAACAAGCACGACAGCATCGGCATCGACCTGGTTGCCATGTGCGTGAACGACCTGGTGGTCTGTGGCGCCGAGCCGCTGTTCTTCCTCGACTACTACGCTACCGGCAAACTCAACGTCGAAACCGCGACCCAGGTCGTGACCGGCATCGGCGCCGGCTGCGAACTGTCGGGTTGCTCCCTGGTCGGCGGCGAAACCGCTGAAATGCCTGGCATGTACGAAGGCGAAGACTACGACCTGGCCGGCTTCTGCGTCGGTGTCGTGGAAAAATCCGAAATCATCGACGGTTCCAAAGTCGCTGCCGGCGATGCCCTGCTCGCCCTGCCGTCTTCCGGCCCGCACTCCAACGGCTACTCGCTGATCCGCAAGATCATCGAAGTGTCCGGTGCCGACATCGAAAACATCCAGCTCGACGGCAAGCCGCTGACCGACCTGCTGATGGCCCCGACCCGCATCTACGTCAAGCCGCTGCTCAAGCTGATCAAGGAAACCGGCGCTGTCAAAGCCATGGCCCACATCACCGGTGGCGGCCTGCTGGACAACATCCCGCGCGTACTGCCAAAAGGCGCACAGGCCGTGGTTGACGTGGCAAGCTGGAACCGCCCGGCGGTGTTCGACTGGCTGCAAGAGAAAGGCAACGTCGACGAGAACGAAATGCACCGCGTGCTGAACTGCGGCGTCGGCATGGTCATCTGCGTGGCTCAAGAGCACGTTGAAACCGCGCTGAACGTTCTGCGCGAAGCCGGCGAGCAGCCTTGGGTCATCGGTCAGATCGCCACCGCTGCCGAAGGCGCGGCTCAGGTAGAACTGAAGAACCTTAAGGCTCATTAATGTCCGCAACCTGTGATGTGGTGGTGCTGTTGTCCGGCACCGGCAGTAACTTGCAGGCCCTGATCGACAGCACGCGGACCGGCGACAGCCCGGTCCGCATCGCTGCGGTGATTTCCAACCGCGCCGACGCCTACGGCCTGCAACGCGCCAGGGACGCGGGTATCGACACCCGCACCCTGGATCACAAGGCTTTCGAAGGTCGCGAGGCCTTCGACGCCGCGCTGATCGAACTGATCGACGCCTTCAACCCCAAACTCGTGGTACTGGCCGGATTCATGCGCATTCTCAGCGCTGGTTTCGTGCGCCACTATCAGGGTCGCCTGCTCAATATCCATCCCTCGCTGCTACCCAAATACAAAGGGTTACACACTCATCAGCGCGCGCTGGAAGCCGGCGACGCCGAGCACGGCTGCTCCGTGCACTTCGTCACCGAGGAACTCGATGGCGGACCACTGGTCGTACAGGCTGTAATACCGGTAGAGTTACAGGATTCGCCGCAGAGTCTGGCGCAGCGGGTCCATGTTCAGGAACACCTGATCTACCCGATGGCCGTACGCTGGTTTGCCGAAGGCCGTATAGCCCTCGGCGAGCAAGGTGCTTTACTGGATGGACAGCTACTCGCGGCCAGCGGCCACTTGATTCGAAACTAGGAGATTTTATGCGTCGCGCCCTGCTCTTCGCTTGCGCTCTGCTTGCCTTGCCCTTCGCCCAGGCGGCAGACCTTCAACCCTTCTCCGCCAGCTACACCGCCGACTGGAAACAGCTGCCCATGAGCGGCACCGCCGAGCGCAGCCTGGAAAAAACCGGCGACGGCAAATGGAAACTGAGCTTCAAGGCGTCGATGATGATCGCCAGCCTGTCCGAGGAAAGCACCCTGACCGTGGACAAGGACACCCTTCTTCCGCAGTCGTACCACTTTGAACGTGGCGGCCTGGGCAAGGCCAGGAAAGCGGATCTGGATTTCGACTGGAACACCAAGATGGTCACCGGCACCGATCGCGGTGACGCCGTCAAGCTCCCACTCAACCGCGGCATGGTCGACAAATCCACCTACCAGCTGGCGCTGCAACACGATGTGGCTGCCGGCAAGAAGACCATGAGCTATCAAGTGGTCGATGGCGGTGAAGTCGACACCTATGACTTCCGCGTACTGGGTTCGGAAAAAGTCGACACCAAGGCCGGCCAGATCGATGCGATCAAGGTCGAGCGCGTGCGCGACCCGACGCAAAGCAAACGCATCACCGTGATGTGGTTCGCCAAGGACTGGGACTACCTGCTGGTCCGCCTGCAACAGGTCGAAACCGACGGCAAGGAGTACAACATCATGCTCCTGGACGGCACGGTCAACGGCAAGGCTGTCAAAGGCAGCTGATCCTGATCGACATCATGAAGCCCCGCCATTGCGGGGCTTTTTTGTGGGCGCGAAAATTGGAACACCCGACAAGCGTGATGGCTCTATACCTTCAAGGTCTTTTTTGATCGAATGCCATTTCCAGCCGCTTGCGAGGTTTGCCATGACTGTCACCGTCAACACCGTATCCGCCGAAGGTTTTCGCCACAGCGTACAAATCGATGACCATGAACTCTTCGCCGACGTGCCCGTCACGGCAGGCGGAGAAGGCTCGGCCCCGGAGCCGCACGATTATTTCGATGCGGCGCTGGGAGCGTGCAAGGCACTGACCCTGAAGTTGTATGCCAGGAAGAAAAACATCCCACTGACCGGTGTCGGTGTGGAGGTCAAGCGCGACAACAGTGAAGAGCAAAAAGGCAAATACGCGCTGCACGTCAAACTGACCCTCAAGGGCGTGCTCACCGACGCCCAGCGCGATGAATTGCACCGCGTGGCCGATCGTTGCCCGATCCACAAGCTGATGACCACGTCTGAAGTCAGCATCGAAACGCATTTGTCCGAAGGCGCCTTCAGCCAATAGCGGCAAGGCTTGCGCAGGCGGGTTATGCTCGAACGCATTACCCGCCCAGCCTGGAACGCACCATGAACTCTCCACTCGTGATCCGCCCCCGCGCCGAAGATGTCGAAGGCCAGCCGATTCTCCGCCCGCTGCCATCCGCCAAGTGCCGCAGCGTCGGCCCCTTCGTGTTTTTCGATCACATGCTGGAAACCCGTTATCCGCCAGGCAAAGGTATGAACATCCGCCAGCATCCGCACATCGGCCTGTCCACCCTCACCTACTTGTTCCAGGGGCAAATCCAGCACAAGGACAGCCTCGGCTCCGATCAGGTCGTTGATACCGGCGATGTCAGCTGGATGACGGCCGGCAGCGCCATTGCCCACGTCGAACGCACACCTGCGGCCCTGAAAGAAAGCGGCTTCACGATGCACGGTTTACAGATCTGGCTGGCATCGCCCAAGGACAAGGAACAAGGGCCGGGGCATTACAGCCATCATCCGGCATCGACCTTGCCGGTCAGCGACAACCTGGGGGTGAAGATTCGCATGATTGCCGGGTCGGGCTTTTGCCTGGAATCGCCAGTGCCGGTGCTTTCTCCTACGCTGTACGCGGAATTGCAGCTGCAAACGGCGACCACATTGCTGATCCCCACCGAGCATGAAGAACGTGCGTTGTATGTTTTGAGCGGTGAGGTGCAGCTGGATGGCGAACCGGTGGAGCCGCATTCGCTGGTGGTCTTGCCTGCGGGGGAAGAGATGACGCTGTTTGCCGAAAGCGACAGTCACGCCGTGTTGTTTGGCGGCGCGGCGCTGGACGGGCCACGGCGGATCAACTGGAATTTTGTCGCGAGCGATCCGGCGGCAATTGATGAAGCACGTCGGCGCTGGGCGGCCGGGGATTGGCCGACGGTGCCGGGGGAAAGTGAGAGGATCGAATTGCCTTAAGCTCTTCGGTGTCCGTTACATCGCCATCGCGAGCAAGCTCGCTCCCACAGAGGAATGGTGGTCGACTCGGTTAACTGTAGGAGCTGGCTTGCCAGCGATGGCGGCCCCGAGAACGCCATCGCCGGCAAGCCGGCTCCTACAGGCTTGCGATCAACCCTTGAACACTTCATCCAGCAGATTGTGCATCGACGTGAACGCCCGAGCGGCGATCTTGGCGTCATACATCATCATGCCCGGCACGTTGGCGTGCGGGTCGGTGAACGAGTGGAACGCACCGCCGTAGCTCAGCAACTGCCAGTCCACACCGGCCGCGTTCATTTCATCTTCGAACGCCGGCAACTGCTCCTTCGGCACCAGGGGATCAGAGGCACCGTGCAACACCAGGACCTTGCCCTTGATGTTGTTCGCATCAGCCGGGTTCGGTGTGTCCAGCGTGCCGTGGAAAGACACCGCGGCCTTCACCGGCGCACCGGTACGGGCGAACTCAAGAGCACAGCAACCACCGAAGCAAAAACCGAAGGTCGCCAGTTTCGAAGTATCGATCTGGGCCTCACCCTGCTTCTGCAACTGCTCGAACGCCACCTGCATGCGCTTGCGCAACAACGGACGGTCATTCTTCAACGGCATCATTGCCGCGCCCGCCTCGTCGTTGTTCGTCGGACGAACCGATTGCCCGTAAAGGTCGGCGATCAACACCACATACCCCTTGGCGGCCACCGATTTGGCGATCTCCTCGGCACCGGCGCTGACGCCCATCCAGTTCGGCGCCATCAACAAACCCGGGCGTGGACCCTTATGGTCGGCGTCGAAGGCCAGACGGCTTTCGTAATCCCGACCATCAATCTGATAGGCAACGGAACGTACAGTGATTTGGCTCATTTCTGACTCCTGATTGTTGAACACCAGAATGAAAAAACCCGCCGAAGCGGGTTTTTCTGCAACACAGTTAAGCCGATAGTTCGACCAACAGCTTGTTCAAACGGCGCACGTATGCGGCCGGATCTTTCAAGCTGTCACCTGCCGCCAGGGCCGCCTGATCGAAGAGGATGTGCGACAGGTCGCCGAAGCGCTCGTCGCTCTGCTCGTTGTCGAGCTTCTCGATCAGCGGGTGAGCCGGGTTGAATTCGAAGATCGGCTTCGAATCCGGAACCTTCTGACCACTGGCTTCAAGGATCTGGCGCATCTGCAGGCCCAGGTCCTGCTCGCCGATGGCCAGGATCGCCGGGGAATCGGTCAGGCGATGGGACACCCGGACTTCCGCAACGGATTCACCCAGCGCGGCCTTCAGGCGCTCGACCAGACCTTCTTTGGCCTTGGCGACTTCTTCCGCGGCTTTCTTGTCCTCTTCCGAGTCCAGGTTGCCCAGGTCCAGGTCACCGCGCGCCACGTCGACGAAGCTCTTGCCGTCGAAGTCGCTGAGGTAGCTCATCAGCCACTCGTCGATGCGGTCGGTCAACAGCAGCACTTCGATGCCTTTCTTGCGGAAGACTTCCAGGTGCGGGCTGTTCTTGACCTGCGCATAGGTTTCGCCGGTCAGGTAGTAGATCTTGTCCTGACCTTCCTTGGCGCGCGCCAGGTACTCGGCCAGGCCGACAACCTGCTCGCCATCGTCGCCATGGGTCGATGCGAAACGCAGCAGACCGGCGATTTTTTCCTTGTTGGCGAAATCTTCTGCCGGGCCTTCTTTCATGACCTGACCGAAGTTTTTCCAGAAGCCCTTGTATTGCTCAGGCTCGTTTTTCGCCAGTTTTTCCAGCATGTCCAGCACGCGCTTGGTCAGCGCCGACTTCATCGAGTCGATGATCGGGTCTTTCTGCAGGATTTCCCGCGACACGTTCAGCGACAGGTCGTTGGAATCGACCACGCCCTTGATGAAGCGCAGGTACAGCGGCAGGAAGGACTCGGCCTGATCCATGACGAATACGCGCTGTACGTAGAGCTTCAGGCCTTTCGGCGCTTCACGCTGGTACAGATCGAACGGAGCGCGGGTCGGCACGTACAGCAGCGAGCTGTATTCGAGCTTGCCTTCGACCTTGTTGTGGCTCCAGCTCAGCGGGTTGTCGAAATCGTGGGCGATGTGCTTGTAGAACTCCTGGTATTCCTCGTCCTTGATCTCGGTACGCGGACGGGTCCACAAAGCGCTGGCGCGGTTGACGGTTTCCCATTCAACGGCCGGTTTCTCTTCACCTTCGGCAGCAGCCACTTCTTTCGGCAGCTCGATCGGCAAGGCGATGTGGTCGGAGTACTTCTTGATGATGTTACGCAGGCGCCAGCCATCGGCGAATTCGTCTTCGCCGGATTTCAAGTGCAGGACGATGCGAGTGCCGCGCTCGGCTTTCTCGATGGTCGCGACTTCGAAATCGCCTTCACCCTTGGACGACCAGTGCACGCCTTCGCTGGCGGCAGCACCGGCACGACGGCTGAACACGTCGACTTTGTCGGCGACGATGAATGCGGAGTAGAAACCCACGCCGAATTGACCGATCAGGTGCGAATCTTTTTTCTGATCGCCAGACAGGTGCTTCATGAAGTCGGCGGTGCCGGACTTGGCGATGGTGCCCAGGTGGGTGATCGCATCTTCGCGGCTCATGCCGATACCGTTGTCTTCGAGAGTGACGGTTTTAGCGTCCTTGTCGAAGCTCACGCGGATTTTCAGTTCGGCGCCACCTTCCAGCAGCTCGGGCTTGGCCAGGGCTTCGAAACGTAATTTGTCGACAGCGTCAGAGGCGTTCGAGATCAATTCGCGAAGGAAAATTTCCTTGTTGGAATACAGCGAATGGATCATGAGGTGCAGCAGTTGCTTCACCTCGGTCTGGAAGCCCAGGGTTTCCTTTTGAGTTTCCACACTCATGGTCATCAAACTCCAATCAGATGGCATTGGCCGCGACCTTGAGCGATCGACGGCGGGTTGTCATCTGAGTTTGGGGCTGAGTTCAGGATTTCAAGGGCTCTTCGAGTTTGAAATGCGCACGGGCCGTGGCTATGGGTTCGGCTTCGGTGCTTTGCCAGGCAGTAATCGCCACATTGGCGACCCGCCGCCCCTGGCGCCAGACCTGGCATCGGGCCCACGTATCGCGAAACTGCCCGGCACGCAGGTAATCGAGGGAGAAGTCGATGATCTTCGGCACCCCGGACGTTCCGGTAAACACCAACAGGTGCAGCGCCGCGGCCAATTCCATGAAACCGGCAATCACTCCGCCGTGAATTGCCGGCAACAAAGGGTTACCAATGTTGTCCTTGTTCGCCGGCAGCTTGAACAGCAGCTCATCTCCCACCCTGGAGCACTCGACACCGATCAGCCGGGCATAGGGAATCAAATCCAGCAGCGAGGCGTAATCGCCCTGCTCGTGGGCCTTTTGCAGTTGGTCCCTCAAGGATTCGCTCATTGCGCCCCTCCGGCTACCACGCCACCAAAGCCCTTGGTACCTTTGATGCCCTTGCCCATGCGCATGAAAGTGCCCATCACATGGGCAATGGGCTGTTCGGGGTCGTCCTGATAGGCGAAGCCACGGGCAAAAATCACGTCGGTGGTGACCCGGTAGCACTGGGCAAAACCATAGACATCCTTATGTGGCTCGGCGGCGTGCATATAGTCGATGCGCAGGTCGAGGGTCGGGCAGACTTCGAACTCCGGGAGTACGCAGAGCGTCGCCATGCCACAGGCGGTGTCCATCAGCGAGGTCAGCGCCCCGCCATGAATCACGCCGGTTTCGGGATTGCCGACGATCTGCCGGCTGTATGGCAGCACGACCGTCAACCCTTCGCTGCTGGCGCTGTGAACGCTTAGTCCAAGTACCTGACAATGTCGCAACGCCGACAGGAAGCGCGTCGCACGCTCAAAAATGGGGTTTTCCGCCATTTGATAAACACTCTTGTTTAGCTCCATTCAATGCGCTGACGGTCGGGTAAAAGTTCCGCATTAGAATAAAACTTATATATCTCACAGAATTAAGGAACTTAACCCTGATGCGTGGGTTCTTAAGGCCAGTAGATGCTTTTCATCAGGAGAAACACCCCATGCGTAAGACTTTAGCTATTGCCTTGATGTTGACCGCTTCCCTCGGTCTCGCTGCCTGCGATAAAAAATCCGAGGACAAAGCTCAAGATGCTGCCAAACATGCTGAGCAAGCTCAGCAAGACATGAGCAAAGCTCAGGATAAAGTGAACGACGCCGCGAAAGAAAACGCCGAAGCCGCCAAAGATCAGGCTGAATCGAACGCGGAAGCGGCAAAAGAGGCCGCACCGGCCACTCCAGCTGCTCCGGAAGCACCTAAGAACTAATACGGTTTTTAGAGCTGTAAAAGAAAACCCGCCAAGTGCGGGTTTTCTTTTGTCCTCAAAAAAACGGTTAGAGCAAAATCGTTCTAAAAGTCGGACTAATCATCAGCAACATCGAACAGATAAATCCCACCAGCCAAACCAGGCTGCGTTGCCAGGTCAGGTCTTTCCAGTAACACGCCAGATAAATGATCCGCGAGATCACAAAGATGATCGCGAGCAAATCGATGAGCCAACCGGCCGTCTGCGTGGTGTGCGCCATCAACACACCCACCGCAAACAGGATGAATGCTTCGAAACTATTCTGATGCGCCGCCAGTGCCCGGGCCCCCAGGCCCGTGAGTTGCGTCTGCTGTTGGCGCGGCAAGTGGTTGTCGTAGCCGCCCAGCTCTTTCATGGCGGTAGTCACGGGCATCCGTGCCAGGTAAATCAATACCGCACTGATAACCACGCACCAGAATGGAATACTCATCAAGCAGCCTCTTTGATCGACTCCGGCAACGGCGCCTCTGTAGGGGTATAGACCATCACGTCGAGAACGTCGGAATGAAACTCGCGGCGGTACAACACGAACACCACGCCGGCACTCATCAACATGAATAACCATGGGCTGACGAACCACGCCAGCATGGTCATGCCGAAGTAGTAGGAACGCAGCCCGAAGTTGAACTGGTTGGCGGCCATGGAGATGACGCGGGCTGCGCGGGCAGCAAAGGCTTTACGCTCTTGCTCGGACACCAGACGCTCGCCGACCATTGGCGCCGAACCCACCAGTACCGCCGCGAAGTTGTACTGGCGCATGCACCAGCTGAACGTGAAGAACGCATAGACAAACACCAGCGCCAGGCACAGCAACTTGATTTCCGACATGCCCTGGGAGGCCTGTTGCACCATCGGGATATCCGCCAGCAACGATACCGCCCGCTCCGACGCCCCCAACACCGTGAGAATACCGGCCAGGATAATCAGCGTGCTGGAGGCGAAGAACGAAGCGTTGCGCTCCAGATTGCCGATCACGCTGGCATCGGCGATACGGTTGTCGCGCAACAGCATGCGGCGCATCCAGTCTTCGCGGTAAAGGTGCAGAACGCTGGCCAGGCACGCAGTGTCACGGCCTTTCCAGGTGGCATAGCGGGTGTACCCGCCCCAGCAGATGACGAACCAGATGGCCGCGAGGATGTGGATCAGGTTGGCTTGGATGAACGACATGCAGGTCCTTGTGATGTATTGGCGGAGTACACAAACCCTGTGGGAGCAAGCTCGCTCCCACAATGGATTTTGTAGAGCTTCGACGTTAGCTCAACAGAAAAGACACCGCACCACCCCATAAAAAAATGCCCCGTATCGATTGATACGGGGCATTTCATTTTCTGCTTGTCCGACCCGCTTATGGCAGGTCGAAAGCTTTAAGCCAGCGCTTCTTCGCGCTTGCCCAGCATACGGTCGCAGACAACGGCAACCACCAGCGTCATCACCGATGGCACCAGCCACGCCAGCCCCTGCTCGCTCAGCGGCAGGTGGGCCATTTGCGCCGGCATCCAGTCCGCCAGGCCTGCACCCTTGAGGGCGTCGATCAGGCCGAAGATGAACGACACCAGCATGACCGGGCCGACGATGCGGCCCTGCTCATGCCAGAAGTCCTTGCAGAAGCTCAGGGCCACCAGGGCGATGCATGGCGGGTAGATCGCGGTCAGTACCGGGATCGAGAACGCAATCAGCTTGGTCAGGCCCAGGTTGGACACCAGCAGGGAGAATGCCGCGAGGATGATCACCAGTGTCTTGTAGGACAGTGGCAGCACCCGGCTGAAGTACTCGGCGCAGGCACAGGTCAGGCCGACCGCGGTCACCAGGCACGCCAGCGAAATCAGCACGGCCAGGAAACCGCTGCCCAGCGAACCGAAGGTATGTTGCACGTAAGCGTGCAACACCGCCGCACCGTTGGTAGCGCCTGCGGCCACTTCATGGCTGCCCGAACCGAGACGGAACAGGCTGACATAGACCAGCGCCAGGCCTACACCGGCGATCAGGCCGGCGATGATCGCATAGCGGGTGATCAACGCTGGCGACTCGACGCCGCGGGAACGGATGGCGTTGACGATGACGATGCCGAACACCAGGGCGCCCAGGGTATCCATGGTCAGGTAACCATTGATGAAGCCCTGGGAAAACGGTGCCGCCACGTACTCAGGCGTTGCATGGCCAATGTCACCGGCCGGCAAGGCGAATGCGGCGATGCCGAGAGCGGCCAGGGCGATGATCTTCAGCGGGGCGAGGAATCGCCCTACGGTATCGAGCAAGCGACCCGGATACAGCGAGATGAAGAACACCAGCAGGAAGTAGACCGAGCTGTACAGGAACAGCGCCAGCGGACTCTCGCCGGTCAGCGGCGCCAGGCCCACTTCGAAGGAAACCGTCGCGGTACGTGGCGTCGCGAACAACGGGCCAACAGCGAGGTAGCAAGCCGCTGCCAGCAGGCCACCGGCGACTTTACCGATCGGGCTGCTCAAGGCATCCATTGCACCGCCGACCTTGGCCAGGGCTACAACGGTGATCACCGGCAGACCGACTGCGGTGACCAGGAAACCCAGCGCCGCCATCCAGACATTAGGCCCGGACTGCAAACCGACGATAGGCGGGAAGATGATGTTGCCGGCCCCGACGAACAGGGCAAACGTCATAAAACCAAGTGCCAGGATGTCCTGGCCTTTCAACACTTTCATTAAGGAAATACCACACTACTGAATCGGAATTTAGAGAGGGATTTCCCTATGGGTGAGGGAAATGCTGTCGGTCCGTATAAGACCAACCCTTTTAGCGCGTTGCCACCTTGTGGGCAGCGGACGCAAAAATGGCGCGTAGCCTAACGAATTTGGCCGACAAACGCACTGTTAGAGGGCGAACATTCCGATCTACGACATTTTCGTGTCGCGTTTATGCATGTAAATGGTCGGCGCCTATAAGTCCGTCATCGCGAGCAAGCTCGCTCCCACATTGGAACGCGGTCAATTGTGGGAGCGAGCTTGCTCGCGATGGCGTCCGCACGGTCAACACAAATGCCGGAAACGACAAAGGCCACCCGAAGGTGGCCTTTGTTTTGGTGAAGCGTCAGTTAGCGCGTGGCTTACTTGACAGCCCAACCAGTCAGCTCGGCCAGGGCCTTGCCGATGTCTGCCAGCGAACGCACGGTTTTAACGCCTGCGTCTTGCAGAGCAGCGAATTTCTCGTCTGCAGTGCCTTTGCCGCCAGAGATGATTGCGCCAGCATGGCCCATGCGCTTGCCCGGAGGAGCAGTCACACCAGCGATGTAGGAAACAACCGGCTTGGTCACGTGTGCCTTGATGTAGGCAGCCGCTTCTTCTTCAGCCGAACCGCCGATCTCGCCGATCATCACGATCGCTTCGGTCTTCGGGTCTTCCTGGAACAGCTTCAGGATGTCGATGAAGTTCGAACCCGGGATCGGGTCACCACCGATGCCGACGCAAGTCGACTGACCGAAACCGGCGTCAGTAGTCTGCTTCACAGCTTCGTAGGTCAGGGTGCCGGAACGGGAAACGATACCGACCTTGCCTGGCAAGTGAATGTGACCTGGCATGATGCCGATCTTGCATTCGCCTGGGGTGATCACGCCTGGGCAGTTAGGGCCGATCAGGGTGATACCCAGCTCGTCGCACTTAACTTTAGCGTCCAGCATGTCCAGGGTAGGAATGCCTTCGGTGATGCAGACGATCAGCTTGATGCCGCCGAAAGCAGCTTCCAGGATCGAGTCCTTGCAGAAAGGAGCCGGAACGTAGATCACGCTGGCGGTAGCGCCGGTGGCAGCTACTGCGTCCTTAACGGTGTTGAACACCGGCAGGCCCAGGTGCTCGGTGCCGCCTTTGCCTGGAGTTACACCACCAACCATCTTGGTGCCGTACTCGATGGCTTGCTGGGTGTGGAAACTACCTTGCGAACCGGTAATACCCTGGCAGATAACTTTGGTGTCTTTATTGATCAGGACGCTCATTATTTGCCCTCCGCAGCTTTGACAACTTGTTGAGCAGCGTCGGTCAGGCTGGTAGCAGCGATGATGTTCAAACCGCTTTCTGCCAGTACTTTAGCGCCCAGCTCAGCGTTGTTGCCTTCAAGGCGAACAACAACCGGGATTTTCACGCCGACTTCTTTCACAGCGCCGATGATGCCTTCGGCAATCATGTCGCAGCGAACGATGCCGCCGAAGATGTTGACCAGTACTGCAGCGACGTTGGTGTCGGACAGGATGATCTTGAACGCTTCGGTAACGCGTTCCTTGGTAGCACCGCCGCCCACGTCGAGGAAGTTGGCTGGTTTGCCGCCATGCAGGTTGACGATGTCCATGGTACCCATGGCCAGGCCAGCACCGTTGACCATGCAACCGATGTTGCCTTCCAGTGCTACGTAGTTCAGTTCGAACTTGGCAGCGTGCGCTTCGCGCGGATCGTCTTGCGACGGATCGTGGAAAGTCTTCAGCTTAGGCTGACGGTACATGGCGTTGGCGTCGATGTTGATCTTGGCATCGAGGCAGTGCAGATCGCCGTCAGCCTTGATCACCAGCGGGTTCACTTCCAGCAGGGCCAGGTCGTGATCCTTGAACAGTTTGGCCAGACCTACGAAGATCTTGGCGAACTGGGCAACTTGCTTGCCTTCCAGACCCAGCTGGAATGCCAGCTCGCGACCCTGGAATGGCTGAGCGCCAACCAGTGGATCGATAGTGGCCTTCAGAATTTTTTCTGGAGTGTCGTGAGCGATTTTCTCGATGTCCACGCCACCTTCGGTGGAAGCCATGAACACGATGCGACGGCTCGAACGGTCAACGACAGCGCCCAGGTACAGCTCTTTAGCGATATCAGTGCACGATTCAACCAGGATCTTGGTGACTGGCTGACCATTGGCGTCAGTCTGGTAAGTCACCAGACGCTTGCCCAGCCACTGCTGTGCGAAGGCTTTGGCGTCTTCTTTGCTGCGAACCAGCTTTACGCCGCCCGCTTTACCGCGACCACCGGCGTGGACCTGGGCTTTGACAACCCACTCGCTGCCGCCGATTTTGTCGCAAGCTTCTGCTGCTGCTTCCGGGGTGTCTACCGCGTAACCGGTGGAAACTGGCAGGCCGTACTCAGCGAACAGCTGCTTACCCTGATACTCGTGAAGATTCATGCTTATTACCGTCTTCGTTAGGTACTGCGCATTCGGTGCTGCACTCATTCAAGTGCCGCACCACCTGTGACTGCTGCTTGCATAGCCTTTCCGGATACCCGGTGCAGCTATGCAAGACTGCGTCCAGCGGATATTCCGCGGTGAGTCTTGCATGCAAGGCTCACGACGGGCCAAACCGCCGTGGTTTCTTATTATGTCTTAACGCTTCTTGCGGTTGGCGATGTGGATGGCGCCGCCATTCACTGCCAGAGCAGCTTCGTGCAAGGCTTCAGACAGGGTCGGATGGGAGAAAACCATCATGCCCAGGTCTTCAGCGCTGGTGCCGAATTCCATACCGATCGCGCCCTGCTGAACCAGTTCGGCAGCGCTTGGGCCAATCACGTGGACGCCCAGTACGCGGTCTGTCTTGGCATCTGCGATGACCTTGACGAAACCACCGGTGTCGTTGGCAGCCATGGCACGGCCGGAGGCTGCGAACGGGAAGGTGCCGACGTTAACTTCAACGCCTTCAGCTTTCAAGGCCTGCTCGGTTTTACCAACCCACGCGATTTCCGGGTGAGTATAAATAACCGAAGGGATCAAATCATAGTTCATCTGGGCCTTGTGGCCCTTGATGCGCTCGACAACCATGATGCCCTCTTCCGACGCCTTGTGCGCCAGCATCATGCCGCGAACCACGTCGCCGATGGCGTAGACGCCCGGTACGGTGGTGGCGCAGTGATCGTCAACGTGCACGAAACCGCGCTCGTCCAGGGTCACGCCGCAGTCGGCAGCCAGCAGATCAGTGGTCACCGGACGGCGACCAACGGCTACGATCAGCTTGTCGAAAGTGATGTTCTGTTCGCCGTTTGCATCGGTGTAGTTAACAACGACTTCGTCGCCGTTCACTTTGGAACCGGTCACGCGAGCGCCCAGCTTGATGTCCAGGCCCTGTTTGGTCAGGGTTTTCAGCGCTTCCTTGGAAACAGCGGCATCGGCTGCCATCAGGAAGGTGTCCAGGGCTTCCAGGACAGTCACTTCTGCACCCAGACGCGACCAGACCGAACCCAGTTCCAGGCCGATAACGCCAGCGCCGATCACGCCCAGACGCTTAGGCACGGTCTGGAATTCCAGGGCGCCAGTCGAATCGACGATCACATTCTGGTCGACCGGAGCCGGTGGAATGTCGATCGGACGCGAACCTGGAGCCAGGATCACGTTCTCGGCCTGGATGATTTCTACCGAGCCGTCCGGCTTGGTGACTTCAACTTGCTTGCCGGCCAGCAGCTTGCCGTGACCTTCAATGGAAGTCACACCGTTGGCTTTGAACAGGGTCGCAACGCCGGAGGTCAGGCCTTTGACGATGGTGGCCTTGCGGCCGACCATTGCTGGCACGTCCATGGTCACGCCAGCGTGGTTGATACCGTGGATCGCGAAGCCTTCTTTGGCTTCCTTGTACTTCCAGGAGCTGTCCAGCAGCGCCTTGGATGGAATGCAGCCGACGTTCAGGCAAGTACCGCCCAGAGCCAGTTTGCCTTCCTTGTCGGTGTACTTCTCGATGCAGGCAGTCGAAAGACCAAGCTGGGCGGCCTTGATGGCAGCCACGTAACCGCCAGGGCCCGCGCCGATCACTACTACGTCAAATTTCTGCGACATTCAAAAAATCCTCTTTAGCGAAAAGCTTCAAGCCGCAAGCGGCAAGCCAGGCCGCGGGTTTTCCGACAGCCCGGCTTGCAGCTCATGGCTGCTTCTATCAGATATCCAGCAACAGACGAGCCGGATCTTCCAGCAGGTTCTTGATGGTCACCAGGAAGGTCACAGCTTCTTTGCCATCGATCAGACGGTGATCGTAGGACAGTGCCAGGTACATCATCGGACGGATAACGACCTGGCCGTTGATGGCCATCGGACGCTGGATGATGTTGTGCATGCCCAGGATGGCGGCTTGTGGCGGGTTGACGATCGGGGTCGACATCATCGAACCGAAAGTACCACCGTTGGTGATGGTGAAAGTACCACCGGTCATTTCGTCCATCGACAGTTTGCCGTCGCGGGCTTTCTTGCCGAAGGTGGCGATGCCGCCTTCGATTTCAGCCAGGCTCATCAGTTCGGCGTTACGCAGGACCGGTACAACCAGGCCGCGATCGCTGGAAACTGCAACGCCGACGTCAGCGTAGCCGTGGTAAACGATGTCGCCGCCGTCGATCGAGGCGTTGACAGCCGGGAAGCGTTTCAGCGCTTCGGTGGCCGCTTTCACGAAGAACGACATGAAGCCCAGGCGCACGCCGTTGTGGGACTTCTCGAACAGGTCCTTGTACTTCGAACGCAGGGCCATGACTTCGGTCATGTCGACTTCGTTGAAAGTGGTCAGCATCGCCATGTTCGATTGAGCTTCAACCAGACGCTTGGCCACGGTGGCACGAACGCGGGTCATCGGAACGCGCTTCTCGATGCGATCGCCGGCGGCGAACACAGGAGCAGCGGCAGCCGGAGCAGCAGCCTTGGCAGGTGCGGCAGCCGGAGCGGCTTTCTTGGCTTCGACAGCGGCAACCACGTCTTCCTTGGTTACACGACCATCTTTGCCGGTGCCTTTGACGGAAGCCAGGTTGATGCCGTTTTCTTCGGCCAGCTTGCGAGCAGCCGGAGCGGCGATGGCGTCTTCGTCAGCGCCGGCAGCTGGAGCAGCGGCGGCAGCGGCCGGAGCAGCAGCGGCAGCCGGAGCGGCGGCGGCAGCGCCGCCTTCAACGATGGAGCCGAGGACTTCGTCGGACAGAACGGTTTCGCCTTCGTTCTTGACGATAGCGCCCAGTACGCCGTCAGCGGTAGCCAATACTTCCAGCACGACTTTGTCGGTTTCGATGTCGACGATCAGTTCGTCGCGCTTGACCGCATCGCCCGGTTGCTTGTGCCAAGTGGCAACGGTGCCATCGGCAACCGATTCCGGGAAAGTGGGGGCTTTGATCTCGATAGCCATTGTCTGTGGTTCCTTAAATTCGGTTTCAGGTGCGCGAAGGCGTTAAACAGTAAAGGCGTCTTGCAGCAGTTTTTCCTGCTGTTCGGCGTGCATCGATGCGTAACCGCATGCAGGTGCAGCAGAAGCCTCACGGCCCGCGTACTCGAGTACGAGAGACTTGTTGAGGTTGCTGATGCTGCGACGCATGTGGTGTTGGCTGCAGTACCACGCACCCTGGTTCATCGGCTCTTCCTGGCACCAGACGGCAGCTTTGACGTTGGTGTAGGGAGCCAGGACTTCTTTCAAGTCGTCCTCAGGGAATGGGTACAGCTGCTCGATACGCACGATGGCGATGTCGTCACGGCCTTCGGCACGGCGTTTTTCCAGCAGGTCGTAGTAGACCTTGCCGCTACACAGGACAACGCGCTCGACCTTTTTCGGGTCCAGGGCATCGATTTCCGGAATAACGGTCTGGAACGAACCTTCGGCCAGGTCTTCCAGGGTCGAGATGGCCAGCTTGTGACGCAGCAGCGACTTCGGAGTCAGAACGATCAATGGCTTGCGCAGCGGGCGAATCACCTGACGGCGCAGCAAGTGGTAGATCTGTGCCGGCGTAGTCGGTACCGCGACCTGAATGTTGTGCTCGGCGCACAGCTGCAGGTAACGCTCCAGACGCGCCGAGGAGTGCTCCGGCCCCTGACCTTCATAACCGTGCGGCAGCAGCATGGTCAGACCGCACAGACGGCCCCACTTGTGCTCGCCACTGGTGATGAACTGGTCGATAACCACCTGGGCACCGTTGGCGAAGTCGCCGAACTGGGCTTCCCAGATCACCAGTGCATCCGGCGTGGTGGTCGAATAACCGTATTCGAACGCCAGCACCGCTTCTTCGGACAGGAACGAGTCGTACAGGTCGAAACGTGGCTGACCGTCGTACAGGTTTTGCAACGGGATGTAGGTACCCGCGTCTTTCTGGTTGTGCAGCACGGCATGACGGTGCGAGAACGTACCGCGGCCGATGTCCTGGCCGGTCATGCGGATCGGGTGACCTTCGAACGCCAGGGTCGCGTACGCCATGGTTTCGGCGTAACCCCAGTTGATCGGCAGGCCGCCGGCTTGCATCTTCTGACGGTCTTCGTAGATCTTCGCAACCTGGCGCTGAACCACGAAGCCTTCCGGGATTTCCAGCAGCTTGGCGGACAGTTCCTGCAAGGTCTTGAGGTCGAAACGCGTGTCGTGACGCGCGGTCCAGGCGTGGCCCAGATACGGACGCCAGTCCACGAACAACTCTTTGTTCGGCTCTTTGACCAGGCTTTTCACTACATGCAGCCCGTTGTCCAGCGCGTTGCGGTATTCGTCGACTTTCGCCTGAACACGCTCTGCGTCCAACACACCGCCCTGGGTCAGACGATCGGCATACAGCTCACGGGTGGTGCGCTGTTTGGTGATCTGCTGATACATGATCGGCTGGGTGCCGCTTGGTTCGTCGGCCTCGTTGTGGCCGCGACGACGGTAGCAGACCAGGTCGATCACCACGTCACGCTTGAACTGCATGCGGTAGTCGATGGCCAGCTGGGTCACGAACAATACGGCTTCCGGATCATCGCCATTCACATGGAGGATCGGCGCCTGGATCATTTTCGCAACGTCGGTCGCGTACTCGGTGGAGCGCGAGTCCAGCGGGTTGCTGATGGTGAAACCAACCTGGTTGTTGATCACGATGTGCACGGTACCGCCGGTCTTGAAACCGCGGGTCTGCGACATCTGGAAGGTTTCCATGACCACGCCCTGACCTGCGAATGCAGCGTCACCGTGGATGGAGATCGGCAGAACCTTCTCACCGGTAGGATCGTTGCGACGGTCCTGACGGGCGCGAACCGAACCCTCGACCACCGGGGAAACGATTTCCAGGTGGGACGGGTTGAACGCCATGGCCAGGTGAACTTCACCGCCGGTGGTCATCACGTTGGACGAGAAGCCCTGGTGGTATTTGACGTCACCGGAACCCAGCTCGACCTTCTTCTTGCCTTCGAACTCGTCGAACAGCTCGCGCGGGTTCTTGCCGAAGGTGTTGACCAGCACGTTCAGACGGCCACGGTGGGCCATGCCGATGACGATTTCCTTGGTGCCGTAGGAACCGGAACGCTGGATCAGCTCGTCGAGCATCGGAATCAGGCTTTCGCCGCCTTCCAGACCGAAACGCTTGGTACCCGGGTATTTGGTGCCCAGGTATTTTTCCAGGCCTTCACCGGCGGTCACGCGCTCAAGCAGGTGGCTCTTGATGTCGGCGGAGTACGTCGGACGGCCGCGCACGCTTTCCAGACGCTGCTGGAACCACTGGCGCTGCTCGGAATCGGTGATGTGCGTGAATTCAGCGCCGATGGTGCGGCAATATGTCTGCTGCAACGCTTCGTGAATTTCGCGTAGGCTCGCTTCCTCTTTGCCGATGAACAGGTCGCCGGCACGGAAGGTCGTATCAAGATCGGCATTGGTCAAGCCGTAATGATTGATCGACAGGTCTGCAGGTGCAGGACGCTGCCACAGTCCCAGCGGGTCAAGCTGGGCTGCCTGGTGGCCACGCATACGGTAGGCCTGGATCAATCGCAGCACTTCAACTTGCTTCTTCTCGTGCTCACTGCTCACGCTGCCGGCGGAAACCGGTTGGGCGCGGCGCTGGTTCTTTGCCAGCAAGACGAAATGATCGCGAATTGTGGAGTGCGAAACATCGGTGGCAGAGTTGCCGTCAGCAGGCAACTTCTGGAAGTAGGTGCGCCACTCTTCTGGCACAGCGTTAGGGTCGTGCAGGTAGAGCTCATAAAGCTCTTCCACATAGGCAGCGTTACTACCGGATAGGTAGGCACTGTTCCACATGCGCTGCATCACGCTTTCTTGCATGCTTGGTCACCCTCGGTTAGGGGAACACCACCGGTGTCGACACCGAGCACGCTTGCAGAAGTCCGAATGCAGCGACCAAAACAAGCCACTAGGATCACACTGATAGTCCGGGTACCAGCCCGGATGCCCCTGCTTGTCTCATTTCTTCAAAATAAGAGCCGCAGCCTTTTAAGCTGCTGCTCAGGTTAAAACTACGGCGCCGGTTGAAGCCTGCGCCGTAGCATCTACGGGTACAACGGGTACAGCAGCTGAATCACACGCCGCTGGAGAGCAGCATGTTACGGATGTGACCGATGGCCTTAGTCGGGTTCAGGCCTTTCGGACATACGTTGACGCAGTTCATGATCCCGCGGCAGCGGAATACGCTGAACGGGTCATCCAGCGAAGCCAGACGCTCGGTAGTCTTGGTGTCGCGGCTGTCTGCCAGGAAGCGGTACGCTTGCAGCAGGGCAGCAGGACCCAGGAACTTGTCCGGGTTCCACCAGAAGGACGGGCAGGAAGTCGAGCAGCAAGCGCACAGGATGCACTCGTACAGACCGTCCAGCTTTTCACGCTCTTCTGGGGACTGCAGACGCTCGATGGCCGGAGCCGGCGTGTCGTTCTGCAGGTATGGCTTAACCTTTTCGTATTGCTTGTAGAAGATGCTCATATCGACGACCAGGTCACGGATAACCGGCAAACCTGGCAGAGGACGAACGATCAACTTGTTACCTTTTACGACAGCAGACAGCGGCGTGATGCACGCCAGGCCGTTTTTGCCGTTGATGTTCATGCCATCGGAACCGCAAACACCTTCACGGCAAGAGCGAC
The DNA here is from genome assembly GCF_009764265.1 of Pseudomonas sp. PB101. GTDB lineage: Bacteria > Pseudomonadota > Gammaproteobacteria > Pseudomonadales > Pseudomonadaceae > Aquipseudomonas. The sequence goes on from NZ_RWIR01000080.1 coordinate 124,130, forward strand.
GATAGGAGAAACCCTCGTCCTGCTCTTTGATCAGGGCCAGCACGTCCAGCACCATCAGGTCTTTACCACCGGTATCGACCTGGAATTCCTGCATGAACGGCGCGGCGTCCTGATCAGGGTTGTAACGATAAACGCTGACTTGCAACATGGCTGCCACCCTTAATAAGTCCGAATCTTAGGTTCAAAAGTCGGAACAGTCTTCGGCGAGAAGTTCACGGCACGCTTGGTTACGCGCTTGTCACCCGGGAAGTACAGGGTGTGGCACAGCCAGTTTTCGTCGTCACGGTCTTCGAAGTCTTCACGGGCGTGGGCACCGCGGGACTCTTTACGCACTTCGGCAGCGATGGCGGTAGCTTCGGCCACTTCCAGCAGGTTCTGCAGTTCCAGCGCTTCGATACGGGCAGTGTTGAACGCCTGCGACTTGTCGTTGATCTTCACGTTGGCAATGCGGGTACGCAGGTCAGCAAGCTGAGCGATACCTTTCTGCATGTATTCGCCGGTACGGAATACACCGAAGTAGTTCTGCATGCAGCTTTGCAGCTCGCGACGCAAGGTAGCCACGTCTTCGCCATCAGTACGGCTGTTCAGTGCGTTCAGGCGCGACAGGGCAGCGTCGATGTCGGCTTCGGTAGCGTCGTCGTACTCGATGCCGTCGGTCAGCGCCTTTTCCAGGTGCAGGCCGGCAGCGCGGCCGAATACCACCAGGTCGAGGAGCGAGTTGCCGCCCAGGCGGTTGGCACCGTGAACCGATACGCAAGCCACTTCACCTACAGCGAACAGACCAGGAATGATCTGGTCCACGCCTTCGGCGTTCTGGGTGATCGCCTGGCCATGAATGTTGGTGGCAACGCCGCCCATCATGTAGTGGCAGGTCGGAACAACCGGAACCGGAGCAACCACCGGGTCAACGTGCGCGAAAGTCTTCGACAGTTCGCAGATGCCTGGCAGACGACTGTGCAGCACTTCCTCGCCCAGGTGGTCGAGCTTGAGCATCACGTGGTCGCCATTCGGACCGCAACCGTTGCCGGCGATGATCTCTTTAACCATCGAACGGGCAACAACGTCACGACCGGCAAGGTCTTTGGCGTTCGGAGCATAACGCTCCATGAAACGCTCGCCGTGCTTGTTGATCAGGTATCCACCTTCACCACGGCAGCCTTCTGTAACCAGTACACCGGCGCCGGCGATGCCGGTCGGGTGGAACTGCCACATTTCAATGTCTTGCACCGGTACGCCGGCACGCAGCGCCATGCCAACGCCGTCACCGGTGTTGATCAGGGCGTTGGTGGTCGAAGCGTAGATACGGCCTGCACCGCCGGTCGCCAGCACGGTGGCCTTGGCGCGGATGTAGGTGGTTTCACCGGTTTCGATGCAGATCGCGATCACACCGACGAACTCGCCTTCGCTGTTCTTCACCAGATCGACAGCGTAGTACTCGTTCAGGAACACGGTACCGGCTTTCAGGTTGCCCTGATAAAGGGTATGCAGCAGTGCGTGACCGGTACGGTCGGAAGCAGCGCAAGTACGCGCAGCCTGGCCGCCTTTACCGTAGTCCTTGGACTGGCCGCCGAACGGACGCTGGTAGATGCGGCCCTGCTCGGTACGGGAGAACGGCATACCCATGTGGTCCAGCTCGTAAACGGCAGCCGGGCCTTCCTGACACATGTATTCGATAGCGTCCTGGTCACCGATGTAGTCGGAACCCTTGACGGTATCGTACATGTGCCAGCGCCAGTCATCGTTCGGGTCGGCGGACGCGATTGCGCAGGTGATGCCGCCTTGAGCGGATACCGTGTGCGAACGGGTCGGGAAAACCTTGGTGATCACGGCAGTCTTGTGACCACCCTGCGCCAGTTGCAGCGCTGCGCGCATGCCGGCACCGCCGCCACCAATAATGATGGCGTCGAAAGAAATCGTTGGAATGTTAGCCATGAATCAGATACCCCAGAGAATCTGCACGCCCCAGACGAAGTAAGCGAACATCGCAACGCCGCATACTGCCTGGAAAAGGAAACGTATAGCGGTCGCGGACTTGCCGAACGCCATTGGCGTCAGGTAGTCGGTCGCGATGGTCCACATGCCGACCCAGGCGTGAGCGCCGAGGGCAACGAGGGCCAGGAGGCTGAAAATACGCATTCCGTTGTGGGCGAACAGTTCATGCCACTGGGCGTAGTCGAGGCCCGGGTTGGCCACGATGTATCCGATCAGGAAGATGAAGTAAGCCGCGAGAACGACCGCAGACACACGTTGCGCCATCCAGTCATAGAGGCCCGAACGCGACAGGTTCGTGACGTTAGTTACCATATCCAAACTCCTGCCAGAACGATTACCACCACGGAAACGGCGATAACGATTTTCGAGCCCAGCTTGCCGCCTTCCAGCGTCTCACCGATGCCCATGTCCATGATCAAATGGCGCACACCGGCTACCAGGTGATACAGCAGAGCGGACAGGATGCCCCATGTCACTAGCTTGGCTAGCGGACTGGTCAGACACGCTTTCACCTGACCGAAGCCTTCCTCGGAGCTCAGCGACTTGTCCAATGCATAAAGCATGATGGCAAGGCACACGAAGAGGATGACACCGGAAATACGGTGAAGGATGGACGTGTAAGCAGTGACTGGGAGTTTGATGGTCCTTAGGTCTAGGTTTACAGGTCGTTGGCTTTTCACGGCTTTTTTTTCACACTGAAGAGCCCCTAACAATCAGGGCAAAGTTGTTGGGGAGTGCACTGGTCAGGTAACCACCACCCAGGGATGCGACCCCCAATGAAAGCAAGCCCAAAAGCCCTTGGCGGTCGGTGGCCGAGTATAGACAGTTAGGCTACTAATGACAACGCAAACACCTAACCCAAACAGCTGATTGCGCAACTGACATAAAAGGCGTAAATGGCAGTCAATTTCGAGGAAAAAGTCCGGTTAAAGCCTTCTGGAGCAAGACTTTAGGCAAATTGACATTCGAATTTATCTCACTATAGTGGTGCGGGCCCTGCGTGGGGGGTCTGTCTGATGATTTCAAGCATAAATAGGAGGCCACATGGCTGACAAAAAAGCGCAGTTGATCATCGAGGGCGCAGCCCCCGTCGAGCTGCCCATTTTAACCGGCACCGTTGGTCCCGATGTTATCGATGTTCGGGGCCTGACGGCCACGGGCCGTTTCACCTTTGACCCAGGCTTCATGTCGACCGCCTCGTGCGAGTCGAAGATCACCTATATCGACGGCGACAACGGCATCCTGCTGCACCGCGGCTACCCGATCGAACAGCTGGCTGAAAAGTCGGACTACCTGGAAACCTGCTATCTGCTGCTCAACGGCGAACTGCCGACCGCAGAACAGAAGGCCCAGTTCGTCAGCACCGTGAAGAACCACACCATGGTTCACGAGCAGTTGAAGACCTTCTTCAACGGCTTCCGTCGCGACGCCCACCCGATGGCTGTCATGTGCGGCGTAGTCGGCGCCCTCTCGGCGTTCTACCACGACTCCCTGGACATCAATAACCCGCAGCATCGCGAAATCTCCGCGATCCGCCTGGTTGCCAAGATGCCGACCCTGGCCGCAATGGTTTACAAGTACTCCATGGGCCAACCCATGATGTACCCGCGCAACGACCTGTCGTACGCGGAAAACTTCCTGCACATGATGTTCAACACCCCGTGCGAGATCAAACCGATCAGCCCGGTGCTCGCCAAGGCCATGGACCGGATCTTCATCCTCCATGCCGACCACGAGCAGAACGCTTCGACCTCCACCGTACGCCTTGCCGGCTCTTCGGGCGCCAACCCGTTCGCCTGTATCGCCGCCGGCATCGCTGCACTGTGGGGCCCTGCCCACGGCGGTGCAAACGAAGCCGTACTGACCATGCTCGATGAAATCGGCGATGTTTCGAACATCGACAAGTTCATCGCCAAGGCCAAGGACAAGAACGATCCGTTCAAACTGATGGGCTTCGGTCACCGCGTTTACAAAAATCGCGACCCGCGCGCCACAGTCATGAAGCAGACTTGCGACGAAGTGTTGAAGGAACTGGGCATCCAGAACGATCCGCAACTCGAACTGGCCATGCGCCTGGAAGAGATCGCCCTGACCGACCCGTACTTCATCGAGCGCTCGCTGTACCCGAACGTCGACTTCTACTCGGGGATCATCCTCAAGGCGATCGGCATTCCAACCAGCATGTTCACCGTGATCTTCGCCCTGGCGCGGACCGTCGGCTGGATCTCCCACTGGAAGGAAATGCTCTCCAGCCCGTACAAGATCGGCCGTCCGCGCCAGCTGTACACCGGCTACGAGTCGCGTGATATCACCAAGCTGGAAGACCGTAAGTAAGATTATTCTTGCTGTAGCGTGTTGAGATGTACCGGGAACGGCCTCTATTTATATAGGGGCCGTTTTTGTTTGTGCGGTTTTTTGGTGGCGTACATATCCGTTTTTGCGGTAATGGCGACCATTGGTTTCGCTCTTACAGCGAGTTACTTGGAAAAGCCCCAAGTAACCAAGGGCTCTTGCCCCTTTCGTTCGGTGCCTCGCCTAGGCTCGGCATGCCCTCGCTCCGGTCCTGCTCCGTGGGCCCGCCGCCATCGGCCATCCATGGCCGGGGGCGGCTAACCCGGCATCCATGCCGGGTTGCCCACTGCGCAG
>NZ_RWIR01000081.1 GCF_009764265.1 Pseudomonas sp. PB101
TGAGCACGCTGCCGCTCACCGGTGCGTCTTCAGCGGTGGTCACGTTTTCGCTGAGGTCGGTGAAGCTGTCGTCCACCGGGGTGACGCTGATGTTCAAGGTCGAGGTGACGTTGCTGCCGGAACCGTCAGTGACGGTATAGCTGACCGTCGGCACGCTGCCGTTGTAGTTGGCATCCGGAGTAAAGGTGTAAGCGCCGTTAGCCCCGATCACCAGGGTACCGACGTTGGCGATGGTTGCCGTGCTGCCAGCGGTGTAGGTGGTTTCACCAATGGTGAAATTCACCACGCTGACTGGTCCATCGACGCTCGAAGTACCGGTGAGGACGCTGCCGCTTACCGGTGCGTCTTCCTGGGTAGAGACCGTTTCGCTGGCATCGACAAAGCTGTCATCGACCGGCGTAACGTCGATGTTCAGCGTCGAGGTGGAGCCGTCAGTCACGGTGTAGTTCACCGTTGGCACCGTGCCGTTGTAGTTCTCGGCCGGGGTAAAGGTGTAGGCGCCATTGGCCCCGATCACCAGGGTGCCAACGTTGGCGATGGTCGCCGTCTGGCCAGCATTGAAAGTGCCAGTGACGCCGTCGATGGTGAAGGTGACCACGCTCAGGGCGTTGTCGATGTCGCTGTCGTTGCTCAGCACGTTGCCGGTTGCGGTGGTGTCTTCGGCAATGGTCTGGCTGTCGGCAGTCAAGATGCTCGGGTCATCGACCGCTGTCACGGTGAGATCCAGCGTGCTGCTCGAGCCGGTGTTGGTGGTGTACGTGACTTGCGGTACGGCACCGTTGTAGTTGGCGTCCGGCGTAAAGGTGTAGTTGCCGTTGGCGCCGATGGTCAATGTGCCGACGCCGACGATGGTCGCTGTCTGGCCCGCGGTGAAGCTGCCGGTCACGCCGGCGATGGTGAAGCCGGTGACGCTGAGCGGCGTGCTGGCATCGCTATCGTTGTTCAGTACATTGCCCGTCGCGACGCTGTCTTCGGCCAGCGTGCCAGTATCCGCAGTCAGTACGCTCGCAACGGTGCCGGTCGTGAGGGTCGTGATGGTCTGGTTGCCGATATCGAGGGTCGTGGGGGTGACAGTGGCAGCAGGGCCGTCGGTCGGGAAGCCAATGGTCGGGTCGACGCGGCCAGCGGTGGCGTCGAGCATCACGAAGCTGTGACCGCCCCCGGCGGCACCGCCAGCAGAACCCGCTGCCGTCGGGCCTGCAGCGGTGGCTTCGAGGTCTTTGGTCGGGTCGGCACCGGCGGCAATGGCTTGCTGCAGCTCTTCAACGGACGGCGCGGCTTGCGCGGTGGCGGCTGCCAGGTCAGCGCTGGAGTCCGGGGTGTCGGCACTCCATTGGGTGTCACGGCCCAGATCGAGGGTGCGGCCATCGGCCAGTTCCAGGGACACGGCGCCGGAAAGGCCGGTGTCGATCTGATCCCCGGCGGACAATTTGTCGCCTTCAACGAGAACGCGGCGGATGCCCTCTGGGGACACCACGAAAACTTGACCGACAATGCTTTTGACGATGGCAACAACACTGCTCATTGAAGACTCTCCGGGGTGTCACGTTCAGTTGACTTCCATAGACCTGATGGCGCTTTGCGCCGACCAGTCTGGACGTTCTTTGCAAAATAGATGCACAAGTTTGACGCTTTGATTCGTCAATATTTTGGCTATATTTTTTCGCTATTAACTTTATGCCAAACTATTGACCTTCTTGGAGCCATCCTAAACAATCGCCCCAGTAATGTCACATTGATATTTGAGCTGTGACCTGTCCTCGGTATGTGATCCAGTTCCGCTTTTTGAACTTTCCGACATACGGTCATTTCGCTTGCCATCTTCCGACACGGCGCGCTGTCCAGCCGTGATTCAAGACAAGAAGTCCTGGGAAATTCCTACAATGCGTTCGCCTTTGTTCATGGCTCTACCTTTCGCCCTCGCCGCGTCTTTCGTCCAGGCGCAATCCTTACCAGAAGCCATGCAACAAGCGCTGGATGTGCATCCGGAGGTCCAGGCCGGCGTCAACAGCCGGTTGGCTGCTGATTATCAGTTGAAGGCTGCGAAAGGCGGGTACTTGCCACGGGTCGACGTGCTGGGCGGTTATGGTCGTGAAGGCACCGACAGCGTGACCACGCGAACGGACGGCAGCAACAATCACTGGGAAACCCTGAACCGCAGCGAATCAAGCCTGCGATTGACCCAGATGGTCTTTGACGGTTTTGCGACGTCCAGCGAAGTCGGGCGTCAACAAGCCACCGTCAACTCCCGCGCCTATTCGCTGCTGAGCACTTCCGAGCGCACCGGGCTGACCGTGGCCCAGGTCTATCTCGACGTGCTGACCCGCCGCGAATTCGTGCGTCTGGCCGAGGACAACCTCAAGAGCCACCAACGCATCTACGACCAGATCCAGCTGCGCACCCAGCGTGGCGTCGGCAGCGGCGCCGACCTCGATCAGGCCGAGGCGCGCATGGCCCAGGCCCGTAACAACCTGATCACCGAGCAGACCAACCTGGCTGACGCCGAGACCAACTACCTGTCCGCCGTTGGCCAGATGCCCGATCAACTGGAGCGCCCGGCCAGTTTCCTGGCGCTGATGCCGGCCAATCTGAATGAAGCCCGCGCGCAGATGCTGGAAAACAGCCCGATCCTGCGTTCGGCCGAATCCGACATCGCCGCTGCCGAGAAGCAGTACGACACCGCCAAGTCGACGTTCTACCCACGTTTCGATGCTGAGTTGGGTCGCACCGCCGACAACGACATCGATGGCCAGAACGGCCACAACAATGAATGGCAAGCCATGCTGCGCATGCGCTTCAACCTGTATGCCGGTGGCAGCAACAAGGCCGACCTGGAATCCAAGTCCTACCTGTCGAACCAGGCGCTGGACATCCGCAACAACGCCCTGCGTCAATTGAACGAAGAGCTGGGCCTGGCCTGGAACGCCTTGAACAACGCCAACGCTCAGGTGCCGATCGCCCAGCAATACGTCGATCACAGCACCGCCGTGCGTACCGCCTACCAGCGTCAATTCAGCCTCGGCGAGCGCACGCTGCTCGATTTGCTCGACAGTGAGAACGAACTGTTCAGCTCTTCTCGCCGCCTGGCGGAGATCAAGAACATTCAGTTATTTACTCAGTACCGAATCAAGGCGACCATGGGCGAGTTGCTCAAGAGCCAGGGAGTGGTCGCACCATTGGCATCCGTTGTGCAGAACGACGTGAAGCCCAAGGTCCAATTGCCCGGTATGAATTGAGCAGGACCTTTCAATTGTTAGCCAAGAGTGCCGAGCGTGGAATCAGAAGTCAGTCGGGTTCAACTCATCCATGATCCGCGCGCGTTGCATGACGATCCGTTGCTGGATGGCCTGCTCGCTCTTTGCATGCTGCACCAGAAGCCTGCCAGCGCGGCCATGCTCACCACCGGCCTGCCGCTGCCCGAGCAGCGCCTGAGTGTCGACTTGCTGCCGCGCGCGGCAGCTCGCGCGGGGTTGCAGGGTCGGGTGCTGCAACGCAAGCTGCAGGACATTCCGGCGATTGCCATGCCGGCATTGTTGCTGCTCAAGGACGGTCGCAGTGCCGTCCTGCTTGGCTGGCAAGGCGAAGACCAGGTACGGGTGCTGCTCAGCGAAAGCGATGGCGGTGAGTCCCTGGTCAGCCGTGAACTGCTGGCCGACGACTACACCGGCAAGGTCTTTTTCGCCCAGCCCCAGCACAAGTTCGACGTCAATCACGGCACGCTGATCCCGCGTGCGCGCTCGTGGTTCCGCGACACCCTCAAGCGTTCGCGCTGGCTGTACGCCGACGCCATCGCCGCCAGTTTCCTGATCAACATCATTGCCATGGCCGCGCCATTGTTCGTGATGAACGTCTACGACCGCGTCGTGCCGAACCAGGCTGAGGCGACGTTGTGGGTGCTGGCGCTCGGCATCTCTGGCGCCTATCTCTTCGACCTGATCCTGAAAAGCCTGCGCAGCCTGTGCCTGGATCTGGCCGGCAAGAAAACCGACCTGATCATCTCGGCCACGCTGTTCGAGCGCATCGTCGGCATGGCCATGAAGTATCGGCCGGCGCGGGTTGGCAGCTTTGCCCAGAACATCCATGAGTTCCAGAGCCTGCGCGATTTCCTCGCCTCGCTGACGCTCACCAGCCTGATCGACCTGCCGTTCACCCTCCTGATTTTCCTCGTCATCGCGATCCTCGGCGGGCATCTGGTGTGGATACCGGTGCTGGCATTCCCGCTGGCCCTGGCCATCGGCTATGCCTTGCAGAAACCCCTGGTGGCGACCATGGAACGGACCATGGCGCTGGGCGCCGAGCGTCAGTCGAGCCTGATCGAAACGCTGGCCGGGCTGGACGCAGTGAAGGTCAACAACGCCGAAAGCGAACGCCAGTATCAGTGGGAGCAGACCATCGGCACCCTCAGCCGCCTTGAGTTGCGGGTGAAAATGCTGTCCGGCCTGGCGATGAACATCACCTTGCTGATCCAGCAACTGGCCGGGGTGATCATGATCGTCTTCGGCGTCTATCAGATCATCGACGGTCACCTGAGCATGGGCGGCCTGATTGCCTGCTACATGCTCAGTGGCCGTGCGCTCAGCCCGCTGGCGTCACTGTCCGGGCTGCTGACCCGCTATCAGCAGGCACGGGTGACCATGACCTCCGTCGATCAAATGATGGAGCTGCCCCAGGAGCGCAATTTCGAAGAGCGCCCGCTCAGCCGCAAGGTGCTGCAGGGCGGTATCGAGTGCCGTCAGCTCAACTTCACCTACCCGCAACAGCAGAACCCGGCGCTGAAGAACATCAGCCTGTCGATTCGTCCCGGCGAGAAAGTCGGGATCATTGGCCGAAGCGGCTCGGGCAAGAGCTCACTGGCGAAATTGCTGGTGGGGCTGTATCAGCCGGATGACGGCGCGCTGTTGGTCGATGGTGTGGACATCCGTCAGATCGACGTCAGCGAGTTGCGCTACAACATCGGCTATGTGCCCCAGGACATTCAGTTGCTCGCCGGCACCTTGCGCGACAACCTGGTTTCGGGTGCGCGCTATGTAGAAGACGAGCTGGTGCTGCAAGCGGCAGAGCTGGCCGGCGTCCACGAGTATGCGCGCCTGCATCCGCAGGGTTATGAGCTGCAAGTCGGCGAACGCGGGCAGAACCTCTCCGGCGGTCAACGGCAAAACGTCGCCCTGGCCCGGGCATTGTTGCTCAACCCGCCGATCCTGCTGCTCGACGAACCGACCAGTGCCATGGATAACACCGGCGAAGAGCGCCTCAAGCAGCGCCTGGCAGCGGTGATCGAAAACAAGACCATGGTGCTGGTAACGCACCGGGCATCGCTATTGTCGCTGGTGGACCGATTGATCGTGATCGACCGCGGGCAGATTCTCGCCGACGGCCCGAAAGCCGCGGTGATGGAAGCGTTGAAGAAGGGGCAGATCAGTGTTGCTTAAGTCGGGTAAGGGTTCGATCCTTCGCTACTTCAAAGGCTCTGCTTCGCTTCAGGGGCAGCCGCTGCCAGAGGTCAACAAGGCGCTGATCGAGGATGCGCCGCGGGTGGTGCGGCTGACCATCTGGGCGATCATCGCGTTCTTCGTGTTCCTGATGCTCTGGGCCAACTTCGCGGTCATCGACGAAGTGACCAAGGGCGACGGCAAGGCGATTCCATCGTCGAAGATCCAGAAAATCCAGAACCTTGAAGGCGGTATCGTTACCGAACTGTTCGTCAAGGAAGGCCAGATCGTCGAAGCCGGCGCGCCGCTGCTGCGGCTGGACGACACGCGATTTGCTTCGAACGTCGGTGAAACCGAGGCCGATCGGTTATCGATGGTGTTGCGCGTCGAGCGCCTGAGCGCCGAGGTCGACGATCGCCCGCTGAATTTCCCCGAGGATGTGCTCAAGGACGTGCCGGGCCAGGCCAAGAGCGAAGAGTCGCTCTATATCAGCCGCCGCCAGCAGTTGCACGACGAGATTGGCGGCTTGCAGGAGCAGTTGATACAGCGTCAGCAGGAACTGCGTGAGTTCATCTCCAAGCAGGCGCAGTACCGTCAGCAATTGGGCTTCCAGCGTCAGGAAATCAGCATGTCCGAGCCGTTGGTGGCTCAGGGCGCGGTATCGCCGGTGGAGGTTTTGCGTCTCAGGCGTGCCGAAGCGGAGACCCGTGGCCAACTCGATGCCACCACTTTGGCTATTCCGCGAGCGGAATCGGCGATCAAGGAAGTACAACGCAAGATCGACGAAACCCGCGGCAAGTTCCGCAGCGAAGCACTGACTCAGCTCAATGAGGCACGCACCGATCTGAACAAGGCCCAGGCCACCGGCAAGGCTCTGGAAGACCGGGTCAGCCGCACGCTGGTCACTTCGCCGGTGCGCGGTATCGTCAACAAATTGCTGGTCAATACCATCGGCGGGGTTATTCAGCCAGGCAGCGACCTGGTGGAAATCGTGCCACTGGACGACACCTTGCTGGTCGAAGCGAAGATCCGTCCCCAGGACATCGCGTTCCTGCACCCGGGGCAGGAAGCGACGGTGAAATTTACCGCCTATGACTACACCATCTACGGCGGAATGAAGGCCAAGCTGGAGCAGATCGGTGCCGACACCATTACCGACGAAGACAAGAAGACCACCTACTACATCATCAGGTTGCGTACCGACCGCAGCCACCTGGGCACCGATGAAAAGCCGTTGCTGATCATTCCGGGGATGGTGGCTTCCGTGGATATCATCACCGGCAAGAAGACCATACTCAGCTACCTGCTCAAGCCGATCATCCGGGCACGGGCCGAGGCGTTGCACGAGCGCTAGATCTTTTGTGGATTCACTGACGCCATCGCGGGCAAGCCCGCTCCCACAGGTTTTTGTGTCGAACACATGATCGTGCTTCAACAAAGAACCCTGTGGGAGCGGGCTTGCCCGCGATGGCGTCAGTCAAAACACCACAACCCCGTCAGAAAGTGACAAATAACGTCACACCGCAATTCACCCAAGCCCAAAGCAATTGCCATATCGTTATTCATTAACGGTATTTAAATTTCAATTCTTATACCTATAAAGTTAGTCCCCTGCGTACCTGCCGACCAATCGGCGCGCCGCACGACACGAACCAACACGGGATCTCCGTGAGTTTCTGATCGACGCGCGCGCCCTTGAGCGTGCCGTGCGTGGGAGTGATTTATGTCTGCAGTTTCAGCTTCGCCAAGCATCGCGCCACAGTTCTTTGAGATCCGTCCGTTCAGCGGAGCGGTCGGCGCCGAAATCATCGGCCTCGACCTGTCCCGCCCGATCAATGACCAGGATTTCGCCCGCATTCACCGTGCGCACCTGGATCACCACGTGGTGGTGTTCCGCGACCAACGCATCACCCCCGAACAGCACATCGAGTTCAGCCGTCGTTTTGGCGTGTTGCAGATCCACGTGCTCAAGCAGTTCCTGCTGACAAATCACCCGGAAATCCTCATCGTTTCCAACATCGTCGAGAACGGCCAGAACATCGGCCTGGGCGATGCCGGCAAGTTCTGGCATTCCGATCTTTCCTATAAAGAACTGCCGAGCCTGGGCTCGATGCTGCATGCCCAGGAGCTGCCATCGGAGGGCGGCGACACGCTGTTCGCCGACATGCACAAAGCCTGGGACAGCCTGCCCGAGGCGCTGCGCACAGCGGTGGAAGGCCGCTCGGCGGCGCATTCCTACACGGCGCGTTACAGCGAAACCAAATTCGAAGGCAACTGGCGCCCAACCCTCACCCCCGAGCAATTGGCCCAGGTTGCGGAAGTGGTGCACCCGGTCGTGCGCACCCACCCGGAAAACGGCCGCAAGGCCCTGTTCGTCAGCGAAGGGTTCACCACCCGTATCGTTGGCCTGCCGGAAGACGAGAGCCAGCAACTGCTGACCGAGCTCTATGCCCACAGCGTGCTGCCGAAAAACATCTACCGCCATCAATGGCAGCCCCATGACCTGGTGTTCTGGGACAACCGTTCGCTGATCCATCTTGCTGCCGGCTGCCCCAGCCATCTGCGCCGCAAGCTGTATCGCACCACCATTCAGGGCGACGCGCCTTTCTGATTTGTCGGAGATCTGATCATGTCCAAACGTCTTCCATTCGCACCGCTGGCCGCCGCCATCGGCCTGGGTTTCAGCCTGATCGCCGGCAGCCTGGTGGCGCCGACCGTGGCCCACGCCGAAGGTGAAATCCGCATCGCCGAACAGTTCGGCATCGTTTACCTGCTATTGAACGTGGTGCGCGATCAGAACCTGATCGAGAAGTACGGCAAGCAGGAAGGTATCGACATCAAGGTCGACTGGACCCAGCTCTCTGGCGGGGCAGCGGTCAACGATGCGTTGCTGTCCGGCTCGATCGACATTGCCGGTGCCGGCGTCGGCCCGTTGCTGACCATCTGGGACCGTACCCACGGCAAGCAGAACGTCAAGGCCGTGGCTTCCCTCGGCAACTTCCCGTACTACCTGGTGAGCAATAACCCCAAGGTCAAGACCATCGCCGACTTCACCGAGAAGGATCGTATCGCGGTGCCGGCCGTGGGTGTTTCGGTGCAGTCACGCTTCCTGCAGTACGCAGCCGCCAAACAGTGGGGTGACAAGGACTTCAATCGCCTCGACAAGTACACCATCGCTGTTCCGCACCCCGACGCGACAGCCGCGCTGTTGGCCGGCGGCACCGAGCTGAGCGGACACTTTTCCAACCCGCCGTTCCAGGATCAGGAACTGGCCAATCCCAACGTGCACGTGGTGCTGAACACCTACGACCTGCTCGGCCCGAACTCGCCGACCGTGCTGTTCGCCACCGAGAAATTCCGCAATGAAAACCCGAAAACCTACAAAGCGTTCATTGACGCTTTGACCGAAGCGGCAACGTTTGCCCAGAACGACAAAGGCGCGGCAGCCGACACCTACATCCGTGTCACCAAGGCCAAGATCGACCGCGCCGCGCTGCTGAAAATCATCGACAACCCGCAGTTCGAATTCAGTGTCACGCCGAAAAACACTTACCCGTTGGCCGAGTTCCTCTACCGCGTCGGCGCGATCAAAAACAAACCGGATTCATGGAAGGACTACTTCTTCCAGGACGCCAAGCCGCTGCAAGGGAGCTGACCGAAATGAATGCCCCTTTGCAAGGCCACACGGTCAGCAAACCGATCGCGGCAGCCCAGGCGCTGCTGTCGGTCGATAACGTCAGCCTCGAATACCGCACGCCGCAGCGTGTGGTGCGGGCGACCCATCAAGTCAGTTTCGAGATCGATCCGGCGGACCGTTTTGTCCTGCTCGGGCCGTCCGGGTGCGGCAAGTCGACGTTGCTCAAGGCCGTCGCCGGATTCATCCAGCCTGTGGAAGGCGAGATCCGCCTGCAAGGCCAGCGCGTCGATGCGCCGGGGCCGGACCGGATCGTGGTGTTCCAGGAGTTCGATCAACTGCCGCCGTGGAAAACCGTCAAACAGAACGTGATGTTTCCGCTGCTGGCCTCGAAAACCCTCAAGCGTAAAGAGGCCGAAGAGCGAGCGCTGCACTATCTGGAAAAAGTCGGCCTTGCGGCGTTTGCCGATGCTTATCCGCACACCCTGTCGGGCGGGATGAAGGCGCGGGTTGCGATTGCCCGGGCGTTGGCGATGCAGCCGAAAATCCTCCTGATGGACGAACCCTTCGCCGCCCTCGATGCGCTGACCCGACGCAAGATGCAGGAGGAATTGCTGCTGCTCTGGGAGGAGGTTCGCTTCACGCTGCTGTTCGTCACGCATTCCATCGAAGAGGCGCTGGTGGTGGGCAATCGCATCCTGTTGCTGTCACCGCATCCGGGGCGGGTGCGGGCGGAAGTGCACAGCCATCAATACGATTTGCACAGCCTCGGTGGCGTGGCGTTTCAGGCGTCGGCGCGGCGCATTCACCGGTTGTTGTTCGATGAAGGTGATGTGGCGAACGCCTCGCATGAGCTGGATTTCGCCGACATCCGCATTGCTTATTGAGCCAGTTGAGAGGAGGGCCCGATGAGCCATTTATCATCCCCGCGTGAAGAGTTCGAAACGGTTTTGCAGCCACTGACCAGCGTGCCGCTGGAGCGTGAGTTACCCCTCGGTCAACGCTTGTGGCAGCAAGGTTGGCTGCGCAAAAGCCTGATCCTGATTTTGCTTGCTGTGCTGTGGGAGGCCGTTGCCCGGTATCAGAATAACGACCTGCTGCTGCCGAGTTTTCTTCAGACCACTCACGCCCTGTACGACGGCCTGCTCAGCGGCGAATTGCTCGGCAAGGTGTGGATTTCCCTGGTGGTGCTGCTCAAGGGTTACCTGATCGGCATCGTCCTGGCGTTTGCGCTGACCACGCTGGCGGTGTCGACGCAGTTCGGGCGCGATCTGCTCAGCACCCTGACCTCGATGTTCAACCCGTTGCCGGCGATTGCCCTGCTGCCGTTGGCGTTGCTGTGGTTCGGCCTGGGCCAGAACAGCCTGATTTTCGTACTGGTGCATTCGGTGCTCTGGGCCTTGGCGCTGAACACTTACGCCGGGTTTCTCGGTGTCTCGGAAACCCTGCGTATGGCCGGGCGCAATTATGGCCTCAAGGGCATGCGTTTCGTGCTGTTCATCCTGATCCCGGCGGCATTGCCGTCGATCCTCGCCGGCCTGAAGATCGGCTGGGCGTTTGCCTGGCGCACGTTGATTGCTGCCGAGCTGGTGTTCGGAGCCACCAGCGGGAAGGGCGGATTGGGCTGGTACATCTTTCAGAATCGCAATGAGCTGTACACGGACAAGGTGTTCGCCGGGTTGGCGGTGGTGATTCTGATCGGGTTGCTGGTGGAGAACCTGGTGTTTGATTCGTTGGAGCGGGTGACGGTGAAACGCTGGGGCATGGTGCGGTAGCATTGCGCTTTGATCAATCCTGATCAGCCATGAGTGCTTACCATGCAACTCCCGGACATGAACCTGTTGGTCGCCCTCGACGCCTTGCTCGATGAGGGCAGTGTGGTGGGCGCCGCGCGGCGGATGAACCTGAGCCCGGCGGCCATGAGCCGGACGTTGACGCGCATCCGTGAAGCCATTGGCGATCCGATCCTGGTGCGCGCCGGTCGTGGCCTGGTGCCGACTCCCCGGGCGCTGGCGTTGCGCGAGCAGGTGCGCAGTGTGGTGGAGCAGGCCGGGCTGCTGTTTCGTTCGGCCGATGCGGTGGAACTGAGTTCGCTGCGGCGGCGCTTCAGCATTCGGGCCAATGACTTTTTTGTCGGCGTCTACGGCGGCAAGCTCTTCGACACCCTTGACCGACAGGCGCCGCACTGCGAATTGCGCTTCGTCCCCGAAGGCGATGGCGATGATGAGGCGTTGCGCGAAGGACGGATCGACCTGAGCGTCAGCAATACCCGGCCGTTGACCCCGGAAGTGAAGATTCAGAACCTGTTTTCCACCCACTTCGTGGGTCTGGTGCGTGAAGATCACCCGCTGCTGGACGAAGAGATCACGGCTGAGCGCTATGCCGGTTATTCCCATATCAGCATGTCCCGGCGTGGCATTGCCCGAGGACCGATCGATACCGCGCTCAATGCCCTGGGGCTGGAGCGGCGGGTGGCGGTGATTGCGCCAAGCTTTCATGCGGCGATGTTTGCCTTGCCCGATTCCGACCTGATTCTGCCGGTGCCCAAGGAAGCCTTGCTGAGTGTGCGGCGGCTGGGCTTGAAACTGCGCTCGTTCGATCTGCCGATTCCTCTGCCGACCCTGATGCTGACCCAAGCCTGGCATCCGCGCTTCGACAAGGACCCGGCCCACCGCTGGCTGCGTGAAACGCTGAAGTCCTGCTGCGATGAGACGTGGCTGGCCGCTCAACCTGAAGGTCACCGCTAACCCTCCCTTGTGGGAGCGAGCTTGCTCGCGATAGCGGCAGATCAGCCAACTAATATGTTGAGGCTGCCGGCCTCATCGCGAGCAGGCTCGCTCCCACAGGGGGCTGAGGTTTGCATCGTTGAGTCTGGCGCATTTATAACCTGCCAATAAGTTGATTTTCGTCAGGCATCCCGCTTCTTAGAATGCTTCGGTCCTTCCACGCCGGAGCTTGCAGTACATGACTTCCCTTACGGCCACCGCACCTGTTGCGGCAGCCGCTCCGCCCGTCTTCGGCCCACGGATCATCATCGGCCTGATAGGCGTGCTGCTGGCGGTGCTGGTGTCGGGCCTCAACGAGATGGTGACCAAAGTCGCCCTGGCCGACATTCGGGGTGCGTTGGCCATCGGCTACGACGAAGGCACCTGGCTGGTCGCCTGTTACACGGCGACTTCGGTGGCGGCCATGGCTTTTGCGCCGTGGTGTGCGGTGACGTTCTCTTTGCGGCGTTTCACCCTGTGCGCCATCAGCCTGTTCACCCTGCTGGGTGTGTTGTGCCCCTTCGCCCCGAACTACGAAAGCCTGCTGTTGCTGCGCACCTTGCAAGGCCTCGCGGGCGGTGCATTGCCACCCATGCTGATGACCGTGGCCCTGCGGTTTCTGCCCGCCAACGTGAAGTTGTATGGCCTGGCCGGTTATGCCCTGACGGCGACGTTCGGCCCGGGCCTGGGTACACCGCTGGCCGGGTTGTGGACCGAGTATGTCGGCTGGCAATGGACCTTCTGGCAAATCGTCGCGCCATGCCTGATCGCCATGGCCGCGGTGGCGTACGGCTTGCCCCGGGACCCGCTGCGCCTGGAACGCTTCAAGTCCTTCAACTGGCGCGGGGTGCTGTTGGGTTTTCCAGCTATTTGCATGCTGGTAATCGGCATTTTGCAGGGCAATCGCCTGGACTGGTTCGAGTCCAGTCTGATCTGCGGATTGCTCGGAGGCGGGCTGGTGCTGCTGGTGCTGTTTTTGGCCGGCGAGTGGTCGCAGCCGATGCCGTTTTTCAAGATGCAGATGCTCGGCATCCGTAACCTGTCATTCGCCCTGATGACCCTCGCGGGGGTGCTGGTGGTGTTGCAGGCGGTGATCATCATTCCGTCCAGCTACCTGGCGCAGGTCCAGGGTTATCGCCCGGTGCAGACCGCGCCGATCATGTTGCTGGCGGCGCTGCCGCAATTGATTGCGCTGCCCTTGGTGGCGGCGCTGTGCAATTTTCGCTGGGTCGATTGCCGCTGGGTCCTGGGCATCGGCCTGGGCATGCTGGCGCTGTCGTGCGTCGGCGGTTCGCAACTGACGTCGGCGTGGATTCGTGACGATTTCTATGTGCTGCAATGGCTGCAGATTTTCGGGCAACCCATGGCGGTGTTGCCGCTGCTGATGCTGTCCACCGGCAGCATCAACCCGATGGAAGGGCCGTTTGCATCGGCGTGGTTCAACACCGTCAAAGGCCTGTCGGCGGTCATCGCCACCGGGGTGATCGAGGCGTTGACCACGGCACGTCTGCATTTTCACTCGACCATGCTGGTCGATCGCCTCGGCAACTCGCCGCTGGCCGAGCGCGACAGCGCAGGCCTCGCCCATCGTCTGCATGAGCAGGCGCTGGTGCTCACTTCCTCGGATCTCTACCTGTGCATGGCCGGTATCGCCGTGACCTTGATCCTGCTGATTTTCTGGCTGCCGACGCGGATCTTTCCGCCGCGCGCGCCGACCTGACTGCTCCACTGAAACAGAAGGTTTTTATGAACACTCAAGCGAAGCAAAAAATCGCGGTGGCCGTGGCCGTCGCATTGGCCGTCGGTGTGTTGCTGTACCTGGCGGTGCCCGGTCTGTTCGGCAAGCGCACCCAGCAGAGCACCAACGACGCGTATGTCTCGGCGGACTTCACCCTGGTCGTGCCGCGGGTCGCCGGGTTTATCCAGCAAGTGCTGGTCGAGGACAACCAGCAGGTCAAGGCCGGGCAGTTGTTGGCGCTGATCGATGACCGGGATCTGCGTGCAGCGGCCCAGGCCGCCGATGCCGAGACGCTGGTGGCCAGGGCGCAACTGCAAAACGCCCGCGCGACCCTGGAGCGCCAGGCGTCGGTGATTGCCCAGGCGCAATCCTCGGTGGTCTCGGCCAAGGCGGAAACGGCCTTTGCCGAGCACGAGTTGAACCGCTACAACCACCTCGCTGGCGTGGGTGCCGGCACGGTGCAAAATGCGCAGCAGGCGCAAACGCGCATCGACCAGGCCTCTGCGCGGCTGGCCAACGCCACGGCGGTGCTGGCGGCGGAGCGCAAGCAGGTGGAGATCCTCACGGCTCAGCGCGATGCGGCCGAAGGGGGTCTGAAGCGGGCGCAGGCGAAGCTGGAAATGGCCAGCTACGAGCTGTCCTATACGCGGATCGTCGCACCCCAGGACGGCATGGTCGGCGAACGCGCGGTGCGAGTCGGCGCCTACGTCACCCCGGGCAGCAAGATCCTCGCGGTGGTGCCGCTGGCGCAGGCGTATGTGATGGCCAACTTTCAGGAAACCCAGCTGACGGATGTGCAGCCGGGGCAGGCTGTGCAGGTGCGTGTCGACAGTCTGGGCGGTGCGGCACTCAGCGGTCGTGTCGAAAGCATCGCACCGGCAACGGGGGTGACGTTCGCCGCGATCAAACCGGACAACGCCACCGGCAACTTCACCAAGGTGGTGCAGCGGATACCGGTGAAAATCGTGCTCGAGCCGGGGCAGTCGCTGGCCGAGCGCTTGCGGGTGGGGATGTCGGTGGAGGCGAGCATTGATACCGACAGTCATGCAGCGTCTGTGCGTGAGGTGACTCAGCGATGAAAACCTGTGTTGATGGTGCGGACGCCATCGCGAGCAAGCTCGCTCCCACAAGGGTTATGCGGGATGTACAAGATCTTCCCGTCACAGAAAGTCCATTGTGGGAGCGAGCTTGCTCGCGATGGGGCCAGCTGTCGCAACTCACCTTGAGTGCCTTGCTCGCAATGAGCCTCAGCGCCTGCACCGTCGGCCCCGATTTCCAAAAGCCCGAAGCTACCGAAATCGCCGAATGGTCAAAACCCTCAAAGGCAGCCGCCAGCCAGGCCATCGCCGAAACACTGGACGAGCGTTGGTGGGAAGTGTTCCACGACCCGAAACTCTCGGCCCTGAGCCAGCGCGCCGTGACCGACAACCTCGACCTGAAACTGGCCGGCAGCCGCTTGCAGCAAAGTCGTGCTGTGCGCCAGGTCGTCACCGCCGACCGCTACCCCAACACGGCTGCCAGCGGCAGTTACGGGCGCAATCGCAACAGTGGTGAAGGGCTGAGCGACCCGTCGGGTCACAATGGCCAATCGGCCTTCAACCTGTGGAATGCCGGCTTCTCCGCTGCCTGGGAGCTGGATTTCTGGGGGCGCGTGCGACGGGAAACCGAAGCCGCCGACGCGACGCTCGAAGTCGCCGAAAACGACCGGCGCAGCGTGTTGCTATCGGTGCTGGCCGAAACCGCCCAGGACTACATTCAACTGCGCGGTGTGCAGAACACCCGTCTCGTTACCGAACAGAACCTCGACGTCGCCCGCCATAGCCTGAAGCTTTCGCAACTGCGCCTGGCCGACGGCGTCGCGACGGATCTGGATGTCGCCGAAGCCGCCGCGCAAGTGGCGGCCATCGAATCGCGCCTGCCCGCGCTGGAGCAGCGCCAGTGGCAACTGATCAACGCCTTGAGCCTGTTGATGGGCGAACCGCCGCAGGCATTGGCGACGGAGTTATCCACAGATGCACCGGTGCCGCAAACGCCACGCCAGGTCGCTATCGGCTTGCCCTCGCAACTGGCTGAACGGCGGCCGGACATCCGTCAGGCCGAAGCACGGCTGCATGCTGCCACGGCCAGCATTGGCGTGGCCAAGGGCGATTTCTACCCACGCATCACCCTGTCGGGGAGCATCGGTTCCCAGGCCATGCAATTGAGCGATTTCGGCTCGTGGGGTTCGCGCGCTTTCGGGATCGGTCCGCAATTCACTTTGCCGTTGTTCGACGGCGGCCGCTTGCGCGGCGTGCTCGATTTGCGCGAAGCACAACAACAGGAAGCGGCTATCGCCTATCAGCAAACCGTACTGCGCGCCTGGCATGAAATCGATGACCAACTGGCGGCCTATAATGCCAGCCAACTGCGCCGCGACAGCCTGGCCGAAGCCGTGCGCCAGAACCGCATCGCGCTGCACACCGCACAACAGCAGTACGTCGAGGGCGTGGTGGATTTCGTCACCGTACTCACCGTGCAAGGCGCGTTGCTGGCCACGCAGGAACAGTGGGTCGAGAGTTCGACCGGCGTGTCGCTGGCGGCCGTCGGGTTGTACAAGGCGTTGGGTGGAGGTTGGGAGTCGGTATACCCCTTGGCCGAGACAGCGCAACGTTAATACGCAGGCAATGATGGCCATCTGCTTGACGCTAATCGCCGCTGCCGTAGACTCCCTTGATCCGAAAGGGAGTACGGTCATGCGGCGTTTCTGTGTGTTGGGGTTGGTTTTTTTCTTCGCCGCGAGCGTTGTCCAGGCGCAAACGCCCGGGGCAGACGATCCGCTGGCGCAAATGGATGCAGGCGCCAGTGCTGCGACCAGCGCCGAGGCCCGTGGTGTATTGCGCGCCCGGGACCAGGCCGTGCTGGCCAGTGAAGTGCCCGGGCGGATTGTCGAATTGCCGTTCAGCGAGGGCGAGTCGTTCAAGAAGGGCGATACCCTGGCGCGTTTCGATTGCTCGGCCTATCAGGCGCAGCTCAATGCCGCTCAAGCGGCCAGCCGTGGCGCGGGTGAAGAACTGGCGCACAACCGGCAACTGGCCGCGCTGAATTCGGTCGGGCGTTTCGAAGTGGCACGTGCCGAGGCCAAAGTCAGCGAAACCCAGGCGCAGTCCCAGGTGTACCAAGTACAGGTCAAGCGTTGCAGCGTGGTTGCGCCGTTCGATGGCCAGGTCGTCGAGCGCAAGGTGCAGCGCTATGAAAGCGTCCCTGCCGGCGCGCCATTGCTGGACGTGGTCGATAATCGCACCCTGGAAATCCATCTGCTGGTGCCCTCGCGCTGGATGGCCCGCCTCAAGCCCGGCCAGACCTTCAGTTTTGTTCCCGATGAAACCGGCAAGCCGCTGAACGCGACGGTCAAGCGCCTGGGCGCGCGAATCGATGAAGGCAGCCAGACACTGCTGCTGGTGGCCAGCGTGCCCGACGCCAGCGGGTTGCTGGCAGGCATGAGCGGCACGGCGCATTTCGCGGAGTCCAAGTGAACGCGCCGGTGAGCGGCGGCGCCGAGCAGGTGTTCGCCCGCTTTCTTGATCTTGAGCGCCAGACCCGCGCCGCCCAGACACCCGCGCAATTGGCCTACAGCCTGGTCAATGATGGCCAGGCGCTGTTCGGTTTTCGCCACGCGGCACTGTTGATCGCCGGGAAGGTGCAGGCCGTGACCGGTGTCAGCGCGGTGGAGCCGAACGCACCGTTTGTAGCCTTCGTCGAGCAGGCAGTGGCGCAACTGTTCAAGCGCGCACAGTTGCAGCAGGCACGGGTCATTGCCGCCGATACCCTTGACGAATCGTTGCAGGCGCAATGGCAAAGCCTGTCGGCAGCGCAGGTGTTCTGGCTGCCGCTGATCGATCGCCAGGGCGAGGTGTTTGGCGGGTTATGGCTGGCCCGTGACCTTCCATGGAACCCTGCCGAACAAGTGCTGCTGGCGCAGCTTGGTGATACCTACAGCCACGCCTGGCAGGCGTTGCAACCGCGCAAGCCCTGGCGCCTGCGCTGGACGCGCAAACGCCAGGCGCTGCTGGTGGCAGTGCTATTGCTCGGATTGTTGATCCCGGTGCGCCAGTCCGTATTGGCCCCGGCCGAAGTGGTGCCGCTCGGCGGTCGGGTGGTGGCGGCGCCGTTGGACGGTGTGATTGCCGAGTTTCTGGTCAAGCCCAACCAGACAGTGAAGGCCGGCGAATTGCTGCTGCGCTTCGAAAGCACCACGCTCAAGGCTCAGGCCGATGTCGCCGAACGCGCCCTCGGGGTTGCCGAGGCGGAGCTCAAGGCCAACTCCCAGCGTTCGTTTGCCGATGCCGAATCCAGCTCGAAACTGGATTTGCTGGCCGCCCGGGTTGAACAGAAACGTGCCGAGCGAGACTACGCCCGTGAACTGCTCAAGCGCAGCGAAGTGCGCGCCGAGCGCGATGGC
This sequence comes from Pseudomonas sp. PB101, assembly GCF_009764265.1. GTDB lineage: Bacteria > Pseudomonadota > Gammaproteobacteria > Pseudomonadales > Pseudomonadaceae > Aquipseudomonas. The sequence continues at coordinate 18,005 of NZ_RWIR01000081.1, forward strand.
ATCGCGGTGTTCGCCGATGCCGAGCGCTGGACCGGCAAGCCCGTGCAGACGGGCGAGCGGCTGATGGAAATCGCCGATCCGGCTCAGGCGCAATTGCGTATCGAACTGGCCGTGGGGGACGCGATTTCCCTGGAGCCCGGCGCCGAGGTCGCATTGTTCCTCGACAGTGACCCGCTGCAACGGCATTTGGCCCGACTCGAACGTTCGGCTTATGAAGCGCAGCCCACGGCGGGCGGGCAATTGGCCTATCGCCTGGATGCGAATTTCGACGCGACGCCACCGCGCATCGGTTTGCGCGGCACGGCAAAAATCTTCGGTGACCGCGCGCCGCTGGCCCTGTATCTGTTGCGTCGACCGTTGGCCGGTTTGCGTCAGAGCGTAGGCCTGTAAATGAGCCTGCCCGGCCTGCGTGCCGACCTGCAATTGTCCCCGGCAGCGCCGGCGCTGGACGGTGCACCCTGCTGGACGCTGGCCGATCCGGTGCGGGGGCGCTACTTCAAGCTCGGTACCACGGCGATGCGGTTGTTGCGTCACTGGTCGCTGGGTGAGCCTGAACAAGTCCTGCAAGCGGCCAATCGTGAACCGGGACTGGCGCTGGACGGAGGGGATCTGGAGCAGTTGCTGGCGTTCTTGCGCAGTCACGACCTGATTACCGCCCTCGATCCCCAGCAGCGTGCCAGTTACGACTTTAAAGCGGCTGCCCGGCGCCAGGGCCTGTGGCAAGTGTTGCTGCATCAGTACCTGTTTTTTCGTATTCCGCTGTGGCGTCCGGAGCGTTTTCTCAACCGTGCCTGGCCGTGGCTTGAGCGCTTTGGCCCGCGAGCGCTGCGCTACGGGTTGCCCGCTGTGCTGGGGTTGGGGGTGTTTCTGGTGTCGCGGGACTGGCAGCGGTTTATCGCCACGTTTCCGCACTTGTTCAGCCTGGGCGGCGCACTGGCGTTTGGCGTGGCGCTGTTCTTCGCCAAACTTTGCCACGAGTTCGGTCACGCGTTCATGGCCAAGCGCGCCGGGTGCCAGGTACAGAGCATGGGTGTGGCATTCATGGTGCTGCTGCCGATGTTCTATACCGATGTCAGCGATGCCTGGCGGGTCAATGACCGCAAGGCCAGGTTGCTGATTGGCGCGGGCGGCGTGCTGGCCGAGCTGCTGTTGGCGTGCCTTGCTTTGCTGGCGTGGTCGTTGTTGCCCGACGGGCCGGCCCGTACCGCGGCGTTCATGCTCGCCAGTGCGACGTGGATCACCACATTGGTAGTCAATCTCAACCCGTTCATGCGTTTTGACGGTTATTTTCTGCTCAGCGATTTCTGGCAGGTCGATAACCTGCAAGGCCGGGCGTTTGCCTTGTGTCGCTGGCGCTTGCGCGAGTTTTTGTTCGGCTACGGTGCCGCGGCACCCGAGCCTTGGTCGCCGATAATGCAACGGCGTTTGCTGATCTGGGGGTATGGCTCGTGGTTATGGCGCGCGGCATTGTTTTTCGGGATCGCTCTGGCGGTCTATCACCTGTTCTTCAAGGTGTTGGGGATCTTCCTGATGCTGGTGGAGCTGGTCTGGTTCATCTTTCTGCCCATCATGAGTGAATGGCGCCAGTGGTGGAGCCGCCGCGAGCAGGCACATGGCCCGCGGGTGCTGCTCAGCAGCCTGGCGTTGCTCGGGTTGTTGCTGGTGCTGATCGTGCCGTGGCGCAGTGCCGTCGAGGTGCCGGCCATGCTCGAAGCGGGTCGGGTCAGCACCTTGCATGCGCCGGTGGCGGCACGGATCAAGGCAGTGAATGTGCATGACGGGCAGTCGGTGGCGCAGGGTGATGTGCTGATCGAACTGGAGTCCCCGGACCTCGATTCGCGCCAGGCCATCGCGCGCCGGGAAATCGAGATTCAGCAGCTGCAGATGCGCCGTCAGGCCAGCCGCAGCGAAACGGCTTCCGATGCCGGCATCGTCGAGCAGCGCCTGGCCGAAGCGGTCGCCGAATACCGGGGGCTGGCGGCCCAGCGCGAGCGACTGCTGTTGCGCGCGCCCCATGCCGGCACTGTGCGCGATCTGCTGCCGCAATGGGCGGTGGGGCGCTGGCTGTCGACTCGGGAACCGCTGGCCCGGGTGGTCGAGCAGGGCGTGCGCTTGCGCGGCTACCTGGCCGAGGCAGAACTCTGGCGAGTGGTACCGGGCGCTACAGGGCGGTTTATTGCCGATGACCCTATGCACCCGGCGATTGCGGTGCAACTGAGTGAAATCGACACCAACGGTGCGGCGTTTGTCGATCAAGAGGCGCTGACTTCCGATCACCACGGACCGATTGCCGTGCGTCGCGATCAGCAGCAACGGGCCGAGCCGGTACAGGCGCAGTACGGCGCGCGGTTGACCACCCTTGATCAGGCCTCGACGCCGGCGCAGCCATTACGCGGCGTGGCAGTGTTGCAAGGTCGTGGTGAGTCGGTGCTGGGCGTTGCCTGGCGACGGATGGCGGCGCTGGGTGTCAGGGAAAGCGGTTTTTAAAACGGCGAGCCCTTGTCATGGACCCAGGGAATCCGGGCTTAAACGTTTCATCCGTTTAATGGCGGTTAAAAAGCCGATTTTCGCGGGTGTTGACTCCGAATTGATATCAAAACACCACTAGGCGCAGACTTTCCCTTCGGTTACGCTTTGTCCTACAAAAGGGACTTGCGGCGAAGGGTGAAGGGATTGCATCAGTTTCATTTTATCTCCGGCTTGCCGCGATCAGGCTCCACCCTGCTTTCTGCCATTCTTTTGCAGAATCCGCGTTTCCATGCCGGCATGACCAGCCCCGTCGGTTCCCTGTTTTCCGGTGTCCTGGAGCAGTGCAGCGCCGGCAGCGAGTTCGGCGCGGTGATCGACACCGACATGCGCCGCCGCCTGTTGCGTGGCCTGTTTGATTCCTTCTATGCCGATAAAGCCGACAAGCCGGTGGTGTTCGACACCAATCGTCTCTGGAGCGCCCGCCTGCCGGCCATCAACGATCTGTTTCCCAAGGCCAAGGTGATTGCCTGTGTGCGCAACGTCGCCTGGATCATGGACAGCATCGAGCGTCTTTACCGCGCCAATCCCTATGAAAACACCAAGCTCTTCGGCGATGCCGTCGAGCGCAACACCGTCTACAGCCGTTGCGAAACCCTCGCGCAGCGCAATCGCCTAGTGGGTTTTGCCTGGGCGGCGCTCAAGGAAGCCTACTACGGTGAACATGCCGATTCCTTGCTGATCATCGACTATGACTTGCTGACACAGGCGCCGGAGCGGGTGTTGCGGCTGGTCTACGACTTCATCGGCGAACCCTGGTTCGAGCACGACTTCGAGCACCTGGCGTACGACGCCCCGGAATTCGATCAGGCACTCGGGGTCACCGGCCTGCACAAGGTCAGGCCCAAGGTTGCCGTAGAGGCCCGGCGCACCATTCTGCCGCCGGATCTGTTCAAGCAATATTCAGACTTGTCCTTTTGGCTCGATGGCTCTGCCAGCGCCGCCAATGTCATTCGTATGAAGTCCGACGCCGCGAACATCTGATCGCGGCGTTTTTCATTGATGCGTTACGTATTTTCGTTCGAATTCGGGTGAGCAGCATGTGGTGGAGCATTTTTGGCGGGGCAAAGGCAAAGTCACGGGTAACTGAAGCCCAGCGGACGCCGGCGGCGCCCATGATCATGTCGCTTGAACCGCGCATGCTGTTCGACGGAGCTGTCGCCGCCACGGTGGCCGATACCGCCGCCCAGGCCGACAGCCATTCCACCGCCGATGCCGCCAAGGGCCCGACTGCCGATCAGCCGACGGCCAGCAAGGACACCCATGGCCAGGCCGATGCTACACCGGCGGCCAGCCCCGTGGCCGTGCCCGGGCAGAGCGTGGTGTTCGTCGACTCGCGGGTCAAAGATGCCGACAGCCTGCTGCAAGGCGTCGCCCCCGGGACCCAGGTGGTGAAACTGGACGCGGGCAAGGACGGGCTGCAACAGATTGCCGATTACCTCGACCAGCACCAGGGCGTCAGCTCGGTGCAGATCATCGCCCACGGCAACGCCGGCGACCTGTGGCTGGGCGACAGCTATCTGTCGGCCGACAACGTCGCCGCCCGCAGCGCGGTGCTGGCGGAAATCGGCAAGGACATGAACGCCGGCGGCGACATCCTGATCTACGGCTGCTACACCGCCGAAGGCGAGCGCGGCCTGAGTTTTGTCGACTCGCTGGCGCAAATGACCGGCCGCGATGTAGCCGCTTCGATCAACCGTACCGGCGTGGGCGGCGACTGGGATCTGGAAATCTCCACCGGCAACATCGAAAGCGCCAGCGTGCTGTCGGCGCAAGCCATGAGCGATTACCAGTGGGGCCTGGCCAGTTGGTCGGCCACCAACAACCTCGATTCTGGCGGAGGTTCGTTGCGCGCGCAGCTGGCTTCGGCGCAGAACGGCGACCTCGTCACCTTCGACGCCGCTCTGGCCGGCACGACCATTGGTTTGAACACTGAGTTGTTGATCAACAAGAACGTCACCGTCGATGGCGACCTGAACAACGACGGCGTGGCCGACATCACCCTCAGCGGCCAATACAAGACCCGTGTGATCGAGGTTGCGTCGGGCAGCACCGTGCAGCTCGACGGCTTGGTCATCACCAAGGGCCTGGCCGCCGGCAACGGCGGCAACGGAGGTTTCGAGGGCGAAAGCGCCTTGGGTGGCGGCATCTTGAACGCCGGCAACCTGACCCTGAAAAACGTCAGTGTGACCGCCAACGCTGCGTCTGGCGGTGGTGGCGGTGGCGGCGTGACGCCGACTTATGCAGGTGGCGGCGGTGGCGGTGGCGGTGGCGTCGGCGGTGCGGGAGGCGGCTCTGGCGGCAGCGCGCATTCGATCTACGCGGTACCCACCTATGCCGGTGGCGCAGGCGGTTCAGGCGTGGGCGGGGCGGGCGGTAGTTATAACGGCGTCACCCTCAATGGCCGGGGTGGCAACCTTGACGGCAGTGGCGGTGCCGGCAGCGTTGCTACACCTATTTCGGGTTACAGCACCGGTGGTGCAGGCGGTTCGGCGAGCAATGGCACGATTGCTGTCGGGGGCGGCGGCGGCGGCTCCGGTTTTGACAAGGTCGGCGGTATTGGCGGTTCGGCCGCCGGCGGTATCTACAACACCGGCACCCTGACGGTCATCGGCACTTCGCAGATCTCCGGCAATATTGCCGCCGGCGGTGGCGGTGGCGGTGGTGGCGGGGACGGCAGCGTTGGCGGCAGTGCGGATAATGGCGGTGCTGCGGGTCAGGGCATCGGCGGCATCTGGAACAAAGGCACGCTGGTGATGACGGCGGCGAATTTCGCAGCCTTGAGCGGCAACGTCGGTGCCAGCGGTACAGCCGGCAACGCGGCGGGTGGTGGCATCACGGGCAGCTCGCCGACAGCCGTCACCAACCTGCGCAACGACAGCACTCTCATCAACAATTACGTCGAACCACCCACCGCCACCATCGTGGTCGCCGACACTGCACTGACCATCGGTGAGACCTCGCTGGTGACCATTACCTTCAGTGCCGCGGTGACCGGCTTCAGCAATGCCGACCTGGCCATTGCCAATGGCAGTTTAAGTGCAGTGACCAGCAGTGACGGCGTCACCTGGACTGCGACGTTCACGCCAAGTGCATCCATCAGCGACACCACCAACATCATCACCCTGGACAATACCGGCGTACAGACTGTCACGGGCAGCGTAGCGGGCGTCGGCACCACCGACTCCAATAACTATGCGGTCGACACCGTACGCCCGACGGCCATCATCGTGTTTGCCGATACGGCCCTCAAAGTCGGCGAGACCTCGCTGGTGACCATCACCTTCAGCGAAGCGGTCACGGGTCTCACCAACGCGGACCTGACCATAGCCAACGGCACGCTGACAACCGTCAGCAGCAGCGATGGCGGCATCACCTGGACGGGGACCTTCACTCCGACTGCCAGCATCACTGACGCGACCAATCTGATCACCCTGGACAACACCGGGGTCAATGACCTGGCGGGCAACGCCGGCAGTGGCACCACCGATTCCGGCAACTACGCCATCGATACCGTGCGACCGACGGCGACTATTGTGGTCGCCGACACGGCCCTGAACGTCGGCGAAACCTCGCTGGTGACGATCACGTTCAATGAAGCGGTGACGGGGCTCACGATCGCTGACCTGACCGCGGCTAACGGCACGTTGAGCGGCTTGAACAGCAGCGACGGCGGTATCACCTGGACGGCAACGTTTACGCCGACGGCGTCGGTTTCCGACACCACCAATGTCTTGACCCTGGCCAATAGCGGCGTGGCAGATCTGGCGGGCAATGCCGGCACTGGTACGACCAATTCGAACAACTATGTGATCGATACGCTGCGTCCGACCGCCACTATCGTGGTGGCGGACACGGCATTGAGAATCGGCGAAACCTCGCTGGTGACGATCACCTTCAGTGAGGCGGTCAGCGGCTTCACCAACTCCGACCTGACCATTACCAACGGCACGTTGACCTCGGTGAGCAGCAGCGACGGCGGCATCACCTGGACGGCAACCTTTACGCCAACCGCCAGCATCACTGATACGACCAACCTGATCACCCTGGACAACACCGACGTGGCTGATCTGGCGGGCAACGCCGGCAGCGGCACCACCGACTCCAACAACTACGCTATTGACACCGTGCGGCCAACGGCAACTATCGTGATGACGGACACGTTGCTGGGAATCGGCGGAACCTCGCTGGTGACGATCACCTTCAGTGAGGCGGTCAGCGGTTTCAGCAACGCCGACCTGACCATTACCAACGGCACGCTGACAGCCGTCAGCAGCAGCGATGGCGGCATCACCTGGACGGCAACCTTCACGCCTTTCGCGAGTATCAACGATACGACCAACCTGGTCACCCTGGACAACACCGGGGTCAGCGATCTGGCGGGCAACGCCGGCAGCGGCACCACCGACTCGAACAACTATGCCATCGACACTGTTCGTCCGACCGCCACGATCGTGCTGGCCGATACGACATTGAACGCCGGTGAAACCTCGCTGGTGACCATCACCTTCAGCGAGGCGGTGAACGGTTTCAGCAACGCTGACCTGTCCGTTCCCAACGGCACGTTGAGCGCGGTGAGCAGCAGCGACGGCGGCATCACCTGGACGGCGACCTTCACGCCGAACGTCGCGGTCAACGACACGAGCAACCTGATCGTCCTGGACAACACTGGCATCGCCGATCTTGCGGGCAACGCCGGCACCGGCACGACCAATTCCGCCAACTACACCATCGACACCGTATTGCCGACCGCCACCATCGTGGTGGCCGACACTGCCCTGAGCGTCGGCGAAAACTCGCTGGTGACCATCACCTTCAGTGAAGCGGTGAGCGGTTTCAGCAATGCCGACCTGACCATCGCCAACGGTACGCTCACTGCGGTGAGCAGCAGCGATGGCGGCATCACCTGGACGGCGACCTTTACACCCACCGCAACCATCACCGACGCCACCAACCTGATCACCCTGGACAACAGTGGTGTGCAGAATGCTTCCGGCAATGCGGGCAGCGGTACCACCGACTCGAACAATTACGCCATCGACACCCAGCGTCCGACCGCGACCATCGTGGTCACCGACCCGGCACTGGCCGTGGGCCAGACAACCACGATCACCATCACCTTCAGCGAAGCAGTGACCGGGTTCACCCTGGCCGACATGACAGTGGCCAACGGCACGCTCAGTGGGCTGGCCACGTCGGACAACATCACCTATACCGCGACATTTACTCCGACGGCCGGCATCACCGACACAAGCAACCTGATCACCCTGGCCAATACCGGTGTGACCGATGTGGCGGGCAACAGCGGCAGCGGCACCACGGATTCGAATAACTACGTCATCGACAGCCAGCGCCCGACCGCGACCATTGTCATGGCCGATCCGACCCTGAGTGCCGGTGAAACCTCGCTGGTGACCATCACCTTCAGCGAGGCGGTGAGCGGTTTCAGCAACGCTGAGCTGTCCGTTCCCAACGGCACCTTGACCTCGGTGAACAGCAGCGACGGGGGCATTACCTGGACCGCCACGTTCACCCCGAACGCGAGCACCAATGACACGACCAACCTGATCACCCTGAACAACGCCGGGATCGCCGACCTCGCGGGCAACGCCGGCACCGGCACGACCAACTCCGCCAATTTCACCATCGACACCGTGCTGCCGACCGCCACCATCGTGGTTGCCGACACTGCCCTGAACGTCGGCGAAACCTCGC